>JARRKC010000022.1:0-31014 GCA_037388505.1 Acidobacteriota bacterium | reverse complement strand
GACCAGGGTCAGGGCCAGCGTCACCGGAATGGCGATCGCCACGATTCCCGACTCGCGCAGACCGAGAGTCAGCCAGATCAGCACGGTGACCGAGAGGATGGCCAGCAGCATGTGGAACAACAGTTCGTCGGATTTCGCCTCTGCCGTCTCACCATAATTGCGGGTGACGGTCAGATGTATGTCGTCCGGCACGAGCACGCCGCGCATGGCCTCGACCTTCTCCAGGACATGGTCGGCAACCACAATGGCGTTGGTTCCTTTTCTTTTCGCCACGGAGATGGTCACCGCCGGAAACGCGTTTCCGACCACTCCCGCCTCTTTGACAGTGCCGTCCTCTTTGCTCTCGGGGCCCACCGAATGGGACCCGACTTCCGTAGACTCGGCGCCGGCGGGCCCTTGACCGTAGAGCACATAGTTGGCCAGCTCTTCGGGACCGTCCTCGATCTTGGCAACGTCCTTCAGGTAGACCGGCCGGCCCTGATAGACCGCCACGACCACATTGCGCACATCGTCCGCATCCTTGAGGAACCCGCCCGTGTCGACGAGATAATCGTGGTTGGCTTGGGAGAACTCGCCCGCCTGCATCTGCTGATTCGAACGCTGCAGCATCCGGCTGACCAGCGTGGGAGAAACGTGCAGAGCCTCCATGCGAGCCGGATCGAGCAGCACTCGAACCTGACGCCGCTGCCCCCCGATGAGCGTGACTTCAGAGACATCCTGCACCTGCTTGATCTGATCGTGCAGCTGGGCGGCGACGCGGCGCAGCATGAAGTGGTCCTCGTGCTCACTCCAGAGAGTCAAGGCAAGAATCGGCACATCATCGATGGAGCGCGGTTTGATCAAAGGAGGACCGGCACCCGGAGGGATGAGGTCGTAGTTGGCCGACATCTTCTGGTTGAGACGAACGATCGCGTCCTCTTCGTTCTCCCCGACGTAGAAGCGAACGATGGCCATCGACGAACCGGGACTCGAGGTCGAGTAAACGTACTCGACGCCCGGGATCTCCCAGAGAAGCTTCTCCATCGGCTTGGTCACACGTTCTTCGACTTCCCGGGCGCTGGCACCCGGCATTTGCACGAAGACGTCGATCATGGGAACGATGATCTGAGGCTCTTCCTCCCTGGGCAGCATGAACACGGCTCCCGCTCCGAGCAGGATCGCGGCGCCAACCAGCAGAGGCGTCAATTTGGAGTCGATGAATGCGTGAGCGAGCTTGCCTGCAATTCCGATCTGTTTCATCGCTTACTCCGGCTTAACAGTTCTCGAACTCGAGCGTCGCGGTCTGCCGCTGCGACTTCGTACGATTGGCATCCCCTGTAGGGAGAAGCTTCCGGTTGGCCGAAATCTCGAGCGACGAACCGTCTTTCAGAGAATCGGAGGGTTCCACGACGACTCGATCCCCCGGGGAAACTCCGGAGAGTACCTCGACACGATCTCCCAGGTCCCTACCGGGTTTGACCAGGCGGAAGGTCGCATGATTCGATTCGTCAACCTTGTAGAGTCCCACCAACTGTCCCCGATAGATCAGCGCCGAGGCCGGCACCGAGATGATCGTTTCCCCCTTGTCGAGCAGCTGAGCCGTTGCATAGAGGCCGGAGTGGAGGCCGGGGCTGTACGGCAAGCGGATCTTCACCATGACGGATCGACTGGCCGGATCGGACCGGGGCACGATGTCGACGACGGAGCCGCTCAGGGTGCGGCCCAACGAATCGACGCTTACGTCCACCGCCTGACCCACCGCTATCTGATCGATCCTGCTTTCCGGAACGATGGCGTGCATTTCGAAGTTCTTCGCATCCTCCAGCGTCAACAGGGGAACACCGGGAGAGGCTAACTGCCCCAGATCGACCTGTTTATCGGAGATCACACCGGCAAAGGGCGCCTGGACACGACAGTAGCCGAGATAGAGCCGGGCCTGCTCCAGCGCCGCCTGGGCTTGCTCGATCTTGGACTCGACCTGTCCCTTCTTGGCCCTAGCGGACTGCAGCATTTCTTCGGATTGCCGAAGCTGGGCCTCCGCGGATTGCTTTCGGGCCGAAACCTCGTCGTATTCCTGCTTGCTCACGGAGTTCCTCTTCAGGAGCTCCGCAAACCTCTGGAAGGTCGAGTCGGCCAGCTGGGCGTTGGCGGCAGCCGCGTCGCGAGCCGACTGAGCCGCATCGATTGAGCGATTGACTTCCTCCAGCGCGCTCTTCGCTTCGGCCAGTCCGGCTTCCGCCTGAGTCACTCGAGTGCGGGCGTCGCGTGAATCGATGGACACCAGAAGCTGTCCGGCCTGCACCCGGTCTCCCTCGCGTACTTCGACCGACTCGACGTATCCCATGACCTTGGCAGAGATCGGAGTTACCGTCTTCGAACTCACGGTTCCGGTGGCTTCGAATCCGTCCGCCGCAGTCGTCTGAGACACCGTCTCAATCTTGACCGGGATGGGGCTCTCAGCGACGACCGGCTCGCTCGTGCTCGTCCGATCGGCGGAGCACTGGACCAGCGCCAGAGTGGATATGAGTGCCGCTGCTAGAATGAGGTTGCGTATCATTTCTTGGTCCTCACCGAACTGGAAACTAATTGGAGAATGGCCTGACATCGTCCAGAGTGCCGGACGCCAGCAAGACCTGGGCGTAGCCGAGATAGTGCTCGTAGCGCGCCCCCAGCTGATTGAGCCGGGCCCTCAGCAGGTCCGTCTGAGCTCTCAGGACATCGGTCACCGTCGTCAGCCCGACGTCGAGCCGGTCCTGGACGATCCGTTGTGCTTCGGTCGCCTGCTCGACCGCAGTCGAGGTCAATTGGAGACGCTGTTTGGAAGTGAGATAGCGCTGAAGCGCCTGGACGATTTCGAGCCGCACCCGGTTCGCTGTCTGGTCCTGATCCGCCTGCGCGCGGCGTGATTGCGCCACGGCCTGCTCGATGCGCGGCAGGCGCCCAAAGTCCACGATATCGAAGTTCAGACTCGCGCCAACCGCAAAGTCCCCACTCCCGTTCGAGAAATCCTGGGTGCTCTGGCCGACTTGAGCAAACAGGTTGAGGTCGGGCCACCAGCTTCCCCTGGCAACGCGAATCTGCTGTCTGGCCAGGTCCACCTGTTTGGCGGCATTCAGATAGTCCGGACGGCTGGTCAACGCCGTCTTGATCAACTCGTCCTGTTGTGGGACGGGGAAGCTGCGCTCTTCGAGCTGCCCCGCCAGTTGGACGGGAGTTCCCACCGGCACCGACAAAACCGAGTTCAGAGCCGCCAATGCCGTCTGTTCGTCACCCGCCGCTTGAACCTGCTGTTGGCGGAAATCCGCGAGCTGTACCTCCATGGCCAGCAGATCCGAACGCACGGCCAGTCCCTGTTCGACTCTGGACTGAATGTCTTCGACCTCGGCCTGTGCTGTCCGAACTGCGTCGGCCGCCACTTCCTGGCGCTGTCGGGCTACGAGGAGTCCGAAGTAGGTCTGGATCACTTGCAGACGGAGCTGCTGCCGGACCCACCCCGCTTCCGACTGTGACTGGTCTGAGCGTATGCGTGCCTGTTCGATTCCGGATTGCACCTTGAAGCGGTTGAAGACGGGGATCTGGAGGTCCACGCTGCTGCGAAAATTCGAGAGCGATCCCGGGTGGTTCAGAAACCCCACATCGAAATTGTTCGGTCCGAACCGACCCTGTTCGAGCAGGCTGCCGAAGACGTACACCGGATTGTTGCTGTTGGTGTACTTCTCACTGAACTTCAGCAGGGGAAGGCGACCTGCCTTTGCCTCGGAAACGCCGGCAGCAGCAATATCGATTCCGGCCTCACTCGCATGGACCATCGGATTGTTCTGCAGGGCCCTTTCGACGGCCTCGGCGAGAGTCAGACCCCCATCCGGCATCTGACCTTCGGCCGTTCGCTCGGCTGATGCCCCCAGGGTACTTCCGAAGACCAACAGACCGGTCAGAATAAGGTTCAGCGCTGTGATTCGTCTGTTCATAAACCGTCACCAGTCACTGTCGTATTGTGGTTAACGAAGAATGTCTCGAACCTCTCCGCCCCCCGGTCGCCGGAGAAGCAGCGCGTAAGAATCTACCTTGAATCCTGTAGATTCTCAACACCCAACAAAGATGAAAACTTTGCCGCAGAGGTTTCGCGACTCCTGAATAAAGTCGCATTTCACGCAAGGATGCCTCACCGTCGGGCGACGGAAGTGAAAAAGGGTTCGCATGGGTTCGACTTCTGGGATGGGCATCCCTTTCGATACCATGGCGAGGAAATGCAGCGGAAGGGACGAGTATCGTGATCGCACTGCGCGGGGCATTGAAGGTGATTGCTGCGGGGGCACTCTTCGCCGTGATGAGTGCGGGCGTGAAGGTTCTTTCCGCTTCGCAGCCAAGCACGGTCATCGTCTTCGGTCGCAACGGCTTTGCCCTCCTCGCACTGCTCCCCTGGATCGGATGGCGTGGCTGGTCTGCCATCCGGACGCGCGTCTTACGGTTTCACCTGCTGCGCGGACTGGCCGGTCTGACGGCCATGTACTGCTTTTTTTACACGATCGGAAGACTCGAACTGGCCGACGCTGTCCTGCTGAATTATACCCTGCCTCTGTTCATGCCCCTGATTGCCTGGATTTGGCTCAAGGAGGAGTTGACCAGACCGGTGATCGTGGCGGTCGTCCTTGGCTTCGTGGGCGTGGTGTTCGTCGTCAAGCCGAGCGGGGGCGTGATCCAGACAGCGGCATTCATTGGGCTTGCGGCCGGCGTACTGGGAGCTCTGGCCCAGGTGACGATCCGCCGTTTGACCCGCAGCGAACCGGTCACGCGCGTCGTCTTCTACTTCTCTCTCGTCTCCACGGTCTGTTCGGCGATTCCTTTCCCCTGGACGACGGTGAGCATCCGGTTCACTGAACTCCTGATCCTGGCGGGGGTCGGATTTCTGGCTGCACTCGCCCAAATCCTCCTGACCGCCGGCTATGCGTCCGGCTCCGCGGGCAGTGTGGGGCCGTTCATCTACAGTTCGGTCGTCTGTGCCGGATTGTTGGACTGGTTGTTTTGGCACCACACCCCGGACGGCGCATCGGTGATGGGGACAGTACTGATTTGTCTAGGGGGGATCGTCGTAATGCGAGCGTCGACGAGAAACGTGCCCGTCCGGCCGTGACCCCATCTACACCGCGTGGTCAGCCTTCGGCTGCATATCGTGGCGTTCGAGGATGCGGTAAACGGTCCGCCGATCTATGCCGAGGATATCGGCCGTCTGACTGACGTTCCTGCCCGTCGCTTCCAGGATTTCGAGCACGTATTCGAGCGTCTTTTCCTCGAGGGTCATGAAAGGCCCCTGTCCGGCCGACGGCCGACGCTCTCCCACTTCCCGGATCTCCTCGGGGAAATCCGTCGGCATCAGAATCCCGCTGGAATTCAAGGCAATCGCACGCTCCACGGCGTTTTCCAGTTCTCGGACGTTGCCCGGCCAGGGATAGCTGGCCAGCAGCGAGTAGACGGGGTCGGAGATGGCGATCGGTTTCGATGAGACTGCAGCGAAATGCTGGACGAAGTGGTTCAGCAGAATCGGGATGTCGCCCCGGCGCTCCCTCAGAGGCGGCAGATTGATGGTGACGACCTTGAGCCGATAGTAAAGATCTTCACGAAACTCCTTTGCCTCGACAAGTCCGTCCAGCGGCCGATTGGTGGCCGAGATGATGCGCACATCGATCTTCATGGAGTCGGTCGAACCGACAGGCTGGACCTCACGCTCCTCGAGGACCCTGAGCAGGCGCATCTGGACGTTGGGAGAGGTGTTCGAGATCTCGTCCAGAAGACACGTGCCCGCCTGAGCGGCCTCGAAAATCCCCTTCTTGCGAGTGGTAGCGCCGGTAAAGGCACCTTTCACGTAGCCAAAAAGCTCGCTCTCGAGTAGAGACTCCGGCAGAGCTCCGCAGTTGATGGCCTTGAATGCCCCCGGCCGTCCGCTTAGATCGTGGATCAGTCGGGCCACCAGTTCCTTCCCGGTCCCGCTTTCACCCTGGATGAGGACCGTCGTCGAAAGCGGGGCGACCTTGGCGATCAGTTTGTAGACTTCGACCATCTCCGGGCTTCGGCCAATCAGCCCGTTGCTTTCGCCTCTCTTTTCGAGGGCCGAACGCAGTTTCAGGTTTTCCTGGCGCAGTGAACTCTGCTCGAGAGCACGACGGACAACGAGGCGGAGATGGTCCAGTTTGAAGGGCTTGCTGAGATAATCGAAGGCCCCTTTCCGAATCGCCTCGACGGCGCTTCCCATATCGGCAAATGCAGTCAACACGATCACCGGGATTTCCGGACGCCCTTCGCGAACCGATTCCAGGATTCTCATCCCGTCGATGCCGCTCATACGCAGGTCGGTGACCACCAGATCGAGCGCCCGGTCGAGATTTTGAACCAGATCGAGCGCCTCTCTGCCGCGCCTGGTGGCAAAGACATCGTATTCTTCCTTGCTCAAGACCTCCACCAGCGATTCGAGCGCCGACGGGTCATCATCGACCACGAGCACCTTTGGCTTTTGCGACGTCACGTTCATTACGAATTACCGGTCCTTTCGCCCGCTACTGATGGGACGAGACGGGGCAGAAAGACGGTGAAACGGGTCCCCTCACCTGGCTTGCTGTCCACCTGAATCCTTCCACCATGCTGATTGATGATTTCCTGGCTGACGGCCAGGCCAATGCCCGTCCCCTGGGCTTTCTGCTTGGCACTGAAGAAAGGCTCGAAGATCGAAGCCAGGTTCTCCGGGGGAATTCCCTCCCCATCATCCTCGACTTCGATCCGCCATTCGGGGTCCCCCGCCTCGTCGACCGGTCGCAAGCGAACGGTGATCTTCCCGGAGCCTGAGATGGCATCCATCGCATTGTTGAGCAGGTTCAGGAACACCTGCTGTAGCTGGCCGGGATCGCCCAGCACCGCACAGGGTCCCTCGATCGAGGCAATGACCTCCGCCTGAATCTCGCTGCGCGCCAGCCCCGGCCCCAGGAGTTGCAGGACGGCCTCGATGGTCTCCATCAGATCCACAGGCCGCTTCTGAGGTCGCACGCGGGTCGTGGAGAGCAGGCTTTCGACGATCCCGCAAACACGATCGATCTGCTCATTGGCGAGCCGCACCCGACGTTCCAGGTCTGAGGGCAGTCGCTTATCTTCCATCAGCAACTGAAGATGGGTGGAGACGGCACCAAGCGGGGACCCAATATCGTGCGCAAGGGAAGCAGTCAATCGACCGGCCAGAGCCAAACGTTCCGCTTGGTTGCGCAACTTCTGTGCTTCGAAGAGCTGAAGGTTGATCGACTCCAGCTCGCGGTTTCGAGCTTCCAGCTCCATCGTCGCCTCTTCGATGCGCCGCTTCATGTTTTCATTCAGCTGCTGGATCTCATCGAGCATGATGTTGAGATCTTTCGCCAACGCCGAGAACTCGGCGGGAAGTTCCTGATCGGCGCGCGCCGACGAGTCGCCGCTCTTGAATCGATTCATGACTTCCATAAGTTCAAGAACCGGACGGGCGACCGTAGTCCGGAACAGCCAGGCTGTCCCGCCGACCAGCAGCAGGATGGACGAACCCATGAGATAGATCCCCAAACGCGAGTGGGTTTGTATGATGGCGTCCACGATGTCCAGAGAGTTGATCACCGTCATGAATCCCGGCTGACCGTTGCCGAATCGGAAGGGATGCACGGTAAAGAGCAGCCGGCGGCCGTCTTGTTCGGTCACGAATGACAGAATCTTGCCTTCCTTCAGAGCGTTCTCCTCTGCGGGAGTTGCTTCCCGCGGCTGTCTCTCGGCGCTGGATGCCAGGAGTGTCAGGCCATCTGGACCGGGGCCGAATACATCGATCCTCACAACACTCGGCTCTAGCTCAAGCAACTCCTGTGCCTGAAGCTCCAGTCCCCTCGGGATCTCTCCCGGAGGCACCGTCTCCAAGTGCGACGAGAGTCGCTGGAGGGTTTGGACGGCTCGGTCCGACATTAGTTTCTCGATCTGGTAAGCGGTCCGCACAGCGGCAAGCCAAGCCATCAAACCGAGTACCGAAGCGGATATACAGCCGGTCAGGACGAGGACTTTGGTGCGAAGCGACCAACTCCGCCAAAAAGCTAAAGACATCTTGAGTTTCCCGCATCCATTCTTGCAGAGCGCCGGGGACAGGAACAAGTTGGGCTTACCCGGCGCCGGACCCCACCCCGCGGCGGACCGAGCAAGTGTGGCAAATCTGCACACTTGTACATTCCTGCCTCAGAATGGAGAGGACATCGTCTCTCCCGTCTCCCAATAATCGTCAATATAGCAGCGGCTTACGATTCTCGGCCCGTGTTGGCACGGTCTTTGCTTTTTGCTCCTGGCGAGTGAAGTCTAAACGCAACTAGAGGCCAGGGAGCCTTAGAACGGAGCCAGAAAGAAAATGAAGATCTTCGAACAATCCAAGAGACCCCTTGGGGTCTTGATCGTACTCGCTTTAGGCGTGCTGGTTGGACTTGTTGTCTCGAGCCAGGTGGAGCCCGTACATCCCATGCAGCCCCTCCAGGCATTCGCGAGCAGCCCCACCGCCGCCGACACCCTTACGATTTCGAGCGATGCAGAGGCCGTACAGCAGCAGTTTTCCACGGCGGTCAAAAGGGCGCTACCCGCCGTGGTCAGCGTTCTCTCGTCGCGCACCGTGAAGGTGCAGAACCCCTTTCTCAACAATCCTTTCTTCCGCCAGTTCTTCGGCAATGGGAATGGCAACAACCAGGCGCCTGAAGAGACGGAAAGAGGGCTGGGTTCGGGAGTGATCCTTTCACCGGACGGCTACATCGTCACCAATAACCACGTTGTGGCGGGTGCTCAGGAAATCCACGTCCAGCTTGCCGACAAGACCAGCCTGGAAGCCAAGGTGATTGGAACGGATCCCCCCACCGACCTCGCCCTCCTCAAAGTCGATGCCACCAACCTTCCCACTATTGTGGCCGACACCAAAGGCGACCTCGACATCGGACACGTCGTCTTCGCCATCGGCAATCCTTTCGGCGTTGGCCGAACCGTCACGATGGGCATCATCAGTGCGACCGGACGCGGCGGACTGGGTATCGAGGACTATGAGGACTTCATCCAGACCGATGCCGCCATCAACCCGGGCAATTCGGGTGGAGCACTGATCAACCTGCGCGGTGAACTGGTCGGGATCAACACGGCCATCATCGGTCGCAGCGGCGGCAACAACGGAATCGGCTTTGCGATTCCGGTCGGCATGGTTGAACCCGTAATCTCACAGCTCAAGGCCACGGGTCACGTCGTGCGGGGCTACATCGGCGCGTACATTCAGGACCTGACACCTGCGCTCGCTGAGGGATTGCACACGAAGTCGATGGAAGGTTCCATCGTCTCGGATCTGAGCCCGGATGGACCGGCGGCGAAGGCCGGCCTGCAGAAGGGTGACATCATCACGGCCGTCGACGGCAAGAAGATCGCGGACAGTCGGCAGCTGCGGCTCCTCATCGCACAGACCAAGCCGGGAACGACCGACCAGTTGACGGTAGTCCGAAACGGTCAGGAGATGACAATCCCCGTGACCCTGGGCACCCTGCCCAGTTCGGGTGAGAAGACATCCACCGGCGGTGAAGCAACCCCAGGCGCCGACCGCGGTATTACGGTCGAGGGCCTGACTCCGCAGATTGCGCAGAGTCTGAGACTTCCGGCGTCCACAGAAGGAGTCGTCGTTGATCAAGTCGATCCAGAGGGCCCGGCCGCAGATTCGGGCCTGCAGCGGGGTGATGTGATCCAATCGGTCGATCAGAAGCCGATCCACAATCCCGCGGAACTGAAGGCTGCCTTTGCGAATGCCGGGGCCAAACCCGTGCTCTTGCTCGTGAATCGGCAGGGCCGTACGTTCTTCACAACTGTCCCGGCCCAATAGGCGCCGGGGCCGTCGAGTCCCCCTCCCTCGACGCCAAATGCCGGGCTTCCGCTCCCCCCAGCGGAAGCCCGGCTTCCTTATTCTGACTCGGGAGAACGGGAAACTCAGAACTCGCTCCTGTGTCTATCCTCCTTCCACTCCTTCCGCGAACCCGTCCAAAATGCGTTTCATCTCGACATGGTTCTGTTCAAAACGCTTCGGGTGAGCCAGAATCTCGTCGCCTCCCTGCACCCAGCGGTGTCCGGTCGGATCCTCCGGGCAATGGGAACTGAGCGACGTGACGAGTTCGGCCGTTGCCTCCGGGTGATATTGAAGAGCCAGTACCCGATCGCCCCAGGCAAAGGCCTGATTCTCGCAGGCCTCGCTGCGCGCCAGTTGGGTTGCTCCTTCGGGAAGGTCGAACGTCTCCCCATGCCAGTGCAACGTCACCAGTTCCGGCGACAACAGCGGAAAGAACCTCGACCCGCGGCCGGCGGCCGCTGTCCAAACTGGAAACCAGCCTACTTCTCGCTCCCGGTTGGGATAGACACGCGCTCCCAGTGCCTCGGCCAGATGCTGGGCTCCCAGACAGATTCCCAGCACCGGCTTCCCGGATTCAACGACCTGGCGGATATAACGTTTCTCCGAGACGAGCCAGGGATGCTCCTGGTCGTCGTGGATGCTCATCGGTCCGCCAATAATGATCAGCCAGTCGTACTCCGTCGGGGCCGGCGGAATGACTCCCTCGAACAGCCGGCTGCAGGCGAGCGGATATCCGGCCTCGCGGGCCCAGTCCTCGATATACCCCGGCCCCTCGAACGGGACGTGCTGCAGGTAGTGGATCTTCATGCGGCGATTCTATAGCGGAATCGAAAAACGAGAAGCGAGAATCGGATCGAGCATCACGTTCTCCCGCGTCCCGTTCTCGCAGCGGAGATCCGGAGAACCCGAGAACCGGAGGACGGGTGGCCGGGGGGACGAATCCCGTTCTCCCGTCCTCCCGCGACCCGTCCTCGCAGCCGACGAGCAGAGAGTTCTTGACCATGGCTTTGACGAGCGGATATCATCAGCCCTCGGAACTCGGAACTCGAAACTCAAGAACCGAGAACCGAATCCACAGAGAACGAGCGGGAGTAATTCAGCGGTAGAATGCCAGCTTCCCAAGCTGGACGTCGCGGGTTCGATTCCCGTCTCCCGCTCCACCCTTCCTTCCGAGACTGGTGACACGCACGGAACTCGTCCGTAAGTCGCCACGAATAAAAGATTCTGTCCCGAGTCTGGCACCTATCTCCTTTATTGACAGGAACCTACATTTCAATTTCCGGAAGTGTGACCCTTCTCGTAAAGTCTTTTCCGTAGTTTTCCCGGAGGCGTTCCTGACTCGAAGTCGATAGCATCCATGTGCTGTGATGAAATCTACCGAGATTGGGTCTCAATTCCTGGAGTTTGCCGCAAAATTGGCGGCGCGACACGACCTTTCAGTGGTTGAAGTTCTGACTGTCCTGTCATCGGAGGAAGCCCGCGAAAGATGTTCGGGTCTGAGGAGCCTTTTCAGCCACCCTCAGCGCAACAACGGGCGCAAAGTAAACGAAGGCAAGAGCGGGCAGAACGGGAATTAGGTGACACGCACGTATCTCGATCCTAAGTAACTGCAAATAAAGGATCCTAACACCAGTCTGGCACTTTTGGACGGAAATCGAAGCAGCCGCGCGATTCGCAGCGGCGCCCGTCGGAGTCGTCGCCCAGCCCCCCGCATCATCGCTACCGGGCGGAGCAGGCGGTGGTGATCCTCGCTGCCGATTCTCCCCGCGTTTTCCCGATAGGTGCCAGACCTGCCCCGGAAGCGTTTATTCACGGCCACTTACGATTGAGATACGTGCGTGTCACCAATTCTGGCCCTTCCGCTTCTGCCGCGAATGGGTCATGGGCGCAGGGCCGGGACGGCTGCGGCATCGACCCAGAAGACGTCTTCGTCGTGGTCCGGCGTCTGACGACTGAAGAACAGGTATTTGCCGTCGTTCGACAATTTCGGGAACCGTTCCTGGCGATCCGTGTTCACGGGCTCGCCGAGGCTGACGGGGTCGGTCCAACTCCCGTCCGCCCGCCGGCGGCTGATATACAGATCGCCGACGTCGCCCGGTTGGGTACTGCGGTTCGAAGAAAACAACAGGTAGCTCTCGTCGGGCGCGATGAAGGGTGTCCAGTTCAGGAAAGGAGACAGATTGATGTTCCGGGGAAGCAACTCCGGTTTGCCGTACTCGCCGTTGACCAGTTCACTACGGTATAAGCCGTAGTCGTTCAGCGGCCCGGGAGCGTAGGCGGTGAAGTAGAGAGTGCCGTTGCGGGAGATCGTGGGCGAATACGCAAAACGCAGCTCCGGGTATCGAGCTATCAGATTGAGGCACTTCGGCTCGCTCCAATGGTCGCCTTGCTTCTCCGCGAACCAGAGGTCCGTGTTCGGCCCGGGCTGCTGAGCTGCACCTGGCCGGGGTGCATGGAAGTAGCCACGTCGACCGTCGGCGGAAAACGCATCGAACATCTGGGCGAAACCCGGTACAAAGGGCGCCGACCATCGGCCTTTCTCACGTCGCATCGTCACAGCGGCGCCGATCCAGCTCTCGTTATCGGGTCCGGGCTTGCGGTTCGACAACCAGAACACTTCGTTGCCGTCGGGAGAAAATGACGGCGCGCCGTGCTCTTGAAGGTCCGTCGATACAATCCCGCGCGAGAAGACCTGCGGTGTGGCCCCGGGCGGCGGCTGTCCCAGATAGTCGCCCGTGAGATTGTGGAAATCGATCTCATTCGGAAAGAACCGCTGTTCCATGCTGTCCCGAAAAACGATTGCCCAGGGATAGGCGGCATGGATCTCTTTCAGTTCCTTTGCCAGATCGGCAGGTGCGATGTGCATGGCGATGATCCGGCTCGGCTTGATCGTGCGGGCGATCAACTCCCGCTCCGCCGGAGTCCGGCAGAAGAAGTTGAGGAACAGGAACTGGACAGGCGCTTCATCGAACGGGTACGCACTGAGAGTGGCCTTGTTGACAGCATCGCCAAGCCAGGCGTCGCCGACGTGAAGGAAGCCCGCACCGGCCAGATCGACCACGAAGGCGAGATGTCCCATCGGCTCGGCGGGCACGATGCGCCCGTCCCGGGGCTGCCCGCTGTGGATCAATGCCAGCACTCCGACATCGATTCCGTTGACCGTCATGCGCCGGTTTGTCCCCGGCTCGAGATTCACTTCATGGACGCGGTCCCGAATCCGGTCAAAGCCGTCCTCCTTGCGCAGGAGGTCGACCGTCCGGGTATTGGCGATGAGCCGGCAATGCGCATTGTTCTGCAAGTGTGCTGCCACCACCTTCGGGTCGACGTGGTCACGGTGGTGGTGCGTGATCAGCATCAGGTCGATGTCGGCAAACGGCCCCCGGGCGAAACTGATGTCGTCGAGCACCTCCTGCGACGGTCTTCCCGAAGGCGACGAGAACGCCGCATCGACCAGCACCTTCGCTCCTCCGTTTTCCAGCAGGAAACCGTCGTTGGCCACGAAGGTGACTCTTGGCACGTCGCCGACTGCTTTGTCTTCCCTCGCCGTGAGGCAAGCAACGGGCAAAGCGAACAGCGCACACATGATTACAGCGGTTGGCTTCATTTCGGGTTCTCCTGTGAGCGGCCGGTCGCGGCATGCAGGGCCGGAACGGTCGACGCGTCCACCCAGAAGATGTCGTGGCTGTGATGCTCGGTCGATCGTGTGAAGAAAAGGTACTTGCCATCCGGCGATACGGCTGGGAATCGTTCCTGCCACTCGGTGTTGACAGGAGCGCCGAGGCTGACCGGGTCGCCCCAACTTCCGTCCGCCTGCCGGGGGCTGAGATACAGATCGCCGACGTCGCCCGGCTGGCTACCGCGGTTGGAGGAAAACAGCAGGTAGCTTTCATCGGGCGCGATGAAGGGCGTCCAGTTCAGGTAGGGAGGCAGGTTGATGTTCCGGGGGAGCAACTCCGGTTTGCCGTACTCGCCGTTTCTGAACTCAGCACGGTACAAACCGAAATCATTGAGCGGTCCAGGAGCGAAGGCAGTGAAGTAGAGGGTACCGTTGCGGGCGATCGTTGGAGAATAGGCAAAACGCAGCTCCGGGTATCGAGCGACCAGGTTGAGGCACTTCGGTTCGCTCCATCCTTCCCCTTGCTTCTCGACAAAGGCGATGTCATAGACTCTGGTTCCGCCGGGCGGGGGCGGAGCCGGAGCTGCCGAACTGAAATAGACCCGCTTGCCGTCAGCCGAGAACACCGGCCCAGCGTCGACGCGCCGGCCCGAGAACGAAGCCACTGCCGGCGCCGACCAACGGCCGCCGTCGCATCGTGCGGTCATGATGACCTGTGGTTCCCCTTTGTCAGGCCGTCGCCACATCGACCAAAAGACCTCCGTACCGTCCGGAGAGAATGCTGGTGCGCTGTGCTCCAGGTTGTCCGTGGACACAATTCCACGCGCGAACACCTCCGGCGTTGCGCCGGGCCGCGTTTGTCCGAAGTAGTTGCCTGTGTAGGTGGTCCGGGATGCGTTTCCTTCTGGAGCGGGCTGGCGCTTCTGCACCGCTGCGCCCATGACGAATAACGCAGCTGCCACGCTGACGGCTGCAAGCGTCGATGCTCGCATTCAGTCGAGCACCCTCCACAGAAACTCGACGTTGGTCTGATGGACGCCGCGGATCTCGTACTGCGTTCCGGCCCATATCGCGTCCTGCCGGTCGGCGAGTTCCGGGAACCGCTCCTTGAACGTCAGATCAGCCTGGGTTTGCTCGAGCGTCTTGCCTTCCGCCTTCGCGCGCCGCACTTCGGTCCAGAGCTTCTGGAGATAGGCGAGCGTTTGCTGCATATACGCCTTGTTCATCGTCTCGAGCCCGTGACCGGGAATGAACTGGGTGCGACTGTCGGCGTCATCCACGAGGCCGCGCAGCCGGGCGTGTGGGACTGGCCGTAGTAGACGAGCCGCGCCGTGACGTCGCCCAGGTACAACGTCATCTGGCGATCGAATGTCACGTCGGGAGCGGTCCGGCCCGCCGCGACCAGCAGCTTTCGCACCCACTCCTGGCCGACCGCCGGCACATCGGCAAAGGCGGCGGCGCCACCCGTATGGTGTTGGTGGGTGTACAGGAGCCAGGCGAAATCGCTGCGCTTGAACTCGGTCTGGATCGCTTCGCGGATCGCCTTTCCGACGTTCAGGTTGCCCGGGGCCTCGATGACCACCAAGCCCTGCTTGGTCGCCACCGCGACAACGGCGGTCGAGAAGCCCGACGGGTCGAGGTCGACGATCGCGGCGCGGGGACTGAGCCGCCGCACCTTGATCTCGGGCATCTGCGAATTGGCTTGAGCCGCCGCGTATGCCGCGCCGGCCGTAAGGAGGAACAGAGCCAAGACAAATCGGAGTCGCATAAGAACGGATTCTACGCGTGTGTCGAGAGATCCAGAACGGTAACTCGATCAGCGGTCCGCACGGTCGCCGAACGGCCGCTGAAGTCGCCTGAAGAGCATCCGGTAAGGACCCCGTTTCGATTGACCGATCTGCGTGTGTCCCCAAGTCGGCCGCCCTTCCAGGGCTTGGGTCGCATCCATGCTGGACCACCCAGGCCTCGAAGGCCTGGGCTACTCTCGAAATGTCCCTCCGGGACACCCCCCGGAACCACGGAACCGCGAAACGGTTCCGGTCTCGAGCGCGGAGTGGCAGAGCCGATCATCCTTCGTCACGCAGCGTCTTGACGGGGTCGACGCCCGCGGCACGGGTCGCCGGCAGGAGGACTGCAAGCAAGCCCACAAGCATCATCGATGCACAGGCGAGCACGAAGGCGACAGGATCGAGCACCGAGACCTTGAACAGGAGGCTCTTCAAGACGCCCGTGAGCGCCAGCGCACCCGCCATTCCGATGGCCAGGCCGACGGCGATCATCGGAACCGCGCTGCGGAGCACACCCGACAGTATCTGCCGGGGCCCGGCGCCGAGCGCCATCCTTATTCCGAACTCGCGGCGCTGCTGGGTGACGGCCTGGGCCAGGACCCCGTACAGACCAAGGGCGGCCAGCAGTGCTGCGACCAGAGCGAACATGCCGATGGCCCAGGCCGATTGAGTCATATCCACGAAACTGCGCGCCTTCAGGTCCCGCATTGTGATCACCGGTCCGATGGGCAGGCTCCCGTCGAGATCCCGGACAGCTTGGCGAATCCCCGGCACCACGGGCGACGCATCCTGGCGCGCACGCACGATCAGCGTCATGAACCGTGTCGGCTCCTGTGCCATGGGGACGTAGGCGATGGGCTCCTCGACATCCTGCAATCGCCCCACCCGTTCGGTCCGAATCACACCGGCGATCTGCACCTGCACCAAAATCGCCTGCGTAGTCCCATAGGGCGACAGCGAAAGGCCAACCGTTTTCCCCACCGGATCGGGTACGTTCAACCGTGCTGCCAACTGCTGGTTCACAACTGCGACCGGAGGCGATCCCGGGCGGTCGCGGTTGTCGAAACCCCGGCCGGAGAGAACCGGGATGTCGAGTGTCTCGAAGTAGTTCTCGTCCACGTGCTTGATGCCGACATTGACAAAGGCGTCCGCGATCAGATCGGGCGCCACCACGACGCCGCGCTCTCTGAGACCGTCGAGCGGCGCGCTGGTTGCCACGGCCGCGCGCTCGATGCCGGGGATCGCCCGAAGCCGCTCCACGAGAGCCTGTGTGAACCGAACGACACTCTCCGCATGCGGGTGCGCCGCGGCGGGTAGCTCCAACGACGTGGTCATCACGTTTTCGATCCGCACACCGGTGTCGGCGTTCTGCAGATTGACCAGGCTGCGGAGCATGAGCAGGGCGCCGCAGATCAGCACGAGCGAGACGGCCACTTCGCCGACCACGACGGCCCGGCGCAGCGTGGCGCGCTTACCCGACGAACCCCGCGGGCCCTGATTCAGTGATGCACTGAGCGCGCCCGACGAGGTCTGTAGTGCCGGCAGAAGGCCGGCCACGAGCGACACGCCCAAGACCATCACCCCGGTGAATGCGAGCACGCGCAGGTCCAGCGTCACGTCCGCCGTTGCCGGCAGCGTCTGCGCCAGCAGGGGTCGTGCGGCCCAGACCAGCACGTGTGCGAGCCCCACTCCCGCCGCACCTCCGAGCGCGCAAAGGGCGAGGCTTTCGGCGAACAACTGCGCGATCAGCCGGCTGCGGCTCGCCCCCAACGCCGCCCGGACCGCCATTTCCTTCCGCCGCACCGCACCCCTGGCTAGCAGCAGATTCCCGATATTGGATGAGGCGATGAGCAGAACCATCAGGACCGCCCCAAAGGCCACGTAGAGCGACTGGCGCAAGCGGTCCCCGACGATGTACTGTCCGAAGGGAGCCACCTGAGCGCGCCAGCCCTTCTTCCAGACCGGATTCACGCTTTCCAGGTCGGCGCTCACCTTTCGCATCTCTTCACGCGCCTGCTCCAGGCTCACGCCGGGCCGCAGCCTTCCCACGACGTTCAACCACATCGACTCGCGTGTGAGCTGTGCCGGCGTGAACACGAGCGGCATGCAGAACAGGGCTCCGTCGCGGTCGAAACTGCCCCGCGGCAGCACTCCGATGACCCGGTGAGGCTCGCCATCCATGATCAGGTCGCGCTTCAGGATGTCCGGCGATCCGCCGAACCGGATTTGCCAGGCCGAGTAGCTCAGCACGACCACGCGCGGCGCCCCCGGCTGGTCCTCTCCCGGCCCGAACGTGCGGCCGATCAAAGCGTGCAGGCCATAGACCCTGAAGTAATCGGCCGTCGCGAGGTAGCCGCGCCAGCGCTCGGGCTCGGAACCGATCATGACGGCAACCGCCGCCTGGGACTCCGCCGACAACGCCTCGAACGAGGTGTTGAGCCGTTTCCAGTCCACGAAATTGAGTGCGCTTGCGCCCCGGTACTCTTCGCTCTCACCCAAGGTGACCATTCGCTCCGGTTCCGGATAGGGGAGCGGCTTCAGCACCACGGAGTCCAGCACACTGAACATCGCCGTGTTCGCACCCATACCGAGGGCCAAGACGGCGATGGCGGCGGCGGCGAAGCCGGGATTCCTCCGAAGCGAAGACAACCCATACCGGAAATCGCGAAGCAAGGTCTCGACGATCGGGAGACTGCGGCGATCCCGATGTTGCTCTTTGATCATAGTGAAACCTCCGTGTGAGGGACTCCTGGCTGTCACCCGGCACGACTTTTCGTGATCTGCACCTGTTAAGACGGAGTCGGGTGCGGTTTGGTTTGCCCGCTGTCGTGATTGCCGGAGCCCCCGGGCATGGAAGGCCCGGGCTACTCTCGAAATGTCCCTCCGGGACGCCCCGGAAACTAGAAACCGCGGAACCTCGGAACCTTATCCACGCCCGGACACAATCACTGGGAAGAGTTGTTTTCCGTGATCCAGGGCTGATCGTCAGTCCGGAAGGGCGCGGCGGGGAGACCGGCACCGTTGAAGAGGGTGGCTTCGGGGTTCGCCTGCCATGCGTAGCGAACCACTTTCGGGTCGGGAACCGATGGGGACGAGACGATGAGGGCATCACCTTCGATGCGGGCGTCGGCCCAGTGCCATTGGCCGTCGTCGCCGGCCACGGAAAACTCGCCCAGTTTGTCCCCCTTGACCACCAGGCCTCCATCCGCGTGATCGAAGTGGAGTTTCAAGGCACCGGGCAGGCGTTCCACCGAAGACAGCGTCGGCCCCTGATAGGGGATAGTCCGGCCGTAGTGCTCGCCGAGGGCGCAGAAGGCCAACCGATCGCCCACCACTTCCTT
Organism: Acidobacteriota bacterium; assembly: GCA_037388505.1. Taxonomy (GTDB): domain Bacteria; phylum Acidobacteriota; class UBA6911; order RPQK01; family JAPXNP01; genus JARRKC01. The sequence goes on along the minus strand of JARRKC010000022.1, from coordinate 12,393 downwards.
GTCCCTGGGATGAATATTGTCGGGGTCGCCCGTATCGACGGTGACCGCAAGACACGCATGGGGCACATTCTTCGCAGTGAGCGCCTGGGCCTCACGCAGTTCGGTCCAGGAATCAACGGTCGGCAGGTCGCTGCGATGCTGGAACGCCGGAAGAGAGACGATGTAGAAGGGAAAATCGCCCTGGCCAAACAGCTTTCGCCAATCGCCGATCATAGCCGGCAGCAGCTTGCGGTACTGATAGGCCCGCTCGGTGTTGGATTCCCCCTGGTACCAGATCGCGCCCGTGATGGCGAGCGGAGCAACGGGCTCCAGCATACCCATGTAGAGGACGCCCGGCATGGTGGGCAGGTTCTCGAATCCGAGCGGCAGCGGGTGCGGCGGGCGAGCGTCGACGGCGACCTTGCCCTTCCATTCGCCGCTCAGAGGAATACTCGTGCCGTCGCCTAGTGTCAGGTGCAACTCTTCGGGTTTGCCCAGGAATCCGCCGTCAGGCTTCACCTTGAAGATCCGGAGCGTGATCAGATTGCGCCCGGGCTCCAGGACGCCGTCTCGCACGAAATAGGCCCGGGGATTCTCGACCCACGAACTCGCGCCCACCTCACGTCCGTTGATGTAGGCCGTGTCCATCTTCTCGATCTGGCCCAGATACAGTCGGGTTCGGCCTTCCGGGATCGGGTCGGGTAGGGTGATCTCTTTGCGGAACCAGCAGAGACTCGGAACGTCACCGACGCCCAGTTCCTCGAATCCGCCCGGAATCGTAACCGTCTTCCAGGACGAATCGTCGAGCGTGGGATCGGCCCACGAGGTGCCACGCGAGCCGATGTCATACTCGTCGTACCAGTGCATGATGTAGTTGCCGTATTCCGGATCTCCAGCCTTGTGCCGCCGCTCCACTTCCGCAATGCCGGCGTCGAAATCCTTCAGCGGGCGCAGGCCTTCGGCGCTGACGAAGGTCTCGGCCGGAACGCCGCCCACGGCGTCCTGGACCAGGCCGATGGGCACGTTGATGGACTGCTGCAGTTTTCGGGCGAAGAAATAGGCGACTGCTGAAATACCCCCAAAGCGAGATTCACCGAGCGTGCTCGGCGAGACGATCTTCCAGGTTCCCCGCGGAACGTCGACCGGCGCGTAGGCGGCCCGCTGGCGGACCACGAAGTACCGGATCTCGGGATGCTCGGCGGCCTTCACCTCCTCGGCGCCGTTTCGGGCAAACTGCAGGGGGAACTGCATGTTGGACTGGCCCGCACAGAGCCAGACATCGCCGACCAGAACTTCGTGCAGTTCAACGGTCTGTAGACCCGTGATCTTGATCGTGTAGGGCCCGCCCGCCGGAGGAGGCTGGATTTCTGCCTGCCACTTACCGTCGGCTCCGGCGGTGGCCGTCGCGGAATGCTCTCCGATCTCCACCCGCACGGCGTCTCCCGGTTTCGACCATCCCCAGATCGCGTTCGGCTTGCCGCGCTGAAGCACCATGTAGTCGCCGAACATGGGACTGACGAAGGGAAGTGCGTCGGTCGCCTGGGCAGTAGCGCCAAGAACGGTTCCGCTCAAGAGTGCCAAAGCCGCGAGGGCGGAAAAAGGGAAACGCACCAGCCTCTTCTCTCGATCGATCCATCCCGATGTCATTGCCTCGATTCTCCTGCTGTCAGCTCATTCTCGCGGTGCCGCTTCCCCCGTAGAGGGCCGGGCCTCACTATCTGCTCGGATTCGCCACAGCCTTCCCAAAAACCGTGAACTCCAGGACGCCCAGCGGGACGTTGGCCCAGTGCGGCCAGTCCGTGATCGTCAACCGGACATACCGGCAAACCGTCGGGCGAAGCTCGTCGAACTCCGTGTAGCGGGTCACCTCGTTGCGGGTCTTGTCGAGGACGGTTTCGAAGGTCTGCCCGTCTTTGGATGCCTCGATCTTGTAGCGGAACGCGGCGCTGCCCGTAATCGGCGAAGGGGAGGCGGCGCGCGGCCCGAACAACCCCCGTCCGCCCGCATAGAACTCGATCCGGCTCGAATCGACGGTGAAATACTGCGGATCTTCGAATTCGGTGATCGAGCCCAAGTCCACGGTCAGGGTCGGCTGAGTGTCGTCTTCGGCAGGCTCCCACCAGGCGCCGTTCGTTCCGTCGACCGCATACGCCGCATCGCGGCCGGGGCGCTGGCTGGAGAAACTTCCATGCTGGTTCATGGCCCGCATCTTGTTGATCGTCAGTGGGAGGGAACCGGAGTCCCCGTCGCGAACGGGATCGGCGACCACGCCCGGCGCCCACTGCGGCGTGTCGCTCACGCTGCGCACGTACATGTTCCCGTCTGCGTCGAAGCCCACCGGATCCATACCGAGGCGTCGCCCGCCCGGAGGATTGGCCATCACGATCGTATAGAACACCCACCAGTTGCCGTCGGGCGCCTGGATCACGCAGCCGTGCCCCGGCCCGGTGACGATGCCCGTCGTCTGCCGAAGGAGCGGATTGCGCGGAGAATAGGTGAACGGACCCAGCGGATTCCGGGCGGTGTAGACGCCGCTGGCGTAGCTCATCCACTGCGTACCGGACGCGCTGTACTCCAGATAGTAGATCCCATCTCGCTTGAAGACCCACGGACCCTCGATCCAGGCAGTATTCAGGTACTCGTTGCGTTCGCCCCAGCGCTCCCAAACGTGCGCGGGATCGAACCCGAAGAGATGCTTCGGAGCCGCCGCGAACCGGGTCAGGTCGTTGGGATCGAGCGGAACGACATAGATGCCGTCGGTGGACCTCCCCGGGAAGTACAGATAGGGTTTGTTGTCGTCATCGACGAAGATGTCCACATCGAACGCGCCCTTCCACGGCTTGCCGTTGGAGACGCCGGTCCAGGGTTCGCCCTTCTCGTTCATCCACGGCCCCAGGACCTCGTACGGGCCCAAGATGTGGTCGGCCCGATAAAGCGGTGCCTCGTTGCCGGACATATAGAAGGCACCGTTGTACTTGGCCACATGCGGGGCGACGGGCAAACGCCCGCCACGTACCTCGACTGGCTGGTAGGTCCAGTTCAGGAGGTCTTCCGACACCCAAGCACCGCCGCCCGTTGCGAACAGGTAGTAACGGCCGCCCTCCCGCACGATGGTCACATCCCCGAGGTTCACGCCTTGCGGCGTACCGTCCTTCGATGACGTCTCCAGAGACAGAGGGTTGCAGTACCGGGCGGCTTTGCCGATCACCGGAGCCGGCCTGGAAGCAGCCGGCTGCGACCAAAGCGTCAAGGCGCCGCAGACGACGGCGGCGCCGACCGCAACGGCCCAGATACGGAACGATGGAAAGGCCATGACGAAATCTCCCATCCGATTCAGCGGCAGCGAATGTATCGCGGTGCAGTATTCGAGTCAAACCCGCGTGCCAGCAGCCTTTGTCCTCGGTGTTGCGGTGCCGCGTCAGGACTGCGGTCGACTATTGTCTTTTCTATAACTATCGCTTAAGCTATTACAAAGTTTGAAATCCGGCATTGGATTGGGTCGTTCGAGACTGCCTGCCTGACGCCCAATGCCACCGACTCAAAAGGAGGAGTCCATGAAGGTATCCCTTCTCATTTTGGGTGCGTTTGCGTTCGCTGCCGTCATCCCGTGCTCGTCCTGCAGCAGCGCCGACACCATCGCCCGAGTTTCTACCCAGCAGGTCGTACCCGCCTCCGAAATCAAAGACGTCATCAGTGCCCAGTTCGCGATCGACGGGCGCCAGTTGACGGTCACGATGCGTTCCGATGCGGCGATTCCGGCTCCGACCGGTGCGGCAATCCACTTTCCTCCCGAGATGTTCAACGGCTTTACGGATGGGGGAATCAAGTCTTTCCTGGGGGTTGCGGGGCTCTATACGGAAAGTGCCCAGCAGGGAGCGCCACTGTTCTGGACCAGTGCAACCCAGGGGTACTTCAACCTGCCCCGAGCCGCACAATTCAGCATCAACTCGGGCACGTTGAATGTCACGGTCACCGGCTCTCCGTTGCCCGAGATTCCTGCCGGTGTCTACACGATGGATTTTCTGCCGGGGGTCTTCGCTCTCGACTCCGGCGCCCATAATGTATCCGCGACCATCGCATTTCCAGGTGCGCAAGTCAGTCTCAACAAGCTCTTGTTGATCCGATCGCAGGTGATCCCGCATTTTGGAGTGGCCGCGCTGCCGGAGCTCGAGCTGGTGACTCGTCTCGTCCTGAACAATCCAAATGGAGAATCGAATCAGATCCAGGCGCAATTCTTCGATCAGGACGGGACGCCGCTCAACGTCCGGGTCGACGGCGAAACCGCGAGCCAGGTGGTCTTCACCGTTCCCGGCCAAAGCAGCCTCCAACCGCTGATTGAGAGTGTCGGAGGTGAAACTTCCGTCGGCTGGATGATGCTGACGAGTCAGAGTGATCTAACCTTCCGGTCGGCCGTCGTATTCTCGTCCAACACGCCGTCCGCCGGCGGGTCGTCATCGGAGCCGGTCAGTGGAGCACGTTTGAAGACGGAGGCGGGGATCTCCAGCAGCGAACTGGACACGCGTCACGTGCTTCGGGTCGCAGTCACGCAGGACGGGCTCAACACGGCCTTTGCGATCGCCAATCCGACCGACACCGAAGCGCACATCAGGCTTCTTCTCAAGCCTGATTCGGGAGACGAGTTGACCGCCGATCCTCTTACGCTGGCGGCACACAACCAGACTGCCCGCTTCGTCACGGATCTCTTCGACCTTCCCTCCGGCAGCAGTCTCGAAGGAAGGTTGCTGGTCCTCAGCGACACCGATCTCGGCGTCACCTCGCTCGAGACCCTCAACGGCGGGCCGTCTGCCAGCCTCCCATCCGGGACCACGGGCGAACAGTAGGCAGCGTCCGACCCCCATGGGGGGGAGGTAAGAGACAGAAGCTCCAAATGCGGAGTCGCGGTCATCAGGGCTCGGAGCGCCGATTTCGCTCATGGAAGACCGCAAACATCGCCAAGGTCGCCCAGGGCTCCAAAGCAAAGAAAGCCTTGGCGTCCGTTGCGTTTTTGCGGCTCTGCCTGGAGTCGGCTCTGATCGGCTTCGCATGGAGCCGAAGTTTCGTTCATCGGCGTTACGGCCATCGACAGCCCCGCCTCCGGGTGGATCGTTTGGCGCGCAGGGACTTACGATCCAAGACCCTGCATGTCACCCGTCTGAGGCTCCGGACTCAGGTCAAAGCCACTCGGCTATCCCCTTCGGACGACAAAATAGGGTTGGCCCGTGCGCTGCTCGCCCAGACCCGGGTATAGCGCCGCTGCGTCCGGTCCTTCCGTCAATTCGAAGTAATACTGAAGCGCGTACTGACTCTCCGTGTAGTCGGCGGGTATCGACGCAAGCCAGACGCGGTCACGGGACTGCATGGGCTCGCTCTGCCAGCGCTCGGCCTGATTCACGCGGCGGTAGTGCAGCCTCACGGAGGCATAGTCCTTCCCGGCCTGGAATTCCAGCGGAAGCGGTTCGCCGGGCTGAAACGCGGCCGACGGAGTGTGGCTTCCGGACGGGGCGGGCCTTTGAGGCCGACCTAGCGCCTTGGCGATGGCACGGGCGATTGGCCCATCTGCCTGCGCGGGCTTCGCCGAATCCAGCTTTGCCTCGATGGCGGCGATATCGGCGTCGATATCGGCCAGGCGGTCCGACCAATGCCCGCGCAGCCATCGGAATTCGCCTACGGTGATGTCGGCCATGTAGACGTCCCGGGTACGGTCGACGATCGCGGCCCAGGCGTCACGCGCTGAGCGGTAAGCCTTCAGCGCCTCCTCGAGCGCCGCGCGATCGCCGGTCTGCTCAAAGAGGCGATACAGAACTCCGGCGCGGAACTTGGCGCCGAAGAAGCGCCCCAGGTCCGCTGCCGCCGCGGTGTCGATCGTCAGGCGTCGATACTCGGGCCGATCCTTCCCTGAGGCCCGATCGTCCGCGTGCTTCAGCGATGCCGTGGCTGCCGCAGCGTAGTCTTCGATCCACTGCGCCGCCTCGATGGGCGTGTATTTGCCGCTGCACTCACCCTTGAGCAAATCGTCGGCGAAGTCGTTGATGCGATAGAACAACTGCGGATCGAGAGGACTCACGGTCCCGAAGACGTGCGGCACCGGGCTGTCGGTATAGGGTCCCGGATGCTCGGCATCGACCAGCGAGTGGTTCAGATAGACCTCAGGCCAGTAGGTGTTGTTGCCGGCTGAGGGCTCGTGCGCGGTGGTCACGGTGGGCAGGATGCGACTCGAGTTCGCCAGGGCCATCTCGAGATCGGCGCCCGCCGGTCCGAATTGGTGGCGCATGGCGCGCTGCCACACGTCGGGATCGGTCTCGGGATCGTAGAGCAGTCGCCCCCATACCCGGTAGCTATAGGCGTACTTCTGCCAGTCCCACCGTGGATTCAGCGATTGGTCGGCGTAGGCGCAGCGTCCCCCTGCGATGCCGGTTCCACGCCGCCCTTTGAACGAGAGGGGCTCCATGATCTCCACGCCGGCACTGTCACAGAAGGAGAAGGCTCGAGAGTATGACGCAGCGGTGACGGGGTCTCCCCAGATCAGCAGGCGCTGCGTGCCCGGCCAGATGCGGTACAGGACGTTCCATTTGCGGTCTTCCGGCAGCAGATCGCCGTAGCCGTAGCGCAGAAAGCTGCGCGAGCCGGCGCTGAACTTCATCAGACCCGACGCCTCGTGCCGCGGGTGGGGACGCTCCTGCTCGCGGATGTCCGCCTGCTGGTAGGGCAGACCGAGGTGCTCGGCCCAGTACTTGGGCGATACCTTGACCGGCTGGCCGGTGCCGAGCGCAGTGTCGATCATGCCCTGCGTCATGCCCTTGGCGTGCATATCGATCTCGACCCTGCGGCCGCAGGTCGCCACGCCGTCGAAAACGGTTTTCCAGAACTGATAGCTCCCCTCCGGGACTCCGCTCTCGCCGTGCACCCGGAAGGTGATGCCGCTGATCTTCGGGACGGCCTGGAGCAGAGCCCGCAGCGCATCGCGGCAGTAGGCTCCGTGGGTCTCGGGTGTGAGCCCCTCGATCGTGTAGTTCGGGTTCGGGCTGTCGATCCACCGGTAACCGTGCATCCAGATGCCCAATTGGAACTCCATGCCGCGCGCGACGGTCTGTTCGCTGATGAAGCGCAACATCTCGAGGTTGCTGTCGCGTTCGGCGTCCGGTAATTCCGGCACGTGCACGTCGTACCCGGGCACGGAGAGAAGAAACGGATACGCAAACAGAAAGTAGCCGTCGGTGACGTTGCGAAGGAAGTCGTAGCCGATGCCAAAGGCGAGGCTGAAGCGGTTGAAACGCTGGGCAGCCAGCATCGAGAGATACGCGGGCCACATCTCGCGGTCGTTGTACCAGGGTTTGTCTTCGATATCGCTCGTGAACAGCCGCGTGATGCTGCGGACGACATTGGCCGGACGTTCGATGACCGGATCAGGGACCGCCAAAACTTCCAACGGGTTTCCGTCGTGGCGCACGCGGTCGGCCAGTTCCAGAAGCGCATACGTGAGCCCCCGTGCGTCGTGCCCGAAGGCCCACACACCCTCTTTCCCCGGGCACAGAGCGAGCGCCTCCGGTACGGCTTCCGCCCGTGCTCCCGCGGCATCGAGCACCGCAGCCGCGCCGGGTGACGCCAGTCCTGCCGCAAGAATGCGCAGGTGGCCTCCGGGAACCTGTGCAGCGCTTTCGTAAACACCGGCAGCGAGGCCCCGTTCCGCCACCGCGCGCTGCAGTTCCGAGGCGGCCCATCGCGCTGCCTCCGAACTGGCGACCGGATCCGCCGGATCGGCCACGATGGCGACACCCCGTGTCTGGCATGCCGGCGTCATCACACCGGCCGCCACGCCGGCAGCCGTTGCGGCGGTCGTCCGAATGAACTGTCGTCGATTGAGATTTCCGTTCTTCATCTGCTTCACTCCATCAAGTCGTCGGGGCAATCTGTTCGGAGTCATCGGGGATGCCTCGGATCCACACCGTATCATTGTCGAGTCATGCGCAGGGGTCAAGGATCGAGACCATTCATGTGGCGGGAGGACAATTCCGACTCCGGAGGACGGGACTGGAAGCGAGGAGACCTGTATGACCGGCCCGTACTTCGTTGATACGAACGTTCTGGTCTATGCCGAGGATCGACATGATCCGAGGAAACAGGGAGTCGCCAGGGATCTGATTCGTTCCGCACTCAGGCAGAAGTCCTACGTCGTCTCGACTCAGGTTTTGGCCGAGTTCTTTGCGGTGGCCGTCGGCAAGTTGGGACTGTCTGCCGAGGGGGCACGGCGGCGCGTGGAGATCTACGCCGCGTTGGATGTGTTTCGAAGAGGCGTCGAGGACCTGCTCGCAGCGGTCGATCTTCACCGACTATTCCAGCTTTCCATTTGGGACAGCCTGGTTTTCCGAGTTGCATCCGCCTCCGGCTGCCGAGTCCTCTACTCGGAGGATCTGCAATCGGGACGGCGCGTTGCCGGAGTCGAAGTCGTCAATCCTTTCGCCGAGCCTTGAACCCGCCGAGTCAGTGAAGCGTCAACGGCGGCTTGCCTCGCCGCGGATCGCCCGGCGGTACCTGGAAGGGTTCCAGGATCGCCGTGTATTTCTCGACGATCGTGCGCAGCGCCGTCATATCCGGCTCTCCCTTCCTCAGCAGATCCACCGTTCTCGTGGGCGGATCGTACATCGCGATCAACTGACCGGCCTCCAGCAGATTGGCGGAGATCTCCGCGAGATCCAGGCCCGCCTCCCAATCGGCCTCCGGGTCCTCGAGCCACTTCTTGTTGTTGGTCACGGCGCGGGTCACGGCCCCCTCGCGGTCCGGCACCGCCGGCATCACGTCCTCACTGCGATCTCGGAACATGCCGAAGAGTGCCGCCACGATCGTCGGATCCCGTATGGTTCCGTCCGGGTGAAACACGCCGTGGACGGTGCCCCACTGGTGCGTAATCATCAACTCCCAGATGTACCAGCCCACGTGCGCCCTCATGTGCTCTTCCAATGTGACGTCGTAGGGGTTGGCCCGCGCGATACAACCGATCTCCGTATTGATCAGCGGCTTGTGGACCTTGGCCGCGTAGGCCTTGGCTTTGGCGATGTCGGCGCGAATGGCGGCGCGAGTGGGCAGATAGTTGTGGAACGAGAGCACGTCTTGCGCCTCGCCCATTTCGATCATGTTGTCCGAAAAGGCGGCCCCGATGGTCACGGGTGTCACCGGATCCAGTTCGTGGAAGACTCCGGCCATGTAGACCGCGTGTTCCATCCGGATTCGATTACGCGGGGTCGGGGGCAGCGCGCAACAGTCGGGTTCATTCTCAACGTCCCACATCGCCAGCCCCGGCTCCTTGCCAATGGTGGCGATCAGATCCGCGACGAATTCCCTGGACTCCCCCCATCGTTCTTTGTTCGTGGAGACGCCCCATCCGTACTGGATGGTCGGCATCACGCCCATTCCGCGCTCATAAGCGGCACGTACCAGATGCCGGAGGTTCTTTCGGAGCGCTTCTTTGTCCTTCGCCCATGCGGCATAGGGGACGAACACGCGCACCTGGTTGAGCTGAAGTCGTTTGGCGTAATCGAAGTCACGCTCCGTCTCCGCCGGGTCATACTGCAGCCAGTGCTCGGTGTGCCCGGTCGTCGGGGCGGACTGATAGTTGAACCCGCGAACCCCCGACAGGTCCTTGGGCACGCGGCGCTGCGCGGAAGCCGAAGGGCTTACCAACAACACCAGCAGGAAAAAAACGGCGGCGTGGAATCCTATTGAAGACTTCATGGGAGCTGATACCTCCTGGGCTCGAGTCACTCGCCACGACACATGGCAATTTGACATCGTAGGCCAAGGGGCCATCCCCGGCAAGGCGCCTAATAGGTGACACGCACGCAATGCGTTCGTAAGTAGCTATGAATAAAGACTTCTACTGCCGGTCTGGCACCTAATGCTGATTCCTGAGAGCGGTAACCCAGGCCCCGATCGGGTCCGCATTCCCGAAGCCCCGGGGGCACGCGAAGCGAACCCGGAGGCCTCTCCAAGGAGGAGCCATGGCGCTCCGGACAAGGACGTGACATGATTCTGCACTCCCTTAAGATCCTCGTTCTGACAGAGGCCGCCTCCGTCGCCTCACGGCATGCGATCAGGTTGCCATTTCGGAGATAGGTCCCAGACCTGAACTAAAACCCTTTTTTGGCAACTACTTACGATCGCATTACGTGCGTGTCACCAATCTCCGATTTCCAGTCGCACACGAATGCTTCTTGGCCATCGGCGGCCGAGCAAGTAAAAAGAGAAGGTGCCCATCGCTGCATCCCTCGCGGTCTCCGACGCATCGAGTTTACCCCCTTGACAGGAGGTAAACTCCCGGATTATTATGACCCAAGTCATTTTATGACTATGGTCATCATTGAGAGGCCGGGAATGCCGCGTTTGCGGGAAAAGCAGAAGCTGGAAGTACGCAAGAGTTTGCTGGATCACGGATTGGACCTGATCCGCAGACAGGGTCTAGGTCCGACCACCGTCGAGGAGATCACCCGGGCGGCCGGTGTGGCCAAAGGGACCTTCTTCAATCACTTCCCAAGCAAGGAAAGCCTGCTCTACGACTTCATTCAGCGGGAGACCGACCGGATCATGAAGGAGGCGATGGACTTCCATCCGGGACAAGCCCGAGCGGCTCTGCGGTCGATCGGGGCGGCCCTGGCGAGGTTCGGGATGGAGAACCAGCGCCTGCTCTTGGATCTTGGATCCTTCAAGGGCAGCCTTAGGGAGAGCGAACGGGACCACGACGACAGGATTCGTGGGCGGCTGGTGCGCTTGATTGAGGAAGACGAGAGCGTCGATCCCGCCTGGTGCCGAGCCATGGCCGCGCGATTCGTGGGGCTCGTGCTGGCGGCCATGTCCGGCACCGTTCATGAGTGGCGGCTTTCGGCGGGCGAAGCCGACTTGGGCACTCTGCTGGGCGACCGGATTGATATGCTCCTGCTGCTCCTCCCGGCCGGCAGGGCGGAGCGCGCCAAACCCGGGGGCGAAACGAGATGATCGGCGGAAGCACGGCGGCCCGGACCGGGCGCACTGCCGGTCTCTGGCGGACCTTGCTCGATTTGGCGGCTTACGGCCTGGCCGTGGGCGCCATCTCCGCCCTCGGCGGCGTCCTGCTGCGTGCTCTCCTGGGGACCGCGGAGGCTCGCCCCGAGTGGCAGCGCATGCTCGCCACCGGTGGCATCATCCTGCTGAGCGTGGCCATCGTCCATGCATTCATGAACTGGACGGGCCGGACCGCCAATATCCGCAGCGGCTGGTTGCGAGGCCTGGAGAACGTCCGTGGGCTGACCGCCGGAGCGCTGGCCGGTCTGGCCATGATCGCCGGTTGTTACGGAACGTTGCTGGCGAGCGGAATCGGACGGCTCGTGCCCGCTCCGGGAGGGCCGATCGACTATCTCCGCATGCTGATCCCGGTCGTCGTGAGCTTCGGCTTGCTCGCCGCAGCCGAAGAGGTCCTCTTCCGCGGGTATCCGCTGACCAAGCTCGCCTTGCTGACCGGCCCCACCTGGGCAAATGTGATCCTCTCGGTTCTCTTCGCTATGGCCCACATGGGTAGCGCCGGGACGACACCGCTGGTAATGGCGAATGTCTTCCTGGGGTCGCTGACGGTAGGTTTCCTCCGCTTCTCACGCTTCGGCATCCCGGCGGCCATCGGTTTCCATGCAGCATGGAACCTCGCCCAGCTTCTCCTGGGGGGAACGATATCAGGGATGACCTCCCCCATGCCGGCCATGCGACTGGTCACCGAGGGCCCGTCGCTGCTCACCGGCGCCGGGTTCGGCCCCGAGGGAAGCCTCTGGGCGACCCTCGCCACGCTTGCCATGCTCGGCCTGATCAAGCATCGCGCGGAATGGCTGGGCCTCCGGGTTTGCTTACCGACGCCCGCGGCGCTGCGCGGCCGGGCCGGAAAGTGATCAGCGGGGGATCCTTCCGTATCGCCCCGATTTCGGATCGGAGGACCCCCTTCGGGAGTTCCTGGAGGCTCGCCTCCGGTTCATTTGCAGGGACCTTCGCTCTAATTGCTTGATTGTCAACAACTTCATAGATGTGTCGAATGAGATACTGCGCGGCGGCGGCGAGCCGCGGGACACCCTATGGTTTCGGCAAAGGTCGCGCTATCCTATACCGGCGTCGGGTGCACGACCGCAGCGAAGGGACGGCGTGCGGTCCGCACACCGGAGGGCATGCTGGATTCGTCGAGAACCGTCCGGTATTCCCCTTGCGGCTGCATGCGGCAAAGCCGTATCTGACGACGCCTGTCAAGCGACTGAAAGGACAGCCCCACATGAAGGTCATTCTTGGCTTTTTGAGCGCAATGCTCCTGGCCGCCTCGGCGGCGGGCGCCAACGTTTCCCAAGACCTGTCGGACATTCGTGGTGCGAATTATCGCGCGGCCGGCGCGAAGGACACCACCGACTTCTGGCTGCA
>JARRKC010000021.1:0-47372 GCA_037388505.1 Acidobacteriota bacterium | reverse complement strand
TTACCCGGTGAGCCACAGCGAGGCCCAGGCGTCCATGGACCGGTCCATGCGTTGGGCGGAACGATCGAAGCGTGCCATGGCCGGGTCCTCCCAGGCGCTGTTCGGCATCGTGCAGGGGAGTGTGTTTTCGGATCTTCGGCGTGAGAGCCTCGAACGCATTCAGTCGATCGGCTTCGACGGGATCGCCATGGGAGGCTTCAGTGTGGGTGAGCCGAAAATGCTGATGTACGATCTTCTCGAGGCTCTGCGGGAGGAGTTGCCGGATGAGGTTCCCCACTATCTCATGGGAGTCGGGACGCCCCTCGATATCGTGAAAGCGGTCCAGAGCGGCTACGACATGTTCGACTGCGTCTTGCCGACTCGAAACGCCAGGAACGGAATGTTGTTTACGTGGAAGGGACCGATCCGGATCAAGAATGCCTGCTTCAAGGAAGATTCGGAACCCCCGGACCCCGACTGCGGGTGTCCGACCTGCAGCCGGTTCTCGCGTGGTTATCTTCGTCATCTTTATGTTTCCGGCGAGATTCTCTCGAGCATCCTCAACACACAGCACAATCTCTACTTCTACTTCGAGCTGATGGAGAGGATCCGGAAGGAAATTGTCTCCGGGGGGCTCAGAGGGCTTGCCAGTGACCTGGAGATCCGGTACGGTGCAGAGGCTTGAGCAGAGGTGTGAAGTTGACTCGAGCCTCGGGTTGTTCTTGATTGGCCGAGAATTTGCTATACTCCACTTTTCATTTTTGGCGGGGATGCTAAAGGCATGACGACGGGGTTTGTTTTAGCGCAGCAGGGGGGAGCTTCCTCTTCGAACTTGGTGGCTAGCTTTCTCCCGATCATCCTGATAATCGGCATTTTCTATTTGCTGATCTATCGCCCCATGCGGCGACGGCAGAAGAGCCACGAGGCGATGCTGAGTAGCCTCAAGAATGGTGATAAAGTCATTACCTCTGGCGGTGTTTACGGTACGGTGACCGGGCTGCGTGACCATACGGTTCTGCTGAAGGTAGCCGACCAGGTGAAGATCGAAGTCGCCAAATCGGCGATCGCGTCGATGCAAGGCGCGCCGGGTGATTCCTCCCCCAACACGTAGAGATCCGCTTCGGAAGATACATTTCAGCCAGGTAATCATGAAGAAGAAGCTCCAATATAGAATGGCATTCGTCGCCCTCGTCGCGATCGCATGCGCCTTCCTTTTGTACAAGGACAAGATCAATCTTGGCCTCGACCTTCAGGGTGGGATTCATCTGGTGCTCCAAGTCGATGTGGATCAGGCCCTGCAGGCCGAAGTTCAGCAGTTCCGTGAACAGATCGACAGGGAGTTGGCGAACCGGAAGGTAACCTACGATCAGAGCCGGGTGGTCGACGGGAAGATCGAGATCCTGGGTGTCGCCTCCGAATCGCAGGCGGCCGTCGAGAATTATCTGGACGCGAACAATGCCTGGTCCTACACGTCGCGAACCCGTGAAGGGCAGACCGACTATTCCGTGCAAATGGTTCCGGCCTATCGGAAGCAGTTGGGACAGACCACCGTCCGGCAAGCCCGGGAGATTATCACACGTCGAATCGACCAGTACGGGGTTGCCGAGCCCAGCATCACCGTGTATGGAAGTGGTGAAGTTCCGAACCAGATCATCGTCGAACTGCCGGGCGTTCAGGACTTCGAGCGTGTCAAGGATTTGATCAAGAGTACGGCGCGACTCGAATTGAAGCTGGCCTACCCCGACCCTGCCAAGAGAGGACCCTTTTCGAGCAAGGAAGCTGCGCTGGCGGCGTTCAACAACAAGATGCCCGAGGGGTACGCGATCTATCCCTATCAGGATCGCAACGCTACGTCGGGTCAGCAGCAGTATCTGGTCCTGCGGAAGGCCGACGCCCTGACTGGGCAGCAACTCAAGAATGCCCGGCGCTCGCAGGATCCCTACACAGGGAAATCGGAGGTCGAGTTCTTCCTGAACTCGGAGGGTGTCCGTCGTTTCAGTGAAGCCACTGCGGACAACGTCGGCAACCAGTTGGCCATCGTGTTGGACGGAGTCGTTCGTTCTGCGCCGCGGATCGATTCGCGGATTGACACGGAAGCCGCGCGCATTACGGGCTCGTTCACTCCCGAAGAGGCCGAGGACCTGGCCTTGGTCCTTCGGTCCGGCGCTCTCCCGGCGGATCTGAGAGTACTCGAGGAACGGAGTGTCGGACCTTCTCTGGGGCGGGATTCGATCACGCGCGGAATTTACGCCTCGATCCTGGGTCTGCTTCTGGTCGTCGTCGGGATGCTGGTCGTCTACCGGTATTCGGGGCTGAACGCCATTTTGTGTCTGGTCCTCAATCTGCTGATTTTGCTCGGTGTGCTGGCCTACTTTCGGGCGACGCTCACCCTTCCCGGCATCGCCGGCGTCATTTTGACCATCGGTATGGCTGTCGACGCCAACATCCTGATCTTCGAGCGGATCAAGGAAGAGCTGCGCCTCGGCAAGACGATTCGGGCGTCGGTCGATGCGGGATTCGATCGAGTGTTCTCCACGATCATCGATACGAACATCACGACTCTTGTCTCCGCTCTGTTCCTGTTTCAGTTCGGGACGGGTCCGATTCGGGGGTTCGCGATCACGCTGGCGGTCGGTCTTCTGGCCAACATCTTCACGGCAACCTTCATGTCACGGACCCTGTTTGGACTGGTGCTCCAAAATCGGGAGGTACAGAGACTCTCGATCTAGCGGGGGAACAAATTCCGGGCAGCGGTATCTAATTAGAGGCAACAAGATCTCATGGACATAGTCACCAATCCCAAGATCGATTGGCTGGGCAAGAAGTGGTACTTCATCGGCCTATCCCTGCTGCTTGCAGTGATTGGCGCAGCTTCTCTGCTCACGAAGGGACTGAATCTTGGTGTGGATTTCACCGGTGGAACGCTGGTTTACGTCAAATTCACGTCGACACCAGATCTGGCGGTGATCAGGAATGCCCTGAACAAGGGCGAGCTGGAAGCCGAGGAAGTTACTCGTTTCGATGAGCCGTCGGACAACGAAGTCCAGATCCGAATGGCTCGAGTCGAGGGCGATGAAGCGCAGGATCTCAGTGTTCAGAGCAAGCTGATCACTCAGGCTCTCTTCAAGCAGTTCGACAAGGATGTGGGCGCAGGTAAGATCGACTTGAACAGCGCCACGGTCAGCCAGATTGCCACTTGGCTGCAGGAGAAGGATCCGGAGGGGCTGGGAGGCAAGATGTCGATCGACGAGTTTGCCGCTCATACACGGGAGCAAGCGACTCAGATCGTTGATTTCCGGACCGCTCACGGGGGGCTGATCACGAACCTGTCGGAGTTGGATCAGTTGAATCTGCCCGCCTCGGTTACCAGTGCCATCAAGGACAACTTCTATGCGGGTGCTTTCACGGTGCTCAGTGTCGAGAGTGTCGGACCCAAAGTCGGGCGCGAGTTGAGGGACCGGGCGCAGAATGCCGTGCTGTTTTCTCTGCTTGGAATGCTGGTTTATATTGCCTTTCGCTTTCAGCCGATCTACGGAGTGGCCGCAATCATTGCACTTTTCCATGATGTGTTCTTAACGGTTGGCTTCTTTTCGCTGACCGGAAAAGAGATCTCGTTAACAGTTATAGCGGCTCTGCTCACATTAGTCGGTTACTCGATCAACGACACTATCGTCGTGTTCGATCGTGTCCGGGAGAATCTGAGGCTGATGCGGCGAAGTGACTTCTTGACCGTCGTCAACGCGAGCATCAACCAGACCCTGAACCGAACCATCCTGACCTCCGGGATGACTTTTCTGGCCGTCTTCTCCTTGTTCATGCTGGGAGGGGAGGCTTTGAGTGGCTTTTCGTTCGCTCTCGTCGTCGGTATCATTGTGGGGACCTATTCATCGATCGCCATTGCGAGTCCCATTGTGCTCTGGTGGCAGAACCACCGCGAAAAGCGGAAAGCCTGATGAAATGGATCTAATAAGTTATTTATTAACATTAGGTTATGTCGATTTTCAAATGGGTGTGCAGGTCTTGACTGGTCGGGAGGCCGATAGTAATATCGCCGGGTGCACTGGCAATCGCGGTGCGAGCCAAGTTTTGGACGGAAGGGAGTAATTGAATGTTTGATGATTTGATTGAGTCTTCTTCGGGCAAGGGCGGCCGAAACAAGTCGACTCTAATGATCTCCTTCATGATACACGCCGCCATTGTCATCGTGATCATCGTTGTACCGCTGATCTACTACCAGGCTTTGCCAGAGCAGGAGTTGCTGACCTTCCTTGCGCCACCACCGCCGCCGCCACCACCGCCGCCGCCGCCGCCACCACCGCCGCCGCCCCAGCCGGTGCGACAGCAGCAGCAGGTCGTGAAGCTTGATCCTTCGAAATTCGTGGCTCCGACGGAAGTTCCGAAAGAGATTCCGCCGCCGATGGACGATATTCCGGACATCTCTTCCGTCAGTCTGACGGGAGGAGGCGTCCCGGGAGGCGTGCCGGGTGGAGTCGTCGGAGGCGTGCCGGGTGCGATGCCGGGTGGAACCGTTGCGGCTGCACCGCCACCACCACCGCCGCCCCAGAAGAAGGAGCCCATTCGGGTTGGTGGGAATGTCCAAAACTCGAAGCTGATCCGGAAGATCGATCCTGTATACCCGGACTTGGCGAAACGTGCTCGTGTCCAAGCGGTTGTTCTGCTCCAGGTCATGGTTGACGAGCAGGGTAATGTTTCGGATGTGAAGATCATCCGCGGACACCCGCTGCTCAACCAGGCGGCCGTCGATGCAGTCAAGCAGTGGAAGTACTCGCCGACGCTGCTCAACGGGGAGCCTGTTCCAGTAGTTGCGACAGTGACAGTGAATTTTGTTCTGCAATAGAGGTTGAATTTGGGTTGGGAGAGAGCCGACTCGCGAAACACTTATTTAATTGATGTGGGAGGTAAGTTATGGGTTCTTTCATGGAGATGTGGGGCCAGATGGGCGTTCCGGCCAAGCTCGTTGTCGTTATACTCGCGATCATGTCCGTCTGGTCATTCAGCGTCATGATCGAGAGGTACATCACCTACCGCAAGGCTCGAAAGCAGTCTCAGGCTTTCGCTCCGGCTGTTGCGGAAGCACTTGGAAGAGGGAATCTGGAAGAAGCGGTAGAGTTGTCCGAACAGCACGACCGCAGTCACCTCGCTCGGGTGGTCCATGCAGGCTTGCAGGAATTTCGCGCCCACAAGGGAACGGATGCCATCCCAGGTGAGACGATTGAAGCGTCGCGGCGGGCTATTCAGCGCGCCCAGGCGATCGGAATCGAGGACTTGAAGCGGGGTCTCGGCGGCCTGGCGACAATCGGAGCTACGGCCCCCTTTGTCGGTCTGTTCGGTACGACGGTCGGCGTCATCAATGCTTTTGCCGGCATGAGCGCAGGCGAAAACACGGGTCTGGCAGCGGTCGCAGGCGGAATTTCCGAGGCGTTGATCACGACGGCCCTGGGCTTGTTCGTCGCCGTTCCCGCGGTCTGGATGTACAACTATTTCACCGGCAAGATCGAGTCTTTCATCGTTGAGATGGACAATTCCGGTTCGGAACTGATCGACTACTTCTTGAGACGGAGGTCGGAGCGACATGGCAATTAGTGGTGGAGGCGGTTCCGGAGGAGTATCCGGGGTCAACGCCGATATCAACGTCACGCCGATGGCGGACGTGATGCTGGTCCTCCTGATCATCTTCATGATCACCACGCCTCTGATTCAGCAGGGTATTTCGATCAATATGGCTTCAGCCAGGAACGCCCAGGAGGCACCGGAGGCAGAAGCCGAAGACGCGACAATCGTGACGATCAGCCGCTCCAGCGAGTACTACGTGAACAAGCAGCTGGTCGGTGACGCCGGTCTCCTCGACAAGATGTCCGAAGCCTATGCCAAGGCTCCTGACAAGCCCTTGTTCGTGAGAGCGGATGTCGCGACGCCTTTCGGCTCCGTCGTCCATGCCGTAGAACTGGCTCGTGAGGCGGGTGCCGAGAGAATCGGTCTGCTCGTGGATCGTGAGAGGGAGGAAGGAGGAACCCCGTAATGGCTATGAAAACGGGATCAGGAAAGGGCTCGATGTCGGATATCAACATCACGCCCTATATCGACATCCTCCTCGTTCTTCTGATCATTTTCATGGTGATTCAGCCGACCATGCAGTACGATTTGCGGGCCCGCGTGCCCGAGAAGATGCCTGAGGACATTCCCCAGGATGTCATCATCAAATCGGATGCCATTGTCGTCACCGTGGCTTCGAACGGTGCCCTGTCCATCAACCAGGAGCCTGTCACGCTGGATCGTCTTGGTGCGCGGTTGTTCGAGATCTACAGCGCCCGCGCAAACAAGAACATGTTTATCCAAGCGGACACGGATCTGCCTTTTGGTGATGTGATCCGGGTGATCGATATCGCGAAGGGGGCGGGTGTCGGAGATGTCGGCCTTATGAATGAAGAAGCGAAATGACCTTCGGCGACGCACAGGACGGCACGAAGGTGCTGTCCTGTGCTTGCGATTCGCCGGAGCAAAGGCTACTGTCTGCATCGGAGTCAGTCCATGAAATCGAGAAAATTACTAGTTGTTCTGGTGGCCGTTTTGCTGGGTACGGGCTTGGCGGGCTGCACATTCTACAACAAGCTCCAAGCTCGGAATCACCTGAACAAGGGGGTCGAGTCCTATACGGCGAAGAACTTCGACGCGGCTACGGGAGAATTCAAAGCCGCGGTTGAACTCGATCCTACCCTGGTGGACGCCTACCTGTATCTGGCGGCCTCCTATCGTGCCCAGTTTGTGCCGCAAGTGCCAACCCCGGAAAACCTGCGAAGGGGACAGGAGGCCATCGCCTCCTTCCAGAAAGTGCTGGAGTTGGATCCGAAGAGTGTCAATGCAATGGCAAACATTGCTGATATTTATCGGAATATGAATGAGCCTGACAAAGCCAAGGAATGGTACCGCAAGTTGATGGACGTCCAGGAAGATGACTCGCAGGCTCTCTACGGCATTGCCACGATCAACTACAACATCGTGGACGAGAAGACCGGAAAGGACGGGGAGAACGTCCCCAATCTCACCGATGAGGAACGAGCAGAGGCCAACCGGATGGCGGATGAGGCCATCGCGTCCCTCAAACAGGCACTGGAGATCAACAAGAACTACACGGATGCCATGGAGTACCTGAATCTCCTCTACCGGGAAAAGGCAGAGCTGGCCGAGAATGAGGAAGAGAAGGACCAGTGGGAAAAGGAAGCGGATAAACTCGCCCTACAGGCTTTGGAGACGAAGCGTGCGCTCGAGCGAAGAGCTGAGCAGGAGCGACGACAGATCTTCAAGTCCGAGTCCGCCTCGCAAGGTACGAGCAAGGACTAGTTTCCCGGTGGTGCGAATGTGTTTCGTGCCCAGTCCTCAACCCAATGAGGAACATTGAACCGGCTTGACCCGAACGGGACGATCTCCAGCGGAACCCCGGAACGGCTTGTGCGTGGGATCGGGCACGCTCACCCTGCCGCAACTCGGGCCTGTCGGACGGCATCTTCGAATTTGGGCGCCCGAACGCGGCCCGGGCATCGGTTCGATTGACTCCATTCCGACTTCGCTCGAACCAGGATGTTAGAATTGCGGAGCGGCAAACGCAGTAATGATTCGCTATGAGGATCTCGAGGAGAAGGTACTGCAATATCAGCCCAATGCTGATGTGGATCTTCTTCGAAAAGCCTACATCTTCTCGGCGCGCGAGCACAAAGGGCAAGTGCGTCTCTCGGGTGAACCTTACCTGACTCATCCTCTCGAAGTCGCCAATATCCTGGCGGAGATGCGGCTCGATGTGGCGTGCGTCAGCGTGGGGCTGCTGCACGATGTGGTGGAAGACACGCTGACGGATCTGCACACGCTGCGTGACTATTTCGGCGAGGACATCGCGCACCTGGTGGACGGTGTCACCAAGATCGGAAAGATCCGCTTTTCGTCCCTCGAGGAACAGCAGGCCGAGAACTTTCGCAAACTCCTGCTGGCGATGGTCGACGACATTCGCGTCATCTTGGTGAAGCTGGCAGACCGCCTTCACAACATGCGCACGCTCCAGCATCTGCCCCCGGAGAAGCAGAAGCGGATCGCGCGGGAGACGCTGGACATCTATGCTCCGATCGCACTGCGCCTGGGAATGGCGCGTATCCGAGGCGAGCTGGAGGATCTCGCCTTCAGTTACCTCGATCCGGTGTCCTACAAGAAGCTGGCGGAAGAGGTGGAGGCCAAGCGCGCGGCCTCGGAGGAGTTCAGCAAGGCCGTTCAGGCGCGTCTTTCGGAGGTCCTGACCCAACAGGGCATCGAGGCGCGGATTCAGAGTCGCACCAAACGGCTCTACAGCATTCATCAGAAGATGCACCGGCAGAAGATCGGGCTGAACCAGGTATTCGACTTTCTGGCCTTGCGGGTACTCGTGGATTCGGTGCGGGATTGCTACACCGTGTTGGGTATCGTGAACAACCTTTGGAGCCCGGTCCCCGGACGAATCAAGGACTTCATCGCGATGCCCCGCAACAACATGTACCAGTCCCTGCATACCACGGTGATCGGCGAAGGCGGCCAGCCGTTCGAGGTCCAGATTCGTACACACGACATGCATCAGGTCGCGGAAGAAGGCATCGCCGCTCACTGGAAGTACAAGGAGGGCAGGCTTCAGGAGGGTCAGGACGACAAGCGGTTCCTCTGGTTGCGTCATCTGTTGGAATGGCAACGTGAGGTCAAGGATCCGCACCAGTTTCTCAGCAATCTGAAGATCGACCTCTATCCGGATGAGGTCTACATCTTTACGCCGAAGGGGGAAGTCATGACGCTCCCCCGGGGCGCTACGGCCCTCGACTTTGCCTACTATGTTCACACCGAGATCGGGCACAAATGCGTGGGGGCAAAGGTCAACCAGCGGATTGTTCCGCTGAAGTATCGCCTGAGCACGGGGGACGTGGTCGAGATCCTCACGTCTTCAGACGCGCGGCCCAGCCGGGACTGGCTGAATGTGGTCAAGACCCAGCGGGCGCGATCGGCCATTCGACGTCTCTTGAACCTGCGCCGCAAGGAGGAGGCCTTTGACATCGGCCGGAAGCTTCTGGAGAAGGAGTTCCGGAAGTTCAAACGGAGCCTCAAGAAGTACGAGGCGAAGCTGGATTCGGTGGCTCCTGCCTTTGGGGTGTCCAGGGGCGAAGAACTGTTTGCGAGCATCGGATTGGGGAAGGTCTCCGCACGTCAGGTCGTCGGTCGACTGGAGCCGGAACTGGCGGAAACGGAAACGAGTGAAGCGACCGCTTCGGCTTTGGGATCGGTGGTGCGGCGGGTCTTTCGGCGCAAGGACTCTCCAATCCAGGTCAAGGGACATGATGATCTGCTCGTCTTCCGGGCCCGCTGCTGCAACCCGATCAAAGGTGAGCCCGTGGTCGGCTATATTACCGTCGGTCGTGGCATTTCCGTGCATGCCGCCGATTGTCCGAATCTGCAGCATCTCCTCCTCAACCCGGAACGTCAGGTCGAGGTCAAATGGACCGAAGACGGGGATGAGTCGAAATACCCCGTGCGGCTCTCCATTCGCACTCAAGATCGCACCGGCATTCTTGCCGATATCACGACCGCCCTCTCCAGCATCGATGCCAACATCGTGGATGCGCGGGCCCGTCTGCTCGACGGGGGCGACGGGTTGATCGAATTGACCGTTGAAGTTCGGGATACGGAGCATCTCGAGAAAATTCTCAACTACGTCAAGAAGATCATCGGCGTGCGGGATGTCGAACGTGCTGAATCGCGCTCTGGGGCGGGCAATCGGGTCTCCCAGGCCTGATCCGGATTGAAGCTTCGACCGGCTGAAACGTTATTAGTAGTGGATGGCTTTTCAGACGGGTCCTCTATACTGATGAATTCAAGGAAAGGAAGAGGCAATGAGTGACCTGGATAAGAGGAAGCGGGCGATCGAAATGGCTCTCGCCCAGATCGAACGCCAGTTCGGCA
Organism: Acidobacteriota bacterium; assembly: GCA_037388505.1. Taxonomy (GTDB): domain Bacteria; phylum Acidobacteriota; class UBA6911; order RPQK01; family JAPXNP01; genus JARRKC01. Next base: position 37,412 of record JARRKC010000021.1, on the reverse strand, counting down.
AGGGCTCGATCATGAAGCTTGGGGGGGACCGGGAAGTCAACGTTCCGACGATCTCATCCGGCTCGCTGGCCATCGACTCTGCGCTGGGGATAGGCGGTTTTCCCCGAGGCCGCGTGATCGAGGTCTACGGACCCGAATCGAGCGGCAAGACCACGGTGGCGCTGCATGCCATAGCGGAGGCTCAGAAGGCCGGCGGAACGGCGGCTTTCATCGACGCCGAACACGCCATGGATGCCGGCTATGCCAAGCATCTCGGTGTCGACATCGACGAGTTGCTGGTTTCGCAGCCCGATTCGGGTGAACAAGCTTTGGAGATTGCCGAGGTTCTGGTGCGAAGCGGAGCCGTGGACATTCTGGTGGTCGACTCGGTCGCCGCGCTGGTTCCGCGCGCCGAGCTTGAAGGTGAGATGGGGGATTCTCACGTCGGGCTGCAGGCCCGGCTCATGTCCCAGGCTTTGAGGAAGCTCACGGCTATTGTCTCGAAATCGCGGACCTGCATGGTGTTCATCAACCAGATCCGGGAGAAGATCGGGGTGATGTTCGGGAATCCCGAGACCACGACGGGCGGGCGGGCTCTCAAGTTCTATTCCTCCATTCGCCTCGAGGTGCGGCGAATCGGCGCCCTGCGGGATGGAGACGAGAACGTGGGCAGCAGAACCAGGGCCAAGGTGGTGAAGAACAAGCTGGCTCCACCCTTCAAAGAGGCGGAATTCGATATCGTCTACGGTCAGGGTATTTCCCGCGAAGGCGAGTTGCTCGATCTGGCTGTCACTCACCGGATCGTCGATAAGGCCGGATCCTGGTTCTCCTATGGACAGGAAAGACTCGGTCAGGGCCGCGAAAACGTGAAGGCATTCCTCAAAGAGAACCCGAAGATCGCTCAGGAAGTCGAGGAGAAGGTCAAGCTCGCATTGGGCATCATCAAGCCTCTGAAAGAGGTCGAGGCAGCCAACGGTTAAGTGGCTGGATCGAAGCAGGCTCGAGATTGACTGAAGGCTGAGGAGAAGGGGACGGGTTTCGTGGGACCTACGATCGACCTCCTGCCGGTCGGCCGAATGCGGGATTTGCTCGCAGTCGTCATTCCTGTGCACTTCGTCGCCTCGGTGCGGGAGCAGCAGGTCCGGAACATTTTGGGCGGTCTGCTGGAAGAGACGGATCTGTTCTGTCGCCGGGAGCGTCTGTTGACCGTCGTCGATCAGGGAACGACGGCGGAGAGGGTGCTGGGGGAGGTGTCCGGACTTCGGGTCCATCGCCTGAGGAGGAATCGAGGCAAGGCGGGCGCGGTCGCTGCCGGTCTGGCCGAACTGCTCGCCACGAGTGACGCTCGCTTTTTCGCAACACGGGATTGCGACGGAGATCATGCCCAGGAAGATCTGTCACGACTCGTGAGTCTGGCTGCACACGTCGAGAGAGTGGCGGGGAACTCGAAAGTGGCCGTGATGGGGGCCAGACCTTCCCTCGAGAAACCGATGGGTTGGGTGCGCGATCAGTGGGAGCAGGTGACGAATGCCGTGCTGGTGGACCTTGTCCAGTACGTCCTGGCAAGGACCGGTCGGGTGCTGGACCGGCGCTTCTGGAACGGCTGGAAGCCGGACATTCAGAGCGGTTATCGAGTCTATTCGAGAGAGGCCGCCGAGCTGGTTCGTGATGTTCTGGCAGGGTTGCCGGAAGACCCGGACATACTAACCTTTGCCTGCGAATTCATCCCTTTCGCCGACCTTGCCGTGGGAGCAGGCGTCACAGCCCAGGCTCAGAGGTTCACTCTGGTCGAACAGCCGGTCAGCAGCTACGGCGACGTCAATTTCGGGCGAGTCTACGGGCGCCTGCTGGCCTTCGCCGGCGATCGATACGGTGTGCCCAACACGATTGTGCGAAGCTTCCTCGACAACCGTCTGGTCGAGACGTCGCTCTTTTTTTCAGACCTCAGGAGAGAACTTTTGAAGGCGCGAGGCCTGATCGATCCTGACGCCCCGACACCGTTGGGCGCGCCGTTTCTGTAGCCATGGTGTCGGGACTCTGCTTCCCCTCGCCCGCAGGTTTCAGTTAAGATTAGGGCCTGCTTGGTCGGGGGTCGTCTAAGTGGTAAGACAGCGGCCTTTGGAGCCGCCGATCTAGGTTCGAGTCCTAGCCCCCGAGCTCGCCGATACGTGGATAGTCGAAGTGCCGGAATTACCTGAAGTCGAGACGATTCGTCGTGGTTTGCTCCCTCGCGTTCTCGGTCTCCGGATCCATAGGATCGAGGTAGGAGACCGCAAGATCTTCCAGTCGGACCCATCCTGCCTCGAGACCGAACTGCCTGGCCAAATCGTGCACGCTTTGCGGCGACGGGGGAAGTTTCTGGTGTTCGACCTGGACCGGGCTCACCTCGTTGTCCATCTTGGGATGACCGGCCAGTTGACGCTTCGGGATCCGGAGCGCGTCGATGACGCTCGATTTCTGCGCAGCCCGCTGACGGGTCTGGAGAGGGCGCGCCAGCACGCCCCGGATCGGCATACCCATCTTCAGGTGCACTTTCTCGACGGGCACATTCTGATGCTGAGGGACACCCGCAAATTCGGAAAGGTCCATCTGTTGGACCGTGACGGGATCTCCCTCGACCAGTTGTTCGCGCATCTCGGGTGGGAGCCGCTTTCAAGCGGATATCAGCTTGAACCGTTCCTCGAGAAGATGAAGCGGCGGCCCAGGATTCAGGTCAAGTCATTGCTGTTGGATCAGAAATTCGTGGCCGGGATTGGTAACATCTATGCGGACGAGGCCCTGTTCGAGGCCGGGATTCGCCCCACCCGGCGGGTCGGCTCTCTCCGTCGCTATGAGAAGGTGCGGCTGTTCAAGTCGATCCCGAGGGTGCTGGAGAAGGGAATCTTCTTCGGCGGAACTTCGCTGCGTGACTACGTCGACAGCAACGGGGATGTCGGTCGTCACCAGGAAGAACTGAACGTCTATGGAAGGAGCGGGCAAGCGTGTCGGAGGTGTGGGGCGCCGGTCGTCAAGATCGTCGTGGGACAACGCGGAACTCACTTCTGTCCCTGCTGCCAGTCGGCGCGGCCCGGACGGCGCTCGTCACGAGAAGCATCGACAAGGTCGGCGAAGGTCGCGGAGTCTCCGGGCCTGTGCTAGACTCCCCGCTATGCAGATCAGGGACTTCACGCTCACGCTCTCGACGAAGGGCTTTTGTCACGTCATCGATATCACGAACCTGGTCCAGGAGAAGGTCGACGAAAGCAAGCTCCGGAGCGGGTTGACCACCGTTTTCGTCGTGGGTTCGACGGCGGGTGTGACGACGGTCGAATACGAACCCGGACTGGTCAATGATCTCGAAGAGATGTTCAACCGGCTCGTGCCTCCGACGCGCGACTACCATCACGAGCGGGCCTGGCAGGACGGCAACGGCTTCTCTCACGTTCGTGCCTCGCTGCTCAAACCGTCCATCACGATCCCGCTGCAGCACGGTCGCATGAGGCTGGGGACCTGGCAGCAGATCATCGTGATCGATTTCGACAATCGTGCCCGGGACCGTGAAGTCGCTGTCCAAATCATGGGCGAGTAGGACAACCATCCCGGGTTGTCCGCTGCCTCGGTGGAACATCCCCGGCGTTTCCGGGACTTTCAGCTTTCCCGGTTCCCAAAGCTTCGACACCTGGACAACCAGGGATGGTTGTCCTACTCCAGGCCTACTGCACCTGCACCTCGGGGGCGAGCATCCAGATCCCTGGGCGCTCGAGCACGTTCAAGTGCTCGCGCAGGGATTCGACCAGCGACGGCGCGCTGATTTGAAAGAGATTCCCGCTCGTGAGGGTCTCCCAAAAACTCTTTGGCTTGGGATAGAGCTCGAGACGGATCCGATCAGAAGGAGCCAGACCCAAGACGTCCTTCATCTGGGAGATCGCCGCCGTGATTCCTCCGAGGGTGTCGACGAGCCCCTCGTCGACGGCCTGGGCGCCTGTGTAGACATGTCCTCTCGCCTTGGCTTCCATCGCGTCGAAAGCCTGGTGGCGGCCCTCAGCGGCTTTGGACACGAATGTTTGGTAGGTCTGAGCCATCCAGCCTCTGACGAGCTGCTCCTGCTCGGGTGACAGCGACGAAGTCAAAGAGAAGATGTCGCTGTTCGGCTCCAGCTTGATCCGCTCGATGTCCATGCCGAGCAGTTTGTACAGTCCGCTGAGATCGAACTTCCCGAAGATGACACCGATTGAGCCCGTGAGGGTCGAAGGCTGGGCCACGATTCGACGCGCGGGCATAGAGATGTAGTAGCCACCCGAACCGGCGACTCCTGACATCGAGACGATGACCGGCTTGCCGGCCTGCTCGAGTTGGCGAACCTCCTCCCAAATCATGTCGGAGGCGACAGCGGATCCTCCGGGGCTGTTCACGCGCAGGATCACGCCGGAAATCGATGAGTCGTGTTGAAGGTCACGAAGCGTCGCGCCCAGACTGGCCGCGCCCAGTAAGTCGGCTACCGACTCGCTCCTCCCGGTGACGATCGTTCCTACGGCACCCACATAAGCAATCCGGGTCCGCGCACTCGCAGGCCCCAGGTACTCAGGAAGGGAGTCAAGATAGTCCCCCAGCGAGAGCCCGTGATACTCTTCCGTCCCCGCGGCTTGGCTCAGCGCGGCACGGACCTCGTTGATGTAGCCGAGTTCGTCGATCAATCCTGCTTCCTTGCCGACATCGGCCGGGAAGAGCCCCCGGGTCATCAGGTCCTGGAGGGCTTTGGACTCGATGTTGCGATCGTCGGACAAACCCTTGGCGAACTGATCCTGAATGCTCGTGATGAGAGACGTCAGCATGTCCCGGATGGGCTGTGTCATCTGGTCCCTCGAATAGGTCTCGGCACTCTTGTATTCCTTGAACTGGATGAAGTCAGGTTTGACGTGCAGCATTTCCAGTGTGCGCTTCATGAACGTCACTTGAGCCATCAAACCGTTGACGAGGAAGCCCGAGGTTGGATTCATGAAGACCTGATCCGCGGCGGCCGCGAGGTAGACCTCCTTTTCGGTCGCGATGTCGACCGCCAAAAACGAGATGACCTTCTTTCCCGACGCGCGGAAACGGTGCAACATCTCGCGCATCTCCTCGATTTGAGCCCAGTCCGCAGTCGTGGGCGAAATCTCGAGGTAGACTGCCGTAACGCGGTCGTCGTGCGCCGCCGATTCGAGGCCTCTCTTCATGTCCCACAGGTTTATGGACTGAGAGGCAAAGAGCTGGGACCAGGGATCCGTCGCCGGCAATTCTCGTACGGATAGTCCCACCTGAAGCTGCAAGACCGACCCGCCTGCTACGGCAGGTGGTGCATGCAGTACGTAGATCAGGGCGCCTCCGACTATGATCGCAAGACAGACCGCAACGACGACAAGAATCAGGACTAACCATAGCTTTCGATTGCCCATGGGCTCTCCTCCAGTTTCACCGGAACTCCGCGATCTTCGCCGCGCAGCCAGTCTGCAGTTCCCTGTGATTCTATGATGGATCCTCTCTGTCTTCCATCGGTACACCTGCCGAGATGCATTACCGGCGCGAGCCCGCTAGACTTGGGAACGAAACTCAGTGTTTGGAGAATTCGAAGGGAGGTTTCATGAAGGTTGGGTTTATCGGTCTGGGAATCATGGGGGGTCCGATGGCTGCGAATCTGGCCAAGGCGGGATTCCAACTCGTTGTATACAACCGAACACGAGCAAGGGCGGATGAATTCGCGTCAAATGACGTAGAGGTGGTCGATTCGCCTGCTGAAGCGGCTCGTCGGTCGGAGGTCGTCATCGTGATCGTCACGGACAGCGACGCGGTGCGCCAAGTCGTCGCTGGGGCGGACGGTGTGCTGGCCGGGATTCGCAAAGGGTGCGTCGTCGTCGATATGAGCACGATCGCACCTGCAGTCGAACGAGACCTGGCGGAGCTGCTTCGGCGGAAGGATTGCTTCCTCGTCGACGCGCCTGTATCCGGCGGCGACGTCGGAGCGCAGAAGGGCACATTGGCCATCATGGCTGGAGGAGAAAAAGAGGCTTTCGAGCGTGTTCGCCCGATGTTCGAAGCGATGGGCAAGACCATCACTTATTGCGGTCCCGTGGGAAACGGACAAGTCACGAAGCTGTGCAACCAGATCCTGGTCTCGGTGAATCTTCTGGCCGTTTCCGAAGCCCTGGCATTTGCCGCCAGGAACGGACTCGATCGCAAGGTGATGATCGAGGCCATCCAGGGAGGTGCAGCGGGGAGCTGGCAGTTGAGCAACCTCGGTCCGAAGATCGTTGATCGGGACTTTGCACCGGGCTTCATGGTCGATCTCATGCAGAAGGATCTGAAGCTCGTACTACAGGCCGCGGACCGCGTGCAGGCTTCGCTGCCTGCCGCAGCGCTCGTCCACCAGCTCTTCAACGCGGCTCAGAATCGAGACTGGGGCCGGGAGGGGACGCAGGCACTGGCGCGAATCGTCGAATTGCTCTCGAAGGTATAAAAAAAGGGGTGAGCCCGCCTGGGGAACGGGCTCACCGAGGGGAGGAGGAGCGAGGGAGGGGGTGCTCCCTCTCATCTTGCCTTCACACTGTCATGATGCGGGGGGGTGGCCAAAGGTTTCAACTCCCCTCCTAGATTTTTCTGATCTGGAAATCGACCGTCTCGTGCGGCGCTGATACCAGCTGGCGATCCGGCCCGGGTCGACTCCCGAAAAATAGGCCCACAGCACCAGCTGATGGATCAGTGTCAGGCGCACGGGTCCGGTGCTTCGCCAGCGCCGGCTCGAGGTGAGAACATTCATGTGTGCCGTCCGGACAGCTCCGTAGCCATGCAGCCTCCGAACGAGTTCGAGATCTTCGAGAATCGGTAGCTGAGCATAACGACCGAGCCGCTGAAAGAGATCGTGCTCGAGGAAGAGCGCTTGATCCCCGTAGGGAAGACCGAGCCACCGGCTGCGCCCATCGACAGCTTTCTCGATCAGGCGGAACAGGACGCCTGCAGAATCGATGCGTAGTCCGAAAGCTCCGCCGGCCGTGCCCGGGATGTCCAAGACTCGAGCGACTTCTCGTCCGAAGCCGTCCGGCAATCGGCAGTCGGCATGGAGGAAGAGCAGAACAGAGCCACGAGCACCCTCGGCACCGAGGTTCATCTGGGAGGCCCGGCAGGGAGGACCTTCCAGGACGCGGACCTGGGCGGCCGCCCCGATGGCCGGCGTACCATCGGTGCTGCCTCCGTCGACGACGATGACCTCTCGGACGTGAGGATCATTGCAGGACTCTACCGCAGCAGGCAGATTGGAGGCTTCATTCAGGGTCGGGATGATGATGGAGATGAATCGTGTCGACATGTGTCCTCGGACCATGTGGGCGTCGCGGCCGCAGGGTAGACTAGTCAGTATTGGCGCGGCAAGTGCGCCTGCGGGCAGAACCGACCTGAAATGCCATGAAGTTGCTGCGACAACCCCTCGACTGGATCTGGATCAGCTGCGGCGCCGTTCTTCTGGGCTCGGTAGGTGCCTGGAGTCTGCTCAGCCACTCTTTCGTCTACGGGCAAGGCTACGCCGACCGACCCATTATTACATTTCTGCTCCTGTACGGTCTGGCCTGGGGCGCGTTCGCGATCGCCGCGCGAAGGCTGTCGCTGGGAGAACGGCCGGGTCTGCGGGGAATCGTCCTGGTTGCACTGACGGCGCGTTTGCTCCTGATGCCTTCCTCGCTGATTCAGGAGAACGATGTCTACCGCTACGTTTTGGATGGGGAGGTTCTGCTTCACGGCGAGAATCCCTACCGTTTTGCGCCGCTGGAGGTCGCGGGGCGCACCGAATTCATCCCGGACGCCGGACTCGACTCACCGCAGGCGGAAGTCATCCTCAGCCGGATAGGGTATCCGGAGATTCCCACAGTCTATCCGCCGGCCGCCCAGGTGTCCTTCGCCCTGGGCGCCCTACTTGCGGGGTGGCACTGGCAGGGCCAACGCTGGGTCTTCGGAGCCCTTGACCTGCTGGTGCTCTACTTGATCGTTGTGCTTCTGCGGGCGTCCGGACGGCCATCTCAGTGGGTTCTTCTGTACGGCTGGAATCCTCTGATCCTGAAAGAAGTCTCCAACTCCACTCATGTGGACGTGCTGGCCGCCGTCTTCATCCTGATGGCGCTTTGGATGAGCTACCGCTATCAGGGAGACCCCACCACTCGGGCCGCCGCACTGTCAGGGGCGATGTTGGGATTTGCAGTCCTGGCCAAGCTTTACCCGCTGATCCTTCTGCCGGCTCTGTGTGTGGTCCTGTATCGGAAGCAGGGGGGCTGGCGACACTGCGCGGCCGGAATCCTCGGCTGCGGGGCTGTGGTCGCTGCCGGCTACGCGCCTTTTCTGAACATAGGGTGGAGGAACCTGACGAGGGGTCTGCACATTTTCGCTGAGCTCTGGAAGATGAACGAGGGTGCCTTTGGGCTCCTCCAGGCAACGGTTCCTGAGGCGAGGGTCGTCGCCGGTCTGATTGTCGCCACGATTGCGATTCTGATCCCGGTTCTGCGACAGGATTCAGCTCCCGACCGCGTCGTTCGCGACGTCTTTTGGGTGCTGCTGTGTTGGTTTCTCTTCATCCCGACGCCGTTTCCGTGGTATGCAGTATCGCTGGTCGCAGCTGCCTCCGTCTCGGCGGAAGACCGTCCCATCCTGCTCACGCTGTCCGGGTGCCTTGCACTCTACTATTTGAGTTTCCTCTATCAATACCGGGACTACTCGGTAATCTGGTGGCCAGTGACTCGAACGGCCGAACACCTGGCCATCTGGGGGGCGGTGGCCTGGGTGATCCTTCGTGCGCGCCGTACCGCAACGGGTTCGGCACCAGGTATCTGAGTCTCCCGGAAGGACTCTCGGAACTCAAAGCCCTCTTCCCCCGTGCCCTGACGATAAGATAATCCCATGGCCTTGAAGATGCGCGTTCCTCCGTTTCTCGAGCCGACAGTGTCACTGATCAGGGAGACCTTTTCCGAATGGAACGACGACAACGCCCTGGAACTCGGTGCCGCCCTCTCCTACTACGCGATCTTCTCGCTCGCTCCCTTGCTGGTCCTGGCCATCGCGATTGCCGGAACTGTCTACGGTGATGCCGCGGCCACGGGCCAACTTGCTGAACGGTTGAGAGGCTTCGTGGGGCCGCAGAACGCGGAGTTCATTCAGGGTCTGCTCGCCAACGCGCGTCAGCCGTCTTCAGGAATTTCCACGACGACCGTTCTGAGTGGAGTCTTCGCACTGTTTCTGGCGACGGCTGTCTTCGCGGAACTCCAATCCGCGCTCAACAAGATCTGGGATGTAGAACCGGCACCCGGTGAGGGGCTTCTGGTGATGATCAAAGGCCGGCTGGTATCGTTCGTGATGGTCCTGGGCGCGGGACTTCTGCTCCTGATGCTCCTGGTGGTGACCGCGGGATTGTCGACGGCGCAGCGCTACATGGGGGCGTTCGCGCCTGCCGGCATCTGGTGGCTGGCGGACTATGTCGTCTCGATCGGAATCGTCACGTTGATGCTCGCCCTGATCTTCCGTGCGCTACCGGATGTGGAAATCTCGTGGGGAGACGTTTGGATGGGGGCCTTCTCAACGTCTCTCCTCTTTGCGCTGGGGAGATGGATGATCAGTCTCTACCTCGGGCACAGCGGGATCCGAACCACTTTCGGAGCGGCCGGGTCGCTCGCCGTCTTCCTGACGTGGGTCTACTACACCTCTCAGATCCTATTCCTGGGAGCGGAGTTTACCCAGGTGTATGCAGCAAGATACGGCTCGCGCATCCGCCCCGGAGAGCACATGATCGAGGACGAACGGGGGGACAGGCTGATTTCGGTCGATCAGCGAGAGACAGAAGGAAATGGGGATGAGGATTCAAGGGGTTAATGAGGAGGGTTTCCAAAGGTTAGTCCCGAATCCGTTATGACGGACATAATGTGAGTCCACAACAACGCAAACAGCCATCCCCCCCGAACTGGGGCGGCCAGGTCATCTGGGTGGCTCTGCTTATCTCGCTTCTGATCTGGGCTTTTTGGGGTACGGGCCGTTTCGGCTCGAGCTCCGTTACCATCAGTTATACGGCATTCGAAGATCCACTTGGATCCGGCAACGTCAGCAGGGTGACCCTGACGGGCCATGAAATCCAGGGTCAGCTCAAGAAGGCCGCCGAAGAGAAGAAATCCGACGGCTCAACTCAGAAATACACGAAGTTCCTGACCTACGTACCGGCCGTCGGAGACAATACGCTTCTTCCCACGCTGAAGAGTCAGAATGTCGAGATCGACGTTCATCCCGAGACTCACTCGAGCTGGGCGCCCCTTTTGATCTATCTCCTGCCGATTCTGTTGATCGGGGCAGTCGGATACTTCATCTTCAAGAGGCTGCAGACGCAGGGAAGGGGCAGTGTGGGACGGTCGAACTAGCAGCACCCCCCACCGTCGTAGAACCATGTCGAGTCGGAGATCCACAAATCCTCGCGGCCGAGGGCTCCCAGCTTCCCGGCGGTTTTGTCGCAGATCGCCAGCGGTTGGTGCCGCTTCAGCGTATGGCCGGCGCCGTCCGAGAATTGCTCCTCGTCGCCAAAGTAGATGGCCGTCCGACCAGTGAAAACGCAAGGGCCGTCCGCAGGCATTGGATCTTTGATCGCACAGACTTCGACGCTCTCGACGAAGATGACTTGAGGGGTCGAGAAGTGCAGAGGGTCGAGCACCCTGTAGGGACGCCGCGCCCGAACCTCCATGGTCCCGAAACCCACCCCGGCGAGCGCTTCGAGATAGTCGTCCAGCGGGAGCGCTCCGCTCAGACATAGGGCACGCAGGTGCTCGTCGCTTCTGAGTCGTTCCGGGATCGGCTGTTCGCAGATCGGGTCGGAAAGAACCAGCCGGCCTCTCGGCCGTAAGACCCGGTAGATTTCACCCAGGGCTTGCCTCAGGTCATCCTCCTGCAGGATATTGAAGAGACAGTTTTGAGCGGCCACATCCACCGACTCCGATTTGACGGGGAGAGTCAGTGCATCTCCTTCACGAAGTTCGACGAACTCGGCGCGGAACCAGGGATTGAGCTGTTCGGCGCTGTTTAGGTTCCGACGGCAGGAGTCCAGCATTTCGGGTACGGGATCGACTCCCCAAACCGCTCCCGGCCGGCGACTGAAATAGGAGAACTGCAGAAGCTCCATGCCACCGCCGACCCCGACATAGAGGATGGTCGGAGAGCCCGACAAATCCCGGGGGTGCACGGTACTCCCACAACCATAGTTCATTTGCAGCATGGGCCCGGGAATCTCCAGCCCCGGCAGGCTCCAGACCGGTGATGTCGTGCAACAGAGGCCAACCTCGGGAGTCAGGGCCGCTTTCCGATAGACCTCTCGAGCCGTCATCAGATACTCACGACTCATGATGCGATCTCCCCGCCGCAGCTGGAACCTGCGCCCGCCGTACAGGCGAAGCAGTGGCGACGCGTCACGATCCGACGTTCTTCAAGCTTCTGGAGATCGAAATCGCGAATATGTCGCGGCGACGTCGGGCCCAGAGGGAGCTCGAGCATCTGGTTGAAATCGCAGTCGTACAGTCTGCCGTCCCAGCCAACCGAGACCAGGTTTCGACACATGACGCCGCGGACGGCAGCGGGGTTGAATGACTCAACGAGCCGGGTCAGATAGGTCTCGTAGAGGCCCTCCCTGAGAAGGAAATCGAGGAAGCGACTGATCGGCATGTTGGTGATGCAGAAGAGGTTGTTGAACACGATCCCGTACTGTTCTCCGAGAATCCGCCTGTAGTCCGCCTCCAGCATCTCCTGGCAGGGTGGCAACGAAGCGCCGAGCGGATTGTAGACCAGATGAAGTTCCAGTCCGGTCCCGGCCTGCCCGTAACCGACCGCGTTGAGCATCCGAAGCGCTTCGAGGGATTTTTCGAAGACGCCCTCGCCGCGTTGCCGATCCGTGTTCTCGGCCGTGTAGCAGGGCAGGGAGGAGACAACGGTAAGCTCCCGGTCGGAGAAGAATCGAGGGAGGTGACGATACTTCCGAGCCGTCAGGATCGTCAGGTTGCTGCGGACCTGCACCTTGCGGCCGAGCGATAAGACCTGGTCGACGAACCACTCGAAATGGGGGTTCAATTCCGGCGCCCCGCCGGTCAGGTCGACAAGGCCGATTCTCGAAGACCTGAGGGCAGCGAGGCAATACTGCATGGTTTCCCGGCTCATCACCTCGGGGCGATCCGGTCCCGCGTCAACATGACAATGGGCGCAGGTCTGGTTGCAGAGCTTGCCCACATTGACCTGGAGGATCTCTATGCCCTTCGCCCTCAGCGGGTCGAGCCCGACTTCCGCCAGTTTCTGAGAGAAAGCAGGCAGTTCGGGCGTTTTGTCGTCGTAGATACGCAATTGCACCAACGGTTGGGACAGCTCATGATTCAAGGATCTTAGTGTCTTCATGCTGGAGAGATTGCCCCTATTCTACCCGAATCAGCGGAGGATGCGGAACCAGACCCTGAGCAGGCGGCGCAGGAGGGGGGTCAGACGAGTCCTCTGATAGGCATCCGCCGCCTTCCGAACGGCCTCGGACTGCGTCGGGTAGGGATGAATCAATGCGGCGAGATTCTTCAATCCCAGTCCGGAGTCGATGGCCAAGGTCAGTTCGTTGATCATCTCACCCGCGTGGTCGGCCACGATCGTAGCGCCCAGGATCTGATCGGCTCCCTTGCGGACGATCAGCTTGGCGAACCCTGCTGTCTGGCCATCCAGCAACGCCCGGTCCACGGAAGCCAGTTCGATCTTGAAAGCTGTGGTCCGCAGCTTTTGTCGTTCCGCTTCCGTTTCCGACAGGCCGACGCGGGCAATCTCCGGGCTCGTGTACGTGCACCAGGGGATCGTGAGAGCGCCCGCCTTCCTGTTGCCAAAGAACAAGGCGTTCTCGATCACGAGCCGCGCCGTCGCGTCGGCGGCATGGGTGAACCTCTGCTCGAAGCCGACGTCACCGGCGACGTAGATACGCGCATTCGTGGTTTGGAGTCGTTCGTTGACGAGGATCTTCCCGCGATGAGACCGGACACCGGCGGCAGTCAGGTCCAGGTCCTCGGTGTTGGGCTGACGGCCGGTCGCGACCAGGAGTTGGTCGGATTCGACCGTTCGGTCCCCGGAGGGACCGCTCAACTGGACGATCCGGGTCCGGTCTCGAGTAGAAACCCGGGTCACGCGGGTGCCCAGATACAGTGAGATCCCTTCCTCCGCAAAGACCCTGGCCAGGAGATCGGCAGCATCCGAGTCCTCCCGGGGCAGGAGATGGGGGCCCTGTTCGATGACCGTAACTTTCGAGCCGAGCCTGCCAAAGGCCTGAGCCAGCTCACATCCAAGGGGCCCGCCGCCGATCACTGCCAGACGCCGCGGAAGTTCGTTGAGGGAGAAGATGGTCTCGTTGGTCAGGAACTCGTCCGCTTTTAAGCCGGGGATCGCAGGGATGGAGGGTCTGGAACCGGTGGCAATCACAGCCTTCTGGAAACGAAGCTCCTTACCCTCGACGTTGAGGATAGTCCTCCCCTGAAATCGGGCCTGACCGAAGAAGACGTCGACCCCAAGCTCTCGATAACGCTGGGCGGAGTCATGGACGCTGATTTGAGAGCGTAGGCGCCGCACCCTTTCCATGACGCGGCTGAAATCAACCTCGGCATTGCCCGGAATGTGGATGCCGAGCGCTTCCGCCTCGCGAACAGAGGCTGCGGCACGGGCCGAGCGGATCAGAGCTTTGGAGGGAACGCAGCCGAAGTTCAGACAGTCTCCTCCCATCAGTCCACGCTCGATCAAAGCGACCCGCGCACCGAGTCCGGCCGCGCCTGCGGCTGTCACGAGGCCAGCTGTGCCGGCGCCAATCACGGCAAGGTTGTATCGACGGGCCGGGTCGGGGTTCCTCCAATTCGGTGGGTGAACGCGGGAAGTGAGCAGCTGGTCGTGTTCATCATTCGGGAAAAGTTGCTCCTTCATTGCCGTGACTCTCCTTCTCCTTCTGCCGCAGTTTCGAACGGGCGAGTCGCACGAGAATCCACAGGGCTACGGCCGTAACTCCGGCCGCAGCAACCAGGTGCCAGGGGACCTCCCCACGGGATACAGCCTTCGTGACCGCATCGGCACCGACGACGTAGAGCACGGTGCCCGGAAGCATGCAGAGCCAGGACCAGAAGACATAGGTCCAGAAGCGGACTCTGGTCAGCCCAAATCCATAGTTGAGGAGATTGAAGGGAAAGATCGGGACCAATCGGGTGAGGGCGACGATCGTCGCACCGTGACGTTCGGTCAGGTCGTCGAGTCGGCGAAAAGCAGCGCGGCCGGACAACCGACGGGCGATCGGTTCGCGCGCCACGTATCGCGCTATCAGAAACGAGAGCGCTGCTCCCAGGGTCGCAGCTATGCTCACGACGATGACTCCCGTCGTGGCCCCGAAGATGGCGCCCGCGATCACGGTCATTGCGCTTCCCGGAATCGCCGCGACAACGGCAACCGCATAGATGGGGATGAAGACGATGGGGCCCAGCCAACCCAGGCCGTCGATCCACTGCTGGAGATTGCCCAGATGGCGCCCAAGGTCGAGTGATCGAGCCACGACAATGAGCGCAACCAGGATCAGCAGGAGGAGCAGGGGGCGAAGAAGCCCCGTCTGTCGGGTCGATCCATCGATTGGACCTTCTTCCGACTCTGCCAGAGGTGCTGTTTCCGCCGATCGGCGACCCCTGTCCGAGGTCGGGTCTGCCGGAGGCGGGCCGAATTCATTCATGATCTTGTTCGTTGAGGGACCAGTCGTAGTCCAGGTAGTAAACGTCGTAGTTCCCAGCGACGAGAAATCCCCGCAGGCCCGGGCTGACGTACCGACCAACGAAATTCAAAACGGCGGAGAGCCTGGCTCCTCTGTTGTGGAAACCGGAGGCCGGTTGGTACTTCGCCATGAAGTCACCTCCATACCAGTCGAAGATCGGCGACAGGCCGACTGTGCCGCGCTTGCGATCCACTCGAAACTTGGATGGAGATGCGAGAAAGCGGCGTGTCTGGTCATCCAGTTGACCGTCGAGCCGTTCTCCGGCGTAGGGTTCGCGACGCAGGGGAGGGCACCCCAGCGCGGCACAGACGAGTGCCATGTGAATCCGCGGTTCGGCGAACTTCTTGCGGAGAATCTCGTGCTCGATGGCATCAAGAGTGAGCTTCCGGTTCATCACTTGAAACTCGATCCGATCCCACGCCCCCGAAATCTGTCGGATGCTGTTTCGCGGAAAGCGAAGCGAGGCGAGGAAGCTCGATTGAATGGGATAGTGGTCGACGATGACCTGCAACGTCAATCCGTTGTAAGCGTTGATCCAGAAGGCGAGCTGGGACGGCTCCGGCCATGCCTCGTAGGTCGCACGGTCAAGGCGTCCCAGTTCCGAGACGAATCGATCCAGAACCAGGCGATGGGTCTTCAGATCGGAGTAGCGGACCAATCCGCGGTCATCGACGTATTGGAGAACCTTCCGGTAGGAGGTCTCCAGGGTCTGCCGGTTCACGGCCCCGCCGTGAAAGTTCTGGTTCCCTTGCGAATGCGCGGAAATCGTCGTCGGCTTCGGGCCAGCAAAGGCGCATCCACTGGCGAGGCTCAGTAGTAAGAGACTGAGAGTCAGCACAGGACTTCATCTTAGCTTGAATGGGTTCCGAGTTCATTCGGATCCGGGCTTGGCGGAATCGGGAAAGCGAGGGCCGCAGAGGATGAGGGAGACGGGACTCCGCCCCCGCTCGACCAGCGGATCATCGTCGCGGAAAATGTTGAACCTGCGTCCACTCAGGTTGGCGAGCAGAGAGGGACTGTACCAGTCTCGCACGAGACCTTGCTCATTGTCCGAGAGTTCTTCGAAAAGGCGATCCCTTACCAGGTATCTCCGCCGGATCCAGCCAGTCCCCATCTTTCACGCTACAAAACCCGCCCAGTGAAGTTCCGATTATGCGAAGCGATCGGGAGCCGTTTCGTGATCCGGATCACAGAACGGGGAGAGGGTTTACTGGACGCCCCGAGTCCGCATTCTGACCGCGTAGAGCCCCTTGCTCGCCGTGATGAAAAGTGTGTGTCGGTCCGAGCCGCCAAAGCAGACATTCGCTGTCCAGGGCTCCTTGATCGGGATGTGCCCGATCTGCTCGCCCGTGCTGTTGAAGATGGTCACACCCCGCCCGGTCAGATAAAGGTTTCCCGCATCATCGATGGTCATCCCGTCTGATCCGAGATTGCAGAACAGCTGTCGATCCGTCAGGCTGCCATCCGGCTGGATCTGATAACGATAAGTCTTGTGGGCTCCGATGTCAGCGACGAAAAGCGTCTTACCGTCGGCGGTGCCGACGATTCCGTTCGGCTGGACGAGATCCGAGACCACTCGCTCGAGCGTCTTTCGATCGGCCGAGAGGAAGTAGACGCCCTGGATCGTCTGAGGCTGTTCCTCATGGTCCCAGTAAGTTCGCTTGTAGAAGGGATCCGTGAAGTACAGCCCCCCGTCGGGACGGATCCACAGGTCATTCGGGCCGTTGAGGCGCTTTCCCTGATACTCTTTGACGAGGATGGTGACGTCCTTGTCGGGAGCGATGGACCAGAGCTGATTCTTCTCATCGGCGCAGGCGAGGAGGTTGCCGTGCTGATCGAAATAAAGGCCGTTCGATCGTCCTGCCGGGCGCATGAAAACCGTCAGGATTCCATCCGTACTCCACTCCAAAATCCGGTCGTTCGGCTGATCGGTGAAGTAAACATTCCCCTCAGCATCAACCGCCGGCCCCTCGGTAAAGCTGAACCCTCCGGAGAGCTTTTCGACTTCGGCGCCCGCCGCCACAGGACCACTGGGAGCGTCCTGCGTGATCGCCGCCGTCGGTGCACCGGCGGGTGACGCCGACGGTGGAGCTGCAACGGCCGCCACGGTAGCTGCGGCCAGCAAAATCGGGAACACCAAGAAGAATCTGCCGTGGCTCATCTGATTTCTCCGCAGTCGCTTGTTCGACCAGATTTCTTTCCTGCTACTCTGTCGGGACCATCATGAACAACTGATTGTAGCCCGGATGAGCCGTCTCTGCATACCGATCATCTGCCGCAGAATTGGCTCAAAATCCGGATTGCCCGGTCCATCTTTCGAAAGACCGGGATCCGTGCCCGGCCGAGGGCTTCGACAAGTGGATCGTAGTCCGTACCTCCGTCAATCACGCAGATCCATGGTCTGCGCAGGTCACGCCTGAGTGCACCGAGGCGATCCGGGAGGCTGCCGGGGACGGGCCGGCCCTGCTCATCGAGGCGAATGTCGAGAGCCGGGGTCAAAGGTACGGCACCCAGGACCACGAGGTCGAACTCGTCCGAGATGAGGAGCGAGCGCAAGACTCCTTCGCAGAGCTCCGCGTCTGCCATCGGAGTAATGTCCAGCGGATTTCTGACATTGACGATCGATGCAATTCGCCTTGGTTCGAGGAGTGCGTTCAGCGACCGTCGGAGATCCTCGGAAAAGGGCTGCAGAGCAAAGAATCCGCCATGGTCCGCGGCTGCGACACACTCGAACCCTGCATTGGAAACCACGACCAGCCGATCTCCCGGTGGAGAAGATCCCAGCATGACGGATAGACGTACGAGATCTTCGAAATCCGCCAGTGACTGGGCGAATAGCACACCGGTCTGGAGGGCGAGCCGTCGGATCACTTCAAACTCGCCCGAGATGGAGGCGGTATGGCTGCTGCTCGCATCGACTCCCGCGCGCGTTCGGGCTGCCTTGTACAGCACGACGATACCTCCTCGGTCCCGAAGGCGACGGGCCGCTCGAAAGAAGCGAAGGCCGTCGGAGGGACGAAATCCCTCAACATAGACGCCCACAACGTCGATTTCTGTACGTTCGACGAAGCCTTCCAGGAAGTCGCCCACCGTCAGATCGGTTTGATTCCCCACGGTGACGGTGTAGAGGGGATTCAGCGCGGGAAACCTGCTCATCAGAGTGATGGATTGAGCCCCGCTCTGGCTCACCAGGGCCAGTGGAGAAGGCTGCCCCCGAAAGCGGGGAAGGCGGTCTGAGGGGATGAACAGGGTGTCGTATCGGCCCGGAATGGATCGGATCCCCAGACAGTTCCCGCCGTTGAGGAGCGGCCCCCTGTCCGGTCTGCGGCGAGCTGCGCCGAGGGCAGCGTTGATGACTTCCACCCGAGCTCGTGCGCCCTCTTTCTCCTCGAATCCGCCGGATATCAGGATGATCGAGTGGACCGCGTCCCGGGCAGCGGCTTCGGCAACGACCCGTGCCGCCTCGTCGGCCTCCACCGCCACCACGAGCAGGTCGACCGGGGGAGGGAGGTCGGAGAGAGTCGGAACGCATCGGCAGCCGTCGATTTCCTTCTCATCCGGCTTGACGACGAAGACCTGGTGCTTCGGAAAACCAGCGGCGATCGTATTCTGGAGGATGGCCCGACCGGGATTCATGTGTTCCGAAACACCGACGATCGCAAGCCGGCAAGGTTGAAGGAGATGTTCGAGCTTGGAAAGGGGGCGTGGCGGTGCCCCCGGGGTGTGACGGGGATCCGGTTTGGACTCTCCCAGCCTGACAAGCGCATCCACGGCGGTAAAGTCACCTCGGAAGTAGACGAGAGGGTTGACTTCCAGCTCCTGGAGATCGAGCGGGACGAACCGGGCTGCGGCTGCGAAGGTTTCGATGATGGCCGACAGACGCGTAAGGGTCGTTTGTGGGTCTGTATCTTCCGCCGCGGCCAGTCGCTCGAGCGGTTCCCACAGGGAGAGTCGGCGGATGCCGGATTCGATGTCCCACGGATGGAGAAGGTCCGGGCTCCAGCTCGCCACGGCCGTCCGCGGGTCGAGGAACCGGCTGAGAACCTCCGTCTCCGTTCCACCGCTTCCGACCGTGACCAAAGGGCCGAGGCTCGCTGAATAGCTCAGGCCGATCAGCAGTTCTCGACCGAACCCGGGCGGGTAAGGCACGAATTCCTCGACCAGTACGGCCTCAGCCCCGAGCGAAGCCGTCCGCTCGAGAAGAACCCTCCCGGTTTGAAGGACGGAAGCTGCCTCCTTAGGGACGATCCTAAGGGCGCCTGCGCGGGACTTGTGGTGCAGACCGGACCCCACGGCTTTTAGGACGACGCGATCTCCAGGAAGTGCTTCAAGGGAGGTTGCTGCGAGCGACTCCAGGTCGTCGGCATTAACGACAAAATGACGAGGCACCCTGATGCTCAGTGCTTCGACGACCTGCAGGGCTTCCGGCTCCAGAAGGCTCGAGCGGCCCTGCGCCGATGCCGACTCCAGAATCCGGTGAATACGCTTCTCGTCAAACAACGGACACCATCAGGATCTGAGCTTCATCCCGTGCTTTTCATCCCCGAGGCGATGCCGTGGACCGTGAGTCGGAGCAACTGGAGAATCTCCGGGTCCTCGGTGCGGCGCCACTCCCGCAGATACCGAACCTGCAGGAAATTGAGTGGATCGACATAGGGGTTGCGAAGCCGGATCGATTCGTTCAGGACATCGGCCTGAGCCAACAGATTTTGCTGTTGCGTCACGTCGAGAACCGCACGGCAGGCTGTTTCGTACTCGGCATGGATCTGTCGGAACAAATCCCGACCCAGCGCTGAGGGCTCCACCAGCCGTGCGTACATCTCGGCGATGAACAGATCGGTCTTCGCCAACGACATCTGAGCGTTGTCAATGAGCGTGCCGAAGAACGGCCAGTGTCGGTACATTTCTCGAAGCAGCTCGAGACCGGGGCGTCCCGCGCCGGCCGCAAACCCGGACAGAGCACAACCGAGACCGTACCAGGCAGAGATCATGAAGCGGGACTGTGTCCAGGAAAAGACCCAGGGAATGGCCCGCAGGTCACGAAGGCCCTTACCGGATGGGCGCTTTGTCGGTCGGGAACCAAGAGTCAGATGTTCGATAACGTCGATCGGCGTGGCTTGGAAGAAGAAACGGGGGAATCGCTTGTCCTTCCAGACAAGGGCCTGATAACAATCCATCGACGTCTTGGAGAGTTGCTCCATCGCTTCCTGCCACTCGGTGGGGATGCCGCTGTCACCATTGTGAATCGAACTTCCGGCACGGAGAACGGCACTGAAGAGCTGCTCGAGATTGCGCATCGCGATCGCAGGGTTCGAGTATTTGTTGGAAATCACCTCTCCCTGCTCAGTCAACCGCATATCTCCCGAAGCGACCGAGTAAGGCTGGGCCAGAATCGTACGGTAGCTCATGCCGCCGCCGCGATCGATGGGGCCTCCCTTGCCGTGGAAGAAGCGGATGCGAACGTCGAATTCCCCGGCCAACTGGACGATCGCCCGCTGAGCTCGGAACAGCTCCCAATTGGCCGTCAGGTAACCGCCGTCCTTGTTTGAGTCCGAGTAGCCCAGCATGATTTCCTGGCAATTGCCACAGCTGTGAAGTAACTGTCGATAGGCCGGATCGGAAAACCAGTCGGTCAGGAGCTCGGTCGCTCGCTGGAGGTCGGCAATCGTCTCGAAGAGCGGGACGAAATGGAGGCTCGATTCCCAACGTTGATCCTTGCGGCGGACCAGTCCGGTTGTCGCCGCCAGCAGAATCGGATTCCAGAGATCGGTTGGACGATGGGTCATGCTTACGATGTAGCGATTGCAGGCAGCCGTTCCGTATTCCTCCTGGATACGGCGGATGCAGCGGAACTGATCCAGGAGTTCGCCCAATTCCTCTTCGGGATGGCCGGGCGCAGGGGAGTGAAGCAGGGCATCCTTGAGCCGCTCGACGGGGGGTTGGTGGGAACCCGTCCCGAGCAGCCGGCGAACCGCCTTCGAGATCTTCTCGGAGTGGTCTCTGAAGTCGAGCGTCGCGAGATGAAAGCCGAAGGTCTCCACCTGGTGAATCAGATCCTCGAGCAGAGTGTCGGGAGAACGATGGACACCCTTCGAGCGCAGGCTCCGATCGAGAATCCGAAGGAGGCGAAGGAATTCGCCGGGCCGGCGAAAACCGCTGGTCCGTCGCTCCAGCGTCAGCCGGAGCCTCCGGCCGATCATGCGCAGATACCGGCGGTAGACTTCATGCTTCTCGATCCGTTCACTTGCTCTCTCGAGAAGCAGGCCGAACATCAATTCGTCACTGATCTCATCCTCGAGCTCCTCGGAAACAGGCAGCAGGCGGTCGGAAAGGCTGAGACGGCGACTGAGTTCCCGGATGACGCGCAGGTAGTGGCGAAGGATGCGCCGACTCTGGGCACGCAGGGTCCAAAGGCTCAGACCGGGTGTGACGAACGGGTTGCCGTCACGATCCCCGCCGACCCAACTCCCAAAGCTCAGAACTCTTGGCGTGGCGGGAAAGCCCACAACACGTTCGAACTCCTTGTAGAACAAGGGAACGGTGGGGATGATGGAACGCTCGAAGAAGAACAGGACCCTCTCCACCTCCTCCTCGATCGTGGGACGCCGGGAACGGGTCTGCTCGGTCATCCACAGACTCTCGAGCGAGGCCAGAAGCCCGTTCTGGAGAGTTCGTCGCTCCTGTTCGTTGCCCCCTGACCGCCTCAGTTCGGTGTAGAGTCGGTTGATTCGGAGCAAGTGGGAAGTGACCGTGGGCCGACGGGCTTCGGTGGGATGAGCCGTCAGAACCGGCTGGACGTGGAGCCGCTCGAGGAGCTCCCGACAGGCCTGGCTGCCGGGGGCAATCCCTTCGACTTCGCTCAGATGCCGCATCCCGCGTTCCAGAGAACCCTTGTACGGTTCCGGCTCCGTCCTCGCCTCATTGATCCGCCTCTGGCGCTGGCGCTCTTCAGCGAGATTGACAAGCTGAAAATAGAGAGTGAATGCCCGAGCCAGGGAATCCGCGGTTCGGAGATCCAGGCTCTGAAACAAACGGTCTCTTTCGGCGAGATCCTCCGGGGTGGGCTGCTGGCGCAGCCGCTTGGTGAGGGCTCGAACCTCCTCGACGAGTTCGAACACTCTGTCGCCGGCCCGTTCGCGGATGATGAGGCCCAACATGGAAGTCAGGGCGCGGACGTCCCTTTTGAGCTCGGGGTACATGGCCTTCCATCTTAAACCAAGCGAGGCGGCCGAATGAGCGAAACTCCTTTGAATGGCCGGGTGATTCCTTTAGATTAGTAGGGCAAGCGTGCTGGTCGGCATCCTTTTCCTCCGACCGCGGCGGCAAGGCTCAGGTCAGGGATGCCGGTCCAACGGGCAAGGCCGAAAGGAGGCTCCATGAAACTGGGCAAGTTCGTCGAGATCTCTGTGGCGGTACCCGATCTGGCCAGATCCCTTTTCTTCTTTGAACGTCTGGGCTTCGAGAAGGCGGATCAGAACTGGGAGCCCTGGCCTTGGGCCATCCTGAGCGATGGTCTGATCACACTGAGCCTGAGCCAAACCACGCCGGGTTCGCCGGTCTTGAACTACCTGGCCGGCGACATGAAGGAGAGGATCGCTCATCTGGAAGCTGAGGGAATAGACGTGATGCGGGTGCGGGAGTCGCAGGCACCGGAAGTGCTGGCGGCGCTGACGACGCCATGCGGCGTCGGGGTGTCGCTGATGAAATACCAGGCGCGTCGAATGCCGAAGCCCTCCGGGAGATCCAGCTGCAAGTGCGGACAGTTCGGTGAACTCGCGCTGCCGGTCCAAGGGCTGGCGTCTGCGCTGAGATTCTGGAGCAGGGTTGGTTTCGATCGGAGTCGGGGTTCTGATCTACCCTATCCCTGGGCGGTCGTGACCGACGGCCTGATGACCCTCGGGCTGTACGAGACGCGGGATTTTGACAGACCTGCTTTGATTTACTACTCACTGAACCCTCCCGAAAGGATCGAGCAGCTTGGCTATGACGGGTTCGAATTCGAACGGGAGATTCCGAGCGTGGGACAGGGAATCGGACGGACCATTTTGGAACCCCCCGACGGGCAGCTATTGGTCATGCTCGAATACCGTGAAGAACCGGTTTACAGCTGATCGCTTCGGTGGTCGGCAGGTAGACCTTTCCTTCAGCGATCGTCTGACGGGACTTCGCTGGAACCAGGATCTGAATCTTGGAATATGCACTCATTGCCGCAGGGGGGCTGATCGTCGGCTTTTTCCTGGGTTGGCTGGTCGCTGGAAATCGGACAAGGACTCACCTGCAGTCGGGCCTCGATGAAAAGGAACGTCGAGCCGGCCTCGCGGAAACTCGAGTTGCCGGTCTGGAAGGAACGCTTCAGGAGCTGAGGAGCCGGAACGAAGCGCTGTCCGGTGAGCTCGAGGAGTTTCGTTCCAGGCTCGAGGGTGAGCAGGGCGCCAGGGTCAAGGCAGAGACCCAGCTCGACGAAGCCCTTCATCGTCTGGATGAGGAGAAAGCGCTGCTCGAGCAGGCTCAGAAGAAACTGACCGACGCTTTCAAGGCCATTGCGAGCGATACCCTCGACCACAGCACGACGGCGTTTTTGAAGCTGGCCAAAGAGAGCTTCGAGAAAGTCCTGACCGAGGCGAGAGGTGACCTCGGCAAGCGTCAGGAGGCCATCCAGGGTCTCGTTCAGCCGTTGACGGACTCCCTCAAACAGTTCCGAGAGCATGTCCAGACGATCGAGAAGAATCGCCAGGAAGCTTATTCCGGACTCACGGAGCATCTGAAGATTCTGTCGGCAACACAGCAGCAACTCCAGCGGGAGACGGCCAACCTGGTGACGGCTCTGCGCAGGCCGGAGGTTCGGGGACGCTGGGGCGAGATGACTCTGCGGCGCGTGGTCGAGCTGGCCGGCATGTCGGAACACTGCGATTTTGCGGAGCAGGTGACGGCCGAATCCGACCAGGGCCGGCAGCGACCGGATCTGATCGTCAGGCTTCCGGCGGAACGGGAGATCGTGGTGGATGCCAAGGTCTCGCTCGAGGCCTACCTCGACGCGGTCGCCGCGGAAACGGAGGAACAGCGCAAGAGTGCCATGAGCCGGCACGCGAGTCAGGTTCGCAGCCATATGAACGGGATCGCCGACAAGCGCTATTGGGCCCAGTTCAGCCGGGCACCGGAGTTCGTGGTCATGTTCATTCCGGGGGAGTCCTTTTTCGGGGCCGCCGTCGACGCCGATCCGAATCTCCTCGAAGATGGTCTGAAGAAGCGCGTCGTGCTGGCGACGCCGACGACCTTGATTGCTCTGCTGAGAGCTGTAGCTTATGGCTGGCGCCAGGAGCGGATCACCCAGAATGCCCAGGAGATCAGCGAACTGGGCAGGGATCTCTACAACCGCATGACGAAGCTGGCCGATTATCTGAACCAGATCGGCAAGGGTCTGACCGGCGCCAACACTGCGTTCAACAAAGCGGTCGGTTCTCTCGAGGCCCGGGTCCTGCCGGCGGCGCGACGCTTCAAGGATCTGGGTGCCGCAACGGGTGCGGAGGTTCCCCCGATCGAACCGATCGAGACGGTCCCCAGGGCCCTGACCGCCCCGGAGTTGAGTGGAGACGGGGGAGAATAGTGGTTCCGAGTTCCGAGCGTAGGACAACCGTCCCCGGTTGTCCCCCTGCCCCGGAAGAACGAGTCCGGCACCAGGGACACGGACGTCGGGGTTTCGATGGGCCGTCCAGCTCTCCCGGCCGCCGCCACCTCGACAGCAGGAAGAGTGGGGATGTCTTACTGCGGTAAACTGTCCGCTCAGTGCGAAAGGAGTTCGCATGAGATCGAACGATCACGGCTTGTCACGCAGGGATTTCTTCAAACGGACATCCGCAGGGGCGCTTGCCGCAGGAGTGGGTGTCGGTTCGGCATCGGCGACCCGGCGGATTCCGATCGGCGTCCAGCTCTACTGTTTTCGGAAGGAGCTCTCCACGGATTTCGAGGGAACCATGGAATCCGTAGCCGAAGTGGGCTTCGATGCCGTGGAGTTCGCCGACTATTTCGGTCGCTCGGCCAAACAGCTCCGAACGATTCTGGACGACAACGGGCTCAAAGTGTGCGGTACCCACATCATGCTCGGGGACATGCTGGGCGACGAATTGAAGGAAACCGTGGAATTCAACCAGATCCTGGGCAATCCCAATCTGATCGTCCGATGGCTGGACGAAAAGTACCGCAGGACGCCCGAGGACTTCGATCGAACCGTCGGCCTGTTCAATGAAGTCTCCGAGAACTTGAAGCCCCATGGGATGAAGGTCGGCTACCACAATCACGACTACATCTTCGACAAGTTCAACGGGAAGATGCTCTGGAACATCCTGGCCGACGGGACCTCGAAAGACGTCATCCTGCAGCTCGATACGGGCAATGCCTCGCAGCATGAGGGCGTGGACGTGGTCGAGTTGCTGAGCCGAAACGCCGGCCGGACGTCCTCCATTCACATCAAGCCTTACTCGTCGAGGGATCCCTCGGCCTACATCGCGGACGACGAACTCGACTGGCCGACGATCATTCGCCTCTGCCAGACGACGGCGGGTACCGAATGGTACATCATCGAGTTCGAAGTCCCGGGAATTCCGCCTCTCGAAGCGATGAGAGAGAACTACAAGCGATTCAAGGCTCTCCTGTAGGGACCTTCCAGGCTGTCTGGAGGCACGCCTGATCAGTCCCGGCCGGATCGACCCGACGCTAGACGGCCGGGCCTGAGCCTCGAAAGGGCTCTATGTGGCGGCGCCGTTTTTGCGGCTTCGCGTGAAACCCGAGAGCCGGCGGTCAGTAGGCCCGCCACTGGTCGAGCAATGTTCCGTCCAGCCGGAAGATCCGCACGATCGGAGGCCGGCCGGGCGCGGCTCCCTCTCCCAGAATCAGCTCATCCTGACCGTCCCCGTCGACATCGACGGCCCCAACATTGGCGCCGGCGTTGCCCTTGTCGCTAGCGGGAACGAATTCGCGCATCAGGGCCCATCGTCTCCCGCGCAGATAGACTCGGATCCACGGGGGGTAGCCCGATAGCGGTCCCGGCGCCACGGCCACGCCGAAACGGCCATTTCCAAGCTGTAGTGGAACCAGATGCAGACCGAAGGTCGTTGGGAGGGCATCGAAATGCTCGAGGATCCTGTCCCCGCGAAGGAGGAAGACCTGCGAGGAGTTGATCGAGACTTCAGTTCCCCAGGCCAGGACGTCACGGTCGCCGTCTCCGCAGGATCGGCTGAAACCCGTCCCGTCGATGCCATTGACGAAACTCGTCCTGCCGTCAAGATTCCAGTTCTGGAGGAGACGTCCGCCAGGCGAGTAGGAGGAGATGCGCGCGGGGGCCTGTGGCCCCGGCCCCGCTGCGAGATAGAGTCGGCCGCAACGGATCGAGACGGAGGCACCGTAATCCTGGGGAAGTTCCGAGGCCGTGAACTCCTCGAGGAGATGACCTGCTCGATCGAAGATTCGGATCCGGGCGGGGTTCCCGGGAGCGGGTCCCGGCGCTACGGCCACTTCATCACCGGGCCCAAAGCCGAGATCTCCCACGGCAAGACGGCCCGAGAAATCGAATTCCGGGAAAGCGACCCATTCCGACCGCTTCTGGCCTCGAGTGTCGAAGACGCGTACCAGAGACGAATGGCCGCGATCGGGTCCGGGCAGCGTCACCACCAAAGGATTCCGTTCAGCGTCGTAGCCGCCGGCGACCTGCACGCCGTCGCCGTATGATTCGAAGCGAAAACCGGGTGAGCCGATCTGGAACTCGTCCAGGCCGGCCTGCTTGAAGAACAGGACCAGCAGGATGCCCAGCACAGCATGGGAAAACCAGGCACCTGGAATGCTCGGAACGCGCTGGAAAGAGAGACACCAAGCCAGGCCCCCGGCAAGGGTAACGAGAACCAATAGGGGGCTCGGGTAGTGCAGCGTCGCAAAGACGGCCGCGGCGAGAACAGCCGGAACCCAACGCACCGTCCGAAAGGGAACGGAGATGGGCAACCGAGTTCCGGTTGCGGAGCGGGTATCGGCCAGGTCTTCGAAACGTGGACGGAGGAACCCCTGCAGGACGTATTGCTGGAGCGCGGCCCATAGGACGTAGGGCACAAGCTTCACGATGCCCACGAGAGCGAAGTCTCCTTTAGCCAGGCCTGCGGCGACGATGAAGGTTCCGGCGACGAGAGTCAGGGTTCCATACGTCCGAAAAGCCGCCCGCCAGTTGTCCAGCCGCAGTCCGAGACTCTGTCTGGTGTCCCCGAACATCCAGTGACTTCCCAGCACGAGCAGCAGACAGAATCCGTAGACGACACCCAGATAGGTCGCGTGGCGGTACTGCATCTTTCCCCACCACAGATAGAGGAAGAGCAGACCGTTGAAGAGGAGCAGGGAGCCACCGGCCCACAGCCGTCTCAGCAAGAGGTTTTCTCGGAAATCTGCCGGCTGCGCCGCCGCCCTGCGGTCAGAAGCAAGTTCCACGGAAGCTCATTATTAGGTTTTCGGCTGTCAAATTCGACCCGGGCACTTCGAACGTTCCATGGCGCCCGTCCGCAAAACAGGTGACACCCACGCGATTCTATCGTAAGTTACTGTGGGAACAGAATTTTCGACTAAGTCTGGCACTTGTCCTGGAAACCGTTTGAGGAGTCCACAAGGGCGGCCTTCTCACAGGGGACATTCGACTTAGGTTTTTTTGAAGCTCCCCGGCGAGCACGGACGAACGCGAAGAGACACGGAACAACCGAGAGATTCCATGAATCGTGATCCAGCCGTCCTACTGCAGACGGTGCAGCGCTTTCGCTTCGTCGCCTTCTTCGTCCTGGTCATCGGCGCGGGTGCATATCTTCGGTTCCATGATCTGGGCAGAAGCCAGTTATGGCTGGACGAGCTCGTCCAGTTGATGCGTGCGCACCATGCGAGCGTGTGGGCGTGTCTCTTGGATATCGGAAACGACATCGGATCGGCACCGCTCGACTATCTAATCCAGAGAGCTTTCGTCTCCATGTGGGGAGTCACGCCCTGGACGGCCCGATTTCACGCCGCAGTATTTGGCACTCTATCGATTCCCATGATCTATGTGACCGCTAGAAGACTGTTTTCAGTGCGGACCTCATTCATCTCCATGGTCCTGTTCTCGGTCTACCCTCTGCACCGGTACTACTCTCAGGAGGGAAGGAATTATGCGTTGTTCGTGCTGCTGACCCTGGTCTCGTGGTACTTGCTGCTCAGACTCAGCGAGAAAACCGAGGCGAAAGTGTGGGTGGCGGCGGTCGTGACGAACGTGCTGCTGCTCTACACGAACGACCTGGGAGTCGTCGTGCTTGCCGGTCAGTCCCTGTTCGCGATCGGAGCCGCGCTGATGAAGGGTGCAGGGCAGGAAAGTTCGCTCTCCGCAAAGAGATACTGGAAATACGTGGCTTTGTCCTGGGCCATACCTTTTGTGACTTTTCTGCCGTGGATTCTGGGGACATATCGACATTCACTCTCCGACTTTCCCAACCTGTTCTCCGATCCCTACCTGATCGTCCGTGTCTTCAGGGAGATCAGCGGCGGGAGCTATCCTCTTTCGCTGGGATTCGGTCTTTGTCTTCTTCTGTTCCTCGTTTCAGTGCGATCGCGAGAGGACCGGGTCCGAGCGGCCCTCATTGTCACGGGCGGACTGCTTCCCATCGTGGTGGTGCTGTTGCTGGAGTGGTACCGAGAGTACTTCTTCGCGATACGACACATCCTCTTCGCGACGCCCTTTGTGTTGGTGGCGGTTGCCTTCGGAATCTCCCGCATACCGTCGTTGTTCAGGAACAGTTCGACGGGACGGGCATTCCAGGCGTCGATCTTGTCTTTGCTCGTCGTTCTGAGCCTGGGGACGATCGGTCTTCACAGAGACAAGAATCCAGCGGATTGGCAGGGACTCTCCGATTATCTCGAACAGAAGGTCAAGATCACAGACATCGTGGTAGCACCCGACATCGATCGAATCATCGCATATCTGTGTCCCGACATCGGGAAACGAGTACGGGGACGGGACGCGCTCCAGCAGCTCCGACCGGCAGTACCCGCGGAGGCGGGCGACGGTCGAGTGCTGATCATCAAATCGATCTACATGCAAGCCGCCGACGAGGCCCTGGTGAACCAACTCATCGAAGCGGGCTCTGGAGAGGTTGCCGACAAGCAAGCGTTGAAAGGATTCCAGGTCATCATAGGCAAGACCGTCCGATAGGATTCAATGAGAAGGTGACCCGCTCCGCCATCGCAAACCGGAGTTTCCCTCCTCGAAGGTGAGTGGTCTTCCCCATAGCTATGGCCATGGTCCCTTGCGGAGTCCTCTGCGGGGAGGAAGCTCCCCTGTTTATACCGGATCCGCCCAGTTGGGGGCACGAAACAAGCGGCCCGTGACATCTGGAGGTCCGCTTCGGCTCTCGCAGTTTAGACGCTTGAGAGCCATCGACGGACAAAGAGGAGACGCCAAGTGACACGGCAGGGATTACTGTCCACCTTGTGGTTTTTGCTCGGTTTTGGAGTGTTCATGCTCACCAGACGAAGCGAGCTCTTCCCGACTGTTCCGGCAGCCATCGTGATAGCTCCGATCTTCATATTGCGCTTCATCAGAACCCAGCCAAAGCAGAAGGGAATCGTGCTGACACTCGTTGGGTTCCTGCTCAGCATGACTATAGCTCTATGGGGATTGTTCGAGATCGGCGACTCGACACTGATGCTGGTCTACAACCTCGTTTGAAGTTCGCTCCTGGCGATCTGGTATTTCCTCCCGTACCTGTTGGTCCGCCTCGGGAATCGGCCGGCTTCAGCGTCTTGAGAGTGAGGAGGCCACCGGACGTCGACTCGTCTCGCGACTGGGATCAGCTGCAATGTGTTCGAGCATTTCGAGACCTCCGGATCCGCCGGTCGTGACATGGACCTCGGGTCTGTGCTTCCATGACAGGTTATGGCCGCTCTCAGATGGGCCCTGACGCTTCCATTCGTTGTCTTTCTATCACTGGGTGCTCTGGATGTCAGGAACCCTGACGCGGCCGTACTGACCGTCTTGCTGGTGGTCGGATGGATCGTCAGTCGACGGCGTGTTCGGAATGCGCTGAAGGAAGGGCTGCGGAAGTGGAAGACCCTGCGCGCGGCCGACGTCATCCTTTGGAACGCTTTTCTGGCGTTCATCCTCTTAGAGATCGGGCTGGCGGCTGCGGATTATCTTTGGCCGAGTCCCATTCTCATGGCGCCAAACGCCAGATCTCAGGAACGCATCGAGCACTACAAGAACGCGCTTCCTGCTGACCTGGATCACGACCCGAGGAATTCTCAGGGATTCAACGATACGGAATGGACGATTCCAAAACCTGCCGGAACGTTCCGGATCGTCGCTCTGGGAGACAGCTTCGCGTTCGGTGTGGTCGGCTACGAACGGAACTTCCTGACGCTCTTGGAAGAGCGACTGGCGGAGAGAGGTTCCGGCCGGATCGAGGTCTGCAATCTGGGTATTCCGGCGCTCGATCCGATCGATTACCTTCAGTTACTGAATCTGGAAGGTCGGACCCTCGATCCGAACCTTGTGTTGGTCTGTCTGTTTACCGGCAACGACTTCGTTCGGACGGCCCGCGGCTCACGGCTGCGTCTGCGCAACACGCGGACCTTTGCCGTTCTCTGGCGGCTGTGGCGGCTGCACGAGGAATCCCGGCGAAGAGAGGAGTCCGGGGGAGAGGCTGGGACCCCTGGCAGGTTCGTCGAGCCGCCGGCGTTCTCCGATGAAGCCTATCTCGAGATCGCGGCGAGGTATCTCGAGGTTCTCGGTCGCAGGTACTCTTCTGAGACCGGGAGGAAGATCCAGGACACGCTGGAGGTGCTGGATCGCATCGCATCCGAGACCGGAGACGAGCGCCTGATCTTAGCCGTTCTGCCGTGCGAGGTGCAGGTCAATCCCGAGTTGAGGCAGCGGGTCTGCCGACTTACTGGAATTCCCGAGGGCGGCCTGGATCTGGAGCGCCCGGCCCGTCTCGTCAGAGAGCACTTTCGCGGTCGGAAGGTCACGGTCGTCGATCTGCTTCCCAGTTTCAAGGCCGCCGAAAATGACGGTTCCACCTACCGGCACAATGACTCACACTGGAACGCCCGGGGGAATCGAGTCGCTGCCGATGTCCTGGCACCCGTACTGCAATCGCGAATCCAAGCCTTGGGTTCTACCTCAGTTCTGCCGACCGGCCGTTGAGATGTGCAGCACGGAGTCCAGGTAAACGCACCAAATTCGCCGCGGGGTGAGACGCCAAGGGCGTCGTCTCATCCGACAGCCTTGGGCAGCGCCCGAGGAAAATCGAGTGCGGCAAGGATCCAAGCGCTGAAGACGCGATTCAATTCTCTAGTGATAGGTGCCAGACGTGCAATAAAATGCTGTACTGACAGTCACTTACAAGTTCAATCCGTGCGTGTCACCTGTAGTCCGGGGCTTTGGGCGCTGCCCAAAGCTCACCGATGAAACGACGCCGTTGGCCACAAATGCGACGGGCGAAGTGTCGAGGTGTCAAGTGCGACGGGCGAACTACTCGAAGAGGTCCTTCTGCTCGCCCTGGACTTTGCCGTTCGGGCGCGACGGCGACTCTTCCTCGGCGACTTCCTCGATTTGCCCCGATGATGGATCCTCGCTCAGATCGTCCGGGTCGAGTTCCAGGCGGTTGCAGTAAACGTTCTCCGAAATCGGGCGAACGCTCGACACCTTGTGGCGCGTGATCGTGACGCCGTTGGAACTGCGGCCCTTCACGAGGAGATCGTCGAAGCGAACGTAGAGGTCGGTCTTGATCCGGGGCTTCTTGCGCAATTTGACGTGGGCGTAGATGCCGCTCGGTCCGGGGGCAAAGAAGTAGATCCTGGTTCGCTCGGAGCTCCCGAGTTCGTACCGCCGGTCCCGCGTGTAGCCTCCGATCGTGAAGCGCTTGGCGTAGGTTCGTCCGGACTCCAGATCCTCGTAGATCATGTTGTAGACCGTCTCGCGGTCGTCGAGTCCGAAGACCTGAGCGTAAAGGATGTTCTCGGCGACGTATTTGCGGTCGGCGACCCTGACCAGGAAGAGGCCACCGTCCTCGACGACGACCATGACGTCATCCAGGGGCGAGCAGGGAGCCACCTCCTGGGCGTCCTTCAGGTCCGTCCCGATGAAACCGGCCTTGGGTTCAAGATAGAGCTTCTGGGTGCGCTCGACGACGGTGACCGCCTCGATGGCGTCGAAGCTCCGGATCTCGGTGCGGCGCTCACGGCCCTTGCCGTAGGTCTCCAGCAGGTGATCCAGATAGCGGATCGTATAGTCAGTGACGCGGTCGAGGTCGTGCCGAACCTGCTCGATCTCGGCGTCGATCTTCTGAAGCTCCTCCTCAGCCCTTTTGGCGTCCCAGGCGCTGATGCGGCGGATCTTGACCTCGGTGAGGTAGATCAGATCCTCTTCCGTGACCGGTTCACGGAGATTCGCGAGATGAGGCTCCAAGCCTTTGTCGATTTCGTAGAGGACGTCGACCCAGGTCTCGCATTTTTCAATGCGCAGATAGATGCGGTTCTCGATGAAGATCTTGACGAGACTCTTCAGGTGCCAGTCGCGCTCCAACCGATCCAGGCGGTTCTGCAGATCCCGTCTCAGGAGCTCCCGGGTACGGGTGGCATTGTCGACCAGGATGTCGGAGACGTTCATCCCGACCGGGTGCCCGCCCTTGATGACCATGCAGTTGGAGCTGAGAGAGACCTCGCAGTCCGAAAAGGCATAGAGCGCGTCCTCTGCCTTGTCCATGTCGACGCCGCGCTGGAAGGTGACCACGACCTCGACCTCGGCCGCCGAGTTGTCCTGGATGTTCGCGACCTTGATTTTCCCCTTTTCACCCGCCTTGACGATGGAGTCGATCAGCGACTCGGTCGTGGTTCCGTAGGGGATTTGGCGGATGGTGATGCTCTTGCCCTTGTCCCGCTCGAGCACGGCCCGAACCTTGACGCGCGACCCGGCAGCGCCGTCCTGGTAGTCCTTGACGTCCATGAGCCCGCCGGTCGGGAAGTCGGGGAAGAGATGGAATTCCTCTCCCTTCAGCCAAGCTTTCTCGGCCTCCAGCAATTCGATGAAATTGTGGGGCAGAATGCGGGTCGTCAGTCCAACGGCGATGCCCTCGGCGCCCAAAGCCAACAGCAAGGGGAATCGAACGGGCAGGGCGACCGGTTCTTTGCTGCGCCCGTCATAGGAGAGCTTGTAGTGCGTGAGATGAGGGGCGAAGACGACCTCTTTCGCAAATGCCGTCAGCCGCGCTTCGATGTAGCGGGCGGCGGCCGGCGGGTCATTCGTGACCGGGTCCCCCCAGTTTCCCTGGGTGTCGATCAGCAGTCCCTTCTGACCGAGACCGACCAAGGCCGAATAGATGGAGGCGTCGCCGTGAGGGTGGTACTTCATGCAGTGGCCGACCAGGTTGGCGACCTTGCTGTAACGACCGTCCTCGTTCTCCCAAAGGGAATGCAGGATCCGCCTCTGCACCGGCTTCAGGCCGTCGTCGATGTCCGGGATGGCCCGCTCGGTGATGACGTAGGAGGCATACTGCAGGAAGTAATCCCGGAAGGTCTCCTCGACGCCTTCGTTGTCGCTGTCCTGTGGAGTGAAATCCCCCGGCTTGGTTGGATCGTCGCTCATGCGGTTTGGCTCTCGACGAAATCCACCGGCTCGAGGATGAGGTTGTCGGTAATGAAGTCTCGTCGCTGTGGTGTGTTCTTGCCCATGTAGTAATTGAGAACGTCCCGTACCTTCATGCCCTTGGGCAGGACGACCGGTTCGAGGCGGATGTCCTCACCGATGAATGCGCCGAACTCGTCGGGAGAGATCTCCCCGAGGCCCTTGAAGCGAGTGATCTCCGCCTTGCCGCCGAGTTCCTTGACCGCCTCCACTTTCTCTCGCTCGTCGTAGCAGTAGATCGTGCGTTTCTTGTTGCGGACGCGGAACAGCGGCGTCTCGAGGATTTGCAGGTGCCCCTTTCGCGCCAGCTCGGGGAAGAATTGCAGAAAGAACGTGAGCAGAAGCAGCCGGATGTGCATGCCGTCGACGTCGGCATCCGTGGCCAGGACGACATGGTTGTAGCGAAGATTCTCGAGATCCTCCTCGATACCGAGAGCATGTTGCAGGAGGTTGAGTTCCTCGTTCTGGTAGACGATCTTCTTGGACAGACCGAAGCAGTTCAGCGGCTTACCTTTGAGCGCGAAGACGGCCTGGGTCGCGACATCCCGGGCTTTGGTCAGGCTGCCGGACGCACTGTCTCCCTCCGTGATGAAGAGCTGCGTCTCGGCTGCCCGCTTGTGGGCGGTGTCGGTGAAATGCACCTTCGAATCCCGGAGCTTGCGATTGTGGACGTTGGCCTTTCTCTGCCTTTCTCGAGCGAGCTTCTTGATGCCCGCGAGGTCCTTGCGCTCGCGCTCATTCTGCTTGATCTTCGCAAGGATAGACTTGGAAACCTCAGGGTTCTTATGAAGGTATTTGACCAGCGTGTCGCGGACGAAGTCGACGACCCAGGAGCGAATGCTCGGACCCTCCTTGGAGACCTGGGTGCTTCCGAGTTTCGTCTTCGTCTGGGATTCGAAAACCGGTTCGTGAATCCGGACCAGAACCGCTCCGACGAAGCCGCCGCGGGCATCGGAGGCATCGATGTCTGAGTTGAAGAACTCTTTGAACGCCTTGAAAATGCCCTCCCGGAAGGCGGACTGATGGGTACCGCCATCGATCGTGTATTGACCGTTGACGAAGGAGAGATAGCTCTCGCCGTACGAATCGGTGTGGCTTAGGGCGTACTCAATATCCGGACTCTCGATGAAGATGAGCGGATAGCGGGCACTCTCTCCCACCTCGTTCTCGAGGAGGTCGCGGAGTCCGTTCTCGCTGAACAGAACCTGCCCGTTGTAGTGGAGCTTGAGGCCCCGATTGAGGTAGGCATACCGCCACAGCCGTTCTTCGATGAAACGCGGCTCGAAGTGATACTGCTTGAAGATCTCCTCATCGGGGATGAACTCGATGAGGGTTCCGGGCTTCTCCCTCGAGGTTTCGAGAGGGTATTCCCTGGTCAGGAGACCCCGGCGGAATTCGGCCTTCTTGACCTTGCCGTCACGAAAGGATTCGACACGAAAGTACTCTGCCAGGGCATTGACGGCCTTGGTGCCGACGCCGTTGAGGCCGACGGAACGGTAGAAGGCGCCCTCATCGTATTTGGCGCCGGTGTTGATCCGGGAGACGCAGTCGATGAGCTTGCCGAGGGGGATCCCGCGACCGTAGTCCCGGATAGTGACTGTCCTGCCCTCGACGCCGACCTCGATCTTCCGTCCGGCACCCATGAGGAATTCGTCGACCGAATTGTCGATGACCTCTTTCAGCAGGACATAGACCCCATCGTCGGGATGAGAGCCGTCTCCGAGCTTGCCGATATACATTCCCGGTCGGGTGCGAATGTGCTCGCGCCAGTCGAGGCTTCGAACATCGTCTTCCGTATATCGAGGTGCCGCTTGACTCATGCTTCCTTCTCCGGGGCACCCGACTCGTTGTCGAAAAGGCCCCGCACGACTAACCATCTTACCGGAACTGTCTGAAATCTCGTGGAACGCCGCGGTGGGCTTTGTCCGCAACCGGAGGTTTCAGCTAAAGTAAAGGTCTCATGCTCCGGCGCCCCATGCTGCTCTTGATACTGATCGTGCTTGGTGTGACTCTGCCGTTCGTCGCCAAGCCGGTTCATATCGACGACACGTTCGTCTTGCACATCACGCAGCGGATCCTCGAGACCCCGACCGATCCATTCGGTACCGAGATCGATTGGTTCGGACACCTGATGCCGATCTGGCGGGCGACAACGAATCCACCGCTGGTCAGCTATTGGCTGGCTCCCGTGGCGGCGACTTTCGGCGAAAGGGAGATCCCGCTACACCTGGCTGTCGTACCTTTCTATCTGTTGTTTGCGTGGGGAGCCTTTTCGCTTGCGAGGCGATTCCTTGCGCATCCCTGGCTGCCGGTCCTGTTCCTCGTGTTTTCGGCGCCGTTTCTCGTCTCCGGAAACCTGATGCGCGATGTGCCTGCGGCTGGCCTGGCCGTCGCCGGGATGGCATTGTTCATCGGGGGAACCGACGACGACTCTGCCCGTCGCTGTGCACTTGGGGGTCTTCTGCTGGGCCTGTCGATTCTCGCCAAATACTCCATCGGTGTCGTGCTGCCTGTGATCGCTCTCTATGCTCTGTTACGCCGCAAACCGAGAGACGTCTTCTGGCTGGCCATTCCGGTGTTGATCGTGGCGGTCTGGTGTGTACAAACGGAGTTCTTGTACGGTCAAGTGCATCCCCTTTATCTGCTGCTCGAACGGAGCAACGACTCCAATATCCTTTGGGAAGACAAGTGGTTCGGGGGTTTGACGATCCTCGGATCGGCCCTGCTCCTGCAACCTGTCATCCTCTACATGGCCGGCGCCACGCGGCGTTGGAGGGTGCTGCCGGTCACGGTGATTCTTGCGGTCGCTCTGGGAGCGTGGGCGTACCAATTCTATGCCTCGAATCTCGACCTTCAATTCCAGCTTTGGCTTTTCCTCGGCCTGGTCCTGATCGTCGGCGCGGCCCGGGCGGTCGTCGAAGAGCGCTTCTCCATCGTAACGATCTTTCTGGGAACCTGGTTTTCCGCCCACCTGCTGTTCAGTGTCTTCTTCGTTCCCTTTCAGGCCGTGCGTCACCTTCTGGTCGCGTTGGTGCCGCTTTTGATTCTCCTCTTCCGCTGGTTCGAACGAAGTCCGCAGCACTGGCGCACGGTCCGCACTCTGGCTGCTGGGCTCCTTTGTCTGCAGGGTGTCGTGGCGCTGGCCGTTAATGTATCCGACTATCAGTACGCCGATTCCTATCGCCGGTTCGCCCGGCGGGCCGTGGAGATGTTCCAGGGCCAACCCAAGACAGTATGGTTCGTCGGTCACTGGGGGTGGCAGTTTTACGCCGGTCGGGCTGGGTTTCGAATGATGAATCGGGACGGGCCCTACCCGACAACGGGCGACGTCCTGATCTGGCCCGAGAAGGTCCACGTCGGGGACGTAATGAGCGCGAATCCCGATCTCAGATTGCGACTCGAACTCGTGAACAGTTTCGAGTATCGGACCGGCCTGCCCATTCGAACCATGAATGTCGAGGCTGGAGCCGGATTCTATGCCACGATTCGCCGTCGCATTCCCTATCGTTTCGACATTCGAAGCCCTCTCGAGGTCTTTCGGGTTTATCGAGTCATGCCGGCGAATCCCGGCTAGGAGTTCCAATGAACCAGTTCAACGAAATCTTTGCTCACGGAATCCAATTCTGGCATGTCGTCGGTTTTCTAGGTCTCGTCGTCTTTTCCTCGCGCTTCATCGTCCAGTGGATCGAGTCGGAGAGGCGGAAGGAGAGTGTCATACCGGTATCTTTCTGGTATCTGAGCATCATAGGAAGCCTGCTGCTTCTTTCCTATGCGCTGGTTCGGCGGGATCCCGTCTTCATCCTGAGCTATCTCTTCAACGGTATCATCTACGTTCGGAATCTCTATCTAATCCATCGCAAACGACGCGCCGCAGCCGAGTGAGCCCGGAATCTGCCCCGCAAGTCCGGCAAACCGTCCAAGCGCTGCAGTTACGGGGAACATTCGGCTGGCCGGGAGAACGGGTGGCCGAGAGAACGGGTGGCCCGGAGGACGCGT
>JARRKC010000020.1:0-89536 GCA_037388505.1 Acidobacteriota bacterium | reverse complement strand
ATAAGAAATGCGGCTCGACACCCCCTGCAGCCGGCGCTCGTCGGTGGCAAAGAGCTCGTTCAGGTCCAGGAACCTGCCGAGGGGGTTGAAGAGCGAAACTTCCGGGCTGGTAAAGGATTGAGAGCGGGCAGGGTAGAGATAGAATCGCCCCGAAGGGCGCACGATCATCGAGGCGTAGGCCGGATTTTCCACGAGATCGAGATGCGGATCGGGAAAGGCCGAGAATCTGTCGAGAAGCGGCTGGTCTACCGAAGATTCGCGGCTGAAATTCTCGGCGACGACCTGCTCGAAAGTCACCGGTGGATCCGGGGGTCGCAGCGGATAGATGGTGACTTCGTGTCCGGGGCCGACGAGAACCTCCTGGGCCTTGACTTGAGTGCTGCGGACCGACACCAGTCCTTCGAAGACCCGTACTGTCGTCACCGAGTTCCGCTGGACCTGAATCGCGAACTCGGTCCCTCGAACACCGATGGTGGCTATGGGCGACTGCATCTGATAGGGGTTCGGAGCCCCGACCAGCTTGCGAATCTTGATTCTGACCTTGCCGAGCCAGATGCGGAACAACTCCCGAATCCCGCCCTTGAAGTCGAGGATTTCGAGCTCCGTGTTGGGCAGCAACTCGATGGAGCTTCCGTCGACGAGACCCAGGACGGCTGATCCGTCGGCTGCGGAGCGGAGCCGATCCCCCGCGGTGACCACATCCCCGGGAAAAAGACCGGCGCTGGTGCTGACAGGCTGGTTGAGGCGGACACATTCGACTCGTCCCTGGACCTCGAGCACTTCCGCTTCACCCACCGACAGACTGACGTGGCGGACCTGAGCCCCCTGCAGGAGAGGCAGAAAGACCACAGTCATGGAGAGAGCACACCAGACCCTCCTAAGAAAGGGCGTGCTCCCCGACGTTCCCCCTCGACCGATCATCGGATTTGGTCCAGCAACTCCATTTTCCACCGCCCCCCCGACTCCCACAAGCGTGGAGCGGGGCGCCCGGCTCCGAACCGACGAAGCCGGGCGCCCCCCTTGGGGGAGGCCTGTAGATCACTCTTCGATCACGATCCTTCTGGCGAATACCGTTCCGTCAGTACGCTCGACTGCCTCGACCTCTACGGTCTGCCCCACCCTCAGAGCCGAGCTGCTCATTTCGTTCGATTTCTCGTCTTCGATCACCGTTTGCGCCGTGACTTCGATGATGACCGAGTTCACGGTGATCCGATCGACCGTTTCGTCCTCCCGTTGGTGCAATTCGGTGATGGCGCCGCTGATCTCCCGGGTTGCGGGTTCGGTTTCGCCGGTGTTGTCGCCCGGGTTCGGACCGCCACCATTGTCGACACTCCCTCCGTCGCCGCCACTTCCTTCCGGCGGGGTCGTCCCGACGTCACCGGATCCACTTCCCGGATCCGGCTCCTGCTCACCCGGCGTACCCGTGTCGGAACCCGTGTCGCCCCCGGAGTCGGAGCCGGGCGTGTCGTTGGAATCACCGCTGACGCCGTCGCTCTCGCTGTCTCTCTGCCGGATCTCGATCTGATTTGCCTGGATCGTCCGGTCCTGAAGCCGCGTGCCCGTCACTTCGACCTCGAGTCCGTCCGCCAGAAGCGATACGTCCGCGGGATTCCCGTTTTGGAACCGCAGCTGGGTCTGCGCGTTCAGGCGTACCAAGGTCTCCTGAATGTAGAATTGCAGATGGCCGCCCTGTCCCGGCCCCAGGCCCTGGACGGTCCCTTTGAGTTCACATTCCACGGGACTCCCGTCGCCGGCCGAGTCGTCGAAGACGTTGTTGTTGTCGTTGGAATCCACGACGATGTGACTGGCCACAGGCAGTAGCTGGTTGCCGGGCGAGCGCGAAAACATCCACTCGATCTGAACCAGACGGCCGGGGCGAAGCTCACCTTCGACGACCGTGTCCTGATTGCAGGCGACCGGCGTGTTCACGGGCTGACCTCCACTGCGGATGCCGACGTCGACCATGAGGAGGTTCTTGTTGGTCACGCCGTTTCCATAGTCATAGAAACCCATGAAGATTCCTTCGAGTCGAAGCGGCTCGGAATCGACCGTCCGCGGGCCCACTTCCAGCTCATAGAGTCTCCAGGCACCACCGTCCTCACCGGCACGCACGCGAACCTGCTCGCCGACCGACAGAGCCGCACCGGCGGCTACAGGACCGTTGGAAGACCGGATGACCGAGTCCTCGTAGACAAGGAAATCGAGACCATCGATCTGGATCAGATTGCCGTTGACCGCTTCGATTTGCCCCTGCAGTTCCATCACGTCGCGATTCTCAACGTGGATTCGCTGGGCCACGATCGCTCCGGAGGCGGTGAAGAAACCGGAGACCTCCACGAAGTCTCCGAGGCGCAGGCGGCTCCGGTCGGCGGTGAATCCACGGCCGATGATGACCTCTGTCCAGGAGTTGACCTGCACATCCACCTGACCGTTGTTGACGCCGATCGTCAGCTGAACCGTGTGTCCGGAGGTGTCGCGGGAAAGCACGAACAGCGGACCTCGGAAATGGATGTCCCTGCCGCGAGCCGAATCGCCCGGAGCGGACTGGGCGACAGCCCCAAGCAGCATGATCGACAACCACGTCGTAACCAGAGGTTGGGCAATTCGCATACTTCCGTCCTCCCTGTAACCCCAGCAATGCACGTGCCAGTCGCAGAAAAGTTCGAACGCCGCGCTGGCGCGCCTTTCGGCCCTTCACTCGGACGCCGAAGGGCTGTCCGGTGTGTCACCGTGACACACCGGCGGGTCAAACGAACCCGTCAACTCACCTTTTCCAGGTCGATCCCCAGCCGTTTCGCTTTACGATAGAGTGATTTTCGCTCAATTCCCAGTCGTCGTGCGGCTTCCGCCTTGTTTCCGCTGCATTCGCGCAGCACCTCGACGATCTTCTCGCGCTCCACGAGCCCCAACTCATTCAGCGAAAGGTCGTCCGGTTCTTGGGCAGGCTGCAGGAAAGCCAGATCCTCGGCTCCGATCTTGAGGTCCGTTTTCAGCACGGCGACGCGCTCGATCACGTTCTCCAACTCCCGCACGTTGCCCGGCCAGTCGTACTCCATGAGGGCCTGGAGGGCTTCCGGGCTGATCCGCAGCTGCCGGCCTGTTCGCTCCGAACTCTGCTGGAG
This sequence comes from Acidobacteriota bacterium, assembly GCA_037388505.1. GTDB lineage: Bacteria > Acidobacteriota > UBA6911 > RPQK01 > JAPXNP01 > JARRKC01. The sequence continues at coordinate 86,414 of JARRKC010000020.1, read as the reverse complement.
GAAGTGATTGGCCAACTGCGGAATATCGTCGGACCGCTCTCGGAGGGGCGGGACCTCCAAATGGACGACGCTCAGGCGATAGAAGAGATCCTTGCGAAACTTACCCAGCTCCAGGAGCTCTTGAAGGTCTCGGTTGCTCGCGGCGACGACCCGGACATCGACCTGAATAACGTGATGACCGCCGACGGGCCGGATTTCTCCCTCCTGCAGTGCTCTGAGGAGCCGGACTTGAAAGCCCGGACTCGTCTCGCTGATTTCATCGAGAAAGAGCGTTCCCCCCTGAGCCTGTTCGAACAGCCCCTTGCGGGAAGCGACGGCACCGGTAAACGAGCCGCGCTCATGGCCGAACAGCTCCGATTCGAGAAGGGTCTCCGTCAGCGCACCGCAATTGACCGGGACGAAAGGCCGGTCGCGACGGTGACTGAATTGATGAAGACTCCGGGCGACCAGTTCTTTCCCCGTCCCGGTCTCGCCGGTCACCAGCACGGGGGAGTCGCTTCGTGCCGCCAGAGCGATCTTCTTGTACAGCTCGACCATGGGAGGGCTGTTGCCGATCAGGATGCTCTCTCGTGAGTCTGATCGGACGCTTTCCTCGTCGGATCCTTCGCCTTGCCGGGAAGCCTCGAGGGCCCGGTCCACGAGTGAGAGGAGATCCTGGATCTTGAACGGTTTGGCGAGGTAGTCGAAAGCGCCCTCGCGGATGGCCTCCACGGCCGTCTCGACGCTGCCCTGAGCCGTGAACATCACTACGGGGGCTGCGCCCTCGTTGACGTGGTGTTCCCGGAGCAGATCCAGTCCGGTCCCGTCCGGCAGATAAAGATCGCAAAGCAGAAGATCGAAAGGGTCGCGCTGCATCGCATGACGGGCCGCCTGGCAGCTGCGTGCAGCTTCGACTTCATAACCGGCGGATTTCAGCGCCATCGCGACCATCCGCGAGGTGGCGGGATCATCTTCAACGACCAGGATCTTCGCATTCATGACGTCGCTTCCGCGGTCTCCGAGGGACGGCAGGGAAGCATCACTTTGAATGTTGAACCGACCCCCGGCCGGCTCGTCACCGCCACCGAACCTCCGTGTTGTTGCGCCACTGCCTTGACGAATGCAAGTCCCAGACCAGAACCCGGTACGGTTCCGTCCAAATCTGCACTCCCTCGATAGAACTTGTCAAAGACACGACCGATCTCGTCCTCCGGAATCCCTCGCCCCTGATCGGTGATTTCGACGATCGAGACGCTGTCTCTGCGGGTGAGACGAACACGGACTTCGGTTCCCGCCGCGCTGAACTTGGCGGCATTGGCGAGGAGGTTCAAGAAGAGTTGCGTCAGCAGATCACGGTCGACCGAGGCCGAGACCGTCGGCAGCCGGTCCAGTCCGACCAGCCGGATAGACCGGTTGCGGTATTCCTTCTCCACGAGGATACCCGCTCGTGCAAGAATCCCGGACAAATTGGCTTCCACTCGATGCAAAGGGACAGCCTGGTTTTCGAGTCGGGACAGCTGCAGGTAGTCCGTCACCATTTGGGCGAGGCGCGCGGTTTCCTCCCGGATCAATCGGGCTGCGTCGAGCCGGTCTTCAGGGGCGAGTCGTTCGGGTGCCTCCAGCAGTTCGGCGAAACCCTGGATGGAGGTTAGCGGCGTCTTGAGCTCGTGACTGACGAAGGAGGTCATCTCGGCGCGTTCCCGGGAGAATTGCAGAGCGGCCTCCGATGCCTCACCCAGCAGCCGGAGTTTCCATTCCAGGCTGTGACGCCGGTAGGCAGCATCGGCGGGGGCAAGGTCGGCGCCGGCGCGCGAATCGACAAGCAGTCGCGAAAGATCGCGGTATCGGCGGTTGAGCTGTCGGTTCAACCGCGAATAGTGGAGGAACTGGCTCGTCGCTCCCGCCAGGAGGACGGAGAAACCGGTCGAGACCAACGGAATCCAGAAGTCGGCGAAAAGAAATGCGCCGAGTGGAAAGACCACCGAGCCCGCCACCAGCAGGATGAATGCTGGAAGTGTTCTCGAACGGGGCCAGGCGGCAAAGAGACACCAGAGTCCCAGGCTCAGCGAGACCAGCAGCACCGTTGTCCAGGGTTCCGTGAGGGCTCCCAGAAAGCGCCGATTCAGAATCGTGTCGAGCGCGTTTGCGTGGATTTCGATTCCCGGTGTTTCGCTGGGTCCCGAAAACGCAGTCGAAAGGTGGTCCCCCAGCGAGTAGGAAGTAGCGCCGACCAGGACGATCTTTCCCCGGAGTTGATCGAGCGCCGCAGGGTCCTCGGAAAGGACTCGAGACGCCGGAACGTAGGGGAAGGTTCCCATGGGGCCGCGGCTGTTGATCAGCAGATGATCGTGACTGATGCGTGGCAAAACGCCCAACGAGTCGACGGCTCGGTCGATCGAGGTGGAGAGACGGGGGATGGACAGACGATCCCCGATCCGGAGTCGGGGGCCGTCGAACCGAATCTGGTCGGGATCGACCCCCAGGAAGACGCGGGCCAGCTCCACCGAGAACGCCCAACGTGAACGGCCCCCGTGCGAGACCTGCAGAGGAACCGAACGGCAGACCCCGTCCGCATCCTTTCCGGCATGGATGTGTCCAAAAGAAACCCCGCGAGAGGCGGCGTCCAGGATCGGCTCCTGCCAGACGAGCGCGCGTCCTTCGGGGGTCGGCCGGAACCCCAAGGCGCTTCCCAGAACCATCTTCCGTGCCTGCCGGAGAAAAGGGTACTCGCTGGTCGGCCGGGAGAGCAGCAAATCGACGCCCACGACGGCGGGATTTGCGTCGTCGATGACGGCAAGCAGCCGAGAAATCTTCGCGGGGGGCCACGGCCAGGGACCCACCGAGGCCAGGCTCCCGTCATCGATGGCGACAATCTCGATCCGCGGATCGGGTTTCTGCGTTCCTCGCAATCGAAGTGCGAAGTCGAAGGCCAGGACGTCCATTTCCTCCAGGAATGCCCAGTGGAAAACGACCAGCACGAGAACGAGCATGGGGGCCACGATCAGATCAGATGAGTGACGTCCGATCCACCCAGTGAAGGAAGCGGCCGCCGGTCGGACAGATTTCACAGCAGCAACATTATCGACGATTCGTCCCGTCTTTGTCTCGCCGATCGCGGCACGGGCGACCGTGGGCTTCTTTTCCAGGCGCCCGTTTCTGGCCTAAGCTTGAGAGATGGTTGATTTGAAGCAGGAGATGATCTGGACCGGTGTGGCGGTCTGGTTGCTGAGCGCGGCGGCCTGTAGTCGGCCGAATGAGGTGGCACCGCGGTTGGTTCTCATCGACTCCGATCCGGCTCCGGTCCTCAGCGTACGCACACCGGACGCTCAGGGTAATCGGTACGGCTTCGAAGGAGGCCGGGTCGTAAAGCTCGAGGACGGCTATCATTTGTTCACATCCGAAATGGCGGGCGATCCGGTCTGGGTCAAGATGAGGCTGGCCCATTGGACCAGCCCGGACGGCCTGCAGTGGCATCGCAACGCGACGCTTTTCGAATCGTCCGGAAACGACGACGGCACCGACCCGAGAGCTGCACTCTGGTCTCCGCTCCCGGTCTTCGACCCTGATCAGGATGTCTGGAATCTGTTTTACGTCGCCTACCGGGCCGCTCCGAACACGGACGCGCAATTCCGGGTCAACCAGCAGGGACGGATCTGGCGGGCGGTCTCCGAGACACCGGGGCACGGGGGCATCGGCGGGCCTTATCGGGATGTCGGCGTGGTTCTCCAGCCGGACGACGAATCCGAGCCCTGGGAGGGGTTGCAGGGGACCGATTCTTTTTTCCCGTACCGAGTCGGGGAAAGCTGGTATGCCCTCTACGGAAGCGCGCACAGCGAGACTCGACCGATTCGCTCCTGGCTGGTCGGACTGGCTGCGGCGCCCGCCCTGGCGGGACCCTGGAAGCGACGTGCCGAGCTGAACCCTGTCCCCATTGAGAAAGTGTTCATCGAGAATCCGATCGTGCTGCATGATCGGTCGGGGACGTTTCTGGCTGTCTATGACAACCAGCCCGAAGGAGCCATCGGCTACAGCTTTTCCAGTGATGGATTGAACTGGCACCCCGGCAGATCGCTGAAGATGTCGGGTGCCGACGGTACCTGGGCTGCGGACATCCGGACACCCCTCGGTCTGGTCCCGGAGGAGCGAAATGTCTACACGGTCTTCTTCACCGGCTTCGAGACGCCTCCCGACTGGGATCAGATCTTTCGGGGCAAGATGCAGACCACGTGTGCAGTCGGCCGGGCCAGGGTGCGACTCGTCTGGGAGCCGGTCAACCCGTACAAAGGGACCTCGCAGTGAGGATCTGGGAAGTGCGATTTACTCCGCGAGCTTTGGGTAGACACGGGCGAGCTCGTCGACGTCGAATTCCTTCCACTCTTCTCCATCGCCGTCCACCAACCCGGTCCCTGCCTCGACTCTGCCGATCTCGGCCGCCGGGATTCCAGCCTCTTCGATCACTCGGACCAACGCTCCCGCGCTGGTCGGGCGAACCAGGATCAACAGGCTGCCCGAGCCGATCAGACCCAGAGGGTCAATGCCGAGATGGCGGCAGATGTGCTGGGTCTCCGGCAGCACCGGGATTCTGGCCGGATCCACGCTGAATCGACACCCGCAATCCTGGGCGAGCTCCCGCAGCGCGGTCGCAATACCACCCTCGGTCACGTCATGAAGAGCGGTCAGACCCGGGGATTTCAGAGCGACACGGGCTTCCTCGACAATGCCGATGCCGGGATCGAAGATCAGGTTCCTCGAACGCTCCATCTGCTTTTCGGACAGCCCGGCGGCCAGCAACGAGGCCGGGAACTCCCGCGCCAGGATGGACGTTCCCTCGAGCCCGGCCCATTTCGTAACGATGATCCGATCGCCCTCTCGAACCTCGTCACGGCCGACCCACTCTTCGGAGCGGGCGAAGCCGACGGCATGTGCGGAGATGACCGGTCGTGTGACGGCATCGGTGACCTCCGTATGACCTCCGCACAGGACGACCCCGAAACGGCGGCATGCCGCTCCCAGTTCGGTGAGTAGAACCTCGACAGCAGCGGCCGTCGTCCCGATCGGGAGGAGCAGGGAGGCCAGAAGCCAGCGGGGTGTACCTCCGGCAGCGGCGATGTCATTGCAGTTGACGGCGACCGCGTAATGAGCGGCAAGCTGCGACGTGAAGGTCACGGGATCGGACTTCAGGACCACGACCGAATCGACGGTCGGTCCCTGCACGACGGCGGCGTCTCTTCCCACCCCGGGGCCGAAGAGCAGTCCCGAGGTCGCCTTTCGGAATTCGGAGAGCATCGGCCCGAGGAGCGAGTTGGGCAGCTTTCCCGGGGCCAGGGGACGATGGAGCTCGATGACACCCCTGAGCTCCGCCAACGAAGCCACGACGAGGTCTGCCTCCTCCGCCCAGTCAGGTGCGGTCCGGCCGTTTGTCAACAGCACGGTCGGAGCTCCGGCACCGCGCCCTGCCCGAATGTCGAAAACGAAATCACCGACGCACAGAAGCTCGGAGGGTTCCAACCCCAGCCTCGCGGCGGCCGTCCGCACCGAATCCGGATCGGGCTTGAGAGGGATCCGATCATCCCGAGTCAGGATCAGCCGGAAGGTGTCGGGCGGGAAGGGGAGGAGGCTCAGCGCGGCGTCGACCGATCTCCGGCTGTTCCGGCTGAGGATCGCGCAGGGGATGTCCACGCGTCGAAGAAAACGGATCAAGTCCTCCGCACCGGGATTGACCCGGGCCCGCTGTGCCGCTTCCGTCTCGAACTCGTCCAGCTCCCTCTCGACGGCGGATCGGCGCGGTTCGGGAATCCCGACCAGGAACTCCAGAACCGGGGTCCCGCTCGGACAGCCGATCTGCTTCCGAAACCGGTCGAAATCGAGATCACCGGGTTCGGTCAGCGTACCGTCGAAATCGAACAAGACAGCCCGGATGGTACGGATCATCCTACAAGTTTCCGGTTTCTCGCAGCGAGTTTCCAGGGGGCACGGACGGACACGGACTCATGCTGACGGACACGGACGATCACGGATCAGTGGTTCGAGTCTTCAGGAGGCCTCCGGCCCACCTTCTAAGTCGCGGAGCAGGCCAAGGTGGCAGCAAGATCGGACAGAAAGCCAAGGTGCTTGTGCAGATAGCCTGCCGTAACCTGCGCCTCCTCATGGCCGTCCGTGTGAGTCCGTGTGAGTCCGTGGTCGTCCGTGCCGGGTCCGTGCCAATTGTTCGAGATTCCGCTTTTTTGCTACCCTTACCGCATGGCGAAGATGGAGATCGTCGGAGAACTCTTTGAGTTCCTTTGGGCGAGAAAACTTTGGTGGATGGTCCCGATCACACTGTTTCTCTTGTTCATCGGGGTCCTGCTCGTCTTCTCCGAATCTTCCGCTGTGGCCCCGTTCATTTATGCGATCTTCTGATCCTAGGAGCAACTGAAGCAGCCCGATCTGCCCTCCTGCCGGTGGAAAGGTTTCAAGGGACCGAGCAAACAATGCCTGGGGAGACGAGAACCAGCCAGGAAGAACCCACCGGTCGGGTTGACGTGAATGTCAACCGGACGATGTCAGGGGCTCCTCAGATTCCCTATCTCCATCTGCTTGCCTGTTCCTACTGTCGAGGGCCGATGCACCTGCACGAGGGCGTGTTGCGCTGCCGTGCCTGCAGCCGGACCTTTGCGTTCGAAGATGACATCCCGTTGCTGTTCGCTCCCAATGATCCCGGCATGTTCGATCGGGATGTCACCGATCTCGTCCGGCAGTTCTATGAGAAGAACCCTTTCCCCAATTACGAGGAGACCGATAATGTAGGCGCTCTTTTGGAAAAGGCGCGCCGTGGTGTCTTCGCGAGATTGCTGGATGAACAGCTTCCGTTCGGAATTCGCATCCTGGAATGCGGCTGCGGGACCGGCCAGCTCTCCAATTTCCTCGGGATCGCCCGCCGAGCGGTGTTCGGCACGGATGTCTGCTTGAATTCTCTGCGTCTTGCCAACGGGTTTCGGAGGAGGAACGGTCTACGCTACGTTCATTTTCTGCAGATGAACCTGTTTCGTCCGGCTTTCCCGCTCGGGTCCTTTGATGTCGTGATCAGCAATGGAGTACTCCACAGTACGTCAGATACTTACCTGGGATTTCAGACTCTGTCCGGATTGGTCAAGCCCGGCGGCTATCTGATCATCGGGCTCTACCACCGCTATGGGCGTCTGGCCACGGATTTTCGCCGCGTGATTTTTCGTTTGTCGGGCGGGCGGATGCTCTTCCTCGACCCGCGGCTCCGCAGGGAAGGTCTTGGGAAGGCCCGCCGTTCCTCCTGGTATGCCGATCAATACCTGCATCCACACGAAAAAAAGTACACCGTCGGTGAAGTGCTCCGATGGCTCGAACCCAACGGTCTCCGTTTGATTAAATCCATTCCGAAGACTCGATTTCACAGCGGCTTTACTCTGGATGAAAGGCTGTTCGAGCCGGAACCTGCGGGGCGGCCCCTGGAGCGGACTTTGATCGAGTTGGCGCAAACGTTCACCGGAGACCGGGAAGGTGGATTCTTCACGGTCATTGCACAGAGAGAGGCATGAAGAAGAAACTCAAACTGTACCTGCTCAGCGTCTGCCTGTTCGTGCTGATCTTCACAGTGGTTCTGGTAGCTGCCGAACTCCTCATCCGCCATAGCGTACTCAGTTCGTCCGACGAGCGGCGCGACCACGTCTATGAACGCCCTTACCTCCCCACCAAGATCAAACCTCACTATCAAGGTGTCTTCTGGAAGGTCCCGTTCAAGACCAACAATTTCGGTTTCCGTGATGAGCCGGACATGACGGCGGCGGAACCCCCTGGAAAATTCCGGATTCTGTCGCTGGGCGACTCCATCGGTTTCGGTCTCGGCATTCCCGCCTCGGAGCACTACACCAAGGTTCTTCAGAGGCATCTCAATGCACAGGGGGCGCCCGTCGAATTTCACGTCATCAATGCCTCCGGTCAGGGGTACAGTCCGTCCGGCTACTACGTCTACATGACCCACGAAGGGCGGGATCTCCAGTTCGACATGATGATCGTCGACATCGAGATGTGCACGGTCGTCACCAACGAGGCCATGCTCTACTGGGCAACGGATCCGGCAAATCCCGATGTTCCCGCGCGAGTCGTGGGCGGTCGTTACGTGGTGGGGTGGGACGGCAACATGCTCGCCACCTGCGCGACCGACGACCACTTCTATGAGAAGACTTACCTTTACACAGACCTCCTGCGACGATGGCTGACCCTGATGTTTCGTATTGCTCCGACCGAACCTTTCGCTCACGAGAAGCGCGACGGAGTGACGTACTACAATCTCGGGTTCGATAAGTACGAACTCGACAACGCACGGCTGGCCGGCGGATGGAGGAAGGCCTTCGGGGCACTGAAAGGTCTGCAGGAACTGTGCGAACAACGTCACGTACCGTTCCGCGTGCTGATCATGCCTTCGCGATATATGTTCGAGCCGCATGGGGGCAAGCGGAAGGAGTTCGCCACCGATCTCATGAAGCGGGGTGTTGCCCGGGCGGCCGAGTTGGGTCTTCCCTACATCGACTTCACGACGCCCATCGGCAATGGCGGAGGGACCGATCTCTATTACGATTTCGCGCACATGACGGGGCAGGGAAACAAGGTCGTCGGGGACGCCCTGTTCGAGCAGGCAGGTCCAGGTATCCTCGATTCCGTTTCGGATTCCGCCCCGCCCGTCGAGCGGTAACGCAGGAGTGTCATGGCCCGAGTCCTAGGAATATCCGCCTTCTATCATGACAGTGCGGCCTGTCTGGTCGAGAACGGTCAGGTCGTGGCGGCGTTGCAGGAAGAGCGCTTCAGCCGACTGAAGCACGACAGTTCGTTTCCCAGCCGCGCGGTCGAGGCTGCGCTCCGAATGGGCGGTTGTGCCATCGACGAGCTCGACGGCGTCGTCTTCTATGAGAAACCGTTCATGAAGCTGGAGCGGCTCCTCGACACGTACGTCCGGAATTGTCCGCGCGGGTTGGCGTCCTACCTGAAGGCGATGCCCGTCTGGTTCAAAGAGAAACTCTGGATCAAGGAGTTGATCCGGCGCGAGCTCGGTTTCGATGGACCGATCCTGTTCGCGGATCACCACGAGTCTCACGCCGCTTCCGCTTTCTTCCCATCCCCCTTTCAGTCGGCGGCGGTGCTCACGCTCGACGGCGTCGGCGAGTGGACCACGACGTCGCTGGGACGCGGGCAGGGGACACGGATAGAGCTCATCTCGGAGGTGCGATTCCCCCATTCCCTGGGTCTGCTCTACACGGCGTTCACGTACTATCTGGGCTTCCGAGTCAACTCCGGTGAATACAAAGTGATGGGCCTCGCTCCCTATGGCGAGCCCCGCTACGAAGGTCTGATTCGAGACCACCTGATTCACGTCGGAGACGATGGTTCGTTTCGACTCGACACCCGCTACTTCTCCTATGAAACCGGGCTGCGGATGACTTCGCGAAGATTCCACGAACTGTTCGGCGGTCCCCCGCGTCGGCCGGGCAGTCCTTTGACCGACAAGCACAAAGACATCGCAGCCTCCATCCAGAAGGTCACCGAGGACGTCGTCTTGCGGATCTGCCGCCACCTTCGCCGCGAAAGCGGGGAGAAGTTCCTCTGCATGGCGGGAGGTGTCGCCCTCAACTGCGTCGCCAACGGAAAGGTGCTGAGAGAGGCGGGTTTCGAAGATCTCTGGATCCAGCCGGCGGCCGGCGATGCCGGCGGCGCGTTGGGCGCCGCCCTGGCCGTCTCACACGCTCATCTCGGTCAGGAAAGGCGTACGGGTGGCGGAACGACAGGCTCTCGCTGGAATGCGCTGCTCGGTACGTCCTACGATGCGGACGAGATCCAACCGGTTCTCGATGGCTACGGGGCGGTCTATGAGCGCCTCGATGAGTCCAGCTTGATTGCGAGGACGGTGGAGGCACTGGACCGAGGGGCGGTTGTCGGCTGGTTCCAGGGCAGGATGGAATTCGGGCCGCGGGCACTCGGAAGCCGGAGCATTCTGGCCGATGCCCGCCGACCTGACATCAAAGATCGAATCAACGCGGGAGTCAAGTACCGGGAGTCGTTCCGTCCCTTTGCGCCGGCAGTCCTGGAGGAATCGGTCGCGGACTATTTCAAGCTGGATCGACCGAGCCCTTACATGCTGCTCGTAGCCGATGTCCGGGACGACCGGAACGGGTCGATTCCGGCCGTGACGCACGTCGATGGAAGTGCACGCGTCCAGACCGTCAGTGCGGACGACAATGCGCGTTTCTACCGTCTTCTCCGCGGCTTTGGCAGTCGAACGGGCTGTCCGGTGCTGCTCAATACGAGTTTCAATGTCCGGGGAGAACCGATCATCGAGTCTCCCGAACAGGCTTATCAATGCTTCATGCGGACGGGACTGGATCTCCTGGTGATCGGGGACTTTCTGCTCGAGAAAGAGAAGCAGCCCTCAGGTCTGGAGATAGCGGGTGTCGGTGGTGTGCAGACCAGGGATCGAGGTGCCCGCGAATGAAGAAGATCTGGCACGCAGTGCGGACGGTGCTTCTGGCGGTGGGCAAAGTCCTGGGCCGGATCAACACTACGATCCTTCTGACGCTGCTCTTTTATCTGCTGCTGCTGCCGCTTTCGATAATCAGGAAGATCCTGGAGCGGGGCAAGAAGGGCACCGGATGGATCGAACGCGCGCCGCTCAAAGAAGGACACTACAAGAAGCAGTACTGAACTCGGGAGACAGGAGACCGGAGACAGGAGACAGTTAAAGCCTGTCCAGACCGGCCTGACATTCCTGACTCGATTGACGACTCCGGCTTGTTCGACCCGTTGAACGAAGGGGGCCAGGTGGGCGTCGCAGAGCGGATGAGTCGCGCCTTCAGCGCTTGGAGCGTCCTTCGGTCGGTATTCGGCTTTGGGCGACTGCCCAAAGCTCGCGGATGAAACGACGCCGTTGGCGTCTCACTCCCCGGTGATCCTGGAGTTCCCGGCTTTCACCTCCCGCAACCGGGGGCGGGACGCTGTCTCCTGTCTCCGGTCTCCTGTCTCCCTTTCCCCAGCAGTCGCGGGCAACCAAGTCAGAGGACGTCTCTCTCCCCGGTCCGAATGTTGTAGCCCTGTTCAACCGGCAGGACGAAGACCCGGCCGTCTCCAATTTCGCCCGTGCGGCAGGTCTGCATGATCGTCCAAATGACGTCGTCCACCATGTCGTCGGGTACGACCAGCTCGATCTTGATCTTGGGCAGGAGGCTGACGCTGTACTCCTTGCCGCGATAGATGGCCGTGTGCCCCTTCTGTCTGCCGTGTCCCCTCACCTCCGTCACCGTCAATCCGGAAATGCTCTGTTTGGCCAGGGCATCCTTGACGTCTTCGGATTTGCTGGGACGAACGATCGCCATGACGAGTTTCATCGTGTACATCCAATTCAGTGCTGGGTGATCGCCCCTACGATGCGGTCCTTGAGACTTTCCTTCAATTCTGCCGACAGTTTACCGCCGCGCTGGCGCAAATAAAAGACATCGACGGCCTTATCGCCTTCGGTGGAAATCAGCGCCAGATCGATATCACATTCCAGCGAGGCGATCTGACTGCTGATCCGGTAGAGGAGACCCAAAGCGTCCGGCGCGATGATTTCCAGGATCGTATAGCGATCCGAGTGTTCGTCTTCCACATAGACCGTCGGTTCGAACAGAGGGGTCGTTCGCTGGAAGAGGATGCTCTCCTCCTTGCCCCGCAGAAGCTGTTCGATCGAGATCTGCTCGGCCACCGCCTGGCGGAGCAGGTCCCGGAATCGCCTCCGCTCTTCGGCCTGCCGGAAAAAGCGCCGTTCATCCGAGAACTGAAAGATGTCGAGAATCGTCTGCTGACGATTGGCAAACGCAAACCCTCGCAGGATGTTCGTTTCGAAATAGGACAAGAGTCCGACGATCTTAGCGAAGAGGCGCTTGCGATCGGGAGTCGTGACGCAGAGCTCGTAGTAGCCGCGCCGCCTCTGCAGCACGCTTTCCACAGGGTTCGAGGGACTGATCCGGGTGGACATGCGAAAGTGCTCGTAAATCTCTCCGGCAGCCGTCTGGCGCAGATAACGAGTGGGAAAGCCTTCCAGGAAGCGTTCGAACTCGAGTGGATCGAGGTCCGGTTCGAGACCGCGAACCAGACGCTCGCCGATGTCCTCCTCCTCGATCCTCTTCTCCCCATATTCGAGCGTCAGCTTCCGGTAAGTCTCGAGATAGAGCTGCCAGAGCAGGTCCTTCTTCCAGTCGTTCAAAGTCCCCGGCGCGACGGCTTTGATGTCGGCATAGGTCAGCAGGGTCAGCAGGCGCAGTCTCTCGGGATCCCCGACCAGATCCGCGAATCGGCTGATGACTTGGTCGTCATCGATATCCCGCCGGAAGATGACGGCCGACATGGACAGATGCTCTCGGATGAGGAAGACGATGGTTTCGACCTCTTCGCGGTCGAAACGAAAGCGCCGCAGGGCGCGCCGCGCCATTCGGGCGCTGGCGTCCGTGTGTTTGCCGCCACGGCTCTTTCCCACATCGTGCAAAAGCAGGGAAAGGGTCAAATGGCAGGGTGCAACCGTATCACGGAGGATCGTGCCAAAACGGGCATCGGCCGTCTCCTGAGTACCTGCCAGATCTTCGATGCACTTGATGGCGATCAGAGTGTGCTCATCGACCGTGTATTTGTGATAGAAGTCCCGGATCACTCTTGCCTTGATCGTGCCGAATTCCGGAAACAGAAGCTCGAGAACGCCCAGTTCGTAGAAGTCGGAGAGCACGCGGTAGAGCCCTGATCTCGGACGGAAGAGATCTTTCAACGGGTCACGCAGAGCCGGGAACGAGATCGATTCCGATACCTTCGGCAGGCTCTTCAAAACGGCACGGCGAGTGGCCGGTGACAGCGGCCGTTCTTCATCCAGGGAAATGCGGAATGCTTCCAGTACCTCGGAGATGGAATCGAACGGCGGCAGTTCGTCCGGTTCGAGTGGACGTTCGCTGGCAGACGGCTGAGCGAGGCGCAGCAGTGCGGAACAAAGTCCCGAAATCACTCGCGCATTCAGAAAGTACTCCTTCATGAGCGATTCGACGCCCGCCTGGATCTTCATGCCTCCATAGCCAAGATGAGGCAGGAGCTGTTCCTGAATCGAATGGGTCAGGCGGTTGTCGGGACGTTGATTCTGGAGATGGACGAGGATTCTGAGGCGTTTGAGAAAACGGTGAGCAACGCCGATCTCCGATCCGGAGTAGAGCAGGAAAGGCGGTGAACCGACGAGGCGTTCGAGCCAACTCGCCGCCAGGTGATCCCTCAGCCCCCCCGGGGCCTCTTTCAGGTCAGGTTCGAGTTGATAGATCGTGTTGCTGAACTTCTCATGCCGCCGGCGGGTGGCGGCCACGACTTGCTCGACGAGCTGGTCGCGGTGGGCTTCGATGAAAGCCGGCAGGATGCGCTCCAGCACTTCTTTCCCCATGACTTGACTGCCGGTGACGACGCGACCGTTGAACAGCGCGAGAATGAACTCGAAGTCGTCGAGGGTCAGGCGCTCCAGTTGATCGAGGCGCCAGACCTGATGGCCCAGGGCGAGACGGGTGTCCCAGAGGTTATTCAGGAAGGGAGCGATGATCTGCTCGGCCCGGGAATCATCCTGGAAGTCGTGCACGACCAGCAGATCCACGTCCGATTGCGGGAACTGTTCCCTGCGTCCGTAGCCGGCGGTCGCGAGGACGCAGATCTCGTGTTGACCGAGGAGCGGCTCATACAGAGCTCGAATGATTTCGTCGACGAGGTCGCTGTGCTCGTCAAGGTAGCGATCCACATCGCCGTGGTACAGAAAAGTCTCATCGAGCCGCTTTCGTTCCGATTCGTAAGTGCTGCGGAGCGCGCTCACCTGGGAAAGCATTGACTCAGCATGATAATCGAATTGGGGAACGGGTGCATGGCAACCTGTCCCGAGCGGCGGCCCTCCCGTGGGTCACGCGGAGCCGCCTTGACTTCACCGGCCGAACCGCCTAAGCTCTTACATCAACATGACCCGACGAGAATTCCACCTCCGACCGGAAGCGTTGCGGACACGGCCGCAGCGGACGAGCGTCGGAGTGTCCTTGATCGCGGGTCAGATTATCGGCATTAGCATTAACATTCCTTCCGCCGGGTTCTAGCGGAGGGGAAGGCACTCCAGAGCCCTCCCGACCGTCCGCCCCAGTAACCCGGAAATCAGAAATCCAGGCGGGTATTGGTGTGCGGTCACAGAGGCTCCGGTGCCGGAGAGAAGACGTCGCTATCGAGAGGATGGGTGTGACATGGACATGGAGAAGAGACAGGTTCTGATCTACGACTGTACGCTGCGTGACGGCACCCAGGGCGAGAACATCTCACTCAGCGTTCCGGACAAACTCAGGATTGCCGAGAGACTCGATGAGTTCGGCGTGCACTACATCGAAGGTGGCTGGCCGGGATCCAATCCAAAAGACGCCGAGTTCTTCGACCGGGCCGCCCGGATGTCGTGGAAGCGAAGCCGGATCGCGGCTTTCGGCAGCACCCGCCACTGGAAGTATCCGGTCGATCGGGATCCCAACCTGAAGGCCTTGCTGGATGCCGAGACGCCTACGGTAACGGTTGTGGGCAAGAGCTGGGACTTCCATGTTCGCGAGGCGCTGGGGATCGAGTTGGACGAGAATCTTCGACTCATTCGTGAAAGCGTCGAGTATCTGAAAAGCCATGGCAAGGAGGTGGTCTTCGACGCTGAACACTTCTTCGACGGTTGCCGGGCCAATCCGAAGTACGCCGAGCAGGTTCTGACGGCGGCGGCAGAGGCTGGAGCCGACTGGTTGGTCCTCTGCGACACCAACGGCGGGAGCCTGCCGTCGGCGGTCGCCAGTGCAACCGAGCGGTTTTGCCGCCGGTTCGATCGAATCGGCATTCACACCCACAATGACAGTGAGCTCGCGGTGGCCAATACGCTGGTGGCGGTCGAGGCCGGGGCCGGCATGGTGCAGGGGTGCATGAACGGGTACGGGGAACGCGTCGGGAACGCCAACTTGACCTCCATCATTCCGAACCTCGATCTGAAGATGGGATGCCGGGCCGTCGGCGAAGACAAGCTTCATGAACTGAGCACCCTTTCGCTGTTCATCAGTGAGACAGCCAATGTCGCCATGCCCAACAACCAGCCCTATGTCGGCAAGAGCGCGTTCGCTCACAAGGGGGGGATCCACGTCAGTGCGATTCTCAAAGATTCCAAGACCTATGAGCACGTCGAGCCGGAGGCGGTGGGCAACCGGCGCAGGGTACTGGTCTCGGATCTCTCCGGAAAGAGCAACCTGTTGTACAAGATCCGAGAGTTCGGGGATATCGACCTCGAGAACCTCGATTTGAGCGCGCTGGTCCAGGAGATCAAGAATCTGGAATACGAGGGTTATCAGTTCGAGGGAGCAGAGGCGAGTCTGAAGCTGCTGGTCAACCGGCACGTCGGCGGCGCGATGCGGCCTCCCTTCGATGTTCGTGGTTTCCGCGTAATCGTAGACCAGGATGTCCAGGGCGCATTTCTGAGCGAGGCGACGGTCAAGATCGAGGTCGGAGACGAGCGCGAACACACGGCCTCGGACGGTAACGGTCCGGTCCACGCTTTGGACCGGGCAACCAAGAAGGCTCTGGCCCGGTTCTTTCCACAGATCGAGAAGATTCACCTGACCGACTACAAGGTTCGCGTCCTGGATGCCAAAGAAGGGACGGCCGCGAAGGTCCGGGTGCTGATCGAATCGACGGACGGCCGGGAGACCTGGACGACGGTCGGAGTCTCGACGAATGTCATCGAGGCCAGCTGGTATGCCATCACCGACAGCCTCCTCTATGAGCTGATCTTTCGGAAGAACGGTGTTTCGGGGGTTCCCGGTTCCAAGGCTCAGGTTCCGAGTTCAGCTTAAGATCCTGGGTTCGCGGTTTGCCAAAGCGACACAGAGCGTATATGATCCGGCTATTCCCCTGATTTCCGGAGGCCGCCATGATCGGGACCACTGTCTCCCGTTACCGCCTGGTCGGCCATCTGGCCAAGGGCGGGATGGGGGAAGTATACGAGGCAGAGGATCCAGTCTTTCCGCGAACCGTTGCACTCAAATTCGTCTCCTCGGAAGCCGTCGAGGATCCGCGCATTCGCGAGCGCTTCCACCGCGAGATCCAAGCGCTCTCGTCACTGAATCATCGCAACATTTGCGTCGTTTACGACGCCGGAGAATTCGAGGGCCGGCCCTATCTGGTCATGGAGCGCCTCGAGGGCCGGACTCTGGCAGAGGAGCTCGCTCGAACGCCCCTGGAGATCAACGAGCTCCTGTCGATCGGAATTCAGGTTTGCGAGGGGCTGGGAGCCGCACATGCCCAGGGGATCATCCACCGCGACATCAAACCCTCGAACATCATGGTGACGGCAGGAAGTCAGGTGAAGATCCTGGACTTCGGCCTCGCCAAAATCCGCGCCTGTGAGCCCTCTTGCGATGATTCGAGCGCCTCGACGGCGGAGCCTCTGACCGATCGAAATGCTCTGGTCGGGACAGTGCCCTACATGTCTCCAGAGCAGGCTCTGGGAAAGCCTCTGGACGCTCGCTGCGACCTGTTCTCACTGGGAGTCGTGCTCTATGAGCTCGCCACGGGACACCATCCCTTCCGGGGAGAGAACCTGGCGGCGGTCTGCGATGCTTTGATCCACCGACAGCCTGCGCCGGCGGTGAGGTTCAACCCTGCGCTCCCGCTCGATTTCGACGGACTGCTCGGCAAGGCGATGCAGAAGGACCCTCAGCATCGCTTCCAGAGTGCTGCGGACTTTGCTGCGGAGCTGAGGAGAATTCGTCACGATTTGGAGGTCAGCTCGGCGCCGCGACCCGAACCCGCCTCTCGGGCCCGCAGGAGGTCAGGGGCCTGGATCAGGTACGCGCTCCTGTCCATTGCGGCGATTCTGGTGTTGGTTCTCGGGGTGCCCGAAGGAGTCCAGTGGATCTCCGACCGGCTTGGCCGGGCTACGATTGAGGGAGCGACGACAACCGCGGTCATGCCCTTCGAACTGATTGGCGCGGATGCATCGCAGCAGCAGGATTTCTGCGAAGGGTTGGCGCGTGATCTGACGATTCTCCTTCAACAGCTCGATGGCTCCGGTCCCCGGCTGACGGTGAGTTCCTACCAGCTTGTCAAGGACCTGAAACTCGACGATCTATACCGGGAGCGGGGCGTCGAACTGGCTCTTCAGGGAAGTCTCAGTCAGGAGGGAGACGGCATCGTCATTCGTCTCAACCTCATCGACACACGCTCCGGCGCCGTCGCGGGCAGCGAGAGGATCGAGGGGAGTCGCCTGGACCGAAACAGCCTGGTGCGGAGAGTGGAGCAGGCGGTTCTCAGACTGCTCAGTCTGCAGCTGAGCCCAGGATCCCGAAACGTCCTGGCCGCTGAGGCACTGGAAGAAGCTCCGGACCTGAGAGGAGTGCTGCTCGAGGCCCAGGGACTTCTCGAGAGGTACGATGACCCGGCGCACATCCGGCAGGCGATCGGGAAGTTCTCGCAGGTCATCAAACTTGCGCCGGAGTATGCTCCCGCCCGATCCGGGCTGGCGATGGCCTACGCCACGCTCTACCGCCATGACCCGAGACCCGAACTGGTGGTCCAGGCCAGTGAATCCGCACGGCAGGCTCTTCGCTATGACCCTGATGATCCGAGGGGCCATCTCGCATGGGGGCTGGTTCTACTGGAATTCGGCCGCTACGACGAAGCACTCCCCGAGTTCGACCGCGCCCTGCAACTGTCGCCGGAGATGTCGGAGGTTTGGTCCCAGAAGGCCACCGCGCTGGCTGCCCTTGGAAGGGTAGACGAGGCGGAGACGGCCTACCGGAAAGCCATCGCTCTCCGGCCGAATTATTGGGCCGGTTACCATGAACTGGGTAGTTTCTATTTGCGGTTTGGCCGCTATGAGGATGCACTGCGGGAGTTCGAACACGTCCAGTCGATCCTGCCCGAAAGCGTAACTGCCCGCGACAACATTGCCGTCGTTCATCTGACCCTCCAGCATCCATCTGTGGCCCAGGCCGTCCTCGAGCAGTCGCTGCAGATGCAGAAATCGCTGCATATTCCGCCGACCTTTCACACCTATGATCTGCTGGGGACCAGCTTCTTCCAGCAACAAGATTTCGAAGGCGCCGCCGAGAACTACAAGAAGGCGCTGGATCTCGACGAGAGCCACGCCTTCACCTGGGGGAACCTGGGCAGCTGCTACAGTCAGCTTGGACGTACGGTGGACGCCAGGGACTGTTACGCCAAGGCAGCGGGACTCGTGCGCAAGCGTGTGGAGGTCAATCCCAACGATGCGACTGCAACCCTTGACCTGGCCGACTACCTGATTCAAGCCGGCGACCGCGAGCAGGGTCGGTTCTATCTCGGGGAAGCGCTGAAACTGCCGGCGTCGCAATCAGACCCCGAATTGATGTTCGTGGCGGCTCAGGCTTTCGAAGAACTGGGCGATCGGGATCGGGCCATTGACTGGGTCCTCCGTGCACTGGCTGCGGGTTTCCCCCGGGCGCGGCTCGAAGATTCCCCGAGCATGAAAGATCTGGTCGGTGACCCACAGTTTCGTCACCGTCTGGAAGAGGTCGGCGGTCCGACCAAACCGGACGGCCACGCGAATAACGTACAAGGGAGGGAAAAGGAATGGAAATAGCCGAGAATAGACTCGAGTCACAGGAGCAAGAAGGAGGAGAAGTGCGAGTCAAGCCCAGAAGGAAGAAAATCGCAGATTTTCATGTCCGAAAGGGAATATTCGGGTATGAGGTGGTCCCGACTGTAGAGGAGCTGTGGTTCGACGACGCCGAGTCTGCGCCGATGATCGAGGTCCACAACCTGACTGGCGACACAATCCTTGCGGAGGTCGTTGATCGGCGAGTCCAGGAGAAGATGGAGAAGAGCGCGCAGCAAAGCGATTCGGAGAATGAAGTGGTGTCGCTGAAATTCCGTCCGAACGCAAAGCTTGAGGTGGCGGAGTTCGCGGTCTTGATTTGGTGTATGCCTTGCCCTGGGGTCGTGTTTCGCGCCAGAGCAAACTCGGATCCGCGCATCCGAGTGCTGCCCAGCCCGCTGTGAGGGAGACTCAGTCTGAAGGAGTGGTGTCAGGCCCCTCAGCAGACGCCGAGCGGAAAAACCGTTGTCGTCTGTTGACGTTCTTCTTCTTCGGCGCCCATCATGGAATCAGGTAGTGTCGGACTGCGGCCCGGAGCCCTCGATTCTCCGATGTCCTTTCCGGCGCGCTGTTTTCAAGGGACATGAAGCATGACCAGAGTCCGATCGATCCGTCGTGTCCTGATGGTCGTCTGTGGCCTTTCTGCACTCGCATCGGTGACTGTGCTGAGTCGACAGCAGGAGGGCTCCACCGCCTATGCCGTCTGGGGAAATCCTGAGGCCGGACGCCGGGTGTACGCGGAGAAAGGATGTGGCCGATGCCACGCCATCAACGGTGTGGGACCGTCCATCGGCCCGGATCTGGGACGCTACCCGAAGGAACACGAGACGATCACGCAGATGGCGGGAATTCTCTGGAACCATGCGCCTACGATGGAGACAGTCGCCAAAGAACAGGGCATTCAGTGGGTCCCGTTCAAAGACTCGGAGATGCGGGACCTGATCGCCTATCTGACCTTCCTCCATATTCTGGACCAGCCTGGAGACCCGCAGCGAGGTCGGACGCTCTTCTATGAGAAGCACTGCAGCATGTGCCACGCGCTCGGGGGACAGGGAGGCGGCATCGGACCCGACCTTTCGCGGGGCCAGCAATACGGCTCGCCGATCCTGTGGGCTCAAGTCATGTGGCAGCACGCGGCGCAGATGGAGAGCAAGATGACCGAAATGGGGCTGCCCTGGCCCAAGTTCAAAGGCAACGAGATGGTGGATCTCATCGCCTTCATCCAATCCCAGGGTTCGAACAGAACTGAACCGA
This sequence comes from Acidobacteriota bacterium, assembly GCA_037388505.1. GTDB lineage: Bacteria > Acidobacteriota > UBA6911 > RPQK01 > JAPXNP01 > JARRKC01. The sequence continues at coordinate 66,502 of JARRKC010000020.1, read as the reverse complement.
GTGCTCCCGGACAGCCATGAGCGTGCGTCGAAACGTGGATCCTGGAGGACGGTGAGAAGCTCCGGAATCAAAGGCATGGACAAGCGCATTCCGTACAAGCCCCCACCTCGGCGACAATTCTTCAAGTATCTGGTCAACTCCATTGCAGCCGCCATCGGTGTGGCTCTTGGCGTTCCGCTTCTGGGTTTTTTCATCCTTCCCGCCTTCAAGCGGCCCAAACTGGTGTGGAAGGAATGTGGGCCTGTGGACGGTTTCCCCAAGGGCACGGTCAGCCTGGCGCACCTGAAATCCCTCGAGAAGCGCTACTGGCCCGAGGATTGGGGGGAAGAGGCGGCATGGGTCTACCGGGACAATGAAGGCACCTTCGTTGTCTACAACATGCACTGCACCCATGTTGGATGCCCGATTCGCTGGAGCGCGCCGGCTCACAGATTCTTCTGTCCCTGTCATGGAGGTGTCTTCGACGAGAACGGCAATGTCGTAGCGGGACCTCCGCCCCGCCCACTGGATCGTTACCTGGTCAAAGTCGAAAACGGTGTCCTTTATGCCGAGACCGCGTACGAGAGGCGCGGACAGGCATTCGAAGTGAGCTGAACCAGTGTTCGAACGCCTCACGAATTTCCTCGAAGATCGACTGGGGTTGCCGACCCTTTGGAGGAGTTTCACCGATCGGAACATTCCTCTAGGGGTGGGCTGGCTGCACGTGCTCGGCAGCGCCACCCTGTTCCTGCTCCTCGTGCAGGCGGCGACGGGAGTCTTCCTCGCGTTCTACTATGTGCCTTCGCCCGAACATGCCTTCCAGAGTGTCAGTCTCATTACCAATGAGCTGAGCTTTGGGTGGTTGGTCCGTGGGATCCACAAGTGGGCGGCCAGCCTCATCGTCATCTGTGTTGTGCTCCATATGCTGCGTGTCCTGTTCATGGGTGCCTACAAATATCCTCGGGAGCTCACCTGGATGGTTGGGGTGCTTTTGCTGCTGGTCATTATGGCCTTTGCCTTCACGGGTTATCTGCTGCCTTGGGACCAGCGGGCCTACTGGGCGACGGTTGTGGGAACGCATATTGCCGGCTACACACCTGTGATCGGCCCTTACATCACCGAAATGCTCAGTGGTCAGGCCGTGGTCGGAGTGCGGACACTCGGTCGCTTTTATGCTTTCCATACGCTCTTTCTGCCCGCAACACTCTTCGTGTTGACGGCAATCCACCTTTCCATGGTGGTCAAGCAGGGAATTGCCGCGCCTCCGGTTGGTGATTTTGCCACCGTCTCGCGCGATGAATACGAGGAGGTCTACGAACGCGTCAAGAGTCGGGGACACCCCTTCTATCGCAGCATGGCAAAGGATGTTGTGACGGCGGCGCTCCTCCTGGGCATACTGTTCTTTCTGGCCTGGCACTTTGGGGCTCCGCTGGAGGCCGAAGCCAACCCGACGACCACGACCTATGTACCCCGACCGGAGTGGTATTTCTACTTCCTGTACGAGCTGCTCTGGTGGTTCCCGGGGCGTTCCATACCCGTGGCTACGTTCTGGATCCCTCTGGTACTGGTGCTGGTGTTGTTTCTTCTGCCCTGGATGGATCGCAGCAGTCACCGGGCCCCCCTCCGCAGGCCGGTGACGACACTAGTCACGATGGGAGTTCTGGGGATGGTCTTCTTCCTCACGTATAAAGGAGCGACCGCTCCCCATCCTCCGGTTCCGGTCAGCGCGTCCGAGAGGCAGGCGCAGTCGATGATCATGTCCGCGCAGGTTCTCCAGGGACGTACCGTGTTCGAGCAGCAGGGATGTGCCGCCTGCCATATGGTCAACGGCCAGGGTGGCGTAGCCGGACCCGATTTGACGACCGTCGGACGTCGACATGATGCCGCCTGGTTCAAGAAATACATCCCCGATCCCACCAGCCTGCTTCCGGGCGCGGAAATGCCGGCCTACGATTCACTGAGCCCCCAGGATTTGGATGCGCTGGTTGCCTATCTGCAGACGCTCCGCTAGTGCCCCGAGTCAGAAACTGGCAACAGGTGTGCCAGGCTCTGGTTCGGGATACTCTGGATCCTTCCCCGAAGCCCGATCATCTGCTAGTGTGTCGCCATGGAAATCAGATTAGTCGAGCTTCCCGAAGTAGCAGGCCAACTCTTCGTCTCCCATCTCCCTGGCCGATACGAGACCTTTGCGGAGGCTCGCGAGTCGATTTCGGAGCGCGGAATCGATAAGGTCGTCTGCCTCGCCACTTTGCCCGAGATAAGGCAGGAGGCCCCGGAATACTTCGATGCAATACAGGCGGGTGACCTTCCCTGGGTGCAAGTGAATTTCCCCATTCCCGATCGTGGCGTGCCGACCGACCTCAGTCCTCTGCTACGAACCGTGGAGGATCTGGTTGAGGATCTTCGGAATAAAAAGAACATCCTGTAGCATTGTGTCGCCGGTGTCGGGAGAACGGGCACGGTGGCCATGTGCGTGCTGATCGGTATCGGGCTGGACCCGCTGGATGCATCGGTGCGACTGGCGGACGCCGAAGCCGGGCCCGAGAGCGACAGTCAGGAGACACTGGTCAATCACGTCGCCGAATTGCGCATCTGACGCAGCCTTCCAAGACGTAAAGCGCGTCTAGCCGACGATCATCGAATCTGAGCGGGGTCGAAATGACGATTTCTTTTCAGACTTTCTGGAATTGGCTGATACTTCATCCCAACTGCATCCTGCGGGGCGGGACGCCGGACGCTGTGCTCTACGATGATGAAGATCTTCACTGGCACTTCGGAGAATATGAAGAGGTCATGGTCATCCAAGTGATGCGCGGCAAGCGCGTGCTTGGTGAGGTCTTCCTGGATCCGGAGCGCGTGACGTACGTTCAGGAGTTGCCGCCGGAGAACGAAGAGGAGCATGTCTTCGAGCTCATCCTGGAAACGGAGAAGGATCGGTACCCGGCTTATCTCTTCGTGCTGGTCCATGGCTACGATGAGCTTCCGGAAGAGGGCCGCCGACGCGTCCACTGAGAGTCCAGCGAAAACCGCAAATCAAGCGAATCGGAATCCAGGGTCGGGTTCGCGGGACGGGCGAGATTGGCTGGCAAATCTGGCGGGAAGAGGCCAGCGAATCGGACGAATCAAGCGAATCGTAATCCAGGGTCGGATTCGCGGGACGGGCGAGATTGGCTGGCAAATCCAGCGGGAAGAGACCAGCGAATCGGACGAATCAAGCGAATAGCAGCCCAGGGTCGGATTCGCGGGATAGGCGAGATTGGCTGGCAAATCCGGCAGGAAGAGGCCAGCGAATCGCACGAATCAAGCGAATAGCAGCCCAGGGTCGGATTCGCGGGATAGGCGAGATTGGCTGGCGATTCCGGGCGGTAGGTGCCGGCGAATCGGACGAATCAAGCGAATGCCGGTCCATGGGCTGATCTGCGGGAAGCGTGTGACTCGCTGGCAGTCTCGGCGAGTCTGCGACTTGATTCGCTGGTGATCGTCCAAGGAGAATGGACTGAGAATGTCCAGATACCGTATCTTCGCTACGTGCAACATCGGAGATGAAGCCCTCGATCGTCTGCGAACCGAGGACTTCGAACTCGAAGTCTACGATCATCCGGAACGGCCCCCGAAGGAATTACTCCTGGCCAAGGTCCGTTCCGGGATCGACGGGCTGATCACCACTCTCCGGGATCCCATCGACGAGGATGTGTTTCGCGCAGGAGCGGGCTCTCTGAAGGTGGTCGCGCAATACGCCGTCGGTTTCGACAACGTCGATCGAGAGGCCGCCAACCGCTACCACATTCCCTTTACGAATACAGCCGACGTACTGACCGACGCCACCGCCGAATTCGCGTTCTTTCTGCTGGGCGACCTGGCCCGCCGGTTGTACTCGAGCGAGCGGCTTGTGCGTGAGCGGAAATGGAACACTTGGCATCCCTGGGAACCGCTGCTCGGCGATGAGGTGACGGGAAAGACGGTGGGCGTCGTCGGCGTGGGACGGATTGGTCGAGCCTTCGTCGGAAAATGTCTCGGCTTTGACATGAACGTTCTTTGCTGTGACGAGCAGATCGATCAGACATGGCTGGATGCTGTACAGCAGACGATGGACGATCGGTCGCGACTCGGTCTGACTCGCAGGCAGTGCAAGATTCGGCAGGGCGAATTCGAAGATGTCCTTGCACAGTCGGACTTCGTCAGCTTACACGTCCCTCTGACCGACGATACCCATCACCTCATCGATGAAGCGGCGCTCCGCCTCATGAAGCCCTCGGGTTTCCTCATCAACACGTCCCGTGGACCGGTCGTGGAGGAAGCCGCCCTGCTTCGAGCGCTTCGCGAGCGTTGGATCGCGGGCGCGGCTCTGGATGTCTTCGACACCGAGCCGCTGCCGAACGACTCTCCGCTTCGAGACCCTGAACTGACAGAACGGCTGCGACTGACGCATCATTTTGCCAGCGGAACGAGAGAGACCCGTCTGTCTCCCGATCCTGATATCGGCATGGCGGGCCGCTGTGTGCAGGGGCTGCTCGATGTCCTCCAGGGGAACTATGGCGGGGACCCGGCGCAGATGCCGTACGTGGTCAACAAGGAAGCCTTCACGACGGGATAGCCGACTCAGGATTCGGAGAGCTCGGATTCCACCATCCGCACCTGGACGACCCGGAGAAGGTCGGTCTTGCTGATGATTCCGGCAAGCTTGCCATCCGTATCGGTGACCACGAGCCGCCCCGAGTCCGCTCCCGAGATCCGTTGAAAAGCATCGAAGGCACTCTGGTGCTCGCGGATCTTGGCGAACTGTCGGCTCATGATTTCCGAAACCCGCATGCGTCCCTCGTCATGACCCGCTGCCCGTGCCTTGCGAACATCCTGCAATGTGACCAGGCCGATCAGACTGCCACCTGAATCCAGCACGGGAAAGGAGAGATAGTGCTCTGTGAACATGCGGTGAATGAGATCCGAGACCGACATGTCCTCGGGTACCGTCCGGACGTCGTGCGTCATCACATCGCGGACGCTGATACCCCGAAGTGCTTCGGTCACGGTGGCCTGTTGGGTCTCGCCGGAGACCGCGATGTAGATGAAGAACGCGATCAGGATGAGCCAAATGTTGACCGAAAGGAACCCGAACAGTCCGAGGGCGATCGCCAGGAATTTGCTGATCGAGCTCGCCACCCGCGTTGCCTCTAGGAAGGGGAGCTTCAGAGCAAGCAAGGACCTGAAGACCCTCCCTCCGTCCAGCGGAAGAGCGGGGATGAGATTGAAGCCGGCCAGCAGAAAGTTCATATACATCAGGTAGGTGAGCACGAACCGGCTTCCAGCCCAGCCGGCCGGTGTGCCGTGGAGCAGAACGAGTGCCACAACTCCCACCAGGATGCTGGTAATCGGGCCGGCTACGGCCATGACCGCCTCCGCGCCCCGGCTCCGGGGGATCTTCTCGAATTGGGCCATCCCTCCCAGGATCCACAGCGTGATACTACGGATGCGGAAATGGTACAGCCGTCCGACGAGCGAGTGGCCCAATTCGTGGATCAACACGCTCGCAAACAGGCCGATTCCCGCGACCAGCCCGAGCAGATACGGCCGAACTCCCTCCGTCAGCTGAAAGGTATTCACCTGCAGATGGAAAACCTCGGCAAAGCGGCCCACCTGGCTTCCGATCAGCCAGGCGAGCACGGGGAGAATCAGGATGAAGGTCCAATCCAGGTCAACCGGGATTCCGAAAATTCGAATCGGAAGGCGGTAGGCCTTCTTGATCATTTGGCCTTCTCCACGATCTCGTAGTGAACGACGACCTGGGCTCTCACCTCGACCAATCCGGGAAGAACAGGGGTCGGTGCGCTCTCCAGCGCCGCCATCCTGTAGACCGGAGAGGGAGGCTGGGAACCTCCGCCGGACTCGGTGATCTCGAGAATCCGCCCGATCGACACGTTGGCCGCCGATGCCATGGCATCCGCCTTGTTGCGGGCTGCTCGGACGGCGTCGGCGAGTGCTTCCTGGCGCAGGGAATTGTCGTCTGTCAGACTGTACTCGATCCCCTGCAGCTCGTTGGCGCCGGCACCGAGGGCCCGGTCGATCGCGAGCGCGATCAAATCGAAGTCGTCGAGTTCGATCGTGACTTCATGACTGGCCCGATATCCGGTGATGTGGTTGCGGTCCCGCGGATCCCGCGTCGGGAGGAGCTGCAATCGCGAAGTACTCACAGCGTCCTGGCTGATCCCTGCCGCAGAGAGTTGGGCGAGCACGGCCTGCATGACCGTGTTGACCGAGAGTTGGGCGTTCTGAGCGTTCATGCCGTCCCGGCTGACTCCGAGCCGAATGGTTGCATGGTCGGGAGGGGCCTTGCGAATCCCTACACCCGTGCTGATCAGGGACTGAGTGTCGCTTTGCTGAGCCAGGGCCGACGGGGTGGCCAGCATGCCAAAGCACAGAATCAAAAGGATTTCTCTCTTCATTGGAAGTCTCCAGATGCGTAATTCGAGTATATCCTACTCGTCAGCCTTCCGGCGCAACTGCTCGATCTGTTTCAACCGCTCTGTCCAAGCTTTCTCCAGCCCGTGCTGGGTGGGGTGATAGTAGCGGCGACCGCGCAGATTCTCCGGCAGACACTCCATGACCGAAATGCCCGCGGTCTCGTCGTGCGCATAGCGGTAACCCTTCGAATAGCCCAGTTCCTTCATCAAGCGGGTGGGGGCGTTTCGCAGGTGCAGCGGAACAGGATCGTTTCGAGTGGAGGCCACGTCTCCGGCCGCTTCCTGGTAGGCGCGGTAGACGGCATTGGATTTTGGGGCCAGTGCCAGATAAGCCGCGATCTGGGCGAGCGCCAGCTTGCCCTCGGGGAGACCGATGAAGTGAAAGGCGTTCATCGCGTCCAGGGCATAGCCGAGCGCCTTGGGGTCGGCCATACCGACGTCCTCGGAGGCGAAGCGGACCATCCTGCGCGCAACGTAGAGCGGGTCCTCACCCGACTCGAGCATGCGGGCCAGCCAATACAGCGAAGCATCGACATCGCTGTTGCGCAACGACTTATGCAAAGCGGAGATGAGATTGTAGTGCTCCTCTCCCGTCTTGTCGTAGAGCAGGTTTCGATGTTGAAGTGCTGACTCCAGAACCTGTACGGAAATCACCGGAGAATCGGCATTTATCTGTTTGGCCAACTGCGCAGCAACTTCCAGCGCGTTGAGGGCGGACCGGGCGTCTCCATTGGCGAATTGAGCCAGCTTCCGAAGTACCTCGGGACCGGCTTCGATGCCCTCACCTCCTAAACCGCGCTCGGTGTCGTGAAGAGCCCGGTCGAGGATCTCGACGATCTGGTCATCGGTCAGGGAATTCAGCACCAGCACCCGTGTTCGGGAGAGAAGGGGAGCGATCACCTCGAAGGAGGGGTTCTCGGTGGTGGCTCCGATCAGAACCAACGTACCGTTTTCGACGTGAGCCAGGAAGGCATCCTGCTGGGCTTTGTTGAAACGGTGGATCTCATCGACGAACAGGATCGTGCGACGATTCGCGGTCCGGCGCTGGAACCTCGCCTCTTCGATGACTTTCTTCACGTCCTTGACGCCGGAAAGCACCGCACTCATGGCAATGAAGTGGGCGTCGGTTTCGCGCGCGATGATCTGGGCGAGGGTGGTCTTGCCGACGCCAGGAGGGCCCCACAGGATCATCGAAGGGATCTGGTCGGCGCGAACGGCCTGACGCAGAAACTTGTCCGGTCCAAGCAGGTGTTCTTGCCCGACGACCTCGTCGAGAGTCGTCGGCCGCATTCGGTCGGCAAGGGGTCTCGGTTGGGATTCGGCTTGGTCCTCCGAACCGGGGGAAGCCTCCTCGTGCAAGTCTGAGAACAGGTCCTGCGCCATAGTGAGAGTCCCGCTCAATTGTACCGTGTCCCGGTCATTCCAGCGTCCAGCATCTAGCCTCCCGCTCCCAGTTCCCTGCGCAAGACTTCGTACATGATCACGGCCGCCGCTACTGCGGCATTGAGACTCTCCACACCCGCGGCCATCGGAATGCGTACTCGTGCAGCGTCGCCGGGCACGTTCGGGATCCCTCCTCCTTCGCGCCCGACGACGATTGCCATAGGGGTGGGGAAGTGGAACGAAAAGAGATCGGAGCCGTGGCCGGCTTCCGAGACCACCAGGCGGTAGCCGCTGCGTTTGAGCTCCTCGAGCGAACGGTCCTGCAGAAACGGGACTGAGTACAGATAGCCTGCTGATGCCCGGACCACTTTGTCGTTGAAGCAGGAGACCGTCCCTGGAGCCGTCACCAGACTGAACAGACCCGTCGCGGCGGCTGTTCGGAACAGCGTTCCCAGATTCCCCGGATCCTGGAGGCCGGCGGCGTAGACCAAGTGAGGCGTCATGTCTGACCAGTCCCATTCAGGTTTATCGAAGAACGCGAGAATCCCCTGGGAGGTTTTCACCGGACTGAGCTGGTCCACCAGCCGATCGGGGAGTACGACGGTCTCCACGGTTTTCTGTGAATCCGTTTTCCATTCGCTCCGATGGCTCTCCGAAATGATCATCAGGCGAGCCCTCCGTACCGCGAGGAGCTCGCGAACCTGTTTGTCGCCTTCCAACGGCAGGCAGGGGCAGTCCGACTCCGAAGGATTGAGAATCCAACGCCGCCACTTCTTGAACGAAGGATTTTGAGAACTGCGGATCTCGCGGCTGGGACGAGGTGACACGAAGCGCTATTGTATCCTGGAGGACGATGAGGATCGACCTGCAAGACCCTGACCCGGAGAAACTTCGGAGGGCCGCCCAGATCGTTCGCGACGGCGGAGTCGTCCTTTATCCGACCGACACGATCTACGGACTTGGTTGTGACGCGCTCAGGCCCGTCTCGGTTCAAAGGCTCCTGGCTGTCAAGGGGAGGTCCGGGGCGAAGGGCATGCTCGTGTTGATCTACTCGATGGAGCAGCTCCAGGAGCTCGCGGTGGGTGTTTCGAAGGAGGCGCGTTCTCTGCTGGAACATTTTTGGCCAGGTCCGTTGACCGTTCTATTCAAGGCGGCGCCTAAGATGCCGAAGGATCTGCAGGGCGATGGTGGAAAGCTCGGCGTTCGCTGGCCGGCTTCCGGGTTCCTCCAGCGCTGGCTCGAACTGCTTCGGGTTCCCCTGGTCTCGACCAGCTCTAACCGCTCAGGCGAGTGCTACGACGGCTCTCCAGACGTGTTGCGCAAGCTCTTCGGGAACCGGGTCGACCTGTTTCTCGACGCCGGGCCGCTACCAGCCCGTCGACCCTCGACGGTTCTGGATGCTTCCAGCCAACCATTCCGAATCGTACGCGAAGATTGGCTGGCAAGACCGGCCAGGTTGGCCAGCGAATGACGCTCATCCCGCGAATCGGGTCCTGGATTCCCATTGGCGAGATTCGTGAGATTGGCTGGCAGGACCGGCCAAGTGGGCCAGCGAATCACGCTCATCCCGCGAATCGGGTCCTGGATTCCCATTGGCGAGATTCGTGAGATTGGCTGGCAGGGACCGTGCAGGTGGGCTAGCGAATGACGCCCATCCCGCGAATCAGGTTCGGGGTTTCCATTGGCGAGATTCGTGAGATTAGCTGGCAGGACCGGCCAAGTGGGCCAGCGAATGACGCTCATCCCGCGAATCGGGTCCTGGATTCCCATTGGCGAGATTCGTGAGATTAGCTGGCAGGACCGGCCGAGTGGGCCAGCGAATGACGCCTATCCCGCGAATCGGGTCCTGGATTTCCATTGGCGAGATTCGTGAGATTAGCTGGCAGGACCGGCCAGGTGGGCTAGCGAATGACGCTCATCCCGCGAATCAGGTTCGGGGCTTCCATTGGCGTCATTCGTGGGATTCGCTGGCCAACCCGGCCTTCATTCCTCGGATTCCCCCGCCGGGGCCAAAGCCGCCGATTCGCTGGTTTTCTCTTTGAGGAGTCGCTGAATGAACTGTTGCTTCTCGCTTCGCTGGTGCACACCTTTACGAACGGCAATCAGTTCGGCCACCACGCTGACGGCGATCTCCTCCGGCGTCTCAGAGCCAATCGGTATTCCGATGGGAGCTACGAAGTTCTTGAAGTGATCGGCGGTAAGCCCCTTCTCGAGCAGATTCTCTACGATGATCTTGATTTTTCGACGGCTGCCCACGAGCCCAATGTAGCGGGCGGGTGTCTGGACGGCCTGTTCGGTGGCGATCTGGTCGTGATGGTGTCCGCGCGTCACGATCAAAATGTAAGTATTGGCGTCGACTTGAATTCCGGAGAACGCGCTTCCGAATTCAGTGATCGCCAGGTGGTCCGCTTCCGGAAAACGTTCCCGACTGGCGAATGTCTCCCGATCATCGGCGACGGTGACGTCGAAGTCCACCTGTTTGGCGAGGCGGCTGATGGCCTGACCGAGATGACCGGCACCGAGGATGACCAGCTTTTCAGTGCTCATGATGGGCTCGATGAAGATTTCGACGGTGCCTCCGCAGACCAGTCCGTCGTTGGCCGCATCGTCGTCATTGAGATCGAAGGCGAGGAGGTGAGGACGGCCGGACCGAATGACGTCGGTCGCCTTCTGCCAGACTGCCGCTTCCACACATCCGCCTCCGACCGAGCCGAGGGACGTTCCATCCTCCCGGATCAGCATCTTGGCGGCATCCTTGCGGGGGGTACTCCCGATCCGACGAATGATGGTCGCCAGCGCGGCCCTGTCGCCGGATTCGCGGATGCGCACGATTTCGCGGTAGAGATCCACGTCAGTCATTGTGGCAGTCGAAGGGGCACTCTGACAAGGATGAGCCCGCGAGGGCTAGCGCTCGCCTGCCAGATCGATAGGGGTCGCCGTTTCTGCTCGCATGTCCCTGGCTCGGTAAGTCGATAAGGTCACGCGGGCGACGATGCCGGCCAAGACCAGCAGCCCGATCAGGTTGGGAAAGGCCATCACGGCGTTGAAGATGTCTCCGATGTTGGTGATGATCGGAGCGAAATGTCCGGTCAGGAGCGAGCCGAAAAAGACCAGGATGATGAACACCACTCTATAGGGTCGGACGGCAACCACACCGAACAGGTATTCGCAGCAGATCTGCCCGTAGTAGCTCCAGCCGAGAAGAGTCGTGAACCCGAACAGGAGTGAGGAAAGGACCACAATCGTCCCGCCCCAGCCGGCGAGCGGGCCCGGCATTCCGATGTTGAAGGCATTGACCGTGAGATCGGCTCCGGACAACCCCCCGGAAACCATCAGGGTGGAACCCCGGTAGGCGCCGGTTATGACGATGACCAGGGCGGTCAGCGTGCAGACGACAATGGTGTCGATGAAGACACCCATCATGGCGATAGAGCCCTGGCAGACGGGATAGCGAGTGCGGGCCGCTCCGTGAGCGATGGGAGAACTGCCCAGTCCGGCTTCATTCGAGAGCAGGCCTCGGGCCACGCCGTAGCGCAGCGCCTGCTGCACGCCGATTCCCACTGCGCCGCCGAAAGCCGCCTGTGGATTCCAGGCGGAGTAGAAGATCAGCTCGAAGGCGGCCGGAACCTGGCTCAAATTGGCCAGGATGACCACCGCCGCACCCAGGAAATAGCAGACGATCATCGTCGGCACGAGCTTCTCGGCGACGCGTCCGATCCGACTGATTCCGCCGATGATGACCAGACCGGCCAGAAAGGCGACCAACGCCCCGGTCAGCCAGACCGGAAGTCCGAACTGTTGCCTGGCGGCCAGTGCCATCGACTGGCTCTGGAACATGTTGCCGGTGCCCAGCAGCGTGGCCAGGCCACCGGATACGGCAAAGACCCCGCCGGCCACGACGGCAACCTTCTGATTGCGAATCCCGTAGCGGCAGTAATACATCGGGCCGCCCGCCATCGAGCCGTCCTCCATCCGGACCCTGAAGAGAATGGCCAGTGTCGCTTCCGAGTAGGTCGTGGCCATTCCCAGAATCGCCGTCAACCACATGTAGACGACGGCACCGGGTCCGCCGGCGGCGATGGCCGTGGCCACTCCGGCGATGTTCCCGTTGCCCACCGTGGAGGAGAGGGCGGTCATCAGGGCCTGAAACGGAGTGATGTCTCCGGCCGACTTCGATGCGGCCTTCTCATCCGAAGACCCGCCGGTACCGAGAACGAGATGGACGGCCTGGCGGAAATAGCGGATCTGGACGAAACGGGTCAGGAGGGTCAGAAGCAGTCCGGTTCCGAACAGCAGGACCACCATCGGCAGTCCCCAGATCCAGCCGGAAACCGCGTTCGTCAGCGTCAGCACGAAATCAAGCACGTCATTCATGAGTAGCAGCCAATCTCGGGAGGTCTATCGGCGACATTGGGACCAAGGGTCGCGGAAACACGAAGGGGAACGATACCCGATCCCCCGCGGGCTGTCCACACCCGCTGACCGGCTGTCCAGCGCTGGGAGGACACGCGGGGGCGAGCCTTTCGTTTCTGACCCGAATCAGTTGCCGACCTGCGAGATTCTCCTCCACCCTGCGAATTCCGTCAGTGATGACAACCAGTAACACCCTCTCTGGAAGATCCGGCGGGGGCAATGGGAGGAGAAGTCCAATGAAAGGAATCACCGCAGCATTCATGATTGTGGTGTTTACGTTCTTCTCGATGGCTCAAGCCGCGGGAAATCGGCCCGACCCGGAGACGGCGACCTTCTCGAAGATCCGCTGGATGAAGCGGATTCCAATGGGAAGTCTCTCAGGGGTCTGGTCTGTCGAGAAAGCTCGGCTCAAGGGCAGACGACGTCAGAGTAGACTTGGACGCCGCGTAGAATCAGTGCCTGAAGATCGGGACAGTCGTCATCATCGAGTTGGTTCTGGCCGATGGACAGGTAGTCACCCCGGCCGAGGCCGGGGTTCGCGACGAGCGGTGCGAGATCGGCAACTGAATTGAAGCTAAGATCGAGGTCGTACAGAGCCTCGAGGCCCTGCAAAGGCGCGAGGCTTTGGATTCGGTTGTGGCCGAGGAGAAGAGTCTGAAGCGCAGCAAGGTCGGCTAGAGGACTGAGGTCTCGGATCTGGTTCATGTACATGTAGAGGCCCCAGAGGTGCTTCAGGTTGGCCAGGGTGCTGAGATCGGAGATCTGGTTATAGCTGAGGTTGAGTTCTCGAAGCTCCGTGAGACCGGCGATGGGAGGAATGCAGCTGAGCCGATTTTCACTGAGGGCAAGCTGCGTGAGTCCTGTCAGGCCGGAAAGGGGCCGGTAGTCATGGATTCCCGGATTCCGCGACAGATCGAGGACGGTGAGCTTCGTCAATTCGCCCAAAGCCGTCAGGTCGCTGAACTGATTATGGGAAATGCTCAGCTGGGTGAGCTCGGCCAGTCCGGCCAGGGGTGTGAGATCCGTGATCTGGTTTTCCGAGAGATCGATCGAGCCGAGCTCCCTCAGGCCGCTCAAGGGTGTCAGATCATGGAGTTGATTCGAGCCGGCGCTCAACCACTGCAGCTTGGTCATGCCTGCCAGCGGTCCAAGGTCTGTGACCTCGTTCTGATACAGGGTCAGGGACCGGAGTTGCATGAGCCCCTCCAGGGGCGTCAAATCCCCAACTCGATTGTTCGAGAGAGTGAGCCATTGTAGCTGGGAGAAACCTGCCAGAGGTTCGAGGTCGCTGACGTCATTCTGCGACAGGTCGAGTCCCTCGAGGCCGGTCAGACCGCTCAGGGGCGTCAAATCACTGATCTGACCCTGAGTCGTGTAGTGGCCCAAATACAGGAATCGGAGTTGATGAAGGGCAGCTAGAGGGTGCAGATCAATGACCGGATTGTCGATCAGTTTCAAGCTGGACAATTCCGAGAGCCCCGACAGGGGCGTCAGATCGCTCACCAGGTTTCCCTTGAGAAATTCGCCCAATGAGAGGTATTGGAGGTGAGCCAGACCCGCCAGCGGCGTCACATCCTGGATCTGGTTGTCGGCCAGCAGTAGTTGCTCCAATCCAACGAGACCGGATAAAGGCGACAAATCGGTGATTGCGTTGGAACCCAGATTCAGAGAGGTGAGTTGTGTGAGATTTCCAAGGGGCCCAGCGTCGTGGATCTGGTTCCCGCTGAGACCGAGACCCAGGAGCTGAGTGAAATAGGCCAGAGGTTCGAGATCACTGATTCTGTTTTGGTCCAACTGAAGGAAGGCGAGCTCGCTGAGGCCGATCAGTGGGGTTGGGTCTTGGATGCGGTTGTCGGCCAGTTCGAGCCGAAAGAGCCGGGTGAGACTCGCCAGTGGCTCGAGGTGGCTGATCTGATTCCGGGAGAGATAGAGGTATTTGAGACGATTGAGGCCCGCAAGCGGAGCCAGCTCGCCGATCTGATTGTTCTCGAGAGCAAGCATGAATAGACCGGTGAAAGCATCCAGACCGGTGAGTGTCCGGATGTTGCGTCCGGATGCATTCAGGTAATCCACACTCGCCGCCCACTCGCAGGCGACGGGGACATCCGGGGCCAGGCCGAGAGTTTCGTGGACGACGGCTTCGAGATTTGGGTCCTCGAACACGACGTCACCCTGGCAATCGGACGAAGGAACGGCGAACTCAGCCAGCCCGCCGCGATTCTGGACGCGGATCCTCGCGCCATTGAGATCGGCCGAGGACAGGTCGAAGACGATCCTCCCTGAATCGACAACGACTCGGTCCGGAATGAGCTGGGCATCGACCAGGACGCCGCTCTCCGGTGCGAAATTCAGGCCTTGGATCGTAATCCGCTCCTGTCCCGAACCGAGCGATAGCCAACGGACATCCAGAATCTCCGGGCTTCCGAAGGTCAGCCGCCGGATGCCCTGACCACCCTCTGCGACTAGGAGCGAACCGTCAGGGGCCGCGACGAGGTCGCTTGGAGTGCCGTTTGTCGGTAGAGTCGGAACGATTGAACCGATCGGCAGAATCAGGCTGACCTTTCCCATGGCTGTGTCGGAGACATAGAAGTCTCCGAAAGCGTCCGCCGAGATTCCCCACGGAGACTCAAAGCAGGCCGCGCTCTGCTGCAGTCGAGTACTGTCCCCACGTCCCTCGAGCACAGGAAGATCGAACGTGACGGTCTCTACCTCCCAGGATGCATCGGCCTCCGGCCCGCTCCGCGTGATCCGACGGATCACGCCGTTATCCGTATCGGCAACGAGAATGCGCACGGGAGGCTCCGGCCGGCCTAGGGCTTCCCCGGACCATCGGTCGAGGGCCGACTCCTGTTCGACCGCCAGACCGTGGGGAGATCGAAAGCGCGCCCCGCCAGCAGTGCCGTCAAGATAGCCCGGCTCTCCGGAGCGACCGGCGATGATCTCATAGTCGCCCGTCTCGAGATCGATCCGACCGACGGTGTGGTCTGCGGAGTCGGCGACCCACAGATATCCTTCGCGATCGATCGCCAGCCCCTCAGGACGACCGAGATCCGGCCCGCGGAGTTCGAGAGTTCCGACGTCGGCCGTCGGATCCGGTGCGACCGTGCGGATCTTGTGGTTGTCGGCATCGCTGACGTAGAGCGTGTCCGTGTCGCGATCCATGGCGATGAAGGACGGTCCGTCGAACAGGGCGTTCAGCCGTGCGTCATCCCGGTAGCCGGCCGTCTGTGGGATCCCGGCATAGACCACTGCATCACCCTGGAGATTGTCGGCGCGCAGGATCACCTGGTTCGACGTGCTGCTGAAGAAGAGCCGGCCGGAGTCGTCGGTGTCGATGTGGTTTGCCGCGAATGCGGTCGTCCTGTTGGTCGTAGCGACGACCGTCACGGTGGTCGATCGAACCACATCACCGCAGCCGACGACGATGCTCGCAAAGCCGGCTTTGTGCGCCGTGATCGTCCCCTGTGAATCGACGGTGGCGACGTCCAATCCGATGGCATCGAACCGCAAGGGAACCGACTCATGGCGGACGCCCCGATCATCCACGACGATCGGACTCAATCGCAGGCTTTGGCCGGGCTCCATGACGATCTCGCGGTCGAGCAGAATGTCGGCCGCCCGTACCGGCACAGTGGGATCGAATCGCCACCCACCGCCTGCCGCGATCTCGAACGAAGCCCTCGTTTGTGGTGTGCCAAAGACGGGCACCGTCATCGGGGTGCCGCCCGGATACATGAAATGAACACTTCCTCGGGTGGAGCCCGATCCGTCGGCCGCAACGGCGATCAGGCGGGTCGTGAGACCCGGCCCGAGTCCGATCTGTGGAATGACGAGGAGGTCGATGTCGGGAGCATTGGAGAGATCGGTGACAGGCAGTGTCGTCAGGACGAAGTCACCTCGACTGTTGGTCGACGACTTGAGCGCAACGGCAGCGAACGTCTCCTCCGACGAAGCTTCGAGAATCCCGACGAATCCTGGGGGAAGATCGGGGAAGATCTCGTTGGCGTAACGGGCTCCGTTCAGCGGGCCGATCAGTTCCTCGGTGGAGCCGATCAGTGTCCCGTCCAACCCCTTCAGATCGAATTGCACCGGAATCGCGGCTTTGGACAACGGTGCAACCGCGATGCCGGTACTGGCAGCGAGATCGTCCACCATCATACGGACGTGCCGCGTCGGGACCATGGCCGGCACTCCGGCTTCGGTCAGACCTTTCGCAGTCGACTGTATCTGATAGAGGGCGACACCGGCGGGCAGTGTACTCCCTTCCAGTAGATGTAGAACGGCATAGCCTCTCAGAATGCCGCCCATATTGACGACGTCGATCCCGAATACGCTGTCGGCGTCCAGATCGAAGGTGAACTGCATGGCCGGCTCCGCGCTCTGCGACGGTCCGACCGGGTCCCCCTCCTGGAAGATATCGATCCATCCCGAAATCGGCGTGTCGCTCGGGTTTATAAGGATGATTCGGGTCGATAGCCCGGCCCCGACGCCGATCTGAGGAAAGACAAGAATCGGGTCGATGGATACGGGCGACGAAGTCGCCTCGAGCCGAGCGACCGGCAGTGTCGCATAGATCGGCTCTCCGCGGCCGTTGAGGTTCTCCCGAAGCGTGACTGCAGCAAACCGGGACGACGGATCGTTGGATTCCAACGTCAGCGTTCCCTGAAACTCATCGTCCCCGGCCGTCGCCTTATCGAACCACTCGTCAACGAAGTGGGCCGCCTGCCCTCCAGCAGCAAGCGTCCACGTCTGTCGATCGATCTCCCGGCCGCGGCTTCCCCGCAGGATAGCCGTAAGAGCGAGTTCATCGTTGCCTGGGTTGGCTAACGCAACGGCCGTTCGGGTTCGGGAGGTCGTCTCCACATAGAGACGACCGCGATGCACCGGCTCGACGGCGCCGACGGCCGCTTCCCAGAGAACCACTCCGTCGCCATCGGTGCCGCTGTACAGAACCGTCGCCGAGACCGGGTGGTCCGGCTCCATCTGGATCCAGGCCCAGCCTACTTCGAGGGAAGAGTCCTGGGAGAGAACGGCCGTCAGGAGGAGGCCGGCGACCGACAGTCCCGCGAGTAGTCTCAACGAAGGTCCGATAAGTTTCGTCCCGCGTTGGTTTCTGGTCATCCCGATCGTCAAGGCCATGACATGCCAGTCCTACACTGATAGGTTGCATCCTGTCACATTTGATGCGGGCCCGAAAGTACTTTCTCGGCGATCTCTAAGATTTGCGGAATCCATCGTAAAGACCAGGCTCTCCCGTTGCTTGCGCGAATCACGGAGAATCTGCGGCTCTATTCGTGACGAGGAGAACGTCGCTGGTCCAGTCGGAGGTCTCCGGATCACTCAGAATCTTCCACAGACGATGGGCATTGGTCTTGAACTGGGGCTGTGAGGCGACGACGTGGGGAAGGTCGTTGCCCAGAGCGTTCCGGAGTTCGTCGAGACCCGTTTGATCGGTGATCAGATAAACGGGCTCCGGCTCGCGAAGGGCATCTGCTGCGGCGGGCAGATCGAAGAGCTGGAGGATGTTCTCGTCGAGGTAGAACCTCAGACTGGGAGCTGTTATTCGATAGTAGCCGGCTTTCCATGGGCCCGCTGTCCGAGCCGTCTCACGGCGAATCACGTCGGCCAGGGCGTGAACCGGCTTGTAGGCTTCGAAGTCAGGCAAATAGACGGCAGCACCCAGCGCGAAGAACAGTGACAGCATCGCACTCAGCCACAGGAGACGACCCTTCCACGCAGGCCAGGTACACAGCATGAGCAGAACCGCGGGGACCCAGAACCAGGGAGAAGGAAAGAGAACATGGGTGAAAAGGGCCAGGAGAAATCCGCCGATGACCAGCAAGGCGGCAACGGGACCGGCCACCCAGCGGGTCGGCTTGGCGGTCGCGGCGGCCCCGGCGAGCAGGAGTGCGGCAGGACCGTAGATGGGAAGGATGTAGTACTCCTGCTTGTTCAATGAAAAGCTGAACACAATGAAATAAACAAAGCACCAGATCAGGAAAAAACCGCTCAACTGGTCTCGTGAGAACGGCCTTCGTCGTTGGCGGGCATGGGCGACGAGAACGGCAGGCAGCAAGACCGACCAGGGAAAGAAGTCTGCCAGGTAGACACCCACATAGTAGAAGTAGCCGCGTTGGGGACCGAAGTCGACGTTGAGATAGCGACCGAGATTCTCCTGCATGAAGAAATCGATCACGGCTTGCCATCCGTGCGTCACTCCGAGCACCAGGAACCACGAACAGGAGATGGCCGCGAGAACGATTCCCCCCGCGATCCAGGGGGCTTTGAAGAGATCATCGAGGCGACCGTTCAGGGCCAGGAAGAGCAGCAAGGCAGCCAGTGGAAACAAGGCCACGGGTCCCTTGGTGAGGAAGGCCAGACCGAGTAGAGCGCAGGCTCCCACGAAGGCCCGCGGCGATCGATCGATGAGCCAGTGAGCCAGGGCCAGCAGCGCAGCCATGAGGAGGAAGAAGAGCAACAGATCGATCAGCAGGCGTCGGGAGACGACGACCAGTCGAAAGGTCGTCGCAAGGATTCCTGCGGCCAGCAGCGCCGAACCGGGCCTGGCCAGGCACAACCGCCCGACGAAGAACAGAATCAGGACCGAGCCCGCGGCCAGAAAAGCCATGACCAGGCGTTCCCACAATAGATTGACGCCGAAGGCTTGGTAGAAGGGAGCGATGATCCAGTAGGAGAGCGGAGGTTTATTGAGGCGCGGCTCGCCGTCGAAAGTCGGCAGGATCCAGTTGCCGGAGGCCACCATTTCGCGCGGTGTTTCGACGTAGAAAGCCTCGTTGGCATCCCAGACCGTCGATGCGACCGGCCGCACGAAGAAGGGAAGGATGAACAGCGCCAGAAGCAGCAGGGCAGGGAATCGATCCTGGAGAGACTTGGTGAGTTCCACGGCCTTACTGGAAGAGCCCCTTCTGGAGGTCGTCCAGGGAGGCCTCGGGTACGGTTGATGAGCGGGAACGTCCGGTCAAGTTGAGCTGCTTGCGTTCCAGGCGTCCCAGAATCTGGCGAGCTCGTTCCAAAACCGCGCCCGGGACCCCGGCGAGCCGAGCCACCTCGATTCCGTAGCTCTTGTTGGCCGTGCCCGGCAGGACCTTGTGGAAGAAGATAATCGCCTTGCCGCCCTCGCTGACGGTGACACAGTAGTTGCGGGCCCCCTCATACTGCCCCTCGAGCCTCGTCAATTCCTGATAGTGAGTCGCAAACAGGGTTCGGGCCCGGCGCTCCGGTTCGGTCAGAAGGTACTCGGCCACCGACCAGGCGATCGACAGCCCGTCAAACGTCGCCGTACCCCGGCCGACCTCGTCGAGGAGGATGAAGCTCCGGGGCGTGGCCGTATTCAAAATCTTGGCCGTCTCGATCATCTCCACCATGAACGTGGACCGGCCGCGGGCCAGGTTGTCGCTGGCGCCGACACGGGTGAAGATCCGATCGACCAGACCGATCTCCGCCTCATCGGCAGGAACGAACGAACCCATCTGGGCCATCAGCACGATCAGGGCATTCTGGCGCAGGTAGGTCGACTTTCCGCCCATGTTGGGGCCGGTAAGGACCAGGAGTTGATCGCCGTCGACGTCACACTTCAGGTCGTTGGGAACGAACGGTTCGCCTCCCTGGAATTCGAGCACCGGATGGCGCCCGCCGATGATCTTCAGGGCCCGTGATTCGTTCAGACGAGGCCGGACGTAACGGTATTTTCTGGCACCTTCCGCAAACGCATTCAGGACATCCAACAGCGCAATCGTACGGGCCACCCTCTGAATCCGGTCCGCCTCCAATCCAACCCGGCTGCGGACCTCGATGAACAGCTGTCGGTCCAAGCCGAGGATCTTCTCCTCTGCCCCCAGAACCTTCTCTTCGTATTCCTTCAACTCCGGCGTGATATACCGCTCCGAGCCGGCCAGCGTTTGTCGGCGGACATAGTGTTCCGGCACCGATTTCAGGTGAGTCTTCGTGACTTCGATGAAGTAGCCGAAGACCTTGTTGAACTTGACCTTCAGCGAAGGGATTCCGGTCTTTTTCCGCTCTTCCGCCTCGATCCGCGCAATGGTGGATTTTCCCGACGAGGCGATCTCCCTCAGTTCGTCGAGTTCGGCGTTGTAGCCCGAACGTATGATGCGCCCGTCGGACTGGGCGGCCGGGGCGTCGTCACTGATCGAGGCTCCGAGGAGCTCGCGAATGTCGGTCAGGGGATCGATCTCCATCCGCAGCATCCGGCTCGAGTATTGACCGGCGAGCCGGGAGACCTCCGGCAGTTGCTCGAGGGAATCCCGAAGCGCCAGGAGATCCCTGGGATTGGCGGTTTCCAGGGTAATGCGACCGAGGAGGCGTTCGATATCGTGAATGCGGGTCAGGACCTTGCCGAGCCGACTCAGACCCATCACATCTGCGGAGAGTTCTTCCACGGCATCCAGACGAGCCTCGATCTCGTCGACCTCGAGACTGGGGCGCAGAATCCAACGACGAAGCAGCCGGGCGCCCATGCCCGTGCGGGTCAGGTCGAGTGTGGCAAGAAGAGTCCAGCGGCGGTTGCCGTCCACGCCCTGCACGAGCTCGAGATTGCGGACCGTCGCATCATCCATTCTGAGAAAGGGAGCCGCATCCAGCAACTTCAGACCCGTGATGTGCCGAAGCGGGCATTTCTGGGTCTCTTTCACGTAATAGAGGAGACTGCCCGCGGCGGAAAGCGCTCCCAGGTGACCGTTCAAGCCCAGCCCCTCGAGACTGTGCACTTGGAACTGTTGGAGGAGCTGGCGGCGGGCGTAGTCCAGATTGAATACCCAGTCCGATTGGGGAGTGTGGACGGCGGCGGAGGGGAAGGCGTCGCCGAAGCGGTTCCGGTAGTCGTCCGCCCCGGACTCCGGGAGCACGATTTCCCGCGGCTGAAACTGGAACAGCTCCTGAGCGAGCTGCTCCTGCGCGCCTTCCCCGGAATGCTCCCCGGCCCAGAACTCACCCGTGGAGACATCGAGAAACGACACGCCGATGCGGTCATCGGTTTCGTACAGGCTGGCGATGAAATTGTTCTCCCTGGCGTCCAGGATCGACTCGTCGATGGCGGTGCCTGGAGTGAGAATGCGGGTCACCTCCCGCCGAACGATCCCTTTGGCCTGTCGAGGATCCTCGACCTGATCGCAAATCGCCACTTTGAATCCCCGCCTGAGGAGGCGGCTGACGTAGTTGACCACGGCGTGGTGAGGGATACCGCACATCGGTATGGGATTCCCGTCCCGATCCGAGTTTCTGGATGTCAGGGTGATCTCGAGCTCCCGGCTTCCCGTGACGGCATCTTCATAGAACATTTCATAGAAGTCCCCGAGACGGAAGAACAGCAGCATGTCGGGATGTTCGAGCTTGATCCGATGGTACTGCCGCATCATCGGGGTCAGGTTGTCCATTGCGGATACATTAGCAGGAAAGCCTGAAAATTGCTGGAGAATGGGACAGCCTGGGAGCTATGGGGCAGATAGGACGTATGAGACGGCGAGCGGCCTGGACCGTGGGTCCCATAGGTCCCAGCAGTCCCGTAGGGCCCGGGCCGTCCCATCGAGTTTTGCAGTAAGCTATTGGAAATGTACTTCCTGGCCGTCGATACCGCCACCAATAGTGGAGGAGTTGCGCTGGCGCGCAATGCCGAGTTGATCGGGACCGTGCAGATCAAGCGCCCGCTCGAGTATTCCGAACACCTGCTCTCCCAGGTCGAATTTCTTCTCGGCCAGTTCGAACTCGCTCTCGAGGAGATCGACGCCTTCGTGGTTGCATCGGGACCCGGCTCGTTCACCGGATTGCGCATCGGGATGGCGACGGTGAAGGGATTCTGCCAGTCGCTGGACCGGCCAGTCTCAGGAGTCTCCACGCTGGAGGCGCTGGCTTACCGTTTCAGGCACGTCAGTCACCGCGTAGCTCCGATGATCGATGCCCGGCGGCAGCAGGTTTTCGGGGCCGTCTATGAGGTCGACGAAGGGGGGAAGGCCCTCCTGATCGACCCGGAGCGGGTAGAGCCGCCGGCGCGCTGGCTGGCGACATTGCCCGGCGAGCGCTGCCTGTTCGTTGGAGACGGTGCCCAGATGTTCGCTTCGACGGTGGCTTCGCTGAGGTCGAAGGACCTTCTGATTCGTTCCGATAACACGATCCTTCCCGAACTGTGCCTGCTTGGTTACCATCGATTCGTGCGAGGCGAAGTCGGCGATGCCGGCTCACTGACTGCCAACTATGTTCGTCCATCCGATGCTGAACTTGCTATTGCAGATTCGACCAGCTAAGAGATACGAGTCGGCGGCCATCCAGCGGCTCAACGACCTCTGCGGACTGGGTCGCTGGCCGGCTTCCGACTACGCCGCCGCGATCTCCCTGAACGACTTCTCGCTGCAGGTTGCCTTCGCGGATGGGACGCTGGCGGGCTTCTACCTTGCCCGACTCGTCGGCCCGGATCTCGAACTGCTCAAGCTGGCCGTCGATGCTTCCTTCCGTCGGCACGGGATTGCCGCGGCGCTGCTCGGGAGGTGCCTGGACTGGGGGCGACAGTCGGTCTGTGAGGATTGCTTTCTGGAAGTCCGAAAGAGTAATACTCCGGCCATTCGCCTCTACGAGCGGTTCGGATTCGGTCAGATCGACATCCGCCGCCGCTACTACCATGATCCGGTCGAAGACGCCATCGTCATGAGCCGCGGTCTCAGACGGCGGCAGCCGGCTGCGCTGGAATCCTGAGAGAGGTCAATGCGAGAGAAACTGAGTGGACCTGTTTTCGCCACCGGCCTCCTCTTCGGGATTCTCTTTCTTGCCTCTGCCGACAACCAGTTGCTGATCCCCCTCATCCCGCGATTGAGTGAAGACCTCAGCGTTACGGTGGCTCGTCTTGGAGATCTCTTTTCAATCTATGCACTTGCCGCCGCAGTCTTCAACTTGATTCTAGGTCCGCTGTCGGATCGCTTGGGACGAGTGGTGTTCCTTCGGGCGGGGCTGGCGACGTTCGCCGTGTTCGCCCTGCTGACGACGCAGACCACCGGTTACGGTTCACTGCTGTTGGTACGGGGCGGGACAGGGGTCGCGGCCGGGCTTCTCTCGACCTGTACGGCGAGCTATGTCGGCGATGCATTTCCCTACGAGAGCCGGGGGCGGGTCATGGGTGTCGTGCTCAGTTCCTATTTTGCCGCTCTCATCCTGGGCGTTCCTCTCAGCTCATGGATTGCCGAGATGTGGGGGTGGAGGAACGTCTTCGGCGTCTCTGCGATACTGGCGACCATGCTGCTGATCGGCGCGTTCCTGCTTCAGAGGGACCGCCCGAAGCCCCGGGCCGGGACAGTCTCCTCACCCGGAACGTTGCTGGCGCTTCTGCGTCGTAGGCAGACGGCCGCAGCTCTGGCGACGTCGTTCCTGATTTCGGGAGGAACGCTGGCCTTTCTCACCTTCATTTCGGGTTTTCTCAACGAGGCCTATGGTTTGGGCCCGACTCGAATCTCGATGGTCTTCCTGGTTTCCGGGACGGCGGCCATCGTGGCCAGTCCTCTGTCGGGCTGGCTTTCCGATCGCTGGACGAAACGGCGTGTCTTTCTGGTCGCCAACTCGCTCCTGGTGCTGCCGCTCTTGGTGCTGGATCGTCTGGGGCCGGGTTTCGGACTCTTTTCGGCGGTCTTCCTGATTGGTTTGTTCGTATCCTTCAGGCAGACTGCCCTGCAGACGTTGCAGACCGGTTTGATCGGCCTCGAGCGGCGAGGTGCGTTTCTGGCCCTTCGCAACGCTTCTTCGCAGCTGGGGATCTCGGTCTCGGTCCTGGCGGCCGGCGCAATCTATTCCTCGGTTGGATATCGAGGTGTGACGCTTCTGGCCGCCGTCCTGACCCTGACGGGAAGTGCTATTCTGTACCTTCTCGTGCCCGATCCGGGAGACGCTTGGGAAGGTCAGCCCTCCGAGGCGGCCACATCGGGAGAAAGGAGCCGTGAAGGATGAGCCGTCGTCAGTTCGTGTTGAGCGTCCTGATCAGCAGCATCGTGTCTGCCGGGATCGTTCTGTTCTTCCTGCGCTGGCCGTCGCCTCCGCCCGTGCAGGCGGAGTTCGTCCAGCCCAAGACGGTAAGCTTCGACACGCCCCTTTCTTCGGAAGAAGAGACCAACATCAAGATCTATCAGCAGCTGAGCCGGTCCGTGGTCAATGTAACCAGCACGCGGAGGACGCTCAACTTCTGGCTGCAGGTCGTTCCCGAGAAGGGGACGGGGAGCGGTTTCATCGTCGACGACCACGGGCATATCCTCACCAACAATCACGTGATCGAGGACTCCGACCAGATCGAGGTGACGCTTTTCGATGAGAGCACCCTGGAGGCCGAGATCGTGGGGAGAGACCCGATCAACGACATGGCGGTCCTCAAGATCGACTGCCCGCAAGGAAAGTGCCAGCCTATCCGCCTGGCTGCCGCTCCAACGTTGAAGGTGGGCCAGCGCGTTCTGGCCATCGGAAACCCGTTTGGACTCGAACGGACTCTTACGACGGGCATCGTTTCCTCGCTGGGGCGCAGTCTGGACACCGAGAACGGCGTCCTCGACAACCTGATTCAGACCGATGCTGCGATCAATCCGGGCAACAGCGGCGGTCCTCTGCTCAACACCCGCGGTGAGGTCATCGGCATCAATACGGCAATCCTTTCGCGAACGGGGGAGAGTGCCGGGATCGGATTCGCGATTCCCGTCTCTACGGTGAACCGCATTCTTCCCGATCTGATCGAGCGCGGTCAGGTGATCCGAGCCTGGCTGGGACTCTCCGGTCGCACGCTGACTCCGCGTCTGGCACGCGCCCTTGATCTTCCGGTGTCTGAGGGGGTGCTGGTCGAGCAGGTGGCCGACGGCAGCTCGGCGGACGCAGCCGGAATTCAAGGGGGGAATCGCCGCGTCTTCGCCGGCAATGTTCCTTTGATCATCGGCGGCGATATTCTCGTCGAAGTCGGCGGGAGGAAGGTCACGGACGTACGGGATCTTACCCGGATCATGGAGGACAAACGGCCGGGACAGAACCTGGAGTTCGTCTACTACCGGAGCAACCGCCGCATCAGTCGGACGGTCGAACTGGTCGGCCGAAACGGCGGCGGCCGGCGGTTTCGGTTCTGAAGGCCGCGAGCGTAGGACAACCGTCCCCGGTTGTCCGCTGCCTCGGTCGAACGACCCGGCACCTTCTCCACGGCCGTCGCAGCATCGCCGAGTAGGACGTCCCCGGTTGTCCGCTGCCCGGGTCGAACGACCCCGGCAAGGTGCCTGCGGACGCCACGGTCACGATGCGCCAGCCAGCTTTCCCGGTGGCCGCGATTCCGTCAGCTGGACAACCGGGGACGGTTGTCCTACGGCCTCTCCCCTGGCAGCGGGGACGTCCTACTCGGGGTGGATTTCGTAGATTTTCGGAGTCGAACGTTATAGTAGATGAGGACCGCGAACTTCGACCAGTGGAGCGCGGGTGAGGAGAACGGGTCGACGAATTCCCCGGCATCCCATGATGAACCTCAAAACGGGCTCGGAGCCTGCTGCGAATGTGGGGTCTCAGCTCGCCACGACTTGTACCGAGAGGAGAAATTGAAATGGTGAATCGAGTGTTTTTGATCGGTCGTCTCGGGCGCGATCCCGAGGTCCGCTACACCCAGTCCAGAACCGCGGTGGCCAACTTCTCCATGGCGACGGACGAACGCTGGGCCGATTCGGAAGGGAATCGACAGCAACGTACCGAGTGGCATCGTATCGTCGCGTTCGGCAAGCTGGGCGAGATCTGCGGCAAGTACCTCAAGAAGGGGCGTCTGGTCTTCATCGAAGGGCGAATTCAAACGCGGGAGTGGGACGACCGGGACGGCAACAAGCGATATACCACGGAGATCGTGGCGTCGAACATGCAGATGCTCGAATCCCGGAATGCTGCGATGGAAGGTGGAGGAGATGAGGCCGGCGCACCGCCGCAGGAGCCGATGGAGGTCGGGATCACCGACGACGATATCCCCTTCTGAGAGTGACCACGCCGGGGACTGACCACGACGGCTCGACGCCGGGACTGACCACGACGGCACGACGCCGGAGGCTCACCACGACGGCACGACGCCGCAGGGCGACCACGACGACACAACGAAACACGACGCTGTGGCTATCTTCCGGGGGCCGCCGCAGGCGTCTGACCGCTGAGCTTCTGCAATTCCTGATCGGCCAGGCTGGCCTCCTGGGACTTCGGATAGAGGCGCTTGAGACGCTTGAAGGTGTCGATGGCCTGATCGAGCCGCTGCATCTCCGCCAGGATCATCCCCTTCTTGTAGTAGGCCACCGGGGTCTTATCCCCTTTGGGATAGAGGTTGATGACCTGATCGAAGGCCTGGATGGCCAGTTCCTGTCGGCCCTGCTGCAGGTAGGCGTCACCCAGATAGTAGGCCGCATTGTCCGCCAGTTCGCTGTCCGGATAGTTGGACAGAAAATCCTGGAAGCCCTGGACCGCCAGGGCATAGTTGCCCATGAGGTAGTCGTTGTAGGCGGCACTGTAGACGCGATCGGGTTCAACCTGTCCGGAGGATTCTGCGGGCACCGTTCGCAGCGTCTGTACCTGGACCTGTGTGTCTTCCATTTTGCGGCCCAGCGCGGCCACCCGGTTGTTGGTTTCGTCGAGCTTCGTGCTCAGGAGCTGGACTTCGTTCCTCAGGGAATCGAGAGCCTTGACGACGGCTGCAGCCTGCGTACGATCCGCGGTCAGGCCCTGGCGGAGGTCGTTGAGTGCAACCTTGCCCTCGGCCGACTGGTCGTTGAGTTGCTCCAGCAGTGACACGATCGACCCGTTCTTCTCATCGATCGTCTTCTGCAATAAGCGGATCTGATCCTGCAGCTGCAGGACGTCGCTCTGAAGACGGACGATCTCTTCCTTGGTCCCGGCCATCGCCGGTGCGGTCGTGAGTAGAAACAGGACGCTCCAAATCGATAGCCTTAATCCTCTCATCTACGTTCTCCGGTGTCGGCTAGCGCACCCGAAAGTGCGCACGCCGGTTCTGAGCCCAGGCCGCCTCATTGCTGCCCAATGCAAAGGGTTTTTCTTCCCCGTAGGAAATCGTCTGCAGTCGGTCGGCCGGAATCCCCAGCTGGACCAGGTAGTCCTTGGCTGCCTGTGCCCGGCGATCACCCAGTGCCAGGTTGTACTCTTCCGTGCCCCGCTCGTCGCAATGTCCCTCAACGATGATCGTCGCATCCGGGTACTGGCGAAACATACGGGAGTCCTGCTCGAGGGTAGCCCGGGCTTCAGGTGACAGCTGGGCACTGTCATAGGCGAAGAAGACGGGTTTGACGAGTCCGTCTTCGATGGCTTTCTGCAGAGCCATCAGATCGGTTTCCGTGATGTCGGTCTTCGCCTCACTGCGGACGACCGTGATTCGCGTACTGGCCCTCGCGTCGCCTCCGGGCCCTTTCGCGACAGCCGTGTAGGTCGTCGACTCGAGCGGCGCCACCGTAATGGATCCACTCTCGGCGACATTGCCGACGCCGCTGTCGATCACGATGCTGTCCGCATTCGAACTGGTCCAGCTCAGCGTGGAGCGCTCCCCGCGTCGCAGAGTCGTCGGAGATGCCTCGAGGCTGACCTCGGGAGATGGACGCGCGGTCGTCGTTGTCGCCGCGGGCTGCCGCGTCGTCGACATCGGAGGACGTGCCAGAGTCTGAGTCTTCTTCTTGCAGGCGGGAAACAGAAAAGCAAGCAGAACGACCAGCAACAGAACAGACCACTTCAGACTCAATTTCATGTTCGGACCTCCACAGGATGCACGTCACTGCTCCGGTGTCGCGGGCGGATAAGGTGCCCACGACGGACTCTCGTTTATACCATAGGCTGAGACCTGCTTTAAGTTCTTGCCGTCGACGCTCATGATGAAGATTTGTTTGCTGCCCGATCGCGTGCTTTGAAAGGTGACGTGCCGACCGTCGGGTGACCAATGGGGACTTTCGTAGCTGCCGCTTCCGCGGGTCAGCTGGTTGATCCTGCCCGTGGCGATCTCGACCAGGTAGATATCGTGTTTCCACTGCTCGGGCGCCTGCCACGAATAGAGAATATAGCGTCCGTCCGGAGACCAGTCCGGGCTGTCACAGTGGCCGCCCTCGAGAATCAGCCGTCGCACGTTGGATCCGTCGCTGTCCATGATCCAGACCTGAGGTGACCCGCTGCGATCGGAAATGAAGGCGATCTGAGCGCTGGTCGGGCTCCAGGTGGGAGACGTGTCGATACCGGCGGCGTTGGTGATGTTCCGCAGGCCCCGCCCGTTCGGTCCGGCGACGAAAATGTCGGCTCCGCGACTGTTCGGTGTATGCGCCGAGAAGGCCAGGCGCCCGTCGGGACTGAAAGCCGGGGAGGAGACGTAGGACGCATCGATGCTGATGTCCCGAACCGGGCCGTCGACATCCTGAATCCGCAGCTGCCACCGATTCTCGGTAGGAAGCTTGGTCACGTAGGCCAGGCGTTTGTCGTCGAACGACCATTCCGGAAACTTGTTGAGTCCGCCGTTAAAGGAAAGCTGGTGTGCATTGGCACCGTCGTAGTCCATGATCCAGATCTCTTTGGCGTCACCTTTCTGGGAGACGTAGGCGATCTGGGAGCGGGCCACACCCAGACTGGCGCCCGCCGAGAGCTCATAGACGATCTGGTCGGCAAACTCGTGGGCGACCCGACGTATGAGCGTGGGGTCCGAGATGGTGAAGCGTTTGCCGAGCACCTGGTTATGAGTCTTGACGTCGTACAAATAGGCCTCGACGACGGTGGCTGTAGCATCGACCTGAAGATTGCCGAAGGCCAGGAAATCCACATCCAGTGTGGAAACCTGCCAGTTGCTGAAGTCCACGTCCTGGGGCGCTCGGAGGGGCTTGAGCGGATAGAAGCTCTTCGAGGGGATCACGAAGAATTCCGAGAATTTGAGGTCATCCAGCAGAACCCGGTTGAAGACCGAGAGCGCCGTCTGGGTCTCGGCGCTGGCCGAGGTGCGGGGTGTGAAATCCGCAACCGCCAGGCGCGTGGCGGTGGGTGTCGGGAAGATGGTGGCGTCCGTCTTCTGGGCAGCCGCAGCTGCAGCCGAAAGAAGGATGCACAGGGGCACGAGCCAGACTTGTTTTCTCATCGATGGCGCTAGACCTTTCTTCATCTCGCTGTCGTTGGATACTCGAAAACCGCCTTGAAACGGACCGAGCGAGATCTCAGTTCGTAGGGCAGGGGTGGCAGGGGATTGCTGGCCTGGATGGCACGGATGACGGCCAGATCCACGCTGGAAACCCCGCTTCGCTGTTCCAGTTGGATATCGGTGATCTGCCCACTGGGCAGCACCAGAAACGTGGCTACGGCCTGGACCTTCTGTAGGGAACCCAGAGAGGTCTGAAGCCAGTTCTTGCCGACACGCTGTTCCACCTGTCGAATGTACCAGGAATCGATCTGACCGCCCTCACCGCTCCCGGATCCGATTTGAACGCCGCGACCCGTACCGAAGCCTCCGCCCGATCCCGCAGCGCCGCCGGGCGTGCCCTTGCCGGGGTCGGATTCTCGCGGAATCAGACCGGCGCGCTGCTTCGGCGGAGTCTCTTTCTTGGGGCGGCTTCGGTGGGGCGGCTCGGGTTCCTTCGGCTTCGGTTTCGGTTTCTCCTGGGTGAAGACGTTGGGAGGAACTTTGGATTCGTCGACGGCACGCTCCGCCTTCTTGGGGGGTGGAGGAGGCGCCGACTCCGCCCGGTTCGTGACCGGCGGTTTGTACATCCCGGCTCCACCGCCGGTATCGGCGGCCAGTCCGACCGAGACCACCTCGCCCTGACCTCCGCCCGCACCGAGACCGAGTTCGATGGGGGCGGGAGACGGCAGCAGGCTCACCCCGACCGTGAAGAACAGCAGAATCGCGACATGCAGCAGCGCGGAATAGACTGCAGCCCTTCGGTAGTCGCCTTCCTGGAGGTGCGAGCGCAGGACCGTCTTCAAGGCTCCTTCGTACCCCCTTTGGTCTGATAGGGCCGCGTGACGAGATTGATGCGTTCGTATCCGCTCTGGCGAATCTCGTCGACGACGGCCACAATCGTCTTCCAGCGGACATCTTCGTCGGCTTGCAGAAAGATCGGGAGGTTGCTGTCCCCGATATCCCGGCGCAAGAGGTCCCCCAGAGAATTGAAGTTGATCAGGCCCGATCGGTAGTAGAGGAGTTCGTCTCGGCTGATCGTAATGACGGCGCGCTGTTCCGGATCGACCGCCTTGACGGTGCGGGTCTGAGGAAGTTCGACTTCGATGCCGGTCTGCAGGATGGGTGCGGTCACCATGAAGATGATCAGGAGCACGAGCACGACGTCAACCAGAGGGGTGATGTTGATATCGGAAAGTGTGGGCCGGGTGTCACTCGGACCCGTCTGAAAAGCCATGCGGCATCTCCTCGAGCCTCAGCCGAAACTGCGCTCGACCAGATTGAGAAACTCCGCCGAGAAGTCGTCCATTTCAGCCCCGAAACGGCGAAGACGATTGAGAAAGTGGTTATATCCGATGACCGCCGGAATGGCGGCGAACAAGCCGGCCGCCGTCGCGACCAGGGCTTCACTGATGCCGGGTGCGACAGCCTGAATGGTCGTCGGTCCGCCGGCCCCGAGTCCCTGAAAAGCGTTGATGATCCCGACGACGGTTCCGAACAGGCCAATGAAGGGAGTTACGGCGCCGGTCGTCGCCAGCCAGCTCAACGAATGTTCCATGGCCAGCATCTCGGACATGGCCGCCTTCCTCAGGGTCCGCTGCAGGCCTTCGATTCCCTTCATGACGGCTTGACGCTCGTCCCCCGCCCCATGGCCCGTGGAGTTTCTGGCCGACTGAACCCGATAGTTCAGCTCGACATATCCGTTCTTGAAGATCCCGGCCAGGGGTGACATCGGGTACTGCTCGCATTCGCGGTAGATCTCGGAGAGACTCGAAAGTCGTTGAAACTCCTCGTGGAAGCCCAGCGATTGGGCCTCGACCTCCTTGTAGATCCGATACTTTTTGATCATGATGGCCCAGGAAAGGACCGAGAAACCCAGCAGCACCAAAAGCACCATTTTGGCCACGAGCCCGCTGTTCATGACCAGCGTCCAAAACCCCGTGAAGCTACTCTGCAGCAAAAGTCCCGTCAACAGCATCTCCTTCGCGAACCCGCGTGGCCCGACCAACATGTAGCGCCGGGCTTACGATGGGCACGGGCCCACCACGCCCACGCCCGGACCCAGGACATTTCGATTGTAACCGATGCCTCTGCCCGGATACTATTGTCGGGGTTTTCGGGACAGACGCGGGGAGAAGCTGTCCGGCCCTTCCGTCGCCTATGCTTTCTTTCGTCCGCATCGAGAATTTTGCGCTGATTGAAATGCTCCGGGTCGAATTCGGCTCGGGCCTCAACCTGATCACCGGGGAGACCGGTTCGGGCAAGTCGATCCTGGTTGACGCCGTGGGTCTCCTGGTCGGCGACCGGGCGTCTCAAGACATGGTCCGACAGGGCTCGGAGACGGCACGCATCGAGGGGCTCTTCACGCTCGACCGGCGGAACCCCGCCCATAAGGTGCTGAAGAACAACGGCCTGGAATCGGGCGACAATACGCTGATCATCCGCCGGGAAATCTCCCTCTCCGGCGCCAACCGGGTTTTCATCAACGACCGTCTGACGACTCTGGCCGTCTTGGCCTTGGTCGGTCGAAACCTGGTCGAGATTCACGGTCAGCACAGTCAGCAGCAACTGCTGATTCCCTCGGCCCATCTCGATTTGCTGGACGCCTTTGCGGAGGCCGGCGAATTCGTTGACGCCGTGTCCACGGTTTACCATCGTCTCGAAGCCGTGCACGCTGAGCGGGACTCCCTCGAGCGTTCGGAACAGGACCGCCTACAGCGGGTCGAGCTGCTCCGGTATCAGCTCGCCGAAATCCGCCGTCTCCAGCTCCAGCCCGGCCTCGACCAGAGTCTCGAAGAAGAGCGAAACCTCCTCGCCAGTTCGGAGAAGCGCCTGCAGGGCGGGGAAGAGGCCTATCAGACGCTCTACGAGGACGACGATTCGGTCCTTTCGAGGATCGACCGGGTCGGTCGTCAGGTCGAGGAACTGGAGCGTCTCGACCCGGCGCTCGAGGGCCTGGCGATGCGGCTGAAAGAGGTTCAGTTCGCTGTCGAAGAGGCTGCTTTCCAGCTTCGGGACTATGTCCAGGATATCCAGTTCGATCCGCACCGACTCGAACAGATCGAGGAGCGGCTGGCTGAGATCGAACGCGCCAAACGCAAATACGGTCGGACGCTCGACGACGTTCTCGACTATGCCGACTCGATCGACAGGGAACTGGCCGACCTCGAAGATCGGGAGGCTTCGGCCTCGCGGCTGGACGGAGAGCTCGCCCAGCTCACCGAGGCCTATGGAAAGGCCGCGGCGGCCTTGTCGGAGCGCCGACACGAAGCCGCAACGGCGCTGTCGGAAGCAATACAGAGTGAACTGGCTGACCTTGCCATGGAGGACACCCGCTTTCAGGTGGATTTCGCTCCTCCTGCAACTGCTCCCACCGAGCATGGAATCGACATCGTCGAGTTTCTCATCAGTGCCAATCCGGGTGAGGAACCCCGGCCGCTGGCACGGATCGCCTCGGGCGGTGAACTCTCGCGGATCATGCTGGCTCTGGAAAACGTGCTTCGCCGGGAGCAGCATCCCAAGACGCTGGTGTTCGATGAAGTGGACGCCGGAATCGGCGGGCGCACGGCCGGGACTCTGGGCGAGAAGCTGCTGCACGTCGCCGGGCGACATCAGGTCTTCTGTGTGACGCACCTGCCTCAGATCGCCGCCTTCGCCGATCATCACTTCCACGTCGGCAAGACGGTCAAGGGCGGCAGGACGTTGGTCGAGATTCATCCCCTCGACGAGGATGCCCGGATCATCGAGCTGGGTCGGATGCTGGCCGGCGAGAAAGTCTCCGAGACGACGCTCCGACAAGCGCGCGAGCTTCTGGTCCATCGCAGAGGTGGATAGGGCCAAGCCGCATTCCCAGACAGGATCCTGAAGTCCACCGGCATGCCCGGCCGTCGACCACCCAGAGCCGTTTCGATGATCGCCGCTTCCCGAGACGTTTCGTGGGTGTCCCTGAATGTCCGACCAGCCGCGAGGGCACGCCTTTTTCGCTAGAATGATTTCAAGTGAGACTGCAT
Organism: Acidobacteriota bacterium; assembly: GCA_037388505.1. Taxonomy (GTDB): domain Bacteria; phylum Acidobacteriota; class UBA6911; order RPQK01; family JAPXNP01; genus JARRKC01. Next base: position 33,116 of record JARRKC010000020.1, on the reverse strand, counting down.
TCATTCTTCATCGAAACGCATGGCTGCCAGATGAACGAGCACGACTCGGAGAAGATCGGCGGTCTGCTCGCGCGCCGCGGACTGGTGCCGGCGCCGTCGGCCGACGATGCCGATCTCTTCCTGCTCAACACGTGCAGCGTTCGGGAAAAAGCGGTTCAGAAGGTCTACAGCCGCTTGGGGGAACTCAAGGAACGCAAGCGGGCGAAAGCTGATTTCCTGATCGGCGTGATGGGTTGTGTCGCCCAGCAGGAGGGCGAGAACATTCTCAAGCGGGCTCCGCACGTCGATCTCGTCGTGGGCACCCATCTGTACCATGCGATCCCCGATCTGCTCGATGAGCTGACCCAGGGCGCCGGGGGTGGTCCACCCGCCGGACTTGTCGCGACGGCGTTCCTTGATGATTCCGAGCCGCCTTCGGCCGAAGCGGTCTCCAGGTCGAATTCGTTTCGCGCCGCCGTGACCGTGATGGAAGGCTGCAACAAGCACTGTGCTTTCTGCATCGTCCCCCATACCCGGGGAAAAGAAAGGAATCGGAGAGCGTCCTCGGTGCTCGAGGAAATCAGGCAGGCGACCGCCGAAGGATTCGTCGAGGTTCTGTTGCTCGGTCAGACGGTCAACAGCTACAAAGACCCCGCGAATCCCCGCTACCGATTTGCCGAGCTCCTTTCGGACGTCTCGGAGATCGAGGGAGTTGAGAGGCTGCGTTTCACATCACCGCATCCGAGACATTTCACCGATGACGTCATCTCACTCATTGCGGAGCGCGACAACATCTGTCCTCAGGTCCATCTGCCCCTGCAATCGGGTTCAAGCCGGATCCTGCGGCGAATGCGGCGTCAGCACGACGCTGCCTGGTACCGGGCGCTCGTGGAGAAGTTCCGAAACTGTGGCCGCCAGATCGCATTGTCGACGGACGTGATCGTCGGTTGCCCCGGCGAGACGGCTGAGGATTTCGAGAAAACGCTGGATTTGGTGAGATTTGCAGAATTCGAACAAATGTTCTCCTTTAAGTATTCGCCGCGGCCCATGACGGAAGCTTTCGGCTGGGAGGATGACGTCGGTGAGAGTGAGAAGTCGCGTCGTTTGACCGTGCTCCAGGGGGTCCAGCGGGATATCCAGCTCGATCTCCATCGCCGGCGCTACCTGGATCGGGAGTTCGACGTGTTGGTCGAGGGGACGGCTCGTGATGGGATGCGCAGATTTGGCAGAACCGCGTCGAACAAAATCGTGAATTTCTTTGGCGAAGAAGAGACAGGCGAGTTTGCTCGCGTTAGGATTACGGAGATCGGACCCAATAGCCTGGTCGGCGAGCCGGTCGTCCACTGCCGACTTTCCGGCACAGGATAGAGTCCTGGAGGGCTCTGGGAGGTCATATGGAACGAGAGTTTAAAATCAAAGGTCTCATGATGGACCCGATCACGAATTCTCCGATCGTCATCCTTCAGGACGTCGAGCGGAATACGTTGCTTCCAATCTGGGTCGGCATCTTCGAGGCCAATGCCATAGCCCTGCAAATCGAACGGGTCGATACGCCGCGTCCCATGACGCACGACCTGCTGAAGAACATCCTCAACCACTTCGACGCCGAAGTCGAACGTATCGTCGTGACGGAACTCAAGGACAACACCTTCTATGCGGTGATCCACCTGCAGCGCGGTGGGCAGCCGATGTTGATCGACAGTCGCCCCAGCGATGCCATTGCCTTAGCTTTGCGCACCGACGCACCCATTTTCGTCACCGAGGCGGTCATTCAGAACAGCCGCAACATCTCGCTGGACAAGGAGAAGCTCGACCCCGAAGAAGTGAGGGAGTGGCTGGAGAATCTCAACCCCGAGGATCTGGGTAAGTACAAGATGTAGCGCGGAGCCCAGTTCCGGATTCCGAGTTGTCGTATAAGGGACGATCGCGAGAGACCAGGCCGGAAGATATAATTTAACATAATATTACTTATGCGACGTTACGCATGTGCCGGGAAAAGCGTCGAGGGTGAACGCTGCGCGTAGGAATGACTCCCCTCCTCCCGGTTCGCTCTGATCTCCTTGAGAACCTCCGACGCTTGGCATTCCTCCCAAAGGCGGCACGACCGCGGAAGGCATGACCTGTGGCGAGCGGTCTGCTGGGAAAACGGGGTGGTCCTGGGGTCTATGGAGTCAGAAAGGAGGATCGGGCCAGCGAACTCAGGTGCGGAGGAAGGCTTTTCCCTCGGCGGACGGACTCTCCCGTTCTCGGTGAGGCGATCCCTACATCGGCCTGCCGTCAGGCCTTCGGCTTGGGTGGAGGAAGCTGTCTGGCTTCGATTTCGGACATGAAGCCGCAGTGTTTGTGGGCTCCGTCGCAAAAAGGCTTGTTATCGGAATTTCCGCAACGGCACAGGCCGATGATGGTCCGTCCTGCCACGTCGAAGACTCGGCCGGCGGCATCCTTGATCAGAAAATCCCCAGAAATGACGATGGGTCCGTTATCGCGAATCGTGATCTCGCAAGACATGGTGCATCCCCTTGGAAAGAATGGATCGACCCTCCGGCCAGGGGCCGGACGTGCAACTCAGATGTACCCTTTCTCCTCGAGATAAGTTCCGAGTTCCTCCACCCGTTCCTTGAACTCGGCGAAGTTTTCGAGATTGACGGTGACCCCCTTTTTCGTGGGCTTCCATTCTCCCTCATCATCTTCATAGTAAATCCTTATGTCAGCGTAATTTTTGCCTTTGAACTCGCTGACACTGAACAGGATTTTCTCGTTCCAGCCCTTCTCCATTTCACCAACGACTTCAGCCATGTATCTCCCTTTCTCGAGAGGCCGCTGAGCGGCCGCGACGTTTCGATATCGGCCGGGGGCCGCGCCCAGGTCCAGCCCGCCGGGTTGGGCTAGAAGCTTACCTGAAGGTCTCCAGCCGTCTCAAGTCTCGCTATCCTCCGGTGTAGAATGTGCGGATGAAATCTGCCGAGACGGTCCGACGCTACCTCGAAGAATATCTCGAAGAAACGATCAAAGCAGCCGGCCGGCTTCCGCTAGACAGTGTGGCCGAGGTCGTGAAGGTGCTCGAGGAAGCCAACCGTCTCGGTCGTCACGTTTTCATCTGCGGGAACGGAGGAAGCGCGGCTACGGCGACCCACTTCGCCAACGATTTGGGCAAGGGATCGTGCCTGACTCGAAAGAGGCGTTTTCGCGTCATGGCGTTGACCGACAATGTCTCCTGGATCACGGCGCTGGCCAACGATCTCGACTATTCGCAGATCTTCGTTGAGCAGCTCCGCAACTTTGCCGATCCCGGTGATGTTCTGCTGGCTTTCAGCAGCAGCGGTGCCTCGAAGAACGTTCTCGAGGCGGTCGCCTGGGCTCGCGAACACGACTTGACGACCGTCGGTTTCTGCAGTCGCCGCGCCGGCCCCCTGGCCGAACTCGCTGAGCACGCCATCGTGGTCGACTCCGCTCACATAGGCCGGATCGAAGACTGTCACTTCCTGATCCAGCACTTGATCGGCTACTACTTCATGGAGAACGCGGAACCCGGGACCTCACCACCAGGTGCCTGAAGCCGCTGGTTGCGTCGTCTCCGTCGCGGTCACGTTCCGGCGTCGTGCGGTCGTAGTGAGTCTTGGGCAGGACCGCCACAGAGCATCCAGCACAACGACAAAACGACCATCCGCCAAAGCGACACGACGAGGACGACGTTGTGGGTGATTGTGCGGTGGGGACCCTTCCTTTATGATGAGACCGCTCTTTTCATTTGAGGGAGGGACAGCCGTGATGCAACAACAAGAGGGTAGCCGGTTGACGGCCATTGTGGCCTTGATGGCGGTCTTCAGTCTCGCCATCTGTTTCATCATCCTGGGGGCGATCTCCGAGGAGCTCAAGGCGGCGATCGGAATCGACAACGCCCAGCTGGGAAGCCTGGTTCTCACTCTGTTCTTGACCAGCATGATCGTGCAGTTGGTCATCGGTCCGCTGGTCGACAAGCTGGGACACAAGCCGATGGCCATTGTCGGGTTCCTGGTTCTGAGTGGCAGCATGTTCCTGCTTGCGGTGGCGTCGAGCTTCAATACGGCCGTGCTGGCCTGCGTGCTGCTCGGCGTCGGTGCCATGTGCCTGAACACCGTCGGCAACACCCTGATTCCAGTGGTTCTGTTCGAGGGAAAGGATCCCGCCCGGGCCAGCAACTTCGGCAACGGCTTCTTCGGTCTGGGCTATGTACTGACCCCCCTCCTCTTCTCACTGTTTGCCGGACTGGAGATCGGGTACAAGTCAGGTGTTTCGATCCTCGGCGTGTTGATGCTGATCTTCCTGGTCGTCTCTCTGCTGCCCCGCTATCCGCAGGTGTCGATCGGGTTCGAAATCAGCAAAGCCGTCCGGTTGCTCGGGAATGGCTCGGTGCTCGTCGCAGCTCTGGCGCTGTTCTGCTACATCGCGCTCGAAACCAGTATGGGGACGTGGATCAAACCGTACATGACGAATGTGTTCTCGAGCGCAGGCTCCTCTGCGGGTGCGGTTTCGAACGCCGGACTCGTTCTGAGTCTGTTCGGTGTCGCGATCATGGTCGGCCGCTTCATCACTTCCGCGGTCAAGAACCTGACCGCCATTGGTCCAAAGGTCATTCTGGGAGCCGCGCTGGTATCGGTACTGGCACTGGTCCTGATGATCCTGACCCCCGGTCCGCTGGTCGGCATCATCGCGGTCATGGTGACCGGACTCGCATTCGCGCCGATCTTTCCCACCATCGTGGGCGTGACCTTTGCCAAGTTCGAACCCAGCCTTTACGGCAGCATCTTCGGGATCATCTTTGCGGTTGGTCTGCTCGGCGGGACGCTGGTCCCCAAGATCATCGGCAACCTGAGCGCGGGAGCGCCCGCAGAAGCATTCGGCGCGTCCAGCCTCTGGATCGCAGTCGGTATGGCCGGCATTCTCTGCCTGATCGCCCTGGGCATCGGCCGCGTCCGTCGCCCCGCTTAGGAGGCTTTGACGGGTTTCTCGATTTTCGATTGTCGATTGCCGATTTTCGATCTGCGGCGCACGCCCGACCACGCTTCGTACCAGGTGCATCAGAGCGCGGCCGTCGCCGAAGGTCCGAACCGTTTGTAGCCGAATCCCTCGGCAGGGCTCTCTTAACGAGGCTTTCCTGAATCGGTGAATCCGAACGACCCTTCATTGGTTGAGGGGCTTGCGATCGAGGTTCGGCCCGGGCGGGAGGCCGGGTGTTCGAGGCCCGCACAAAGGGCTCCCTCACTTCGTTCCGGCTCTCAGATTCCCGAAAGGCGTCGGTTCCGGTTCGGAGGGGGAGCCAACGCAAATCGGCCATCGCAAATCGAAAATCGGCCTTCGAAAATGCTCTTGCCCACGGGAATGCGCCGCTCGTCTCTGCAAACTGTCACACTCATTCCTGCAATGTGTCACCAGTTTCATGCACAATCGGCAACGTCCAGATTGACAAGCTGACAAAAATGTCGAAAATATGGTGGAATCGTTATGCGGCACATGGATCTGAGTTAAACGCGGTGAGATCCTGAGATCGAGCCCAAGAGAGGAGAGACAATGGACGCTAAAGAAGTTGTGCAGTTGATCAGGGACAGGGAGATCGAGGCCGTCGACCTTCGTTTTTGTGATTTGCCGGGACTCTGGCAGCATTTCACCTGCAATCCGACGTTGGTCGATGAGGGCAGCTTTGAGGAGGGCTTCGGGTTCGACGGATCGAGCATCCGGGGATTTCAGCAGATCCAGGAGAGCGACATGCTGCTGTTTCCCGATCCCAACAGTGCCTTCGAGGATCCCTACGCCCAGCACCGCACACTGGTCCTGATCTGTAATGTTGGCGACCCGGTGACCGGAGAGCCGTACTCGCGGGATCCCCGCTATATCGCACAGAAGGCGGAAAACTATCTGATCTCGACCGGAATCGCGGACAAAGCCTATTTCGGGCCAGAGCCCGAATTCTTCGTCCTCGACGAGGTACGGTTCGCCCAGACCTACAACCAGGGCTCCTATTTCGTGGACTCAGTCGAAGGTTTCTGGAACAGCAACCGTGAAGAACAGCCGAATCTCGGATACAAGCCGCGCTACAAGGAAGGCTACTTTCCAGTGCCGCCGATGGACACGCTGCAGGATATTCGTACCGAGATGATGCTGACGTTGGAACAGATCGGCATCGAGGTCGAAATCCACCACCACGAAGTCGCTACCGGAGGACAATGCGAAATCGATATGCGCTTCGATTCCCTTCTCCGGATGGCCGATAAATTCTTAAAGTTCAAGTACGTTGTGAAGAACACGGCACGCAAGCACGGCAAGACGGCTACGCTGATGCCGAAGCCTCTGTTTCAGGACAACGGTTCCGGCATGCACTGTCACCAGAGTCTCTGGAAGGGCGGCAAGAATGTCTTCTACCAGCCCGGGACCTATGCAGACCTCAGCCAGGAAGCGGTGTACTACATCGGCGGTCTCCTCAAGCACGCCGGCGCGCTGCTGGCATTCTGCGCTCCGACCACCAATTCGTACAGGCGCCTGGTGCCGGGATATGAGGCTCCGATCAATCTGATCTACTCGATGCGCAACCGCAGCGCCTGCGTCCGTATTCCGGCCTACAGCCGCAGCGAGAAGGCGAAGCGTCTCGAATTCCGCTGCCCCGATCCGTCGTGCAACGGTTATCTGGCTTTCGCGGCCATGCTGATGGCGGGCCTGGACGGAATCCAGAACAAGATCACCCCGCCTGATCCCATGGACAAGGATCTGTATGATCTCGAACCGGAGGATCTTGCCCAGGTGCAATCGACGCCCGGTTCCCTGGAAGAGGCGCTGGCCGCTCTGGCCTCAGATCACGACTTCCTTCTGAAAGGAGACGTTTTCACGCCGGACGTCATCGACACCTGGCTCGCGTACAAGCGCAAGCACGAAGTAGATGCCATTCGCCTGCGACCGCATCCGTACGAGTTTGCACTCTATTTCGACATCTAGGTCCGAGGCTCTGCTCAGCGGACGACAGAGGACACCGGGAAGCCCTTCCCGGTGTCCTCCACGGTCTGGACCGGCTTCACGCGCAGCCGCAAAAACGCGATGGACGCAACGGCTTTCTTCGCTATGGAGCCCTTGGCGTCCGCGGCGTCTTTGCGTGAGATCGATTCTGCCACTCTCGACGGCCGGGTGCGAAGCTCGCGGTAAAGCAGGAAGCCGGCTACCGTCCAGGGGATCGCTCATTTCATTCGCGCACCGACCTGCCCGCGACTCCCGGTATTGTGTACTCGGAACTCGGCACTGTTTGTTCGTCTCCCGTTTCCCGACTCCCGTTTCCCACCACTTCTGACTTCCTTTCCCCCGTACTCTCGTTCTCCGGCCCTCGCAGCCCTTCTTTCCCTCTCGACTTCCGGTACAATCTCGCCGGGATGCATCCTCGCGATTTGTTTCTGGCAACCGACCTCGAAGAGTCGGAGATCGAGGTTCTGCTCGGACCTTACCGGTTCAAAGACCCGTTGCGCGCCGACGAACATCTAGCGGCCATTGCCGGACTCGTCTCTTCCCCGGAGCGGATGGGTCATTGGGCCGAGCCCCTGCTTGCGGAGCTTTCGCGATCCGTTGATCCTGACGCCGCCGTGCGCCAGCTCGAAGCGTTCTTCGAGAACGTCCCATCTCCCGTGCACCTTCTGACCACCCTCGAGACGAATCCTTCGGCACTGGAGATTCTCGTCGGCATCCTGGGCGGTTCTCCCTACCTTGCCGAGACGCTGCTTCGCAGTCCGGAATACTTCTACTGGCTGCTGGAGAAACAGCGGCTGGAGCGAGTCCACGACGAGGGCTACTTCAGCGCGCAGGCCGAGGAGACGACGCGGCCCTTTGGAGATGCGGTGCAGGCTCTGGGAGCTCTCCGGCGGCTACGTCGTCGTGAATCGCTGCGGATCGGCGCTCAGGACATCCTGGGCATCACTCGCATGCAGGATACGGTCACACAGATCTCGGATCTGGCTCAGGTGCTGCTGCAAACGGTTTTCGAGATTCTGGCCCGCGAGCGTCTCGACGCGCCTACGGGCTTCGCGGTCGTGGCTTTGGGGAAGCTGGGCGGCCGGGAGCTGAACTTCAGCTCGGATGTCGATCTGCTGTTCCTCTATGCGGACGATGCTCCCACCGACCGGATGATTCGCTTCGCCCGCGACTACACCCGTGCCCTGACGGAATACACGAGGGACGGCCACCTTTTCCGTGTGGACCTGCGCCTCAGGCCGAGTGGCCGGACCGGGGAGATCGCCTATTCGGAAGAGGCCTGCCGCCAGTACTATCAGACGTGGGCGGACACCATGGATCGTCTCGCCCTGATCAAATGCCGGTGGGTTGCCGGTGACCGGCGGCTCGGAGAGCGCTTCGTCGAGTCGATCCAGGACTTCGTTTTCAAGAAGTATCTGGACTATGCGGCCCTGGAGGAGATGCGTTGGACGAAGAAACGCACGGACGAGATGCTCCGGCGAAAGCGGCAGACGGACACGCATATCAAGCTCGGGCTGGGGGGGATCCGCGAGATTGAATTCTTCGTTCAGTCCTTTCAGATCCTTTACGGTGGGACCTGCCTGGAGCTACGTACCCCGTCAACCCTAACGGCCCTGGACCGACTTCTCGATTTCGGATACATCGGCCGGTCGGAGTTCGAAGCCCTTCGCTCGGCCTACGTCTTCCTGCGAGACCTGGAGCATAAACTCCAACTCGTCCATGACCTCCAGACACATTCGCTTCCCGACACCGAAGATGAACTGGTTCGTTGCGCCAGGCGGATGGGCTACCGGGAATGTACCGATTCTGCGGAGGATTCCGACTCCGAGATCCTTCATGAGTTCCAGAAGGATCTGAAAGAACATACTTTAACCGTGCACCAAATCTTTGATTCTCTGTTCAGGAGTTCGTCGGATGAGCGGGGGCTCGGGGAACTCGTGCTGAATCCGTCGCTGTCCGACGAGGAAGCGCTCGACAGGCTGACCAGTCGCGAAACGCGCCGGCCCGAGGCTGTCCTGGAGGGGATCCGGCTCCTGGCGGCGGCACCGGCCTTTCCTTATTCGCCCTCGCGGATGCGGAACCTTCTGGCCAACCTGCTTTCGACTCTCGTGGAAAGGGCCGCTTTGCTGGAGGATCCGCGAGAGCTGTTCAGCCGCCTCGACCGGTTCTGTGACGCCCTTCAGGCCCGGGTACCCCTCTACACCGAAATGAATGAGAACCCCGCCTTCGCCCGGCGATTGCTGACCCTCTTGTCGTTGGGCGCGACCTATGCGGAGACGTTGATCCGGAATCCGGAACTGCTCGATCTGGTGACCCGACCCGAGGAGCCGGCCGACCCGCGGACTTTGCTTCGACACTTCATCCGCGCCCATGCTCGGAACGGAACTTCACAGCGGGAGGCGCTGCGACTCTTCAAGAGACGAAAGGAATTCAAGATCGCACTCCGAGAGCTCGACAACCCGGGTTCTGAATCGACTCGACGCCGGCTCTCCGAGCTTGCCGAAGCATCTCTCGCCGTCGCTTGGGATACGGGTTTCGAGGCCTGCCCCAAGCTGCGGGAGGAGCCTTGCGCGCTGGTGGCTCTGGGCAAACTGGGCGGAAGCGAACTTGCCTTCCAGTCCGACCTGGATCTGGTCTTCCTGATCGACGACGCCCGCTGCCGGGAGCCTTTGGGCGATTTCTACGATTTTCTCAAGCTCTTTCGTGATGAGCTGACCCAGTACACCGCCAGTGGGCGGGCGTATGAAATCGATCTTCGATTGAGGCCCGAAGGCCGCCACGCCGGAGAGGTCGTTCCCTTCTCCCAGTTCGGGAAGTATTTTGTCGAACGGCTGGAACCCTGGGAGCGTCTGGCCTGGGTCAAGTCCAGGATTCTACTCAGCCGGGAATTCACTCCCGACTTGGAGAGCCTGGTCTTCGAACGTCCCTTCACCGACGAAGAGACTGCTTCTCTGAGACATATTCGTTTACGCAAAGAGCGGGAAGTCGGGCAGGAGGAGCGGAACCGGGCGTTCGATTTCAAGGTCGGACGGGGAGGTCTGCTGGACATCCAGTTTGTCACGCAGTTCCTTCAGGTCCAACACGAGATTCCGGATCCTAATCTACTGTCAGCAATCAATAAGCTTGTCCTACAAGAACAGATCGACAGGGCGGATGCCCAAGTCCTCCGCGAAGCATTCAAGTTCTTCCTGGCTCTCGAATCGATGCTCGATCTCCAGGGCGGCTCGGAACAAGATCGACTTTCCACGGATCCGGATGAGAATCGCCTGACCGCTTCCCTGCTCGGCTATGCTTCGGGAAACGACCTCCTCGACCGCTATCGGGCAGCGACACAAGGAGTCCGGGACATCTTCGAGCAAATCCTGGGCCCCCTGACGGACTGAACCCAAGGCCCAGGCTCCTAGTGGACTCCCTTGATCGTTACGCGGTCCGTCGGAAATCCTCCGTTCGAGAAATCCTGGTTCACGGCGACGGCGACGACGGGAGCGTCACAAAGGAAAGCCCCCCTTCCCTTGAATCCCTCGGGAACGGAGTCATTGAAGAACTGAACCACCGATCCCAGCGGGTTCAGGTCCAGCGTCTGCGTGCCCTCCGATGTTCCATCGGCCTCGATGAATTCGAGTGAACAACTGACGCTGTTGTCGCCGATGTTCTGGACGGCGATGCCCAGCCCGTTGGTCTGACTGGCCTCCCCGGGAAAGTGATGCTCCTGGGCCGCATCCGTCGGATCCGAGAAGAAGGCACCGATGTGCAGGGGATTCAGCTGCGGGGAAACGTCTAACACCCAGGTCAGGTAGGGTGCCAGAACGAGGCCGTCTTTGACGGGGGCGTCGATCACCGCCGAGCCGACGAAGGTTGACGAGTCGGGAGCCTTGAGCACGATGTCCTTGGTTTGTCCCGGCTCGATGGAATCCTCGATCGAAAACAGCACCGAACCGTCACGATTCCGCACATCAATTCGGAACGATGCTGTTGTGCCGAGGGGATGACCCGCAGAACCGCCGATGTGGCTGATCGTGACGATAGTATCGTTCTTATCATCGATGTAGTACACATGCGGAGCGAACCACCGACGACGTGTCACGTCCGATCCCAGTTGACCCGTATTTCGGACGTCTCGCTGCTTCTTGGGCCAAGCACTGGCCGACAGACCGGCGGACGAGGTTCTGAGAGCATAGAGATGGCGGTCGCTCGAGCCGACATAGAGCGTTCCGTTCTCCACGATCGTGGGAGAGGATTGGATATCCCCGTCTGCCTGGAACTTCCAGAGTTCACTTCCGTCGGGGCGGAGAGCGACCAGCTCATTACCGTCGGTTCCGAAGTAGATCGTTCCATCGAGTCCGACGGCCGGGGTCGCGTGGACACGGGAGGAGGTCGTGTAGCGCCACTTCTCCGTGCCGTTCGATGGATCGAGGGCTACGACGCCACCCTCCGACGCCGAGATGCCCAGCGGGACCAAAATAGCTCCAGTCGCATCGATCGAAGCAGACTCTCCGACGGCGCCCAAAGAAACCTCCCACTTCTGGCTCCCGTCACTCGGATCGAGAGCACCGAATTCGCTGTTGGAGCCGTAGTAGATCGTTCCGTCCTCACCAATGATGGGGGCGTAGTTGATTCCGTTCGTATAGTCCACACTCCACTGCTCGGCGCCCTGTGGATCCAGCGCAATGACGCCGCCGTTGGCGTCCGTGATCACGATCAGTCCGCCTAGACCAATGGCGATCCCCTTCGTCGTCGTACTGGGCTTGTACGACCAAAACTGACTTCCATCCGGATTGATGGCGTAGACCTGGGCATCGACGGCAACACCGAAGCCGGCGTAAACCGTTCCATCCGCAGCGATCGCGACGGGTCCACTCAACGTACCTCCCACGTCCGGGTTGAACGTCCATTTCAAGGTCCCGTCCGGATTGAGTGCGAGCAGTTTTCCTTGGTTGTTCCCAACGTAGACGGTCCCGTCGTCGGCTACCGCGGGGGCCTTAGTGATGAGGGCTCCAGTGTCGTACTCCCACTTTTCGGTGCCGTCCGGCTGGACGGCATAGAGGACGCCGCCGTTGGAGCCGACGAAAACAATCCCCTCATCGCCGATAGCCGGAGAAGACACCACCCCGCTGGCGGTTTCGAAAGCCCATTTCATGCTTCCGTCCTGCCCGAACAGGGGAGACATAAACAAGAAAATCAGAATGGCAAGGAGGTAAGGACAAGCCGTGCTCAGTCCGTCCGTCCCCCTGGATCTGTGAAAGTCCAGCATCCACGGACTCCTTTGTTTGAGGAAAACCGCGAAACTTCGCCTCGCAGCTTTCTTATTGATAGGAGGGATAATATCTGTTTGCTACTTTACATTATGTGGGCGTTCCGCACAAGGACAAGGAGCGAATCCGCAGGCCTCGGGGCGGCACCGGAGATGGCCGGCGAGACCCGGGAAGCTCCCGCGCCCCCTGCGATCGAGCAACGATCCCCCACGAGAGACACAGCCTCGAACCTTTGCGGGACACCTTTCCATGGACTGCGGAAGCGGAGGAACGGAGCTTCCGCTGTGTGTGGCGTGGCTCCGATCCTCCCGCGTTGCCCCGGGTAGCCGAAGGGTCCCGTCCGCGAGCCAGCCGTCACCGATCACGAACGGCCCGGGTTGCATCTTCTCCCGCGTTGAACCGGTAGCGGCTGCGAGTTGCCGCAGTCGAAGGCGGCTGCGCCGAGGTCTTCGGTATCTTCACGGTTTCGCCCTCATATCCAATTGGCCGCTCCGGGGCACCCGGACGGACCCGTCACTTCGTTCGGGTTCTGATGTTTCGGCAGGTTTGCCCGCCCATTGGCTTCCGCATTCTCTTCGTTCGTCGCAATCTGCTAGCTTGGAGGCATGCTGGAAACACGTAAGCTTGGACGACAGGGGCTCGAGGTGTCGGCGCTGGGGCTGGGGTGTATGGGGATGAGTCAGTCCTACGGGCCGGCCGACGAGCGGGAGTCGATTGCGACCATCCACCGGGCCATCGAACTCGGGGTCACCTTCCTTGACACGGCCGAGGCCTACGGTCATTTCAAGAACGAAGAACTGGTCGGGCGCGCCCTCCGGGGGCGCCGCGATCGGGTCGTGATCGCAACCAAATTCGGTTTTCGTTTCCAGGGCGACGGAATCGCCGGGACGGACAGCCGACCGGAACACATCAAGGAAGTCGCCGACGCCTGTCTTCGCCGACTCGACACGGATCACATCGATCTCTTCTATCAACACCGGGTCGATCCGGAGGTCCCGATCGAGGACGTGGCAGGTGCCGTTGCTGATCTGGTGACAGCGGGGAAGGTGCGCTTCTTTGGCCTCTCGGAAGCCGGGGAAGCGAACATTCGCCGGGCAAACAGCGTTCACCCCGTGTCCGCGCTGCAAAGTGAATATTCACTGTGGGAGCGCAACCTGGAGCCGAAGATCATTCCTCTGCTTCGGGAACTGGGAATCGGGCTGGTTCCCTTTTCGCCCCTGGGCCGCGGATTCCTGAGCGGCCATGTCCAACGCGCCGAAGAGTATCCGGAAGACGACTTCCGGCGCAACGATCCGAGGTTTCAGGGAGAGAACTTCGACCGGAATATGCGAGCCACGGCGATCGTCCGTGAGATGGCTTCGCAGAAGGGTGTGACTCCGGGACAGCTGGCCTTGGCCTGGCTGCTTCACAAGGGAGACGACATCGTGCCCATTCCAGGTACAAAGTCGAGAAACCACCTCGAGGAGAACGTCGCGGCCGCCGACGTCGTGCTCAGCCCGTCCGAGATGGAGGGGCTCGATGCGGCACTGTCGCCGGGCGTCACTGCCGGTCCGCGGTACGGCAAGCGCCTCATGTCACTGGTCGACCGATAACTCTTCCGTTCCGAACTCCGAGTTTCGGGTTCCGAGTTACAGACGTGTTGCCGAAAACCTTTTGGATCAGGACTCGATCTGACCGTCCGGGCGTCGAAACCTGTAGAACCGATCCCACGCCACGGGCGCAAAGGATTTCTTTGAGTCGGTGCCTCTGAGGGTGCTTCCGGCCGGGCGTGAGACCTCACCTCCGACTGCTCGTCTTCTCGCCCCGAGATGAAAGTATGGTGTTCGTGCAGATCCCGAAGACGCCAACGGCGTCGTTTCATCCGAGAGCCGTGGGTGAAACCCACGGTTTTGAGATCAACGGTTGGGACTGGAGCGCTGAAGACGCGAGTCGATTCCTGGGATCCCGAGATCTCTCCTCGTTGACTCTCCATTCTTGACAACTTAGAGTGCTCCAGCAGATCGATGAACGTGTGAAGTGCGAGGCGCTGCATTGTCTTTCGCGGAGGTGATCGATGCCGACTAAGAGGATGGGGTTGAGCGTGATCCTAGCGGTGCTGATCTGTTCACTGTCCGGATGCGCGAATCAGCCGGAAAGCCAGGCTGGACAGCAGGCGGTGGACAACGGGCCGGCCGAGGTGAGCTGGTTCACCGCGGAATCGGTGGCCGACGGGGTCTGGCGAATCGACGACCATGGGGGCGACAACATGTACCTGGTCGAGGGGACCGATCAGGCGCTCCTGATCGACACCGGACTCGGGATCTGCGACCTCGCCGCATTCGTTCAATCGCTGACGGACAAACCGCTCGTCCTGCAGGACGGTCTGGACTTCGATTCCACCGTTCTCGATCCGATCGAGGCCGGCGCCCGGATCGACTTGGGCGGAAGATCACTCGAAGTGATCGAAACGCCGGGACATACACCGGGGAGCATTTGCCTGCTGGACGCCGGCAACAAGCTGCTGTTCGCCGGAGACACCAGCAACATCCCGGTCTGGCTCTTCCTCGATGTCAGCCTGCCCCTTGATGTTTATCTGCAGTCCCTGCAGAGACTCGAGGCGCGGGCCGGGGAATTCGACACCATATTCCCGGGACATCGCACGCCTCTGGACCCTCCCTTTCTCACGGAGTTGACCACCTGCGTCCAGAACATTCTGGACGGAACGTGCAAGGGTGAACCCTATACGTCGTTTGCCGGGGACGCCTTGCAGTGTTCCTGCGAGAGAGCCACCGTCGCTTTCGACCCGAACAAGCTCCACCCCGGCATGTGACGAGGTCCGATCGGCCCAGACAACGATCAGCGCCGCGCCCAAGGGCACGATACGGTGCTGCAGTTCCCTGACAGTCCCGACGCTGCCAAGGTCCCGTGCCCCACGCGAGCCGGTTGTCCCTGGCCTTGGTCTAGCGCGTCCCAGGCGATAGGTGCCAGACTCGAACCGGAAGTCTTTATTCGTAGGTACTTACGATCGAGTTGCGTGCGTGTCACCTATGATGGACTGATCTGCTTCAGTCCAGACTTCCGATGAAGAAGGGATACCTGAAGTTCTCCTGGTGCCAATAGTGGCCGTTTCCTCCATTGGTTTGATTCACTTCAACGCCCAGGGCGAAGTAGTACCAGCCGAAGTCGGCATTGAGCCCCCAGTCGGTATGGTCAAAATAGTCATTCATACCAAGATTCAAATCATTGAACTTGACGGTGGCCGATTGTCCTCGGGCATCCGTCTGAGTGGGCATGTCGTCAGGGCGAAGAAAGACGGTCGTGGAATCTCCTCGTGCTTCGTGGCGCGCAACGACGGACAGCGAGAACTTGAATTCGTAGCGCCAGTCGCTGGGTGCGTTCTTGATCTCCGCCTTGGCCCCGACGACGATCGCTCGGACCGAGCTCAGTCCGCTCAGCAGGCCCGACTCCGCGTGGACGATGGGCGCGAAGGCAGGTATCGTCAGTTCCAGCTCAGGATCCGGTATGGCAAGACTCAGCCACTTCTTTCTGGTGACGGGAATGTCGTTGTGGGCCACCGCCGAAAGAAAGGGCTGCGCGAATTTTGCCGTGACCGGCAGATCCTGCTCCGGATGACCGACCATACTATAGGCCGGCTGACCGTAAAGGGAGTCATAGTCTCCTGTGGTCACCGAAATCGTCGCGCCGTAGCCTTTGGGGGGATCGATCGTGGCCGAAGTCACCCCCTTGATGCCTGTACCGTCAACGCTCCAGTTGGCATAGAGCCCGCCGTTGTCCCAGGTCACAGTCGCGTTGGATGTCTGGGTCGTGTTCGGCTTCAGCTCGATGCGCCCGGGCGAAAGAACGATCTCACCGCCGTCGACCAGTTGCTCGGCGATGCATCCCAGATTGGCGAAGTAGAGCCAACCTGCTGTGAGGCCCAGAACCAGTAGAGTCGCCATCGACCCGAGTGCCCGTGTTGTGTGTATCGGATGATTTTTGAACATGTGTCTACTCCCTCGCATTCGATGAGCCGATCAGAATACGGTCACTCCCTGATCCGCGATGATTTCGGTTCCCTCTCCGGCCGGCAGCGCGGCCACCGACACGGCTGATGCCTGATACAGCGGAAGAGCGGTGGCGGATGTCTGAGAAAAGTGGATTCCGTCCAGAGTCAGCAGAATCTCGGTCGGGGCGGCCTGGATTTGCGGCAGTGCCCCGCTGTCGGACCTCGCATAAGTGAACGCCACGTTGCCGTTGGCCAGACTCTCGATGGTGATGGTGCCGTCGGGGTCGTCGGCGTCGTCTCCGACGACCAGCTGCAGTTTGCTCGCTGAGACCGCGTCCACCAGAACATCGAAGCTCTGGCTGGCGTCTCCGGTGGTGCTCCACTCTCCGACCTTGCTGCCTCGACTCAGACCGGCGAAACTGACGTCTACGTTCAGAAGCGTCGCCTTCCATTGCTGGATCGCCAGCTGCATCTCCGCCTTTTCGAATTGGAACGACAATCCAAACTGGGCCGCTCCGGCCGCTCCCGTGCGCTGCACTGTCAGGAAGGGTGAAAAGGCGCTCCCGATCCAGAGAGGGTTGCTGAGCTGTGCCCCTCCGCCAACTTGGATCGAACCGGTCCGTGCACCTGGCGGCACGCTGCAGATGACAGATCCACTCTCCAGGCTCGCCGGGACTTCGATCGTGTCGCCATCGTATGACTCGAAAAGCACGGTCGGTTCGGCCGGAAACGAGGAACCGGCCAGCCAGAGCCTCTCTCCGGGGAGCAGCAGCGGCGGCGTGGTCGCGGTCAGCCGCGGTGTCCCACTCGGGACGCCGACGAAGCTCTGCGGCTGCGCAGTCTGGTGGAGAATCCGAGCGTCGAGTTCCTTCTCCTTGCAGGACGCCGAGTAGTAGCGCGTCGTGATCGTGACCTGCCCGGGGGACTTGGGCGATTTGATCATTCCATCCCGCAGCACCAGATCGAAATCCAGACCGATGGCCTGATTCCAGGTCATGGGCTTCAACACGTTCGGCCCGAGCTTGAGTTTAAATCCTCCGTTCGCGTTGCCGCTGAGGGTACCCGAAGCGATGGTACTGCCGGGATCCACGAGCGTTCCGGCGCCGACGAGGTCGAAGGTGTCGGTTCCCGGACCCGTCAGTACCATTCTGACGATTCCCCCTCCAAGCGTCAGCGAGCCGTAGGAGATTCGATAGAACCCGTAGCCAATCTCGCTCCTGGGAGCCAGATTGCCGGCATCGAATCCGCAGTTCGGGCAGGAGATCTCCAGCTCATCCAGAGCCAGATCCGAGCCCGACTGCTGCAGCTGCCATCTGGTGAGCGGCTCGGTACCCGACAAATTCTGCGCGAACTGAAGAACCGAAGTCGGGGAGAACCCGTGAACCGGAGTCAGGGTGGGCAAGGACGTGGTCAGGGTCCCCACCTGCTTCAATGTAAGGACCAGGACACTCGAGTCGCCCTGGACTCAACCCTTCCTTCAAACTCTCCGATGCCGCTGACTCCCTTGAAGAGTTCGTCGACGAACTGGGAAATGTGTGCGCCGGCACCGAGAGTGACGGTCTTCTCAGCTTTGAGCGTTCCGTTCTTGTCGTAGAGGCTGAACTCGACATCGTTGTCCTCCGACCCGGGATTCGCAATCGCGTAACCCGTTCTCGCATTCCCCAGGGTATCGGCGACGAAGTTCGCGATCGGCATCTCGGAGGCGTCGCTGACGCCCACCTCGTTGACGGGCACGCCCGCCGAGTCGAGGATCTGAAAGATGGCCGTGCCCGCGATATGACCATCCGCGGTGAAGTGGGCCCAACCGCCCTTCACTCCGCCCTCTCCGCTCGTTACGATCCGCTTCACCGCTCGGGGAGCCAGGGTGTAGTCGAAAGAGCTGGCTCGCCGGTTGCCGATCTTCAGCGTCAAAGGGTCACCATCGGAGTCCACGAATTCGAGAGTGCCGCTGACGCTCTGGTCCCGGTTATTGAACAACAGAACACTGGTGCGGATGGTGAGTCCGGAGCTCGTCCCGTCGGCAACGTGGGGAAAATAGAGCTGATCGCGTAGGAGCACGTCCTCGGGAGCCGGAACCATCGGGACCGAGGTCAGGAGACTCCCTACCGAACGAAGCGTGGTTCCCCCGAAGTCTCGGTCAGCAGTCACCCGGAGTGTTCCCTCGAACTCCTGAATGCCGCTGACGTCGTTGAACAGTTCGGTGAGGTTCCGGGCAAGATGCCCGCTGGCGGAGAGATGAAGAGCCTTGGTGCGAACCGTCGCACCCGAGGAGTTGATCAGCTCGACCTGGACATCCAGAGCTGCGTCATCGGGATTGATCAGTGCGACCCCCGTGTCGGCCTCCTGCCCGATGGAGTCCGCGAAGAGCGTGAATTCGCGGCTGAGCATCGCTTCGGAGACCCCTACGTCGGTGAAGACCTGGCCGGCAGCGTTCCGCACCGAGAAACTGGACGTACCCGTGAGAGGCTGGTCGGTTCTGAGAAAAGCCCATCCGACTTTGAGAGCGCCGGTCCCGGAGGTTTCCAGCCGCTTCGTCTCTCCTGCCTTGAGACTGACCGGGAAGCTCGAGGAAGTCTTTCCCCCGATCTTCAGCGTCAAGGGTGCACCGTCGTCGTTGTAGAAGTTGAGCGTTCCAGCGGCCGCATATTCCGAGTCGTTGAGCAGGATGACCGTGGTCTGCATGAAACGATGCAGGCTTGGGATGTCTCCATCGGCGATTTGTGCGAACAGGAGCTTTCCACCACTCGTCGTTGAGGTGTAGCCGGTCGGCGTTTCCAGTTTCGTCACGTTCGGCAGCGCCGCGGCCGATTGTTCGAGAAGATGTTGGATCTTTTCGATGGAGAGGCCTTGAAGCCCTCCCGATTCGAGCAATCCTGAAAGCCTACGGGGTATCTCCCGGGGGGAGCGACCGCCGATCAGCAGCAGCGGCAGGACGGCCAGAGCCAGCAGAGGCAGCCAGAAGATCAGTCGCGTGGTCCTTTTGGGACGAATCATGAGGTTGAGCTCCTTTCGAGTTTGAGAGTCTGGGACGGGTCAGCTGAACACTTGGGTCGTCTGGGTCGCCGCCCGTGAGGACTCTCAGATAGGGTCGCTTCAATGGGTCCGGATAGTCGGATGAGTAGAAGCCGAAAAAAACGGCGGAATTATTGCAGCCGACGGTCGGGGAACAAAACGCCAGTCCGTAGTTGGGGATCTCATTCGCCTGCCACGCTTCGTAGATCCCCGTGATGTCGTATTCCACCGTCCCTCGGTCGTTCGGAAAGGCGATGCGAAGCGGGCCGAAAACGGGTGGGCCGAGCCTGGGCGCTCGGTTGTAGGTGATGTGCATCTCATCCCACGGTTCATCAACCCGATAGAAGAAAACCTGGATCGAACAGTTGGAGTAGCAGTGATCGGCGTGAGGAAGATGGGTTAGGCCCAGAAGTGCCTTGTGCACTTTCCTCGGCAGTCCCGTCAGATCGAACTGAAGATATGCGATACCGTCTGCATGATTGCAGTCGCTCTTGGCCTGGCCGATCAGGAGAGTCTCGTCGCCGTAGTTGGCATCCGGGTCGATTCCGTACGTGTACGCATCCTTACCGGACTCGGTCCCTCCCGTATCGTTCCCGTCGTTGGCGCCGGGAAGCGGGCGAAGAGTGATCGAGGGCCCCGGCGGCACCAGGAATGCCGTGCAGACGACGGGAAGTGCAGTCCATAGCAGGAGGGTTCTCCACGCCGTTTGCCTCGGCCGGGTTGCAGGTCCAGGACCGGGCCGGCGAATTCTATTCCAGCTCTCCACACGGCCCAGCCTTGATCGCCGGACCCGACAAGGCAAGCGCCAAACCACGACAGGACGCCCGTGTCGTCATTCTGCGTGGCCGACTAAGGTCGTCTCAGTGCAAACTCGCACCCGTCCCACAGAGAACCGACGTCGGGATCGTTTCCATCCGGTGCAGTGTCGAAAACGGCCAGGCGTGCAAGGCAGGCTTTCTCCGTGTCCGACCACCGGTGGTCCAGCAACCCCTCGAGGTACATTCGGTCGTGCAGCGAGATGACGTCGTCGGAAATCCGGAATTCCTCGATCCGAAAGGCCGGATCGAGAAAGTAGAAGAGGTAGCGCCCTAGGTCCGGCGACAGGCGGACCCGGACCAGAAATCGGTCCGGACCGTCCAATTCAAGCTTGTCGATCAGCAGCAGTGTCCCGTTCAGAAAGGTGACATCGGGCCGCGGGAACAGGACGTAGCGGTACTCTCGGCCGCCGGTGAACGCAGCAAAGGGGGAGTCCGTTTTCGGCGGGACCTGGGAGAAAGGGATCTTCAGGGCCAGGAGGCAGGCGTGCCCGAGTCCGTCGCCGGGATTGTTGATGCCGGCCAGGACGACCTCGTCGATTCCGTCACCGTCCAAATCGTGGAGCAGGCATTGCGAAATCCCGCCCGGATGCCAGTATTCCTCGATGAGATCGCCGGTTGCCGGATCGAGGAGAGCCACCTGGCAGGGATACCAGTATCGATGCAGAGCGACGGTCAGGATGTAGAGACGAGAACGGCCTTTGACCAGGCGCACGAAGTGCCCCGAGTAGTTGTCGTCGAAGTCCCTTCCGCCGTAACTCAGAGCACGGGCCAGTGGGCGCTTCCAAAGCAGTTTCCCGTCGGAGTCCAAGCAGAACAGGATTCCGGGACCGGGCGGTCCGGCGGCCGTACGGTAGTTGAACAGAACTTCATTGTCTCCGTCCCCGTCGATATCCGCGACCAGGAACATGTCGAGAGGACCGGCACAGTCATAGCGCGCCCGGGTGACATAGTCGGGCAGTCCGAAGGACCAGAGCGTCCGTCCGCTTTGATCCAAAGCCAGCAGCGTCTTGCCCTCCTTGTCCAGGACCGCCGTTTCGAGTTCTCGCCCTCCATTCCAGAACCACCAGCCAAGGAACGAGATGAGGAGAAGGCCGAGGATACTGCCCAGCACCAAGGCCGTCGGTTTCCGGGATGTCTCCGGAGCAGGACGCTGGATCGAGGCTTCGTGCCAGCGATCGAGTTCATCCACGTAACCTAGAAGCCGGCCGCCGGCTTCCCGGTGAATCGGCAGGCCGCTCTCCTTCTCCCAGCGCTGGGCCGTTCGGACGCTGACATCGAAATGAGCGGCGATCTCTTTCCATGTCCGGAGCTGCTTCCTCTTGTTTTCTGCCGCCATCTTTGACTGATCCCGTCCCGTCTTCTCAGTGGATTCTAACCATGCCGGCGGCTCGGGTCCACCTCGCCGATCACACGTGGAAGACCATCCTCTCGATGGCCAGGAGAGAACGGGCCCCTTTATCTTCTTCGGCGGATCGGTGTCCCAAGGTAAGGCCTGGTCTTCGTATTCTCCTGCTGTCGGAGAGATCGATCCGTGCCGCGGTCTTTGGACTCGGACCGGGCACAGCTGCCCTCGACTCGGACGGAGTCACGTCGGTGAGGTTCGAAGGCACGGTCGGGCCCGGGCTCATTCCTGGCGCAGGGCGTCGATGGGATCGATTCTGGCGGCTCGAAGACCCGGCAAGGTGCAGGCCGCCAGCGCTACGACGGCGAGCACCGCGACTCCCGCAGCCATGACGATGGGATCGAGGGGCCGTACTTGGTAGAGCAGACTCTCGACGTACCGCTGCAGCGCGAGCGCGCCTCCCAGACCCGCCATAAAACCGACCGCGAGGATCCAGATTGCCTGTTTGAGAATGAGTTTGAAGATCGTTTCCGCACTGCTTCCCAGGGCCATCCGAATCCCTATCTCCCGCGTGCGTTGGTTCACCGAATAGGCCAGGACCCCGTAAATGCCCACACCGGAAAGCAGCAGTGCGATAATCCCAAACCCTATGGAGAGAAGCATGGGAGACCGGCGGGCGATGAGGGATTCGTCGATGCGCTGGTTCATCGTGTGCACGTCGAACAGCGGAATCTCACCGTCGAGCCCGCTGATGACCTGGCGAAGCGACGGGATCAGACTCTCCGGCTCGACCGAAGTTCGCACCGCGAGAGTCGATCCGTATTGAGAATTCTGAGAATAAGGGTAGAAATACGCACCGACGCGCTCATCGGGATCGACCATGGCCTTGAGTTTGATGCTGCCCACTACGCCGACGACGGTGAAGTAGACCGTCTTCTCGTCGGGCTGCGTCAGATTCTGAGGGTTGTTGGGCTTCCACATCCGCTTGCCGATCGGATTCTCATTCGGCCAGAACCTGCGCGCCAGACGCTCGTCGACGATGATCGTACGCTGCGATTCGGCCGTGTCGCGTTCATCGAAGAACCGGCCGGCCACGAGGGGAATCTTCATGGCTTCGAAATAGCCCGGGGTCACCGTGATGGAACTCGGAGAGATCAACGACTCTCCCGGTTTCATCTGGTAGCCTTCGGCCAGGATGACGCTGTCGCTGAAACTGTGACCGAAGGGCAGACTCGTGGTGGCTCCCGCACCGACGACACCCGGAAGTGCGCGAATCCGTTCGAGGGCCGTCTCGAGGAAGGCTCGCCGCGCGGCGGCCTCCTTGTAGCGCAACGACGGCAGTGAGACCTTTGCGGTGATGACTCGGTCCGGTACGAACCCGGGATCGATGGCCAGCACGTGACGAAAGCTGCTCAGGAGGAGCCCCGCACCGATGAGCAGAACCAGGGCAAAGGCGACCTGGACCACGACCAGCGCGTTGCGGACCATACCGGAACCCCGCCCGCTCGTCGATGTCCTCAAGTCCTGATGAAAGACCATGTTCATGTCGAGCCTCAGCGTCTGAGCCACGGGAATCAGGCCGATGACGATCCCCACGCTGAGTGATAAGGCGAGAATGAAGAGGACCACCGTCGAGTTCATCCCGATTTCGGCACCCCTGGGAATCTGATCCAGTCCGAGCGTACCCAGGGCCTGAAGCCCCGCATATCCCAGGAGTAGTCCCAGAACAGCGCCGCAGCACGTCAACAGAATCCCCTCGGTGACCAGCTGTCGGCCGATGCGCAGGCGCTGCGCGCCCAGCGCCACGCGGGTAGC
Organism: Acidobacteriota bacterium; assembly: GCA_037388505.1. GTDB lineage: Bacteria > Acidobacteriota > UBA6911 > RPQK01 > JAPXNP01 > JARRKC01. The sequence goes on along the minus strand of JARRKC010000020.1, from coordinate 9,932 downwards.
CAGTTCCCTGCCCCGAGCGCTCGAGCGGGTCATCACGAGGTTCGCGATGTTGACGGCCCCGATCAGGAGAACGAACAGAACGGCTCCCCAGAGAAGATAGAGCGTCCCTTTGATATCCCGCACCTCTTCATCCTGCAGACGGACGACCTTGGTGTGGAACCCGGCGTTGATCAGGATCTCCCGGAAGCCCGGAAAGGCATCGAGGTTGGCCGCGTTGATGGCATCGATCTGGGCCTGGGCCTGCTTGATGGTCGCGTCGGGCTTCAAGCGTCCGATCATCTCCCAGTTGTTGTTGTGGCGGGCATTGTCGGATTTCTGCTGGGTGCTGAAGGCCAACGGCCGCCACAACTGGATCCCGGAATCGAGGAAGAGGAAACTCTCGGGCATGACGCCCACGATCGTGCAGGGATTCCCGTAAATGCGGAGGTCCTTGCCGAGCACGCTTTCATCGCCGCCGTAAAGCCGCTGCCAGAGGCCGTAGCTGAGGACGACCTTCTGCTCATTGCCCACCTCCCCTTCCTCCTCGCTGAAGGTACGGCCCAGTCTTGGCTTGACGCGCAGCAGGCGGAAGAACGAGGGGGTCACGGCCAGTCCGCGAACCTGTTGGACGGAGCCCTTCTCGCCGATGGTGAGGTCCTGGTTCTGATAGAGGGCCTGCTCTTCGAACACGGTGGTATCGCGGAGGCGATCGTAATAGTCGGGTACCCCGGTCGCTGCGCGTTCGACGCCGGCATTCGGATAGCTGTTGTACATCAGTGCGATTCGACCCGACTCCGGCAACGGAAGCGGCCTGAAGACGACCGAATCGATGACGCTGAAGATGGCCGCATTGGCGCCGATGCAGACGGCCAAGGTGGCGATTGCCGTGATGGCGAAGCCCTTGTCCTTCCACAGGAGCCGGACCGCGAACCTGATGTCTTGGCGAAATTCCTCCATGACGCACCCACTCTCCCTTCGGTGGCGCTACCTGTAAGATAACGCGCGAGCCGTCTCAAAGGTTCACCGCCTCCCAGAGCCCGAGGCGAAGAGCCAGCGTCCCGCCCCCGGTAGCGGGAGGTGAGAGCCGGAGACTCCAGAATCACCGGGGAGTGAGACGCCAGAACGGGAGTCTCTGGAAAGAGGACGGGAGAACCGGAGGACGGGAGGACGGGAGAACCGGAGAACGGGAGAACCGGAAGGTGACTGGGGTGTTGCTCGTTTGACGGCGGTGGTACCTCTCGAGCCTGGTCCAGCCCGGGCTCTTCAAAGGGCTGACGCCGCGCCTGGAACCTTTCCACGGGGACACGGCCACATCCCGCCCAGTCACGTCGGCCGCTGAGCACAAAAAGCTTGATCCCGGCACCGGCCTGCGGGACTATAGCCGGAGGGATGCCGGTAAGTCGCTGACGAGATGGAGCAGGAGTCGTTCCTGGATGAGTCGTATGTTCCTGGATCCCCGGAGACCGCTGACCACTTGCCTCGCGGAGAACTGTGAGGGCTGCCCTGTCAGCAAGGACATCCACTGCCATTTTCAGTTCCGTGATCTGATCGCCTTTCTGTTCGCGGTAGTCCCGTGTTTCGTCGTCGGGGCGGTGGGTGTCTATCGAGTCGGCGTCGGCTGGCTGGCGCTCTGGGCCCTCGCAGTCCTGACCTACTTCGGTTTCGTCGAAATTCGGGTGATGTGTTCCCACTGCCCCCACTATGCCGAGCCCGGCAAGAATCTCCAGTGCTGGGCCAACTATGGGTCTCCCCGCCTGTGGAAGTACCGTCCGGGACCGATGACCGCCATGGAGAGGGCGGTTTTCGAGAGTGGGCTGTTTTTCGTCATGGCCTATCCCCTGGTCTTCCTTCTGGCTGAATCGCAGTGGCTTCTGCTGGTCCTCTACGTCCTGACCCTCGGGAGCTTCTTCGTGACGCTCCAGCGGTCTTTCTGCTCCCAGTGCATGAACTTCGCCTGCTCGTTCAACAGCGTTGATGAAAAGACGCGGGCGGAGTTCTTCAGAAGGAATCCGACGATTGCCAGGGCATGGGCTAAGAGTATCGATTGACTGGTCCGCAGTTCGAGAGAATGTTTATGGATCGTACTGTACGTTCTGACCGGGGGCAGCTGCTGCCTGGGGCTGAATCGCTCCTTCTGTTCCCGGTGCGTGAACTTCGCCTTCCTTTTCCCACAGCTGGGCCGCACGGACGGACACACCCAGGAACGTAGTGATCGCCTTCCATCCGGTGAGCATTCCGCTGACATCAGTCTGTTCAGCCCGGGGATCGGAGCTGCTCTGGGAGCCTGCCACGCTTATTGTCTTACATCACCGAGTGGCCCGCGTCATTTGTGGTAATTCGGAAACGGCGGGCGCTGGTATCGCTTCGGAGGATTCTTCTCCAACGCGTCCAGAACGCTCTGTACCGCTCGCTCCAACTGCAGATCCTTTCCCTGCCTCCAGGCTGCCGGGTCGAGTTCCACTTCAATGTCCGGGGGAACGCCCACATTCTCGACTTCCCAGTGTCCCTGGAGCCCGTAGATGGCTGCATCGGGAGCGGTCACAAATCCGCCGTCCATGAGCTGAGGCGCCCGAAACGAGGCAATCAGACCGCCCCAGGTCCGCTTGCCCACCAGCGGACCGACCTTCATCTTCCGGAAATACCAGGGCAGTGCATCCCCGCCCGAGCCGGCCATTTCGTTGATGATCATGGCCTTCGGGCCGTAGATGGCACCGAGCGGAGTGGGGATGTCCCTTCCCTCCCGGAAGTAGATCATGTTGAGAATCGGCCGGGTCAGGTAATCCACGATGTAATCGGCCAGCGCGCCGCCCTGGTTGAAGCGTTCGTCGATGACCGCCCCCTCTTTCTGGGTCTGGGAGAAGAAGTAGCGATTGAAGCTCTCGTATCCGGCAGTGGACGTGTTGGGGACGTAGACATAGGCCAGGCGCCCGCCGCTCAAGTCGTCGACCCGGCGACGATTGTCTTCGATCCAGTCGCGGTTGCGCAACCTCGACTCATTGCTGATGGGAACGACGATCACGTCGCGGGAGTCGCTGCCGTCGGAATTGGGGCCGACACGGATCAGTACCTGCTTACCCGCCTTCCCTTCGAAGAAGCTGAAGACATTGTCGGTGGCTCGAAGCTCCTGCCCGTCGACGGCCAACAGAAACTCACCGGCCTTGACGTTGACGCCGGGTTGGGTCAGCGGGGCGCTGAGACCGGGGTTCCAGTTCTCTCCGCTGTAGATCTTGGCAAAGCGGTAGCGGCCCTCGGCCACCTCGTAGTCGCAGCCCAGCAATCCGCCGGGGATGAACTCGGGATTGGGAATGTCCCCTCCCCCGATGAACATGTGTCCGACCGTCAACTGGTTGAGCATCTCGGTAAAGAGGTAGTTGAGATCGTTGCGGTGAGCCACCGACTCGAGGTAGGGGGCATACTCCTTCTCGGTGGCCTCGAGGTCGAGTCCGTGCAGGTTGGGGTCATAGAAGAAATCCCGCTCGCCCCGCCAGACTTCCCGGTACATCTGCTTCCATTCGGCCACCGGATCTACCTCGATCGAAATGTCGGACATCTTGAGGGTGTGATCCCCGTTTCCCTTGCCGCCGCTCGACAGGGCGGCCAGGGTGGCAATGTGCCAGCTCTGAGCCGGTCCTCGACCTTTCCGATAAAGGGCAGACTTGCCGTCGGCGGAGATCTCGAAGGCGTTCAGGCCTTCGGTGACCTCGTCCACCTTGCGCTTCTTCAGGTCGAACTTATGAAGCACCAGACCCCGGGGTCCGTCCGAATCTCCCGGGCCGGAGGGCGGGATCTCGAGCAGATAGACTTCCCCCTCTTGTCCAACCTGCAACCCAACATAGTGCAGAGACGGGATCGGGAGAGCCAGCATGCGCTGGCCGATGGCCTCCAGGTCCACCCGGATCGGCTCGACCTCCTTCTTCTCTTTCTCGTCGGATTTGTCTGCATCGGGTTTGCTGGCCGAATCGGCATTCGGCTTCTCGCCCGGCTCAGCTTTGGGGGTCCCTTTGGAGTCGTCCTTCTTCGCCTCGCTCTCCTTCTTGTCGCCGGCCTTTCCGTTCTGGTCCTCCTTCCCGCCGTTCTCTTCATCGCTCTCGGGAGCGAGCGGCGAAGGAATGTCGTTGCGCAGGACGGCGGCATAGACGCTGCGTGAGGACTGGAAGGGGAAAGTGGACATTTCGGCGAAGCTGAAAGAGGGACCAAGGTTGGTGCTGCCGGTGAAGTACAGATACTTGCCGCCCCGATCGAAGGCGACATAGCGCGCGTCGCTCATCCCGTCGGTCAGCTGCGTACTCTTCCCATCCTCGAGGGAATAAAGAAAGACGGCTCTCAGCCGGTTGTCCAGTTGTCGAATGTATCCGATCCAGCGGCTGTCCGGAGACCAGACCGGGTCGAGAACATCATTGCGCAGGCCGTAGGGGTTCTTGTCCACCCGAACCGGCGTTCCTTCGTCGAGCGTCAGGTACCAGAGTTCCAGCTTCTTGTTGGTGAAGGCTATCTTCTTGCTGTCGGGAGACCAGACCGGCCCATAGTAGAAGGTCGGCGGCAGCGAGAACTTCTTGGTCTCTTCTCTGCCCATCTGGTCCCGGACGTGAAGCGCGTATTCCCCGCTTTCGTCACTGAAGTAGGCAATCCACTTCCCGTCGGGAGACCAGGATGGGTCCCGCTCGTTCACACCGGGCGTCCGGGTGATGTTCCGCGGATCTCCCTTCTCAGCCGGAACGGTCACGATGTCGCCGCGCGCTCCGAAGACGGCCCGGACTCCAGTCGGAGAAATCCCGAAGCTGTAGATCCGGCTTGCCACTTTCTCCAGACGTGGCCGGACTCCGAGCAGGTCGGCGGAAACCCGGATATCGACCTTCTTGGCTTTCTTCTGCGCAACGTCGTAGAGGTGGATCGTTCCGAACTGCTCATAGACGATCGCCGGATGGCTCGAGCCGTTCCCGCGCCAGGCCCTGGCCGACTTGATGTCCATTCCTTCGTCCTTCAACAGCCGTGTGACTCGCTTCGAATCGACATCATAGGCGAACAGCGAGTAGGGGCCCTCCCGATCGGACACGAAGTAGACCGTGTCTCCGATCCACATGGGATAGCGGTCGTTGGAGTTCTCCCGGGGAATCATCTCCACGGAGGAATCGCTCAGCCGGGCGATCCAGATCTTGTCGGTCTGGCCTCCCCGGTACCGTTTCCACTCGGGCTGCCACTGGGCCAGGGGCTCATAGGCGATCCGAGAGCCGTCCGGAGAGTAGTCGCCTCGTTCTCCACTCGGAAGGGGTAGGGCCTCGGGCGTTCCGCCTTCCAGATGAGCCACGAACAGCCTCGGAAAGGGACCATAGCTGGCTCGGGAAGAGGCGAATAGAACGCCTCCGTCCGGGGTCCAGCCCACTGCGGTGTCGGAACCGGGATGAAAGGTCAGCCGCTGGGGAACGCCGCCTTCTGCGGGCATCACGAAGACATCCGTGCTCCCGTCGTACTGTCCGGTGAATGCGATCATCTTGCCGTCGGGTGAGAAGATCGGCCCCGACTCGGCACCGGGTCCCGCTGTCAGTCGTACGGCGTCGCCGCCCGTACGAGCGACCCGCCACAGATCACCGGCATATTCGAAGGCGATGTCCGTGGCGTTGACAGTCGGCTTCTGAAACAGGGTCGTCGCCGGCTGAACGTCGGCACCGAACATCCAGGCCGGGAGCCAGGCCGACACTACGATCAAAAGGACTGGGAGAAAGCGGAATCGTTTCATGGCAGGCATCACCCTTTCGAGAATCCGGGATCACCGTCCACCGACTGCGAGACCCGGCAGAACCAGGGCTCGACGATACCGGTGCGGACAACATCTTCTTCACGAGGACCACAGTCTAGCCAATTCGAGTTCCGCCGTACACGCTTCCGAGCAAGAACATGCCCGTTTCGGACCTGGGCCTTCACTCGAGCGCTTTCTCGATCCCGGCTTCGACCAACGGCGCCATGACCGCGCGGCCCTCCGCCGACGGATGCACCCCGTCCGGACTCAGCCCATGAAGACGACGCGATTCTCGCCTGAGGCGGGAGGTGGGAGCGTCCGGTCGGCGTCGCGAAAGCGCGCGAGATCCATGTAGTCCACCAGCAGCCTATGGTCGAAATCGGCCCAGTAGTCGCCCCTCTGCCACGAGGGTGCGGCGATCCCGCTTTGGGCGATGAGCCGCTGCTCGGCTGCATCTTGGCGACCGGCACGTCACGCCAGTTCTGGGAAACTGGAGTCAGTTCAACGTTTCGAGTCCGTACGCCAAGACGCCCAAGGCGACGGCGCCGTAGCTTAGTATGCCGATGGAGACCCCGCCCATAGTGACGCCGCCCAAGGCGACGGCGCCGAGGGCCACGACGCCAATGGATATGGGTGCCAGTGTGAATACACCCACGGCCACGGCCCCAACAGCGACGACTCCCGTGGCGATTTCGCCGAGGGCGAAGATGCCGTGTGCGTGCCCGCGCAGCTCGCCCTTTTCGAAGTCCGGACCGAAGGCAACGGACCAAAGCGGCATCCCCATGATCATGGTGGATGAGACGGCCCGTTTTCCGGGACGGCGCGGCCACGGAGTTGCGATGAACTCGATCTCCGTCTTGAGATCGCTCGCGTGCTGGTAGCGTTGCTCGGGCCGGCTCTCCAATGTCTTGAGGACCACTTTGTCCAAGCGTCCGTCCAACTTGACGGATTGTGACGGCGGAGAGAAGCGTCCGATGGGGAGCTCGCCGGTCAGCATTTCGTAGAAGACGACGCCGAGGGAGTAGATGTCCGCACGATGGTCCACCTCGGTTGGGTTTCGGGCTTGTTCCGGCGCCATGTAATGGGCCGTGCCCATGCGCTGTCCCACGTTCGAGAGGTTTTCGTTCTGTGAAGATGGGTCGAGCAGCTTGGCGAGCCCGAAGTCCGCTATCTTCACCTGGCCACGGCTGTCCAGGAGGATGTTTTCCGGCTTGATGTCGCGGTGCACGATGCCCTTGTCGTGTGCATACTGGAGCGCCTCGCACACCTGTGGCACGACGGCGAGGGCTTTCTTGGGATCCAAGTGGCCGCCGTGCAGCACGTCGCGCAGGTTGACACCGTCCACGTACTCCATGACGAGATAGTAGTCTCCCGCCTCGGTACGCCCCGAGTCGTACACGGAAACGATGTTCGGGTGATTCAGTTTGGCGAGGGCCTGTGCCTCGCGCTCGAATCGTTTTGCGAAGGCCGGGTCCTGCTGTAGCTCGGAGTGCAGAACCTTGAGGGCGACGTCGCGGTCGAGATGGCGCTGCCTGGCTTTGAAAACGAATCCCATCCCGCCCTGACCGATCAGTTCGCCGATCTCCAGTTGGGGAAGTCGTTTCGCCAGGTCGTTGGGGTCGGGGGCAGCGGACTTTTGCCTGCCCGGAGCCTCCTCCCAGGTCGATTGATCATCGGTAGTCCGATGCAGGCCCGCCTGCAGGAGGCATTTCGGGCAAAGGCCGTGCGGAGCGCCTTCGGGCATCATCGAGCCGCATTCAGGACAAGAGTTCATCGATTCTTCTCCTTAGTATAGGAAACCGCGCTCAGTTGGAGCCCGGAACGAAGAACATCTGCACGATGAGGATCGTGTCCATGTAGCCGTGGGCCAGAATGTTGACCCACAGATTTCGCTCTACTTTGAGATAGGCGATGGCGAAGACGAACCCCACAAACGCGGTCTGCCCCATGCCGATGGGGCCCCACTCGAAGTGAACGAGGCCGAAGACGGCGGTGCTGATCGGGACGGCGAGCCACCGCACTCCCTTGCCGCCGGAGCCCATCTCTTCGATGCGTGTGATGAGGAATGCACGGTAGATGACTTCTTCGCCGAAGCTCGAAACAATGTAGACGCCGATCAACGAAATGATGAGTAGGGGTAGATTGTGGTAGAGGTAATTGTATCCGCTCAGGTCTGCTCTTTCGGGAATGCCGGGGATTCTGGCCATCACCAAGGAAGCGAGAACGAAGGCCGCGGTCGCTGCAGCGAAGACCGCGAGCGACAGCAGTAGTGCTCGGATGACGGCGGCGCGCCGGGGCCTTCCAAAGTTCAGCCCAAAGTGGGCCCAGGTTTGGCCGCGTAGTCGCAGACCCAGGTAGACGATCACGAGCATGGCGACGTTGGCCACCCACATGACCCCCTGGCGCGCAACCGGATTGTCGCCCACCCTTGGCATCACGAACTGAAGAAAGGTCCAGGGTACGGCGAACAGGACGATGAACTCGATGCACTGAAAGACTTTTCGCGCCAGCGGCGCTCTTTCGAATCGGCCTCGGAGCATGTCCGGATACGACATTTTCGCGTCCTCCTCGTTCCCGCGCTTGGGAGCGCGTCTTCACTCGGGTTCCTCCAACTACCCGTAAATGAAACAGCGCGCTCAAAAGGTTACAGCGGGCCGAAGGGCGGCCACCGCAGCGTGAGTGTATTCCCTTGCGTGCCATCAAGTGTCGAAGGCGCCGAGCAGGTCGCGGATTTCTTCTTCGATGCCGTCTTCGGTGGAAACGGTCTCGGCGACAACGGCCCGGAGTTGGGTGCTGTAGGCTCGTCGGAGCCGGTGAACGGCCACTTTCACAGCGCCTTCCGTCATGTCGAGGGTCTCGGCAATTTCGCGGTAGGTCGTCAATTCTCCACCGGAGATCAAGTACCCTTTGAGGGCGTCGAACTGCGCCGTCTTCTGGTTTCTCTCCCACTCGTCCCGAAGCCGGTCCATGGCCCGTTCCAACACGTTGATCGCCCAGGACCGTTCGAAGAGTTTCTCCGGCGTGAGGTCGTCCGCGCCTTCCTGCGCATAGTGCCGTTCCGCGTCATTCACGTCGATCGGCACGAGCGTCGCCGCGCCGCCGCGTTTGAGCCGCTTCGCGTGCTTTCGCTCGTTCGCGGTGAAGTGCCTCAGCGATGCCATTAGAAATGAGCGGAACTTCCCACGCACGGGGTCGGCCAGTCGAAAGTCGTTCTTCTCCAGCATTCGCGCGAGAAACCCTTGTGTCAGGTCCTCGGCCTCGTGGGGGTCGCAACCACAGCGCCGGAGGTAGGCATAGAGGGGATACCAATAAGTCTCGCAGAGGGTCGCCAGCGCCGCGCGATAGCCCGGTGCATCCGGGTCTCCCGCGTCGCGGACCACGGTCCAGTGCGTGGTCAGAAAACGGCCGCCCTTGTGGACCCCGCCTTTCGCACCTTCGTCCGGACCGGTCATGCCTGTGCGTCACATTCAATTAATCGGATAGTGACCACGCGCGGTTGCAGCTTTCGTATCGATGCTGAAGATCGCCAATGCGCAGTCATTCCGCCAGAGTGGAGATTCGTGAAGCCTTCTCCCGGATTGTATCTTACCGTGGTTTTGCGGTGCTTCTTCAGGCAAGTGTTGTTGATTCTCAGCTCCCGCCCGCCTCAACACGCAATCCAGACGCTCCTTGCAGGTTTCTTTGTATGATCAGATCATACCACCAATCTGGGCGGAGGGAGGAACCTGGAAGAACATTCTTGGCACGGATGACCTGGGCCGGGACATTTTTTCACGTCTTGTCTATGGTGCACGGGTCTCGCTGCTGGTGGCTTTGGCCACTGTGGGGATCGCTGTCTTTTTTGGCTCATTTCTGGGTGCTATTTCAGGCTATTATAAAGGTATTCTTGACAATATCATCATGCGTTTCATGGATATACTCCTGGCATTTCCTCACATTCTCCTGGCTATTGTTATCATGGCCTACCTGGGTCCCGGCCTGACCAATGCCATGATTGCCATCGGCATAATCTACATACCCCGCTTCGCCCGAATAGTGAGGGCTTCCGTCCTGGAGGAGTGTGAAAAGGATTACGTTACCGCGTCCAGGTCCGTTGGCGCCAGGGACTGGAGGATAATCTTTGTCGCCATCTTCCCCAATTGCCTGGCCCCTCTCATTGTCCAGACCACACTTGGCTTTGCCTCTGCCATCCTGGATGCAGCCGCCCTTGGTTTTCTTG
>JARRKC010000019.1:0-83037 GCA_037388505.1 Acidobacteriota bacterium | reverse complement strand
AAGTTGATCCCGCCAACCACCATGAGGACGATTAAGATGAACTCAACCAGAGGGCTCCCGAAGGCTTCGATGCTCGTGTTCTTGGTTGAAAAGCCGCCGGTACCGATGGCCCCGAAGGTTTGACAACTGGCGTCCAGGGGGCTCAGCCCCGCAGCGAGCAGTGCCAGGATGCCCAGAACCGTGAAAACGACGTAGACTTTCCAGAGCGCGGCGGCCGTATGGGCCAGACGAGGTCTGACGCGTTCCGACTTGGCTCCGGAGAACTCGGCTTTGTAGAGTGCGATGCCGCCAGAGCCCACGATGGGAAGCACGGCCAGCATCAGCAGAATGATTCCGAGACCTCCCAGCCAGTGTGTGAAGGACCTCCAAAAGAGCAGACTGGCGGGAACAGCCTCGATGTTGGTAAGGATCGATGCTCCTGTCGTCGTAAAGCCGGATACGCATTCGAAGACGGCATCCGTGAAGGAGTGGAAATTGTCCGAGAAAAAGAAGGGCAAACCACCGGCGATCCCTGCCCCGAGCCAGACAGTGGAGACCAACAGGAGTGCTTCCCGGCTGTTTAGCTCTGAACGGTTCCGTCGCAGTCCAATGGTGGCGGCGAGACCGAAGGCCGCTGTGATCGAGGTGCCCAGCAGCAGGGGCACCAGGCCTTTGTCGGAGTCGAACAAGGCGATCGCGAGGGGAAGACACAGACTGAGGGCCAGACCCAGGGCTACAAAACCCATCAATCTGATCACCGGGGCCGGCCGAACCGGCCACGCTCGGTCTCGGACCTTGCCAACCGCGCGCCGTGCATGGGAGGCGGGATGAAACAGGCCCCAGCCCACATCATGGCCCATCCGGAACGCTGGCTTGTGCCGGACCGAAAGGCGCTTATCACTCTCCAACTGTTTCACTTTCAACAACATAATGGTCGATGCGCGACAGGATCTGTCGGCAGGAAACCGCGTGGAGGGCTGCTTATGATACGAGTCGATGCGAAAGCAGGCTGACCACGGACCCGCGGGATCCACGTTCAGATTTTCCCTATACTTACACTCCCCCGGCGGACGTCTGCCTCCGGCAACGCGCTCAATGTATCAAATCCTTCCCCGGTGAAGTGAAAACCGGACGCGATTCCAGCGTCGGTGGGGGACCGGGGGCGCGCCTTTCCTTTGGCGCGGCGGTCCGCGATAATTGAGCCCTTGTGAAAGGGAAGGGTCGACGATGACGACAGGTGCGGAAAACGGGCGAACGGTGTACCAGAAGATAAGACCGATCCTGCCGGGGCTGGGTGTTCTCTGCCTGGGACTGAGCGTGGTTCTGGGCATCGTGGGGTGGTCTTCGCCGACGGGACCGCTGTGCATCGCCGGTTTCGTTTTGTTGGCTCTTCATCTGGGAGGCAGCACAACCTATTCGGCCTTTGCGTTTACCGCGTGGGTGTCCGCTTTCGTGGCCGCGGCCATGTTCTTTCCTCTCGCGTTCCGCAGTTGGTTTGGATACGAGTTGAAGGGTCTGATGGTGCCCCTGATCCAGATCATCATGTTCGGGATGGGAACGCAATTGACCATCGCGGACTTCCGGCGGGTTTTCACAATGCCTCGGGCGGTCCTCATCGGAATGGCCCTGCAGTTCTCCGTGATGCCCTTCGTTGGCAAAGGGCTGGCCATGATCTTCACGAACAATCCGGAGGTCGCTGCGGGAATGGTGCTGATCGGCTCCTGTCCGGGAGGTGTGGCCTCGAACGTCATGACCTATCTGGCCAGTGGAAACGTAGCCCTCTCCGTGACCATGACCTCATGTTCGACGCTCGCGGCTCCTCTGATGACACCGGCCATGACCAAGCTTCTTGCCGGCACTTATGTGGAGGTGAGGTTCGTCGCCATGATGCTCTCCATCCTCAACATGATCATCCTTCCGATCATTGCCGGCCTGATCGTCAATGCACTCTTGACACGGCTGAGCCGGGTACATTCGTCGATGAAGCGGCTTTCGGGTGGAATCATGAGGGGCCTGCCTTTCGTGTCCATGTTCGCGATCTGCTACATCCTCGCAATCATCGTCTCCCTTTCGAGGGATCAATTGCTGGCCGGCAGTTTCGTCATCGCGATTCTGGTGGCTGTCATTCTGCACAACGCGATCGGCTACGTCCTCGGTTTCTGGGGGGCCCGTTTCCTGGGCTTGAACGAAACGGACTCGAGGACGGTTGCGATCGAAGTGGGTCTACAGAACGGCGGCATGGCGTCCGGCCTTGCCATTGAAGTTTTGAAGAGTGCAATGGCGGCGATACCCCCGGCTATCTTCGGGTCTTGGATGAACATGTCCGGAGCCATGCTGGCGTCGTACTGGGCGGGCAAACCTCCGAAAGACGCAAAAGAGGGTGTTATTGTCGAAGAGATGGAGACGGGAGTCGCTGAATGATGCTTCAGGAGTCGTGACGATGAGTGCCGACTATAGCTATGAAGACATTGCCGGGATGATCGATCACTCGCTGCTCAATCCCACCTTGTCCACTGAGCAACTCGAAGCGGGATGTCGACTGGCAGCGGATTACTCCGTCGCGTCCGTCTGCATCCTTCCCTACTACGTGCGCCGCTCCGTCGAGATCCTGGAGGGAGCCTTGGTCGTGCCCGGTACTACGGTCGGGTTTCCGCACGGGGGGCAGACTTCCGCCGTCAAGTTGAGTGAAGCCGAGAGGGCGATGACCGACGGGGCGTTGGAACTCGACGCGGTCGTGAATATCAGCCAGGTTCTCAGCGAGCATTGGGACTACGTGAAGACCGAAATCCGGGAACTCGTAGAATTGACGCACCGGGCCGAAAGAAAGATCAAGATCATCTTCGAAAACTGCTATCTGAACACGGAGCAGAAGATCCGTCTGTGTGAGATCTGCGGAGATGTCGGGGTGGACTGGGTGAAGACTTCGACGGGCTACGGCACCAGCGGTGCGACTCTGGAGGATCTCCGCCTGATGCGCTTGTACTCTCCCTCGGAAGTGCAGGTCAAGGCGGCCGGAGGAGTCCGGGATCTGGACCAACTCCTGGAGATCCGTGCGCTGGGTGTGACCCGGGTGGGAGCGTCGGCAACCGAGCTCATTCTGGACGAATGCCGCCGCCGCCTCAGTCTGAAGTAGGACCCGGTTACCCTCTGGGTAGAACAACCATCCCCGGTTGTCCAGCCACTCCGAACGAACGGCCCCGGCGCCGTTTTGCGCACGCCACAGTTTCGATGTACCGGTCAACTTTCCCGGTGGTCATGACCTTGGCAGTGGGACAAGCGAGGACGCTTATCTTACTCCGGGAGCTCCGGAACCATTGGACTCGATGCGGGGTAAATGCATCAGGCTGTCGGTAACGGGCGGGTCCAGGTGCAGGTCGAGCTGCGGAAAGGCGATCGTGATGTTCTTTTCCTTGAACGCCCACCAGATGGCTTCATTCAGGTCCGACAGGCGCCAGAACGCCCGCCAGGGTTGATCGATCCAGACCGACAGTTCGTAGTCGACCGACGAGTTCCCGAACTGGCGAAGCAGGATGCGAGGTTCGCGGCTCTTCAGTCGCCAGGGGAGATCGCGGGCCACTTCCTCCAGTGTCTTTCGGACGAGTGCAAGATCTGAAGCGTAACCGACACCGACCGCTGCACGAAGACGGTAAATCGAATCCTGCATGGTGTAGTTCGTGACGGAGTTTTGGACCAGCGTCGAGTTGGGAATGATGATCTCCTCGTCGTTGAGAGTACGGGAGACCGTGGAGCGGATTCCCATCCGCGAGACCCGGACGATCTTCCCTTCAACCTCGAGGATGTCTCCGGGCTTGATGCTGCGCTCGACCAGCAGAATCACGCCGGACACGAAGTTCTGGGCTATGTTCTGCATGGCGAAGCCCAGGGCGACGGCGAAGAGAGCGCCTGCAGCAAAGAGGGCACTCAGGTCGATGCCGAGGTTCTGCAGCGCAATCGCAAAGCCGGTTAGAAGAACCGCATAGTGAACGAGCCGGTGTGTGACTGCGGCGGTCCCTTCGTCCGTGACCCTACGTATCTTGAAGGCCCGGTTGACCGCCGCCTCCAGGAGCTTGGAAATCAGAAACGTGAAGAGAAGGATGAGGGCGACGGCGATGACCGTCATCAAGGTGATTTGGTGCTCACCGATGGAAAAGAGCTTCTGGCTGAGAATATCCTGCCTGACGACCTTGTCGAACAAACTCGAGAAGAAGTTCTTCATTGGAGTAACTCCCTCGTCCGTTTATACATGCAGAGACCGACGGTAGCGGCCGGGGATGTCTTGGACACCTACTGTGGAGAGTCTAGCAGCTCGCGGGCCAACGCTGTTGTATCGAGACCCGAAAAGGTCCCCGAGGACATCAGCAACAGCATGCTGTTGTGCCAGGAGAGATTCTTGAGATGGCCGACCAACACGTCGAGCTTGTCGAAAACCCGAAGCCCGGCGATGTCGAATGCCTGCCGGATCCTGTCCGGTTCCAGCGGATCAAGCTTCTTGTGCCGAACCGCATCGGGATCGAAGTAGACCAGTGCCTCGTCGGCTTCACTCATGCTGCCCCGGTATTGCGAAAGGAAGTCGGAGGTCAGGCTGCTGAAGGTGTGCAGTTCGAGGCAAGCGACCAGATGACGGGAAGGGAAGGCTTCTTTGACGGCGCGAGTCGTGGCCATGACCTTCGAGGGGGAGTGCGCGAAATCCAGATAGACGGCTGCAGTTTCGTTCGAGGCGAGGAGCGTCAGCCGGCGGGCAGCGCCCTGGAAACAGCCGACGGCCTCGTAGAATTCCGGGTCCGAAATGCCGAGCTCTCGGCACACCGCCCGGGCTGCTCCGAGATTCTGCATGTTGTGGCGGCCCAGCAGTGAAACGCGGATGAGGCCTTGGTCGGTATCGAGACGAAACTGGCCTTCTTCGTCGACCCGGTAGGGCAGCGTCGCGTAGCCGATGCGGCGGGACGGACCCTGGAGGCGGCCGAGGAGTCGGCCGACCTCCTGATCCTCCTGGTTGAAGACGAGAACTGCGTCCGGCTCGAGAGAACGCACAAAGTCCTCGAACTGTCTTCGATAGAGTTCCCAAGTCGGGAACACGTTGACATGGTCCCAGGCGATGCCGCTGATCACGGCGATGTTGGGCCGGTAGAGCAGAAGCTTGGGGCGCGGATCGAGCGCCGAGGTGAGGTACTCATCTCCCTCAAAGACCGCCAGACGCGAATCTTGATTCAGGCCGACCATGGTCGAGAAGCCGTCGAGTTGGGCGCCGACCAGGTAATCGAAGGTCCTTCCGCAGGTGCGCAGGACGTGCATGATGAGCGATGTGATGGTGGTCTTTCCGTGGCTTCCCCCGATAACCACCCGGAGTCTGTCTCGGGTCTGTTCGTACATGAACTCGGGAAATGAGAAGATCCGGATGCCGAGTGACCGGGCTCGAAGCAGTTCCGGGTTGTCGGCCCGGGCGTGCATGCCCAGAATGACTGCATCGAGTTCTCCTGTTATGCGCTCCGGATGCCAGCCCGGACTGGACGGAAGCAGGCCGGCGGCGGCCAGCCGGCTCCGGGAGGGCTCTGAGATCTCATCATCGGAGCCCGTAACCGTCATTCCCTTGCTCTGTAGGGCCAGCGCCAGATTGTGCATGACGGCTCCGCCGATGGCGATGAAGTGCACCCGCATCATGAAGGAGATTACACGGACTGACACGGACTTGCACGGACGGACACGGACGATCACGGAATTTGGGCTAGGTGGCTGTTACCGAAGAACGCAGGTGACGTCAAGTCCGCGGAAAGGTCCGAGTTCGTCCATGATCGTCCGTGCCCGTCCATGTTGACATCAGGTGAAGAAAAGGTGAAAATAGATCTATGTCTTCTGCCTTTTCTTCTTTACCGCTGGACCCCCTGCACGAGCGGAACGGCGCCGCGGAGGATGCTGCGGCCGAACGCAGGCAAGCGCTGAAGTCGTTTCGTTTTCATGTTTCCCGGTATGAATCGGCCGAATTCCTGCCCACCGGGATCGAGGATCTGGACCGACTTTTGAAGGGCGGCATTCCCCGGGGAAAACTGATCGAGATCACCGGAGACCTCTCCAGCGGAAAGACCAGTCTGTTGCTTTCCGTTCTTGCTCAGGCCACGGCAGGAGAAGAGTTCATCGCCTATATCGATGCTTTCGATGCGCTGGATCCGGAAGGTGCTGCCGACCTCGGAATCGACCTGAAGCGGTTACTGTGGGTTCGCTGCGGGCCCTCTGCCGGGGCCGGCGGGGCCGATGCCGCGGTCAATAAGGCACTCCAGGCTGCGGACATTCTTACCCAGGCGGGAGGTTTCGGACTGATCGCGCTGGATCTGCAGGCGCCGCCTCCCCAGCGTGGGGTCCGCGTTCCTTTGCATATCTGGTTCCGGCTGCAAAGGGCCGTCAAAGGAAGCCTCACCACGATGCTGGTGGTGGCCCGTTCAAGGACGGTCGGGAGCGCCGCATCGCTGGTGCTGGCCCTGGAGAGGCAGGACAGTTGTTGGGCCCATCGCAGCTCCCGTTCCGCCAATGTCAGATTTCGAGTCGATGCACCGGCAGTGACAGGAGGGATGGACCCGATCGCAGCTCCGGAAAAGGTTGCAGGCAACCGTTTTCAGGGTCTGCAGAGTCGGGCGCATCTGCTCAGAGGTGAAGTGCATGGCTCCATCCCGGTTTATTGCCGTTTTTAGCCTGCACGCGCAGCGTCTTTTCGAAGCAGCCGAGATGCTGACTCCCCGGGTAGAGGTCTGCCCTCCTGACGGCGTTCTTCTGGAGATACCAGCCCGCCGGGAACAGGAAACCCTTGATCGGTTGACCCATCTACTGGACCGGGACGTCAGGATCGGCGGAGCTTCGACCCGCACGGCCGCCATTCTGGCCGCCCGAATGGCACCGGGCACGCTGGTTCCCTACCACCGGGAGTCCCGGTTTCTGGCCGCTTTGCCGGTGACGGCTCTGAAATTCTGCATGGAGGTGGAGGATGCCCTTTTCGAAACCTTTGCCGGCTGGGGGATCCGAACTCTGGGGGAGGTGGCGGCTTTGCCGCGGGCTTCTCTGGTGGCTCGTTTCGGAGAGAAGGGAGCGATTCTGCAGAGGCTGGCCTCCGGGGAGGACGTGGGGATTCGGGCAGGATATCAACCCGAGCCGGAATTCAAGGAGGAGCAGGAACTCGAGTGGACGCTGAATGTGCTGGAGCCTCTGATCTTTCTTTTGGGAGGGATGTTGACCCGGCTGTGCGGCCGCCTGAAAGAGCGAGGTCTGGCAGCGGAGTCGCTGTGCCTCGAATTCCGACTGGATGACGGCTCTTCCTTCCGGCGCGAGCTTCGTCCCGCTCTACCCATTCAGGAGGCCAAGATCCTCCTTTCTCTGCTCCGCCTGGATCTCCAGACCGAATCCCCCCGATCCGGCGTTACCGGTATCTGCATTCAGGCTCGGCCGGCGCATCCCCGGATCGTTCAGCATTCGCTGCTGCAGCCGACGGCGCCGCATCCGGAGAAGCTGGCCCAAACCCTGACACGGCTGAAGGGCATTCTGGGAGGAGAGAATGTAGGAAGCCCCCGGGTACTGGATACCCATCGCCCGGATGCCCTGCATATGGAGGAAATGGAGTTGGCTTCTCCCAAGGGACGAGGCAAGGGGCAACGGAAAGAGTCCGACCGTCCTCAGTTGGATCGCCATCATCCTCACCCCGAAGGCGGAAGCCGACTGGCTCTGCGCCGCATCCGGCCGCCGCGGCCGACCCGTTTGTGCCGTGAGACGATCGTCTCCTGTGCCGGACCCTGGAGGACCTCCGGAGACTGGTGGACCGAAGGCCTGGAGACGCAGGCCTGGGCCAGGGACGAGTGGGACGTGGAGTTGACGGATGGCGTGATCTACCGGGTCTATTGGGACCATCGGAAGCGTCAGTGGTATGTGGAAGGTATGTATGACTAGGCCATGACTTACATAGAACTTCATGCCTGCAGCGCTTTCAGCTTTCTCGAAGGGGCATCGAACCCTGAAGCCCTCGTCCAGGAGGCGGTGCGTTTCGGCTATCCGGCTCTGGGGCTGCTGGATCGAGACGGCGTCTACGGGGCCCCTCGTTTCTACCGGGCCTGTCGCGGAGCCGGTATCCGATCCATCGTAGGAGCGGAACTCACGACACCCGATGGGAGGCTTCCCGTGCTGGTGGAATCCCGGACCGGCTACCAAAACCTCTGCCGGCTCATCACGTCGACCAAGCTTCGATCGGAAAAAGGGGCGGGAATCACTTCCCTGGACGATGCCGCCGATGCGGCCTCCGGAACGATCTGTCTGACCGGCGGCAGGGACGGAGCCCTGGCTTGTTTGCTGCGCCGGGATCGGGATGAGGCTCGTGCATGGCTCGACAGGCTCCAGCATCTGTGGGGTCCGGATCAAGTCTATGTGGAGTTGCAGCGGCATTTCGCTCGAGACCAGGAAGCGCTCAACCAGGGCCTGGTCGAACTGGCGCGCGTGCAAAAAGCTCCTCTGGTGGCGACCAACGGAGTCCGCCATGCCGCCGCATCGGGGCGGGTGCTGCACGACGTGTTGACCTGCATTCATCATAAGATCACCCTCGACAAGGCGGGGCGCCTGCTCAACCGCAACGCGGACCGGCACTTGAAATCCCCCGAAGAAATGCGGCGAATCTTTGCCGACCTGCCGGAGGCCGTCGAGAATACGGTCAGTCTGGCCGCGCGGCTCGATTTCACTTTGAGTGATCTGGGCTATCGTTTTCCCGATTACCCGGTACCGGCAGGAGAAACCATGGTCAGCTATCTGCGCAAGGTCACCCATGCCGGCGCCCGCCAACGCTATCGCCCCTACCACGAAAAGGCCCGGCGCCAGATCGAATATGAGCTGAACATGATCGAGAAGCTCGATCTGGCCGGCTATTTTCTGATCGTCTGGGACATCGTTCGGTTCTGCCGGGAAAACGACATCCTCGCCCAGGGAAGAGGTTCGGCCGCCAACAGCGCTGTCTGTTACAGCCTCGGAATCACGGCCGTTGATCCGGTCGGCATGGACCTGTTGTTCGAGCGCTTTCTATCGGAGGAGCGGGGCGAGTGGCCGGACATCGATTTGGATCTACCCAGTGGAGACCGACGGGAGCGCGTCATTCAGCACGTCTATGAACGCTATGGTCGACGGGGCGCCGCCATGACCGCCAATGTCATTACCTACCGGGGTCGTAGTGCCGCCCGGGAGGTGGGCAAAGTCTTCGGCTTTCCCCCGGAGACCCTCGATCGTCTTTCCAAACTTCTGGTGACCTGGGGAGAGACGGGGCTGCACGACGAATCTCTCCTGCTGCATCGTATCCGGGAAGCCGGGCTCCAGATTGGGAGCCGGAGAACACGTCAGTTCGCCCGCATCTGGCGGGAGATCCAGAACCTTCCCCGCCATCTCGGCCAGCACACGGGCGGCATGATCATCTGTCAGGGCAGGCTCGATTCGGTGGTGCCCCTCGAGCCTGCCCGTATGCCGGATCGAACCGTCGTGCAGTGGGACAAGGATGACTGTGCCGATCTGGGCATCATCAAGGTGGACCTGCTGGGTCTGGGCATGATGGCCGCCATCCATGAGGCGCTCGAGTTGGTCCGGAGTTCAGGCCGGCAAATCGATCTCGCCCACTTGCCGCAGGACGACCCCAAGGTCTATGCGATGCTGCAGGCTGCCGACACAGTCGGTGTCTTTCAGGTGGAAAGCCGGGCTCAGATGGCGACGCTGCCACGCCTGAAGCCCAGGTGCTTCTACGATCTGGTCGTGGAAGTGGCCATCATCCGTCCGGGCCCGATCGTGGGCGAGATGGTGCATCCTTATCTGAGTCGGCGGGCGGGGCTGGAGCCGGTCGTCTACCCCCATCCCTCCCTGGAGCCGATCCTGAAGCGCACCCTGGGCGTACCGCTCTTTCAGGAACAGTTGCTGAGAATCGCCATGGTGGCCGCCGACTTCACCGGAGGCCAGGCGGAGGAATTGCGGCGGGCGCTGGGTTTCAAACGGCCCGACGATGCGATGCGGAAGATCGAAACGAAGCTTCGCGAAGGCCTCGCGCGCAACGGCATCGAAGGCAAGACTCATGAGACCCTCATCAAATACATCACCTCCTTTGCTTTGTACGGTTTCCCCGAATCCCACGCCGCCAGCTTTGCTCTTCTGGCCTATGCCAGCGCCTATCTCAAGGCACATTTCCCGGCGGCTTTCTATACCGCCTTGCTCAACAACCAGCCCATGGGGTTCTATCATCCTGCGACGCTGGTCAAGGACGCCCAGCACCACGGGCAGCGCGTGCGCTGCATCGATGTCCAGTATTCCGACTGGCGGTGTACCGTCGAGTCAGATCGATCCATCCGGTTGGGGCTGATGTACGCGCGGGGTCTGCGTCAGGGGACCGGTCTCCGGATCGAGGCGGAACGACGGCAATGCGCCTATGCGTCGCTGGCGGATTTTCAGCGCCGGGTCCGCCCCAATCGGAACGAAATCACGGTACTGGCCCGGATCGGTGCACTGAACTCCCTGGGCATGAGGAGACGGGAAGCCCTCTGGCAGGTCGAAAAGGCCCATCGGTTTGCCGGACCGCTTCTGGAAAGGCTCCCCGAGGAAAAGGAGCCCTCGCCGCTGCACGATATGACGAGAGTGGAGCGGATGATCTCGGATTACGAGGGGACCGGGATGACGATCGGGCCCCACCCCATGGTGTTGAAACGCCGCGCGCTGGGAAAGCGTGGTGTGCTGCCGGCTGCGCAACTGCATCAGGTACGGACCGGCCGAAGAGTGCAGGTGGCGGGCACGGTGATCGTCCGTCAGCGCCCCATGACGGCCAAGGGCTTTCTGTTCGTGAGCCTGGAGGATGAAACAGGGATCGCCAACGTTATCGTTCGCCCGAAGATGTTCGACGAACACCGTTTACTGCTGATGAGCTCTTCCTTTCTTCTCGTCGAAGGGATCCTCCAGAATCAGGAGGATGTGATTTCAGTGCGGGCCGAGCGATTCGAGGCGCTGGACTCGTTTGAGATTGGAGTGAGCTCGCACGATTTCGGGTAAAGCGACACGGACCGACACGGACTGGCACGGACCGACACGGACTTGACGTCAGCTGCGGTCTTCGGCAAGAGCCATCCAGCCCTGACTCCGTTCTCGTCCGTGTTCGTCCGTGATCGTCTGTGTCAGTCCGTGCAAATTCTCCCGTTCCCCACGACAGAAATTCGGGACTTCGGTTACCCTATCAGCATGCAGCGTCAGCGGGTCGTGATCGAGCACGTCAAGCCGCAGGTCGATGCGGGACGGTTTCCAGTCAAACGAGTCGCGGGAGACTCGGTATCCGTCGAGGCACGCATCTTTGCCGACGGCCGTGAGGCCATCCACGCCATGTTGCTCCATCGGAGATCTCCCGGCGTGAAACCGTGGCAGAGGGTGACCATGCGGTCGGTCGCGGATGATCTCTGGACGGGAAGTTTCGAGGTGGCCGAGCCCGGTCTCTATGAGTTCACCATTCACGCCTGGGTCGACACCTTCGAGACGTGGCGTAGAGACCTGCGTGCCAGGCTGGACGCCGGGCACAACGTATCCACAGAGCTTCTCACCGGAGCACGCCTGGCGGACGAGGCTGCAGCGAGGGCTACCGGAAAGGATCAGGAGCAGTTGCTCGAATTCGCCCACTTCCTTCGTACCGACGAAGCTTCGGAGCTTCGGATTCCCCTGGCGTTGGACAACGATCTTGCTGAGATCATGCGGCGCTATCCGGAAGCCGGACTGGTCACCGAGTACCCCTCTGCGTTGAACGTCAGGGTCGAACGGTGCCGGGCTTCCTTCTCCAGTTGGTATTTGATGTTTCCTCGCTCCTGCGGCTCGGCCGGAGTCCACGGTACGTTTTCGGATTGCGAGCCTTTCCTCCAGAGAATTGCCGAGATGGGATTCGACGTGGTTTGCCTCCCACCGATTCATCCCATTGGACGGACCGGGAGGCGTGCTTCGGACGGCCTTTCCGAGGCCGAGCCGGACGACGTCGGCAACCCTTACGCCGTCGGATCGCCGGAAGGCGGGCACAAGTCGATTCATCCGGCGCTTGGGACCCTCGACGACTTTCGCCAGTTGATGCGCCAGGCCGCCGATCTTGGTATCGAAATCGCGCTCGACCTCGCCTTCCAGTGCTCTCCTGACCACCCTTATCTGCAGGAGCATCCGGAGTGGTTCCGCACCGGCCCGGACGGATCCGTTCGACGGGCCGAGTCCCCGCCGCGGGTCTACCCCGACATCGTCCCCTTCGACTTTGAAACGGCGGATGTCGACCAGTTGTGGCAGGAACTTCAGAGCATCGTCGAGTTCTGGATCGAGCAGGGTGTGCGGATCTTTCGGGCTGATCTCCCTCAGCAGAAGCCTTTTGCGTTCTGGGAATGGCTTCTGAAAGAAACGCACGAACGGCATCCTGACGTCGTCTTCCTGGCCGACGGGTTCACCCGGCCGGCGGTTCTCGAGCTTCTCGGTAAGGTTGGATTCTCGCAGTGTTGTGTGAATTTTCCATGGCGGAACACGAAGACGGAGCTGACGGAATATTTCACACGCTTGGAGGCCGGTGACGTTCGTGACTTCCTGTGCCCGAGCGCCTGGCCCAACACTCCGGATGTCCTCTCCGAGTTCCTGCAGACCGGCGGCAGGACCGCTTTCCGGATCCGCCTCGTTCTGGCAGCGACCCTCGCCGCCAGCTACGGGGTCTATGGGCCTGCCTTCGAGCTGTGCGAGACCGGGTCCGCCGAGTCCGTCGCCGAACGGTACGCGGTCTCCGAGCGGTATGCGCTGAGGGAGTGGGCGATCGGTGAAGTCCCCGACCTGCGGGATGACATCACACGGATCAACGACATTCGTCACCGTTGTCCGGCACTGCAAGGTGACGGGAGTCTACGGTTCCACTCCGTTGAGAATGAACAGATCATCGGCTTTTCGAAGCGCGACGAGAAGACGGGAGACCTGGTATTGATTGTCGTCAACCTCGACCCCTTCCACGCTCAGTCGGGCTGGCTCGAACTGCCCCTGGAAGAACTGGGTCTGCCTCGGGAGCGTTCATTCGAGGTGCATGACCTGACGAGTGATAGACGCCACTTGTGGTCGGGTCCCCGGAACTTCGTGGAACTGAATCCCGCAATCTCGCCTGCGTGCATTTTCGAGATCCGGGGCAGAGTGCCGACGGAGAGCGATTTCGAGTACTTCCTCTAGCAGGCGGCAGCCTGTTCTGTTTCAGATTGACCAAGGGAGTTGATGTGCTGGACCAGCTGAAAGAGCTTGCGCACCTCTACTCGGTGGATTCCGAGTACTATGACGGCCTCGGCGTGCGCCACGAGCCGCCGGATGAGTCGCTCCTGATGATCCTCCGCAGCCTCGGAGCGGATGTCGCGAACCTGACTGATCTTTCAGGCGATCTCCATGAACGCCGGGCGCAGCTGGCAAAGGCGATCGCCGAACCGGTCATCGTCGTCTGGGGCGACGCGCCGGTCATCTTCACCCTCAACCTTCCCGAACCGGCAGATGAGGTGCGGCTCGACTGCACCCTCGTCCGGGAGGACGGTAAACGTGAAGTTTTTTCGGTCGAGTGGCGCCAAGGCGAGTGGATCGATCAGAAGGAGTTTGACGGCCGGAACTATCAAAAGAGGCGATTCACTCTCGATGTCGCGGTTTCCTCCGGCTACCACACCCTCAGAGTCGAAGGTTCGGCCGTGGAGCTGGAATGTCTCGTGATAGCGGCGCCTCAAAGCGCTTTCCAGAGTACGGCTCAGCGAGCTTGGGGAAATTTCCTGCCCGTGTACGCCCTTCATACGGAGTCGAGCTGGGGCGCCGGCGACTTGAGCGATTTCGAAGGTTTCATGAACTGGACGGCGGAGTTGGGCGGTCGATTCGTGGGAACGCTCCCGTTGTTCGCCTCCTTTCTTGAAGAACCCTTTGCTCCAAGCCCATATGCGCCGGTCAGCCGGCTGTTCTGGAACGAGTTCTTTGCGGATCCGACCCGCGCGCCCAATTGGAGCACTTGTACCGGAGCACATCAGCTGGTCTCTTCGGATGCGTTCGTGGAGGCGATCGCCAAAGAGCGGGCCCGAAAGCTGGTCGATTATCGCTCGCAGATGGCGCTCAAGGCCCGCGTCTTTCAGGAATTGTCCCGGAGCTTCTGGAAGTCCCGCGGCGAGCAGGACCCTGATTTCCGAAACTTCCTCGAAGAACGCCCTGAGGTGCGCGACTACGCGGCGTTCAGGGCGGTTCTGGAGGGGCGGCACGCGAACTGGCAGGAATGGCCTCGGCGCATGCGAGACGGGAATCTGCGGTCGGGCGACTGGAGCCCCGAGGATCTTCAGTACCACCTCTACGTGCAATGGCTCATTCAACGACAGATGGAGGCTCTCATCGAATCGGGCCGCCGTCACGAGATGGGTCTTTATCTGGATCTACCTCTGGGCGTCCATCCGGATGGCTACGATGCCTGGCGGTCCCGCACGAGCTTCGCCGCCGGAATTTCGGGGGGCGCTCCTCCCGACGGGTTCTTCACCGAGGGCCAGCAGTGGGGCTTTCCGCCGCTGCATCCCGAAGGAGAGCGGCGGGACCACTATCGATATCTGCGCTCGGTCCTGGCGAACCTCATGCGGCACACGGACATGATCCGGATCGATCATGCTATGAGCCTGCAGCGCCTGTTTTGGGTGCCCCTCGGGAGAGAGGCCGTCGAAGGCACCTATGTCTACTACAAGATGGACGAACTGTTCGCGTTGGTCGTCCTCGAGTCCTGCCGACACGACTGTGTCATCGTGGGAGAGGACCTGGGTACGGTGACTCCGGAACTGCGGCGGACCATGGAAGACAGAGGTCTCTACCGGATGTACGTGGGACAATTCGAGCTCGCACTCGAGGACGATCCGCCTTTCAGGGAACCCCAGCCCCGCATGGTCGCCAGCCTGAACACGCATGATACGCCCACGGCTACCGGCTTCTGGTTCGCTGACGATGTCGAGCTGCGGAAGGAACTCGGATTGCTGAAGGGGGAATCCCTCGAGCGCGAACGGTTGGGGCGCGAAGCCATCCGGGAGATGGTCAAAGGCCGGTTGCATATCGACGAAGTGGCACCCTCCTACCAGATCCAGTTCGACGTGCTGGTACGCTGGTTGGAGTTTCTGGCGGCCGGCGGCGTCGAGTTCCTTCAGGTCACACTCGAGGATCTCCTGCAGGAGAGGTCCCCACAGAACGTTCCGGGAACGTACAACGAGCAGCCGAACTGGAAGCGAAAGGCCAGGCTCTCATTCGAGGCCTTTCGTCTGTCGTCGAGACGCTGAAGAGGCTGGAAAGCCTGCGCAGAACCGACAATGAGGCTGTATCAAGTCGTTGAAGTCTGTACAGTAAGGGTATGACGAAGCCTGTCAACAGAGCCAAGACCCAAAAACCACTCGATGAGAAATACTCCCTCCTGACGGACCAGGATCTCTACCTCTTCAACGAGGGCACGCACTTCCAACTCTACGACAAGCTGGGTGCCCACCCGGCCGCAGTCGGAGACAAAGAGGGAACCTATTTCGCAGTCTGGGCCCCGGACGCCGATTCGGTGTCCGTCATCGGAGAGTTCAACGGGTGGGACCCGGGGCGACACAAGCTCTTTCCAAAAGGGCAATCCGGAATTTGGGAGGGTTTCATCGAGGGTCTCGGTGAAGGTGTTCTCTACAAGTACCTCGTCCACTCCCGGTTCAACAACTACGAGGTGCAGAAGGCCGATCCTTTCGCCTTTTACGCAGAAGTTGCCCCGAAATCGGCCTCGGTCGTGTGGGACCTCGACTATAAATGGCATGATCAGGACTGGCTGCGCGAAAGGGGGAGCAGCAACTCCCTCGATGCGCCGATCAGCATCTATGAGATGCATGTCGGCTCATGGATGTGGGTGCCGGAGGAAGATCGCCCTCTCAGCTATCGAGAGATGGCTCCCAAGCTCGCCGAGTACTTGAACGAGATGGGTTTCACGCACGTCGAGTTCATGCCTGTCATGGAACATCCCTACGGCGCCTCGTGGGGGTATCAGATCACCGGCTTCTTTGCTCCCACCAGTCGTTTCGGTACGCCCCAGGATTTCATGTTCCTGATCGACTATCTTCATCAGAACGGGATCGGTGTCATCCTCGACTGGGTTCCGTCACATTTCACCACCGATGACCACGGCCTCGGGTACTTCGATGGAACCCATCTCTACGAGCACGCTGATCCGCGCCAGGGCTACCATCCGGACTGGGGAAGCTACATTTTCAATTACGGGCGCACCGAAGTTCGGAGCTTTCTGATCAGCTCTGCTTTGTTTTGGCTGGATCGCTATCACATCGACGGACTGCGCGTGGATGCGGTGGCTTCGATGCTCTACCTCGACTACTCGAGGCAGGAGGGGCAGTGGGTGCCCAATCAATACGGAGGAAAGGAGAATATCGAGGCGATCGATTTCCTCCGCCAGTTCAATCATGAGGTCTTTCGGGCCTTTCCCGACGTCCAGACCTTTGCGGAGGAATCCACCTCCTGGCCCATGGTTTCACGTCCGACCTATGTTGGAGGTCTCGGCTTCGGCATGAAGTGGGACATGGGCTGGATGCACGATACTTTGAGCTACATGTCGCGAGACTCCATCTACCGGCGCTTCCATCACAACGATTTGACGTTCCGGATGCTGTACGCCTTCCACGAGAACTTCGTGCTGCCTCTCTCTCATGATGAAGTCGTCCACGGTAAGGGATCTCTGCTGAACAAGATGCCCGGTGACGACTGGCAGAAGTTCGCCAACCTGCGCGTGCTCTTCGGTTACATGTTCGCTCAGGCCGCCAAGAAACTCCTGTTCATGGGCGGTGAGTTCGGCCAGTGGAACGAATGGTTCCATGAAGTCAGCCTGGACTGGCATCTGACTCAATATCCCCTGCACGCGGGGCTGCAGCGCTGGGTGGCCGACCTCAACCACGCCTATCGGACTCACCCCGCTCTGCATGAGAAAGACTTCGATCCTTCCGGATTCGAATGGATCGATTGTGGAGACAGCGACCAGAGCGTCATCAGTCTCCTGCGGCAGGGCCGGAGTACGGACGGCAGGATAGCCGTCGTCTGCAACTTTACGCCGATTCCTCGAGAGGCCTACCGCATCGGCGTTCCGGAGGCAGGATTCTGGGAGGAAATCCTGAACAGTGACGCCGCCGAATACGGGGGAAGCGGTATCGGCAACCTCGGAGGGATTCGTGCCAGCCATGAGTCCTTCCACGGACGCCCCTTTTCTCTGCAGCTCAGGCTGCCACCCCTCGCGGCAGTCTACCTCCAGCACCGGGAAGGCTAGTTCCGAGTTTCGAGTTCCGGGTTCCGGTGGTCCTCGCCGGTCCCAGTGCCCCGAATGAACGTTCTTGGGTGTTGTCCTGACTGAGCTCCGAAGTTCGCCGGACAAAGGGAGAACCGGAGAACGGGAGCTCGAAGCTCGATAAGATTTTGTCGCGACCGGTCTGATATTTCCGACTTCCGATTCGTCCGACTTGTTTGACGGGATGGACGACGTCGACGCAGTGGACAAAGTGGTCGGAGTGAACCCAGCCGCAAATCGCCAACCACCGAACCTCGGAACCGCGGAGCCCTTGAACTCGGAACTCGGAACTCGGAACTCGGAACTCTACGGCCTGTCTTGTATTCCAGTTGGCGGCGATGGCATCATCTTCTCCCTATGCGAGCCGACTCCAGGTCGAGGCACTTCATCTGCATCCATGGCCACTTCTATCAGCCGCCGCGTGAGAATCCGTGGAGCGGACGCATCGAGCGTCAGATCAGCGCAGAACCCTTTCATGACTGGAATGAAAGAATCACGTCAGAATGCTACGAGCCGAATACCCGGGCCAGGATTCTGAGGTCGGATGGTGAGGTCGAAGCTTACGTCAACAACTTCACTCGGATCAGCTACAATTTCGGCCCCACTCTGCTGCGCTGGATGGAGACTGCCGCACCGGACACCTACCGAAGGATCATCGAAGCGGATCGTCTCAGTTGCCGGCGATTCTCCGGTCATGGAGGGGCGATCGCCCAGGTCTACCATCACAGCATCCTGCCCCTGGCCAATCGCAGGGACAAAATCACGGAGGTTCACTGGGGCATTCGGGATTTCGAACATCGATTCAAGAGACCGCCGGAGGGGATCTGGCTGGCGGAGACAGCCGTGGATCTCGAGACGCTCGAAATCCTGGCCGACGCGGGCATCCGGTTTACGATCCTGAGCCCCTTCCAGGCTCGTCGAGTTCGCCGGCCCGGTGAACCGACGTGGACCGATGTGTCCGACGGCTCGATTGAACCGCGCCGAGCCTATCGCATTCAACTTCCATCGGGTCGTCCATTCACTCTGTTCTTCTACAACGGCGAGTTGGCCAAAGGGGTCGCCTTTCAGGGACTGCTGTCCAGTGGAGAACACCTCGCCCAGATCCTGATGGGAACTCTCGATGCGGGCCCCGAAGCTCAATTGGCGCACATCGCTACAGACGGAGAATCCTACGGACATCACCATCACTTCGGAGAAATGGCCCTGGCCTACGCACTTCGCGAAATCCGACGCTCGAAGGATGCCGATTTGA
Organism: Acidobacteriota bacterium; assembly: GCA_037388505.1. GTDB lineage: Bacteria > Acidobacteriota > UBA6911 > RPQK01 > JAPXNP01 > JARRKC01. The sequence goes on along the minus strand of JARRKC010000019.1, from coordinate 64,480 downwards.
CGGTTTACGGCGAGTTCATGGAACTGCATCCTGCCAGGTGGAGCGTCGAGATTCTGGAGAATACTTCCTGGAGCTGCGCTCACGGAATCGAGCGCTGGCGAAGCGACTGCGGCTGTCACACGGGCGCATTGGCCGGCTGGAACCAGAGTTGGCGTGGCCCTCTACGCCGCAGCCTGAATTGGCTCAGGGACGAAGCTGCCCGACTCTTCGAGTGGGAATCGCGGGGGCTGCTGAGCGATCCCTGGGCGGCAAGGGATGACTACGTGGAGCTGCTCCTGAACCGAAGCCAGGCCGCTCGCCGCCGATTCCTTTCCCGCTGGTCGGCGCGCAAACGACTCAGGCCCGATCAGAAGGCGCGGATCCTCGATCTGCTCGAGATGCAGCGGTACTCCCTGATGATGTTCACGAGTTGCGGGTGGTTCTTCAATGACGTGGCGGGCATCGAAACCATCCAGATCCTTCGATACGCGGGTCGACTGATCGAGTTGGCCCGAGTGGTATGCGGTGTCGATCTGGAACGGCCGTTCCTCAATAGGCTGGCCGAAGCCGAAAGCAACAATCCCGTAGAGGGCACGGGGCGAGACATCTATCTGAGGGAAATCAGAAAGGCCCACGAGGAAGCCGAGCAGAGTAATGGAGCGGCCTGGGACCTATGGGACCCATGAGACCTATGGGACACCTGAAATCAGACTCTGCGACCGGTGAAGGTAGATCCGCCTGTCCATCCCAGACGTCCTGTATGTCCCATAGGTCCCAGGTCGTCCCATTGTTTTGATTTTCCCCTCGGAGCAGTCTAGACTTTCGGCCATATGGAACAGCAGAAATACCTTCTCCCCGAGTCCGAGATTCCGCGACAGTGGTACAACCTCGCTCCCGACCTGCCGTCCCCCCTTCAACCTCCGCTCGGTCCCGACGGCCAGCCGATCAGTCCTGAAATGCTGGAGCCGATCTTTCCCAAGAACCTCATCGAGCAGGAGGTCAGCTCGGAGCGTTGGATCGATATTCCCGCGGAGATTCTGGAGATTCTGTGTCGTTGGCGCCCAACACCCCTGCGTCGGGCCATTCACCTGGAGCGCCATCTGAAGACTCCCGCCCGCATCTACTACAAGGACGAAAGCGTCAGCCCCGCGGGAAGTCACAAGCCGAACACGGCGGTAGCGCAAGCCTGGTACAACAAGCAGGCGGGCATCCGCAAGCTCACGACGGAAACGGGTGCGGGGCAATGGGGAAGCGCGCTTGCTTTCGCCTGCCGCCTGCTCGATCTCGAATGTAAGGTCTACATGGTGCGGATCAGCTTCGAACAGAAGCCGTTCCGGCGCATCATGATGCAGACCTGGGGAGCCAACTGTATTCCCAGTCCCAGTAACCAAACCAATGCCGGGCGGGCCGTCCTTGCCCGGATCCCCGATACGCCGGGCAGTCTGGGGATCGCCATCAGCGAAGCCATCGAGGAAGCCGTGAGCGATCCCGAAGGGAAGACGAGGTACTCACTGGGCAGTGTCTTGAATCATGTCTTGCTGCACCAGACGATCATCGGTCAGGAAGCCAGAAAACAACTGGCCCTGGCCGGGGAGAAGACCCCCGATGTCATCATCGGATGCGCCGGTGGGGGAAGCAACTTTGCCGGTCTTTCCTTTCCTTTCGTGCTCGACAAGATCAACGGTGCCGACATCGAGATCATCCCGACCGAGCCGACGGCCTGTCCCACCATGACACGAGGTCCGTTCAGTTACGACTTCGGGGACACTGCCGAAATGACTCCGTTGATGCCGATGCATTCGCTCGGACACACCTTCGTTCCGCCCCCCATTCATGCCGGCGGTCTGCGCTATCACGGGATCGCTCCTCTGATCAGCCAGACCATCGTCGAAGGGTTGATGACGCCGCGGGCGTACGATCAACTCAAATGCTACGAATCTGCCGTGACCTGGGCCCGGACGGAGGGCACGATCTGCGCTCCGGAGACCAGCCATGCGCTGGCGGCGGTCATCGACAAGGCGATCGAAGCGAGGGAGGCTGGAGAAGAGAAAGTCATGCTGGTCTGTCTCAGCGGGCATGGGCTGATGGATCTGGCCGGCTATGAGAAGTTCTTCGCCGGTGAATTGACCGACTTCGTCCTGCCCCAGGAGGAGTTGGACGGGTTCCTGGCGGCCTTGCAGGATCACCCGCATCCCAAGATCAGCAAGACCGGCCGCTGGTAAGACCGAGGGCCGGGAGAACGGGAGAACCGGAGGACGGGAGGACGGGAGAACGGGAAGGCCGGCGGCCGCCGAAGTAATACAGGCTTCCAGCCTGTTGGGTCGGGCGGGCTGCCAGCCCCTCGAGCTGTCTGTCCGCTCAGACGACCAGACCCCAGGAGCTTTCAGTTCCATTCCAACACTACGTCCACCAGGTGGCATTTGGTCCATCAGGTCCATTTCGTCTACCTGGGCTGAACTCATCTGAAATGTCAGCCCGGGCGGAACAGAATCACTACCCGTCCTCCCGTCCTCCCGTCCTCCCGTCCTCCCGTCCTCCAACACCCGGCGGGCACACCTCTCCCCCGGGCAAACCCTCCAGGCGGAGGCCAAACCCCTAACCCCACCCACTAATAACGAACGAGCGAAGGAAAACTGCGAAAACTTGGTAAGAAGAGACGAGAAAAGCGAAAGTGCGGAAGAATCGAAGGGCCCGTATCAGGACGGAGTCTAGAGAGACGATCCAGGGAGAGACGATCCTCGAATCCGGATTTGGGCAGCGCACCCTCCGAACCCGGAACTCGAACTCGTCCCCCGTTCTCCCGCGACCCGAAGTGAGCGATGGAACGAAGGTTTCGACAGCGGCTGAGCACAGGCGAGGTTGTGCACCACACCCTTGCTCCTCCCCTTGAATCCGGCTAGAATTGACGCTTCTTCGATGCCGGGGTAGCTCAGTCGGTAGAGCAGTGGACTGAAAATCCGCGTGTCGGCGGTTCGATTCCGTCCCCCGGCATTCCTTCCTATTCGACCGTCACGCTCTTGGCCAGATTGCGCGGTTGGTCGATCTCTCGGCCGCGCAGGCGGGCGATGTGATAGGCGAAGAGCTGAAGAACGACGGCCGTCGGGATGGGGGCGATCAGTGCGGAGGTTCTCGGTACCCACAGAACGTGGTTGGCCAGTGAACTCAGGCCGTCGTCTCCCTCCGTGGCGATCGCCAGCACGGGTGCTCGACGCGCCCGGCATTCCTCGATGTTGCCCATCGTCTTCTCTTTGCCGGGAACATCATTGGCCAGGGCGACGACCGGGACCTTTTCCTCGAGCAGAGCAATCGGGCCGTGCTTCAGTTCCGCAGCATGGTACCCCTCGGCGTGGATGTAGCTGATCTCCTTCAGCTTGAGGGCGCCTTCGAGAGCCACCGGATACAGGATGCCGCGGCCGATGAAGAAGGCGTCATCGGCGAAAGCATAGGCTTTGGCCACCTCGGCGATCTCCTGGTTGCGGTCCAGCACCCGCTGAACGAGCTCGGGCAACCGGAGTACTTCCTCACAGATTTCGAGCCCCGTCTGACGGGACAGCCGGCGGCCGCGGCCGAACTTCAGAGCCATCATCAAGAGCACGGCTACCTGACAAGTAAAGGCCTTCGTTGAAGCGACGCCGATCTCTGGACCGGCGTGCAGATAGATACCCCTGCCCGCCTCACGTGCGATCGTCGATCCGACGACGTTGCACAGACCCGCCACGAGCGCCCCTTTCTGCTTGGCTTCCCGGACGGCGGCCAGTGTGTCGGCTGTTTCACCGGACTGGCTCACGGCCAGCACCATGTCCGCCGGCGAGACGATGGGATTGCGGTAGCGGAACTCCGCCGCCTGCTCGACGTCCGTCGGCAGATCGGCCAACTCCTCGAAAAAATACTCCCCGACCATGCCGGCGTACAGAGAGGTCCCGCAGGCCAGAATCGTAAGCCGCCCCACGTGAGCGAGTTCCCGGGGAGTGAGGGCGAGACCGGCCAGTTTAGCCGATCCCAGACCGGGATCGATCCGGCCCCGGGTCGTGTTCTTCAGCGCATCGGGCTGCTCGAAGATCTCCTTGAGCATGAAGTGGTCGAAGTCGCCCTTTTCGGCCCGCGAGGCATCCCAGTCCAGCTTCGCGATCTCGCGGGAAACGGGCACCCGGTCAAGGGTGTGAATATCGACGCTGTCGGCGCGAACGACCGCGACATCATCGTCGTCGAGATAGATCACCTGATTGGTGTGTGCCAGGATGGCCGAGGCGTCGCTGGCCACGATCGACTCGTTTTCACCAACCCCGATGACGATCGGGCTGCCCCGTCGCGCAACCACCAGAGTATCCGGTTCGTCGGCGCTCAGAACCACGATTCCGTATGCTCCCTGCACCTGTTTCAACGCCGCGCAGACGGCTTGCGACAAGTCTCCCTCGTAACACGCCCCAACCAGGTGGGCCAGGACCTCGGTGTCCGTCTCGGACTGAAACTGATGGCCTCGCGCCAGCAGCTGCTTCCTGATCTCGGCGTGATTCTCAATGATCCCGTTGTGGGCCAGGGCGAGCCGTCCACTCTGATCCAAGTGGGGATGCGCATTCGCCAGAGACGGCTCCCCGTGGGTCGCCCACCTCGTATGGGCCAGCCCGATTCGAGAGGAAGTTCGAAGTCCATCATCCCACTGCCGGCGGGTTGCATCGATCAATTCAGCAACTTTGCCCGGAAGCTTGAGGGTCGAAAGCTCATGATCTCGAACCACCGCGATGCCCGCGGAATCATACCCTCGGTATTCGAGCCGTTTGAGCCCGTTCAGTAAGATTTCAGCGGCCGGCCGGCCGCCCACGTATCCGACGATTCCACACATAGCTTGCTCCAGTTTCCAGTAAGTCTAGCTCAAAGGAGTCCTTTCTTGACCCTTTGCCCGCGTTTGTGGGAAATTTTAGTCATTCTTTGGGGGCGGCCTGGACTGGTCTCGACCGGGCTTGGCTCGCGGACAGAGGACGGTAGAAGGTCATGGAAAAGAACCGACTTGAAGTAACTTGCCCGTGCTGCCAGGCGAAGTTGAAGATCGACACCACGACCGGGCTGATCATTCATTCGGAAGCCAAGAAATCGGCATACTCCTTCGATGACGCTGTCAAGAAGGAACAGGAACGCAAGTCCAAGAGCGACGAGCTCTTCGCCAAAGCTGTTGAAAACGAGAAGAGGCGCCAAGGCAGCCTCGAAGAACGTTTCAAAGAAGCTCTGCGGTCCAAGGACGAGCTAGACGAACCTCCTCCGCGCCCCTTCGATTTCGACTGACAATTCGAACCCGAGCGGAACCGAAAGGAGCTCCGCCGCATCCCTGCGATGTACAGGGTTGCGTTCAGGTATCAGGATGAGGTTGCCGAATGCAGATTCAGATCCCTCGAAATGACGCTGTACCCGCTCGAATCGAACAACTGACCGAGCTGGCCTACAACTTGTGGTGGTGCTGGAATGCCGAAGCGAGGCAACTGTTTCGGATGTTGGACCGGACCTCGTGGCGAAGAACCTCTCAAAACCCGGTCCTCATGCTCCAGCAACTCAGTCCTCAGCACCTTCAGGCCGCGGCCGAAGATCCTGCGTTTCTGGCGTTGTACGACCGGGTCGTGGCGAGCTACAGGGAGTACCTCTCTTCGAAGGATACCTGGTTCAACCGAAACTTCCCCGATCGGTCTCACGAACTGATCGCTTATTTCTGCGCTGAGTTCGCCGTGCATACGTCGGTGCCCATTTATTCAGGAGGCCTGGGCCTGCTGGCTGGAGATACCTGCAAGGAGGCCAGCGATCTCGGACTGCCCTTCGTGGCTCTGGGAGCCCTCTATCCGGAAGGCTACTTCAAGCAGAAAGTCGCCGCAGACGGCAGCCAGGAAGTCTACTATGAGCGGCTCGAGCTCAAGCATATCCCGCTGCTCCCGGTCACCGACGACAACGGTGCGCGGCTGCTCGTCAGTATTCCGCTGGACGGCCGCGAACTCAAAGTCTCCCTCTGGACGATGCAGGTGGGCCGCGTGCCCATTTTTCTGATGGATTCGGATATCCCCGAGAACGAGCCGTGGGATCGGGACCTCGTCGCGCGACTGTACGGCGGCGACACGGAGGTCCGGCTTCGCCAGGAGATCGTTTTGGGCGTCGGCGGCGTCAAGGCGCTTCGTCGGCTGGGCTACGAACCGACCGTCCTGCACCTGAACGAAGGACACGCCGGATTTGCCACCCTCGAGCTGATTCGGGAGTATCGCACCCAGGGGCTTTCCTTTTCACAGGCCATTGATGCCACACGGCGCAAAGTCGTCTTCACGACGCATACGCCGGTCAAGGCTGGTCACGATGAGTTCCCTTACTACATGATGGAGCAGCACTTTCGCCATTTCTGGGAGAAGATCGACGTCTCCCGGGAATCCTTTCTGGGACTGGGTTCGCCGCCGGGCGGACAGACGTTCAGCATGACCATCCTCGCGCTCAATACTGCCCGTAAGGTCAACGCCGTTAGTCGCAAGCATGGCGAAGTCTCGCGCGAAATGTGGCATTTCCTCTACCCGGACCTTCGTCTCGAGGATGTGCCCATTACGTCGATCACCAACGGGGTTCACGTCCCGACCTGGCTGTCGGGCGCCATGGTTCAGCTCTTCAACCACTATCTCGGGCCTCAGTGGAAGGAGAATCACGACGATCCAGGGCTTTGGGATGCGGTCGCCGACATACCGGATGAAGAGCTCTGGAGAACTCACCTCAAACTCAAGGCCAAACTGCTGACTTTCATCCGGAATCGATCCCGCATGGCCTGGATGGGAGAAGGGGCCTCCTCGGGACAGCTCGTCGCTTCGGGGGCGCTCCTCAATCCGGAAGCGCTGACCATCGGTTTTGCGCGACGCTTTGCCACCTACAAGAGGGCCACGCTGATCCTGCGGGATGTAGAGCGCCTTCTCGAGATCCTGCACAACCCGTGGCGTCCGGTCCAGTTCATCTTTTCCGGGAAGCCGCATCCCGCAGACGAGCCGGGGAAATATGTGCTGAGGCAGATCTACGAAGCTTGCACCCATCCGCGTTTCGGGGGCCGAATAGCGTTCCTCGAGAACTACGACAAGCAGGTCGCGCACAACCTCGTCAGTGGCGTCGACGTCTGGCTGAACACACCCGAACCCCCCAAGGAAGCCAGTGGAACCAGCGGGCAAAAGGCGGCACTCAACGGCGCTCTCAATTGCAGCGTGCTGGACGGTTGGTGGTGTGAAGGGTACAACGGGCGAAACGGCTGGGCCATCGAGGGCGCCGATGACCACGCGACCTCCCTCTCACTATACAACCTGTTGGAGTCACAAGTCGTGCCGCTCTTCTACGATCGCAATCCACAGGGTGTTCCTTTGGGCTGGGTGGAGCGAATGAAAGAGAGCATCCGTTCCATGGCCGCCGCTTTCTCGACCCGACGCATGATGGCGGAGTACGTCTCCAAGATCTACTTCGCCGAGTAGCGTTCGTCGCTCCCTGGTCGCACGGTCGCGGCATCGAGAAGAGTTTCGAGTTCCGGGTTCCGGGTTCCGAGAGCCTGCCGAACTGGAATTCGCCCAACCTTCAAATCTGAAGTCCGGGGGCGTGTTGCCCAAAGTCAGCGCTGACGTCGACCGGAGCATCGGTGTCCTGGGCCGTTGGCCCAGGCTCGCGGATAAACCACGCCGTTGGCGTGCGCCCCCGGAACTCCAAACTTGGAACTCGGAACCCCCGCAACTACGAAAATCCTTCCAGAAAGTGAGGCAACCGGGGATGGATGTCCTACCCGAGCAGCCGGGCCGTTTCCCGGGCGACGATGATCTCTTCGTTGGTGTGAACGACGAGACCGGCAATGCTCGATTGCGGGGTCGTGATGATGCTCGAATGAGCGCGGTTGGCCTCCTCATCCAGACGCAGGCCCAGGAAACCGAGTGAACCCAGCACCTGACCGCGCAGGGCCGCATCGCGTTCACCGATGCCGCCGGAAAAACTGACGGCATCAAGGCCTTCCATCAGCACGAGATAGCTTCCCAGATACCTCTTGATGTCGTAAATGAACTTGTCGCGGGCCAGGCGGGCCCGCCGGCTGCCCTGACGAATCTGCTCGTTGATATCCCGCATATCCCCGGAGGTCCCGGAGATCCCGGCCAGCCCCCCGTTCTGCGAACATTCCTGCAGAGCCTCGTCCAGGGTGATGCCCTTCCGGCGCATGATGTGCGGCAGGACGAAAGGATCGAGATCGCCCACGCGGCATCCCTGAATGACGCCCGACTGCGGGGAGAAGCCCATGGAGGTGTCGATCGAGACCCCGTTCCTGACGGCGCACAGCGACGACGATCCCCCCAGATGGCAGGTCACGATCCGATGCTCATCCGCGGACAGGTCCAGCAGGTGAACGGTCTCCGCTGCCGCGAATCGGTGCGATGCGCCGTGGTAGCCGTAGCGGCGAACACCGTATTCCTCGAACCATTCGAAGGGGGTGCCGTATACCCTGGCGTACTCGGGAGCATCGATGTGGAACCCCGGCTCGAAGACACCCACCAACGGTGTTTCAGGGAGCAGGTCTCGAAACATACCGATGGCCTCGATGTACGCGGGGTTGTGGGCAGGCGCCAGATCCCGGTACGCCTCCATGGCCTCGAGGACCTCGCGATCGATCAAGACGGTACCGCTGCGGTCGCCGGCCTGAACGCATTTGAAGCCCACACCATCCACCTCGGCAAGGGACCGCAGCGGCGGGTCTTTCCCCGTCACGAGGAAGTCGAGGGCGTCCCTGACAGCCTCCCGCTGGTTGGGCAGAGAAAGCTCCCTGGAACGGACCTCGACCCCACGAACGCTGTAGCGCACCCGGGAGCGCTCCGACCCGACTCGCTCGGCCACACCGCGCGCAAGTTCCCTCTCCTCGGGGAGTTCGAGGAGCTCGAACTTGAAGCTCGTTGAGCCGATATTGCAGACGATGAGTTTCATCGGGCGAGCTGCTTCAAGATGGCGGAGGTGATCGTCTCGACCAGTACCCGCTGGTCTGGTGAACCGGCGGCTCCGCCCGAGCCCGCTGACGGTGCGGAGCGGGCACCGTTCTGAGGGCTTTCGGTTACAGGACATGCAGCCGTGTCGCTCCGCTCGCAGGAATCGCAGCGAACCTTCGTCTTGATCCCGAACTTCTCGCGCAGTCCGATCAGTTTCTCCACGTCGTCCTGCTTGAGTGTCTGGAGCTTGCCCAGTTGAATCGCGACCAGGGCGATATGAGCAAAGTGCTCGAGCGTCTCCATGCGGTAATAGGCGTTCATGACGGAGGAACCGATGGTCAGTGCCCCATGATTCTCCAGCAGGAACGCGTCGTAGTCCCGCAGGTACTTCAGAACCGGCTCATAGAGCTCGTCGGTACCCGGCGTTCCATACTCGGCCAGAGGAATGCCTCCGAGACTGACCACGACCTCCGGCAACACGCACTGCGTCAAGGGGATCCCGGCCGTGGCGAAGCCCGTGGCCTTGGGCGGATGGGCGTGGACGACACCGTTGATGTCCGGCCGTTCCTGGAAGACGCGGAGATGCATGAACGTCTCGGACGAGGGTTTCCCGCGTCCTTCCAGGACGTTGCCGTCGTAATCGACGAGAATCAGGTCCTCCGGCTTCATGAAGCCCTTGCTGACGCCGGTCGGTGTAATCAGCACCCGGCGCGCATCGACTCGGGCGCTGATATTGCCGTCGTTGGCGGCGACGAAGTTGCGATTGTAGACTCTCCGTCCGGCCTCGACGATATCCCTTCTCAGAGTGTAGAGGGTGGAAGCCATCATCGTTCACCCTTCACTTTGCTGCCGGCTTTGCGGCGCCCTTCTGCGGGAGGATCGCTTCGACATCGGCATGGGGCCGCGGGATGACGTGCACGGAGATCAGCTCGCCGACCTTCTCGGCGGCCGCTGCCCCGGCGTCCGTCGCCGCTTTAACGGCTCCGACGTCGCCCCTGACCATCACGGTGACCAACCCGCCGCCGACGCCTTCCTTCCCCAGCAGTTCGACTTGAGCCGCCTTGACCATCGCATCGGCCGCCTCGATGGCGCCGACGAGACCTCGTGTTTCAATGAGTCCCAATGCTTCCTTTGCCATGTTGTTTTCTCCTTGTGCTGTCCTTTGGAAATCCCAGGTATTGGTTGATCCGTTTGTTCTCTGGCCTCATCACACGATGTGAAGAGACCCGAAAGTCGTGAGCCTCCGAACGCGGCTGAAATCCCGTGGCGTACAGACCCCTTCCCCAGTCGGACTGGCGATGGTGTGGGAGAAGTAGCCCTCACCGGCCGGCGGGCCGTTTCCTGCCAGGCTGGAACCGTTGACGACGACGATGCTCGTGTCTACCGCGCGGGAGAACTCGGTAATGACCGCCAGATTATTGGAGTGGATCATCGCCGTATGGTGGAAGCCATGCTCGGCACGAACGGCCAGTTCGATGCCCTGCTGAGCATCTCGCACCCGGACCAGCGGCAGAAACGGCATCATCTGTTCCTCCTGGACGAAGGGGTGGTCGAAGTCCGTTTCTCCGAAGAGCATTCTCACATCGTCCGAAACGTTGAGCTTGCCGGCGGCTCGCGCCAGAATCGCCGCGTCCCGTCCAACGAACTCCCGATTGACCTGCCGGTGACCGGAGCCGTCTCGCGCGAAGGCCCTCTCGCTCAGCGACTGGATCTGCAGCTCGTTCAACTCAACGGCTCCGGCTTTCCGCATGGACTCCAGGAAACGGCCGAAGATCGAATCCACGACGAAGACTTCCTTCTCGGCGATGCACAGGATGTTGTTGTCGAAGGCGGCACCCTCAATGATCCGCTCGGCCGCGGTATCGAGACAGGCCGTCTCGTCCACGAGAACCGGGGGGTTGCCGGGACCCGCTGCGATCACTTTCTTGCCGGAACGAAAAGCGGCCTCGACCAGAGCCGGTCCTCCCGTCGCCGCGATCAAATCAACGTCCGGATGATCGAAGAGACGGCCGACGGCCTCCATCGTCGGTTCGCGGACCATGGAGACCAAATTGGCAGGGCCCCCGGCCTCCTGGATGGTACGACTGAAGATCTCCATCGCCTTTGCCGAAACCCGCTTGGCTGCGGGATGTACGCTGAAGACCGCTGCGTTGCCCGGCGCCGTGATGATGATGATGCTGTTGAGCATCACCGGAATCGGATGGGTGGACGGCGTGATCGCCGCAACCACACCGTAGGGAGCGTACTCCTCGACGACGAGCCCCTTGTCACCGCTGAAGACCCGGGGCTCCAGATCCTCGAGACCTGGAGTCGCATCGGCGGCCACGTGATGTTTGCGGATCTTGTCTTCGACCCGTCCCATGCCCGTCTCCTGTTGAGTTAGGCGGGCGAATTCTTCGGCATGGCGGTGCATGACCCGACGCAGCGCGGCGATCACCTTCCCCCGGCGATCGAGAGAAGTTCGGACCCACTGCCGCTGGGCCTCCACTGCTTCGCGCACGGCCTCCTCTACATTCTCGAAGACTCCGGATCCGGACTCGGTCTTCGTGACCGCCGATGGTCTCCGGTCCATTTCGGACAGGACCCGGCTCACAATGGACTGGACGAGTTCAGGATCAATGGAAGCCATAGCGTACCCCGACGCGATTTCCGATTGCCGATTTTCGATTTGTGATCCTCCGTGTCCCGAGCTTCCACATCGACTTCTGCATAAGAAACACCGTTAAGCTCGATCCGGCAGTAGCTCTACGGGGTCGCCACAGCGCAGGCCGGCAGCGTTGGCCTCATCCGTATCCACATGCATCTCCAGCTCGAGTCCCTCTCCCTCCCGGACCACGACGTTGTTGAAGGTCAAGCTCATCTCCCCGGTGGTACGCACCGAAACGGCCTGACCGTTGCGCACCCCCAGCCGGGCGGCATCCTGCGGGTTGACGTGGATGTGCCGTTTGGCACGGATGGCCCCCTCGGAAAGGTTGCGAACACCCTTCGGGCCAACCAGGATGATGGGCGCCGACCCCGCGATGTCGCCCGAGAGCCGGTGGGGCAGATCCAAACCGAGGTAGATACCGTCGGAGTAGGCGAGCTCCACCTGAGTACGCCGGCGGACAGGTCCCAGGATGCGGACATCGAAGAACCGCCGCTTGGGCCCGACGACTGTGACCGTCTCCTCGGCGGCAAACTCCCCCGGCTGGTTCAAATCCCGCATCTTTGTCAGCGGATGCCCGACTCCGAACAGCTGCTCCAGGTCTTCCTGGCAAACGTGCATGTGACGGGCGGAGACGCCAATGGGAATCTTCCGGTCCCCGACCTTCCCCAGTGTCCCCATGACCTCCCGGACGACGGACTCGACCAGACTCGACAGCTCTGCTTCCCGGGGGACCTCACACAGACCACATTCTCGACAGGACGGGCTTCGGGGAATCATCAAATGTGCTCCCTGTAAAGCTGTGGACTGGGTGACGCGATGACGACCTTGTTGACCAGCAACCCCTTTTCACCGATGCGGGCGGCTCCGGCTTCCACGGCGGCCCGGACCGCGGAGACCTCGCCCGTCATGGTAACGAAGGCTTTACCACCCAGCGCCATGGCGAGTCGAATCTCGATCAGCTCCACGTCGGCCGTCTTGATGGCTTCGTCAGCTCCCTCGATCAGCGATGCCACCGAGAAGGCCTCGAGGATGCCCAGCGCTCCACGGGTCTTGACCTCCACCGATCCGGCGATAGCGGGGAACACACCGGGATGGACGTTGGGGATCACCATCGAGTCGATGACCGCTCCTTCCCAGACCTGCAGACCCGCTTCGACGGCGGCGGAGACGGCCGCGACCTCTCCACCGATAATGACCATGAATTTTCCCGCGCAGATCGTTCGCGAAAGGATCAGATCGACCTCAGCGGCCTTCAACATGGCATCCGCCACTTCAAAGCCGGAGGCGATACTGTTCAACTCGATTAGGCCGACGGCCTTCATGACGACTGCCTCTCGATTTCCACGTAGTCCTCGACCCGCGTGACCCGGCCGTCGATGCTCGCGTGGACCCTGGCACCCAGCTGGTTTCCGGGAATCTCTCCCAGGAGCTGACCCCGGCGGACGCGATCCCCAGGGGACACGACAGGACGCGACGCCACACCGGTATGTTGTTTCAACGCGACTCGCACAACGTTCGGACGGGCATCCACTTCTCGCCAGGGGGCTTCCGCATCGAGGTCCTCGACGCCGAGTTTCTTCATCAACAGTTTCATGGGCACCCTCCGGTATTCCTTCATCGGATGGACCCGGACTGCCCGGGATCCCTCCCACTTGGGGCGACCGGCCTCCCGCAGATCTGCCATGCCCTGCAGACACGCTTCGCGCGGGTACAGGCTCTCCGGACAGGCGTAGAGCGTACAGATGCCGCAGCCGCAACAGAGGGATGCATAGCGATTCCAGATTTCTGATCCGGTAGCACTGAACCCGAGGCTTCTCATCACGGCGTGAGGTTGAACGTCGTAGCCGAGCAAATAGCGCGGGCACAGTTCGGTGCAGTAGCTGCACTGATCGCAGGCGGACTTGCCGATGCGAGCCTGGGCGGTTGCCGAAGTATCGTAGCGACGGATCAGGTTGTGGCCGCGGGGCAAGACGATCAGTCCAGCCGTCGTCTTGGCGACTCCCTGATCGAGGTCGTGAATGCGCCGGCCCATCATCAGACCGCTGTCCATCACGGCGAAGTCACGAACCGTGGGCCCGCCGGCCAGTTCCAGGACGTCACGAAAACGCATCCCTACGGGCACACGGGTCGTCAGGGGTTCGCGCACCATTCCGCTGACCGTCAGGAAGGTGTCGGTCACCGGCTCGCCCTGCTCTGCTCTCTGGACGTTATAGATCGTTTCGACGTTGTTGACGACGACTCCCACGTCGAGCGGGATCCCGGCGGGTGGGATGAGTCGGCCGGTGATGGTGTGGACCACTTCGTACTCGTCTCCCGACGGGTAGAAGTCGCCGAATTCCGACAGGCTGATATCCGTCCCGCAGCCTGCTCGACGCAGTGCCTCAATAGCCTCATGGTTCTTCGATTTGACACCGATCGATCGCTTCGAGGCACCTACCGCTGCCGCCGTCAGACGCAGACCGGTCAGCACCTCCGAAGCGAAGTTCTTGAGCAACTCCCGATCCTTGTACAGGAGCGGTTCGCACTCTGCTCCATTGGCGAGCAACCATTCGGCGCAGGACGCCGTCTTCACGTGGGTGGGAAAGCCCGCACCACCCGCGCCGACAACGCCTGCCTGTCGAACCTGTTCGCTCAGACCCATTCGGTCTCTACCTTTGGCTGCCTGCCTCTGATCTCGCCCGTCAGCGACCCAGCCATACTTCCAGAATCCGTTCCAGCATTTTCAAGCCCAATTGCCCGTCACTGAGCAGCAGAAGGTTGGTCTCCGATCGCCGGCATTCCCGGGCTTTTTCGACGTCGCGGCAGACTTGAGCTTTGACTCCGTTCAAACGATTGGCCTGACGGAGCACGGTGTAGATCTCATCGCTGATGATGACGCCCCGACAGCACTTGCCCGCGGAGACGAGACGGGCACAGGAGAGCGCGGGCGTCGTACCGCTGTTGCGATCCCCCGCCGCACAAGACTGAACCTCGAAGCCCGCTTTGTCGGCCGCGGCGGCAACGATCCGTTCGTGGGTCAGCGAACCTCGGGCGGAGAGAAAAGCGACGGTATTGGTCGGACACCGAATCGGCGGGACGTCCGATGACGCGGCGCCCTCAGGGCTTTGCTCCGACTCGAACTTCAACTCCACTCTCAGCTCTGCGGCGAGATCCCGAGCCAGGGGCGTAACGAGGGTTCCGGGTCTCAGCAGCAGGACCCCTTTCCCATTGGTTGAGGCGGATTGGAGGCTCGCTTCGGTGAGCACGCGACCCCGGAAATGATTCGGAGAGACGGTTGCAGAGTTCGCCACTCGGTCTCCCGAACCGCAACCTTCGCCTCCACAACTGCATTCGCAGGTCGACCCGGTCGAGTCAGTCGCCTGAGGTCCGCCGTGCCGCTTCAGTTCCTTGACGACCTCCAACGTAACGGTGCGAACCAGTTCTTCCATCTCTTCCCGCGTCATAGATCCACCCGATCGATGATTCCGACAATGATTTCGCGAATCGGCACGAGCCCCTCGAATCCAAGAAGGTCCGCAACACCGAGGCCGTCAGACGCGACCAGAACCCAGTCTCCGACTCCGGACTCGACCGAGTCGATGGCCAGCATCGATCTCCCGGTCGGTTCTCCCTGTGGCGTGGTGAGCCGCACGATCATGAGTTTCTGATTCGCGTAGACGGGGTGCTTGGCAGTGGACACCACCCGGCCGACGACTTTCCCGAGGTACATCGTTCTCCTTCAGTTGGCCGGATCTTCCACATCCAGCCGATCCACCAGTCCCACAATGCTCACTTCCGTCGGTATCCCCTGATCCGGCTTGACGAAGCCAGCCTCGGTGCTATCCACCCAGAAGACCAGGTCGCCTTCGGAGACACCGATGGTATCCACGGCCACGACGACGGGCCCGCTTTCCTCGAGACGCTCGTCGATCGGCTGCATCAGGCAAAGATGCACCGCCTTCAGGCGGTCATCCTTGATGGTGGCCCAGACCTTCCCTTCAATCCGCCCCAGATACACTTGCGGACTCTCCTACGGCATTCTTTTCATAGACCATCTTTCCCTCGAAGACGACGCCATCAACGATGCCGACGATGGTGGTGTCGGTCGGGACGGTAGCTGTCTTGTCGGTCTGGCGCGCCGAGCTGCCGCGGACGACCAGGACGACCTCACCGACCCCGGCTCCGACCGTATCGACGGCCACGAGAAAAGTCCCCGACGGGCTCATATCAGGCTTCAGGAGCCCGACGAGCATCAGTTTGTGTCCGCGCAGGCGATCCACCTTGACGGTGGAGACGACCGAACCCTCGATTCTTGCCAGTTCCATTTCGACTCCGACTCCCTCCCCGGCTCAGGCAGCGAGCCACTCGACTCCCATGGCTTCTTGACCGAGTGAAGTGATCTGATCCGGGAGAGCATCTGAAACGACCCTGTCGATCAGCGACCAGGGCAACAGAAAACTCGGCGCGACTCGGCCGAGTTTGGACACGTCCAGACAAAACGCGCAGGTTTCGCTGCGGCCATGAACATGACGTTGAAACCCGGTGATATCGTCCTGAGAATTCCAGAGCCCCTGCTCGCTCATGCCCTCAGCACTGAACAGGGACAGATCGAAGTGCCACGCGCTCAGACTGAGCGTGACCCCGGACCCGACGACGATCAGCTGATGAGGCAACAGGCAACCGCCCAACAGGTGCGTCTCGACGGTGGGACTCGACGTCAGAACCTCCGCCACCGGCAGGCTGTTGGTCACGACCTGCAAGGCCAGACTGGACTCGACGATCGCTTCGGCGACGGCGAAGACCGTCGAGCCTGCGTCCAGAAACAGGACCTGTCCATCCTGGAGCAGCTGCAGCGCAGAGCGAGCGATTCTCTGCTTCGCCTCGCGGTTTTGCATGTTGCGCTGCTGAAAGGGCACGAACAGTGCGTCGAACTCCGAAAGTGCCCCGCCATGGGTACGCGTAATGCGTTTGTCCTTCTCGAGTGCGCTCAGATCCCGGCGTACGGTCGCTTCGGAAACCGTAAAGCGAGCGGCGAGTTCGGCCACCGAAAGGTAACCCTCCTGCACCAGAACGGCCGCCAGTCGATCGCGGCGCTCCCTGACCTCCGCCCAGGACGACTTCATCGCGGAAGATCATAGCGAAGTTTATGATCGATGTAAATCATAAAAACGCACGTTACGATCTTATATGAGCGTTACCTGGAGGGGCAGGACAAGCATCCCTGCTTGTCCTGGCCCAGGCCGCAACTCCCCGAGCGTGGTCCAGCAGGAACTCCCAACCTCTGTCAATGACGGGAGGACGGGAGGACGGGGGCTGACGGGTGCGACCGGAGTGTGGACTGTCTGGACGACATGCACACAGTGGAAGGGGTGGACGGAGTGGAGGCATAGGTGGCCGCTCGGGGAAACACCGGAATCGGGCTCCGGAACTCTCGAAGAGTCAGGGGCTGGATTGGAGGGGCAGGGGGAGAAGCGGGGAGTATCCTACCCCCGTCCTCCCACTCTCCGGTTCTCCCGTCCTCCACTGACCTTGGGAGCTCAGCGAGAACAACTCTCGTGAGGTAAGGTCTCAGACCAGGACAAGCAAGGATGCTTATCTTACTCCCAGCGCCCAGATTCGCCCTTCCAGCTTCCCGTTCTCCCGTCCTCCGGTTCTCCCGTTCTCGCGGTCAAACCAGCGGCCAGGAGGCGACCTCAGCAGTCCGAGAGCTGGAAGCATGTCCTACTCAGCGGCGGACGCGGCCGCTGCCCGAGCCGGCTATGAGGGCTTCCACCTCGGCGACGGTGACCCTGTTGACGTCACCCGGAATGGAGTGCTTCAGACAGGAAGCGGCAACGGCAAATTCGAGAGCCCGCTGGTGATCGTTGTCGAAGTTCAATAGACCGTAGATCAGGCCCGCGGCGAAGGAATCTCCTCCACCCACCCGGTCGACGATGTCGGTGATGGCATACTTGCGGCTCTTCCAGAAGCCATCCTTCGATCGTATGACCGCAGACCAGTCGTTGTGGTCCGCGCTCCGGCTCTCCCTCAAGGTGATCGCTTGTGTCCGCAGATTAGGGAACTGGCGCATGACCTCCTGAGCCAGGAGTTCGTATCGCTCGGTCTCGAGCCGCCCTTCTTCCACGTCGGCGTCGAACTGAACGCCCAGCGACTTCTGGCAGTCCTCTTCGTTGGCGACGCCAACGTCGACGAGGGAGGCGAGTTGCCGCATTACTTCGGGCGCGTTCTTCCCGTATTTCCAGAGCTTCTTGCGGTAGTTGTAGTCGCAGGATACGGTGAGCTGCTTTCGACGAGCAACGTCGAGCGCGCGGCGGCACGATTCAGCCGCAGTGGCGCTGATGGCCGGAGTGATGCCGGTGAAGTGGAACCAGTCCGCGCCATCGAAGATTCGATTCCAGTCGAACTCGTCCGGAGACGACTCGGCCATCGCGGAGCCGGAACGATCATAGAGAACCGTGGACGAGCGCTGATTGGCGCCAGCCTCGAGGAAGTAGATCCCCATCCGCCCCTTGCGGCGGATGATATGGTTCGTCCCGACTCCCGACCGGCGCAGTTCGGCGAGGCAGCCATCGCCAATGGCGTTCTCCGGGAGTGCCGTCACGAAATCCACCTCCATCCCCAGATACGCCAGCGACTGGGCCACGTTCGATTCACCGCCGCCGAAGGTCGCTTCCAGCGCCGGGCTCTGCAAGAGTCGCTCATGCCCCGGTGACTTGAGCCGAAGCATGATCTCTCCAAAAGTCACGATCCTAGGCACGGTTTCCCCCCTGCCGGACAGTGCCAACGATCCTTACCGCTTCGGCGGCCTCCTTTTCGATCAGGTCGAACCGCTTCTGGCTCAACCATTGGCGGCGGGCGATCCAGGTCCCGGCGCAGGCCAGAACACGATCGAAGGACAAGTAATCTGCGAGGTTCCGGGTGTTGATCCCCCCGGTCGGGATGAATCGAACCATCGGGAAGGGACCCGAGACGGCCCTCAGGTACTCGAGACCACCCATCGCCTCCGAAGGAAAGAACTTGAGGACGTTCAACCCGAGTCCAAGAGCGGCCTGGATCTCGCTCGGAGAGCAGACCCCGGGAAAAGGAGTCAACCCCTGTTCGAGACAGAACTCGACGAGCCTGGCATCGAGCCCCGGCGAAATGACGAAGCTTGCTCCACTGTCCCTGGCCTTTCGCACCTGCTCCGCCGTGAGAACCGTACCGGCTCCCAGAAAGAGGTCCGGGAAGCGGCGCTTGATCCTCTCCAGAGCTTCAGCGGCCACCGCCGTACGGAAAGTCACTTCGAGTGCCGGAAGCCCTGCGCGCATGAGCGCTTCCGCAAGCGGGACCGCGTCTTCCGGATCCTCGATGACGATCACCGGGACCACACCCAGTTCACCGAACTGATCTATGATTGCGTCGTTCATAATCGGATTCAGGGATGAGTCGGCCGGAGAAGCTCGAACGTGGCGGCCGATACCCGAGGTCAGGTTACGTGAAGGAGGGAGCAAATGAAAGAGCAGATATTCCCAAAGAACGGACCCAAGCCGGTCGGCCCCTACTCTCCTGCCATTCGTGCCAACGGTTTCATCTTCGTCTCCGGGCAGGGACCGATGGAGCTGAGCACCGGGGAGATCCTGCGAGGTCCCATCGAAGATCAGGTCCACCGTACGCTCCAAAACCTGAAGCTGCTGCTGGAGGCCGCCGGCTCTTCGTTGGACAAGATCGTCAAAACCACGATCTTCGTGCGACGCATGAGCGATTTCAAGAAGGTCAACGAGGTGTATGGAGGCTACTTCGGATCAGTGCCTCCGGCACGATCCACGATTCAGGCCGCTGACCTTCCGCTCGGCATCGACGTGGAGATCGAGGCCATCGCCCTCGAGTAGGATAAGCTTCCAGCTTGTCCCGCTGCCCCGAGTGCACAGTTCCGGCCCGTCTCTTCCGGGTTTCGAGAGTGATACAGGCATCTTACCTGGTGGGTCGGGCCGGCAGCCCGCTCGACGCAGCAGGCGGGCAGCCTGGATTACTCCGGACGAGCCGGTAATCCGTTCCACGAAAAAAGGGCGACCCGTCCGGGTCGCCCTTTTAGATCTATATGAAAAGCCGCCCCGTCGGGCAGCACCACGAGTTAGGAGATGCGTACCTCAACCTTGCGAGGCTTGGCTTCTTCCCGTTTCTGAACCGCGACCACCAATACTCCGTTCTTCAGGTTCGCGGAGATCTTCTCGGGATCCGCCGACTTCGGCAGCGTGAAACTACGGGTGAACTTCCCGTACCAACGCTCCGACCTGATGCGTTCGCCATCCTGATGCTCTTCAGAGCTCTTCTCTCCGGTGAAACTCAGAACTCCGTTATCAAACTCGATCGAGATGTCCTTTTGTTCGAGTCCGGGGACCTCCAGGGTGAACCGGAACTCCTTATCGTTCTCGACCACTTCGACCGCGGGGTTCCACTCGCGCCCTTCCGACGGAAGATCTTCCAGAAAGCGGAAGAAAGGATCATTAAAGGCACTATTGATAGTATCAGGCAGAAAACGACTTCTTCTGACCGGCAGTAGATTCAACATTTCTGATTCCTCCTATATTTCAATCCTTATCAAGCTCCAACGTCCATCAAAGCTTCGAAGCGCCTTCCCACTCGACGCCCAACTCTATTTATGTAAGATCGCAACATCGCCTTGTCAAGGAAAGACCTAAGGCATGTTTTAACAATGGCTTAGCCGCGTGCATATTCAGTCTGGGCACGGCTTGTATGTAAGATCGGTAACCCCGCCTGTCAAGGGAAACGGTGGTATGATGGCCGGATCATGAAGGTCTATCTCGACAATAATGCTACGACGCCCGTGGATCCGGCAGTTCTGGAAGCTATGATGCCATTTCTTCAGGACGACTTTGGGAACGCTTCATCGGTTCACAGCGTCGGTCAGAGGGCGCGCGCCGCTGTCGAGACGGCCCGGGAGGAGGTGGCCGCCCTCATTGGCGCCGAGCCTCGGGACATCGTCTTTACCTGTGGAGGCACCGAAGCCGACAATGCAGCCGTCGCAGGCGTAGCGCGAGCGCTCAAGGAACGCGGCCGACACATCATCACGACCCGCATCGAACACCACGCCGTCTTGCGGACGTGCGAGGCCCTGGAGCAGGAGGGCTTCGATGTGACCTATCTGGGCGTCGACGAATCCGGGGCGATCTCGCTGGAGGAGCTGGAATCCTCGGTGCGCGAAGACACCATATTGGCGTCCATCATGTACGCGAACAACGAGACCGGAGTCCTCCAACCACTACGGGCTGCCGCCGAACAGCTTAAGGCTCGTGGGGTCCTGCTCCACAGCGATGCGGTCCAGGCTGTGGGTAAGATCCCGGTCGATGTCGACGACCTGGGCGTCGACCTTGTCTCGACGGCCGCGCATAAGCTGCACGGCCCCAAGGGGGTCGGCGCTCTGTTCTTGCGCAGCGGAACCCCCTGGAGCCCGTTTCTCCTCGGCGGAGGGCACGAACGAAATCGTCGCGGCGGAACCGAGAATGTGCCCGGAATCGTTGGTTTCGGAAAGGCTTGTCAGATCGCGGGCCGGAAACTGGCGTTCATGGATTCGGACATTCGAGCTCTCAGAGATCGCCTCGAGACCGGCCTCCTCGAACGGGTGCCTCGAACCGTTCTCAACGGGTCCCGCGGGAACCGGCTTCCGCACGTCTGCAACATCAGTTTCTGCGGTCTTCAGGGAGAGTCCTTGTTGGTTTCGATGGACTTTCAGGGCATCTCCGTCTCCACCGGTGCTGCCTGTGCCTCGGGCTCCGTTTCTCCCTCCCATGTGCTGGTCGCAATGGGCTTGCCGGAAGAGCGGGTTCAGGGGGCCATCCGGTTCAGCCTGGGTCGATTTACGCGAGCCGAAGAGATCGCGTACACTCTACGGGTCGTTCCGGATATTGCCGCGCAAATGAGCGAAGCGGCGGGGGTCAGGGAACCCGATGTACAGTGACAAAGTCCGAGAGCTGGTTGCAGATCTTCCCAATCGGGGCCGTCTGGACGATGCCACAGCTTCCTACCGGGCCGAGAATCCGGTTTGCGGTGACGTCACCGAGCTTCAGTTGAAAGTGGACTCCGGTCGTGTCGAAGATTGCCGCTTTCTGGCGTTGGGCTGTCCAGCCGCCGTGGCCTCCGCGGCGGCCCTGACGGAACTGGTGCGTGGGAAGACGGTGGCCCGCTGTCGTCAGCTCAGCGTGGACGGACTGCTGGATTATCTTGGGGGGTTGCCCGCGCACAAACGGCATGGCGCGGAACTGGCCGTAGAAGTACTACGGCAGGCGCTGGCCTCCTGCGAATGACCCCGGAGGTTCGACTCTCCATCGAGAGGCAGGGGCCGGCACCGAATCATCGGTACAAGGTCCAACATTCAGTACATTTGAGTGAAACGAATTGACCCCCTCGCTCGTCTAACTCTCGTGTAGACGGGTAGGCTTCCTCCCGGGTTTGTCGCTCGGGTTTTATATAGATGGGGGCCCCTTCTCTTTTTCCCGTCTCGGCAGACCTTTCGTTTGACGAGTCCAGGCTACTCTCCAAAATGGATGCCTTGGGCCAGCGGCAACTGATCGGACCAGTTGATCGTGTTGGTCTGTCTTCGCATGTACCCCTTCCAGGCATCGGAGCCTGACTCCCGTCCTCCCCCTGTGTCCTTTTCTCCACCGAAGGCGCCTCCGATCTCGGCGCCGCTGGTTCCCAGGTTGACGTTCGCGATTCCGCAGTCGGAACCGGAGGTCGAGAGGAACTGCTCCGACTCCTGCAGGTTGGTCGTGAAGATGGCGCTCGAGAGACCCTGCGGGACTCCGTTGTGGAGTGCGATGGCCTCATCCAGGGTGTCGAATTCGAGCAGATACAGTATGGGAGCGAAGGTTTCTTCGCAGACCAGCGGGGTCTGTTTCGGCATCCTGACGATCGTGGGCTCGACGAAGCAGGCGCCCAGGTCCGGTCGGGGACGGCCGCCCGTCAGGATCTCGCCTCCCTGTTGACGCGCCCGATCCAGTGCTTCCATCATTTGCGAGACGGCACTCTCATTCACCAGAGGTCCCATCAGAGTGCTGTCAGCAATGGGATCTCCGATAGAAACCTGTCGATAGGCGGAGACCAGCCTCCTGGTCAGTTCCTCGGACACGCCGCGATGGACGATGATCCTGCGAGTCGTCGTGCAACGCTGGCCCGCCGTGCCCACCGCGCCAAAAAGAATGGCACGAACGGACAGGTCCAGATCGGCCTGGGAGGAGACGACGATAGCGTTGTTTCCCCCCAGTTCCAGGATCGTCCGGCCCAGCCGCTGACCTACCGTAGAGGCAACGTGACGTCCGACGCGCACGGAACCCGTGAAGCTGATCAGGGACAGGCGCGGATCCTCGAGCATCCGGTCCCCAACTTCATGGCGATTTCCGATGACGAGGTTGAACAAGCCGGTCTGCCCGTGGTCTCGGCAGACCCGGTTGGCCGCATGCTGGATGGCCAGGGCGACGAGGGGTGTCGAGTGGGAAGGTTTCCAAACCATGGTGTCGCCGCAGACAGCAGCGATGGCGGCGTTCCAGGACCATACGGCGGCTGGGAAGTTGAAAGCCGTGATGATGCCGATGGGTCCGAGCGGATGCCACTGCTCGAACATCCGATGGTCCCGCCGCTCCGATTGGATCGTATGCCCGTAGAGCTGTCGCGAGAGACCCACCGCGAAGTCGCAGATGTCGATCATCTCCTGGATTTCACCGACTCCCTCGGCGAGGATCTTGCCCATCTCCACAGAGACGAGCTCGCCAAGAGGCTCGCGAATCTCACGCAAGGCATTGCCCAGATCGCGCACCAGCAGTCCGCGCTTGGGTGCGGGAACCTGACGCCAGGAAAGAAAGGACTTCGATGCCGCCTCCATCACTTGTGCGTAGGCGGCCGCATTGCACTGGATCAGCTTGGCCAAAGGCTGGCCGGTCGTGGGATCGTAAGAGATCAATTCGCCGCCGCCCGGCTCGGGCCAGGCATCGGGACCCGTGCAGGCACCCCCGTTGACTTCGTGGATCTGGAGTTTCTCGAGCAGCCTTCCAACTCGTTCCTCTCGTGTTGCGGTCATCGTCTTCCCTCCCTTGACTGTCACGGATCGGCCTCGGCCACCGAGGTGTTGCGGAACCCGCCGTATCAGTCGGGTCGCTCTCCCGCCATTTTTACGATCCTCTTGAACTCCTGAGACTTCACAGGCTGGATGGAAAGTCGGCTGTTCTGCACGAGGACCATGTCCTTCAGGGTCGGTTCTTTTCGAATCTCATCCAACGTCACAACCCGCGGCAGTCTCTGTCGAAACTGGATATCAACCATGACCCAGAGAGGGTGGTCGGGAGTAGAACGGGCGTCGTAGTGATCGCTGGCGGGGTCCCAGGCCGTGAAATCGGGGTAGGCTTCGCGGCTCACCGCAGCGATGCCGGCAACGCCGGCGGGCTGGGCATTGCTGTGGTAGAACAGGACCAGATCCCCCTGCTTCATCTCGTCCCGCATGTAGTTGCGGGCCTGGTAATTGCGAATTCCATCCCAGTACGTCCGACCTTCTCGCTCCAAGTCCTGAATTGAGTAGACTTTTGGTTCGCTCTTCATCAACCAGTGGCGAGGCATGACGCCATCTTACCAGAGCCTGAAAGGGCCTTCAGCGGGTCGGGTTCGGAGTGGATCGGCAATCGGAAGCTGGTGTTTTTTCCGGGTTTGTGCTAATTATATATGCGCAACAGTCAGCTCCTGTTCGTTTCGCTGTCGATCGGCAACTCGGCGGGGAGTTGCCACCCGTTCTGAATCGCGGGGAATCGCCGGCCCGGCATTGGCGTCGAGCACACAGCGCACCATCCGGCAGCTTCAGGCAGGCCAAGAGTCAATTCTGCGCCGAAAACTGCCATGGGGCTGTTCCATAGGCAACGCAGGTAGAAAGAGGTGTCCCGGATGAAGAGTCCCCAGATTCAAAAGACTGGTTACAGGGCGATTACTTCCGCCAACATTCAATCCATGCCGGAATGGCATTGGCTTGCTCCGGAGATGCAGGAAGCAGTTCAGGTCGTCAGCCGGGTCTTGCCATTTCGGACCAATCCGTACGTGACGCGGAATCTGATCGACTGGAGCCGGGTTCCCGACGACCCGATTTTTCAACTGAACTTCCCTCAGCCCGAGATGCTCGATCGGGACGACTACGAGACGATCTGGACTCTTCTCCAGCGCAAAGCCTCCCAACCCGAGCTTCAGGCGGCGATCGGGGAAATCCATGCGCGCTTGAATCCACATCCGGCGGGTCAGCTATCCCACAACGTTCCAACACTGAACGGCCAGGAGTTGAAAGGCATTCAGCACAAGTATCGGGAGACGGTTCTCTACTTCCCAGGCCAGGGCCAAACCTGCCATGCCTACTGTACCTACTGCTTTCGTTGGCCTCAATTCATGCGGATCCCGGGGTTGAAGTTTCAGTCGAGCGACTCCAGGGAGTTGGTCGCCTATCTGAGAGGGAAGAGGGAAGTCTCGGATCTCCTGGTCACCGGCGGCGATCCGATGATCATGAAGGCCAGGCTGCTGCGGGCGCATCTTGAGCCGATCCTCGAGCCCGCGCTGAAACATGTCCAGACAATTCGGATCGGGACGAAATCTCTGTCGTACTGGCCGGCTCGTTTCGTTTCCGATCCGGACGCGGACGAACTTCTGGCCTTCTTCGAGCGAGTAGTTACGTCCGGACGCCACCTGGCTGTCATGGCGCACTTCAGTCATCCGAACGAGTTGCAGACTCCGCTGGTCGAAGAGGCCATTCGCCGCATCCGAGACACCGGCGCCGAAATCCGAACCCAGGCTCCGTTGATCCGTCACATCAACGACAATTCGAGGGCCTGGATCAGGATGTGGCGGAAATCCTTTCGGCTGGGAATGGTGCCCTACTACATGTTCGTGGAGCGGAATACCGGCCCCAGAGAGTATTTCCGGATCAGCCTGCGTAAGGCTCACCGGATCTATCGCGAGGCCATTCAGCGGGTCTCGGGTCTCGCCCGCACCGTACGTGGTCCCTCGATGTCGGCCTTTCCGGGGAAGATTCAGATCCTGGGGGCGGCCCAGCTCGGGCGTGAGAAGGTCTTCGTGCTTCAGTTCCTCCAGGCGCGACAGTCGGACTGGGTGGGCAGGCCGTTCTTTGCCGAGTGGGATCCGGACGCCAGTTGGCTCGACGATCTGCGTCCGGCGTTCGGCCGCCAGCACTTCTTCTTCGAGAGCGAAGCGGACTTCTGGGCGAATTCGACGGTAGCTTAGGCCCGGGGGCCAGGGACCCAAGGGACCAATTTCCAAGGGTCCTGTTCTGGGAGGGGTCCCGCAGTGATCAATGGGTGCGGCCAGAATAGGGACCGGATCCCCTTGGGATCTGACCCCTTGGGATTTGGCCCTTTGTCTATTGGGACCTTGCTTCCTGCTGGACGATGAACGAGTTCTTCGCGGTTTCACGCAGCGTGATCGAGTCGAGCTCGACAGACGAGTCCAACTGTGAGCTGAGAATCCGATGGAACTCCAGGGCCAGCGCTTCTCCTGTGGTGTGAGGGAAGTAGTCGCTCAGGTTCCTCCCTCGATAGGGGTCCAGCAGCGATTTCCTCACCAGCCGATCCAATTCGTCGCGATTCATCAGTAGTCCCGAGTCGGCGTCGATGCTCCCGCTCACGGTGACTTCGAGCTGGTAGTCATGACCATGGAGCCGGCTGCACGGTCCGAAGACTGAAAAGTTCTCTTCCGCCGAAAGCGAGGGCGCCGAGAGGATATGGAGGGCGGGAAGCTGATATCGGCGGGTCAGGGTCGTACGCTTCAATCTTCCCTCTCCGCGTCTGCCTCTACCCGGCATTCCACCCAGAAGTCAGGACCTTCGTACAACCTGACTCCCGTCAGGTGAACGCCTTTCGAATCAATCCGCGTGCGAAGTTCCTCCAGGCAGTAGAGGGCGATATTCTCGGCCGTTGGAACGGAGCCCTCAAAGTGGGGCACATCGCTGTTCAGGAAGTGGTGGTCGAGTGGAGCGGTGACCTCCTTGAGGACAGAGTCGACCTGTTTCAAGTTGACGATCATCCCGGTATGTGGGTCCACATCGCCCTCGAGCATTGCCTCGAGCACGAAGTTGTGGCCGTCGCCCGACTCGGAATAGCTGGATCCGTAGACGCGGCGGTTCTCCGCCTCCGACCAGGACGGGTTGAAGTAGCGGTGCCCGCTGCTAAAGGAAATCCGTCTGCAAATCGTGACCACCGGCATAGAAGGTTTCGTGGCCATTATGGCACAGGGGCCACTCTGCTTCTCGTCAGACAGGAGCCCTGCGGGGGGCTTGCAATCCCCCAGGGGATACTCGAAAATCGGAGCGAGTCGGGAATGAAGGACATCAACTAAGGGAGGAAACGGCGCCTTATGAAGAACATGACTCGACGGAACTTCCTGGACACATCAACGAAGGTTTCTGCAGCCGCTGCCGCGGCAACGGCGGTAGCCGGCACGGCGACGCGGGCCGCTGCAGTGCGGACGAGCCAGGGGAGTCCGAACGACAAGATCCATGTCGGTCTCATCGGAGCAGGCGGGATGGGCTCAGGTGATCTCCGGGATTTTCTGCGCATCCCCGAAATCGAATGCTTGGCCGTGGCCGACGTCGACATGCGCCACACGGCCAACGGGGTCAAACTCGTCGAAGGAGCCCGGGACAACACACCCGATGGATACCAGGACTTCAGGAGGATCATCGACCGCAAGGACATCGACGCCGTGATCGTGGGGACGCCGGACCACTGGCACGCCCTACCGACGATCATGGCCTGTCAATCGGGAAAGGACGTCTATTGCGAGAAGCCGCTGGCCACATCGATCGCGGAGGGCCGTGCGATGGTCAATGCGGCGCGCCATAACAATCGCGTCGTGCAGATCGGCACGCAACAGCGCAGCGCCGGACATTTTGCCGACGCCGTCAAATACGTTCAGTCAGGGAAACTGGGAAAGATCCGGCATATCACGACTTGGGCCTATATCGACTGGAAGGGCCGGGTCGGAAATCCGCCGGACGGCACCCCCCCTCCGGAAGTCGACTACGACTTCTGGCTGGGCCCAGCGCCCAAGCGGCCTTTCAATCCCGCGCGGTTCCATTTCACTTTCCGCTGGTTCTGGGACTACTCGGGCGGTCTGATGACCGACTGGGGCGCTCACATGATCGACGTCGCCATGTGGGCCATGGGTGAGGACCCGATCGGCGCCATGGCGATCGGCGGCAAGTACGGCTACCCCGACGACATCATGGAAACTCCCGACACCCAGCAGTCGATCGTCGAGTTTCCGAGCTTCTCCATGACCTGGCAGCACATGATCGGATGCGGTCAGGGGCCGTGGCAACGTGAGCACGGAGCCGCTTTCCACGGAGAGAACGGCATCCTCGTGGTCGACCGCGGGGGCTGGGAGGTTCATTCCGAGACGGACTCGGAGGACCACCCAGAGGAGTATCGCATGATCGGGGTACCCCGGCAGGGCGCCAGCCGCGACTACCACTTCGCCCACGTGAAGAACTTCGTCGAATGCATGAAGACGCGGGAAAAGCCCATCGCGGATGTCGAGATCGGACACAAGTCGGTCATTGCCTGTCACCTCGGCAACATCGCGGCTCGACTGCGGACTCAGGTTCAGTGGGATCCGGCTCAGGAGAAGATCAGCGGCGATTCGCGAGCCGAGAAGTTGGTCGGACGGGAGTACCGCGCTCCCTGGAAGTTGCCCCAGGTCTAGAGCGGCCGGGACCTATTATGGGACGTATAGGGCCTATGGGACCATACTTCGGTTACGGTTCCGAGGTCCCATACGTCTCCTTTGTCCCATTGGTCCCAGGCCGTCCCATTGCCTCACTGGGAGCGTCCGTTCCCCGTCTCCATCGCCGGCACGTTTCCGTACGTCTGAGCGTGCCAGGAATCCTTGAAGGCTTTCACGAAGCCGTCCCGTCTCAAGTCTCCAAGCTCCTGTACCAGCGTATCGAACACCAGTGTGTCCTCCGACACCTCGCCTTGCCGTACGAGGGGAAAGAAATCGAGGTGCTCGATGGCTGCGATGTCACCCTCGGTGCGAAGGTAGAAGACCAGGTTCGTCTCGAGCGGATTCGGTCCGTGCTCGTCGCGTAGATCCTTCAGGGCACGCGCATAGGTATCCATCGAGCAGCCGGATATGCCTTCAGGGCAATAGGCCGCTGTGATCAGGAAGCGATCGGCCTCGATGATCGAGGCTGCCTGAACCGGGTTCCCATGCGACTGCCAACGCCGAAGGAATTCCGACAGACAGGCACGGATCAAACCTTGAGTGGTGATCGGCAGGGGATCCCGAAAGCCATGAATCCAGAGCCTCGAATCATCGGGCAGTTTTCGAAAATGTTCCAAATTCATCGTGATCTTTCCATGTGGGTTCGCGAACACTCTAGCCGGATGTGGAATCCGAACGAGTAGTCATGAATTATACCGAACTTGGGCGGATACGGCGAAACTCCCGCGGTACCGGTTTCTTGACCACATCTTCACCGGGAACGTAGACTGATCCGGTCGATTCGAGCGCGGGAAAGCGTGCGCCGGTTGACGATCGCGGTGCGGGTTGCAGTCAACATCCGTCAGCGGGGAGAGGATAGATGATGGATCCGGAGAGAATTCTGGGTGGGCTGATTCGGCAGGGCATCCGCTCGGGCCTTCGCGGACGACGCTCGCGACGGTCCAGTATCGGCGGAGTCCTGGGGACAGGCGCGGTAGGACTTGGAATCCTGGGCATCGCGATCGCCGCCTTCGACCACTACACCCAGTCGAAAGCCCCGAGAACGGGTCCGAGCGTCCCTCCGCCCCCCGGACCAGCGCCGGGAAACGCGGACCGGGTGACGCCTCCGCCCCCGCCCCCCGCAGCCGATGCGTCTCCGCCGGCGGGACCAAAAGACACCGAAGGGACGACCTCCCTTGACCAGTCATCCGAAGTCGCCAGGCGCCAGGCCCTGCTGCTCATCCGAGCGATGATCGCGGCGGCGAACGCCGATGGGCAGATTGATTCTCAGGAAAGGAAAGCGATCCTCGGGCGATTGGCCGAGGCGGGTCTGGGAGATGAAGACCGGGATTTCGTGCTCAAGGAGCTCGAGACCCCGTCGAGCGTCGAGGACATTCTCTCTGCCGCCGACTCCCCCGAACTGGCCCGACACATCTATGCCGTCTCGCTCCTGGCGATCGACGTCGATACTCAGGACGAGAAGGATTATCTTCATTATCTGCAGCTTCGTCTCGGTCTGGATGATCGAGTCGTGGCGGAAACTCACCGCCAGCTGGGACTGGACGAGAAACTCTGAGGACAAAGGGAGATCAATACGATGGCGCAGTGGTATTTGAGCTATGGTGGGAAACAGACGGGTCCGATGAACCTGGAGCAAGCCATTCAACAGGCGAATCGCAACCCATCCGGTTTTGCGTGGAGAGAGGGATTTGCCGAGTGGTTGCCGATCTCCAAGGTTGCTGAGCTGACACCGTCGGCGGCCTATGCGCCACCTCCTTCGACGGTTGCTGCAGGGGCGAGCGAGATCGACTTCAAGATCATGGGGAATGACATGCAGTTCGTCGAGATCGAGTTGGATCCCGGCGAAAGTGCGGTGGCCGAAGCAGGCGCCATGATGTACAAAGAAGCCCCGGTCCAAATGGAGACGGTCTTTGGGGACGGGTCCTCCACCGGATCCGGCTCGTTCATGGACAAGTTGCTCGGGGCCGGCAAGCGCCTGCTGACAGGGGAAAGTCTCTTCATCACCGTCTTTACGCACCAGGGCGCGGGCAAGGCCCACGTGGCGTTTGGCGCTCCTTACCCCGGGACCATCATTCCCCTGCAGTTGAAGTCGATCGGAGGACGGCTGATCTGTCAGAAGGACAGCTTCCTCAGTGCGGCGAAGGGCGTCTCGATCGGAATCTACTTTCAGAAGAAGATCCTGACGGGCCTGTTCGGCGGCGAAGGCTTCATTATGGAGAAGCTCGAGGGAGACGGTTGGGTCTTCGTCCATGCCGGTGGGACGGTTGTGGAGCGCGAGCTCCAGCCCGGCGAAGAACTTCACGTGGACACGGGCTGTATCGTGGCGTTTCAGGACACGATCGGATTCGACATCGAGCGAGTCGGCGGCATCCGAACAGCGCTTTTCGGGGGAGAAGGGGTCTGGTTCGCTCGCCTGACTGGCCCCGGCCGGATCTGGCTGCAGTCTCTCCCCTTCTCGCGACTGGCCGGCAGGATGCTCCAGGCGGCGCCTCAGGGCGGCGGGAAGAGCGTCGGAGAAGGATCGATCCTGGGCGGTTTGGGCAATCTCCTGGATGGTGACAACAGCCTGACGTAGCTTCCGCCACCCTCCGCTTGGGTCAAGCCGAGGCTCTTTGCGGCTGCGGGAGATAGGCGGCCAGTTCGCCATGCGCCGTCCACAGATTCGACGCCCCATCGAACTGGATTTCGAAGGCCTGGCAGTTGGGGACGTGCACCCGCTCCTCGATCGTGGGGAAGAGGGTGTAGAGCATCACTCGCAGAATCAGGCTGTGACAGACGACGGCCATCTCCCCAGCTGTTGTCTGCCGCATGAACTCCTCGACGGCGGCCAATCCCCGGATGAGGGCCTCGCGTTTCGTCTCCCCGTTCGGGAAAGGCCAGTCGAGGTCTCTTTCGTCGCGCCAGCGTGAGACATCGACCGGATCGAAACGCTCGATCACTTCGGGAGTCGTGAGCCCTTCCAGGTCCCCGACGTCGACTTCTCTCAGTCTTTCGGTCGGCTGGACTTCCAAAGAGCGTCGAGTGGCAATCGCATCGGCCGTCTGACGGGCGCGCCGCAGATCGCTGGAGAGAATCGCGCCCAGAGGTCGGTCATGGAGCTCGCCGGCCAGCCTTTCCGCCTGAGAACGGCCTTCCTCATTGAGGGGAATGTCGGTATGACCCTGCCAGCGCAACTGATTGTTCCAGTCCGTGGCGCCATGTCGAATGAGCCAGATCTTCGTCTTCATCAAGAAATCCTGTCGCTGCTTGAATGGACAGTTGGAGCCGCTTTGAACCTCACGGGTGCTTGAACAGGCGCAAATCAGGCTCAGAGCGGCTCATTATACAGAAGGACGTGATGTGGAAGCGGGGAGTCGGGGCGGCCCCGCTTGACATCGTCCCTGGCCGGGCGCAGGTTAGTGGACATGGTCGAACCGAGGGTGATCGCTCGTCTCATTCGGATGCTGACCCGGCATCTCCGATGCGACACGCAGCTCGTCGTTCTGGTTTCCTGTCAAACCGGTGCGCCATCCTTCATCAAGGTGGACGATCCGCATTTTCGGCGGGACCTCGACAGAGAGATCGGTCGAGGTTTTCGCGCCCTGGGTCTCATCGCTCTCGACCGGAGCGGTGGGAGGGTCGATGAGAAGCACTTTGGCTTCCCCTGGCTGCAGGACGATCCCGGAGGGGAGGACATGTTCGAGAGGATCTGCCGGCAGCGGAGCGATCTGCCCATCGATCCTAAGGGCACCCCCGTCGCGCCTTCGCACTCGCTCTGAGGGGAGCAAGTTCCGAGTTTCGAGGGCATGTTGCCGAAATTCGCTGGCCCCCGACCCTGGTACGCGTCCGTCGAGATTTGCAGATCCGATCTCACGCAAAACCGCCACGGACGCCAATGGCTCTAAAACAAAGAAATCCTTTGCGTATGCTGCGGCTTTGCGCGAGATCGAGTCGCCGAGGCAGGCACGACGGGAGAAAGACGCCAACGGCGTCGTTTCATCCGAGAGCTTTGGGCAGCCGCCCAAAGCCAAGCACCGTCGCAAGGACGCCCCAGCGCTGTAAGCGCGACTCACCCCCCAGCGCGCCTGTTCCCGTTCGATCCCGGAAAATGAATCGCGCCTTCAGCGCTGACGTCGACCGGCAAATCGGTGTCCTGGCCCCGTTGGTCCAGACTCGCGGATGAACCACGCCGTTGGCGTGCGAACAGTCTCGGTGAGACCGAGAAGACCCTCAAGGATCTCTCACTGAACGGGCCTTCTGGCTTCCCAGGTTTGGGCGACGCGCCCCCGAAACCCGGAACCCGGCACTCGGCACTCGGAACGCCCTACCCGAGATTCAGCACGAGAACCTTCCGTTCCGTCATCTCCTCGATGGCGTATTTTGCCCCCTCGCGGCCGAGCCCCGAGTCCTTCGTACCGCCGTAGGGCATGTGATCGGCCCGGAACGTCGGAACGTCGTTGACCACGACGCCGCCCACGTCGATCGTTTCGTAGGCTTTGAAGGCCGCGGCGAGATCACGAGTAAAGATCCCTGCCTGCAGTCCGAATCGAGAGTCGTTGAGACGATCGAAGGCTTCGTCCAGATCATCGTAAGGTTCCATCGTGACCACCGGTCCGAACACCTCGTCGCAGTTCACTTTCATTGCGGCATGGGTCCCGGTCAAAACGGTGGGAGTGACGATCGACCCTCTACGCGCACCGCCGGTCAGAATGCGCGCTCCATTGGCACGGGCTTCCTCGATCCAGCTTTCCACGCGCTTTGCATCCTCGAGCGTGATCAGCGGACCCACGTCCGTCGTGTCCAGCGAAGGATCTCCGACCTCGAGGCACTCCACCTCGTCGACCAGTTGTCGAGTGAAGTTTTCGAGGCAGGAACGCTGAATGAAGATGCGCTGAACGGCAATGCAGCTCTGTCCCGCATAGGAGAATCCGCCGGAAGCACAGCGCCGGGCGGCAGTCGAAAGGTCGGCATCGGCCTCAATGATCACGCCCGCGTTGCCGCCCAATTCGAGGGTGACCCGCTTCCGGGTCGCGGCGGCCTTCAACCCCCAGCCGACCTCAGCGCTTCCGGTGAACGTCAGGAGCGCAAAGCGGGCGTCATCGGCCAGTTCGCCCGCGCGGGCGCCGGAGCAGGGCAGCACACTCAATGCGTCCTCAGGCAGCCCTGAAGCGTAGGCGCACTCGGCCAGCATCAACGAACAGATCGGCGTTTTCGTCGCCGGTTTCTGGACGATCGAGTTGCCTGCCGCAATGGCCGGAGCGAGCTTGTGAGCCACCAGGTTCAAGGGAAAGTTGAAGGGGGTGATGGCCAGAATCGTCCCCAGCGGAAAGCGCCGCACCAGAGCCCAGCGATGGCTGGCGGCAGGAAACAGGTCCAGAGGAAGGTACTCGGACTCGATCCTCTGGGCCTCCTCCGATGCATTCATCAGATTGAAGATGCACCTCTCGACCTCGACTCG
Organism: Acidobacteriota bacterium; assembly: GCA_037388505.1. Classification (GTDB taxonomy): domain Bacteria; phylum Acidobacteriota; class UBA6911; order RPQK01; family JAPXNP01; genus JARRKC01. Next base: position 30,735 of record JARRKC010000019.1, on the reverse strand, counting down.
GCCGGCCTTGACCGGCTTCCCGGCTTCCAGGGCCAGCATTCGCACGAACTCATCTCGGCGTGACGCGACGGCCTCGGACATCTCACGCAGGATGCGGGCCCGTTCGTAGGTGGGCAGTTTCGCACATCGATCGGCGGCTGCGGCGGCCACCGCCACAGCTTCTTCCATCGAACCGGAATCGGGCCGAAAGGTCCGGGCGATCAAGCGACCGTCGAAGCAGGAAGCGACATCAAGAGCCTGGCCTGAGCGAGACCGACGACTCCCGACGAAGTAGGGGAATTCGGGTACCGCATTGTCTGTCATGAGATCCTCCTCTCACGCCGATGTGGGCTCCCGAAAGGGTTTCGGCAACTTCGGCGCCAAAGCCCGGTGGGCTAAGTCATTGAAAGTATGGACACTGACTATTCTCCCGTTCCGAGTCCTCCGGGTTCAAGCCGGTGCACTGAAGATTTCCAGACTCGGACGTTAATAGATAGGAGAGGTCAGTGCGCGAACGGAGCGAGTCGACCCCCTGTACGGTTGACGACTCGCTGTCTTGTCGCCCGGCCCGAACAAAGCGTCGACCTGCCGGGCCGGTGGGCGGTTGGACTGCCGCGGGAAACGACGAAATGCGAAGTGGAGGGGAGGAAACGCCGATGACGGATGACCACATTTTCGAGTTGAAAGGGACGACGAAGAGGCTGTTGCGGGCCCTGGTTGCCTTGATCAGCAACCCCAGGCCCGAGGAAGAACAGACGAGCAGGATGCGCCGTTGCCTGGGCGGGCTGCTTGGGAATCTGACAGAGACGCTCTCTCGCCGTGACGATGCAGAACTCGTTCAATGCCATGTGCTCGTGAACGACCCGCAGAGGCACTGGAGAATCAAGCTGTACCTGGTTCCCGAGCCGTTTGGCGGCCGCACCTTCACCCGCATTCGTACGGTTGCCGAGAGGTTTCCGAAATGAGCCGCGTCAACGAGGATTACGTTCGCCCAGCAGGGGAATGTTGAGCACGTGGAAGGCGGCGATCATATCGGCGCTGCCGATTTCGAGACGCCCGATCTGATCGACCAGCTTCTCGAACGCATTGCAGTCCATCGGTTGCAGGGTCAGCCGATCTTCTCCCACGTCGAGTTCGACCTTGCTGAGGCTCGCCACGTCAGCGAAGTCTCCGACAAGATCGACGCCCTCGAACTGGCCGCCGCGCACCTCCATGTAGGGTGCCTTGAACGGGTTGTCCGGATCTCCCGAATCGAAGGAGAAGGTCTCGACCTTACGGGACTTTCCCTGGTCGTCGACGATCTGCAGTTGCGACGGTGTGATCTCCCAGTCTCCGGAAGCCAGCGCGACGACGTTGAAAATCGGCGTCACCGCGTCGCGTGTACGCACCACTTCGAGGGTCGCGATGAAGTCGTAGTCGACGAACGCATGACAGAGCGACGCATCCGCTCCCAGGACCGGGTTGATGAACAGGACGAAAAGTGGCAGGAAGAGGAATTTCATAGTGGCCCGCAAGCCTTGTTCTCCGCTGCGAATTCTATCACGGGTCGCCGGGTTGCCCGATACGGCCGATTCCGCAGTGAACGCCCTGATTGCATAGAATGGTTGCGAGTAAAGGAGGTGGACCGTGCCTCATCGACCGGGTCGGCCACAGACGATAATGAAGCGAATTCTGGTAGGGCTGGCGATCCTGGGGGTCGTCGGATGGGCAAATTTGGGCCTGGCTTCCGATGCCGTGGAGAAACTCAGTGTGAAGATCCTCAAGGAGTACCCGCACGATACTTCGTCATTCACGCAGGGTCTGGTTCGTTCAGGGCAGTGTGTATACGAAAGCACGGGGGAGCGCGGGCACTCCAAATTGAGGGAGGTCCGACTGGCTGACGGCAAAGTGATCCGCGAACGAAAGCTGCCCTCTCAGTACTTCGGAGAAGGTCTGGCGCTGGCCCAGGGAAAGCTCATCCAGCTGACCTGGACGTCGGGAGTGGCTTTCGTCTGGGATCCGGAGACCTTCGAGCCTGCAGGCCAGTTTTCCTACCAGGGTGAAGGCTGGGGTCTGACTTTTGACGGTAGCTGGCTGATCATGAGCGACGGGTCGAACGTCCTGACCTTTCGGGACCCCGCGACTTTCGCGGTCTGGAGGCACCTGCCGGTCACTCTGGAGGGTCGCCCGGTGCGAAATCTGAATGAGCTCGAGTACGTGAAGGGACAGGTCTACGCCAACGTCTGGCAGTCCACCCAGATCGTGCGCATCGACCCGTCCTCCGGAAGGGTTACGGCCGTCATCGATGCATCGAGCCTTCCCTACAAGCCACGAGTCCCCGGCAGCGACGTCTTGAACGGGATCGCGTACGATCCGCAAAAAGGCACCTTCCTGCTGACCGGGAAGCTGTGGCCGCGAATCTTCGAGGTTCGTATCGAATAGCCGCGACCAATTTCGAAAATGACATTGGACTTGATAGAATCGCCGCAAAAGTTTCGGCGCGGTGGTGACTCCGATGCCTGGCCGATCGTCAGCTCGGCTGTTTGGAGAGGCAGATGAGCGTTCTGCTTTTGATGGTCCTCTGTGGGGCGGCTTTTCTGGTCGCCTATCATACCTATGGGAAATACCTGGCCCGCAAAATCTTCGGACTGGATCGACACGCAAAGGTCCCCTCACATGAATGGGAGGACGGCATCGACTATGTTCCGACGCGAAAGGGTATCGTCTTCGGGCACCACTTCACGTCGATCGCCGGAACGGGTCCGATCGTCGGTCCTGCGATCGGGATCATCTGGGGCTGGGTTCCAGCCATTCTCTGGGTCGTCTTCGGATCGATCCTGATGGGAGCGGTCCACGACCTGGGTTCACTGGTGGTGTCGCTGCGAAATCGCGGGCAAAGTCTTTCGGAAGTCGCCGCTGCCCTCATCAACAAACGCGTCAGGCTGATCTTCTTTTGCGTCGTTTTCCTGACCGTTTTGATTATCATTGCCGTCTTTGGGGTGATCGTCGCCGCCGTCTTCACCCGCTTTCCCAGTGCTGTGATCCCGGTCTGGCTCCAAATACCCATCGCGGTCCTGCTGGGCCGTGCCGTCTACAGGCGGGGCTTCAACGTCGTTGCGGCCACGATGGTGGCGGTCCTGGCCATGTATCTGACGATCGGGATCGGAAGCCTCTTTCCGATCAATTTCACCTCCGCACTGGGTCTGCCTTCGACCGGTTTCTGGGTGCTGATCCTCCTGGTCTACTGCTGGGTGGCATCGACACTCTCCGTTAAGACCCTCCTGCAGCCGCGCGACTACATCAACGCCTGGCAGCTCTTCGTAGCCATGGCGTTGCTCGTCGGTGGGACGATCATGGCGTCTTTGACGACCCATTTGAGCATGGCCGTGCCGGCAGTCCAGACCGCGGTTCCCGTCGATACTCCATCGGTCTGGCCGGCCATGTTCGTCATCATTGCTTGTGGGGCCATCAGCGGCTTTCACTCCCTGGTGGCGTCGGGAACGTCGCCCAAGCAATTGAACAGCGAGTCGGACGGGTTGTTCGTCGGCTACGGGTCCATGCTCTTCGAAGGATTCCTCGCCGTCTTGGTCATCATCTGCGTGGGAGCGGGGATCGGCCTCGGGCTCAAACTCGCCGACGGATCATTCCTGACGGGCGCGGGCGCCTACCAGCACTACTACGGCACCTGGATCGGAGCGAAGGGACTCTCCGACAAGATCGCACCGGTCATCGAGGGCGCCGCCAACCTCATGGCGACGTTGGGGATTCCACCGGCATTCGGGATCACGCTGATGGGAGTGTTCGTGGCCTCATTTGCCGGCACGACGCTGGACACCGCCGTTCGCCTGCAGCGTTACGTGGTGGGAGAACTGGCCGGCGACATTGGGATGCCTCGGCTGTCGAACCGCTGGACCGCGACGACCTTCGCCGTCTTGACGGCCGCCGTGTTGGCTTTTGCCACCGGAGCGGACGGGACGGGGGCCATGCGCCTGTGGCCTCTGTTCGGAGGTGCCAATCAGCTTCTGGCGGCCCTGGCGCTGCTGGTCGTTTCGATCTATCTGAAGCATCTCGGCGGGCAGAAGTATCTCGTCGCAGCCATCCCGTGCCTGATCATGTTGACGATCACGAACTGGGCCATGGTCCAGAATGAACTCACGTACTACTCTTCGGGTAACTGGCTGTTGTTCTGTATCAGCGGGTTGGTCTTCGTCCTGGCTCTCTGGATGACCGTGGAAGCGTTCATTGCCTTTGTCCAGGTGCCGTCCCCTGTTCTCGAAAGGGCGAGCAAACGCCAGGTCCCGGCCTAGAGAAATTCCGAGTTCCGGGTGCCGAGTTCCGAGCGTGGGTAGGACGAGCGTCGTCGCTTGTCTTGCACTGAGGTCGGAACTTCACGAGCGTTCCTCAGCATGGACTCCCAAGATCAGCCGGTGAGAACCGGAGAACCGGAGAACCGGAGAGCGGGAGAGCGGGAGCACAGATCACGAAACGTGCACCGTGCAGTTCCGTGCAGCGCAGTTCAGTGCACGCACGCCAGTGAGTGCTGCACGAGTTTCCAGCTGCCCCGGGATCGCTTTTCTCCGAAAGGGCACCCACCTGACGACCCGTCGAGCCGTCGGTTGTGCTCGATTCAGAGTGACAGGTCTGCGAGTCGGTGGCTGCGCAGGGGGTCGCTCATTGACATTCGCGCACCGACCTCCGCGTTCGGGAACGAATTCGTCCTCCAAGGGTTGCACTGCCCCGAGTCTCCGGTTTAGAGTTCCCAGGGTTCGAACGCGGCCGGAGGCCGGCGGAATCATCCATGCTGCCGGCGCGAAAGCACTCTCGGAACTCGGCGACCCGATCTCGCGCAAAGGCGCAGAGTACGCGAAGGATTCTTTTGTTTTAGAGCCCTTGGCGTCCGTGGCGTCTTTGCGCGAGATCGGCTCTGTCAATCTCGACGGGCGAGGACCCAGGTCGAGGCAGGGTCCAAGGGCTGTCGGTGACACGCCTCCGGAACTCGAAACTCTATCGAAAGACGAACAGTGAACTACAAGACTTCCATCGTTGTTGTTCCCGCTGCACTCATCAGCCTGTTGGTCGGGATCCATCATCCGGTCGCAGCGCGCACTCTGGCGCAGGAGACCGTGCGGCTCCAATACGAAAAGAAGGAGTATCGAATCCCGATGCGCGACGGCGTACGTCTCTTCACGGCCGTCTACACTCCTCGGAATCGCAGCCGGCGCTATCCGATCCTCCTGAAGCGGACGCCCTACAGTGTTCGCCCCTACGGAGCGGACGAATATCCGGAGCAACTCGGGCCGAGTCCGCACTTCGATCATGAAGGCTACATCTTCGTGCTGCAGGATGTGCGGGGTTGCTACATGTCGGAAGGGAACTTCGTGAACATGCGGCCCTTCCTGCCCCAGGAGCATGCAGAGACGTCGGCTGACGAAAACACGGATACCTACGATACGATCCAGTGGCTGCTCGACCATGTTTCCGGCCACAACGGAAAGGTGGGGATGTGGGGCATCAGTTACCCTGGATTCTACGCGGCTGCCGGTATGATCCACGCGCATCCGGCACTGGCCGCAGTCTCCCCGCAGGCACCTATCGCCGACTGGTTCTTCGACGATTTTCATCATCACGGGGCCTTCTTCCTGGTGCACGCCTTCAATTTCCTGGTCAACTTCGGTCTGCCGAGGCCCGAGCCGACACCCGAGGGCCATCGGCGCTTCGATCACGGCACGCCGGACGGTTATCAGTTTTTCAAGGACGCCGGCACGCTGGGTCAGCTGGAAGAGAAGTACATGCACGGGCAGGTCGCCTACTGGCGCGAGCTTGCCGATCACCCGAACTATGATCAGTACTGGAAGGAACGCAACCTGCTGCCCCATCTCGACCAGGTCGCACCCGCGGTGATGACGGTCGGCGGATGGTTCGACGCCGAGGATCTGTACGGGCCTTTGAAGATCTACCGGAGCATCGAGAAGAAGAATCCCGGCATCTTCAATGTGTTGGTCATGGGACCCTGGTTTCATGGCGCCTGGGCTCGTGATGACGGAGAACGGCTGGGGAACGTCTGGTTTGGGTCGAAGACCTCGGAGTTCTTCCGGGAGCAGATCGAGCTTCCCTTTTTCAATCACTTCCTGAAGGGGGCTCCGGCGCCCGCCATGCCGGAGGCGTACGTCTTCGAAACCGGAACCAATCAGTGGCGGACATTTGCGGACTGGCCCCCCAAAGGACTGGCATCACGCAGCCTTTATCTCGAGGATGGCCATGGCCTGGATTGGGATGCCCCAAAGCAAGCGGGCTTCGATTTCGATGAGTACATCAGTGATCCGCGCAAGCCGGTCCCGTTCACTCAGAGTGTCACCATAGGGATGACGCGGGAATATATGACCGACGATCAGCGCTTTGCCTCGCGCCGTCCGGACGTCCTGTCGTACCGGACGGATGTCCTGGACGAGGATGTCACGCTGGCCGGACCGGTGGTCGCAGATCTCTGGGTATCGACTTCGGGGACGGCATCGGATTGGATCGTCAAGCTCATCGACGTGTTCCCGAACGACGCCGAGGACTTTCCCCAGATGTCCGGGGAGGAGAGACTCGGCGGCTACGAGATGATGGTGCGCAGCGAAGTGATCCGCGGTCGCTTCCGCGACAGCAATGCGACTCCGGAGCCCTTCCTTCCGGATCAGCCCGCTCGGATTTCGCTCGAGCTCCTGGATTTGTTCCACACCTTCAAGAAGGGACACCGGATCATGGTTCAGATCCAGAGCACCTGGTTCCCGCTGGTCGACATCAACCCCCAGCGCTATGTCGACAACATCTTCCAGGCGAAGGAGACGGACTTCGTCACGGCCCGACAGCGCGTCTTCCACTCCCGGGAGTACCCATCGCATCTGGTCGTAGGAGTCCTTCCGGCGGAGAGTGAGGCGCCCAAGTAATCCAGGCTGCCAGCCCCCGCCCTCGGAAGTTGCGGGTCCCGGGTTCCCAGAGTGGGATAGCTTCCAGATTGCTCGGTGGCCGGCATTCCCGAGCCGCCGAGACTCGCGGTTCCGACGAAGCTCGTGGAGTCACGACCTCGGGTCAGAGACAAGCAAGGATGCTTATCTTACTCCCGCTCGGGAACTCGGAGCTGGAGGCTGATCGCTCTGTTCATCCGCGCGCGGGAAGACCACCCGAAAGGTCGTTCCTTTGCCCGGTGTGCTCTCGAGTTCCAGGCGTGCTCCAAGTCGCTCGACCAGCTTTCTGACGATGGACAGCCCCAGGCCCGTGCCGATCTCCCCGGTGGCCTTGGCCTCCTTCGTCCGATAGAAGCCCTCGAAGATCCGTTCCTGCTCCTCCTCGGGAATGCCGATACCCGTATCGGAAACCGTCGCGGTGACCTCGCCGTCCTTCGATCTTTGCACCGTGAATCGGACGGTTCCGCCGGATGAGGTGTACTTCACCGCGTTGTCGAGGAGATTGGAGAAGATTCGGTCGAGATCCGCGGCCTCCGCAAGAACCGCCGCAGGGCTGCTGAATTGAGTGGTGAGACGAACGTGCTTCGACTGAGCCGTTGCGGCTATGGCCTCCAGCGTGCCCTTCAGCGAATCCTCCAGATCGATGGGGCGCAAGCGGGTCAGTTCACGGGGCCGCTGTGCCGCCGCCAGGTCCAGGAAATCCCGGATCGTACTGAAAGCATCCTGGATTCTACGTTGCGCCCGCTCCACCAACTCCTTCTGTTTGTCGGTCAGCGGTCCCGCGAAGGGAAGCGCATCAAGCGTTCCGTGGATGGCTGCCAGCGGCGACCGGAGTTGATGGTGGGTCATGCGCGCGAACCAGACCTTTTCCTCGTTCAGAGACTGCAACTCCGCATACGATCGGGCATTTTCGATGGCGACCGCCCCCAGGTTGGCCAGGTTGCGCAACAGGTTCTGTTCCTGCTCGCTGAACTGGTGGGGTTCGCCGGAATAGACCCGGATGATGCCCAGGACCCGGCTCTTGGCTTGAACGGGGACGCACAGCATCGAACGCAGCCCTTCCTGCCGGGCCTCCTCCCGGTACTGGAAGCGGGAATCGTTGGCGACTTCCAGGACCTGGATCACGCCGCCGCGCAGCGCCTCCAGATCCACCAGACTCTTACCGACCTGCACGGGGCCCTTGTTCAGATAGGCCTGGCTGATTCCGAAGGCCCCTCCGATGTACAGCAAAGAACCCGTCTCATCGAGGAGGCGGATGAAACAGGCCTTCATCCCAAGCAGGCGTGTGGCGTGTTCTGCGATCAGCTGCAGAACTTCCTTCATGTCGAGAGTGGAGTTGACCAGCTGGCCCAACTCATAGAGGGACTCCATGTCATGGTAGGCCTGATCGACGGCCCTTTCGGACTGAAACAGGGCCTGTTCCTTGGATCGAAGCTTGGTCGTGATGGAGCCCGCCAGATAGGCCGTGATGAAGAGATAGAGCGTCACTGCCAGCCAGAGCCCGAAGCCGCTGAACAGAGTGTCGGGTTTCGCGACGTAGAGCATATTGAGGTTCGGCGGCGGAAGGAAACCGTGCTCTTCGATCAGGGTCAGGATCCCAAGCATCAGGCTGGCCGAACCTGCGAGCAGGTAGCAGGCTTGTTGCGACAACAGGATGGCGGCGATGATGAGGTGAAAAGTGAAAACCAGAGTAATCGGACTGCGCAGCCCGCCGGTGAAGTGAACGAGGGTCACCAGCGCGAACCAGTCCAGTCCGATCTGCGCGAAGACGAACCGGCGGAGCCTTGCCGGACTCGGCTCCACACCGGGACGCAGGAGATAGAAAAAAACATTGTAGGCCAGTACGAGCGTACCGACGGCGTAGAGCGGGGCAGAAGGGAGCGCCGGTACCAGAAGTTGAGAGGTCCCCCAGGTGCCCAGGAGGATGCCGGCTCCCGCCAGCCACCTCATTCCGATGAACCAGGCGAGTCTTTCCTGGAGCTCCCGCTCCAGTGGAATCAGAACAGGGCCATCTTTGCGTGGCGTCATCTGGACTCCGGTGCGGGGAGTCACGTCACCGCTTCAGCTTCGCTCGCAACAGCGCCAGCAGAAGATTGGGGTTAATGGGCTTCTGGAAGACGCCGGTCAGACCGAGATCTTCATAACTGATCGTGCTTTGCAGATCGTCGCCCGTCGAGCTGAGCATGTAAATGGGGGCCTCGTTGCCGAGGGCCTGAAGCTCTTTGACGAAGCTGGTGCCGGCGTCGATTTCCTCCATCATCAAATCAACGATAAGCAGATCCGGGCGTGACTCCCTGTATACACTGAGACCTTTCTCGGCGCTCGGAGCGGTGACCACGACGTAGTCATTGGCCTCGAGCACGACCTTCAAAGATTCCAGGATATCCGGATCGTCGTCAATGCACAGAATGACAAATTTCCCGTCTTGCATCTTTCACTCCGTGTCAGCATCCCGTCGGTGAAACCGTGCCGACGCGTGCCGCCTCCTCATAATCCCGCCTCTGCAGCCGCTCGAGCACGAAGCGGAGCGCCGCATTCAAGTTCTCTCTGGCTCCTTGGGAAAGTCTCTCTCCAAAGTCGCCGAATTCATAGCCGCGAATGCCCAGGGCGTAGCCGGTTGCGTGAGCACGGAACAGTGTCGAAGCCAGTCCCATGAGACCCTCCGGCCGAACGCTGTGCGTCGTGAACGAAGTCTCGACCCGGGGCACGATCCTCTGAAACGAGAAAGGTTCGAGGCCGTCGAGCGCCGCATCGACGAAGATCACATGCTCATGGTCGGCCACGTCGAGGGCGTGCTCGACATTGAGTTGGTAGTCCACCTCGATGTCCACCCCGGACGGTGCTAGGTGCTGCAGTGCCCCGGCAAACTCGGCACCCAACCCGTCATCCAGGCGTGCCGGGTTTCCGTAGCAGAGAAACAGGACACCCTCCGGAGCCTTCTTCATTCTCTTACCCTTCGCTCAACGGTTCGTCCGTCAGTCGAAGCGAGTTCGACGATCAACGGCATCCTGCCCATGGCGTGGGTCGCGCAGGACAGGCAGGGGTCATAGGCACGAATGGCCACCTCCACGTGGTTCAGGAGGCCGTCGGTGATCTCGGGGACACCCGAAAGATGATCCTCAGCGACGCGCTGGACCGCTCGATTCATCGGTTCGTTGTTGTGGGTGGTCGCGACGATCAGGTTAGCCTTGACGATCAGGTCGTCGTCATCGACGACATAGTGGTGAATCAGCGTACCCCTCGGAGCTTCGATGATCCCGACCGCCTCATGGCGGCGCTTGCCCTGGGTACTGAGTTCGGTGCCCTGAAGATCGGGGTCCTCGAGGAGTTCGCCGATCTTCTCGACCGAGTGGAGTACTTCGATCATGCGTGCCCAGTGATAAGCCATGGTCACATTATTGGGGCGGTCCTGGGTCAGCGATTTGAAGTCCTTGCGCGCCGCCTCGGCTTCGGGCGTGTCAAAGGAGTCGCAATTGTTGAGGCGGGCCAGGGGCCCGACCCGGTACCATCCTTCCTGCGGTCCCAGCGATTGGATGAAGGGGAACTTCATGTACGACCAGGGTCGAACTTCCTCCGCGATGTACTCGGTGTAGTCCTGGTTCTCGACGTGGTCGAAGATGAGCTCTCCCTGAGCGTTTCGGGCCCGAAGCCCACCGTCGTAGATGTCGTAGGCCCCGTCCGGGCGAACGATCGAGAGGTGGTTGGAGTCGAAGGAGCCGAAGGGGGCCAGCATCTCCAGATTCTGCCGCGTATAGTCCCGCGCCAGAGCGAGGGCCGAACGAGCCCAATCCCGGATTTGGGGCAGGTCCTTCAGGAAACTGTCCCGCTCCTCGATGGACAGGTTCTTGTTGATCCCTCCGGGGATCGCACCCGTCCCGTGGATCTTCTTACCGGCCGTGGCACGGATGATCTCCTGGCCGTATTTGCGCATCAGGATGCCCTGTGTGGCCAGTTCCGGATACTCGGCGGCCACCGCGAGGACGTGACGCTGGTTGACATCCGCACCAAACCCGAACAGAAGGTCGGGCGAGCAGAGGTGGAAGAAATGAAGCGCATGAGACTGCAGGAACTGGCCGTGGTGCATGAGCAGTCTCATTTTGAGGGCGGTCGGAGGAAGGTCTTCTCCTCCCACGATGCGATCGACCGCCTTAGCCGCCGCCAGATGGTGGCTGACCGGACAGATTCCGCAGAGCCTCTGGACGAGGACCGGTACTTCCCAGAAGGGGCGGCCCTGGATGAATCGCTCGAACCCCCGAAACTCGACGATATGCAGGCGAGCCTGCTGCACCCGGTTCTCTTCGTCCAGCAGAATGGTGACCTTTCCATGCCCCTCGACGCGAGTGACCGGTTCAATGACGATCTTCCTGGTTGCTTTGGTAGTGTTCACGATCCGTCTCCCGAAGCTCAATCGTACTTGATGAGCTGATAGGGCAACTTAATGGGCTGGTTGCTCAGCAAAGCCACGAGCGCCTCCCAGAGCGTATCGGCGGGTGGAGGACAGCCGGGCAGGAAGTAGTCGATCTTCACGACCTCATGGCAGGGGTAGACCTTGTCGAGGAGGAGTGGAATTTCGGCGTCGTTGGGAATGACTCCCGACGGATTGTAGACGGTCGGTCCGTCCAGGTACGCTTCCTGCAAACACTCCCCCAGCGGGATCATGTTCCGGAGAGACGGGATTCCACCCATCGTGGCGCAGTCTCCCACCGAGATCAGGACATCGCAATGGCGGCGGAAGGAGCGCAGCACCTCGACGTTTTCGTCGTTGCAGCAGCCTCCCTCGATCAGCCCCACGGCGCAGCGTGAGGTGAACTCCTTGATGTCGTTGATGGGGGACTTGTCGAATTCCACCAGCTCGGCGAGCTGGAGAATGCGCTCGTCAATGTCCAGCAGAGACATGTGACATCCGAAACATCCGGCCAGCGAGGTCGTTGCGATCTTGGGTTTAGCCATTTCGATTTCCTCTAGCTCTGCCGGGGCGAGCCGGCCTCGATATCCGAGCCAATGGGCGCGTGGTCATACTGTCGACGGCCGACCGGGACCTTGTACCCCACACGTTTCTTCAGGATGGCGCCGACCGGGCAGACCTCGACGGCCTTGTCGATCACGGCCAGATCCGTCCCGCCGAGTCCGGCCTCCGAGTTCACCGCAATCCGCTTGTCCCTTCCGCGGCCCACGAACTGGAAGACGTTCTTGCCGTCCACCTCCTTCGAAGCGCGCACGCATCGGCCGCACAGGACGCAGCGGTTGCGTTCGAGGAGGACATCGGGATGGGACGCATCCACCTCCCGGATCGGAAACTGGTAGGGATAGCGCGGAGCGGTGATGCCGAAACGGTAGGCCAGCGCCTGCAGCTCACAGTTGCCGCTCTTTTCGCAGAACATGCAGAAGTGGTTGCCCTCGACGAAGAGCATCTCGATCATGCTGCGGCGGAGCTCGAGCACGGTCTCGCTCTCACTCTCCACCAACATGCCTTCGGCAATGGGCTGGATGCAGGCAGCTTGCGGCTTGCCGTTGACGAGGACGGTGCAGACGCGACAGCTTCCATGCGGGCTGAGTCCCTTGTACGCGCACAGGTGCGGGATATAGTGGCCGGCTCTCATGGCGGCCTGCAGAATCGTCAGTCCGGCCTCGGCCTCAATCACGTCGCCGTCGAGAATGAAGGTTACTTTGTTGCTCAAGATCGTCTCTCCTCAATGCCGAATGTGGCCCGATGCTCGTCCCGCGATTTCGGCGGCCTGTCGGACCGATTCCTCCAGGCTGAACTCACTTTGCAGCCCCTCGTCCTCCCGTACCAGGATCGACTCGTAGTGCTCACGGAAGCTCTGCAGGCTGCTGAGGACGGGGTTCGGCGATGTCTGTCCCAGCCCGCACCGGCTGGTGCGCTTGACCGTTTCAGCCAGGTTCTCGAGGTAGTCGAGGTCGGAAGCGGTTCCCCTTCCGGCACGAATCTTGTCGAGGCATTGCTTCATCAGGACGTTGCCGACGCGACAGGGTGTGCAGAATCCGCAGCTTTCGTCGATGAAGAACTCGAGGAAGCCGTCCACGACTTCCAGAAGATCCCGGCCGTGGCCGAAAACCATGATGGAGCCGCCGGTGGCCAGGTCGTCATAGCAGATCGTACGGTTGAACTCGGCAGGACCCACCATCCGGCCACTCGGTCCTCCCACCTGGACGGCCTGAGCGTCCTTGGCTCCCGCCAGTTTCAAGACTTCCTCGAGAGCGGTCCCAAAAGGTATCTCGTAAACGCCCGGTCTCTTGCAGTCGCCTGAGATGCTGAGAAGCTTGGTACCCGAACTGCCCTGGGAGCCCATCTCCGAGAACCATGCTGAACCGTTTTCGATGATCCGCGCGACGCAGCAGAGCGTCTCGACGTTGTTGACACTCGTCGGAAACCCCAGGTAACCCTTTTGAGCGGGGAAGGGCGGGCGGTTCTTTGGATCGCCCCGCAGGCCCTCGCAGGAGCTGATCAACGCGGTTTCTTCCCCGCAGACATAGGCGCCGGCGCCCATCTGGATCCGAATATCGAAGTTGAACTCAGGACTGTCGCAGACCGACGTTCCGAGCAGGCCCGCTTGCCGGCGCTTCTCGAGTTCGGCTTCCAGGAACTTGCGGAGGTAGGCGTACTCGGCGCGCAGGTACAGAATCCCCTCGGCCGCACCGATGGCGTAGCCGGCGATCGTCATTCCTTCGAACAGCAGCCCCGGGCGCTCGGTCAGGATCACGCGGTCCTTGAACGTGCCGGGCTCACCTTCGTCGGCGTTGCAGATGATGTAGCGGCGATCGCCTTTGGCGGCCCGCGTGAACTCCCACTTCATCCCGGTCGGGAAACCGGCGCCGCCGCGGCCGCGCAACCGGGCCGTCTTGACGTTTCGAATCACCTCGGCAGGGGTCATCGCCAGCGCCTTGCGCAACGCCTCGCCCGGTTCGTAGTCGGCAAAGATGACCGGTCCTTCCAGGCGGATATTGTTCTCGACCATGGCGGCCACCAGGTCGTGAGCGTTGTTTCCGTCGCCCAGTTGCTTGACCAGATCCGCTGGGGTCCTGCCCTGCTCGAGCTGCGAGATGATGTCCCGGGCCGAGTCGCTCGAAAGGTGAGTGACCACCACGTCATTGATCAGAGCGGCCGGAGCCTGATCCGACATGCCGATACAGGCTGTTTCCCGCAACGAAATGAGGCCGTCGGAAGTCGTTTCGCCCCGCTTGATCCCCAGGCGCTCCTCGAACGCCTGGGCCACATTCTCGATGCCCTGCAGTTTGTCGACGACGTCGTTGCACAGGCGGATGACGACCTGCCCGCCGGGTTGATCGCCGAGGAAAGCATAAAAGGAAACAACGCTTTCCACTTCGACCCGATCGGTTCCCAACTCGCCCGCGATGAGATCCACCGCCTCCCCGGAAACGCCGCCAAACTGCTGCTGGACCTCCCGGACGATGTCCAGCATCCGAGAGCGGTCCCTTCCATAACGACGGCAAACCTCCTGAATCGTACTCTTTTGCTGAGTCATGTTGTTCTTCCGTTTCACTCCTCACCCGGTTTCAGGGAAGCCGTGTTCCCGCACCCGGACCCCATAACGCAGGTTTCGCCGTGCTGATTGTGCATTTTACGTGCCACGAACGCATTGCACGCGGGGCGCCGAATCCGCTGAATTGTAGCAAAAGTAAACAAATTCGAACTCCCCGCCGTCTGGGCGATTTCACCCAGCGATCCGTTGCCTCGCGCAACTGGAAGCGATTTGAGCGCAGCCGGGAGGTTTGGGAAGCTAACCGGGGGACGGACACGGACTCTCACGGACGGACCCGGACCGACACGGACGGACACGGGCTCTGTATCTGTCCGTGTGAGTCCGTGCTGGTCAGTGTCCCCAAATCTCAAATCCCTCATGTCCTCTCCGCTTGCCCCCTGCTCCCGCCTCCTGCTAGTCTGGTGCGGCTGGCCGCCGAAGGGACGGCGGTGATGACTGAATCGAGATGATCGTACTTGTCGGACTTATTCTGATCCTTTCGACGACCTGTGCCAGTAAGGAAGCGGAGCAATTGAACGTGGCGGGTTGCGAGCGCGCGGCTGTCTTCGACTTCGTACAGGCGGCCGGATTCTTCGCAGATGCCTCCCGGGCCGATCCCGACTGCCGAATGCTTCGTCTCAATCTCATCAGTGCCAGACTCCATGCAGGTCAGCTGGACGAGGCTCGTCAGGAACTCGAGAAGCTGGCCGGGCAGGCGGGGCAAGATCCCTATTTTGAATACCTCTTTGGGATGCTCCTGCTGAGAGAAGGACATGCAGACGACGCCTCTCTCCATTTCCGAAAGGTCCTCGAGATCGATCCCAGCGACGCGGAGACCTTCTGTCAGCTCGGGCTGATCGAATTCCGCCGGGGCGACCTCGACGCGGCTGTGGACTACTTCAAACAGGCCTTGCAGCGCGACCCCGCCAACCCGGCTGCGCTCTACAACGAGGCAAGGGCGCTCAAGGCACTCGGCCGGGACGCACAGTCCCGCGAGCTGATGGAACGCTTCAAGACCCTCAAGGCCAGTCAGAAGCCTTCACCCGGCGGCGGCATGGGCGAGCCCTATCTGATACCGGGCAAGTACGCAACGCTTCAGTGCGAGGGCTGATCTCCCCAGGGAAGTCCTGGTTCCCGGCCGGGCCGAGTCCGGGCTGCGCCGAGTTCGTGCTCAAGGTTGATCGAGGTGTTCCAGGACCTCGTCCAGATCCGGCAGCGAGCCCAGGACGGGGACGCCCAGATAGCGGGCGACCTGGCGTTCTGACTTGAAGGAAGCATCGGTCCACTCCAGAGCCCCCAGAATGAACAGCACGACGCAGAGCGAGACGACGAGGATGAGGGCCACTGCACGTCCCTGGCCGGTCAATGTCCTTTGCTCGGTCGTCTGAACCTTTCCGACGACTTCGGCCGGCGGGACATCGACGCGAATGCCCGTGCTCGCCAGACGGCCGGCGGACTCGCTCGCCGCCACGAGGCGTCCCTCTTTGGTCCGCGCCAGCAGACGCTGGACGAAGAAGTCCACCAGAAACTCCCCCAGACTCCGATCGGACCCCCGATACGAGAGTTCGAGCTGGTCGGTACCCGTCCAGCGCATGTTCATGTCGTGATGGAGCAGGGACCAGAGCGCGATCCCGGCGCCAGACTCACGGGGGAATTCCTGGTCGAGCCTGGAGCGCAGCGTCCAATAGGTCTGCTCGTCCTCGAACAGGAAGCGTTCTTCGGCCAGAGTCTTGATGGAAATGGCCTCGGCGGACCCCGGCGTCCGTGTGACCGGGGAATCGGAACTTACGTCGACCGCCTGGGTGACGATGAACGACTGCGGGTTTGCGAGCACCAGAACGATGTAGATCAAAGGAGGGAAGAAAATGATCCACAGCCAGCGGGCGCGCCGGTTGATACCGTTCCAGTAGCGTCGCAGCAGAAAGAACATAGGCCGTCCTCAGGTCGAATACAGAGGATTCCTCCACTGGTTCACGAAGGTGCCCACCACATTGGAGCCCGACGTCTCGAGGCCTGCAACAGTCCGCTTGACGTCTTGTCTCGACGTCACGCTCGCGAGGACCACGACGATCACCCCCGACGTCGCCTGAGAAACCACCACGGGGTCGATCATGCGGCGGTTGGGAGGAATGATCGCGTTGGAGTCGACGAACACCCATTCGTAGCGCGCCCTGGCCTTTTCCAGGATCATCAGGCCGACATCCAGCGCGTCGAGGGATGCGCTCCGGGTCTCGTCGATCGGAGGAGGTGCGGTCAGCACATCCAGCCCCGGCACCGAAGTCGGGCGAACCAGCCCATCGATGCTCTGCTCCTCTCGGAATTCGTCGATGTTGAATGAACGTTCGAGTCCGAAGCAGGCGTGCAGTGCGGGCTGGTGCCAGTTGAGGTCGACGGCCAGCACGCGCCGCGCCGGCGGCTGGGCGGCGCAGGCCGCCAGAAGTGCCGTTGTCGTGGTCTTGCCCTCCCCACGACGTGCACTCGTGACCATGATGCAGGGAGCATGCACGCTCTTGGACGTGAGATAAGCAATATTGAAGACCCGCTTGACTTCCGCAAGCTGCGACAGCTGAAGAACCTGGCGCTGGGTCAACCTCTCCATTCACTCCCCCTGGCCCGCAGGCGACCGAACCCTAGATATTACATGCAACTGCGTATCTTTCAAGGGGAAAGGGATGAAATGGGGCAGCCTGGGGGAATGGGACGGCCTGGGACCGATGGGACATATGGGACGTTTGGGATACCAGAGAGCACAGATGAGAAAGATGTTCTCCTTGTGGGCGAATCGATCGATCCGGGTCCCCTGGGCCCTCTATGTCCCATACGTCCTGTCTTCACCCATTGCCACCCACTGTCGGGTTTCCCACCAAACCGTGCCCTTCTGTCGATGAGGCCGAACTTTCTGTTAATGGAATGCGTTCCTGAACGTTTGAAGGTTGCTGGAGAGAGAGTTGATGCGCTTCCGTTCGGAAGTCTGATTCATCGGAGAATGATATGAGCGTCAGAACAAAGACCTATGGGTTCCTCATTTTCATCATTGTCTTCGTCGCCGCGGCCTATCTCGTGACCCCTTGGATCACCGGATCGGGATCGACGACGCAGGCCGATTCAAAGCAGGAAGGTTCGACCCCGAAAGACGACAAAGAGACCACCGTGCCGGTCGAGGTTGCCCTGGCTCGAACCGGCGAGATCTCAGCGTCGATCAATTCCACGGCCAATCTGAAAGCCGTCC
This sequence comes from Acidobacteriota bacterium, assembly GCA_037388505.1. GTDB lineage: Bacteria > Acidobacteriota > UBA6911 > RPQK01 > JAPXNP01 > JARRKC01. The sequence goes on along the minus strand of JARRKC010000019.1, from coordinate 13,099 downwards.
GCCAGGTCGGTATCGCCGCGCGGACCGAAGGCGTGGTCAAGGAACTCCTGGTCGAAGAAGGCGCTTACGTCGACAAGGGGCAGTTGCTCTGCCGGCTCGACGACACTCAGCCGGCCATTCAACTCCAGTCGGCCCGTCAGAAGCTCGCTCAGGCCAAGCTTCAATTGGAGAAGGCCGAGATTCTCCAGGACAAAACGGATGTGCAGGTGGCGAATGCCCGCGAGGACTATGAGCGCTACCAGAAGCTCTTCGACGAGAGTCTGGTCAGCCAGCGTGAGGTTGCCCAGGCCAAGTACCGCCTGGAGGAGTTGGAGCATGACATGCGCGCCTCTTCGTCTTCGCGGCGGGAACTGGTCCACCACGTTGACGAGCTGGAGGCGGAAATCAACCAGGCTGAGCTCGAGATCTCCAGGACCCGCATCGAGGCGCCTTTCTCCGGATTCATCACCCAGCGGGACGTCGATCTTGGTCAGACGGTCCGGAACATGGATACCCTCTTCAGCCTGGCCGATTTCTCTCCCTTGCAGGCCGACGTGTTCCTGTCCGAAAAGGATGCTTCTTTGATCAAGGCGGGCCAGCCGACCACCGTCTTCTCCGGAGTGGAAACCGACACCGGGCTGCATGGGAAGGTCGCGCGCATCAGCCCCGTCGTGGATCAGTCGACCGGCACGGTGAAGGTGACCGTGGAGCTCGTGCATGGAGACAGCCTGTTCAAGCCCGGGGCTTTCGTGCGTGTTGAGATCCAGACCGATACCCGGGAAGGCAGCGTGCTGATTCCGAAGCGGGCCATCGTCGAAGAGGACGGAGAGTCCTTCGTCTTCGTCGCGCACGAGAACGAGGTCACCCGCGTCAGAGTCCAACTCGGCTATCAGAATGGCGGCAGCATCGAGATCCTCAACGGCGTCGCGGCCGGCGATTCGGTCGTCGTGGCCGGTCAGGGCGGCCTGAAAGAGGGCAGCAAGATTCGCCTGGTCGAAGCGGCCGCCTGATCGTCTCCCTCTTCAATCGTTCTGCCGTCACAGCTGGTCTCGTAGCTCAGTCGTCTGGAGCCCGATATGAATCTCATCAAAACTGCGATCCAACGACCGGTCACGGTATCGATGTTCGTCGTGGCGGTCATTCTCTTCGGTCTGGTTTCCCTCGATCGTCTCGCTCTGAACCTGCTTCCGGATATCTCCTATCCGTCTTTGACGATCCAGACCGACTACGAGGACGCGGCTCCGGAGGAAATCGAGTCGTTGATCACCCAGCCGATCGAGGAAGCCGTAGGTGTGGTCCCGGGTCTGACGAAGATGACCTCGGTCTCCCGCTCGGGACAATCCGAGGTGGTGATGGAGTTCGGCTGGGATACGAAGATGGACATCGCCAGCCTCGAGGTCCGGGAGAAGTTGGATTTCGTCAATCTCCCCAGAGACGCCGAGAAACCCGTCATCCTCCGCTTCGATCCCTCCTATGATCCGATCATGCGGGTCCGCGTCTTCGGGGACGCGAATCTCAGTTCGCTGCGCTACCTGGCCGAGAAGGAGCTCAAGAAGTATCTCGAAGCCACCGACGGCGTGGCCGCCGTCAAGGTGATCGGCGGTCTGGAGGAACAGATCCGGATCGAAGTCGACGAGAAGCGCCTGGCCGAACTTGGGATACCCATCACCCAGGTGACGGAGGTGCTTCGCCAGGAGAACCTGAACCAGGCGACCGGCAGCCTCTACGATGCCGACGCGAACTACCTGGTTCGGATGCTCAACCAGTTCCGCACGGTCGACGAGATCGGCAACATCGTCGTGCGGGAAGACCGGGGCCGCAAGGTCCTGCTCAGCGACGTGGCCCGGGTGTGGAGGGGGACCAAGGACCGGGACATCATTGCTCGCCTGGGAGGCAAAGAAAGTGTCGAGATGGGGATCTACAAGGAAGGGGACGCCAACACCGTCAGCGTCGCCCGCGCCGTGATCCGTCAGCTCGAGAATCTCAAGAAGAACAAGCGGTTTCCCGAGGGCGTCGATTATCAGATCGTTTCCAATCAGGCCGACTTCATCGAGAATGCCGTCTCCAACGTCCTTTCGGCGGCCATTGTGGGCGGCTTGCTCGCGACTCTCGTTCTCTTTGTCTTCCTGCGGGATCTGCGCAGCACGCTGACCATCGGATTCTCGATCCCGATCTCGATCATGGCGACTTTCGCCCTGATGTATCAGACCGAGATCACCCTGAACATCATGTCGCTCGGAGGTGTGGCTCTCGGGGTGGGCATGCTGGTCGACAACTCGATCGTCGTTTTGGAAGCCATCGACCGCCATCGCAAGAAGGGAATCGAACTCGCTCAGGCCGTCTATAAAGGAACCGTCGAAGTGAGCCGGGCGGTGACCGCCTCCACCCTGACCACGGTTGCCGTTTTCCTGCCCCTGATCTTCGTGGAAGGGATCGCGGGACAGCTGTTCAAGGATCAGGCGCTGACCATCACCTACGCCCTGCTGGCCTCACTGCTGGTGGCCCTGCTTCTGATTCCCATGATTCTGGCGCGGACGACGCGCCATGCCGAAACCGAAGCACCGGCGGCCGCCCCCGTACCGGAACCGCCCCCTGCGGGCCGGTTCCGAAAGATCCTTCGGACGGTGAGGGGTTGGTCCCGCGCCTCGCTTCGATTCCTCTTCATCGATGCCTTGAAGGTTTTGCTGACCGACCTGCGAAGGCTGATCCGAGTGGTGGGTCGACTGATCAACCGCTTCATTTCTCCGGCTCTGAACCTCTTCGACTTCTGGTTCGAACGTCTGACGAGCTTTTACCCGAAGGTTCTGTCCTGGGCGTTGAGCAACAAAGCCATGGTGTTCGCCTTTGCCATCATGCTCGGCATCGCGGCTCTCGGGGCCTCCCGCTTTCTCGGCGCAGAGCTGATTCCGCCGCTGACCCAGGGTGAATTCGCCTTCGAAATCAAGCTCCCGGAAGGTCGCCCGCTGGCTCACACGGACCGGATGGTCAACCAGGTGGAAGCGAAGGTCGCCGAATATCCCGAGGTGGCGACGGTCTTTTCGAGCGTCGGCGGCAGCACCGAGAACCAGTTCGCGCGCAATTCGGCACGGGAGAACGAAGCTCAGCTGTATGTCGTGATGAAGGACAAGCGGGATCAGGTTGCCGAAGCCGCAGTCATCGAGCGAATCCGGCAGGAGCTCCACCGGCAACCGGAAGTGACCTACAAATTCGAGCGGCCCACGCTGTTCAGTTTCCGCACGCCCATCGAAATCGAAATCTATGCCTACAGTCTCGACAACCTGCGCGATGTGGCGACCAAGGTCATGGGCGAACTGGAGACGATCCCCGGTCTGACGGACGTGAAGACGACGACCGAACTGGGTGATCCCGAGATCCACGTCATCTTCGACCGTCTCCGTCTGGCCCGGTTGGGGCTCGAGGAAAACCAGATCGCCGGGATCCTGCGGAACAAGATTCGCGGCGACGTGGCGAGCCGCTTTCGGGAAGACGACAAGCAGATCGACATGCTGGTGCGGGCTGGCGAGAGCGATCGCAGCACCGTCGAAGACTTGAAGAGTCTGACGGTCAACGTCGCCTCCATGACGGCGGGCCGTTTCGACAGCCGAGCGCAGGCCACCGCCTCCAGCGCCCAGGTGGCGCCGCCCGCCAACATCGTACCCATTCGACTCGATTCGATTGCCGACGTCCGTCTGGGGCGCGGACCCAGCGAGATTCGTCGAATCCGCAGCCAGCGGGCCGCCATCGTTTCCGCGAATCTGAGTGGTCGGGACCTCAGTACGGTCTCGGCTGAGATCCGGGAGCGGCTCGGCGCTCTGCGCAGTGAGATCCCGGTCAACACGCTGGTCGTGCTGGCCGGTCAGAACGAAGAACTGGAAGCCAGCTACTGGAGTCTGATCTTCGCATTCGGCCTGGCTGTCTTTCTCGTGTACCTGGTCATGGCGTCGCAGTTCGAATCTCTCATCCACCCCTTCGTGATCATGTTCTGCGTCCCGCTGGCGGTCATCGGGGTCATCTTCTCCCTGTGGATCACCGGGACGACGGTCAGCGTGATGGTCTTCCTCGGTGTGATCATCCTGGCCGGGATCGTGGTCAACAATGCGATCGTCCTGATCGACTACACCAATCAATTGAGGGCCGAAGGCGTCCCGCGACGCAAGGCCCTGATGGAGGCCGGGCAGGTGCGCCTCCGGCCCATCGTGATGACCACGCTGACCACGGTCCTGGGACTGATCCCCATGGCGCTCGGCTGGGGCGAAGGCGCCGAAGTGAGGGCTCCGATGGCCATCACCGTGATGGGAGGCCTGATCTTTTCGACGCTGCTGACCCTGGTCTTCATTCCCGTCGTCTACGATCTGATCGACCGCAAGGTCTACGCTGCGGATCCTCTGAGCGAACCGCTCCAGGGCGACGCCGTTTCACCCGAACTGCACGACGGCCTGCAGCCGTCCCTGGGAGAGTGAGCGATGGTGAACTTCACGGGTCGAAACGATCAGGAAACGGGACGAGCCTTTCGTCTCTCGGAATTCTCCATCCGCTATCCGGTGACGATCTGCATGATCCTGGTCTCGTTCCTGCTGCTGGGCATCGTCTCGATCTTCAAGATCCCCCTGGTGTTGTTCCCCAGCATCAATGCGCCGGAGATCGTGGTCGTCGTGCCCTATCCGAACTCCACGCCGGAGCAGATCCAGGAGTCGATCACCCGGCCGCTCGAAGAGGCCCTGAGCACGCTTCCCTACGTCGAGCGGATCACCTCCTGGTCGAATGCGGACCGGGCCGTCGTACAGATGACCTTCCCCTGGGACAAGGACGTCGACATCCTGCGCTCCGAGGCTCGTGAACTCGTCGAGCGCGCCCGGGTGGACCTTCCCGATGACGTGGACCGGATCCTGGTTCAGAACTTCAACACCAACGATATTCCCATCATCGAAGGGCGCATCGCTTCCCATCAGGATCTGCGCGGCGCCTACGATTTGCTGGAAGCCCGCATCAAGAAGCCCCTCGAGGCGGTTCCCGGTGTGGCCGAAGTCGGGATCGGAGGCGTGGATCCACGGGAAGTCGATATCTACCTCAAGCTCGACGCCATCAAGAGATATTCGGTGGACGTCGACGCGCTTTTCCGTCGTCTCGACAGCGCCAACCTCAACCTGACGCTCGGTAAGCTGGATGACTCGGACAGCCGCTTCCGCGTGATCAGCAAAGGCGCCGTAGCATCGCTCGAGCAGCTTCGCGCGTTTCCGATCAATGAGCGCGGTCTGACTCTGGGCGACATTTCGACGGTCATGCTGAAAGAGCCGGATCCGACGATGGGACGCCATCTGAACGGCGAATTCGCCATTGCTCTGGAGATCCGCAAGGCATCGGACGCCAATACCGTCGACACCGTCGACCGGGTCATGGCACGCATTCAGGACCTCAACAACGATCCCGTTCTCGAAGGTATCGAGGTCCTGGTCTGGCACAATGCCGGACACGAAATCACCAAGTCGCTCTCCGGCCTGCTCAATGCCGGCCTGGTGGGAGCGGGACTCGCCGTCGTGGTCCTGTTTCTGTTCCTGCGTCGCATCGGAGCGACTCTGCTCATCGGTTTGGCCATTCCTTTTTCGATCGTCTCCGCCATCGGTTTTCTCTATCTGCTCGGCTACGACCTGAACGTGCTGTCGATGATGGGGCTGATGCTGGCAACGGGCATGCTCGTCGACAATGCCGTGGTGGTGCTCGAATCGATCTTCCAGAAGCTCGAGAAGGGCGAGGAGCGGGTTGCGGCGTCCTGCGCCGGCACCCAGGAAGTGATCCGAGCCGTCGTCGCGGCGACCCTGACCTCCGTGATCATCTTCGTCCCCCTGGTCTTTGGTCAGGAGACCAACCTGACGATCTTCCTGGCCCAGACCGGTGTGGCCATCATGATCACGCTCTTCTGCTCGCTCTTCATTTCGCTGACCCTGATCCCGATGGGCGCCGGCAAGCTGCTGAGCGCCAAGACCGGAGGCGCGGACGACTGGACGATCCGTCAATTGAGCCGTTTGCGGGATTGGTGGGCGGCCAGGCGGGGACGGGCCGCTTCCGGGTCGCGCCGCAGCGTCGTGGATCACTACCTGCGGGTCATGTCCTGGACGTTGAAACACCGGTATGCCGTCGGCCTGGTCGTGGTTCCCATCGTCGTTGTCGCTTCGTTCTACGTGCTGGCCCAGCTTCCCGACAACTCGTACGATGCCGAGGAAATGACGGACCTGCAGATTCAATACGAGTTCACGGAGAACTATCACTACGCCAAAATCGAGCAGGATTTCGTCAACCCCGTCGAGGCCTATCTGCGCGAGAACCAGAAGACTTTCAACATCAAGGATGTGTACAGCTACTACGAGAACAATGAGGCCGCGACCCGGATCTACTTCGACAAGGAGAACATTCGGTTGGAGGATCTGCGCGAGATCCGCCACAAGATCTCCGAGGGTCTGCCGGTCATCCCCGGGGCCCAGATCCGGCTCGGAAATCAGGAAGGCGGCGAGAACCGAAACTGGATCGGCGTCAGCCTCTACGGCGAAGATCCGGCCAAGCTGATGGAACTGGCTCGGGAAGCCCGGCGGCGGCTGAAGCAGACGGATCAGTTCTCCGAGATTCATACCGCGCTCGACAGCGGCCAGCAGGAGGTGCAGCTGGTTCTGCATCGGCAGTTGGCACGGCACTATGGCGTGTCTCCACAGTCCGTCTCCAACGTTCTGGGGATCGTTCTCAGAGGAAGGGAAATCCGAGGGTTTCAGACCAACGACGGAGAGGTCAACATCTGGGTCAAGCTGCAGCCGGGTGACCGGGAAGATCTGCAGGATCTGGAGTCGATGGTGGTCGGCGGCGGGCCCAACGGCGAACAGATTCTCCTCTCTCAAGTTGCCGATCTGAGGATCGAGCGCACCCCCGGGGTCATTCAGCGCGAGGATCGGCGTACGTACACCGAAATGTGGTGCAACTACTCGGGAGAGCAGGAAGAAACGGGCAAGAAGCTGGTGACCGAGACAATGGACACTATGGATTTCCCGGACGGCTACAGCTGGAGCTTCGGTTTCTGGACGTTGCGGTCGGGACAGGAAGACCAGGAGTTCCTGTTCAATATTCTGCTCGCCCTGTTCATGGTCTACTTCGTGATGGCGTCGCTGTTCGAGTCCCTGGTGCATCCCTTTTCGATCATGATTTCCCTGTTGTTCGCCTTCGTGGGAGTGGCCTGGTTCCTGCTGATCACCGGGACGCCGTTCAACATCATGGCTCAGATCGGGATCCTGATTCTGATCGGCATCGTCGTGAACAACGGAATCGTGCTGATCGATCACATCAACAACCTGCGCAGGGCGGGGCTGTCTCGAGCCGAGGCGATCCTGGCGGGCTGCCGGGAGCGCTTTCGTCCGATCCTGATGACGGCCGCCACGACGGTGGTAGGCCTGACTCCTCTGGCGGTGGGCGACAGCTCTCTGTTCGATTTGCGCTATTTCCCGATGGCGCGAACGCTGATGGGTGGGCTGATCGCTTCGACGATCCTCACGCTGGTGGTCCTGCCGACCTACTACACTTTGATGGACGATCTATCTGAAGGAGCCCGACGGCTCTGGCGGTCCAGCTCTCCGGCGGCCAAAGTAGTCCAGGCTGCAGGCCTGGTGAGTCAGGCAGGCTGCCAGCCCGCCGCGGCGAGAGAAGGAGAGATCGGGGATCGGTCGTAGGAGACGGGACGTCGGAGGACGGGAGAACCGGAGGACGGGAGAACGAGAGGACGGGAGCGTGAACACAATAGGCGTCCTCGCCTGTCCTGGCCTGAGGCCGTGACTCCGCGAGCGTTGTTCAGCCTGGACTCCAACCTCCCCCGCACGAGAGGGTGGAACGCTGTTTCCGGTCACCCGTGTCCTTTCCAGAAACTCCTCTTTTGGCGGCCGGGTTGCAGATGTGCACAACATCGATTGCCGAAAGCTCGGCCACATGCCAAGCCGGTCAGAGCTGACTCCACGCAAAGCTGCAAAAACGCAACCGACGCCAAGGATTTCTTTGCTTGGGAGCCATTGGGGACCTTGGCGATGTTTGCGTTCTTTGCGTGAAATCAGTTCTCCACGCCTTGATGACCGCGACTCCGCTTTTGGAGTTTCTGGCTCTCACCTCCCGCCCAAAGGGGGTCGGCCGCTCTCTACCAAGTCCACCTCGTCCATCAGAGCTCACACACCGGACGTGTCAATTCTCCGATCCGCGAGACCTGCGCGATTCGCCGGCAAACCCCGGGTTTGATTCGCGGGATCCGCACGATTCGCTAGCCAACTCAGAGCGCGATTCGCAGGACTCCCGCAATTCGCTGGCCCGCCGACGGCTCGATTCGCGGGACTCGCACGATTCGCTGGCAAGGCCTGGGTTTGATTCGCGGGACTCGCACGATTCGCTGGCAGAACCGAACCAAGATACGCGAGACTGGCGCAAATCGCTGGCCCCCCGACGGCTCGATTTGCGGGACTCGCACGATTCGCTGACAAAGCCTGGGTTTGATTCGCGGGATCCGCACGATTCGCTGGCAAACTCAAAACAAGATTCGCAAGACCCACGAGATTCGCTGGTGACGTCCCCACCCTATTCGCTGGCATCCGATCCGGTCATCCTGTACTACCATAGAATCATGCACTTCAACGCGGATCTGAGAAGGCAGTACGAAGGCCGCCCGCTGTGTCGTCAGGACCTCCATCCGGATCCGATCGAGCAATTCAGGTGCTGGTTCGACGAAGCTGCGGAGCACAAGGTCGTGGACCCCAATGCCATGGTGCTGGCGACGGCCGACGCGATGGGTCGCCCCTCGGCCCGGTATGTTCTCCTCAAGCATTTCGATCATCGAGGCTTTGTTTTCTTCACGGACACGTTGAGCGTCAAGGGCATGAATCTGAACGAGAATCCGCAGGTCGCGCTGGTGTTCTACTGGGCCCAGTTCAACCGCCAGATCAGGATCGAAGGCAAGGCGGCGCTGGTGGATGCGGAACTCTCGCGAACCTATTTCGATTCGCGTCCCTGGGGAAGTCGGCTGGCGGCACTCATCTCCCATCAGAGTCGGGTCGTGGAATCACGCCGGTTCCTGGAGGAGAGTCTGGCGGAGGCTGACGCGGAGTTCAAAGGAAAGGACATTCCGATGCCCCCGAGCTGGGGCGGCTACCGGATCCATCCTCACAAGATCGAGTTCTGGCAGGGCCGGGAAAATCGCCTGCACGATCGCTTCGTCTACCGCCGCCGGGGAGAAGACGAGTGGCTCATCGAGCGCCTCTATCCGTAGCTTCCAGCCTCCAGCTTCCGCGCCCGAATGAGAAACCCGGTATGCCCGACCATCCGATGGAACGGCCGCATGGCGTTTTCGGCGATTTCCCAGCTTCGCTCCAAGGTCTCCCGTGTCTCGATGACCGCCCAGTGGGGCTGCTCCTGCAGCTGGCGAACCAGCCCGTAGACCTGCGTGACGGTAGGAAGCCAGGACAGGAGGGTCCCGCCGGCCCGCAGTGCCTGCCAGACGGCGTCCACGGCGCGGAAAGGCTCCGGCACGTCGAGCAGAACGAGGTCCAGATCCTGGGCATCGATCGAATCGTAGATATCCCCTTCCACGATCCGGTGTTCGGTCCCCGGGTCGCCGTAGAGGCCGTGGAAATCGGCGATATTGGCGAGGGCGTTCTCGATGAATTCAGGACGGCGCTCGTAGGAGATGAGCAGTCCTCCCGGAGCGAGGTGTCGGAGCAGGAAGATGGAGGAGGATCCCGAACCGATGCCGGCCTCGAGGACTCTTGCTCCCGAGTAGATGTCCCCCCGGACCACCAGTGTCGCGAGGTCTTTCGGATGGATGATGGACGTTCTTCGCTTGAGCCCCTTGTAGATGTAGTCCTCCAGAGTCGGGCGCAGGCAGACGACACCTTCTCCGGTCTCGCTCAGGATCAGCGCGCCGGGGCGCTGGCCGATGATCCGGTCATGGGCGAGATGACCGGTCCGCACGTGATGGAACTTGTGGCCGCTGCGAAGCTTCAGGAAGTGCCTCTGCCCCTGCGGTTCGATGATGAAGATTGGCTCACCCTCACGAAAGGGGAGGCGCTGGAAATCGGCGACAGAGGGTCCCGGCGACATGCTCAGAGGATAGGGTCGCCCCAACACCCAAGTCAATCCGTGCACGGCAACCGTCCCCGCCGGGTAGGACATCCGTCACTGGTTGTCTCGCCGGGTAAGACAACCTTCCAGGTTGTCTAGCTGCCCCGAACAACCATCCTCGGCGCCACCTCTCCAAACGCGGCACCGTCGACGAGCCGCGTAGGACATCCTCGGGTGTTCGACCACCCCGGTCGAACACCCCTCGAGCAACCCCGTGGACGCCGCAGCCCCCCAATGGAAAAAGTTGACACAACTTAGGATGTTGGCCTAGGCACCCCAAGGTAATCTACGTAGGGAATAGGCAAAGTTCATAGAGCCCCGAGCCAGACAGAGCCTAGCCCTCGCCCCGCTCGCCCCTTTTCGAGAAACCCGGCAATCCCACGGCACACCCTGGTTCCACGGGGCCCATGTAAGTGTGCTCCCGCATTGAAATTTTTCCTTCGGCTTTCAGAAACCCTGTGCTATCATACCGCGGTGGCTTTTAAGGGTTTCTCAAGTGGCTCTTCTGTAGTGAAACGGTACCAACCCGACTTCCGCTCCGAACGAAACCTCGCGGTCGCCATTCTGAAGCAAGCCTGGCATGAAGCTGCCATTGATTTGGTGCTTGTGAAGGAAACCTCCCGGAAGGATTACAGCCAGCTCAAGAAGAAGGCGATCGAGTGGATCCGCAGTGATGATGACGGATTCCCGTACTGGTGCCAGTTGGCGGATGTCGACTACACGGCGATACGCCAGAGACTGAATGACACCTTGCGCACCCAACGCCGGGTCGCGAGAGTGCTCGTTGAAGCCTCGTGACGGTGTCGTCGTTGACGGCCAGCAGTAAAGGGGGGCGATTCTCTTAGGGCAGGGGGAGTTCCAAGGGTGAGTCATTCTCGGCTTACCTGTATCCTCGACACACAATTCCAGTTCGAACCTGCGGATACGGATAAGTAGTCTGAAACCGAGGATACCCGTCCTCACGGGCCGGATCCAACCGTTGCCGGAAGAGTGGCAGCCAAAGCGGGTCTGTCTCCGGTCTCCCAAACCCGGAGAAACGCGCCAGTTCAATGTGTCGCCTGAGCCGCCAAGGTTGAAGTCCCAGTCGCAAAGGCATTTGCTCCCCGAATTGCCTTTAGACTATAATCTCGTCTTCCGACCGAGCGGGGTCGTAGTTCAGTTGGTTAGAACGTCCCGCCCGCAGGCGGGAAGGTCGCGAGTTCGCAGTGCAGTTTGGTTAGAATGTCCCGCCCATCAGGCGGGAAGGTTTGCGGGGTCGTAGTTCAGTTGGTTAGAACGCCGGCCTGTCACGCCGGAGGTCGCGAGTTCGAGTCTCGTCGGCCCCGCCATAACCCCTTGAGAATGCATGGCTGTCAGGAGTCATGCAACTTCCTCTTCTTCCGCTTCCCTTGGTGTGCCGGTAGGTGTGCCAATCAAAGCTTGCGCGATGAGTTCCACGGTCTGCTTGCGGAGTTCCGGGCTGAGGTGTTGGTACCGTTCGAGTTCGCGGCTCCGGTGCCCCGTCACCTTGCGGACGATGCTGTCCGCGATGCCGAGCTCGAGGAGGATGCTCGGGCCGGCGTGCCGGAGGTCGTGGATGCGGAGTCCTTCGACCCCGGCCGCTTTGCGAACGTCGCGGAAGCGGGGCCCGAGGTCCCAGACGTGCGGCGTCCGTGGGTTCGGGTGCCGTCCGGTGGGCGTGCTCGGGAAGAGGTAGTCGCGCCTGTTGTAGCTCGGCAGGAGCTTCAACGCCTCCACGGCCACGCCCGGCAACGGTACGGTCTTTGACCGCCCGTTCTTCGTCTTTGGGATCCTCACGTGCGGCGTGCTGTCGAGGACAACCTCGCTCCATTGTCGCTGGAGGATCTCGCCCTTCCGCAGGGTCGTCGTCGTGGCGACGATGAGAAACACATACACCTCGAGGTCGGTCGCCTTGGCAGTGGCCAGGAGTCGTTGGAACTCGTCCCGGCTCGGGATCCGGTTTCGGCCCGGCGGTTCCTGGAACTGGCGCACACCCCTGACGGGGTTCTCGTCATACTTGTCCCGCCTGATGGCCCAGTTGAAGATGCTGTTCAGAATCGTCCGGTGATGGTTCACCGAGGAGGCTGAAAGCGCCTCGGACAGCCCGTCGAGGAACGACTGGACGTCGTCACTCGTAATCGAACGCGCCTTCTTTCCCCCGAACGCCGCATCGATCCGCGGCAACAAGTAAGAGAAGCTGCTTCGAGTCTTCTGTCCGTGGTGCTCCCACCACTCCGCACGGAGCGTAGAGAAGCGGACGCGGGCGAATCGCCTCGTGCGGAAATGCTTGCCGAGTGCCACGTCCGTCTTCCGTTTGGCGAGGATCTTCGCCGCCGCTCGAACGCTGCCCTGGCCGGTGCTTTCCCGCACGTCGCGGCCCCGTTCATCTTCAAACCTGATGTAGGCGATGCCGTTGCGCAGGTAGACTCCTTTCGTTTTGGTCATTGGTCCTCCTTTCCAGGAGGTGACATGCGACCACGCCATCCTACCGGCTTCTCAGAACGCTTCTCAAGCCACCGGACCAAATGGGAACGAAGAAACCGGACGCTCGCCCATGAACCTCGCTTCGGTAGCCGCACGTACGGCACCTGATTCTCTGCCACCCAACGTTCGAGGGTTCGCTCTGAGACGCGCAGTAACCGAGCAGCCTCCTCATACGTCAGAACGTCCTCGTCAACCATTCACGCGTAACTCCGCAGACCCATGCCGATCCCGGTATCCCAACAAAACCAAGGGAACCTCACGGCTTCAAGAGACCGTCGGCATTGTCCGGTATCCATCACACTGTCACTTCCTCTCTTGCGAAACCTGCCGGCCTTCCAGAGAGTCCACCAATACATCTCCGGTGGACCTGCACTAGTAATAGAGCCGTTCAGGAACCGAGAACTCAAAATCAGGGAGGAGATCCCGAAGGACTTTTGAGTTTCGGCTTCAGAACGGGCTCTCTATGGATAGAAGGTGAAGACGTGAACGCTACTGACCCGGTTTTGGA
>JARRKC010000018.1:0-55871 GCA_037388505.1 Acidobacteriota bacterium | reverse complement strand
AGCAGGATTCCCGTCACCACTTGAACGCAGAAAAAGAACAACGTCATTCCGCCGAGGTAGTAGCAGATCGAGTAGCGGTGAACCGGTACGGTCTTGTGTTCGGCAAGGTCCAGCACACTATCGAGGGGGAGCCGGGCGCGGAGCCAGGCGTAGACGGACTGCACCTGCATGGGCATGATGTTCAGCTCCTCAGGATAACGAGGGAAGACGGCGCGCCCCCGCTCTTTCGCACGATGTTCACCGTGTACGGTTTCAGGGGTCTCGGCGGGGGACCCGACACGTTGCGGCCGGACAGATCGTACTCACCGTTGTGACAGTTGCAGTGGATGCGCTTCTTGTTCTGCAGATACTCGACGACGCAGTCGAGATGGGTGCAGGTGGCGGAAAAGGCGCGAAAGTCACCTTCGGCGACACGGATCAGAATGACCGGCTGCACACCGAACCGAACGATCTTGAAGCCTTTCTCGAGCAACTCCGGATCATTCGTCGTACCGGCTTCGACCTGATCCGTGGCCGCCTCCGGCACCTCAGGCGGACTGACGAAGCGCGCCAGCGGGTAGACTACGGATGCAACCAGTCCTGCGACCGATCCACCCAGCAACCAGTTCACGATGTTCCTGCGTCTTGTGTTGGGTACGTCCCGCTCCAAGGATTCCTCCTTCCTCTCTGTCGTGGTCTCGATCTCCTTCGTTTAACGGGTATAGGCGACCACCAATTGCTTCTTTTCGGAGAGAAATTCGAGCCGCGTCTCCGTCTCCGGACGGTTGTGGGGTGAATAGAGATAGGTCAGAGTTGCACGCACTTCGACGTTCTCGTTCTCCGGAAGCGTGAACGAGGTCTCGATGGTCCTCTCTTCGCCTGGAGCGATCCGCGTGTCGTCTCCGATGCGTGCAGTCGCGAGAAACATTCGGGCATCGTCCATGATCGGTTTGGACTCCGCATCCAGTGCAACCTTCTGGAAGGTGTACTGCTGCTTGGCGACGACTCCATTGCCTGCGGTTGCGGTGACGTCCAGCAGGATCTTGCGTGTCGGACTGCCGGTGGGAACCGCGTGGCCCGCTCCCGAGTTCTTGAGACTCAGCTTCACGCGGACTTTGTCACCGTCGCGCCGGACCCCCTCGATGTGCAGGCGCAAGGCCTTGACCAGTTGGGCCAGAGAATGCCCTCCAGGCATGCTGTGAAGGTTGACGAAGGCATTCCGAGTACGCAGCACCTTCGGATCGACGACACTGGCAACCACCAGTGGCATGTGGCATTCCTGACAGGTGCGTTCGCCCCCTCCCTTCCTGTAGTCGAGCCATTCGGAGTAGGTCGACAGAAGCGGGACCCCGGCCGGATTCTGGTACTCGTGACAGGCTTCGCAGTGTTCGGCGCTGGTGTGGAATTCCGAGTACGCCACGGGATGGCCTTTCGGCTGAGCATCCTTGACAGGACCGTACTTGGCACCCCCGACGTCGAGCTTGAAGGGTGCGAGCGGGTTGGCGGGATTCAGCCCCACCAGGGAGTGGCAGAAGTCGCAGTTGACTCCTTCCTGATTGAACGATTCGGAAAGGACGAGGTTTCCGGTCACGACCGAAGAGGGTGCGTGGCAGCGCAGGCACAGCTGCCGGGCCGTATCTCCGGTCTGCTTGACGGCCTCGTCGTAGGCTTCCAGAAAGACCGGCGTCGAGGCCGCACGCGCATGGATCGAACTTCGCCAGACTGCGTAGATGTCCTTGTGGCACGAACCGCACCTCTGCGAGGCCGTGAGCTGTCCCGGTGTGAGATCCAGGGGCGCGATCTGTTCCTGATCCGTTGAGGTCCCGCCGCAGCCGGCGAGGACGAAAAGGGTCAAGGGAACAATCCAGCCGGCTCTGAAGTTCTTGGCTTCCATGGCTTTGTCCTCCCGTCATTGACCGGTCGATTCCACCGAACCTGAGGGTGATGGTGGGATTCTGAAGACACCGGGGGGCAATTACATCCGGGGATTCTGAGGATCTTGCCCCGTGTCTCTACGGGGTAACTACGGATAGGCCGGGAAAAAGGAGTGGAGCCGACTGGTTACTCGGACCGGCCCTGGCCGGGGTCACTGATACTCTGCTGGAGATACGCCTGCCCCGCTGTCCGCAGCATGCTCGTATCCCTCGGACTCTGGAAGATTCGAAAACCCGCGGCCAGAAACCCCCGCACGGCTTCGGCCGTGGGTCCGGGCCTCCCGACGGGGAGTCGGCTGCGCCGTGCCGCGGCAACGATCGTGTCGATGGCCTCACGCACGACCGGGTGTTCGAACTGTCCGCCATAACCCAGAGAGTAGGAGAGATCGTTGACACCGATGTAGAGCGCATCGATCCCGGGAACCGAAGCGATCTCATCGATGTTGCGAACGGCCTCGCCGGTCTCGATCATCAGAATCACAGCCACGTTTCGGTCGGCAAAGCGGGGATAACCTTCATCGGGAGCCGGCCACCGGAAGGAAGCCAGCGCAGGTCCGACGCCCCGCCGCCCCTCGGGTCCGTAGCGACAGGCTGCGACCGCCTGACGAGCAAGCTGGGCGGTTGAGGTGAAGGGAAAGATGATGCCGAGCGCGCCGATGTCCAGCGCACGTTTGGCGAGCCACAGTTCATTCTGTGGGACGCGGATGAACGGAACAGCCTTCAGACCGCGAGTGGCCAGGATGATATTCCGCGCTGTTTCCAGGGTGATGGCGCTGTGCTCCATCTCGATCCACAGGAAATCGAACCCGGTATCGGCGAGCATCGCCGCTGTCTCGACGCAAGGAACCGTGATGTGGGCGCCGAAGACGGGCCTGCTTTCCCGGAGCTTTGCTTTGACCGGATTCTCCCAGTGATCGGGCTCTCTCTCCACGAAGAAAGTATAGGGGAAGAACGAGAGATTTACGATTTCGATGGGGACTAGACGGACGAACACGGACTTGCACGGACCTGCGTGGAGTTCGGCCCGACGGTCCACCGCGTGACCACCGCTGTTCGTCCATGATGGTCCGTGTTCGCCCCTGTCCATTTCCCCGTATACTGGTGGACACATTATGCACAAGGCAAATGCGGGACGAACCCCCTTCGATGTTCACGACTCCGAGCTGTCCTCTCTGATCGACACACTCATGGACCGTGCTCCCGCTCACGAGGACCGAAAACTCGTGCGCGAGATTCTGGTAACGGGAGTCAAGCTCCTCGAGGATGGGGCCGATCGGGGCGACCTCAAGATTCTGCGGACGACCGTCAAGGAAATGCGGCATGCCTTTCGAGTCTTTTCCCGACTGCGGGGACACCGCAAGGTCAGCATCTTCGGGTCCGCCCGTTCACAGCCCTCGGACCCCGAATACAAGGCGGCCCAGAAACTGGGTCGTCTGTTGGCAAAGGCTGGTTTCATGGTCATCACAGGAGCGGGTGATGGAGTCATGGGTGCAGCCCACCAGGGCGCCGGCCGCGAGCGGAGTATCGGCTTGAATATCCAACTCCCCTTCGAACAGCATGCCAATCCGACCATCGAAGGGGACTTCAAGCTTATGAATTTCCGCTATTTCTTTACCCGCAAGCTCTTCTTCGTAAAGGAATCGGATGCCATTATCTTGATGCCCGGGGGGTTTGGGACCCTCGACGAGGGATTCGAGACGCTGACGCTTCTTCAGACCGGAAGAAGTGATCCCAAGCCGGCGGTCCTGCTCGACCCGGCAGGAAGAAACTACTGGGAGAAGTGGCTCGACTTCGTTCGCACGAGCCTGGTCGGTCAGGGTTTCATCTCGCCCGAGGATCTCAAGCTCTTTGAGCTCACCCGGACTCCCGAGAGGGCCTGCGCGTCGATCCGGCGTTTCTATCACCGCTACCATTCGCTACGCTACGTCGAAGGCCGAAAGCTCCTCATCATCCGAATGAACGGCCCCTTGTCCGCAACTCACATCGATCGTCTCAACGGCCGATTCTCCGACATCCTCGCCGGCGGGCGAATTGAGGCCACCGAACCTCACCCCGAGGAAGACGACGAGCGCGAAGTCCTCGAACTACCCCGCCTTGCACTTCATTTCGATCAATACCATTTCGGCCGGTTGAGGGAGCTGATCGACGCCATCAACCGGGCCTGATGGGAATGGGACACACGGACGAACACGGACTGACACGGACGATCACGGACGGAGAGCTGAAGATGAGGCGGTGGTCCGGAAGAGTTCCGCGCCCGTCCAGACGTCGTCGAAGCTTGCCCGTGCTTTCCTGACCGGTTGTCCGCGCCTGTCGGCGTCCGCCCGTGCCCACCATCGACCTTTCGTGCTCGTCCGTGATCGTCCCTGCTCGTCCGTGTCGGTCCGTGTGTCCGTGTTCCCCACCGCAGAAACTTTAGATGTAAAATACTCATCTCTAAAGCAAGGGGTGACTATGGCCGATTTGAATGAGCCAAGACAGGAGAGTCGTGAGCCGCGCAAAGCGCCGCTCGAAGCACGGGACAGCGAGAGCTCAGATTCCCGAACCGGCGGCAGGTCACTGAGAGGGATTCTGCTTCGCGTCCTCCTCGTAGCCGTCGTTGTGGCGGGTGTCGTCGTTGCCTACCGCTGGTGGGAATACGCCAGCGTCCACGAGTCTACCGACGACGCCTACGTCCACGGGACGATCTCCACGGTCGCTCCCCGGGTCGAGGGCCGGGTCATCGAGGTGTTCATCGACGACAATCAGCCGGTCCGAAAGGGCGATGTCCTGGTCCGCCTCGACCCCGTCCCTTTTCAAGTCGCTGTGGAAGAAGCTCAGGCCACGGTCGATATGGCGAAATCCCGTCTCGACGCGGCTCGGACTTCGGTAACCTACAACCGGGATTTGACGGGCGCCGTCGTGCGACAGGCCCGTGCCAAGCTCGCCGTTCTGGAGAAGCAGCTCCAGTCGATTGCCGCAGCGCTCCAGGAGACCAAAGACGAGATCGCCGCCGATGAGGCCGTCATGAAGAACGCGGAGCGCAGCCTGTCCCGCTACCGGATTCTGCTGGAACGAGGAGCCATCTCCCAGGATCAGGTCGATCAAGCCTCCACTCAGCTCGATGTGGCGACGGCAAAGTATCGCGTGGCGAAGGCGGCCATCGAGTCAAAGCAGGAGGAGCTGGCCGCCACGCGCGCCCAGCGGGATCAGGTGGAGGCGGAGATCTCGCAGGCGACGACCGGTGAAATATCCACGGAAGTGCAGAAGCACCAGGCGAAACTTGCCGAGGCTCAGCTCGGACAAGCACGCGCTCAGCTGCACCAGGCGCAACTCAACCTTTCCTATTCCGAGATCCGTGCTCCCATCGACGGGTACGTGAGCAAAAAGAGTGTGGACGTCGGCAATTATGTCTCGGTCGGTTCTCCGCTCCTGGCCATCGTGGCGCTTCACGATGTTTGGATCGAAGCCAACTTCAAGGAGAATCAGCTCGACCTGCTGCGCATTGGGCAGCCCGTTGAAATCGTCGCAGATTCGTATCCCGATCACCCGTACCAGGGTCATATCGAGAGTTTCAGCTCGGGCACCGGTGACGCCTTTTCTCTGCTGCCCGCCGAAAACGCGACCGGCAACTGGATCAAGGTGACCCGGCGTGTGCCGGTCCGCATCGCCCTCGATCAGATACCTTCTCCGGACTTCCTGCTAAGGATCGGAATGTCGATTACGGCTACGGTCGATATCCGAGACCAGAGCGGTGCTCCACTCCAGGCCGCAGCGCCCTCTCCGAAGCGGGAGGCCGGCGGTCTGTGAGCGAAACCCGCAAATGGCTCATAGCGGCCAGCGTGCTGTTTGGGACCTTTCTCGCCGTTATGGATGTGGCTGTCGTCAACGTGGCACTGCCGCACATGATGGGGAGCTTCGGGGCCTCGCTGTCGGCCATCACGTGGGTCGCGACGAGCTACAGCATTGCAGAGATCGTGATGCTGACCATGGCCGGCTGGTGGAGCGCCCTGCTCGGACGTAAGCGCCTCTATCTGCTCTCGTTCGGCCTCTTCTCGATTGGATCGATGCTGGCGGGAATGTCCCAGACTTTCGGCCAGATGATCTTCTTTCGAGTGATACAGGGAATCGGTGGAGGCAGCCTGATCCCGATCTCGCAGGCGATTCTGCGAGAGACCTTTCCTCCCGAAGAACAGGGAATGGCCATGGCGGTCTACGGGATGGGCGTCGTTCTCGCACCCGGGGTGGCGCCGGTCCTGGGAGGATGGCTGACGGAGCAGTACGGTTGGCCCTGGGTTTTCTTCATCAATATTCCCTTTGCCATCGTTGGGATACTGATGATCGCGACGTTCGTCGAGGATCCGCATTACCTGAAGCGGGGTGTGAAGAAGATCGACTGGACCGGAATCGCGCTCCTGACGATCGGTCTGACTTCAATGCAGTTGGTGCTCGAACGAGGCCAACAGGAGAACTGGTTCGAGTCTCATTGGATTACGGCCGGCACGATTGTCGCGATCGCGACGCTGATCCTACTGATCGTCCAGCAATTCCGGTCGAGCGAGCCGGTGGTGAACCTTCGGCTCCTCGCCAACAGACCCCTTGCGGTCGGGTCGGCCATGGGACTGGTCTTCGGCATCGCTCTCTACGGCACGACTTTCGTGCTGCCGCAGTTCACTCAAAACCTGCTGGGATACCCGGCCTATCAGGCGGGTCTGGTTCTGTTTCCCCGCGTCATCACGCTGTTCCTGCTCATGCCGCTGGCCGGCTGGCTGTACAACCGCGTTGATCCACGAGCCATGATCTTGTTTGGCTCTGTGATCATCATCGTCTCCTATTACGAACTTGCGACCCTGTCCCTGGAGGTCGGGTTCTGGAATCTCGTCCCGATGCTGCTGCTCATGGGAGCAGGCATGCCGTTCATGTTCGTCACGATGAGCACGGTTTCCCTCAGCTCGATTCCTCGAGCCGACATGACCGATGCATCGAGCCTCTATACGCTGGCACGCCGGGTCGGTGGCAACCTCGGCTACGCCCTGGTCGCGACCATCGTCGAGCGCCGGACCACGATTCATCGTCTCTATCTCACGTCTCACGTGAATATCTTCAATCAGGCTCTCCGGGATTTCGCCAATCATGCGTCCTCGGTGCTCGGAGGGCTCTCTGCACAGCCAGCGAGAGACAGACTTCTCGCTCTCGTCGACGGCTGGCTGTTCAGACAAGCCAGGATGTTGGCCTATAACGATGTGTCGCTGTTCATGGGGGCCCTGTTTCTCTTAGTTCTGCCGTTCGTCTTCCTGCTGCCGGGCCAGAAGGTTTTGCGGCGTCAGAGAAGTGCGGAGGCCGCGCGCGACCACGGAGAGGAGATCTAATATGAGCGAAACCATCGATCCGCTGGCTGTCGAGACTTGGTCAAGGCTCTACCGGACCTTCAACCTGCTGATCCGACGAGGCCGTGAAGAACTGAGCGACCTTGGGATCTCCGGACCTCAATATGGTGTCCTGCGGATTCTGAGCCGAGAAGGTGCCCTGCCGATGGGCAAGATCTCCGAGGAGCTGCTCGTGACGACCGGCAACGTGACGGGGCTGGTGAGCAGACTGGTTCAGGAGGGATTGGTCTCCAGGCAGCATGGGATCCGAGATCGAAGAGTCGTGCGGATCCATCTCACTCCCGCCGGGAAGACCCTGGTCGAGAAGGCCGCCCGGCGGCATCACCGGCTCCTGACCGAGGTCTTCTCCGGATTCTCGCCGGCCGAGAAGAAACAGCTGTTGGGACTCCTCGGAAAACTGGAGGGACGGCTCCGAGACGACGGGGGGCGAGGGAACATTTGAGATTCATGATTTTCGATTTGCGATCAAGGGGAGGAAGCCGGAAGCACGGTAGACCGGGCAGTCTAAAGACACTGGGGAGAAAGTGAGACGAGAGCCGGCGGGCAGATCAGAGCGCGAATGAAATGAGCGACCCCCTGTACGGCTGTCGAGTCGCTGCCCTGCCGAGCACCTCGCATCCGGCCACCCTCATTTACAGGACCAAATCCGCTCCACCCGGCAGGCCGGCAAGAGAGGCGCCAACGGCGCCGTTTCATCCGAGAGCTTTGGGCACCCGCCCAAAGCCAGACACCGCTCTCAGGACGGCCCAAGCCGGGGGGGACGGGACGAATAAAGTGCCAGACTCGGACCTGAATACTTTATTCGCAGGTACTTACGATCGCCTTCCGTGCGTGTCACCTATCAGCGGCCGGAACGTACGATCTTCACGATGGTCCCGGCGGAGAGCGACTCGGTCGGACCCACCCGATTCAGCAGGGCCAACTGGCGGGCATCGACACGGGGATTGGGGAAAAGTCCGGCCACATCCTGAATCGTCCCGCCGCGCTGGATCGTGTAAAGATCCAGGCGGTCGGGCTGCACGCCGAGGATCCGGGAATCACTCAGAGGAGCGAAACTGCCGATGACTTCCCGGAACTGACTGGAGTACTGGCGGAAATCCGAAGGTGCGGCTATCCCGACGATTTCGAAGATTTGGTTTCGTTTGTCGATGAAGCCGGCCAGAACCTGAACGACCGTGCCGGACTGGTCGGTCACCTGATATCGGGCAACATACGCCGAGAGACCGGAAATCCGCTGGGATTCGCCGCTCTGCATCTGGACACCGGGTTGCTGAGCCAGCTCTTCGGCTCGCGCTCTCGGTGAGGTAACTTCGGCAGGCGCCAGCGCCAACTGGATACCCACACGACCCGAGGGTGCGACGAAGGTGACCATCGATTTCGAATTCGAAACCTGCCAGCCTGACGGATAGCGCAACTGGAACTGCATATCGGGATGGTAGAAATGCCCGTCCTGGGTAAATCCCTCCCGAGGGTTTTCGCCGTAGACGAGGCCGTCGATCTGCTGAAGGAACTGATTTCGGCCGACTTGGAGACTGCTGCTCCCTCCGGACTCCGACACGAGCTGAGCAGCAAGCTGATGGGTCCTCTGGATTCGATCCGGTGGAGCCGGATGAGTCGACAGCCATGTCGGAAGGGATCCCTTGCTCTTCTCCTCCAGCTTCTGAAAGACCGTGAAGAAGTCACTCAGTTCCCGCGGATCGTAGCCCGCCTTGTACATGTATCGAACGCCGATCCGGTCCGCCTGAGATTCATCATCACGGCTGTATTTGAGAAAGAGCAACCCGACACCTTGCTGGGCGAGCCCGCTGAACTGTTGAAAGGTTGGAGAGAGAATGCTCCCCAGTCCCAGACCCAGACTGAACAGCTCTGCCTTCGAGGCCTGGGTAACCGCGTGCCGGGCAGCCACATGACCGATCTCATGTCCCAGCACTCCGGCCATCTCGGCCTCGTTGTTCATATAGGGCAGGATTCCACGGGCGAAATAGACGAATCCACCCGGCAGGGCAAAAGCATTGACGACCGGATCATCGACGACTGCGAAGTGCCAGGGGAGATCGGGACGATCGGAGATGGCCGCTATCTTCTGCCCCACATCACTGAAGTAGCGCTGGAGCGAGGGATCATCGACGGTGCCGTATTGGGCCGTGACCTCCTTGTTCGCCTGCCGACCCAGAGCCACTTCCTGGCTTTCGGATATCAGGGCGAGCTGTCTTTCGCCGGTGACCGGGTTCTTTGCACAGCCGGCGAGACCGACCAGAAACAACGCTAGAAGGATGACCGTGCTCTGTTGAAGTCCGTTGTGCCCCATCGCATCAGCTCCTTTCAATCCGGACCGGCCTGGAACAGACAGAACCTGCAGGCCGCTCCCGGCCGAAGGGGGTTATAGGATAGTCACGGACCCACTCGAACGGTTAGCGGCGAACACGGAACTCCGCCGCACCACCGACTGATCCCCCGGTCCGTCCGTGTTCGTCCGTATTCGTCCGTGATCATCGCTCCCCGGGACCGTCCCCTTCTCAGCCTAGTGTTCCCGATCCGGAAGCACCACCACACTCCGGAATGGCTCACGCCCTACGCTCTCCGACCGCAGACCATGGTCCTGCACGAGTTCGTGTTGAAGTCGCCGAACATAGGAGGATTCCGGAGCCAGCTCCACAGGTTGAGCATTGCGCTGGACCTGTACCACCGCATCCTCCGCCTGCATGAGCGCAGACTCGATGGATCCTTGCCGCTCGTCCAGACTTCGGCGTGACGGAAAGTGGTCGGAGAGGAAGTCCTTGATCTGAGCCAGAGTGTTGCTCTTGATCACGTAGAACTCGACCCCCTGGTCAAGTGCCTGCTTGAGCTTCTTCGGCTCGCGTTTCCGCTGAGCCTTCAGGCTCAGGACGACATCGGCATTGACGGGCTGATCGGCCAGTTTGACAGGAGAATGCAGATCCCGAATCGCTTTGTCCAGTCGGGTTCGACTGATCCCAATCGGGTAGATTCGGACCGGCCGTCGCAGGCGACCCCCTGGCCGGGATGAACGCCAACCTTGGACCTCCGCCAAGACCCTTTCCGGCAGCTTTCCGCCCACCGGCGGGCTTTCCGACTCCTCGGTCTCGTAACTGCCATCCTTTTCCCGAACGCGGACCTCCGGGTGAAGGGGCATGCCGGCCAAGGACTGATCGACGACGCGAGACAGATCTCTGAAAATCGCCAGCCGGTCCCGATCCTTGATCTCGACCAGGATGTCGAAGGTGGGGGGCGCCTTTCGCTCGAGAATCGTCTTCTGGGTCCGGCGGCGGCGTGCTTCTTCATCCGAAAGGATGACGGGCTGAACTCCGCCGATCAGATCGGAGAGGATAGGATTCATGATCAGATTGTCCAGGGTGATCCCGTGGGCCGTGGCCACCAGTTGAACCCCTCTCTCAGCGATCGTCCGCGCCGCCAGCGCTTCCAGCTCATTCCCGATCTCATCGATGATGATCACCTCCGGCATGTGATTCTCCACCGCCTCAATCATGACCGCGTGCTGTCGTTCCGGAGAGGGGACCTGCATTCGACGTGCGTGACCAATGGCCGGATGGGGAACGTCGCCGTCGCCCGCAATCTCATTCGACGTATCCACAACCACAACCCGCTTCTCGAGTTCATCAGCCAGAACCCTGGCCGCCTCCCGCAAGAGAGTCGTCTTGCCCACGCCCGGCGGACCGAGCAGCAGAAGAGACTCACCGGACTCGATGACATCGCGGATGATGTCCACCGTTCCGGTGATCGCGCGACCGACTCGACAAGTCAGTCCGACGATCTCTCCGCGACGGTTTCGGATTGCACTAATGCGGTGGAGCGTGCGTTCAATCCCTGCCCGATTGTCGCCCGAAAAAGCACCGACGCGGCTGACGACATGCTCAATGTCCTCGCGCGTCACCTCGAACTCGTCCAGATAAACGGCACGCTTTGGATAGCGGGCCTCAGGAGGACGCCCGAGATCGAGGATCACCTCAACCAGATTCTCGAGATCGGTCTCTTCCTCGACAATCTTCCGGACGTGGGGCGGCAGAATGTCGAGTAACGCTGAGAGGTCATCCGTGATCTCGCCGCGGCTCACCGCAGCAACGGGCTTCAGTCGTTTGGCCATGGCCTTTTCCGGACTTTTCCATTCTATCGCTGTACAGGCACCAATATTCAGGGGTCGGCACCGGAATCGAGGAGTTGTCCAGGAACCCATCGACCCAATCCACGAATCTTATCTGATTCTGGAATAATACTTGGAAGTACCATGAGAACAACGAACCACCTTGGAACTAGTGTCGTCCTTTGCCTGGCCCTCCTTCTGCTTCCCGGCCTGCGTGCCTTCGCCGGCCCCTCCGCCGATCTCGAGGCGGATGTGCTCTCCAAGATAGGGCGGATCTATCAGCAGCAGGGCCGGATCAACTTCTCAGAACTGTACAACAGCAGTGCCTTCAGCGCCGAGGAAAGGAATTATCTGGGGCGCCTCTATGAGGTCTTCTTTGCCATCCCCCAGTTCTTGCTGTCACAGCAACAGTCCACCGGCAAAATTCCGACCCAGGCTGAAATCTCCGAGTCGTTCGGCATTGGACAGAAGTCCGTTGCACTGCTCCTGTCCCTCATGGAAAAGGATCCGCGAGTGCCCCACATGTTCACGCGGGATACAGCAAGCGGGGAGATCAAGGAGATCGACGCCGCGACGATCGAGGCTTTCGTTAAGGCCAAGGGATCGGATGTGAAGATGGCGGAGTGGGAAGGACAGCCACTCCCTGAGTTCTCGCTTCCGACTCTGCAGGGTGACCTGTTGAAGAGTTCGGAACTGAAGGGAAGTCCGATCGTTCTCTACTTCTGGTTCTCCGGATGTCCGCCTTGCGTCCGCATTGCGCCGATCCTGGCCCAACTGAATCGGGAGTACGGTTCACGGGGAGTCAAGTTCGTAGGGCTCAATGCCGACGATGTACTCGGCATTGGAACCGACATCGCCGCCCGCCGCGATTACGTCGCGAAGGAGGGGATTACCTTCCCGGTGGTGAATCTGGACGCGGCTACGCGCCGGAATTTCGGCCAGGTCAATGTCTTTCCCACCCTGTTCTTCGTGGACCGCGAGGGCCTGATCCGGCATCACCTCGTGAATTTCCAGGATCGCGAAACCCTGGAATCGATTATCGAAGAACTGCTCTAGAACGAAGGGCGCTACGGGATCGATCCGCTCATGTGGAGGTTCCCGATCATCGAAACCTGAACGAAGCCTGAGACGAAGAGTATGCCGCTGTACCGCGAAATGGGACCGATCGCCTCGACCTTCCTGGTCATCGGAAATATCGTGGGAATCGGCATCTTCACGACTTCCGGCCTCATCGCCGGAAGGCTCGGGGCGTCGCCCTGGCTCATCGGAATCTGGATCCTCGGGGGTCTCCTTGCCCTGGTCGGGGCCCTTTGCTATTCGAAACTCGGCGTCCTCTATCCTCACGCGGGCGGGGAGTATGCCTTTTTGCGGCCAACGTTCGGGCCCATGGCGGCGTTCCTGTCCGGCTGGTCGTCGCTCTTTATCGGTTTCACCGCTCCCATCGCTGCATCCGCTCTGGGTTTCGCCCACTACTTGGCTTCCTTCCTGCCTGCCGGCGCGGCGGACGACGGGTTGACCCTGCGAGGCATCGCCGCACTGTCGCTGCTGCTGGTCAGTGTCCTCTTCTCCTTCGGCCTCAAGGCCGGAAATCGCCTGCATTCCCTGATCACCGTCGCCAATCTGGCGCTGGTGCTCCTCTTCGCGATTCTCGTACTCTATGTCGTGCCGTGGGAGAAACATCTTGCGCCGGCCCTTTCGGGCAGAATCGGCGGCGCCGATTTCCCCTCCCTCGGCTCCTCAGTGATCCTGGTCATGTTCACCTACAGCGGGTGGAACGCCGCAGCCTATGTCGCCGGGGAGATCCGGAACCCGGCACGAAACATTCCACTCGCGATGATCACCGGCACGATCCTCGTCGTGGTTCTCTACTGCCTGATGAACCTCGCCTATCTGGCCGGATCATCGTTGCCGTCGATTTCGAATGAAGTGGCCGTGGCCGAGGTCACAGCCTCCAACGTCTTCGGCGAGTTCGGGCGAAACGTCGTCAACACGCTGATCCTCTTCTCCATTTTGAGTTCTCTGACCGCCATGGCAATTGCGGGACCTCGCGTCTATTACGCCATGGCTGATGACGGCCTGTTTCCGCACTGGCTGACTCGAGTGGATGCGCGACGGAAGATCCCCCTGCGAGCCATCTGGTTTCAAACCCTGGTGGCCCTTTGTTTCGTCGCAGTCGGCAGCCTTTATCAGATCCTGGTCTATTCCGGGTTCGTCCTGATCCTGTTCAGCACCTTGACCATTGCCGGCTTATTCAAGGTTTCGCGATCCCGATTCCTTCCGGCGGCCTTCATCGCCGTCAACATCGTAGTACTGGGCAGCGCTGCCGTTTCGGATCCCGGTGAGACCCTGGCCGGGTTGGGCACGGTGGCACTCGGACTGCCGGTCTATGCCTACTACCGGCGGAAGCAGCGAGCAGAGGAAGGAAGCTCGGAGCTGGAAGCTGGAAGCTGGAAGCGTGAGTAGGATAAGCATCCCTGCTTGTCTCCGGCCTCAGGCCGGGACTGCACGAGCGGTGTGCAGCATGGACTCCGAGGATCAACCGGCGAGGACGGGAGAACCAGAGAACGGGAGAACCGGAGGACGGGAGAACCGGAGAACCGGAGGACGTGGCGCACAGCGCCACCCGTCCTCCCGGCCACCCGTTCTCGCCTGCCAGTGGTGTCTGGCTTTGGGCAGCCGCCCAAAGCTCGCGGATGAAACGACGCCGTTGGCGTCTCACTCCCCGGCGCGCTGGAGAGCGGAGTCGGTCCCGTGAACGAGGGGGAGGGGGCCGGATGCGAGTCAGACGGCAGAGCAGCGAGTCGACAGCCATACGGGCGGTCGCTCATTTCATTCACGTTAGGATCAACCTCCCCCGCACGGCGCGCGGCTGAGGCGCTGTCTCCTGTCTCCGGTCTCCTGTCTCCCGTCTCCTGTCTCCCGTCTCCTGTCTCCTGTCTCCCAGCTCCCGACGTCTCAGATTCTATTCCGGCGTCTCGATCCTGCCCGTCATGGGAACGAACACGACGGGAAGAACGTTCTCCCGCTCGAGCTTTCCGTCTTTCTTCCGGTAACGTGCCAGCATTTGACCGAAACCGGGATTCCCGACGGGAATGACCAGGCGGCCGCCCTCCGCCAGTTGGTTTTGCAGTGGTTCAGGAAGACGAGGGGCGGCCGCGGTCACCATGATGATGTTGAAGGGGGCCTCTTCAGGCCAGCCTTCGTAGCCGTCGCCGGCGCGCACGCTGACCCGGTCGTAGCCAAGCCTCGCCAGCGTGATTCTGGCCCTTTCCGCCAGCGTGGAGATGATCTCGATCGTGAAGACGTGATCAGTCAGATGTGACAAGACTGCGGCCTGGTAACCGGATCCCGTGCCCACCTCGAGAACCCGATCACCCGGCTTGGGTTCGGCCAGCTGAGTCATCAGCGCCACGATGTAGGGCTGGGAGATGGTCTGGTTCTCGCCGATCGGCAGTGGGCTGTCCAGGTAGGCGTACTGGCGCATCTCTGCGGGTACGAAGAGATGACGGGGCACTCGCCCCATGGCGTCCAGCACCCTCTGATCGCGTATATCCCGGTCCGCCAACTGCGCGGCGACCATCGCATGACGCGCAGCCTCGTAGGAATCTGCGGTTTGCGGCCGCTGAGCGATGGCGCAGGAGCCCGAAAGAACCGCGATGAACAACCAGGAGACCGGAACCTGACGAAGCGATTGCGTTCTCATGTCGCCGCCTCCCAGGCTGGGGACGAAATGTTCTACTCTGCGGAGCTCGGAACCCGAAACTCGGAACTCCTCAGCCGTTCATGACAATAGCAGTCGACGACATGGTCATTGACCATACCCACGGCCTGCATGAACGCATAGCAGATCGTCGGCCCGACGAAACGGAATCCCTCCCGTTTGAGCTCCTTGCTCATGGCCCTGGACTCCTTCGTCTCGGACGGGATCTCGCGGAGCTCCCGCCATTCGTTCTGAATCGTCCGCCCGTCGACGAACCGCCACAGGAAGTCGCTGAAATCTTCTCCTCGCTCCAGGAGGTCGAGGTAGGCTCGAGCGTTTGCGACCGCCGCCGCGACCTTGGACCGATTGCGAACGATGCCCGGATCCTGCAGCAGTTCGGCAATCTTGCCGTCATCATAGGCCACCATCAGCCGAGGATCGAACCCGTCGAAGGCCTTGTAGTACCCCTCCCGCTTGCGCAGTATGGTGAGCCAGCTCAGACCGGCCTGCGCTCCGTCCAGGATGAGCTTCGCGAGGAGCCGCTGACTATCCCGCTCCGGGACTCCCCACTCGAGATCGTGATACTGAATGTAGAGAGGATCGCTCAAACACCAGCGGCAGCGTTCGACCGCGCTCACTCTTCGGCCCCCGGCACGTAAATCTCCGCGCCACGGCTGAGGAACTCATCCGCCTTCTCACGCAGTCCCTCGGACAGAGCATCCTCGGCTGAAATCCCCTGTTGCTGAGCGAAGTCCCGCACATCCTGAGTAATCTGCATGGAACAGAACTTCGGCCCGCACATGGAGCAGAAGTGAGCGACCTTGGCCCCACTCGCAGGGAGCGTCTCATCGTGAAACTCCCGGGCCGTGTCCGGGTCCAGCGACAGGTTGAACTGGTCTTCCCAACGAAACTCGAAACGTGCCTGTGACAATGCATTGTCCCGAGCCTGAGCTCCCGGGTGACCCTTGGCCAGATCTGCAGCGTGCGCGGCGATCCGATAGGCGACGACCCCCGCCTTGACGTCATTCCGGTCGGGCAGCCCGAGATGTTCCTTGGGTGTCACATAGCAGAGCATGGCACAGCCGTACCAACCGATCATGGCAGCGCCCACGGCCGAGGTGATGTGATCGTAGCCAGGCGCGATATCCGTAGTCAGAGGACCCAGCGTATAGAAAGGAGCTTCGAAGCATTCCTGGAGTTCCTTTTCCATGTTCAGCTGGATCATGTGCATGGGGACATGGCCGGGGCCTTCGATCATCACCTGAACGTCCTGTTCCCAGGCCGTCTTCGTCAGTTTCCCGAGCGTGCTGAGTTCAGCAAACTGGGCCTCGTCATTGGCATCGGCAATCGAGCCGGGCCGCAACCCGTCGCCCAGGCTGAAGGCCACGTCGTAGGCCTTCATGATCTCGCAGATCTCCTCGAAGTGGGTGTAGAGGAAGTTCTCCTGATGGTGCGCCAGGCACCACTTTGCGAGGATCGAGCCCCCGCGGGAAACGATTCCGGTCACTCTTCCGGCTGTCAGAGGAATGTATCTCAGAAGCACACCCGCATGAATCGTGAAATAATCCACGCCCTGCTCGGCCTGCTCGATGAGCGTGTCACGGTAGACCTCCCACGTCAGTTCCTCCGGCCGGCCATCGACCTTCTCCAGGGCCTGGTAGATCGGCACCGTCCCGACCGGAACCGGCGAATTGCGGATGATCCATTCCCGCGTCTCGTGGATGTTCTTTCCGGTCGACAGATCCATGACGGTGTCGGCACCCCAGCGAATCGCCCAGACCATCTTCTCGACCTCTTCTTCGATCGAGGACACGACTGCGGAGTTCCCAATGTTGGCGTTGATCTTGACCAGGAAGTTGCGACCGATGATCATCGGCTCGAGTTCGCAGTGGTTGATGTTGGAGGGCAGGATCGCCCGGCCCGCCGCCACTTCTTGCCGCACGAACTCCGGCGTGATTCGTTCTGGAATGCGCGCCCCGAAGGAATGACCAGAGTGCTGGCGAAAGACCGCAGGATCAGCGCCCATCCGCTCGGCCAGCGATTCACGGCCCTGGTCCTCCCGGATTGCGACATACTCCATTTCTGGAGTGATGATTCCCTTGCGGGCGAGGTGCATCTGCGTCACGTTGTGCCCCGGGCGAGCCCGCCGGACCGATTGTCTTCCTGGAAACCGCATCGCGGAAGAGGAATCTTGATCTGACTTTTGCCGGGAGAAAACCGAAGTCGGATTGGCGAGCGACTCCGTGTTCTGGCGCTCCTCGATCCAAGCCAGACGGGCCCCGGGCAGCCCTCGATGCACGTCGACTTCCGCCTGGAGATCCGTGTAAGGACCTGATGTGTCATAAACCAGGAAAGAACGGCTCCGGACGCCGCTGAGATGGATCTCCCGCATCGGAACCCGGAGATCCGTTCGCGAACCTGCGATGTAGGTCTTGTGAGACCCGGCAATCGGACCGCATGTCACGCGGCCGGGGAGGGCCTCCTTCTTCAAGTGCTTCTTACTCACCACGACCTCTTTCAAACATGGTGCAATGAGGAGCGGGGAGCCGGCTGTACTTTCCCTTCGCCGGAATTACCCGGATCAGGTTGTTGGGGTCGATGGCGGGGCATCCTCTCAGCCGACGGTCTCAGCTCCCCCAAGCACGTTATTGTGGGTTAACGTAAGGTTATCGGCAATTCGGGCGGAATGCAATCCAGTGAGTGGGACGAGTTCCGGGTTCCGAGTTCCGAGTTCCGAGGGTCCAGGAACTCGGAACTCGGATCTGAATCTAGGTCGCCTTCTCGGAACCGGGGTAAACGTCGTCACTGATCGGAAGGGCGGCTCTCTGCCGGGCCGCATCGTGTCCCACGATCGTCGGGATGGCGGCATTCATGGCTTCGACGCTGTCGCACAGATTGGGTCGACCGTCCCGAATCGTTTCCGCAAAGCCCTCCAGTTCCAACCGATAGGCAGTCAGAGCATTGAATCCCTCGGACGTGCTGGAAACGGCGGCTCCACCAGCGGCATCGCGAGCTCGGCTCTCCGAAGCCTGCATCACCGGTGCGTCGCCTTTGACGTTCTGCACTTTGACCTCGGTCGGCTCCGCTCCCCCTTCGTAGAAAAGCATGGCCTCACGTTCACCGGTGATCAAGATCGTACCCTTGGTTCCGAAGAACAGCTCGTAATAGTTGTCCCAGCCGTTCGATTCGATGGACGTAAAAGTCGAGGTCAACTTGTTCGGATACTCGTACGTCACATAGACGTGATCCGAGACCTCGCGACCGTCCTGATACCGATAGACTCCGCCTGTTCCGTAGACCTTCTGCGGGACGCTGTTGCTGAACCAGTTCACGATCTGGATCTGGTGACTGCCCAACTCGGCCATGAGGCCCAGTGAGAACTTGTCATACAGACGCCAATTCTTGAGATGCTCGAGGTCGGAATATCCCCATGGAGACGGATCGAACTGAACGTCGGTCGGAACCTTTCGTCGCCAGTCGTTGTTCCTATGCCACGCGAGCCGGACATAATAAATATCCCCGATCGTGCCGGAATCAATGAGCTGTTTGGCCTCGTGGTAGAGGGGATTGTAGTTCCGCTGATGACCGATCTGGAGGTTCTTCCGCGCGGATTTGGCCGCGTCGGCCATCTGCTGGCAGTCCTCGATGGTCTTGCCCATGAGCTTCTCGCAGAAGACGTGCTTGCCCGCCTGCAGCGCGTCCACAGCCATCTGGGAATGCATCCAGAGCGGCGTGGCGATGATGACCGCCTCGAGATCGCGGCGATCGAGCAACTCCCGGTAGTCGGTATAAGCTTTGGCATTCGGGTCGTGGCGCCCCTGCGCGAGTTTCAAAGCGCGTTCCCGGTTCGGCGGGAAGATATCGCAGACCGCCGAAATGCGGAGATGACTGGTCGGAGCGTTCTCCAGGAGTACACCCCCTTCCCCTCCGATGCCGATGATCCCGGCCCGAACGGGCGTCATCGTCGTCGCCTTCCAAATCAAGGCGCCGGCGACAGGGGTAGCGGCAACCGCCTTGATAAAGTTTCTTCGCCCAAGTTCCCTTTTCTCTGGAGTCAAATTCATGTGCGGTTCCTCCACCAGTGCCGTACCAGAATATCCAAACCAATTATAAGCCCTGTCCGAAACGACGCCACCACGACGAGAGCCAGAATCTCGATGAGATTCTTATCAACGTACAGTTCCGTACCTTGCCCCGTCGAAACCACGAAACCCGTGAAGTCGAGGGGTGGGACAGCGACATAGATCAAACCCAGCAAGATGATGCCGATGATTGCGGCGGTACGCGTGAACAGCCCGACCATCAGAAGGATGCCGACGATCATCAGACCCAGCACCATCGTGTAGTCGGCGACTCCGAGCATCCAGGGAGTCGTCGTTATCCACTTGAAAGGACCCCAACTCGCATTCAGATAGCCTTCAGCCGTCCAGTAGGGCGAGATCAGCTTCCCAAAACCCTGGAAGAAAAAATGCCACCCAATCGCAAAGCGGAGGACCACCAAAACAGTTTTCTGCCACCATGAAAGCCGTGAACCTTCTGCGCTCAACTCCTCACCTCCGTCAATCCAGGATCACCTTCCCCAGAAAGGACTCAGCATTCCCGAAGGTCAACACCTGCAGCCGCGTCCCCTGTGCTTCTGCAGGCACTACGATCGCCCCGATCCCGGCATGGTCATCACAATACCTGCCGATTTCCTCCGCGTCCATGACAAAGAACGCGGTCGACAAGGCATCGGCCCACGCCGCATCCGGAGCAAAGGCCATCACGCTGAGGTGATGGTGAACCGGCATGCCCCTCCGGGGATCCAGGATGTGGCCGTAGCGCCGGCCTTCGACCTCGAAATACTGTTCCCCCAGGCCGGACGCGGCCATCCCGGTTTCTCGGAGCCCCAACTCCACCAGATCCGAGTTCCGGTCCAGCGGATGCCGTACGCTCACACGCCATCCCGCACCGGACGAGGCGGGATCACCCCAGGCCAGGAAGCTACTGTTCCCCGCGTGCAGGAGCGCCTGCTCAAATCCGGCATTCTGAAGCAACGAAGCAGAGCGATCAAGTGCAAAGCCCTTCCCGATGCTCCCCAGATTCACCTGGAGTCCCGGCTTCCGGAAACGAACGGAACGCTGCTCCCGGCAGAGCTCAAGGCCGTCGCTCCCCGTATTTGCCAAAGCGGCCTGGATCTCCGTCCGGTCGGGAACATGCCCCTCTCTCCGGTGAAATCCCCAGCAACTCCAGATGGCACCGGCGGCGACATCGAAGGCACCCCCCGTCTCTTCCCAAATCCGGCAACTTCGTTCGAGGAGCTCGAACAACTCGGACTCGACGACAACCGGCCGATACGCGGCATCCCGGTTGAGCTCCGAGACGGTGCTGGAGGGATCGAAGTAGCTCAACATGCTCTCCAGGCGCCGCACCTCGTCCAGCGCTCGGTGACCGGCTTCGACAAGGCTGCGGAAGACCGTGGGAAAGAGAATCTCGAAGCGCGTCGCCATCGCCGGCCGGCCCAGCCGCAAAACCTGGAAGTCGCGGGGCTCGGGGGCCGGCTTCCCCGAGCGCAGAAAATCGCGACGGCTCTTCACTCTGTCCACTTCATTAAGATGCCAGAAAAAAGGCGTCTTGTCCTACACCCCGGGCTTTCGTAAGATTCCGGGATGATTTACTTGGGAATCGATTGCGGAACACAGAGTCTGAAAATCCTCGCCTGGTCGCCGGAACGGGGGTCGGTCGCCTCCGCCTCCCGCTCTTACGGTTTGATCGAGGGTCTGCCGGCAGGGCACAAGGAGCAGCATCCCTCTGAATGGATCTCCTCGCTGGAGGAGTGCATGGAAGAGCTCCGATCGAAGATCGATCCGGACGAGGTGAGGGCCATCGGCGTTTCCGGCCAGCAACACGGTCTCGTTGTCCTCGACGAGAGAGACGAGGTGATCCGTCCGGCCAAGCTTTGGAACGACACCAGCACGCAGAGACAATGTGATGCGATCATGGAGGCTGCCGGCGGTCGAGAGGGCTATCAGCGCGAAATTGGAAACAGCCTGCCTCCCGGATTCACGGCCTCGAAGATTCTGTGGATCAAGACGCATGAACCTCAGAACTACGCTCGAATTCGTTCGATCCTGCTCCCCCACGACTATCTGAACTTCTTGCTTACGGGTGAGAAAACGGCGGAATACGGAGACGCATCGGGGACGGGCTATTTCAAGGTGCGTGAGAGGGAATGGTCGAAGAAGGTGCTCGAGGCGATCGACCCGGGCAAAAACCTCGCCGCTTGTCTTCCCGGATTGATCCCTTCCGGGGAAACGGCCGGGAAGCTTCGAGAGACTCTGGCCTCGCGTTGGGGCTTGCCGAAGACGGTCAAGGTCAGCTCGGGCGGCGGCGACAACATGATGGGGGCCATCGGTTCGGGCAACGTCAGCGAAGGGCTGATGACCGTGAGCCTGGGGACCTCGGGCACGTTGTACAGTTTCAGTTCCAGCCCGGTCGTGGATCCGGAAGGCGAGATCGCGGCATTCTGCGACAGTACCGGTGGATGGCTGCCCCTGGGCTGCACCATGAACGTAACGGTAGCAACCGAAATGGTGCGCAAGGGGATCCTTCAGCGCGATCATGCGGGTCTCGAGGAAGCGGTCCAGTCGGTACCGCCCGGCTGCGATGGACTCGTCCTCGTCCCGTACCTGGAGGGTGAGCGCATGCCTTCAGTTCCCGACGGGACCGGCGTTTTGCTGGGCATTCGACCACAAACGACGACCCCGGGGCACCTGGCCAGGGCAGCCATGGAAGGAGTCACGCTCGGTCTTCGCTACGGGCTCGAGAGGATGCGCGCGCTGGGTCTCGAGACCACTGAATTGCGCCTGATTGGCGGGGGTGCCAAGAGTGCCACGTGGCGTCAGATGGTGGCCGATATCTTCAATCTTCCGGTGGTCTGCCCGGAGAGCGAGGAAGGTCCCGCGCTGGGCGCAGCCATCCAGGCCATGTGGGCGGATACGGGCCGAGACATCAAGGACCTGGTCGCCGAGTATGTGCAGACCAACGAAGCCACACGCCACCAGCCCCGACCGGAGGCGGCGGACACGTACGCTCGTCTCTACGGTTTCTACGAGAAGGCGACCAAGGCCCT
This sequence comes from Acidobacteriota bacterium, assembly GCA_037388505.1. Classification (GTDB taxonomy): domain Bacteria; phylum Acidobacteriota; class UBA6911; order RPQK01; family JAPXNP01; genus JARRKC01. The sequence goes on along the minus strand of JARRKC010000018.1, from coordinate 33,664 downwards.
GATCGACGGCCCGGTCTTCGGTTTGCACCGCGAGTATCTGGGGTAGGACATCCATCCCTGGTTGTCCCGCTGACGAGGTCGCGGTTGTAGGACAACCGTCCCCGGTTGTCCCGCTGCCTCGGTTGCGGCTATCGGGAAAGCTGTCCGGCGCATCGAAACCGTGGCGGGTGCGACACGCTGCCGAAGTCGTTCGTTCGGATTGAGCGGATAAGCGGGGACGGATGTCCTACCCGTGCACTTCGAGTAGGTCGCCGTCTTCGAGGACATAGTCGCGTTCGACCATCTGACCTTCGAATCGAGTCTTTCCCCAGACCCGAGCATAGCGAAATCCCTCGGCCAGATCCTTGTGGATGTGCGCGGCAGCGTCGAGCACCGTACTGCCCTTCCCCAAGACGTAAGGCTTCTGTTCCGGATCGGGCTTCGAGCCCGGAGCCTTCGTGTACACTCGAACAACATTCAGCCTGCTGAAAAGCGTCCGCCTGAGCTCCATTAGGTCGCCCGGCGAGCGAACGGAAAAGGGCAACGGCGCCATCCGGTTCGCAAACAGTTCACACCAGGCCTCGAAGCTCTCTCTCCCTCCGGGGCGATCCACCTTATTGCCGAAGACAATGAAGGGACTCTCGTCAGCAGGCTCCAGACGGAGTCCGCGTTCGGCCAGACGACTCAGGACGAACTCGGTCTGATCGAGCAGATCCGGATCGGTGACATCGAACAGAAGTACGGTGACGTCGGCCTGCTCGATCATCGCCAACTGCCAGGGTTCGAGGGACTCGGGAGCAAATGGAGGCATGTCCACCAGCTGGATTTGAACGTCTTCGAAGATCATCATTCCGGGCTGCGGCGCTCGAGTCGTGAAGGGATAGTCGGCAATCTCGGGCTCGGCGTTGGTCAAGGCATCCAGCAGGCTCGACTTGCCCGAATTCGGCGGGCCGGTCAGGATGATGCGACCGATTCCCTCTCTCTCGACATAGTGGAAAGGCCTCTTCGCACCACCCGCCGATTTCTCTCTCTGAGCATCCTTACGCAGCTTGGAGATGCGGCGTTTGAGGTCGGCCTGCATCTTCTCGGTTCCCTTGTGCTTGGGAATGACACGCAGCATCTCCTCGAGAGCATCGAGTCTGTCTGCGGCCGTTTCGGCGGCTTTGAAGCGCTCCTCGGCGTCGTGGAACTCCGGCGTCAAATTTGCAGGCATTGAGCAGAATTATAGAAAGGTTGAGCCCTCGTGTCTCACCGGACGTAGCTCCCACGGGCACGATCCATCCATTGCATCGCGGGAGGATAGCCGCTCGCCGCCGCCTCGGCGATGAGATTCCTTCCTTCGGAAGGTCGGGACTGCTGGATTCGATTCAGACCCAGACTGTACACATACTGGGGTTTTCTGCTCTTCCCGATCAGGCGCTCCCACACCGACGCCGCTTCATCAAAGGAACCGTTGGAGAACAGGCAGAAAGCCAGATTCACATTGGCCCACTCCGACTCGGGATCTTGTGCCAACCCTTGCCGATAGAGAGCTGCGGCTTCCCGGAAATGCATCTGATTCTGCAGGCAATAGGCGAGATGGAACAGGTAGAGGCTGTCCGTACGCTCCTTCACGAGAGTCTCGAGGACGCGCTGCGCCACCGCCCATTTCTGCTGTTTCTCCTGATCGAGGGCGTACTCGAAGCGAATGCGGCGGGCCTCTTGTTGGATCTTCGGATTCCCCGGGCTCAAGGCGTAGGCCCGCTCCAGGACCGCCAAAGCCTCCCTCGGCCTCCCCGCTTCGTTGAGTACTCGGCTCACTTCCTGCTTCAAAGCCGGGTCGAGCGGGTACCTTCGTTCGACCTGGCGCAGATCGTCGAGCGCCCGCTCCCAGTCTCCCTCCTCTTCACTCTTTCGTGCCGACAGGAGGCCCGCATTCGGGGACTTGCCGTCATCCACCGGATGCAGGATCCGGAGCGCATCTTCCTGCCGCCCCTGAAGGACGAGCAGCCAGGCGCTCTCCTCGCGCGCAATCCGGCACCCGGGAAAGCGTTCGAGGACTCGTTCGTAGAGCTCCAGGGCCTCCTGATTGCGCCCGCTCTTTTGCAGAAACCCGGCCAGGGTGAGTTCCCCGGTCAGGAACTCCCGATTGCCCGACACAGCAGGCTCGAGCACCTCGATCGCCCGGTCCAACTGACCCGCTCCGGCCAGGTTCAGGCTTCGTGACAGCGTCTGAAAGGCCGCCTCGAGGCAGTCCGCCGCCGCCGCGTTGGTGCGGGCATCGTGTGTCCGGCCGAGAGAACGCTCGACCTTTGCCAGTTCCCGGCGAAAGAGCGGATTTTCCGGGTCCGACTCAACCGCCAGTTCAAGGTATTCGACGGCTCGGCCCAAGCGTCCCGCCAGCCTCTCCTGGTCTGCCAACTCCAAGAGAAGCCGACCATCGTCCGGCTTCAACCGCCAGGCGGCCCGGAGTTGTTCCAGAGATTCCCGGTTTCGCCCGGCCGTTGCCAGAAGGGATGCATAGAAATGCCGGCACGCAACGGAGGACGGGTTCAGCTCGACAGCCCTGAGTGCTTGCTCCATCGACTCCTGATCGCTGCCCTCCGCGAAGAGGACCCTTGCCAGGCGGTAATGTGCTTCCCCGTCGGACGGCCGCATGCTGCAGGCCCTCTCGAGGAGTCCCCGCGCCGTTCGCAGGTCACCCAGCCGTACTTCCAACTCGGCAGCCGCGATAAGGAGATCGGGATCGGAGACCCTGTAGACGGGGGACGACCGGATCACGCGACCCGCCAGATCGAGATCGCCCGCCTTCAGTGCAATCCGGGCCACGGTCACCGCGAGATCGGGGTCTTGCGAGGTCAGTCCCAGGCTCTGTCGACCGATCTCCAACGCCTGGACGTAGAACCCGTCTTCGGCCAGACTTTCGATCTGATGTCGAACCTCCTCCGCACTCTGTCCGAAGGAAACAGACGGCACGATTGTCACCGCCAAAAGGACGGCGAGGAGGAGAGTCCACCGTCGACGGAACGTGCCTGTAGCTTGCGGCAATCGAATCGCACGGGCAGTTGGTCCAGAGCCGCGGGCGGAGTCGATCATGAGTCTTCCTCGCGGCGTCCGTGATGTGCTCACAGCCCTTCGATTATGTCACACGACTGAGCCCGGGAGGATCGACGGATTCACCAGCGAATCCCGCCAGTCTCGCGAAGGGGCCAGGAGACGCTGGCAACCACCCCTGTCACGACTGGCGGAGATCTGGGCGGCAGTTACTCATTCATGCGCTGCCCGCTTCGCAGAAATCCGAAAGTCCAGCCCCTCGGAGCCGCTGCTTACTGGCACTCGAACAACCGAGGCGGGTTTCTGGTCGCGGCTCGGAACTCCTGTCTCCTGTCTCCCGTCTCCTGTGTTCCGAGCCTTTCAGTACAGGAACATCGGTTTTCCCAGCACGTCGGTGACCTTGGGCAGGTACTGTTCGATGTCGTAGAACGTGTCCACATCGACCCGCTTGACGCCCTGAGCCACGATGTCGAGATCCTCGTGACCGTAACGGCCCTCTCGCAGGACCACGAGACGCCCGGTCAGGTCCTGCTGAATCAGATCGATCGCCAGGCTGCCGTAGTTGGCGGAGACCATCCGGTCCAACGAATCCGGAGCTCCGCTTCGCATGAGGTAGCCGAGCTGCTGGTAGATGATGTTCTTGCCGGTGCGACGGCGGATCTCCTCGGCGGTGACGCTCCCGATACCCCCAAGCTTTCGATGACCGTAAGCGTCCACCGGACCGCTTTCGAGTACCTCGTCGCCGATCATTCGGGCGCCCTCCGAAATCGTCAGGACGGCATAGCGGCTCGGGCTCTTCTCCTGATCATTCACCAGAAAGTGAGCCAGCCGATCGGGGTCGAAGGGTACCTCGCTGATGATCGCCCGGTCGACCTCGGCCAGGTAGGCCGCCATCAGAGAAGTCTCACCCGAGTTGCGGCCGAACAGCTCGACCACTCCGATGCGTTCATGAGATCCAATCGAAGTACGAAGTTGCGTGATGTACTCGACGCTGCGCGTCACCGCGGTCGAGAAGCCGATGCAGTAGTCGGTTCCGAAGACATCGTTGTCCATGGTCTTCGGCACGGCGACCACCTTCACTCCCTCGGTGTACATCCGGTGCGCATAGCTCAAGGTGTCATCGCCGCCGATGGGGATAAGGGCCTCGATGTTCAGGGCGTCGATCACCTTGAGAACGTGGTCGGTGAAATCCACGAAGTCGCGGCCCGAGAGAGCCGCCGGGTGGTTTCGCAAAAACAGAGGAATCGCCTCGCGCGGCACGTTACCGGGATTCGTGCGCGAAGTGTGCAGGAAGGTGCCGCCGGTCCGACCGATGGTTCGAACCGTCTCGCGCGTCAACTTGACGGTATGTTTCTCGAGGGAATCCTCGTCGTCAAGGTTGAAATTCAGGAGACCGGCCCAACCGCGCCGGATACCGATGACTTCATCACCGTCGTCCGTGGCACGATAAACCACCGACCTTACACAAGGATTCAAACCGGGGACATCGCCCCCGCCAGTCAGGATTCCGATTCGTTTTGACATGTCTGTCGACCTCGATCGAGTGATTCTAGCAAATCGCCCCGTCCGCTGGATTCTGGAAGCCATCGGGACGGATTCCAGCCGCTCAGTGCGATCTTGTCTCAATCAGCCTGCTCCCGTATTCTTGATGCGAGTCCACCGGACTTTGAGAGGCAGGGGAACGAGATGGGAAAGATCAACCGACGTGAGTTCGTAGGTTCATCGGCGGCCTGGGCCGCGGCGCCGATGGTCCTCAAGGCGAAGGTGCTTTCAGGCGCCAACGATCGGGTCCAAGTGGCGTGCTGCGGCTTGCACGGACGCGGTGGGGACCATATTCACGGGTTTCAGGCTCTGAAAGATGTCGAGGTCGCTGCGATATGCGATATCGACGAAAGCGTGCTCGCAGACCGCATCAAGGAGTTCGAGGAGCGCGGCTGGAAGAAGCCTAAGGTCTACACCGACGTGCGCAAGCTTCTCGAGGACCCGGACATTCATATCGTGAGCTTTGCCACGCCCAATCACTGGCACGCCCTCGGGACGGTCTGGGCCTGCCAGGCGGGAAAAGACGTCTACGTCGAGAAGCCCGCTTCCCACAACGTCTGGGAAGGCCGGAAGATGATCGAAGCCGCGCGCAAATACGACCGCATCGTGCAGACCGGCCTGCAGATCCGCAGTTCGATCGCGATCCAGGCGGCAGTCGAGTATCTGCAGAGCGGCCAGCTCGGCGAGGTCTACATGGCCAAAGGTCTGTGCTACAAATGGCGGGACACGATCGGCCACACGCCCGACGAGCCGGTGCCGGAGGGGGTCCATTACGACCTTTGGATCGGTCCGGCCCCACAGCGCCCGTTCTCTCGCAACCGTTTCCACTACAACTGGCACTGGCAGTGGCCTTACGGAGACGGCGACATCGGAAACCAGGGTGTCCATCAGCTCGACATCGCACGCTGGGGACTGGGAATCGACACTCATCCGGTCAAGGTGACCGCGATGGGAGGGCACGTGATGTTCGACGACGACCAGGAGACGCCCAACCTGCTGCATTCCATGTACGAGTACAGTCCGGAGGCGACCGGCGGAAAGGCCAAACTGCTGCAGTTCGAGGTTCGGCACTGGATTACCAATCATGAAGGGCAGATCGGCAAGGGACCCGATAACACGGTCGGTGTGATCTTCTACGGCTCGGAAGGCTATCTGGTCGTCGACAGTTATGAGAGCTGGCACACCGTCCTGGGTCGCAAGCGGGAACCGGGACCGAGCGCGGCGGTCGGCGGAGACCATTACCAGAACTTCATCGACGCCGTGCGGGCCAGGGATCGCTCCCGCCTGCACTGTGATATCGAAGAAGGACACAAGAGTACGGTACTGGGTCATCTGGCCAACATTTCGTATCGAGTCGGCCAATCTTTGCAGTTCGATCCGGAGACGGAGCGGTTCATCGGCAACGATGAGGCGAATGCTCTACTCACCCGAGAGTACCGGGCGCCATTCGTGGTCCCGGCGACGGTCTAGGTGGGGGCTTTCTGTAGAGTGGAAATAGGACCTATAGGACATATAGGTCGAATAGGACAGGAGACAGCGAAGAACATTACTACGAAACCAAGTTCTCAGGTCCTATATGTCCTATTCGTCCTAAATGTCCTGTTCTTCTATCGCCGGAACTTCCAGCCAGGCCGACCTCTTCCATGACTCCATGGCCAGTTCGGCCAGTTGAACGCCCTTCGCCCCTTCCAGCAGGCTCCACGGGAACGGTTCGTCGAAGACGATATGCCGCAGAAACCGCTCCCATTGGAGTTTGAAGGCATTCTCATAGCCCTCTCGGGCAGGTACGCGCATCCAGTCGCTGAAGTAGTCGATCGGCGAATCAACGTCCGGGTTCCAGACGGGCCGCGGTGTCGCCTCGAGCGGCTGGATCCAGCACTCGCGTAAGCCGGCAACGGCCGAACCACCGGTCCCGTCCACCTGCAAGGTCAGCAGATCGTCCCGGCGAACCCGCACCGACCAGGAAGAATTGAAGTGAGCGATGGCGCCATCACAGAGGCGGAAGGTCGCATAGGCCGCGTCGTCCGCGGTGCAAGAGTAAGAGCGTCCCTGCTCGTCGACTCTGCGGTCGATGTGTGTGGTCGCCGTGCAGCACAAGGCCTCGACTCCACCGAAGAGGTGATCGAGCAAATACCGCCAGTGGGGAAACATATCGTTGATGATTCCGCCGCCGTCCTCTGCACGGTAATTCCAGGACGGTCGCTGGCAGGGTGCGATCTCGCCCCGGAAGACCCAGTAGCCGAATTCACCGCGCACGGAAAGGACACGCCCGAAGAAACCGGAATCGAGGAGGGTCCGAAGCTTCAGCAACCCGGGCAGCCACAGTTTGTCCTGCACGACGCCGTGTTTGACACCGGCCTCGTTCGCCTTCCGGAACAACTCGAGCCCGTCTCGAGTATTCATGGCTGTCGGCTTCTCACAGTAGACATGCTTCCCCGCCGCAATGGCCCGGGTGACGGAAGCGACGCGGAGCGGTGTCGACTGCGCATCGAAGTAAACCGAACAGGCCGGATCGGAAAGAGCTTCGTCCAGATCCGTCGTCCACCGCTGCAGACCCGACTCCGCAGCCAGGGCTTGCAGCCTGGTGGCGTTCCGACCGACCAAAACCAGGGGATCGGGCACAATCACATCATCGCCGACATGGACACCTCCCTGCCGGCGGATCTCGAGGATCGAGCGCGACAGATGCTGGTTGCGCCCCATTCGACCCGTGACCCCATTCAGGATCAGACCTACCTTGTGCTCGCTCATGTTGTCAGGTTCTCGCTGGTTCTCTTGCGCCGGTTGGTACTCAGGCTACCGTTTTCCTCCGAGGAACTGAGGCCAGGCCCCGTGCGGAAGGCTCGGAGCTTCCTGACCGGCTCGGGGAAGCGTACCGTCCAGTTCCTGCCGCCAGTGGGCCACATCGCCCGCCGGCCCATAGCAATAGACCATGGTCATCGGCCTGTCGGACGTGTTGGTCAGCTGGTGGAACACCCCGGGGGGTATGAACACCGCTTGACCCTCCCGAATCTCCTGACGCTCGTCGCCCAGACACATCTCTCCCTCGCCGCCGACGATGAAGTAGACCTCCTCCTGGTCCTGGTTGTGCCAGGGTACCTGGCCTCCATTCGGCTCAAGCGTGACGAATCCCATACAGAAGTTTCGGAGCGAGATGGGAGAAGCACCCCCCACCAGGTTCTGCGTTCTTCTCCCCGCCGGGTAGAGGCGCCCCTCGATCTCCCTCAAGTCCGCAATGATCATGTCCTACCTCGTCTCTCCCTTCGTCGAAGTCATGGCGTCCAGACCTTCCCCGATGCCGCGAATATACCCGATTGCCCGGGCAGCCGCCGTCGGGCCGTCAGGAAAATAGTCGAACGGCTCGACTGCGACGACCCCCTGGTAACCCAACCGGCGCAACACAGCAAGAGTCGGAAGGAAACGGTCGGCACCCTGACCTGGCGCCCTCAGGTTACGATCGTTGAGGTGGATGTGACCGATCAAGCCGGTCGGAATCCACTTCTCACACAGCTCGTGAACCGGCAGGCTCTCGGCGGCCGCCGCCTTGGTATCGATCATCGTCCGAAACGCCGGATTTCCGACACGGGTAACCAACGCCTCGGCCTGCTCGAGCGAGTTGATGTAGTTCGTTTCGGCGGGAGCGAGCGGCTCGATGCAATATCGGATCCCCAATGCCTGCGCCTCGAGGGCCACCTCGGCAAAGCACTCTTCGGCCCGGTGTTCCACCTTCCCGCGCTCTTCACCCGCAGGGATCAGCCGCTGTTTGGGCGAACCGTGCACCAGCACGGAGCCCCCCAGATCGGAACAGAGCGCCGCTAACCCCTTCAGGACGCTGACGGTCCTCTGACGGACCTCAGGATCTGCACTGGTGATCGAGAGTCCAAGCGGAGTCAGCAGCAACCAGTGCAGACTCGTGATCCGAAGTCCGGCCCGTTCCGCAATCCGTCTCACCTCCGCACGGCGCACGGACGAGAGTTCGTGGGGGTTCTCGGAAAGAGTGAAGGGAGCGATCTCCAATCCGTCGTAGCCGAGGCCGGAGGCGAATTCGCACTGACGTTCGAAGCTGAAATCGCGCAGGACCTCGTTGCAGAGGGACACCTCCATCCCGGTCATGCTAGCACGAGCGTCAATGCGCCTCTCCCCACTCTCAGAGGTGACAGAGGCGTGCAATAAGATTCCGGCAAGACATGCTGAGGATCAATCCGAGAATCGAGGCCGGCGACCTGCGTGGACCCATCGACGAACTGTGGGACCTCTCCTCCCGCAAGCTCCTGTCGATGGAGCAGCGCTACGATCGGACCCAAGGTGCCCCCGTTTTCACCGAGCGGGGCCGCTATCGTTCACGCGGCTGGACGGAGTGGACACTGGGTTTCTACTTCGGATCGATGCTGCTGCAGTTCGATGCAACCGGGGACGAAGGGTTCCTGGATCGCGGAGTCCGGGGGACCGTCGAGCATATGGTCGACTATGTGACCCACACGGGCGTCCACGATCACGGATTCAATGTGGTCAGCACGTTTGGAAACCTCGATCGCCTGGGCCGCGAAGGTCGCCTCGAAACCGACCTCTGGCAGCGCCGATTTCTGGATCTGGCGCTTCGGGTGTCGTCGGCGGTCCAGGCCTCACGCTGGGCCAAGACGGATGAGGCAGGCTTCATCTACTCCTTCAACGGCCCCCACTCGCTCTTTGCCGATACCATCCGGACCCTGAGAATCCTGGCCCTTGGGCACCGGCTTGGGCACCGCTGCCTGGGTGAGGGTGACCGCCAGTTCTCGCTGTTGGAGCGACTCCTTGACCACGCTCTGACGACGGCTCGGTACAGTGTGTACTACGGCACAGGGCGGGACGCCTATGACGTGGCCGGCCGCGTCGCCCATGAGAGCCTCTTCAACCCCAAGGACGGCAGCTACCGAAGTCCCGCGACCCAGCAGGGATATTCGCCGCGCTCGACCTGGACGCGTGGGCTCGCATGGATCATCCTGGGGTTTGCCGAGCAACTCGAGTTTCTGGAGACCGTTGAGCCGGAGGAATCCGGGTTCCACTCACGTAAGCCCGTCATCATGGAGGATCTTCTGCGAACCGCGCGGGTCACGGCCGACTACTACCTGGAAAGCTCACCATCGAACGGCATCCCCTACTGGGACACGGCTGCGCCGGGACTCGAGCACATGGCAAACTGGGCCGAGGAGCCCGCCGATCCGTTCAATGATTTCGAGCCCGTGGACAGCTCAGCTGCGTCTATCGCCGCTCAGGGTCTCCTGCGCCTTGGGCACTTCTTGAAGGAGGCAGGCGACGAAGAGGCCGGAAAGCGCTACTGGCAGGCCGGCCTGACCGTCACTGCAGCTCTCTTCCAAGCGCCCTACCTGTCCCGTGATGAAGCGCATGAGGGCCTGATCCTGCACTCCGTCTACCACCGGCCCAACGGCTGGGATTACGTGCCGCCCGGCCGGCGGATACCTTGCGGCGAGTCGAGTATGTGGGGTGACTACCACGCCCGGGAGCTGGCTCTGTATCTACAGCGCATCGACCGCACGGAGCCTTACCTCTGCTTCTGGGGAGGAGAGCCGACCGAATGAATGAAACGAAGCGCGTCGCGCTGATCACCGGTGGCACGAGAGGGATCGGCCTCGGCATTGCCCGCAGCCTTGCGCAGTCCGGCTACGGCCTCACGCTGTGCGGTCGCCGGAATCGTGAGGAGATCGAGGGCGTCCTGCGGGAATTGGGGACTGAGGGCGCGATGGCGCATTACGTTCAGGCGGACATTTCTCGTCAGCCGGATCGGGTGAAGCTTATCGAGGAGGCCCGGAACCATTTCGGCCGTCTGGATGTCCTGGTGAACAACGCCGGAATCGCCCCGCCGGAGAGGCGTGACATTTTGGAGGCGCAGGAGGAGAGCTTCGAGTTCGTCCTTCGCGTCAATCTGCAGGGGCCGTACTTTCTGACCCAGCTCGCCGCCCGCTGGATGATGGAGCAGGGGCAGAACTCGAGGGGGTTTCGAGGGACGGTTGTCTTCATCACGTCGGTCTCCGCTGAGGTGGCTTCCGTCAACCGCGGAGAATACTGCATCTCGAAGGCCGGTCTTGCCATGTCGGCGCGGCTTTGGGCGGTACGCCTCGCCGAATTCGGGATTCCGGTTTACGAGGTCCGACCCGGAATCATCGCCACCGACATGACCTCCGGGGTGCAACAGAAGTACGACGCTCTGATCGAGCAGGGACTGCTGCTCCAGCCGCGTTGGGGCACTCCCGAGGACGTTGGAAGGGCCGTCCTCGCACTCGTTTCGGGTGCATTTCCCTATTCCACGGGCCAGGTCATCATGGTGGACGGCGGGATGACAGTCGGACGGCTGTAGAACCGGGACCGACACGTCCCCGGCCTTGTCTGCATTCTCCGGTGTTCGTGCTCGTCCGTGTCGGTCCGTGTCAGTCCGTGTTCGTCCGTGCCCGTCCGTGTTTGTCTCCTCCCGCACTCCCGCTCAGGTATGATTGAACGGTTCGCGGCTCCTGCCGTTTTGCGATGCGGGATTGATAAGGGTGAAAACGCTCAAGCTATGGATGCTGATCGGTCTGTTTGCCGCCACCATTTCCGCTGGCGGATCGGTACGAGCGTCGGATCGAGCCACCCCGCAGCGCATCATTTCAACCGCACCGAGCATCACGGAAATCATCTACGCCCTGGGCCAACAGGATCGGCTGGTGGGAGTGACGAGTTACTGCGACTATCCTCCCGAAGCGCAGTCGAAGACCATCATCGGTGACTTCGCTTCCCCCAATATCGAGACGATCCTGCGCCTGCGGCCCGACCTGGTCGTGCTCCTGTCGGACCGAGGGGACGTTCTCGAGAAGCTCCGTCCTTTTCACCTTCAGACCCTGGTGCTCACGCAGAACACGCTCGAGGACATCTTCGACTCGATCCGAACCCTGGCCGACCGGATCGGCTGCTCCGAGAAGGGCCGCGCCCTGACCCAGAGGTTGAGCTCGCAGCTCGAAGAGATCCGTGCCGATCAGGAGGGACACCCGCGTCCCCGGGTGCTCTTCATCGTCAGCCGCACACCGGGCGCGCTCAACGAGATCTATACCGTCGGTCGCAAGTGCTACATCGGGCAGCTCATCGAACTAGCGGGCGGGGACAATGTCTTCGCGGAAGCGGGCGGATTCTATCCGAAGGTTTCCGTCGAAGAGATTCTCGCTCGAAATCCCGATATCATCATCGACATGTCCATGGGCGGCGCGGAGTCCGAGCAGCAGGCCGAGCAGGTGCGTTCCCTGTGGAAAGATTTCCCATCCATCGGAGCGGCCCGAACCGGACGGATCTTTGCTCTGGACAGCGACGTGTTCATCATTCCCGGACCACGCGTTGTCCAGGCGGCCGAGCGGCTGGCCGTTCTCTTCCAGCAATGACATGATTTCAGCCGAGCGTTCCACATCGATCTACGAGCTCAGCGGCCTCCATTTTCAGTATGGGCATTTCAAGGTTCTCCGGAATATCTCACTGAGAATCGCAAAGGGAGAGATTCTCGGGATCGTGGGACCCAACGGTGCGGGCAAGACGACCCTCCTGCGCATTCTGTGCGGGCTACTCGGTGGCTGGACCGGCCAGTTGACCTTCATGGACCGTACGTTTCGATACTGGGAACGCCGGGCTCTGGCGCGTCTGATCGCTTATCTACCTCAGCAGACGCGTATGGCCTTTCCGTACACGGTCCGGGAGGTCGCGCTGATGGGTCGGATGCCCCATCAGACAGGCAGTTTCTTCGACACCAGAGCGGATCATGATCGAGTGGAAGAAGTTCTGAGGCTCACGGACAGCCTCCACCTCTCAGACCGCTACTTTCAGGACCTGAGTGGTGGAGAGCAGCAACTGGTCAGTCTGGCCAGCGCTCTTGCTCAGGACCCCTCGGTTCTGCTCTTGGACGAACCCACGGTCTTCCTCGATTTGAAGCACCAGCTTCAGATCTATCGAATCCTAAAGGAACTGCATGACGAACAAGGTCTGGACTTGATCGTCGTCACACACGATCTCAATCTGGCCCAGTCTTTTTGTGATCGCCTGATCTTCATGAAGAGCGGCGAGATCGCTGCCGACATCCTGGGTGATGACGGCCCGCCGGAGGTTTCTCCCGCTCTGATCGAGCAGGTTTTCGAGGTTCGTGCCGGCAGCGAGTTTTCTCCGGAACATCGACCTCGGATCGTCCTTCAATACGGCAAATGAGCAGTCAACGAATGCCTTGGTTCGAACTGAAAGGCCAACCGCTGACTCGACGGCGGTTCGGGCTGATCGTGGGAGGAGCTCTGGTGATCTGCCTGGCCAGCGCACTGCTTTCCCCCATGTTCGGGCCGGTGCGGATCAACGTTCTCAACGCCTTTCGGGATACTTCCAGTCTGGACTTTCGCATCCTGGTCCAAGCCCGTATCCCTCGCATATTGTTCTCGATCGTCGTCGGCGGGGTTCTGGCCATGTCGGGTGTGGTTTTTCAAGCCATTCTGCGGAATCCGCTGGCCAGCCCCTTTACTCTCGGAGTTTCCGGCGGCGCGTCACTGGGCGCCGTACTGGCCATTCTCATGGGCTGGGAGGTGAGCTTCCACGGGCTGTCTCCGCTACCGCTGGCATCGTTTGGCGGCGCTCTGGTCGTAGTGCTGGTCGTTTACGCGCTATCCCGCGGTCGAAGTCATTTTTCCCCGCTGACTCTCCTCTTGTCGGGAGTCGTTCTCAACTATGTCTGCGCGGCTCTCATCCTCTTGATCCATTACTACTCGAACTTCACCAAATCGTTCCTGATGACGCGCTGGATGATGGGCGGTCTGGATATTTATGATTACTCCGTCTTCTCCAGCCTGGCACCATTTCTCCTGCTCGGTCTTCCTCTCATCCTGAGCCAGGCGCGCCACCTGAATGTCCTGAGCGCGGGGGAGGACTGGGCCACCGTGCGAGGCGTCAATGCGGGCAGGGTTATGACAGTTCAGTACTTCGCCACGTCCCTGATCACCGGTTCGGTCATTGCGTATAGCGGGCCGATCGGCTTCGTGGGATTGATCATCCCCCACGTTCTGCGTTTGGTCCTGGGCGCCGATCACCGAATCCTCTTGCCCACTTCGCTGTTTCTGGGGGGCGCTTTTCTGGTAGTCTGCGATACGGTCGCACGAACCGTTCTGGCTCCGACCGAGATTCCGGTGGGAATCTTCACCTCGATTCTGGGAGGACCTTTTTTCCTCTGGCTGCTGCTCAGGAGACGAAAGGAGTTCTTCTTCTGAACGCACGAGAAGAGCAATGAAACGCACACGCAAACCGCTCACCTTCGTCCTGCTGCTTCTGGCTCCCCTTGCTCTGATCGGAGCGAGTGATCGCCCCGAGGTTCCCGCAGTCGAGACCATTACGGCAGCCGAACTGCACTCGATCGTTTCTTTTCTGGCATCCGATGAAATGGAGGGCCGCGACACCGGCACGACAGAGAACCTCATCGCAGCCGGGTATCTGGCCAATCAGCTCGAGTTGATGGGCCTGAAGCCGGCCGGCGACCACGGCACTTTCTTCCAGAACTTCGATGTGATCCGAGGGCGCCTCGGCGAGCCCAATGCACTGACGCTGCGTCGTCCCGATGGAACCACCATCTCGACGGAGTTATTCGAGGATTTCTTTCCCTCACCTCTGAGCGCTTCGGGCACCGTGTCGGGTTCCCTGGCCTACGTCGGTTACGGCATCACGGCGCCCGAGTTTGGTGTGGATGACTACTCGGGAGCCGACCTTCGCGGCCGGATCGCGGTAATCATCGCAGGATCACTGGACGATGAACTGGATGACCCATCCGCCGGCCCGGTGGATACGGAGTACGGTCGTGAATCCTACAAGTTGTTCAATGCCCAGCAGCACGGAGCCAGCGGGGTCATTCTCGTTGCCAGCAGGAGTTGGGGGTCGTTGCGAAGACAGGCTCGGTATCGGTGGCCCGAGGGCGATGCGAGGGTTCGGCTTCAGCTGGGCGAAGAAGTCGACAAGATTCACATTCCGGCCGTCTACGTGAAACTCGACCTGGTGCAAAAGGCCGCTGGACAGGATCTGATGGATCTCAATGAGACCGAGCAAAGCGGGAACGGCTCCAGCGTGCGTTTTCTCAATGCCTCCGCAGCGGTGGACGTTCACATCGACCGAACACGGATCAAGACGCGTAACGTACTTGCCGAACTGCCCGGCTCGGATCCGTTTCTTCGTCATGATGCTGTCATCGTGAGTGCTCATCTTGATCATGTCGGCATGCAGGGGAGAAGTGTCTTCCACGGGGCCGATGACGACGCCAGCGGCTCAGCGGGGGTCCTGGAGACTGCCGAGGCCTTCACCATGGCTCCGTCGGCACCCCGGCGAACTGTCCTTTTCGCTCTATGGAATGCCGAGGAGCAAGGTCTTCTCGGTTCGCGCTTCTTCGTCGATCACCCGACCTTCCCGCTCGAACGGATCCGCGCCGTCTTTCAGATGGATATGATCGGGCGGAACCAAGAGGTCACCGATCCCGACGACCTGCGATTCGAGGGCATGGTCAAGCAGACGGCCGAGCAAAATGAAAACACACTGAACCTGGTCGGCTACAGCCGCAGTACGGACTTGGAGCATCTCATTGAGACAGCCGATCATTCGATCGGCCTGAAACTCCTCTGCCAAATGGATGACCAGCCGTTGCAGTTGATTCGGAGGAGCGATAACTGGCCTTTCCTGGTCAAAGGCATTCCGGCCATGCTGTTCACGACCGGACTTCATCCCGACTACCATACTCCGGCTGACACTGCGGCAAAACTGAATTACCCCAAGATGGAGCGCGTGGTGCGGCTCATCTATCTGAGCGCCTTGCAGGCGGCCGAATCGGCGCAACCGCTTCATCTCAACAATCGCTAGGAAACGAAGGAGGGGCCATGGTCGAGACAGACGCGGGCGGTGCGTTCGTGGATGAAGCCATCGAGTTGTTGCAGGAGAGTTTTCTGCCGCGCGTTCGGACCGCTCTGTCCCGGCTCCAGGACTCGCAAGTCTGGTGGAGACCCAACGACAACTCGAACAGTGTCGGAAACATCGTCCTGCATATGTGCGGCAATCTCCGGCAATGGATCATCTCGGGAGTCGGTGGCGCCGAGGACACGAGAACACGACCGCTCGAATTCTCCGAGAAGGGCCCGATCACGAAGGCCGATTTGACGGCCCGGCTCGAGGAAGCGGTTGCGGAAGCCACCTCTGTCCTGCGAGATTTGGATCGCACACGGTTACTGGAACGGCGCAACATCCAGGTCTACGAGGTCTCTTTGCTTCGAGCCGTCTTCCATGCCGTGGAGCACTTCAGTTATCACACCGGACAGATCATTTACGTGGTCAAGATGCTGCAGGATGAAGACTTGAAGTTCTACGATCTGTGAGGGCGACGGGAAAGTCCCGGGAGGTGCAAAGAGTCTTGGTCAAACTGGTCCGACCTGTCCGACTCGAGGGACGAAGTGGACAGCGTGGACGAGATGGACGGTGTGGACCGAAGTGGGAATCCACTACTGCGAAACCACGAGACCCCTGGAACTCGAAACTCTGCGAAACTCGAGACTCTGCGAAACTCGAAACTCGAAACTCGAAACTCTCTCCTTGCCAGGGCTCTCAGA
Organism: Acidobacteriota bacterium; assembly: GCA_037388505.1. GTDB lineage: Bacteria > Acidobacteriota > UBA6911 > RPQK01 > JAPXNP01 > JARRKC01. The sequence goes on along the minus strand of JARRKC010000018.1, from coordinate 17,492 downwards.
CAACCTTCCCCCGAGCCGCGACCTTGAATTCCTTCTCGACCACCCCGCCGCGCACACCGTAGACACGGTCGAAGAGATTGCTCACGAGGCAGCAATGGTTGGGAAGAACCGAGACCCGTTCCCCGATTTCGGGCCTGTGCGAGGGCGCAGTCAGAACGCAGTGCCCGTGCTCCTCGGAGAGAGCCGGCAGCCTGATGTCCGGGTATTCGAGAATCAGGCCGTAGCCGTCCAGACCCAGCAAATCCGTTCCAAGGCTCTTGCTGCCTGCGTCCAGGATTGCGCGTTCGGCGGTGGGACGACTGACCACGGTCGACAGAACCTTGAGAGCGCAGCGCTCGAGCGGCACGGCACCGCTTTTCACCGTCAGTCGGTCGCCATAGGCATACATCCCTGCTCGATACTCGGTAATCCATGGGTAAAGGTGTGCCTGTCGGATCACGTGGGTGCCTCCTACCGAGACGGTCTCGAGCGGAAGCGCGGCATCAGTGAGCCGGCGAGCCGTGTCCTCGATGAACCCCGCCGTGTGCTGATTCAGCGGATAGGTCATCAGGCCCCCGAACCGAAGGCCCGGAGAGCGCGCGATCCTTTCCCCCAGTTCGACGGCCTCTGCAGGAGACTGGACTCCGCAACGGCCCAGTCCCGTGTCGAACTCGACCAGCACGCGAAGCGAAAACCCAAACTCCCGGGCGGCCTTCGAGAGACCGTCGACAACGACACGAGAGTCCGCACTGACCTTTATCTCCGATCGCTGCGCGAGTCCAGCCAGCCGTTGGAGCTTGGCATCACCTATGATGTTGTACGTAACGAAGATGTCGCGAATCCCCGAGTCGCACATAACCTCGGCTTCACCGAGCTTCTGGCAAGTGATGCCCACGGCGCCTGCCGCCAGCTGCATCTGCGCGATCTCCGGAACCTTGTGGGTCTTGATATGAGGCCGGTTCTTGATGCCGTACCGGTTCAGATAGGCCTGCAAGTCACGGATGTTCGCTTCGAGGACATCGAGGTCGACGATGACGGCGGGAGTCTCGACTTGGTCGACGTTCATAGGCGCAGCTGCCTCCCTTGGATGACTCCCCCGGCGGCAAAAGGCAATCGTCCTACAATCCCGCGACCCGACGCGCCGCTGCAAGCGCGGCTTCATAGTCGGGATGGGAGCCCACTTCCTTTACATATTCCACGTACTGGACGATTCCTTCGGCGTCGATCACGAATATGGCACGGGATTCGAGCCGCAGTTCCTTGATCAGAGTCCCGTAATTCTCGCCGAAATTCCCGGTCTGATAGTCCGAGAGCATCACCAACTTGTTGACGTCGGCTATCGTACACCAACGACTTTGAGCGAACGGCAGGTCCATGCTGATCGTGTAGATGTTCACCCCGGGGAGTGCGGCCGCCTCCTTGTTGAACCGTCGTGTCTGGCTGTCGCAGACAGGTGTGTCCAGGGATGGCACGACGCTGAAAACGCGTATTTTTCCATCAGTGTCCGCACGGCTGACCGGCCGGAGATTGAGATCGATGGCTGTAAATTCCGGCGCTTTGTCCCCGGCCTTGAGTTCGGGTCCTACGAGAGTCAACGGATTCCCTTTCAGCGTAACGGCTTCTGATCGCTCAACTGTCATATCTGTTCCTCCTCCGAAATGTGAGCCCGCTATTCTATCGAAATTCTCAGGCGCCTTCGAAACTTTTCGGGGGGCCTCCGCATCCAAAGCAAAGAGATAGGCAGAAACGGAAACAGGACCCTGAAAACGGGTTTCTATTCTTGAGAACAAAAAAGATCTGGTCAAATCTTTCAGAAAGTGGTAAAAAGCCGTCTTTCTCTCAGATCAACCGATAGCGGTCTAAGAACGGGATCAAAGCGAAACATGAGAACATCCGCACTGGAGAGTGAAGGTCTGTACCCTCAAACCAAAAAGGCGGAACCGTCTTTAAGAAATCTTGCGCTTGGGATTCTGCTTCAGGCGTTCCGGGATATCGTGGCTCCGAAGAAGGCTTCCAACAAGGAATGGGAAGAGTGGCGACAGGATGCCATCGATTGGTTCTATGCGGACGAAAATGAACCCGGAAGCTTCTACTGGGTTTGTGAAGTGCTGGAAATGAATCCGAATGATCTGCGGAGATGGCTTCGAGAATACCGTAAGAGCGATGCCAGGCAGAAAAAGGAGATGGCTCGCAAGTTGACACGGTTCCAGATCCGCCATTGACGGGACCTGCGGCCTCTCCGGAGGCCGCGCGACGTCCGGCCCGGCTGCGGGTCGGACGTCCGAGTATCCCTCTATGGAATTCTTCTTCATATTTCTCGCCCTTCTTTTTTCCACCTATATCGTTATCCTCCTGTCCCTCATCATTCGCCGCGCCTGGCAAAGGGTCCGGCCGCGCGTAACCGTGATGGAGGAAGAGGATCGCACAGGATGCGAGGACCGAGGTTCCAGCGCGCTCCTGGAAGTGATCAACGTGAAGAAATCGTTCGATCACCCCGTCCTGAAGGGTGTGTCCGTTGCTGTTCCCTGCGGTCAGACGCTGGGAGTCCTGGGCAAGAGCGGAACCGGCAAGAGCGTCCTCCTGAAACTGATTGCAGGCTTCCTGAAGCCCGATTCTGGGCTCATTCTCTTCGAGGGGCGGGATATCACCAACTTCTCGGAGGCTCAGCTTCTGGAGCACCGCAAGAAAGTCTCGTACGTGTTCCAGGGAGGGGCCTTTTTTGACTTTCTGGATGTCCGCGGAAACATCGCCTATCCCTTGATCGAACGCGGTATCACCGATGAAAGGGTCATTCGCGAGCGGGTCGACTATCTCCTCGATGCGGTCGAACTTGAGGGACAGGGCAATCTGCGCTACGACAATCTGAGCGTGGGTGCCAAGAAGCAGGTCGCCATCGCCCGGGCAATCGCCATCAACCCTGAGGTTATTCTCTACGATGAGCCGACCACCGGCGTCGACCCGATCATCGGTAAATCGCTCAGCCGGCTGATCCGAAAACTGGGACGACAGGAGAGTCTGACCTCGATCGTCGTGACCCACGACCTGAAGTGTCTCGAAATGGTGAGCGATCGATTGGTCCTGCTCAAGGACGGCTTCATCCGTTTTCAGGGTACTGTTGACGAGTTCGAGGCATCGGAGGATCCATTCGTCGAGGCGTTCCGCTCTGGAAGCCGATTCGACGAGGATCAGGATGTGGCGATCCCGGCCTGACCCCGGGAATTACCAGCAAAGCGAGGAACAGGCCAGCGAATCGCGCGGATCCCGCGAATCGGGGTCGCCGTTCTCGAGGGTTCGCGCCTCCTCTGCTGTTCGTCCAGCCTGTTGACCAGCGAATCGCGCGGATCCCGCGAATCGGGCCCCATGGGTCTCATAGGTCCTATGGGGCCCAGGCCGTCCCCAGAATAGCCCGGGGTTGCCCGAGTCCCAAACCGTTCAGTTACTTGTGCCGCTCCCGCAGCTCGCCGACGACCTCGTCGAGCGTCACGCCGCGTTCCGCGAGAAACACCAGCAGATGGTAAAGCAGGTCGGCGGACTCCTCCACCGTTCGACGGCGATCTTCCAGAACCGAGAGGAGCGTTTCGATGGCTTCCTCCCCCAGCTTCTGACCGATTCGGTTCACTCCCTGGCGAAAGAGAGAGGTCGTGTAGGAGCCGTCGGGCATTTCCCGTTTCCGCTGGTCAATGAGCTGTTCCAGGAAGAAAAGGAACTCACCCGCCGCCGGGGACTGATCATCCGAACCGAAGCAACTGATCGTCCCTTCGTGACAGACCGGCCCGGAAGGTCGGACCATGACGAGCAGGGTGTCCTGATCGCAGTCCGAAGCGATCCCTTCGAAGGTCAGGAAGTTGCCGCTCGTCTCGCCCTTGGTCCACAGTCGATTCCGACTCCGACTCCAGAAGGTGACCCGCCCCGTTGCCAGAGTCTTGTTCAGTGATTCGACGTTCATATAGCCGAGCATGAGGACCTTCCCACTCGACACGTCCTGAATCACGGCGGGAATCAGCCCTCCGCCCTTCTCCCAGTCCAGCTTCGTTGCGTCAAATTCAGTCATAATCGAACCAAGACCCCGTTTCTGGAGAGGAACTCTTTGACTTCGGCAATCGAATATCGATCGTAGTGAAAGATCGAGGCGGCCAGCACCGCATCCGCCTGACCGATGGTCAGACCCTCCAGGAGATCCTGAGGAGATCCGGCTCCTCCCGAAGCGATGACCGGGATCCGCACCCGTCTCGAAACCTCGTCGAGAAGGCGGAGATCATAGCCGTCCTGAGTCCCGTCACGATCCATCGAGGTGAGCAGAATCTCGCCCGCGCCCCGTCGCTCGCCCTCTTCAATCCATTTCAGCGCATCACGATCCGTTTCCCAGCGGCCTCCACCGACGAAGACGGTCCAGCGATCGCCGGTCCACTTGGCATCGACGGCCAGCACAATGCACTGTGACCCGAACGCAGCGGCTCCCTGATCAATCAACTCCGGATTCTTGACTGCCGCGCTGTTGATCGAGACCTTATCGGCGCCGGCCCGAAGCAATTCCTGGATGTGATCGAGCGAACCGATCCCCCCGCCGACCGTGAACGGAATGAAGATGGTATCGGCCACCCTCCGAACCCAGTTCAGGACCGTGCCTCGAGCTTCGACCGTTGCCGTGATGTCGAGAAAGACCAACTCATCGGCACCCTCTTCGTAGTAACGGCGCCCCAGTTCGACCGGGTCCCCGGCGTCCTGAAGGTCTACGAAATGAATTCCTTTGACGACCCGCCCGTCCTTGACGTCGAGACACGGGATGATCCGTTTAGCCAGCACGCAGCATGTCCTCCCACGTGAAGTCACCCTCGTAGAGCGCACGACCGATCACAACACCGTCGACACCTTGATGAGCCAACTGCCGGATGTGCTCGGGACGACTCACCCCTCCTGCGGCGATGACTCCCACCTCGCCATGGCCGAGTTCGATCAGTCGCTGATAGGTCCCGTAGTTGGGCCTTTCGAGCGTTCCGTCGCGATCGACGTCGGTGGAGATCATTTCTTTCATCCCCCACTGGCGGATCCGCTCGACCAAAGCAGCCACGGTGATCTCGCTGCCGGCTGTCCAGCCATGAGTCTGAAGAGCGCCCTGGCGCAGATCGAGACTGACGATGAACCGATCCCCGCCCCACCTCGCCACCCATCGATCGACAACGACCGGTTCCTGGACGTGCCGATTCTTGCCGCTGCCGTCACGAGCACCCTCGAGATCGATGACGTGGATCCGGCGAAACCCGGCCGACTGAAAGCGGAGAGCTTGTTCCACCGGGTTCAGGGTGTAGGTGGTCTGGCGCGCGTAGTCACCACGATAGAGCCTGACACAGGCTCCGTCGATCAGATCGATGGCCGGGATCTTGATCACCGAAGGTCGCCCTCCCAATTAAGGAAATTCCGTAACAACTGAAGCCCCGGCCCGCCGGAACGTTCCGGATGAAACTGAAGCCCGAGGAAATTGCCTCGGCGCACCGCCGAGGAAAAGACTCCATCGTACTCGGTGACAGCAGTTGTCGCATCCGGCTGAACGGGCGCGAAGTAGCTGTGCACGAAGTAAAAGTAGCCTGAGGACTCCAGTCCCTCTGTCAGCCCCGGAAGCTTCTGGGGACTGTTCGGCTCCCATACGACCTGGTTCCAGCCGATGTGGGGGACCTTCACGCGTTTCCGATCGAAAAGCTTGACGCTACCCGGCAGCAACCCCAGGCAGGGGCAGTCGTCCTCTTCCGACTTTTCGAAGAGAAGCTGCATACCCAGGCAGATTCCGAGGAACGGAACCTTCAACCGAGGAATCAGATCGCTCAGCCCCTGTCGCGCCAGTGAAGCCATTGCCGCACGGGCGGAGCCCACGCCGGGCAGAATCACCCGGTCGGCACGGGCCACGCGATTCGGATCTCCGGACATCACATGGTCCGCACCCAGGAATCGGAGAGCGTTCCCAACGTTGTAGAGGTTACCCGCATCGTAGTCGATGACGACCAGATTGCCCGAATTCTTCACAGTCGCCCCTTACTGGAAGGAACCGCGTCACCGAGTTGCGGATCGATCCGGACCGAGGCACGCAAAGCCCGGGCGAATGCCTTGAAGATCGCCTCGATCCGATGGTGTTCGTTCTCTCCAGGCTCCAGCATCTTGATATGAAGAGTCATGCGTGCCTCGAGGGCCAATGACCGGAAGAAGTGCACCACGAGCTCGGTCGGCAGGTCTCCCACGCTTTCTCTCTGCGGCCGATAGTCAGTCACGAATGCGAAGCGGCCGCTGAGATCGATCGCGACTGCGGCCAGCACCTCGTCCATGGGAATCAAACTCGCACCGTAACGTTCGATTCCTTCTTTCCCGCCCAGCGCCTCAGCAAGAGCCTGACCGAGCACGATCCCGACGTCTTCCACCAGGTGATGTTCGTCGACATCCAGGTCGCCGGCTGCGTTCAGCGTCAAGTCCGCACCCGAATGCTGTGACAGCAGCACCAGCATGTGATCGAGAAACCCTATACCCGACTGAATCGCCGACTTGCCGCTTCCGTCCAGCACCAGTTCCAGCTCGATGTTGGTCTCACTCGTCTTGCGACGGATCTTCGCCTTGCGTGGTTTCATCCGGCTTGCTCCCCTTTCCCAGGATATTCGCAAGTTCGCGCAGCACGACGGCATTCTCCTCCGGCGTCCCCACAGTGAGCCGGATACATCCGTCCAGCCCGGGCACGCTGCTTCGGTCTCGAACGACGATTTGTCTGCGCAGCAGCTCAGCGCAGATGCCGGCCGCATCGTCACATCGGAACAGAATGAAATTGGCATCCGACGGAAAGACCTCCGAAATCCCTGGCAGATTCGAAAGACGAGACCGCATTCGCTCCCGCTCGCAGACGATCAGGCGGACTTCCCGGGAAGTCTCCGGCTCGCTCTTCACCGCGTTCACACCCTCCGTCAGAACCCAGGCGTTGAGGTTGTAGGGCGCCTTGACCTTGACCAGACACGAAACCAACCATGGCGCGGCGACGATGTATCCCAAGCGTACACCGGCCCGTCCGAAAGCTTTCGAGAAGGTTCTCAGCACGGCAAGGTTCTCGTAGCGGGAGGTTTGGGGGGCCAGAGAGTCCGCACCCGAGAACTCGATATAGGCCTCATCTACGACGACCATGCCGTCCCACTCGGCGACGACCTTCAAGATCTCCTCGGCGTCGAGAAGGTTTCCCGTCGGATTGTTTGGCGAGCACAGGATCAGCATGCGGACGTCGTCAGGCACCGTGGCCATGAAGCCCTGAGCGGAAAACGCGAAATGGGCGTCGAGCCGCGATTCGATCACCGGGACGCCGTAAATACCGGCAAGCACGCGGTACATGCCGTAGGTCGGCTCGGCTATCGCAACTCCGCGAGAAAGCTCAAACACTTTGAAGAGCCAATCGAGGACTTCGTCCGAACCGTTGCCTGCCAAGACCATGTCCGGCGTCACTCCCAGACGATCAGCCAGGGCCTTTCGTAGGCCTCGTTGATAGGGATCGGGGTACCGGTTCAGCTGGACGTTCTGGTCCCATCGTGGGAACGGGTTCTCATTGGCGTCGAGCAGAAGACCGGTCTGCACCTGCTCCCGTGCACAGTGGTAGGGCTCCAGAGCCTGAATGTTGGCGCGGATGAGGGTGCCAGGTGATGGGCGCAGTTTCATTCTTCCTCACCCTCCTCGATCCTATACTGGACGGCGCGGGAATGGCCTTCGAGGTGCTCAACGTTCGCCAGTGTTTGGAGCGTCCCGGCCAGGCTCTTCAACCCCTCCTCGGACAATTCTTGAAAGGTGACCTTCTTGACGAAGCTGTCCATGGACACGCCGGACACCGAGCGAGCCATACCGGAGGTGGGCAGAGTATGGTTCGTTCCCGACGCATAATCTCCGGCCACTTCCGGAGTCATCCTGCCGACGAACACCGAACCGGCATTATGGACGTGGCCCAGCCAGTCGCGGGCCTCCGGAATATTCAGGATCAAGTGCTCTGGAGCGTAGCGATTGCTGAAATCGAAGGCAGCCTCGAAGGAGGGCACGATCAAGGCAAAGCTCTGATCGAGAGATTTCTTCGCCAGTTCGCCGCGGGACAGATCCTCCAACTGCCGCGCCACCTCGCTCAGTGTCGCCTCGATCAAGGGCGCAGACGTCGTCACGAGGACCACTTGGGAATCCGGGCCATGTTCCGCCTGCGAAATGAGATCACTCGCCAGAACGCGCGGTGAGGCCTCCGGGTCGGCAATGACGAGAACCTCGCTTGGACCCGCCACCATGTCGATGGAGACCCCATGGAAGGTTGCCAGGAGTTTCGCCGTTTGGACGTAGCGGTTACCCGGGCCGAGAATCTTGTCGACTCTGGGTACGGTATCGGTGCCGAGAGCCATGGCGGCGATGGCCTGAGCTCCCCCCACTTTGAAAACCTGACGCACACCTGCGACCTGGGCCGCCGCGAGAACCACCGGCGAAACACTTCCGTCCGGAGTCGGCGGAACGCACAGAACGGTCTTTTGGCAGCGGGCAAGCTTGGCGGGTATGCCCAGCATGAGAACGGTCGAAGGCAAGACCGCTGAACCGGCGGGAACGTACATGCCGACGGAGGAGATGGCGCGGGCCGCACGCCAGCAGTTGACGCCGTCCTGGACAGCAACGGGACCCTCCGTCAGGGTCTGCGCCGAATGGAACTTCCGGATGTTCGAGGCAGCATGCTTCAGTGCGTCCATGATCTCGGACGAAACCTGCTCGATGGCCCCCTGAAACTCTCGAGCGTGCACGCGGTAGTCCGTCAGATCAACGCCGTCGAAGCGACGCGTGAACTCTCGAACCGCATCGTCACCTCGCTGCTCAACCGCCTCGAAGATCTGACGGCAGGTCTCGAACAGTTGTGGGTCCTGGACCGGGTTGCGGATGCAGAGCTCCCGCAGGTCCTGACGACTCAGCTCCTCAAATCGATAGACTCTCATCTAGACCACCATCTTCTCCACCGGCACGACCAGCATGTCGGTGGCCCCGGCCAGCTTCAGCTTCTCGATCACGTCCCAGAAGTATTCTTCCGGAACGGCTGTGTGCACGGCCATCATCTCCGGATCCGCCAGCGGCACGATCGTCGGGCTCTTCATCCCGGGCAAGATGTCTCGGATCTGATCGAGAGATTCGCGAGGCGCGTTCATCATGACATATTTGGTCTTGCGTGCCCGCAAATGACTCGCCATGCGCATCCTCAGGCGATCGATCACATCCTTTTTGCGCGGCTGCTCGAGCGAGTCCCGGTTGGCGATCAGGACGGCCTCGGATTGAAGGATGACCTCGATCGGCATCAAATCATGAATCCTCAAGGTGCTGCCCGTCGAAACCAGATCGCAGATCGCATCCGCGACATCCAGAGAAGGGGTGATCTCGACCGAGCCGTTGATCTCGATGATTCGAGCCTCGATCGCCTGTTCCCTCAAGAAACTCTCGAGCAGGTTGGGGTAGGAGGTAGCAATCCTCTTACCCGCCAAATCCCTGACCGAGCGGAAATCACCCGCCTTGGGAACGGCAATGCAAAGCTCACATCCGCCGAATCCGAGAGAGTCGAGGACTGCTACGCCGGCCCCTTTCTCCCGCACCACGTTGAGCCCGACGATCCCCAGGTCGGTCACCCCATCCTGGACGTACTCCGGAATATCGTCATCGCGCAAGAACAGGATGTCCAGTGGATAATTCCGGCCGCGCGCGAACAAGAGTCCTTCCGCAGAGTCGAATTCGACGCCGGTCGTTCTCAAGAGGTCCAGAGACATTACCGACAATCGTCCCTTTTTCTGGATCGATATCTTCAGGTTGTTACCGTTGAGTTCCATAGAGATCACTCCCAGTCCCAGCCGCATGCGAGCCCGCCTCAGACCGACCCGGGACCTCTAGCCCGGCGGGTCCTCAGGCGATCCAGAAGAAGCCGGTAGCCGCCTTCTCCATTGTGCAGCCAATGCGCGATCCTGGTCACCGTCGCCGTGCTGGCTCCCGTCAACTGATTAATCCTCCGGTAGGGAATCCCTTCGTCGATCATCTGCGCGACTTTCCATCGCTCCGCCAGCGCCTCCAACTCTCCGAGTGTACACAGATCCCGAAAAAAGAGCGCGGCCTCCGACCCATTCTCGAGTTCTGCTATCGCTTCGAACAATCGCCAGAGGTCCTCGTTTTCACGAAGTTTCCGTTCCATCGTTTTAGCACGTTACCACATTGAAACGTCGTCTGGCAAGTCCGGAGCGTAGTAGGACATCTCTGCTGGTCTCGATCTGAGGTCGCTACGTCAGGAGCGTTGTTCAGCCTGAGCCCCGACGGTCAGCCGGCGAGGACGGGAGAACCGGAGCGTGAGTAAGCTAGGCATCCCTAATTTGTCCTGGTCCGAGCCCGGGGACTCCACGAGCGTTGTTCAGCCCAGGACGGGAGGACGGGTGGGATGAGCTTCCAGCTCCACCGGAGGCCGCAGCATCCCGACCGCTCTTCCGACTGAGCTCCCGAGGTGAACCACTGAGAAGCTATAGAGAAACACCGAACCTCGCCGCCGGAACCAGCGGGGACGCCTATTCTACTCCCGGAACGGCTCACGGGGAAATCCAGGACCAACGAGGAAGCGTGTCCCGCTCGGAAGAGTCTAGTTGCCCTTGCCGAAGTACTGGGGATAGAGGCGCTCGGCACACTCGGGACAGATCCCGTGGGAAAACTCGGTATTGGAGTGATCGACGATGTAATCCTCGATCGCGGTCCAGTGCCCTGCGTCGTCACGAATCTTCTTGCACGAGGAACAGATCGGGAGCAGTCCGCTCAGCCTCCTGACATCTTCAAGTGCGTGCTGCAACTGATGCATCAACCGCCGGTTCTCCTCCTCCACCTGTTTTCGGATGGAGATGTCCGAAACAAAGCACATTATGAACTCGCCCCCTGACATCCCAACGGTGCTCAGAGCGACCTCGACAGGAAACTCAATGCCGCCCTTCTTCAAACCAATCAGGTCCATTCCGATGCCCATGGGCCTGGTTTTCGGACTTGCCGCGTACGTTTTCCGCTGATCCGAGTGCTGATTTCGCAGCCTCTGCGGCAGGAGAACCTCGATCTTCGACCCGACGAGCTCGTTCGAGGAATATCGGAACATCTCAACGGTAACCCGGTTGGCAGCGGCGATTTCCCCCTCCGGCGTCACGATGATCACGGCAAAAGGGAAGAATTCGATGAGGTCGGTCATCTTTGCGATGGCGTCAAGGTGTGGCTTGCTCATACCGGCAGTCCTTTCGTTCAGAGTCAGCCTCTCGGCGCGCGCTCAGTCGACTCAGGACCATCCCTATCAGGTCCATCCTGCCGTCAGGGATCGTTTCCCTTACCGCAGACCATTATCCACTGTTTCACTCTTCTGGTGGCCGGATTCCCATCCATGTTCCTCCTAAGGTTACTCCGTGATCCTGCCGATAGTTTCCGGTGAAACTTGTGAGAGATACTGCATGGCGATACCTGAAGGACTGGTCAGCCGAATTGAAAACCTTGCGCCGATGCCGATGACGGCGCAGCGTCTCCTCTCCGTCATCAACGACGACGACGTGTCCCTCGCCGATATTGCGCGGATCGTCGAGTTCGATGAAGCTCTCGTTTCCAACACGCTGCGCGTCGCCAATTCGGTGTACTTCTACCGAGGCAAAGCGGTTAGCGATGCAAGAACCGCCGTGGTACGCCTGGGCACCACAAACCTTTTCAACATCATTCTGGGCCAGTATCTGCGTCAGCTGAGTGTTCCGGCCCCACTGTACGATCTCTCGGAAGACGACCTTTGGTTTCACTCCACCGTTGCATCTCTCGCCGCGGAGGAAATCACACGAGTCTCTCCAGTCAACATCCCTCAGATCGCGAGGGTGGGCGCTCTCGTCCATGACGTCGGAAAGCTGATCATGGTGCGTTACTTCAAAGCCGACTATCGAGAGGTTCTCGTGTTGAGTGAAGAGAAGGATGTCAGCTTCGTCGAAGCCGAGCATGAGCTCTTCGGTTGCGATCATGCCGAGGTCGGCGGAGCCGTGGCCCAAGAGTGGACCTTTCCCGATGAGGTACGGGACGCCATCGAACGCCACCATGAAGTCCCCCTCGAGAACTCTCACCCGGTCCTCGACACTGTCGTGATGGCCAACCTCGCGGCCAAGACGCTGTCCGCCGGGCTCGGCGCGGAGGGCCTCAACTTTCGGGTCGATGAAAAGGTTCGGGTGCGCCTCGGCTTGGAGTTCAAGAGCTTCTGCCGCATCTGCTCGCGCGTCGAAGAGCAGATCGCTCAGCTTCGTCAGTCGTACAGCATCCAGTGAGCTCCCTCCGAAAGGGGGCATTGCACCCGGATTCTTCCCGCCCTTCAACCTCAAGTCGGGCTAAAGTTTCCCACCCCCGCGCCGAGAATGAATAGATGAGGACGCGTGGGTCTCGCAGGGTATCTCCGGCAGTGGACGCCCAACCCGGGATTGGAGTCCCACCAGGGTGGACGGTCACTGAAAAGCACAACCGGCTCACGATGAGTGGCGAGACCGATACGGTGGAATTGTCACGCATGGAATCAGTTTCGACGAGCTAGGCCCCCATGGATCTTGCAACGGTCATAGGGTTCATTGTTGGAGTGATCATTGTCTGCGCCTCGATCTTGACCGGCGGCGACAATCCTTATCTGTTCATTAATTACCCCAGCATCCTGGTCGTCTTTGGCGGCACGTTCGCCACGCTGTTGATCCGCTTCCCGATGGATCGCCTGCTCAAGACTTTTCAGGTCATCAAGCACGCCTTCACTTTCAAGTTGCCGAGCCCGTATGAAGTCATCGAAGAGATGGTTTCGCTTGCGCGGAAGTCGCGAAAGGACGGACTGCTCTCCCTCGAGGACTATCAAAGCAACGATTCCTTTTTGAACCGCGGTCTGATGCTGGTGGTCGATGGTGCGGAGGCCGAGGCTGTCGAGAGCGTCCTCGTGACCGACATCCGGTACTTCCGTCAACGACACAAGCACGGGCAGGACATCCTGAAAGCCATGGGTGAGTCGGCTCCGGCCTTCGGAATGATTGGAACCCTCATCGGTCTGGTACTGATGTTGTCGAATATGCAGGACGTCACTTCGCTGGGGCCGGCGATGGCCGTTGCCATTCTGACGACTTTGTATGGTTCCCTCATCGCCAACCTGGTTGCACTTCCGCTGGCCAAGAAACTCGAGATCCGGAGTAGGGAAGAGAGTCTCATCCGGGAAGTGATGCTGGTGGGCCTGGTCAATATCGCAAAAGGGGAGAACCCCCGGATGATCGAGACCGTTCTCAAGGCGTTTCTGGCGGAGAACAACATACCCTCCGAACCGGAGGCCAAGCCCAGAGAGGTCAGAGCCGCATGAGCATCCGCCTGGAGCCCGATGAAGAGGAACAAGAGGAAGGCGCCCCCGCTTGGACGGTTCAGTTCGCGGACATGATGAGCCTGCTCCTCGTCTTCTTCATCCTGCTCCTCTCCTTTTCGGAAATCGATGCAGTGAAGTATCGAGCCTTGAGTGACTCCTTTCGCCAGGCGTTTGGAAAGACGGACCAGGTCAAGGACATGTTCAACGACCCTCAGGCCACAGCCCAGCTGATCAGTGAGGAGTCTGGGGCCCACAACGACGCGATCCTCGACGAACTCAGGTCGATCATTCCCCAGTCCTATCCGGGGGCTCTTCCAGACCGCGACAACGGCAAAGGGTACTTGGTGAGGATTCCCGGCCGTCTTCTCTTCGATACCGGCAAGGATGAACTGAAGCCCGAGATGAAGCCGAAGCTCAGACTAATGGCCCAACTGTTCATGCGACGCCCCGATGTGGTGCTCCGCGTGGATGGGCACACCGACGACGTTCCGATCAACACCTCGAGGTTCAAATCGAATTGGGAACTCTCCGCTGGACGGGCTCTGGCCGTCGTGCATTTCATGATCGACGAATGTGGTTTGTCTCCAAGACGCATTTCCGGTGAGGCATTCGGCGAGAGTCGTCCGATCGTTCCCAATGACACGCCCGAACATCGAGAACTGAACCGAAGGGTCGAATTCCGCTTTGTTCAAGGTGATGAGGAAACCTACGATGAGACCAGCCAGCCCGCAACCTCAGCAGACTCCGAAGATGCCAACTGACTCGTACCTGTGGAGCGATCCTCTGGCTTCGGCTGATCCCTCCCAGTACCTCGTCGGAGGCTCAGGACGTATCCTGGTCGTCGATGATGAGGTCACAATCCGAGATCTGCTCTCTCAATTCCTCAACGCCCAAGGCTTCGAATGCCGCACGGCAGACTCTGGCCGTTCAGCGATCGACGAAATCCAGGATGGCGACTTCGACCTTGTGATCTCCGATATTCGAATGCCCTCCGTCACAGGTCTTCAGTTGCTCGAACACGTTCACGACCAGCATCCCACGCTCCCGGTCATCATGATCACAGCCGTTGCGGATCTGGAGACCGCAGTCGATGCAATGAAGCAGGGCGCCGCCGACTACATCACCAAACCCTTTGACCTCAAGAAGGTCGTAGGCAGCGTCCGCAACGCCTTGCAGACACGAGTCCGACGCCTTCAGGACGACCGGCTCCAGTCTCGCCTCCAGGAACTGGTGCAGACGAAGTCCTATGCCCTGGATTCGGCGTTGCGTTCACTCAATGTCCAGAGAGACATGACCCTGGAAGCCCTCGTCAGAGCACTGGATGCTCGAGAAAGCGAGACCCGCTGCCATTCGCTGCGAGTGCAGAGCTATGCCATTCGTCTGGCTCGCCAGTTCGACGTCGACGGTGAACCGCTCGACGAAATCGCTCGGGGCGCTCTCCTGCACGACATCGGGAAGATCGGCATCTCCGACGCGATCCTCCTCAAGCCGGGCAAACTCACCGAGCAGGAGTGGGTGGAGATGAGAAAGCACCCGGTTCTCGGCTACGAGATCCTGCGTGGAATCGATTTCCTGGACGGAGCTACGAAGCTGGTTCTGCGTCACCACGAGCGCTGGGACGGATCCGGGTATCCCGACGGAATGCGGGGCAAGCTGATTCCCTTTGGAGCCCGGCTCTTTGGAATCGTCGATTCATACGATGCCATGACATCGGACCGGCCCTACCGCAAAGCGCTGCCTACGGATCACGCCCGGGAGGAGCTATCTCGGTTTTCAGGAGTCCTTTACGATCCGGAGATCGTGGAAGGGTTTCTGGCGATCCCTCAGGAGGAGCTGGACGAGATCAGCCGGTGCTGCTCCGAATTGATCGACCCGGCCTAGACGGACACAAGTTTTCTCTACAGGACATGGACTCCGCCGCCGATAAACAGAGGGACAAAACTTTAAGAGGGTTGCTGGTACCCATGAACCAGCGTGAACGGGCATGGATGCCCCCAATGGTTCCAATCAAGGAGGAAGAGGAAAATGGGAGGTTTTAGCGTACTCAACAACTTGGCCAGCTTGGCCGCGCAGCAGCAGTCCGCCGTCACGCAGTCGAATTTGCAGAAGACCCTGTTTCGGCTGTCCAGTGGAAAACGTATCACGAGTGGAGGCGATGACGCCGCCGGCTTGGCCATCGCAGACGGCTTGCAGGCTCAGACTCGAGCCTTGACCCAGTCGGTTCGAAATGCGAATGACGGCATCGGCTTCATTCAGACGGCCGACAGCTCGTTGGGGCAGGTGACCAACCTGCTCAATCGTGCCGCCACCCTGTTGACGGAAGCGGCGACCGACACGAACAGCGGAAGTCTGACCAAGATCAAGACGGAGTTGCAGTCGATCTTCAATGAAATCGACCGAGTCGGCATCGCAACGAAATTCAACGGAACGGACGTGTTCACCGATACAGCCAAGAACGTCTTCGTCGGTGACACCACGAATGCGACGAGCGCTTCCGCCGCTCAAGTCTCGTTCACGGTGAGTTCCCTGTCCGCCTCCGGCTTGCTGACTGGCACAGAGTTCGGCGGCACCGTTACCGCCCGCACGATTGATCTTGAGAGCGCGAGCGATGCCACCGCAATGCTCAATGACGTCAACAGTGCCATCAGCTCGGTCGCCACGACTCGAGGTTCTCTTGGCGCGTCAATGAACCGCCTGGAGAACTCGGTCAGCATCATGCAGTCCCAGATCCAGAATCTGACGGCTGCAGAGTCGCAGATCCGGGACGCGGACATGGCGGCCGAAGTGGCCAACATGACCAAGTTCCAGATCCTGTCACAGGTTGGCTTGGCCTCGATGGCTCAGGCGAATGCCACCTCCCAGGGAGTCCTGTCACTGCTCCGGTAGGACTTGCCGATCTGGGTTGAATGTTTGAGCCGCCTTCCCCAGGGGAGGCGGCTCGCTCTCATAAGGAGGGCGCCATGGCTAATCCAACGATTGTTTTGGATGTCGAGCGGGCCGGCGGGTCTGGCTTCTCGGGCGCCCAACCGTTCTCGGGTCCAACTGCCGACCGTGGGCAAAAGGTTTCCCGAGAATCGGAACGTACTCAGAAACCGGCGGCGGTCTCGAAACCGCCATCCGCAACTGAGCCTTCCGGGGATTGGGCTCGGATCGTCCAGGATCATGAATCGGGACGATCCTATGTTCAGATTCTGGACAGGAAGACTGGAGAAGTCCTCTACGAGATCCCGCCCGAGGAAATCCAGAAGCTCGGTAAGCTGCTGAAGGAAACCACGGGTTCAATGGTTGATACTGTCGCTTGACGAGGAGGCAAAGGTGGGAGGCTACTCGGTACAGGTCGGAAGCCTGGACGTCAGTTCGATCGTTTCTCAGTTGATGTATGCGGAGCAGGCTCCCGTCCGGAGGCTGAATTCTCAGATCTCCGACTACCAGAGCAAGATCGATGCATACAATACGTTGAACTCCAATCTGAGCGACTTGCTCTCGAGCCTGAACGATCTCGACGATCCGGAGGTCTTCTCTTCGAAAGCCACGGCCACGTCCGACAAGTCGATCCTCGACGCAAGCGCCTCCGGTTCGGCGGTCCAGGGCACCTATCAGTTTCAAGTCGACCGGCTGGCGCTGTACGACAACTTCGTTTCCGACAACGTCTTCGGGGCATCCAGCGAAACGACCGGTACCGGATCATTCGACCTCGTGGTTGGGGATTCCACCTACACGATCACCATCGACTCTTCGAACAACACGCTCGACGGACTTCGGAAGGCAATCAACACTTCCGGAGCCCCCGTCAATGCCTCCATCATCAATGACGGAACCGGCTACCGACTGACGATCACTAGTGAAGAATCCGGCTCGGACAGTGCCATCTCCGTTCAGAACAACACACTGACGCTCAGCGACGGATCAACTCCCCTGACTCTCTCCAGGACCCACGACATCAGCGATGTCAGTGAGTTGGATGCCAGTCTCACGGTCAACGGACTGCCTGTGACCAGCTCGAGCAACCAGATCGAGGATGTCATCGAGGGTGTCACGCTCAATCTGAAGAGTGCCTCTGCGTCCACCGTCACCCTGACCGTCAGCAACGATACGGACACCGTCAAGGAGAAGATCCAGGGGTTCGTCGACGCCTACAACAAGG
>JARRKC010000017.1:0-77922 GCA_037388505.1 Acidobacteriota bacterium | reverse complement strand
GATCGACAGCTGGTCAAGTACTCCCGCCCTCCCGTCTTTGGCCCGCTCAAACGCGGTCGAGCCCGAACGGTCAGCCTCTCACCCGAAGCTGTTCATCTACTCCGCGAACATCGGAAGAGTCAGAACGAGTTGAAGCTCAAGAACCGGCTACGCTATCGGGATCAGGATCTGGTATTCGCGAAAGAATGGGCTCAGCTGAAGAGTGCTCACGCCATGCTGGGAGACCCGATCCAGGCCAACAACATCGGACAGCGAGAGTTCAGGGACATCATTGAGAAGGCCAAGGTACGGACCATCAAGTTTCACGGTCTTCGCCACACGTGCGCGACTCTCCTGCTCCGCGCCGGCGTACCGATCCACGATGTTTCTGAACGACTGGGACACAAGGGGATCGAGATCACGCTGAACGTCTACGCCCACGTTCTACCCGATCAGCAGGAAGAAGCGGCGGCCGCCCTTGGATCTCTGCTCCATTGAACCACACTGTGGGCAATTTGTGGGCAATATGAGGTCAACAACCATGTAAGTTGTTGATTCTAAAAGGGGGTGGGAAGGTTGGTGCCGGAGGCGGGATTTGAACCCGCACACCCTTTCGGGCGCCACCCCCTCAAGATGGTGTGTCTGCCAAGTTCCACCACTCCGGCACTCAAGGCCTACTGGCCGGAACCGCCTCCCTGTGGAGGATTCGTCGGCTGGGATCCGCCTCCCGAAGAAGGGCTTGCCGGTTGGGAGCCGCTGGCGGGAGGGCTCGCCTGCTGCGAAGTCCCACCCTCGGAAGCGGGAGGCGTCGAGGGCTGTTGCGCCGGCGTCGTCTGCTGCTGCGTCGTTACCGGCGCCTGCTCCATGATGCTCGTTTCGCTCGCCCTTGAATAAAAGATCGCCAGCCCAAGTGAAGTCACCATGAAGACGATTGCCGCCGCTGCCGTCGCTTTGGTCAGCACCGTCGTTGCACTTCTTACACCGAAGGCGGTCTGGCTGGAAGTTCCACCGAAGGCAGAAGCCAGATCGCCGGCCTTTCCGGACTGCAGCAAAACCACCATGATCAGCACCAACGCTGAAAGGACATGCAGAATCGTCAACAGAATGAACATTGCTTCAATACTTCACGATTTGTGCAAAGGATTCGGCTTTGAGGCTTGCTCCGCCGACCAATGCACCGTCAATATCGGGTTGAGCCATCAGTTCCGCGATGTTGCCGGGCTTGACGCTTCCCCCATACAGGATGCGCACCGCGCCGGAGAGTTCCTCCGAATAGGTTTCCCGAAGCCAGCCTCGAATCATGGCGTGAACCTCTTCGGCGACTTCGGGCGTCGCCGTACGACCGGTACCGATTGCCCAGACCGGTTCGTAAGCGATGATGATACGGGATACCTCCTCCTCTGTCAACGCGTTGAGGCCGCGCCGCAGCTGGCCCAGGACCACATCCTCGACGCGGTCGGCTTCCCGCTCGTCGAGCGTTTCACCGACGCACAGGACCCCGGTTAGGGACGTCCCCAGCACCGCCCTCAGCTTGCGGGCGATCATTTCGTCGTCTTCTTTGAAGATGTGCCGGCGTTCCGAATGTCCCAGAATCACGAACTGGCAACCACAATCCTGGAGCATGCCCACCGAGATCTCTCCCGTGTAGGCCCCCTCGGGTTCCCAATGCACGTTCTGAGCGCCGAGTTTGACGGTCGAACCTTCCAACGCCTTCGCCGCGGCGGCCAGACTGGTGAAGGTGGGGCAAACCACCACCTCCACCGCCTGATACCCGTCGACTTTCTGGCGAAGCCCCTGGATGGTGCTGACCACCTCGGACTGCGTCTTGTACATCTTCCAGTTGCCGGCAATCACAGGCTTTCGCGCCATCAGTCCACCTTTACTTGTCCGTTAGAACCGCAATTCCGGGAAGCTGCTTGCCAGAGAGAAACTCGAGCGAAGCACCGCCACCCGTTGAGATGTGGGAGATCTTGTCCGCGACGCCGGCCTTCTTGACGGCGGAGACTGAGTCGCCGCCGCCGATCAGGGTATAAGCGTCACTGGCCGCCACCGCTTCGGCAATCCCCAGCGTCCCCTTGGCGAACTGCTCGATTTCGAACACACCGAGGGGACCGTTCCAGATCACCGTTTTAGCGTCGTCCAGCTTGGACTTGAAGTCGGCAATGGTTTTGGGACCAATGTCGAGTCCCATCCAGTCCGCGGGAATCCGATCCGCACTCACGACGCGGGACTCGACACCGACCTCCAGGCGCGGCGCCGCGACCACATCGACGGGGAGCGCGAATTCGATGCCCTTCCTGCGCGCTTCGTCGAGAAAGCTCTTGGCGACGTCGAGCTTGTCCTCCTCGAGGAGCGATTTGCCGATCTCCTTGCCCTGAGCTTTGAAGAAGGTGAAAGCCATTCCGCCACCGAGCAGGATGCGATCCGCCAGGTTCAGGAAATTCTCGATCACCTCGATCTTGTCCGAGACCTTGGCCCCGCCGAAGATCGCCACCACAGGCTTCTCCGCGTGGTAGAGAACGCGCGAAAGAGCCTCCAGCTCCTTGTCGATCAACAGGCCGGCTGCGCCCCGTCCCAGGACCTGCGGCACCCCGACGGTGGACGCATGGGCCCGGTGCGCGGTGCCGAACGCATCGTTGACGTAATCATCGGCCAGGCTCGCCAGACGCTTCGCAAACTCGGGATCGTTCTTGGTCTCCCCGTTGTAGAAGCGGACGTTCTCGAGCACCAGGACCTGCCCGCGCCCGAGCTTGGCTACGGCTGCCGCAACCTTGTCTCCGACACAGTCGTCCACGAATGCGACATCTTCTCCCAGGAGCTCAGCAAGACGCCGAGATACCGGCGCCAGTGAGTATTCCGGCTTCCGCTCGCCCTTCGGCCGGCCCAGGTGCGACGCCAGGATGACCTTGCCGCCTTTCTCCTTGACCAACCGGATCGTCGGCAGAGCAGCCCGGATCCGCGTGTCGTCTCCGACATCACCGTCGCTGACCGGCACGTTGAAGTCAACCCGGATGAAGACCCGCTTCCCGTCGAGATCCAGGTCCCGAACCGACTTCTTGGGATTCGTTTTGTCAGCCATGGACTTACAACCTCGCTCCCACGTACTTCACGAGGTCGACAATGCGGGAGGAATAGCCCCACTCGTTGTCGTACCAGGATAGGATCTTGACCAGGTTCGGCTCTGCCACCTTCGTAAAGAGCGCGTCAAAGATCGACGAATGCGGATTCTTGACGAAATCGACCGAGACCAGATCCTCGTCGGAATACTGCAAGATGCCCTTCAGCGGTCCCTCGGCAGCCTTCTTCATAGCCCCATTGACCGCCTCGACCGACGCCGGTTTCTCCACGATCGCCGTGAGATCGACCACCGAAACGGTTGGAGTCGGTACGCGAATGGCGAATCCATCCAGTCGTCCGTTCAACTCAGGCAGCACGAGTCCCACAGCGGCTGCCGCCCCCGTTGTCGTCGGGATCATCGACAGAGCCGCCGCGCGCGCCCGGCGCAGATCCTTGTGCGGCAAGTCCAGGATCTTCTGGTCGTTCGTGTAACTGTGGATGGTCGTCATCAGACCCTTGGCAATCCCGAAGGTCTCGTGCAGAACCTTGGCCACCGGTGCGAGACAGTTGGTCGTGCAGCTGGCATTGGAAATCACGTTGTGGTTCGCCGGATCGTAATTCTCTTCATTGACCCCGATGCAGACGGTCACGTCCGGGCCTTTCGCAGGCGCCGTGATGATGACCTTCTTGACGGATCCGCGAATGTGCTTCTGGGCATCTTCCTTCTTCCGGAACAGCCCGGTCCCTTCGATGACGATGTCGGCGCCGACTTCGGGCCACGGAATCTGCCCGGGATCCCGCTCGGCAAAGACACGGATTTTGTGACCGTTGACCGAAATGGAATCGCCCACCACACTGACCTCTCCGTCGAAGTGCCGGTAGAGTGAATCGTGCTTGAAGAGGTGTGCCAGCGTCTTGGCGTCGGTGATATCGTTGATCGCCACGAAATCCAGGTCTGCCTTCGATTCCATGGCGGCCCGGAGGACGTTTCGTCCAATTCTCCCAAATCCATTGATCGCGACTTTTGTTCCCATTCGAATTCTCCTCCTGATTCGGCTTACCTTATCGTTTGTGTACAGGGCTCGAGCAGCCGATCCTTCATCGAGCACACCTAAACTTCGTTGCCTAAATCCAGCAGGTGCAATTCTATCGGGAAGGCGATCGGTGAACAACTTTTCGCGGGTGCGGGAGGACGGGAGGACGGGAGGACGGGAGAGCAGGATTCGAGTGCGGCCTCTGGCCGCGGGGAACGTCCAGCCTAACGAAGACAAAACACTTTGGGTGCTGCGAGACTGGGCGCAGCCGCCTTTGGAGTGTGGCAGCCTGATGCCGCTCTTCACGGGGAGGCCCCAGAGCCGCCGGAAACCCGGTTTTGAACAAAGGGCCCGGCGAATCCTTGGGTTCTCCGCCGGTTGCCGGAGGGACGGCAGAATTGGGAGTTCACGTCGAACCGAAAGCGGAAGCGAGCTTCCGCCCTCCAAAGCGGTTTCGGCCCCGTTCTCCCGTTCTCTCCGACCGACCCTCGGAATCCATCTTGAACAACGCTCGACAGCTACCGGTGACAGTCAGGGACAAGCTGGAAGCTTATCCTACTCACGCTCCCGTTTCCTGTTTCCCGACTCCCGTCTCCCTCCGAATCGCAAATCTCAGGTTTCGTACGGGTCGCGTCCGTCGGGCTGAGTGCGGAAACGCCGGTGGCCCCAAAGCCAGCAGTGTGGGTATTCCCGGATGACCTGCTCGATGAAGCTGTTGAAGCGGGTCGTGTTGTGGACGATATCCTCCGCTCGGCAACCCGTCATTTCGGCGTGAAGCGGCGGATAGAACCGAATCCGGTAGTGACCCCTGAGGCCGGCGGGGACGATGAATCCGGGGATGACCGGGGCGCCGGTCTTCATGGCCAGAAGCGCGGCAGACGCCGTGGTGCAGGCAGTCCTGCCGAAGAACTGAACGTAGACCCCGTCCTTCTCCTGGACGTTTTGGTCGATTAGAAGGCCGACATCTTCGCCCCGCCGCAATACCCGCAGTATCTCGCGCAGGGAGCCTTGCTTGGGAATCACCCGATTTCCGAACTGGCTGCGAATGCGGGTCAGCCACCGGTCCAAGTAGGCGTTTTCGAGAGGTCGAACAATAAAACTCAACGGATGCTCCAAAGCCGCATGCGCCAGCGACAGCATCTCCCAGCTGCCGATGTGCGCGGTTACGAACAACACTCCTCGACCTTCCTCATGCGCCCGCCGATAATGTTCAACCCCCAGTCCCTCCTGATAGGAGACCCGGCGGCGGATACTCTTCCGGGGAATCCGGTCGAGACGGCTCACCTCGGCCACGTGGGCGCCGATCTGGGCGTAACTTCGTTCGAGCACGTCCGCCCGCCATTCATCCGACTCTTCGGGAAAGGCGAAGCGAAGATTGGTCATCCCGATTCGTCGATGACGCGCATCCCTCTTGTAGACGACTCGGCCCAGGCCCTCACCGATCCTCGCTGCAACAGGAAGCGGGAGTATGGAGAGTGCCCCACAGGTCCCGCGGGCGGTCAGGTACCACAGGAGGTCGAGCGATTTCGATCTCTCGTCAGTCACTGGCGGTCCAACCCATTGAGAATCTGCTCACCCACGTCGAAAGAGTAACAGAGAGAAGGCATGGTCGAGACTGGAGTACTTGGAGAGAAGCTGCACCCCAAAGGCGGAAATCTGCTCGGAAAGACGGTCGGCATCGAACTTCCGGCTCACCTCGACCAGTATCCTGTCCCCCTCGTCCCACTCCAGGGTCCGCCCGATGGACCGGAAGTCCGCCCGGCCCGGCCGGAGCGCCCGTACCCACATCTCCATTTGCTGCCACGCTTCATTGAAGACCGGCTCATACTCAAAATCAGCGGAATCGAAGTTGCAGTCGGCCAGGGCATTGATCGAGTCGAGCACGTTGAGAATGAAGGATCGAGTGACGCCTGCCGAATCATCGTAGGCGCGTCGGATGAGTTCCCTATCCTTAAGGCCGTCGACACCCAGAAGAAAGAGATCATCCGGTCCCAGAGCACTCGTGACCGACGAGAGGAACTGCACCAGCTCGGTGCGAGGGAAGTTCCCAAGGCTGCTCCCGAGAAAGATGACCAGTTTGGGTAGAGACGGATCCAAATCGGGCAGTGCATCCTCCAGAGCCGCGTGCAAACCAAGAAACAACAGATCCGGGTAGTCCTGACAGAGCAGGTCCCGGGAAGCCCGCAAGGCGCTTCGGCTGACGTCGATGGGAACGAACGTTCCCCGCCGACCTCCTTCGAGCATCCCCTGGATGAGACGACGCGTCTTCATCGAAGAACCGGCTCCGATCTCGACCAGATAGCCGACACGCGCACGGGCAACGATCTGAAGCGCGCTCCTTTCCAACAGACCCTCCTCCGTCCGCGTCAGGTAATACTCGGGCAAACCGCTGATCTTCTCGAACAATTCGGAGCCCGTCTTGTCGTAGAGAAAGCGGGCTTCGAGCCAGCGGGGCTGGTCGGTCAGCGTGCGAAAGATGCGCAGCGCCAGCGTTTCTTCACTAGCTGGCGGCCGGTGCCAGATGCCCTCCTCGACGAGATCCCAATGGCGGCAGGCTTCGGATCGCAACACCTTGCAGATGCGCCGGGAGTCTTCCATTTCACACCTCCGTCGAATCCCCTTCAGACCTCGATTGCGGATCTGCCTCGGACGCGAAGTAGGAGCGGTATTCCGGCGGGAAGACCTTGGGCCGACCATCTTCCCCGGTGAAAAGGTGGCGCGTAAAACCGGTGGCGACCAGGCGGCCCTCTCCGTCGAGAACCTGGTAGGCGAAAGTCATGGCCCGGCTGCGGAACTCCGTCACCCGCGTCCGCACGATGAACTCATCGTCGTAGCTCAGCGATCGATGATACCGACAGACGGTCTCGACCACGGGCAGGAAGGTCCCCGTCCGCCTCTCGAGTTCGGCATAGCTGAAGCCCCGCGCTTTGCAGTAGGTCGTCCTGGCGACCTCGAACCAGACGAAGTAGTTGGCGTAGTAGGCACGCCCCATCTGATCGGTCTCGGCATAGCGGACACACAGGGGGACGTCCACGTGTTCACAGGAATGCATCACAGTTGATGGTAGCGGAACGATCCCCGGGCTTCTACCAGCGAATCCTGGAAAGCCAGCGGATCAGGGTGAGTTGACCAGCGAATCTCGCTTGTCTCGCGAATCGGGGAAGTGCGCCAGCGAATCGCGCCTATCTCGCGAATCGAGGAGAGTGCGCCAGCGAATCGCGCTTATCTCGCGAATCGGGGGAGTGAGCCAGCGAATTCCGCTTATCTCGCGAATCGGGGAAGTGCGCCAGCGAATCGCACCTATCTCGCGAATCGGGGGAGTGAGCCACCTATCTCGCGAATCGGGGGAGTGAGCCAGCGGATCTCGTGTGTCTCGCGAATCGGGGAGAGTCAGCTAACGAATTGCGACGAGGTTGCCCAGGTTCTGGGGCAAAGAAACACAATACGTCCGTTGCGCGCAAACCGGTCGCCGAGATTGTGTTCAGCTGCAGATGCCGCGGCCGATCGAGAGGCTGCGGCTATGTGGACAACATCCCCCGACCCTCGCGATCCCGAACATGGGAAACCGGAAGATCGACTGCCCAGATAGACAAACTGGAGGTATCCCGCCACCCTCGGAACTCGGAACTGCTATTGTGTCCTGACGAGTTCATTTCATATGAAGATCCTCCTTGTTAACCCGCCCATCTATGATTTCTCGGCCTTCGATTTTTGGCTGAGACCTTATGGATTGCTCCGGGTGGGGGGCACTCTTCGTCGCCGGGCCGAACTCCACCTCTTCGATTTCCTGGACAGATCTCATCGGGATGCAAAGCAGCGACCCCGGGATCCATGGGGAAGAGGAAAGTTCATGAGCCGTATCGTGGACAAGCCTCGCGCGTTGCGTGATATCCCTCGTCACTACCGCCGGTACGGGCTGCCCAACGAATCGTTTCGTCGGTTCCTGAACGAGCACGGACCTTTCGACTTCGCTCTGATCCAGACAGTGATGACCTACTGGTATCCAGGCATCGTCGAAGTCCTCGAGACCCTCAGATCGGAGGTACCCGAGACACGAACGGTGCTGGGTGGAGTCTACGCATCGATCTGCCCAGAACACGCCCGCTCGCTGGGAGCGGATCTCGTCGTGGAGGGTGACCATCTGGAGCCCCTCTGGGAATTCCTCGGAATCAGCGGAGAAATGCGCGAGCCACCCTACTGGGAAGGGTATCCCCTCCCTGAGACGGGTGTGTTGAAGTTGGCCGATGGTTGCCCGTTCCGCTGTACCTATTGCTCAGTGCCCCGGTTTCAGCCCACGTTCCGCCCCGGTTCCCTGCAGCGCTCACTCAGCGATCTCGATTTCCTCTACCGCCTGGGGACCCGTCAGTTCGTCTTCTACGACGATGCCCTGCTCTTCAAGCCGGAGACGGTCTTCCTTCCGTTCCTCGATACTATTCGAGAACGTGGGTTGGACCTGGTCTTTCACACCCCGAACGCACTCAACGCGCGCTTCATCAACGAGACGATCGCGACTCGCCTGGCTGAGACTCGCTTCCGCTTCCTCTTTCTTGGATTCGAGAGTGATTCGATGACCTGGCAAAAACGAACGGGGGGCAAAGTCTATCCGAACGAACTGGAGCGGGCGGTCCGCTGCCTGTCAAAAGCCGGCCTTGATCTGGACTTGGTGACCTGCTACCTGATCGTCGGCCATCCTCGCGCCGCCGATCAGGCAGTGGAGCATTCTCTACAGTTTGCCCACAGCCTGGGCCTGAAAGTGATGCTGTCCGAGTTCTCGCCGATACCCGGAACCCCTGACGGTGAACTCTGCCGAGCACGCATCGATCTCGACGAACCCTTGAATCACAACAAGACTGCCTTTGCTCAGCGCCAGTTGGGGCGAGAGAGGCTGCAGGCCCTCAAAGACCTTGCGAATGAGCTCAACGGCCGTCGAACGACGAGGGAAGCTGGGTAGGCATCCTTGCTCGTCTCGATCTGGGGCGCTGCCTCTCGAGCGTTGTGCAGACTGAGCTCCGAAGATCACCCGGTGAGGACGAGAGATCCGGAGGACGGGAGAACCGGAGGACGGGAGCTGGGAGCTGGGAGCTGGGAGCTGGGAGCTGGGAGCTGGGAGCTGGGAGCTGGGTAGGATCTTGTGGCAGCGGGTCCGACATTTCTGATCGGTCCGACTCGTCTGACTTGTCGGACGGATCCGACCGGTCCGGCTCTTCGGACGGGGTGGACGAAGTGAACAGAGTGGACCAGCCCGTGGGTGCGGAACCACGGAACCTCGGAACGTCGAAGCCTGACATGCTGAGGGAAGACCGTTCTTGCGAGGCACCGGAGCAACCGAGGATGTGCCCTCGGAACCCGAAACTCGGAACTTTCTTAGGTCTCCGGCAATCCGTCTGCCGCCTCAGAATTCCTCGCCCAGGCTCAACATCTCCTTCTCGCTCGGTCCGAAGGAAATCATGGAGCCGTTCGGACGACTCTTGGGCTTCGGCTTCGCAGCTGGCTGGGGCTTCTGAGCTGAGGCCTTCATGCGTGCGTGCGCCGACTTGCCGCCTCCACCTTCGCCCCGAATCTTGAATTGGTCCGCCAGTGCGGCCATCTGTTCGGCCTGGCCGCTGAGTTCCTCCGCCGCACTTGCCGATTCCTCGGCATTGGCTGCCGCCTGCTGCGTGACCTGGTTGATCTGCTCGACGGACACGTTCAGTTGGGCGATCCCCTCGCTTTGCTGTTGAGAGGCGGTGGAAATCTCGACGACTCCCTCGCGCACCTTTTCGACTTGGCGGTTGATCTCTTCGAGGTTGCTCAGCACCTCTCCGTTGATCTCAACCCCCTGATCGGCATTCTTCACTGAGCCCTCGATCAGGTTGGCCGTGGTCTTGGCCGCCTCGGCGCTGCGCATCGCAAGGTTCCGAACTTCCTCGGCGACGACCGCAAAACCTTTACCCGCTTCTCCGGCCCGTGCAGCCTCCACGGCTGCGTTCAATGCCAGCAGGTTCGTCTGGAACGCGATCTCGTCAATGGTCTTGACGATCTTGGCCGTTTCATCGGAGGAACTCTTGATCCTGGCAATCGCTTCCGAAAGGCGTCGCATGCTTTCGACTCCCTCTCGCGCCACTTTCTTCGCGGAATCGGCCTGCGTACGAGCCTCCTGGGCATTGGCCACATTCTGGTTTGCCATCGAGGCGACTTCCTGAAGGCTACTGGAAACCTCTTGGAGGCCGCTGGCCTGCTCGGAAGCTCCCTGAGCCATCGCTTGACTTCCAGAGCCGATCTGACCCGCCGCTGCAGCCACCTGCTCAGCTCCGATGGAGACCTGCTGCAGGCTTTCCTCGAGATTGTCCACGGCCCGGTTGAGCACTTCCTTGATGCGTCCAAAATCCCCGCGATGGTTTCCCGTCACCCGTGCCGTCAGGTCTCGAGACGCGACCTTTTCCAGGACCGTCCCTGCCTCGTGAATCGGTGTCAAAATTGAATCCAGCAGTCCGTTGACCGTCTCGAAAAGGTCTCGGAAGTCCCCCGTCACCTGGGATGTATTCAACCGAACATCGATTCGGCCTTCGTTGGCGGCCCCTTTCAATTTGCGCATTTCCCCGACCGCCAGAGTCTGCTGCGTCCGCTCCGAGAGGACTTCAATTCCGGCGATCGGCTTGCCGGCCCCGTCACGGACGACGCTACACCGTGCGCGGATCGGGATCTTCTGCCCGTCCCTGCAGACCGCCTCCGTCTCGACCTTGACGGACTGCCCGCTGCGAAGGGAGTTCTTCATCGTGCACCGGTCCGTGCCGCAAAGGGGTGTGTGGCAGAGGTCGCCACAACTCATCTTCCCGACGACTTCGTGTCGCCGGTAACCGAGGATCTCGAGCATCTCGTCGCTGATCATGCGTACCTTCAGATTGGGATCCACCACGAACATGCTTGCAGCTGCGGAGCTGATAATCTGGTTGGCAATGGTCTGGTCCAGGCAGTCGCTCTTCCCTTTCCTCAGAAAGGCCACGGTTCACCCCCTGCTTCAACTTGAATTCTCTTGGGCAAGCGCAAAACAGATTCACACATCTCCCAGATCGGCGAAACGCCGTGAATTCTTTAGAGCTTGGAGGAGCCGGTGAGCGTTCCGAGGTTCCGACATTCCGAGGTTCCGGGGGCGTGTTGCCGAAATCCTTCGGACCGCGCCTCGACCTTGGTACTCGTCCGTCGGAATTTGCAGATCCGATCTCACGCAAAGCCGGCACAGACGCCAATGGCTCCAAGACAAAGAAACCCTTGGCGTACCTGGCGGCTTTGCGTGGAATCGAGTTGCCGAGGCTTCAGACTCTTGCCGAGCTTCAAACCAAACCGGGACTGAAACCATTTGAGCGACACTCCCTCGGAGTTCGGAGCTTTCGGTGCTTTGGCAAATCCCTCACCGCCCTGGATTTAGGTCATAGCACTTCGCTATCCTTGGTTTTGGGACGATTCTGCGAGCGGCCATGGATGGGCACGCCGGTGGCAGCACAAGGATGGTCGAGTGTCGCCTGGGGAGGCGCGGTTTGGCCGTCCGGCAGGCAACGTCCTGCCGGGGGTGAGGGCAATGTATCCGAGTTTCTCGAGTGAATCGAGCGCCAGATTCGAAGACGAGATTCGAACCTACATCGTCCGTCTGCGCGAACTGGATTCCCTTCCCTCGGTTGCGCTCCGTGTCATCGAACTTGCCGACATGGAGGAAACGGATCGGCGCGAGCTGGTTCACCTCATCGAATCCGACCAGAGCCTGGCGGCGCGAGTCCTCCGGGTTTCGAATTCGGCATGGCTCGGCTTTCAGGGGCGGATTTCCTCACTCGATCGAGCCATGGCCGTCCTGGGCTTCGACATCGTTAGGAACCTGGCTCTGTCGGTTGTTGTTTCGAACCTCTTCCTCAAGGAGCAGAAGGATGACCGGCTCAAGGCTCGGGATCTGTGGTATCACAGCTTGGCCTGTGCCGTGGCCTGCGACCAGTTGGCGCGCCGGACGTCGTTTCCTCAACCTGGGAATGCTTTTGTCGCCGGTCTCCTGCATGATCTCGGAAAGGTCCTGCTCCTGCGCTGGAACAGGGGGGTCTATCAGGAGATCGTCCGGTTGGCTCAGGAGAAACACCTCGCCCTGCAGCTGGTGGAGAAGGAAGCTCTCGGACTCGACCATGCCGAGGTCGGTCAGCTGCTGCTCGACGACTGGAATTTCCCGAAGGAACTCAATCGCGCGGTAGGACGACATCACACCCCGCGCGAAAAGATCGGTTCGATTCGCGATCTGGCGGTCATCGTGCAGCTGAGCAATTGCCTCTGCCATCACAAGCGTTTCGGCTACGGCGGCAATGCACGGGCTGAGCTTCAACTAACCGAGATCGAGAAGGTCGCGAATCTGGGCGAGAATGCAACCAAAGAGATCTCCGTCGAAGTCGTGCGTCGGTTCGACGAAGCCGCCAATCTCTTCGACGAAGGTCCTTCCACCCCGGAACTCTATCTTTCCGCCGTGGCCCGCGCCAACCAAGAGCTCTCGGATATGTACCATCAGCTGCTGGAGCGCACTCAGGAGCACGAGCGTGCGGAAAGCGAGCTTCGCCAGAAGGAGGAGCAGCTCAATCGCGCCCAGCGCCTCGAGGCTGTGGGGCAACTGGCGGGTGGAATTGCTCACGATTTCAATAACTTCCTGACCGTCATCATGGGCTTCGGCGATCTCCTCAGGGAGGGCATCTCGGCTGACTCCCCGCTTCGACAGCATGTCGACACGGTCATGAGCGTCGCCGAACGCGCGGCCACGCTGACCAGGCAACTCCTCGCGTTCAGCCGACGTCAAGTGCTCAAGCCCAAAGTGGTCGTCCTGAACTCCATCATCATGGACGTTCACAAGCTTCTTGTCCGCCTGATCGGTGAGAACATCAAGCTGATGACCACGCTGGATCCCGCGTTGCTGCCGGTTCGCGTCGATCCCGGAGGCATCGAGCAGGTCATTGTCAACCTGGCCGTCAATGCGCGCGACGCCATGATGGATGGGGGCGTCCTCACGATCGAGACCGCCAACGTGGAACTGACTCGCGAGATTGGCGACGCACTGGGCCACCTGAGTCCAGGCAAGTACGTTCGGATCGAGGTGCGCGACACCGGTCATGGGATGAGCAAGGAGACGCAGGAACGCATCTTCGAACCCTTCTTCACCACCAAGAAGAGAGGTACGGGGATGGGGTTGGCGACCGTCTACGGAATCGTCAAACAGAGTGGGGGCTATATCTTCGTCGACAGCAAGGTCGACGAGGGAAGCAATTTCCGGGTCTATTTCTCACCGGTCAATCAGGCGGTGGAGCCCGATGTCATCCGGCCGGCCGTCGACGCCCTCGAAAACGGTACGGAGACGATCCTGATCGCCGAGGATGAAAAAGAGATTCTGCATCTCGTCGAGAAGATCCTGACCAATGCGGGCTATAACGTACTGACGGCACGCAATGGCGAAGAAGCCCTCAGCAGAGCCGCCGACTACGATGGGCAGATTCATCTTCTGCTGACCGATGCCGTCATGCCGATCATCAATGGTCGAGAGCTCGTCGAGAGGCTTCGCCCCCAACGTCCAAGCATGAAGGTCCTCTTCATGTCGGGCTATACCGGAACAGGAATCCTGCACCGGGCCGTCGCCGGACAGGACATCGGCTTCATCTCCAAACCGTTCACGCCGCACGCACTGGTCCGCAAGGTCCAGGAGGTCCTGGAGGGAGCATAGGACGACCACCGCTTTGGTCCCCCACGGTTTCTCGCCTTACCCGCCGGCAGAGGAAATCACGCGATCGATGTAGGCGGAAATCGAGGCCACCGCTTCCGGTGGAGGCTCCTCGTACTGGACGCCCAGCGAAGTCCAAACTGAGTCGACCTGAGCGCTTCGGACCAGGCATTTCAGCGTGGTCGGCTCATCGTCCGTATCGAAACGGGCCACCAGCGTGACCGCAGATGACGGAGTTGGAACCGCGTCTTTGATCTGGTCGGACGAACAGAGGATACGGGCTCCAGTAGCGCTGAGATCGACGATCAGCCCTTCCATGGCCTCTTCCTGCTCCGACAGAACCCGAACCGGAATCCGAGCCTCGACCCGCTGCGCCGATCGCAGATCGAAGTTCTCCACTTCGCTCGGATAGGCTGCGAACAGGATCCCGAAATCTCCCGCGAGCGTCTCGAGAACCGCCGATCGGAAACCCCACACCGTGCCGTGGTGCAGGTATCGAACGATGATCCGCGTGCCCGGGC
The DNA here is from genome assembly GCA_037388505.1 of Acidobacteriota bacterium. Taxonomy (GTDB): domain Bacteria; phylum Acidobacteriota; class UBA6911; order RPQK01; family JAPXNP01; genus JARRKC01. The sequence continues at coordinate 63,622 of JARRKC010000017.1, read as the reverse complement.
TGAAGTTGGTCTGGACCAGCCCCGCCGCGGTGCTCACGGGCGTCTTCAGGATCAGAAAGCGCTCCCCGTCGATGCCGATCATTCGACTCTTGAATCGCTCCTCGACCCCCTCGACTTCAATCGTCACTTGAGTTCCAAGAGAGATGAAACCCAGATTCTTCATCGTGGACGTTCTCCCCCTTCTCCCGAAACGCCCGGGAGGAAGCCCCCTCCTGCTGCCGCCGGCCCAGGTCGAAGATGCGACCTAACCGTCCATCTCAGGGAAAATAATCCGACACATGAAAACGGTAGGAGGTAAATATGCCATAGCCCTCCGAACAATTTCGGCATCGTACATCACATGTGCCCCCAGTCCGACCTCCAGATGCATCCTTTCCGGCTTCCAGGCCTCATCTTTGATGTTGATCCCGGACATCCAGAGCCCGCCCGACAGCGATGCTCCCGGCTCTATTCGGATGCCTCCCCCGCCCAAATGGATCAACATTCCCCTCAAAGCTGCTCCGGACCGCACAATCACGTCCCCTCGCAACAGGAAGAGCCCGCTGAGCCGACCGTCCAGTTCCCCACCGTCGTCCACCAGGTGCAGTCCTCCACCTGCCTGCAAAGACGTCGATCCTCCTCCCATTCGCGACCACCACCCTTCCAGTTCCTGCCAGAAGTCCGGTTCCAGAAGACGACGGAAGGCCGGATCGGCCGACCGCGCATCGGTGATGTTTCGATACCATTGCGAGGCCGACAGGCCCAGCCCGGCGGCAGCCTGTTCCATGTCTGCGCCGAGTCCCGGCTGGGGGAACTCTACGATCGCGACCGGCGGCTTGCCACCTGCACTGAGGGCCTCCGGAATCTTCAATTCGAGCGCAGCCTCCTGCCCGACCAAAGTGAGTGCCGTGTCGACGTCGAAGGCCCGCTCTCGCCGCAGATGCGCTTCCAGGAGCGAGACATTGTTCAGACCCGCAAAGCGCGTCGTTCGACGGAGTTTCGACGGTACGACACCCATGGCCCGAACCACGACGGTGTCATTGCAGTCGTCGCCTTCCGGCTCGTCCCGGTCATTGGAGAATCGAAGCAGCAACCATCCCTCGTCGGCACTCCCCAGCGCCGGCTTGCCCGGCGAAATGCCGAGCATCCAAGGCAAGCCGTCGTCACACTCGGACGTCGCGAACGACAGATCGATTCGTCGGGCCGTCCCCATCGGGATCGGATTCCTCCAATCGGGTAGACCCGCACAATCGGAAACGCCATTGCCGCCCAGCAGCAGTTTCTCCAGGTCCGTCTCCGGACTCGCGACGACTGCGCGGGCCAGCTCGAGGCCATTCTCGGCCAGAACCTGGCTGTGCATTTGGGTCTCCGCTTCGGCGACCAGGGTGCCGACCAAGGCCAGTTGGAGCTGAAGAAGCCCCCCGAGCAGGCACAACAGACTCATCGCCAGAATGACGGAGATGAGGACGAAGCCCGAATTGGAATCGGAAGGTGCTTTCATGACTCACTCCTTGAAGAGTTGCGGCCGCCGATTCCAGAGATGGACCAGGAATGGGCGCTCAAGGGCTGGAGGATCTGGTCCGACTTTCGCCGACGAGGCCAGTCTCAGGTCGATTCGGATGAGTGACTCCGACTCGAGGGCAAAACGGGCGGTTGTTACGAAGTTCAGAACGGGCTGAAAGTTGCCGGAGCCTGAGCGCAGCTGAAGGGAGCTCCCGGACGAGCGAATCTCGATCGATTCGAACGAGCTGTCGAGGGCACCGTCCGGCAGCCCGCCCGGACCGTTGAAATCGGCCCTCACTCGTAAAACCGACTCCGAGAGATCGACTCCCTGGGCAGCTTCGTTCAAGTGGCATCCGGCAGGGCCAATCCAACGCTCGAGGAGGAGGGGCGCCACGATCAGGCTCCCGTCCCGATCCAGTAGGTTCGTCAGCAGGTCTGCGGTCTTCTGAAACTGAAGGACGCACAGGAACGCGCCGCCCGCGACGAGGGTACCCACGAACAGTGCTACCAGAAGTTCGATCAAACTACTCCCACGCTGGTGCCGACCCATCATATTGATACACCTCCCAGCTGCGCCCCATCTCATCAGTGATTCGGTACTTTCGGACCGGCGGAGATCCCTCGGAGGGCACCAGCCACTCCACTTCTCCTTCGCCGGTCGCGACGCCGGCGCGGATTTCCTGAACCCGATTCCATCTTTCCAGACAAGACTCCGTGGTTTCCCGGAGTCGATACGAAAAACGCACGCAGTCGGCCAACAGGCCAACCCCTGCGGTCAAAGCAATCCCGGCGATCGCCATGGCTATCAGCGTCTCCAACAGGGAGAAACCCCGCTGCTTCGAGCCCCGATCTCGGAAGATTCTCATGGCAGCCACTCCCAGCGAATGCGACCGAACGGCGCCACGACGACGCGTACCGAGCCCGCTCTTTGCGAAGTCAAAACGAAGGTGCCGGCCGGTGCCGCATTGGCTCTCGAGTAGAATGTCACCGGAGCAGATGGAGCCGCCGTGACGCGGATGCCCGGGGGCAGGACCACCCAGCGCTCCGGTTTCATCTTTCGAACGGCAAGACCGTAGGTCCTGCCTTCGGGACCGATGACCACAGACAGAGGTTCATTGAGACTAACGGCCCGCACCCGCAATGACGAGAGATCCATCGCCAGGATCTGCGCGGTGGCTTGCAGCGTCTGCAGCGCCCGGACCTCGATAAAGCGAACGATGACGATGCCTCCGCACAGGCTGATGATCAGCGCCACGATCAGAAGTTCCAGAATCGTCCAACCTTGATTTCTCATCTCACTCTAAATAAACGCTCGAGTTCGAAAATCTACGAAACTTTGCCGGGTATCGTGGCAAGAAAGCACGGTTGAGCCGACGGACAAGGGGCTAAATGGGTTAGAATCCGCGATATGGTCACCGAGCTGGGCTACAAAGTGCTCCACCTTTCGGGTGTTTTCCTGGTGCTCCTCTCTTTGGGCAGCCTGATCGTGATCGGGGCAGTCGGGGGCCGGGCGCTCAGGTGGAGAGGGGTCTTCTCCGCTGTCAACGGGATTGGCCTCCTGCTCATTATCATGGCCGGGTTCGGACTCCTGGCCCGACTCGGGATGTCCTGGCCGTGGCAAGGCTGGGTCTTTCTGAAGATGCTGATCTGGCTCTTCTTCGGCGCATCGCTGACGCTCGTTGATCGACTGAAGGAGCGCGCACTGTTCCTCTGGTGGGTTGCCCTCGCGGCGGCAATCTGCGCGGCCTACCTCGGAGTCTTCAAGCCGTTCTGATCCCGACAGCCGGAATCGACTTCCCATTCACACTTATGGACTACAATGCAGGTTTCGAAGCCGGGGGAACCGGACCAAGAAGGGTGGAAGGCAGAGCTGCGACGGAGGAAAGAGTATTGCATTACCGAACGGATCCCTTCGCAGAAATCGAGAATCTGGAGCAGATCGTGGCTCACGTCGTCCCCTCGCCCGGAGACATCCCGACGCTGGACGGGATTGACATCTATGGAGCTACTCAGCCGCTGAATGGAATCATCGGCGGGGACCACATCATCTATCTGGACTTCAACAAACGCTATGACATGGACGCCCGAATCACGGATGCGCAGTCCAGAGGACGACAGGATGTGGCAGATCGGCTGGCAGCCTGCAAGAGACGCGCCGGCATTGTCCTTGCGGACGTCTCCGGTCATCGCATTACGGACGCTCTACTGGCCCTCATGCTGCATCAGGCGTTCCTGCTGGGTGTCATCTATGAGCTGGATATGGTCGGCGAGATTTCAACCCGGCTCTTCGAGAACCTCAATGCCCGCTTCTTCCAGTCGTCCAGCGTCAGCAAGTTCCTGACGTTGATTTATGGGGAGATCTCGTACGAAGGCACGTTCCGATTCATTTCGGCCGGGCATCCGATCCCTGTGGTCTTTTCACGCAACTTCGACAAGATCGTCGACATCTGCCCGGAACTGCTGACGACGTTTCCGCCCATCGGCACGATGCCGTCTTCGGATGACATCGACCGCCGAATCATGAAGCCTCCGCTGGGGTTCAAGGGACAGTATGAAGTCAACGAGATCAATTTGATGGGCAGCGGCGATATTCTCATCCTGTACACGGACGGACTTTCCGAGCATTCGGATGGAATCCACAGCTACTTTCCGGATCGGCTCGAAGGGGTTCTTCGCGCCGCCAAAGATCTCAGTGCTCGCGAAATCTTTCACGCCATCTGGGATGATGTCGTGACTTTCAGCCCTCCGACCGACGACGTCAGCTTCGTCGTCATCAAGCGGCCGCACTGAGATTCGAAGTCGTCTCGACTTTGCCTTCCCGAGCGAGGAGGAAGTGCAACTTCACGGCAACTCGGCTAGAGCGATTCGAAGACGCGGCGAATCCGTTCCTCGGCTTCGTCGGCCAAGGGCTGCACATCCGGATTCTTGACCGCCTCGAACATCGATTGCGGTCGGGCGAGCGCTATCTCGGCCCCATCATTCTTCTGAGCAACCACGACGTTGCATGGGAGAAGCAACCCCACCGTGTCGTCCTGAGACAGGGCCCGGTGAGCAAGGCGGGGGTTGCAGGCGCCCAGGATGAGATACGGCCGAAAATCGACGTCGATCTTCTTCTTAGAATCGACACTTCCGGACGCTTCCTCCCGCCCGGGACGATCCCTAACTTCCCTTGTTTTTCGAAATGTACTGCTCCAACTCTTTCTTCTGCGGCGCGTTGGGCCGCTTCTGGAGGAACTGCTCGTACTCCGCCGCGGCCCGGGCCTTCATGCCGGCCAGATCGTACAGCTGGGCCAGACGGAGATGGACGTCGGCCATCCCGTCAGGGTCGAGCCGAATCGCTTCATTCAGGTATCCGACCGCGAGGGACCCTTTGCGGATGCCCAGGTAGGCTTCGCCGAGAAGATACTGGGACTCGGCCCGCTGAGGATCCTGTGCCACCGCCTTCTCCAACGGCTCGACTGCCTGATCGAACTTCTTCTGAGCCAGTCTCAACTTTCCCAGATTGACGAGGGCCGGCAGATAATCGGGCTTCTGCTCCAGGGACTTTTCGTACGCTTTGGCTGCGTCATCCAGCTTCTTCTCCTGGAATTGAGCGGTTCCAAGCTCCGTCCAGGCTTCGAAGTCATTGCTGTCCTTGTCCACGAGCTTCTCGAGCAGCTTCACCGCCTCTTTCTGGTTGCCCTCCTTGGCAGCGGCCCGAGCCTGTTTCAACAGCTTGTTCTGGTCGGCCGGTCGGGCGTACCCACCTCCGCTGACCTTCCATTCGAGATGGATGTCTTTGCGCACGTCCGTGCTCGACGGCTCGCTGAGGATGAACTGGTCCCGGTAGACCTCCTGGCCGTTGACCTCGACGGACAGCACGTACTCCCCGTTCGAGACGTTGAAGAAGCGATAGCGTCCGTTCGCGGCAACGGAGTCCCGATTCAGCGGATGTCCCTGCAAGTCCTTGAGCACCAACCAGAATGACTGGGGAACGTTGACGCCCTCCGGTTGGTCCACCTTCAGGTCTCCGAACAGAATATTCTGGATGCGCTGAGCTTCAAGGCTGCCGGCGGTCAGGAGAAGGGAACAGCAGAAAACCAAGACGCGTACTCTTGCCTGGTATGACATGCTCAAATAGTAGCAGGACCAAGACGACACGAGAAGCATTGGGATTGACGGAGGGAGGACAGCATGAAGAGCTTGACCGAACATCTGGTTTTCAACGTCGAACGACGCCGAGACTTCATCAACATCACTTCCCGGGTGGAGGAACTCGTTCGCAAGAGCGGGGTCCGAGAAGGGCTCTGCCTGGTCAACGCGATGCACATCACGGCCAGTGTCTATATCAATGATGATGAATCGGGCCTACTGGAAGACTACGACGACTGGCTGGAGCAGCTGGCGCCCCATGCCCCCATCTCCCGCTACCGCCACAACCGAACCGGCGAGGACAACGGCGACGCTCATCTCAAGCGCCAGATCATGGGGCGTGAAGTGGTGGTTGCCATCACGAACGGGCGACTGGATTTCGGTCCCTGGGAGCAGATCTTCTACGGTGAATTCGACGGCCGCAGGCCCAAACGCGTCATGGTCAAGATCATCGGTGAGTGATGGCGGGCACCATCCAGGCTCGAGTATCGACTAGAATATCGTCTATCCCAAGGCGATCGCCGCGAACAAAATGACCGAGATCACCGTACTTTAGGGACGATGGACGTTTCACAGCTTGCTTTGGCTCTGGGTTCGAGTCTGGCCGCGGGTCTGAATCTGTACATTACGATCTTGACGCTGGGGCTGGCCCAGCGCTTCGAAGTTCTGCACCTTCCTGCGGACCTGCAGATCCTGGCCAATACCTGGGTCCTTGTGACCGCCGGCCTTCTTCTGGTCGTCGAATTCTTCGCCGACAAGATCCCTTACCTGGACAACACCTGGGATGCCATCCATACCTTCATCCGCGTGCCCGCCGGCGCGCTCCTGGCGGCCGGGGCGCTGGGCCAACTGTCTCAGCAGTGGATCTGGGTGGCGGCTCTTCTAGGAGGGTTCGTGAGCTTTTCGTCTCACGGCGCCAAGGCCTCTACCCGCCTTGCGGTCAATGCCAGCCCGGAACCGTTCAGCAACTGGATCCTGAGTTTCGGCGAGGACGCCGTGAGCCTGGGCGTACTCTGGCTTGCTTCGAGCCACCCCTATCTGGCGATCGGGGTGGTGGTCGTGGCGGTGGGAGTCTGTCTGACGATCCTGTTCGTCTTCTTCCGGTTTCTGAAGCTCCTGTTTCGCAGGCGGCGTGCTCCAAGCCCGGCGTAGGACAACCATCCCTGGTTGTCCCGCCGCCCCGAGGGGACGATCCCGGCACCGCGTATGGGGACGCCGCTTTTGGGATGCACCGCTCTGATTTCCCCGTGGCCAAGGGTCTCGTCAGCGGGCCAAGCAGGGATGCTCCGAGTAGGATGACCGTCCTCGGTTGTCCCGGTGCCCCGAATGAACGACCTTGGGACCAACGCCGCGGATGCCGCAGCCGCGCTGCCCCCGATCAGCTTTCCCGGTTGCCACGACCACGTCAGCGGGACAAGCAGGGATGCTTGTCCTACTCGGGGACGGTCACGGGGGGCCGCGAGCCTCTCATGGCATGCAGAAGCCTCCAGCGGAGACTCTCCACGAAAAAGCGGGAAACGAACCATGCCCCGTTCGGCTGTGAGACCGCCCGGACGTGTCCGGAGCGGATAGCCCGGAGGACCGAGGTGACCTGAAAATCCGCGTGAATGAGTGTGTAGGTCCTTCCCAACTGATAGAGGAAGTGGGTATCGCTGTTTCCGACCAGGGGTAGACCGCGGCGTTTGGCTTCGCGGGCAGCTCGTCGATTGAAATCGAGCCCCCTCAGGGAGAGCGAACTCAGTTCCACCGCGTCGAAAAGATCGGCCCACTCGAAGAAGAGCTCCCGCAAGGCCTCCGAGACGGGGTAGAAGGGGTGCGGCGCGATGACCAGTTGCTCGGGGCCCTTGGACTCCCTGACCTGCTTGGCCGAGTTCCACGAAGGTCGGTAGTCCATGAAGTTGTACAGCAAGACATGACGGCCGTTCAGCGTCGCCTCGACTCCCGGGATTAACAGAACGCCGAGTCTCTCCGCATACTCTGCAAGTTCCCTGCTGTAGAGAAGCTGGTTGTGATTCGTGATGGAAAGAACCCGGAAACCCTGGTCCGCGGCGCGCTGGATGAGCTCCGCGGGCGTGTGCACAACCATCCGCTGACCGTCGTGGGGGTCTTCGCAGGTGTGCAGGTGAAGATCAGCCTTGAGCCAGCCTGCCATCCTGGTTGCCCAGCATATCTGTTCCTTCGCCATCTCTTCAAACTCGGCCGGGAGAAGGAAACGCCTTACGAGAATCGTCCGGTACTGCGAAAGTGATCGAGTTGGAGATGGTGAGCGCAGCGGTTTCTCCTTGGTTTCGATTGCTGCATACTAGGGCCACGATGAAACGTCTCCTCAAGTACACGCTGTTCGGTGTCCTTGGAGTGGTCGTCCTGGCTGTGCTCCTGGTTGCTGGATGGTTGGGATACTACAACCTGAAAGCTGGTCCGCCAGTGGATCCCGCAGCGTACCCATGGCCCAGAAAAGCCACTCAGACCGAGATCGACCAGATGGCGAAGGATTTACTCTCCAAGATGAGCCTGGAGGAGAAGATCGATCAGAAGGTCGGCCAGGGTCTGAGCCGGTTTCTCGCCGTGAGGCTGGTCAGACATCACTTCGGAATCGGATATTCAGGCTACAATGCCCGGCTGCACATCCCTCCCCTGGCATTCTCCGACGGCCCGCGAGGAGTCACGGTTGCGCACGCCACCTCCTTTCCGGTGGCCATGGCACGGGCGGCCACCTGGGATGTGGGGCTGGAGCGAGAGGTCGGCGACGTCTTCGGCCAGGAAGCCCGCGCCGCAGGCGCCAACACCTTCGGGGGAATCTGCATCAACCTGTTGCGGCATCCTTCCTGGGGTCGAGCCCAGGAAACCTACGGAGAGGATCCCTGGCTGCTGGGGGAGATGGGACTGGCCGTCATGCAGGGCGTTCAGGCCAACAATGTCATGGGCTGCGCCAAGCATTTCGCACTCAACAGCATCGAGGATTCCCGCTTCCAGGTGAATGTACAAATCGGCGAGCGGACGCTGCGTGAGGTCTACCTGCCTCACTTCAAGAAGCTGGTCGACCATGGTGTGGCCTCGATCATGAGCTCGTACAACCGTGTTCGAGGCGAGTACGCGGGGCAGAATCACTATCTGCTCACGGAAATCCTCCGTCACGATTGGGGGTTCCGGGGTTACGTCTCTTCCGACTGGATCTACGGCTTGAGGGACGGTCTCAAGGGCCTCGAGGCGGGACTGGATATCGAAATGCCCGGCTCGGAACAATTTGGCAAGCTGCCCGAGCTGGTGCGCGAGGGCAAGGCCGACGAGCGAGACATCGATGAGAGTGTCCTGCGGATCCTGCGAACCAAGCTGGACTACATCACACGCGAGGATCCGAGGGCCTACGACCGGGATCTGATCGCATCCCCGGAGCACATCGACCTGTCCCGTAAGGTGGCCGAGCAGAGCATGGTCCTGTTGAAAAACGAGTCGGGGGTCCTTCCGCTGGCCAAAGAAGGGATCAAAAAGCTGGCCCTGATCGGGCGGCTGATCGAGGAAGACAACACAGGCGATCGGGGCAGCAGTTGGGTGAATTCTCCCTATATCGTCACGCCTCTGGAAGGATTTACCGGGTATCTCGGCGACAGTGTGGAGTTGCTTCATTGCGATGGCAGCGATTTGAACGAGGTCCGGCGCCTCTCCGGCGAAGCGGACGCCGTCGTGCTGCTGGCCGGTTTCCGGTACGATGATGAAGGTGAGTACGTCAACTCCGATGGCGGAATGCCTCATAACGAGGCCGAGATGGAAGCCCCGTTTGGCATGAAGGGCGGCGACCGCTATCCCCTGGGCCTCAAAGACTTCGATATCCGCATGATCCAGGCAGCTGCGGCGACGAATCCGAAGGTCATCGTCGCGCTCATCGGAGGAAGCGCCATCACGATGGAGGAATGGAAGAATGAGGTTCCCGCGATCCTGATGGCCTGGTACTTCGGCATGGAAGGCGCCAATGCCCTGCCGCGTGTCCTGTTCGGCGACGTCAACCCGTCCGGCAAGCTTCCCTTTACGATTCCGACCGGCGTCGACCAACTGCCGCCTTTCGATCCGTTCGCTCCCGAGGTGATGTACGGCTACTATCACGGTTACACACTGATCGATAAGAAGGATCTCGAACCTGCATTTCGCTTCGGCTACGGCCTGAGCTACACCAGCTTTGCCTATGACAACATCAAAGTGCTGACCCCGGAGGTCGCTCCGGACGGCGAAGTCCGGGTCAGCGTGGACGTCACGAACAACGGTCGACGGGCTGGACAGGAGATTGTCCAGCTCTACATCGGCTTCGAGAACTCGGCCGTGGATCGCCCCGTCAAGCTGTTGAGAGATTTTGCCAAGATCGAGCTGTCACCCGGCGAGACTCAGACCGTCCACCTCTCCGTTCCGGCGAAGGAACTCGCGTGGTACAACCCGGAGACCAAAGCGTGGGAGGTCGAGCGCATGCAGTACAAGGCACTGGTGGGTCCGTCTTCCGATCCGAACGAGCTCGTCTCGGCGCCTTTTGAGGTCATGGACTAGCCGCATGGAAGACCGGAAAGGGAAACCCGAACGACCTTCTGCACTGACTGAACCTGAATCGAGGAATGCATTCAAGATGAAAGAATCGAACAAACTCGTACGGAAACTCACGCTGTTCGCTTGCACCGGCTTCTTGCTCTTCTACTGCGGACTTTCGTCTCTGCTGGCCGCTGACGACAGTCCGTGGACTCCGGACGACATCCTGCTTGCGGAGGATGCGGGCAGCTTCGACATTTCGCCGGATGCCACCCGAGTCGTCTGGGTCAAGAGCCAGATGGACAAGGAGACAGGCAGACGCTTCTCCAATCTGTATCTGAGCTCGCTCGTGGACAAGAGTGAAATCCAGCTGACCCGCGGGAAGTTCTCCCAACGCGGTCCGCGCTGGTCCCCGGATGGAAAGCTGATCGCCTTCTTGGCCTCGCGTCCTTCTCCGGACAAATCCAACGGCGAAGGAGACCACGTCACCGGGCTCTGGCTCCTCAACACGCAAGGCGGGGAGCCCTGGCCGGTCGTCGATTTCAAGCGCTCGGTGCGGGATTTCGATTGGAAGGACAACCAGACGATCGTTTTTGCAGCGGAGGAAGATCCCTCCCTGTACGAGCAGGAAAAGAAGAAGGAGAAGGACAACTCAGAAGTCGTCGACGACGCCGCACATCAGCCTCCGGTCCGCATCTATCTCCTCGACATTCAAAAGAAGAAGATCCGTCGTTTGACCGAGAACAAGGACTGGATTCGTAGTATCGCCGTCTCGCCCGACGGCAACTGGGTAGTCTCCATTCATCAGCGCAGCCTGACGTTTTCCTTCGACCAGAAGATCACTCCGGCCATCTTCCTGACACGAATCGATACTGGCGAGATGACGCCGATCGAGCCGGACCGGCGGATGGCGCCGCGGGGCGCGGTCTGGGCGAAGGATTCCGGAGGCTTCTACTTTGCCACCGAGTATTCAAGTGATCCCGTCTACTTCACGGCCACGGTGACGCGCCTCAACTACTACGACCTTCCTTCACACACAGCGACCCAGGTCGACCTCGACTGGCCCTGGGGCCTCGGAGGCTACGGTCTCTCGGTCAAGCCGGTCGACGGAGGGTTCCTGGCGCTGCTGGCGGACGGAGTTCGGTTTCGGCCTGCTCTCTATCGCCGGCAGGGGACGAGCTGGTCGCGCCAGGACCTGACCGGCGATCAGGTCCGGAACATTTGGGATTGGACCATCGCCAAGGACGGCAAGACGATCGTTTATGCCTACTCGACGGCATCGACTCCGGAGCAGTGGTACCACGCCAGCCTGAGCGGAACGGCTCTTCAGGACGAATCACAATTCACCGACCTGAATCCTTCGTTCAAAAACAAGAAGAAGTCCCGCGTCGACGTAATCTCCTGGAAGGGTGCAAACGGCGACACGGTGGAGGGCCTGCTCTACTACCCACTGGATTACCAGGAAGGCAAACGGTATCCCCTCATGCTTGCGATTCACGGCGGACCGTCGGGAACCGACCTGGACGCTTGGAGTGAATCCTGGGCATACCCGAAAATCCTACTGTCGCAGCGGGGGGCCTTCGTACTGAAGGTCAATTACCACGGTAGCGGCAACTACGGACTGGAATGGGTGGAATCGATCTGCTGCGGCAAGTACTACGATCTCGAGCGGGTGGACATCGAGAACGGTGTCGACTACGTCATCGAGAAGGGACTGGTGGATCCGGACCGGCTCGGGACGATGGGATGGTCGAACGGTGCCATTCTGACCACCGAGCTCGTCACGCGCAGTCACCGGTTCAAAGTTGCCTCAGCGGGTGCGGGCGATGTGGAGTGGATCAGTGACTGGGCCAACGTCATGTTCGGGGCTTCCTTCGACAACTACTACTTCGGAAAGCCGCCCTATGAGGCGCCGGAACTGTACATCCGCAAGTCTCCCTACTTCCGGTTGAAGGACGACACGACGCCGACGATTCTGTTCACCGGCACCGACGACGTCAATGTCCCGCCGAGCCAGAGTTGGTCTCACTACCGGGTGCTGCAACAGGCAACCAAGACTCCGGTACGACTGGTGGTCTTCCCGGGCGAACCGCACGGGCTGCGCAGCTATCAACACCAGAAACGGAAGGTGGAAGAGGAACTGGCCTGGATCGACCGCTACCTGTTCGAAAAGCCCGACCAGAAGAACGAAGCACTCAAAGAGCACTCTCCCCTGGATGAGGCTCTCCTGCTGAACAAAGCCAGCCGGTCCGACGAAGGACACTACGGCACTCAACGGGGAGGCGTGCTGACGCCGGAGATCGTGTCCTATCGGGACATCCAGGTCTCGCGATTCGAAATCACGCGGGCCCAGTTCCACGCCTTCGATCCCAACTATGCCTATGCCGCGGGAACCGATGATTACCCGGCCGGCGGCATCACCTTCGACCAGGCTCAGAACTACTGCCGCTGGCTGTCTGAAAAGACTGGGGAGTCGTATCGCCTGCCGGGATCGGAGGAGGCAGCCAAGCTCTACGCCGGAAACGGCGGATCAGAGAACACACTCGACTACTGGGCCGGCTATGCGCCGAATCTCGACGATCGCGCCCGGCTCCAGGAGGTGATCGCCAAACTGCCCGGGCCTGCAGCCCTGCTGCGTCCGGTCGGTCAGTTTCGGGGGCGGGGCGACTCCAACCCGGTCTTCGATCTGGGAGGAAACGTCGCCGAATGGACGACCGACAAGGATGGGAAGCCGGAACTGAAGGGTGGCAGTGCGGATCTACCTGCCAAGTCGAAGGCGGATCTGACCGCCGGTGAAGCTTACCGGGGATTTCGAGTAATCCAAGGAGGTTAGAAGCTTCCGAGTTCCGAGTTCCGAGTTCCGTAGAGCACCAGCCCCGGGAATTCCGGAACCCGGAACTCGAAGCCGATCAGTGACACCCGCCTCGGTGTTGTCCCTGGCCGTGGCCGCAGCAAGAATCCTCGGAGCCGAAGCGTGGGAGCCGATTCTGCTTGAGGCTCTCAATCGCCTCCCCGACCGTTCCCCCTTCGAAGCGGAGCACGTCGACGCCGACAGACTGAAAAGCCATCAAGGCCCGGCGGCCGATTCCGCCGACGATTGCTGCATCGATCGACTGGCCGGCGATGATCCCGACGGGATTACAGGCACCATGCTGGTGATCATCGTTAGAGTTATCGATCCGTTGAATATCCATGGTCTCGCTATCCACGACCAGGAAGCACGGAGCAGAACCAAAGTGACCATAGGTGACACTGTCCAGGCCAAAATCTCGAGCTACCGGTATACAGATCCTCATTGTTCCTCCACAACCCTCTCGTTGTAATGTGCGTGATTCTCTCCCTCGGTTTGGAGCGGATTCGACGAAACGTCCCCGCCTGAATCCGGGACCCGTCGGCACGTGCGGCGTGACCGCGAGCCTCTTCGAGCGCACCTTTCCGCGATCGGTCGGCTTTCCCGGCCGGTGTCGACTCGAACCTCGCCTCCTTCGACCCGAAGGGCCTTCCCTTGGACCAGCGCTTCGGCTACCTTTCGTCTTCCTTCGGCGACGATCCGGGACAGAGTGGGTCTGGAGACCCCCATGCTCATAGCGGCTCCGTCCTGATACCGGCCGTCCAGATCGACGAGCCTCAGCGCTTCCAGTTCGTCCATGCTGAGCGTGACTTCCTCGAGATACCTTGTCGGGACCCCAGCCGGTTTGAAGAGCCGGATGTCCGGAGCAAAGCAGATTCGTCGGCAACGCATGGGTCTTGGCACAATTCGCATTGTATTATGAACATATGTTCATAATCAATGAGGATTGAGGGATTGGGAGATTGGGCGCGGTCGCAGGCCGCCGGCGTACTCCAGGGTGCCGGCCTGAATGGGTCCGACAAGGCCTCCGGCCGCGCTCGATTCCCGGGAATCCTCACCCCCCCAACCTATCACCTGTCGTCGGCCCCCCTGATCCCCGCTACCGACCAGGCCGCGATCCTTCACAGCACGTGCCTGAACGACGGCGCCCATGGGGCCGCTCTTCGCCCGCTTGATCCAGATTGACTCCAGTTTCCCGCTCAGGACTCCTCAGAAACCGAAACGTTGACCGTCCACGACAATGTACCCCCCCGACAAGCCGGCACCGCTCTTCTTGCTCCTCACATAGAGATAGCCGTGCACCTCACCCCCGTCCTCGAGGCTGACCGATTTCAAGCGGTACTCCTCCAGTTTGGAGCGCAGCTCGGAACCGGTCCCGGCATCCAACTTGCCGGCCTGCCCCGGCACACCGACCGTGGTCTCGTTCTGTGACTCGTAACGGGCGCGATTGGGATCCGCCGGGTAGGGATACCCGCGGCGGGCGTCTCCGTAAACGCTGGGATGGATGCCCCCGCTGCGCACGTAGTACTTCAGCAGGCGGGGAGCCACTTCGGTCGACTGGGCCTGCTTCAGCTCCTTCTTCCGGGGTCCGAAGACTTTGATCTCCTCCGGAAGAATCTGTTGAGCTTCGCCTGACTGATTCGTGATCCGGACCTCGAGGACGGCGAAACCCTCCTGGAAAATCTGGTAAGGAAAATCATTCGGCATGTCCTGCCGTCGCATCGAGGTCACCTGGCAGGTCAATGCCTCCTTCCCTGTTCGGGCCAGGACCGGACCCGCAGTCCCCGGCAGCAGAGGCAGGAGGCTGCACAAGAGGAAGAGACGTCGCATCTCTCAACTATAGCAGAGACTTCAGGCCGCGCAGCCCCCGGTCCCGCGACTGGCGGTCCCCCGTCCTACGGGCTACACTGGGGCCAGGATTGGACAAGGTGGCCCGGCCAGGGTTTGGCCAGAAAAGGGGGGGTTTGAAGTCATGATGAATCGACGACGGTTTCTTCACTCATCCGCCGGCACGGCCCTGCTGACCTGTTTTCCCAGCGGCCTTTCGAGACTGGCCCGTGCAAAGGTGGCAGGACAGATCGAAAAGCGCGGGCTCGGAAAAACCGGAGAACTACTTTCGATGATCGGCTTCGGCGGCATCGTGGTGATGAACGCTACGGCGGCGGAGTCGTCGCAGCGTGTCTCCACGGCGATTGACTACGGGGTCAACTACTTCGATGTCGCACCGAGTTACGGAAATGCGGAGCAGATGCTGGGTCCCGCACTCGAGCCTTATCGCAAGAAGGTTTTCCTCGCCTGTAAGACAGACTCGCGGGACAGTCAGGGAGCCCTCGAAGAGCTGGAGGGTTCCCTGAAGCGCCTGCGAACGGACTACTTCGATCTGTACCAGATGCATGCCGTGACCAAGGTCGAGGATGCCAAGCAGATTCTCGGACCAGGAGGCGCCCTCGAGGGGTTCCAGAAGGCTCAGAAAGACGGGAAGATTCGCTTCATCGGTTTCTCCGCCCACTCGGTCGAGGCTGCACTGACCCTGCTCGACGGTTTTGATTTCGACACGATTCTGTTTCCGGTCAATTTCAAGACCTGGAACGCCGGCAATTTCGGTCCCCAGGTTCTGCAGAGGGCCAAAGAGAAAGGCACAGGCGTGCTGGCCATCAAAGCCCTGGCCAACGGTCCCTGGCCCGAAGCAGCGGATCGGATCCCCAAGTGCTGGTATCAGCCGCTGACGGACGAGCAGAAGGCCGAACTGGCACTTCGTTTCACACTCTCTCATCCCGTCACCGCAGCTCTTCCGCCGGGCAACGAGAATCTCTTTCGAAGGACGCTCGATCTTGCCCTGCGGTTCGAGCCGCTCAGCGACGCCGAGGTCTCGGAGATCAAGCATCTGGCTGCTGAGGGTCAGCCCCTGTTCCGGTATCCATCGCCAGAGGCATGATCTCGGCAGGTGCGCGCCGGCGAAGCCAGGCCGAGGCACCGGCCGCAGTCAAGACGCACCAGGTGGCGAACAGGGCCCCGGGGAGCGCCGTCTCGGCCTGAAAGTGGCGCAGCGCCAGGGCCACGCCCAGACCGGCATTCTGCATGCCGATCTCAACCATCAGCGCCAACTGGTAACGACGGTCGAAACCGTAGAGCCGGGCTAAGTTCCACCCCGCTACGTATCCCAGTCCATTGATGAGAACCACCCACAGAAAGACTTGCGGTCCGATGGAGAGCAGCGCCGAATGGTTAGCCGCCACCGCATAGCCGATGATGATGACGATCGAGACGACGGCCACGGCTGGAGCCGCCTCTCGAATAGCCGCATCGAACCGCCTCAGACGCCTTTTCAGCAGCATCCCGGCCAGCAGCGGCAGCAATACGGTGAGGAGAATCGTCTGCATCATCGGCCAGAACGGAATCGGAAGGAACACACCCCCCAGCCACTCAACGAGTGCCGGCGTGACGACGGGCGAGAGAAACGTCGCAAAACTCGTGAGAGTCACCGAATAGGCGACCGCGCCCCCTGCCAGAAAGACGATGACGTTGCTTGCCATGGCTCCCGGCGCACAGCCCACGATCACGAAGCCGAGAGCGATCCTCGGATCGAGCCCGCTCCAATAGGCAGCCAGAAACCCCAACAGGGGCATCACGGTAAACTGGGTGGCCAAACCGAGCCCGATTTCGCGCGGACGCCGAAGAGTGTCGACAAATTCCCGCGGCTCCAGAACCAGGCCGAGAGCCAGCATCGTGGTGCCAAAGAACCAGAGGAACCAGTCGGCAAAAATGAGAAATGAGGGCGGATAGACGAGAGCCACAAGGGCGCCGAGTAGGGTCAGCGGGGCAAGGCCTGCCGCTATCCATCCCAGTACTCTGGTCATCAGGTCGTCCTGGCTCAGCCGAGGCGCGCGAAAGCGAGAGTCAGCAGCGTTGTCTGTTCGACTTGATGGGCTTTGGCGGAACCGGTCGCGGGCGTTCCGGTGGCACTGCGTTTGACCGACCGAAAGTGCAGATGGGCCGCCAGCCGCCGAATCCGCGGCTCTACGAAGAACAGCGCGCCCATGTTGCCGGGCTCCTCCTGGACCCAGACCACCTCCACGGCCTTCGGATGGCGGTCGAAGGCTTCACGCAATTCTCTTTCCGGGAAGGGATAGAGTTGTTCGAGGAAAATGATATCCGTGGAGGAATCCTTGCGATCCACCCGCTCCTTCTCGAGCTCGTGACCGATCTTCCCTGTACACACGAGAAGGCGCCGGGCGTCCTCGACATCCGTGCCGCTGCGAACCAGCTCGAATCTCGGAGACTCCAGTTCCTCCAGTGGGGAGGAAGCGCTCGGGTGCCGCAGCATGCTCTTCGGAGTGAACACGATCAGCGGCTTGCGCCACTTGCGCAGGACCTGGCGTCGCAGGAGATGAAAGTACTGACCGGCCGTGGAAGGTTGGGCAACCTGAATATTGTCGCGAGCCGCCAGCTGAAGGAACCTCTCGATCCTGGCGCTCGAATG
This sequence comes from Acidobacteriota bacterium, assembly GCA_037388505.1. Lineage (GTDB taxonomy): Bacteria > Acidobacteriota > UBA6911 > RPQK01 > JAPXNP01 > JARRKC01. The sequence continues at coordinate 46,172 of JARRKC010000017.1, read as the reverse complement.
CTCCGGGCCTTGCCCCTCGTAACCGTGGGGCAGGAGCACGACCAGACCGGAGAGCAGCTCCCATTTGTCCTCTGCCGCGGTAATGAACTGATCGATGATGACCTGTCCACCGTTGGCGAAATCACCGAACTGGGCTTCCCAGAGCACCAGGGCCTCAGGAAAATCACGGCTGTAGCCGTATTCGAACCCTAGAACGGCAGCTTCGGAGAGCATGGAGTCCAGCGCTGTGAACTCTCCCTGATCCCGGGCGATGTGCTGCAGGGAGCAGTACTTCTCCCCATCTTCAACATCAATCAGATAGCTGTGTCGCTGGTTGAATGTGCCTCGCCTGCTGTCTTGGCCGGACAGACGAACTCCATAGCCGGCCTCGACGATGGACGCAAAGGCGAGCGCCTCGGCCATTCCGTAGTCGATGGGACGATCACCCCTGGCCATTTCCAGACGCTGGTCGAGCAGTCGCTGGACCTTGGGGTGGACGTGAAATCCCTTGGGCACCTTCAGCAGCTTCCCGGCCAGGTCGAGGATCTTGTCCCGCTTCAGACCCGTATCCACTTCGAAGTCCGGCCGATAGCGGCCTCCGAAGTACTCGGACCAATAAGCCGGCAACTGGTGCATGATCGGCCGTCTCGTCCGTTCCTTGGCCTGCCCGATCGCAGACTCCAGTTCGGTCTTGATCTCGGAGATTCGGGGCTCGAGAACTTCCTCCGAAATGCCCGCTTGCCTGGCGAAGGATTCCCACAAGGGAGGCCGACTCTTGATCTTCTCGTAGAGCAGCGGTTGCGTGATCGTGGGATCGTCCACTTCGCTGTGCCCATACATCCGATAACCGATCAGGTCGACCACCACGTCGCTTCCGAATGCATAGCGATACTGGAGAGCCAGCCGACCGGCCCGCATCACAGCTTCGAGATCCTCGCCGTTGACGTGGACAATAGGGATGGGCAGCCGCTTGGCAACGTCGGATGCGAAGCGTGAAGAATGGAGCTCCTCGGGTGCCGCCGTAAAACCGATCAGGTTGTTGACAATGATGTGAACGGCTCCACCCACGGAAAACCCGGGTAGATTCGAAAGATTCAGGACCTCGGCGACCACTCCCTGACCGGAAAAGGCCGCATCTCCGTGCATGAGAATCGGCACGATGGCTCGGGTCCCGTCTTTCCCGCGCCGAAGCTGCCTGGCCCGGACCCTTCCCATCGCCACCGGATCGACGGCCTCCAGGTGGCTGGGATTCGAGACCAGGTGAGTCGCAAGTTCCTTGCCGCCGCGGGTCCGGTAGGTCCCGGTGGCTCCCAGATGATACTTGACGTCACCGCCGCCCAGAGTGCTCTTGGGGTCCACGTCTTCAAAACCCGCGAAGATTTCTTCCGCGGGTCGCCCGACGATGTGGATAATGACGTTGAGACGGCCCCGATGACTCATGGCCAGAATGGCCCGCTCAGCATCGAAGCCGGCAGCCTGCTCGAGCATTTCGGACAACAGCGGAACCAGAGCATCGACGCCCTTGATCGAGAAGCGCTTTGTTCCCAGATAGCGCGTCTGGAGCAACTGCTCCAACATATCCACCCGGATGAGTTGATCGAGCACCGAATCGCTGTCGATGCTTTCGACGTCACCCTCCATCCTTTCCTGGATCCACCGCCGCCGCTCAGGATCGGGGATATGCATGAACTCCACTCCAATGGAACCACAATAGAAGCGGCGAAAGCGTTTGGCTTCCGGGCCTGTCCGGGAGAGTTCCGCATGCCGTTCGGGCACCAGCCGTCCCAGCGGGTCCAGATCCGCTTCCAGGTAGCCCCACCTTCGGAAGGCATCTGCAACTTGCTCGCTTGTCTGATCTTTGAGAACCTCAGTTGCCATCCTGATCACTTTCGTTACCCGGTTTCATGGTGCTCGTTGCCCAGTATAGTACGAAAGGATGCACCGTTTCCGACCTCGATTCCCGTCAGTTTTGGTGTATAGTTTCGCGACTATGAACAAGAAAATCGTCCTGGGTTGTCTTGGTGCTGTTGTCGTGGTTGTGATTGCAGGTTCGATCGCGGGCTACTTCTACGTATACCGCCCAGCCAGGCAATACATCCAGAGTTTCGCCGATGTCGGCAAGATCGGCGAAATGGACTCCGAAGTCCAGAACAAGGCGGCTTTCACGACGCCGGAAGACTCGCTGCTGACGGAGGACCAGGTTACACGATTCGTCGAGGTTCAGAGAGCGATCACTTCACAGCTGGGAGCGCACCTGGAAAACCTCAAGCAGAAGTACAACTCGGTCTCGGGCGAGGGCAGCCAAAACCCGGGAATCGCGGAGTTCATCACCTTCTGGAAGGATTTCAGCGGGACGATCCTCAAGGCGAAGCAGATTCAGGTCGAGGCTCTCAACAGTGCCAACTTCTCACTGGATGAGTATCGCTGGGTCCGCTCCAGTTTCTATCAGGCCCTCGGCGCCAAGTTTGTTTCCTTGAATCTGGACCGGGCGCTGACAGCGATCAAGGAGCAGAACCCGGATCTGCTGAAGGGCGACCAGGCCGACGCGGAACAGCTCGCCCCCGAGCAGAACCAGAAGCTGGTCGAGCCCTATACGCAAGAAGCCCAGAACTGGATCGCCTATGCCTGGTTAGGTTTGTAGGAAAAGCGTCCTCGCTTGTCCCGCTGCCCCGAACGATGGGTTCCGGAACGGATTTCGAGTTTCGAGTTCCGAGGCAGTGTTGCCGGAATCCTTTGAGGCCTGGCCCGAGCGTAAAAGCCGGCCCTCGAGAGCTCCGCCGTAGACCAAGCCCTGCGAGAACCGATTCCACGCGAAGCTTCAAAGGCCGCCCCAGGCGATCTGAAGCCGAGAGGCCCGTTGAGCCCGTTGCGTGAAACCCAGCCGCCGGGATTTCGCTCACCGGCCGACGCTTCGGCCGCTCGGGGGCTTACGGTGTCTTCGCAACGCGCACCCTGTGCACTCGGAGCTCACAAACGCTCGGGCTGCCGGACCGTTTTATCTCCGCCGGCGGTGCCGGTGTTGAGTGTCGTCGCCGGTTCGAAGACCAGGACGTGGACCTCCTGATCGGCTTTGGGACAGTGCTCGACTCCCTTGGGAATGACGATCAGCTCACCTTCGGCGAGGCGTACCGTCCGATCGCGCAACTGCATGTCGAAGCACCCCTGGACCACGAGAAACAGTTCATCCTCGGCCGCATGTGAGTGCCAAACGAACTCGCCCGAAAACTTGACGAGTTTCACCTGCTGACCGTTGAGCTCCGCCACGATCTTCGGATCCCAGTGGGTGCTGAACAACGAGAGCTTCTGCTCCAGATTGATCTTCTCGAGTATGCTCACTGCAGGGATCCCTCCTCGCTTTGTATCTCGACGCCCGGCTGAGCCGCCACGTACTGCGAAAGGGCTCGTGTGTACCGGAGAGCCTTCTTCAGCAGACCACTCGTGTGTGGTTGTTCATGCCTCGATTCCAGCGACGAAGTCTACCCACGCCGCTCGAGAGAGTAAAGCGAGGATAGACACTCAGGCTGCGCGCTTTGAAGAGTGCCGCCGACCCGTGCCGCTATTACCTGGTTATTTCCAGGGTTCGGCCGATGCCGCTAGTGGGCCGCTCCCTTGAGAACCTCCGCCGCTTCCTGGTCGCTGAGCACCGGCTCGACTTCGAACTCGATGACATCCGCCCACGAGGTGATCCAGCGGAAGAGGGCCTTCGCGTCCTGGGTGCTCGCTACTACCCACCCGCGCGCTGCGCTGACGGAATGCCAGCGGCCTTCCATCTTGACGCCGTCGGGTGGCGGAGCGCCGGTCTCGAGAAAACGCGACGTCCGCTCTTCGATGGTCTCGACCGGCAACGAAAAAGTGATCATGAAGGTCATGGAACGATCCTCCGTGACTGCTGCGAAAAAGATTGGGACAGAAACGGTAAGAACTTGACCTCTACTCTAGCATCGACCAGCGTTCGAGTTAAACGTGAACTGGTTCCAGTGTCCCCGCGCGCAGGCACTTAACCAGACGCCCGTTCGTCTTCTCGATCCCGCATCGATCCCGGTGCCGCCTCACCTCTGTCCGCCCTTTCCTCATCATCCGGGGGAGATCTTGGATCGACCTCTTCGAAGTCGCCTCGGGGCCGATCGACACGCGGTTCGTCCTTTGATGCTGTTCAAGATTCGCTCAGAATAGGAGGGCCATGGGGTCCCGGACGCTTCTCCGACAACATGGTGCAGCGGCCGCGATTGCTCAATCGGCCTCCGGGATCTCGACGGGGCGTTTACTTTCGGCTGTTTCACCCACATTCTTTGGGGCTGGTGAGTGATGGATTTCATTCAGTGGTTCGGGTCCGACGGCACTTGGGCGCTCGTCTTCCCTTTGCTCATTTTCCTTGCCCGGGTTTGCGACGTGACCCTCGGCACGCTGCGTATGGTCTTCGTGGCCCGCGGAGAGAAGGGTACGGCCGCCTTTCTGGGGTTCTTCGAGGTGCTCATTTGGCTGAGTGTCATTTCGTACATCCTACAGAATCTGACGGCCGTATCGAACTATCTGGCCTACGCCGCCGGCTTCGCTACCGGCAACTACCTGGGCTTGAAGATCGAAGAAAAGATGGCGCTGGGTCTGCTGGGCGTCACCGTGATCACGAATCGGGACGCTCGGGAGCTCATCGAACACCTCACACGAGAAAAGTATGGCATCACCAGCGTCAGTGCCATGGGTGCGACCGGTCGCGTCCGCATTGTCTTCTCCGTCATCCGCAGAAAGAACCTCGAGAATCTTCGTCGCCTCGTCGAGCGGTTCCATCCCAACGCCTTCATCACAACGCAGCACGTGCGTTCGGTCTCCAAGGCGGTTTACCCGTACCAGGAGTGGGGTCGCCGACCGTCCGATTTCCTCCTGTGGTGGAGAAAGGGGAAGTAAGCCGAGATCTCGATAGTCGGGTACTTATCTTCCCAATGCGGTCATTTCCTCGTATGCTGTGAAGGGAATTCGATCTCTGTGTTCAGCGGCAATGAAATGACTCGGAGATTCAGTTCGTCGTTTCCACTCCGTGCGCAATCTCTCGCCTGAAGCCGGGTCATGAGTCCTGCTGTCGCCCTGAGAACATCCGGCCGTCGGTCGACTTCGAGTCGCGGCGGTCAAGAAGCAAAGGAGGGAGGCCGATGAAGAGCATGAGACGAAGCCGGAGATGCCCACGGTGCGGCTCGGAGCAAGTCATCCGAATCACCTCTGCGCTGCCCGGATCTGAGCTGGCCACAAGGGTCTATCGGGACGAAGTGTACGTCGGCGGCAGCGGCGTCGACGACGAGACTCCCGAATGGCATTGCCGGGGATGCGGCTACGAGTTCCGGAGCTTGACGGCAAGAGCCCTGGATGCCGTGGAGTGACCGCCAGCATTGGTGACACGCACGAAACGGATCTGTAAGTTACTGTGAATACTAGCTTTTATCTCCAGTCTGGCCCCTAATCCCGAATCCCGACCAAGTCCCGCCGGCGTCCAGGCGCCGTCGGAAGACCCTGGGGGACGCCATCCCCACAGGACTCATGGTTGTCCCTTCGCGAGTGAATAGTCCACGGCATGGAGCCGATCGGGTTCAGCGAACCGTCGATAAAATGGGAAATGGGGCCAGACCAGCCGCGGAATCCTTTGTCCTCGGGGGCTTAGTGTCGCTTTCCGTGCGTGTCACCAGTTTCCGATCGGGTCCGGCGATCGCCGGGACGGCCGATGGCTCGACCGGTCACCGGCGATCACCGGCGTGGCAGGGAGCTCAAGCGCCGCCGACTTCGAAAGTCCGGACACCAGGGGATGCCCCGGAGACTCTCGCCTCTGGTCTGGCGAACACGTGGCCCTCTCTTGATTAGCGCAGACCTCGAGCTGAATTCAATACGCCGAGGACTTCGGCAGGTGGGATTGCGCTTCTTTTCGCTTCTTTTCGCTCTGGCGTGAGAAGAAAACCGCGACTTCCTGGCCGTTGCCGTCCACGTTTCGACCCGTACAACGTAGAGCCGGCTCAAGGTGGGCATGCTCACAAGCTTGTTTATCTTCCAGCGCTTGTGAGTTTGATTTCGACCCCTACGCGATCAAGGAATCAGATCCAGATAGAAAGGCACATCCGGCGGAAAATCAGGATTGAGGCCGTAGAACTTCGCGGCTTTGGAACGAGTGTCCAACGTCATGACACGCCGGCACGCGACGCAGATCGGTTCGTTACGGTGCGCCCAGGGGCCAGGGACGCGTGTCGAGCACACCCTGCTCCAGAATTGAGTGGTGTCTTGAGCTCGAATCGGCAGCGTGGAAGGAAGTGACGATAGCGGAACAATCCGTCCTTCGGGAAGTGACCGTGGTGATGCAGCGGATCAACCAGGCGTGGCTCGACGGGTGGATCGAGGAGCTTGCATCGATGGCACACCCCGAAGTCGTCATGGTTCTCCCCGGCTTCGCCGGGCGGATCCAGGGACGAGAGCGTTTCCTCGCCGGCTTTGACGATTACTCGACGAACGCAAAAACTCTGGAATTCCACGATCAGGATCAGCAGGTCGACGTCATCGGTGAAACCGCCGTGGTCAGGGTCCCGGGCTCCTTACTCGTACCGCAGCGCCTCCGTCGGATCGATCCTGGCGGCCCTTCGCGACGGCAGCCAGGTGGCCAGCATGGCCACGGCGACGAGGAGGACGACAGAGATCACCAGGGTGCCCGGGTCATACGGATCAATGCCGAAGAGATAGCTGCGGGTGATCCGAGCCGTGGCCAGAAACACGGGAACGCCCGCAGCGATGCCTGCAACGACCACGAACAGGGCACTCTTCAACACCGTCCAGCACACGTGTGCGGTCGTGGCTCCAAGGGCCATCCGCAGTCCGATTTCATTGGTGCGACGCGCAACGTAATAGGCCATGATGCTGTAGAGTCCCATGCAGGAGAGCAGGACCGTCAGCAGGGCCAGGATCAACGCCAGCGAGGCAAAACATCGTTCCCGGGCGATGGATTGCTCCAGCTGGACGGCCTGGGTCTTGATGTCCGTCACGGGAATGGTGGGGTTCAGCTCCGCAACGACCTTGCGTACGGCTGGTATCAGACTTCTCGGATCCCCTGGTGTCTTGACCGCATAGTACGACCAGACTGCCGGAGGGGGAACATGCTGCGGGAGCCAGGAGTACGGATAGAAGACCGTGGGCTCGGCCGGCTTTTTGAGGCTGCTGTCCTTGATGTCGCCGCACACTCCCACGATCCGAAACTCTTCCTGAGTCCAAGGTAACCGTTGCCCCACGGGATCTTCGTCGGGAAAGAGTCTGCCGGCCAATGTCCGGTTGATGATGGCGACCCTCGCCTGGGTCGCCACGTCCAAGGCCGTAAAGGCACGGCCCTGCGGCAGAGGAATCCCGAACGTCGACAGGAAGTTGTCGCTGATGTGCAGCGCCTGGACCCGGAATGACATCGCCGGTCCGTCGCCTCTATTCACGCGGACCTCACCCGAGCTGACGGGATTGCCGCTCAGCAGAAGGTAGTTGGAGTTGGCCACTGCGTCGGCCCCGGGCAATGCCGCCAGGGAAGACCGCACCCGTTCGTAGAAATCGACCAATGCCCGATCGGGATACCCGGCTCCGGTCGCATCGATCTTGAACACCAACAGATTGCTGCTCTGAAATCCGGTATCGACCCGATGAAGATTGATGAGGGTCTGAACGAACAACCCGGCGCCTGCCATCAGGGCCAGAGACAAGCCCATCTGGGCAGCCACCAGGATCCGTCCCCATCTCATCCGGTACAGCCCTGCGCCTGACCTGCTCCCCAGGAGAGCGCTGATCTTCCCACGCGTCGATCCCCAGGCCGGCAGGAGAGCAGCCAGGAAAGTCGCTGCAATGGACAGGCCCACCGCGAACAAGAAAACACGCAGATCGAGCGACACATCGAGAGTGACATCGACCGGCCAGAGCCATCGGGCGAGCGCGATCTCGCCCCACCGCGCCAGCATCAGGCCTCCGGCGGTGCCGGCCAGGGCTATCAGCAGACTTTCGACCAGATGCTGACGGATCAGGCGGGCGCGTCCGGCTCCCAACGCGACACGCACGGCCATCTCGTGTTGCCGCCGTACAGCGCGCGCCAGCAGAAGGCCCGCCAGGTTGACGCAGTTGATCAGTAACAGGATTCCGGCCAGCCCCAGCAGCGGCCACAGAGACTCCGTCAGTGCAAGGCGAGGGGTCAAAGGACCGCCACGGCCGTCTTCCAGGACGACGTGCGCGGTATTCTCGACATTCTCAGGGATCGAACTGTCCACGCTCTGGGCAAACCGGATATCCAATGAAGACCGTATCCGTGCCTCATCCACACCGGGCGCCAGTCGGGCCATGACTTGGACCCAGCAGACTTGATCCGAAGCGAGGGGACACTGCGGGGTCATTTGGGGCTGCGCTGCAAACGGAAGGTAATAGTCACAACGGCTTCCGGCGACCAGACCCTGAAAATCCCGGGGAAGTACACCGATGATCTCAAAAGTGTGGTTGTTCAGCGCGACGGTCTGACCGAGGACCTTGGGATCACCGTTGAAACGTTGCTGCCAGGCGGCATACGAGATCACGGTGACGGGTGCCGCGCCGGGTCGGTCGTTCGCCTCCGTCAAGGTCTGACCGAACAGAGGCGTCAGACCGAGGGCCCGGAAGAAGTTGCCGGAGACCATCAGACCGTTGGCGGTAGACGCCTGTCCAGCCGCCACGACGGTCAACGGTGAAATCGAGGTGATGTCCGCAAAACCGAAAATCTCCGCTTTGCCGGCCACTTGTTCACGGAGCCTGTCGTAGATCGGGTAGGCGAAGACGTGGGCAGTCATCCGTTCCCCCGACATCTCGGAGGGTCGACCGTACCAGAAATTCGTGTCCCTCAGGGGAGGTGCCGTCCAGCTCAGTACACGCAGTGCCCTGGCATCCTGCACCGGCAGCGGGCGTAGAAGGACGGCGCTGAGCAAACCGAAAACCGCCGTATTGGCACCGATGCCGAGGGCCAGTGAGAACACCGCGACCGCCGTAAACCCGGGATTCCTCCTCAACTGGCGAAGAGCGAACTTTAGGTCATTCATAGCGAACGGCCTCCATGGCTTCGACCCGTCACCTGTACTCCCGGGCAGCGGGCCGGCCGACAGGCGATCCGTTGACACATCGGTCAATGTCGTTCGCTTGAGTGGAGAGCAATGAGCGTGCCAAAGGCCTGTGACCCTCGGATCTCGACAATCCGGTGAGATGTCCGAGAGCAGACGACCGACTCCAGCCCGCGTGATTTGTCCGAAAACGGGACAGGGTGTCCGGTATTGAACACACGCTTCGTGGCTTGAACCGCAACGGCATGTTCGCCGCGATCAAAGGCCCCATGCTTGCGAGCGTACGGTGTGCTCTCTGGACTGAGAGTTCCGAGAGATGCTTTCTGGTCGGGACGGCGAGATTTGAACTCGCGACCCCCTAAATGCCATTCGAGTAAGAAGTGCTGCAATAACGGTACTTAGCACGTTACAGGATGGACTGGGGTGGACTGAAGTGTACTGTGACCCGCACTTCCGCGCCCTGGGCGCACCCTGAAGATGAAGCCTCCAAACCCGAGGGGACAAATTAACGGCAGTTCCCCAGCGCGTACTCGGTGGTTTGTCCGTCTCGGCCGCTCCCATGCGTCGGCTTCAGCCCTCGTCAAAGAGAGTTCGAGCAACCGTCACACAGTGAGCAGTCTGCCCCGCGGAAGCCATACTGTGGTGTTTCATCGTCCTGCGGGACAGAGGCGATTCAATTCCCCGAACCAGTTCACGACGAGATTGAGCTTCGTAATCGGCTGGGGCCGGGCCTTCTCAACTTCCGGTCCAGACGATTCTCGCCGGCTGAACAGGAAGCGTCCGTCTGTCCTGTCAATATCGAAGCCGCGGCCGGGACTCCACCATCTCAAACCGAGTTGACTACGGTCGAACAAATGACGAGGAACACCCGCTGCGATCTTCTCCCCAGCCCCTATATCCACTTGGATGAGAAACCCGGGCACTCGGTCGATCAGATCGCTGTAAAAGAGTTCGGTTCCAGATGGAGACCAAATGGGATTTCGCCCACCATGATTCGAGACCATCAAGGTTTGGCTCCGATCCGGAAATGATGTTATGTAAACCTCGTTTTGCCCTGTTTCGTCGGAAACATAGACCAGCCAACGCCCATCAGGAGAGAACACGGGAGACCATTCCCGAGCGTCTGTGGCGATGAACGGCTTCAGGCTCTCTTTCTCGAAGTCGTATACCAAGATGTCTCCCGCCTCAACGATCGCGAGGGAGTTCCCGTCGGGACTCCAGGAACCCGGGACCTGGTCCCTCTCGCCCTCAGTCAGTCGCCCTGGTTCTTCTCTCCGTTCGACGGAGATCAACCAGATATTGAGGGACCCAGCGGCCGACCAACCGATTGCCAGCTGCTTCCCGCTCGGGCTCCACACGGGGAATGCAGCTATCCCCTCGGAGAGCAAGCGCGTGTGTGTCGTCCGCTCCCTGTCGAAGACCCAAAGTGCTCCGCTGATCGCTTGCTCGACGAAAGCGATGGATCGGCCGTCTGGAGAGAGAGCCGCCTGGCCGACGAGCGGTCTGTCGAATCCAGCGACTCTCTCCACCTTCCCCTGCCGATCGACCCACACCAGGTCATCCGGAACGTCTCGATAGATACCTCCGGATGCAAACACAAGCATTCCGGAGTCGGATGCCCAGAACTGACCGGAAGCCGAATTCGCGGAGTCGTACCCAAGATTCAGGGCCTGCTGGAGATGGTCCTGCACGGGCACTGAGGGACCGGTCACTTCCAGAAGCGTCGGATCGAAGGGGGCTGCCATGAGCTGTCCCTGCCGGAGGAAGACCAGATGTCCAGTGGGCAAGAAACGTGCATCAGCCGCATTCTCCAGAATCAACTTCCGTTTCCCAGTCGAAAGCGTCATCACTTCCACCCTGGCTCGGACTCCCCAGGCATGAGGCATTGCCGTGAACAGCACACTGTCATCCCCTGGCAGGACCCAGGGCAGCAGGTGTCGGGTCTCACGGGCCGGATCGATGGTGGTCAGAGGGTGAAAGGCACCGCCGTCTTCAGACAGCCACTGAAGCCCTTGTCTGAATGCACCGAGAATGATTCTTCCGTCGTCCGTCCAGAAGGCTCCGGCGGGTAGCTCCGGCATGTCTGCCAACCGGACCGGAATTCCCCCCTCGGCGAGTATCTTGCTCAGCTTTCCCTGCGACCAAAAGCCAATCCATCGACCGTCGGGAGAAAAGAATGGCTGTCGGCCGCCTTCCGTGCCCGGGATTGGTTCGGAATGGTCGGCATCAAGCGCCCGCCGGAAGAGCCAGGAGTCGTGTGACCCGCTTTGCGTCGTTGCGCTGAAGATGACCTGATCCCCGGCGGGGGAGATGACGACCTCTCTCCGCGTCGGAATCGGAGGGATGGGAAAACCGGTAACGGGCCAACCTCCGGAAAGCTGTGTTTGGGGCGGCAATTCCATCTGACTCCGGACTAGCGAGCCCATGCCCGTGATTGTCTGTGACAATTTCCCGGGCGGACGGCTGAGGAAAAGCCACGACGAGATGGCTGTGACGACGACAGCCACAACGAAAACCGCGAACAGCACGAGCAGCCAGGCCCGGGTCGGCATGCGCCTGCTCTGTTCCCCATCGACCGTCGCCAGTTTGCCCGAATCTTCCCGCAGCCGGTTCAGGTTGGTCAGAACCTCATGCACCGACTGAAAGCGCTCGGTCGGGTCCTTGGCCAGCATCTTCTCGACCGTGTGGCGCAGCAGTCCGGGGACCTCGGCGACATACCGGCTCAGAGGCGGAGGTTCTTCCTTGAGAATGGATCCGGCTGTCTCACCGGGCTGAGATTTGCGGAACGGATGTACTCCGGTGACGGCTTCGTACAGCACGATCCCCAGGGAGAAGATGTCCGATCGATGATCCACCGCCTGTCCCCGAATGTGTTCCGGCGACATGTAGGGTAGCGTCCCGAGGACCGCCCCGGTTCCCGTCAGCGCGGAGCTGAGGTCCTGGGTGTCGGATCCTTCCGCCACCAGTCGCTTGGCCAGGCCGAAGTCCATGACTTTGGCATGACCCGCCGGCGTCAGCATGATGTTCGAGGGCTTCAGGTCGCGATGGACGATCCCCTTCTCATGGGCCGACTCCAGCGCTTCGGCCAGCTCCGAGCCCAGCTTCAGCGTCTCCTTCAGCGATAGCGGTCCCTGTTCGAGGCGTGCCTGGAGCGTCTCGCCCTCGACATACTCCATGACAATGAAGTCGGTGCCGTCATTGGTCGAGGCGACTTCGAAGACGTTGCAGATGTAGGGGTGATCCAGAGCGGCAGCCGAGCGGGCCTCGCGCAGGAAGCGTTTGCGGGCAATCGGGTCCACATACAGTTCTTCGGGCAGGAACTTCAGGGCGACGGGCCGCTCGAGCGAGGTGTCCTCGGCCCGGTAGACTTCCCCCATCCCGCCTTCGCCGGTCCTCTCGACGATCCGGTAGTGAGAGATGGTTCGGCCGATCATGCTGGCATCCCCTCGGCACGCCGGGCCAGGCGAACGCACACACTCGACGACTAAAGCCTGCGCCCCAGCTGATCGTTGAGAGCAAGCTTAGCACCGGATCGGACTTTACACCACGGGTAAGGTACCGAGCAGCCGACCGAAATCGGAGGTAGACTGGGGTCAAACAGGGTTCCGAGCCCTTTCAACGCACACTGGCTCACGGCATCTCGTCGGTCTCGACGGCAAGCGAGGTCTCTAGTGCGGGTCGCAGCCCTCTACGATATTCACGGTAATCTCCCGGCGCTGGAGTCCGTCTTGGCCGGAGTACGCCAAGCACGGGCGGACTACATCATTGTCGGAGGCGACGTCGTTCCGGGGCCGATGCCGCACGAAACCCTCGCTACTCTGCTGGATCTCGACATTCCGACCCGGTTCATCCACGGCAACGGCGACCGGGAGGTGCTGGCCCGAATGGCAGGGACCGAGACGGATTGGTACCGAAAGGCTCCCGAGCCATGGCGAGAGCCCGTGCGCTGGACGGCCGAACAATTGAGCAGCGGCGATTACAGGGTGATGGCGTCCTGGCCAACAACTTGCTTCATCGAGATCCCTGGGCTTGGCGACGTGCTGTTCTGTCACGGAACACCGCGAAGCGACACGGGGTGCTTCACGCAACGGACGCCCGGGGACCGTCTGATACCACTCCTCGAAGGGCTCGACGTGTCCATGGTCGTTTGCGGTCACACCCACATGCAATTCGACCGGCTGATCGGAGGGGTTCGCGTCGTCAACGCCGGCAGCGTGGGAATGCCCTTTGGCGAGCCCGGGGCCTACTGGCTCCTGCTCGACCCGGAGGTTCAACATCGACGCACGCCCTACGACCTGGCTGAAGCCGCGGAGCGAATTCGCAGGACCGAGTATCCCCAGGCCGAGGGCTTCGTGACCCACGCCATCCTTCGGCCGCCTTCCGAAGAGACGGCTCTCGAGATGTACTCCAGGCAGGATCAGGAGCAACGAGCATGAGAGTGTTCGTCGCGGGAAGCACCGGGGCCATCGGTCGATTCCTCGTTCCCCTTCTGGTCGAAGCGGGGCACGAGGTGGTGGCCCTCGTCCATACCCCTGAGAAGGCCCCGACAGTCGAAGCATTCGGTGCGAAGGCCGCGGTTGCCGATGCACTCGACCGGACCGAACTTACGGCTGCCGTCACGCGAGCCCGACCCGATGTGATCATTCATCAACTCACCGCGATCACCGGCGTCGGCAACCTGAAGAAGCTGGATGAGGACTTCGGCCTGACCAACCGCCTCCGCACCGAGGCGACGGACACGCTGCTTGGAGCTAAGAGGTCCATAGCAACGCGGTGTCCAGGTCTGTCCGTGAAGAGCCCTGGGCTGCGCGAGCACCGGCGCGTAGCCGGAAACTTCTACGAAGAACGCCTGAGAGGCAGCCTGGAGGCCTGGGCGGCCGCTTCTTAGCCGAAGGTCGGCCGCGCAGCTCAGTAGAAGCTCGTGCCGGGGATGTCGTGCCGGACCACCGCGGCAACGTCGTGAGTTCGCACTCTCATGCCTGGATCGAGCCGCAGCAGTCCTGACACGACCAACCTGGCACTCTCGGCAGGACACTCACTCGCTTTGCGTTCCGACCGCGCGCCGCGTGGTCAGTCGGGAGCCCCGGGAATCACCGGGAACGTCGTCAGGAGGGGAACTTCTTCGGGGAACTCCAGGGCCGGGTCGTCATTCTGTCTGACAGTGACGGCCGCCAGCGGCTGGTCGCTCGTTATCACGAGGATGCCCTCCATCTCCCGGGCTTGGATCTTGACGGCCGCATCGTCGAAGGTTTCATAGACGAAGCGCGCCAGGTGACTCCCCGGTGCCAGCGGGTCGAGGTCCTTTTCCGCAATCAACTGGTACTGCTTGTCGTAGAGTCGGACCGACACATGAGCATCCGGACCGGTGCCGGCGGAACCCGTCGCATGGGGGGGATAGACCAGGGCGAACCCTGTGTCCCTTGCGCCAAGCGAGTCCACGAAGATCGAAAACTCACTCAGCGGTTCAGACGCGGGCACTCCCGCTTCGTAGAGCAGGATGCCGCTCGCCAGATCGGTCCGCTGAAAGACCACCACACCTCCCACGCCCGCGCCGCCAGAGATCCGGACATATCCGACCTGCAGTTCACCCGTTCCCGGCGTAGACAGGGCGATCGATTGCCCCTCGTCGAGGTCGAACTCGAAGACCGAATCGGTTCCAAGTTCACCCAGCGTCACTGCCATCGGCGCACCGTCCGGCGTGCCGTACAGCTCCACCCGGACCGGACCGGCTGGGCCCGTGTTTACTAGGATCAGCGTGGACTGGAACTGCAGGTTCCCCACCGCACCGTTTCCGAATTGGGGAAAGAAGAATGAGGAGGAACCGCTCTCCCATGAAGATGAGCCCTCGGGTACGCCGGCCATCACCGGGAAGGTGGTGAGCAAGGGCACGTCCTGGGGAAACTCCTTCGTGGGGTCGTCGTTCTGCCGAAGAGTGACGGCGACCAGGGGCTGATCGCTCTCCACCTGCAGGATTCCCTGCATCTCCCGGGCCTGCGCCTTCACCTCAGGATCGTCAAAGAGTTCGTTTACATAGCGCGCCAGATGCCCGCCCGGGGCCAGCGGCTCCAGGGTCCTTTCTCCTACAGAACTGCACTGGAGGTCGTGCAGGTAAATCGTCAGATTTGCAGCCGGGGTCTCCGAGGCGGCCGCTGCTTGGTCGGTAGGGGGATAGAGTAGCGCCACACCGGTGTCCCGCATCCCCAGGGAATCGACGAACAGAGAGAACTCCTGGATCCCCCTTGAGGCAGGAACACCGGCCTCGTAGAGTGTGACGCCGGTGATCCGGTCTGCACGACGGAAGACCACCACGCCACCGACGTCCGGACTCGCTGACACACGGGCGTAGCCGACCTGGAGCTCGCCGGTTCCCGGTGTGGGCAGGGAGACCGACTTTCCTCTTTGGAGTTCGAGTTCAAAGACCGAATCGGTCCCGAGTTCGCCGAGCGTCAGCGCCATCGGCGCACCTTCTGGAGTGCGGAAGAACTCGACCCGCACCGGAGTGTCCGGACCGGTGTTCACCAGGATCAAAGTCGATTGAAACTGGAGTGAACCCACCGTCCCATCTGCAATTTGGGAGAAGAAGGATGGCTGGAGTTCAGGACGATATGCGAACGCGCCGCCGCCGCTGGTTCCGACGTAGAGGTTCGAGGGGTTGAGCGCGTCGATCGCCAGTGCAAGAACGTGAGTCTCCGTCAAGCCTTCATTCATACTGGTCCAGGTTTCACCCCCGTCGATGCTGCGGAATATGCCGGCAGAATAGAGCCCCGCATAGAGAGTAGAAGGGGACAGAGGATCAATCGCCAGTAGGTTCACATCTCCCCGTGGAAGGCCGCGATTGATGGCGGTCCAGTTGTCCCCGCCATCGGTACTACGGAAAACGCCATCGAGACCGAGTCCGGCAAACAAGGTCGATGGGGTGAGCGGATCGATCGCCAGCCTTACCCAGTTCCAGTAGGCGGAATCAGGAAGACCGTTGTGAAGAGTGGTCCAGTGATCGCCTGAATCGGTGCTGCGGAACACGCAGTTTTCGGTTCCAGCATATACCGTGGAGGGTCTTTCGGGGTCGATCGCCAGGGCTGCCACACGGCTACTGCAATCCGGCACGAAGAGCCCGTCATTGATGGCGGTCCAGCTGTCGGCGGCGTCGGTAGTCCGGAACATGCCAGAACTCCGCATCGCGGCATACAGGGTGGAAGGTCTTTGGGGGTCGATGGCCAGCTTCGTCACGTACTCGTATTCGGGCAGGCCGTCGCTGGCCGGGGTCCAGCTCTCGCCACTATTAGTGGTACGGGACACCCCACTGATTCCAAGTCCGGCATAGAGGGTTGAGGGGGTCACTGGATCAATTGCCAGCGTGCTTACCTGCCGTCCGTAGAAGTGTGTCCAACTGTGACCGGCGTCGGTCGTGCGCAGCAGACCGGCACCCGTAGTACCGGCGTAGAGAGTCGAGGGGGTGAGCGGGTCGATTGCCAATGGCCAGATGATGTGACCGCTGAGGCCACTGCATATCATGGTCCAGCTGTCTCCACCATTTGTACTGCGAAACACCCCATCTGCACTTCCCAGATACAGAGTGGAGGGATTCATGGTATCGATTGCCAGTTGGTGTACCGGAATGCGAGGGTCGGGTAAGCCACCGCTGATTGGCATCCAACTCACGCCGGCATCGGTGGTGCGGTAAGCGCCCCAGCCGTTGGTAGCGGCATAGAGGGTAGAAGGGGTAATCGGGTCGATTGCCAGATCCATTACATTGGGGTATTCAGCAGGCAACCCGTTGCTGCTCGGAGCCCAGCTATCACCCGCATCTGTGCTGCGAAATACCCCTTCGTTCGGGAACGAGACATAGAGGGTAGAGGGTGACTGTGGGTCAATCACCAGCGCCATCGCACGCCAGGAGTCGGGCAGACCTTCACTGGCTGGGAACCAGTTGTCTCCGGAATCGGTGCTGCGGAACACATTCCCCGTGAAGGTTCCCGCATAGAGAGTCGAGGGAGTGACGGGGTCGATCGCCAAAGCCGTCACCATTTCGATTTCTTGGGAACTGTCGTTCAGAGGCGTCCAGCTCTTGCCGCCGTCGGCACTTCGGAACACGCCGCTGTATTCGGTTCCGGCATAGAGAGTGGAAGGAGTTAGAGGATCGATCACCAGCGCCACCACGTGCACGTAGTCGGGGGGACCCCCCAAATCTGGGTTCCAGTACCCACGCCAAAGGCCGTTGCTGATCGGGGTCCAGGTATCACCTCTGTTCTTGCTGCAATACACTGGACCGGATCTAATCGCGGCATAGAGAGTCGAAGGCGTCCGCGGGTCGATCGCCAGCGCCTCGACAGGAATGGAATACGGAGGTAGCCCAGTGGTAATTCGGCTCCAACTATCCCCGCCGTCGGGGCTGCGGAAGACGCCGCCCCCCTCCAATCCAGCATAGATTAGTGAGGGATTCAGCGGGTCCACCGCCAAGGATAGAACCCTACCGCCGGGAGGACCTATCGAGGCCCAGCGCCCAACGGCGTGAACCCAAGCCGACTCGGGGCCTACGAGTGCCGATACGAGCACCAAGGCGAGCAGGACCGTCCGCGAACTTTTGGAGAGAACTGCTATCGCATATGACTGCATAAGTCTCCCCTTCCGGCACAGATCATCCAACTGACCGATGATGGGTGTGGAACGCGATGTTCCTGACCTGAAACCTTCATCGGCCTTGGGCCTCCCTTGATGAAGGTGTCTTCTACCCGGCGGGAGATCAGATGCGAGAGCGTGCAGCAGGAGCTTCAGCCCAGCTCGCAACGCATGGGAATCCTCTGCAGCGGAACCAGCGCCCCGCGAGACACCTCTGTGGACGCTCCGCTGGTGTGAGTTAGCGCAGACTGACCGACGAGTCGTCATAGCCACTCCCGCTGGTCACTCAGTATAGCTAGTGAATTCTACGTCCGGCGTCTTCGAAAGACAATGTCCTTCCGAGAGCTGCGGTGAACCGCGATGGACTGCATCCAGGCGGCACACGCACAGCAGACCATCCATTTTGCAGATCCTGAATGCTTGATGACTGCCGACACCTCTGAGAGCGAGCACGAAGTCTCGGTCTGGGCGGGTTCGTGACTCTGACCTGGTGACGAAGAGACACGGCGGATTCCCATTGTGTGACTCATGAACGTCCGAGAATCCGCGTCCGGCGACTCGTGGCGGGTTGTCGCCGTAAGTCCTTTGTTTTCTGGTCGGGACGGCGAGATTTGAACTCGCGACCCCCTGAACCCCATTCAGGTGCGCTACCAGGCTGCGCCACGTCCCGACCCTGGCGAGGAAGGGGAAGTATATCAGAAATACCGGGGATCGAGGTTCCGAGGTTCCGAGTTCCGAGTTCCGAGAATTCTATGCGGGGACCGGCCTCGCATCGGTGTCTGCGAGCGTCTGGCATTGCCCATCAGAGCGGATCAGTGCATGAACGAACGCCGCACGGAGGCCCAATTGCCAAGGCCTTACCGTTTCCGGCAAAGCCCACCGTCCGTTGAATCGTCACGGTGCCACTCGTGCTCATTTCGGGGAGACAAGTCAGGAAGTCGGCGACTGTGCAGGGGGTCGCTCACGTGCGTTCGCGCACTGATGCCGCTGCCGCTGTCCCAAGACTGTGTCCACGGCAAAAACGTGACGTTTAATTGAACCACCTACAATACGTTTTCAATCTATGCAGTGGGAGAGCGAAAGAGATTCTGAGGTCGACTTGCCGGGACTTCCAAACGTCTGCCGTTCTCCCGGGAGGAGCTGCGTCGGATGAAGATTGTGCCGGTTCTCGTCCTTACCCTGGTTGTTTCGCTGGCTGCTTCCCCGGTTCTCGAGGCTGGACAATCGCAGACGTTGGAGAAGCCGATTCGAGTCACCGTGAATGAAGTGCCCGTCGACGTGATCGTGACGGATCGCCACGGCAATCCCGTGCTCGACCTTACCCGGAAGGACTTCACCGTTCTCGAAGACGGGGTACCCCAGAAGATCGCCCATTTCTCGATCAACTCCTTCCGCACTCCGGACCAGCGCATTGAGGGGACCGAACCGACCCAGACAGGGGGTCGATCAGGGCCAGCCGTTCGAGACCCAGAGCATCGAACGATTCTGATTCTCGCTGGACGCGGGGAACTGCGAGTTCCCAGCACCATCCCCAAGTTGATCGACTTCGTTCGAGCAGGACTGCAGCCGAGGGACCGGGTCGCCTTCATGGCCTTCAGCCACGTCACCGATTTCACGACGGATCACGAGAAGCTGGTGCCCGTGCTGAAAAGGTTCCAGAAGATCTCACCCTTGATCGAAAAGAAGATCGTCGCAATGAGTTCCAGACTGGCACTGAGACACGGTCACCCGGAATCACTCAAACACTACCTGGAGGACATCGACCGGATCTTCGATGTGTCAGAGGGCGGCTCACGAACCGTGACCGCCACCTACGTCCCCGATCTGGACGAAGAAGCCGCCAGAAAGCGGGACCTCTTCGAGTCGATGCAGCAGATCGAAGAAGAGGAGATGGCCGCATCGAACCGTGGAGTCGAAGAGTCCGATCCGAGCGCCAAGGGCGAGGCGGGTTCCGTTTCAGCGCGGGTGCAGAAAGAGCTGTTGCTCGACGGAATGGGGCTCGATGAGTACAGACAACTGGAGAGCAAAGAGAAAGTGGACCAGAGCGGGCTCTCTGCCGCGATCGAATATTTGCGTCACCTGGAAGGAGAGAAACACATTATCTTCCTGAACGACCAGGGTCTTGCGCTCACGGGGCTCAACAACGATTTCGGGCTGCCCTCGATCGCGAGCGACGCACGCGTTCGGATCCATTCGATTCAGCTTGGAGGCATGTACCTGGGTGTACCGGCGAACTCAGTCTTCAGTGCCGCTAATCCCTCAGCAATCAGCAGCTTTCCGACTCGTTTTGCGGGGACTTTCCGGAACACCTTCGCCCTTCGATCCATCCGGAACCTGGCCCGAAACACCGGAGGACAAAGCTTCGCGCGCCAGGATCTCTCCGTCTGTCTCGAAACCATAGGACGGACCACCTCCGTGACCTACCTTCTCGGATACGTCCCCGAGAACAAGGAACTGGACGGTCGCTTCCGGCACATCGAGGTGCGAGTCGACCGACCGGGAGTCCGCGCCCTGCATCGGCGGGGTTACTACGCATCTCCAACTCCGAAGCTCTACGACCGGGAGCAGTTCCTGGTTCATTCCAGGATCACGACCGCGGCCGTCTCCGAGGAGTTGATCCACGACGTCGACTTCTCGCTCAGAACGCAGCTCGTCGCGGGCGCTCGTCCAAACCTGCTGCAGGCAAACCTGCAGGTCCACCCAGCCGCGAGCATCTATGTCCGCAAGGACGGCC
Organism: Acidobacteriota bacterium; assembly: GCA_037388505.1. GTDB lineage: Bacteria > Acidobacteriota > UBA6911 > RPQK01 > JAPXNP01 > JARRKC01. Next base: position 25,772 of record JARRKC010000017.1, on the reverse strand, counting down.
GCTACGCCGGGAAGCTTGCGATCTCCTACTTCATCTTCGGCCGCGACGGGGACCTGGTGAGTGAAATCTGGGATGACCTGGACATGGCCTTGAAGCCGACGACCTACGAGCGGGTGCTGAGAGAGGGTTTCCCCCTGGAGAAGCAGCTCGAGGTTCCGTCGGGGAGCAAGGAATGCCTTCTGCGCGTCGTCGTCTATGACGTCGCCAATGACCGAGTCGGGTCGGCGGAGGCCCTGATCGAGGGGAAGCGGTAGAACGGGAGAACCGGAGAAAGAGTTCCGAGTTTCGAGTTTCGAGTTTCGAGGGCGTGTTGCCCAAATTGCGTCAGCGGAGGCTCACGCCACGAGATGCGGACGCGAACCCCGGCTGTGCCCTTTCCCCAATTGACCGGCTGTTGTCGCCGAGGCAGGCACGACGGGGGCCAGACGCCAACGGCGTCGTTTCATCCGAGAGATATCCTCCGCGAAATCGTCACTCCTTGAGCAGTTTTTCGATGTCGTCGAGCTCCCGTTTGATCTCCTGGATGGCGCGGCGCTGGCCAGCTTCGAGAGCGCCGTGGAACAAGGCCATCTCTTCCTTCGAGCCGACTCCATTTTCGTTCAGACGCTGGTTGGCTCCCGCAATCGTAAAACCCTGTTCGTACAGCAGACTCTTGATCGTCTCGATCAACTCCAGGTCGTTGCGGCGGTAGATGCGCTGGCCGGCGCGATTCTTGACCGGTTTGAGACGGCTGAAAACAGTCTCCCAGTAACGCAGGACGTGCGGCTCGATCTCGCAGATCTTGCAGACTTCGCCGATCTTGTAAAACAGCTTGTGGCGGGTCTTAACCATCGAGTTGCAGGTCGATCAGGCGAGAGGGACGAAATGAAACGTACCGGCTCTCGGGCAGCAGAATGCGCTCCCCCGTCTGCGGGTTCCGGCCGTTGCGCGCTTTGCGTTCCACCACACAGAACGTCCCAAAGCCCGTCAGCTTGACGTTCTCATACCGACACAGACTGCCCTTGATCTTCTCGAGGATGGTATCGACCATCTCCAACGCTTCGCGGTAGGAGATCCCGCCATGCGCTTCATAGACAACCTGCGCCAAGTCCGCCTTGATCATTTCCCCAAACTCGTCCCTCTTTGGTGTGGTCATGATATGGGCGCCCCCGGGGGGTGTCAAGGGCCCTACCGGCTACTTTTTCGCGGCTTTGCGAGAGGCCTTTTGGAGCAGGCGGATCGGTGTCGCGAAGAACCCGTAACGTTCCCGGAGCTTGTTGATCAGGAAGCGTTCTGTCGAGAAATGGAGCTTCCCACTGCCCCGCAGGAACAGAACGAACGTGGGGGGAGCGCTGCCGACCTGACAGGCATACTTCAAAAAGAACTTCCGCGAAGTCTCGCGCTCCAGCATATTGCCCACCTCGCGCTGCAGAAACTGATTCAGCTCGCCGGTCGAAACTCTGGTCAAACTACTCTCGTGGGCTCTTTGAGCGACCTCCAGAACCTTGTGGACGCGCTGGCCGGATCGGGCCGAGATGAACAGCATCGGGGCGTAGTCGAGAAAGCGCATCCGGGAGCGATACTCCCGCTCGGTTCGTACCATCGTCTGCGTGTCCTTCTCGACCAGGTCCCACTTGTTGACGAGCACGACCACCGGCCGGCCCTCGTCGTGAGCATAACCGCCGATGGTGGCGTCGAGCTTGGTTGCGCCTTCCGACGCGTCGATCATCAGCAGCACGACGTCGGCCCGTGCAATGTTCTTGCGGGCCATCACCACACTCAGCTTCTCGGCCATCAGCTCGGTTCGGCCCTTGCGGCGGATTCCCGCCGTGTCGATGATCCGAAAGCGCCGTCCGTGGTAGGTCACCTGAGAATCCACTGCGTCGCGCGTCGTCCCGGGTGTGGAGGTCACAATGACCCGCTCTTCACCCAGCAGGCGATTGACCAGAGAGGATTTGCCGACATTGGGTCGTCCGATGATGGCGACTCGGATCTCGCGCTCCGCTGTCTTCTTGCCCGCCGGGATTCTCTCCGCCAGCGCCTCCATCAGTTCGTCGAAACCCAGGTTGTGCTCACAAGACACCGGAAACAAGGCATCCGAACCGAGTTCGGCGAACTCGTAGGCCCCCGGTTCCACCGCCGGGACGTCCACCTTGTTGGCGACCACCCAGAACTCACGACCGTGCGACTTGAGGAAGGTTGCGGCTTCCGCATCCAGGGGCATCACACCGGCCCGCGCGTCCACCACCAGTAGTACCAAGTCGGAACCCTCGATGGCGACGGCGGCCTGTTCCAGGATCTTCTCCGGGATCTCCTCGCTCTCGCCGAAGAGAATCCCCCCGGTGTCGATCAGCTCGAATTCCCGGTCCTCCCACTCGACGCGCTGAAAGATACGGTCTCGCGTGATGCCCGGTTCGTTGCCCACGAGCGCCTTGCGCGTCCCGGAGAGACGGTTGAAAAGAGTCGATTTGCCGACGTTGGGTCGGCCTACAATGGCCACTCGGTACATGCTGCTATCCTTCCAGGATGAAGTCGTGGAAGCGACCCAAATCGGCCTTTCGGAGCGCGAGATGGACTTCGATTCCTTCCGGACGATACTCGGTCCGCTCAATGCGCCCCCGCTCCCGAACCGCCGAAAGAATCTCACCGCGCTCGAAGGGGATCAACATGCGGACCTCGCGGTAGCCTAGACTGATGCGCTCCTCGATGGCGGTGGAGAGTGATTCGAGACCCTCTCCGGTCCGTGCCGAGATGGGAATGCCGCCGGCCGGCAGACCCACGAGCTGGTCCGAATCGACGAGGTCCATCTTGTTGAAGACCTCGAGCACCGGGATTTCGGAGGCACCGATTTCCTCGAGCACTTCTTCCACGGTCCGCTCGAGGAGCCCATGATTCGGATCCGAGAGATCGATCACGTGCAGCAGCAGCTCGGCCTCGATTGTCTCTTCCAGAGTCGCGTGGAAGGCAGCCACCAGCGAGTGGGGCAGTTTTCGAATGAACCCGACCGTATCGGAGAGAAGCACCTCCTGCCCGGTCGGGAGCGTCACGCGCCGCACCAGAGGATCCAGAGTAGCGAACATGCTCGGGCTCACCAGGGTCTTCTCGGTGGCCAGCCGATTGAACAAAGTCGACTTACCGGCGTTGGTGTAGCCGACCAAACTGACGGTCGGCATCGGAATCCCTTGCCGCTTCCGGCGCTGAATGGCACGCCGTTCCTCGAGATGATCCAACTCTTCACGGATTCGGGAGATCCGGCGGCGAACCACGCGACGGTCGCTCTCCAGCTGAGTCTCTCCAGGCCCCCGGGTTCCGATGCCGCCTCCCAGCCGTGACAACGCCGTTCCCCGGCCGACCAGGCGGGGCAACCGGTATTCCAGCAGTGCCAGCTCCACCTGGAGCTTCCCCTCGCGGCTATGGGCCCTCTGAGCGAAGATGTCGAGGATCAGGCCGCTGCGGTCGATCACTTTGACCTCGAGTTCCTTTTCCAGGTTTCGCTGCTGGGCGGGGGACAACTCATCGTCGAAGACCACCAGGTCGGCAGATTGGGCGAAGACCGAAGTGCGAATCTGCTCCAGTTTGCCGCGGCCAATGAAGAACGCCGGGTCGGGTTCCGGTTTTTCCTGAAGATGCACGCGAACCACTTCGCCGCCCGCCGAGCGCACCAGTTCCTCGAGCTCCAACAGTGAGTACTCGGTCAGTGGCCGTTGTGCCGGACCCCGCGCCAGTCCGACCAGCACCGCGCGTTCCGGAGTTTCTTCAGTCGTCCACACAACGTTTCTCCCGCAATGCGGCGTCCTCGATCCACGGAAGTCGCGATGCAAGCCGCCACGGTTCGTTCATGAACCCTGGTGAGAGATCCGGGCCAGAGAGGCCACCATATGAGGGATGATGCGCTCGCCGTGGAACCGGCCGTTCTCGATGAAGATGCGGTTCGTCATGCGCCCGGATGCCACGGAACCGGCCAGGTAGATCCCCGGGACGTTGGTTTCCAGCGTCTCGGGATCGTGTCGGGGAACGTAGGTTTCAGGATCCACCTCGACGCCCATTCCCCGGAGCAATGTGGGATCGGGATGATACCCGGTCAGCGCGAAGACGAAATCATTCTCGATGACCCGCTTACCGGCCGGAGTCGAAAGGACCACCTCCGAATCGCGGATCTCCACGACCCGGCTCTTGAAGCAGGCCGTCACTTCCCCGTTGGAGATCCGGTTCTTGATGTCGGGTCGGATCCAATACTTGATCTCTCGACCCAGATCGTGGCCTCGGTGAACGAGGGTCACCTCGGCGCCGTTGCGGAACAGCTCCAGGGCTGCGATTGCTGCGGAGTTCTTCCCGCCGATGACCACCACCTTCTTGCGGTAGTAGGGATGGGCGTCATGGTAGTAGTGGCTGACCTTCGGAAGATCCTCGCCCGGGATTCCGAGCAGATTGGGGTTGTCGTAGTAGCCGGTCGCCACCACGATCTTTCGTGTCCGATGCTGGCGGCGCCGGTCGAAGCGGCCTTCGGTCTCGACGGTGAACCCGAGGTCGCGTCCCGAAACGGTCAAGACTTTCTCGAAGTCTCTCAGGTCGAGTTCGAAGTGCTCGGATACCCGGCGGTAGTATTTCAAGGCATCCAGCCTCTTCGGCTTCTCCGCCGCCACGGTCATGGGGATGTTTCCGATCTCCAGAAGTTCGGCCGTGGTGAAGAAGGTCATGTTCTCCGGATAGTGGTAGATCGAGTTGACGATGCACCCCTTCTCGACGACCACCGTATCGAGACCCGCATTCCGGGCATAGACCGCACAGGCGAGGCCGGCCGGCCCAGCCCCGATGATCAGCAAATCTCGCGTCTGATCCATTTGACACATGATCTTTCGGTTCACTAGAATACCCGTCTCTCAGGGCGATTAGCTCAGCTGGTTAGAGCGCCGTCTTCACACGGCGGAGGTCACTGGTTCGAGTCCAGTATCGCCCACCACTCCTCCTCACAACCCGCAATATTCTAGCATTTCCGGGTAGGACCGTCCCCGGTTGTCTGGCTGACGGGGGACGGTTGGCCTACCTTCGGAGCCAGTTGACCAGCCAGAGGATGAGGGTCAGGACCACCGACAGCAGGATGCAGGTGCCCAGCGGGATGAAAATCGTCCCGTGCTTGAGCTGGATCGTGAAATCGCCCGGCAGACGCCCCAGCCGCAGCGACGGAAAGAAAACCAGCACGCAGCCCAGCGCGGCAATGACCAGTCCCAAGATGATGAGCAGCTTACCAAGGTCCGTGAACATCACCCTCCGGCCTGCTCGAAGGCTTCGACAGACGGCGTCAACCGACCTGCTCGATCGTGCCGAAGAAATAGCCGATCTCGAATTCCGCGGAGGACGGACTGTCGCTGCCGTGCGACGAGTTCCGTTCCACGCTCTCTCCATACAGCTTGCGAATGGTGCCTTCGGCGGCCTTGGCCGGATCTGTTGCTCCCATCACTTCCCGCCACGTCGAGATCGCATTGTCCGCTTCGAAGACGACGAGTACGATCGGTCCCTCCGACATGAAGGTGGTCAAACTGTCGAAAAACGGACGTTCCTTGTGGACGTAGTAGAAACCTTCAGCCTGAGCCTTCGTCAAATGGACCATCTTCAAGGCCTTGACTTTCAGACCGCTGGACTCCGCTTTTTCCAGGATCGCACCGACCAGGTTTCGCTTTACGGCATTCGGCTTGATGATCCCCAGGGTCTTCTCCATGACTACCTCACTTGATCAGTGCTTCCATGGCCGATCCGATATCGGCGGGGCTTTCCACGACCGTGATCCCGCATTCTCTCATCTTGAAGATCTTCTCGGCGGCCGTTCCCTTCCCCTGCGAGATGATGGCGCCGGCGTGCCCCATGCGGCGACCCGGAGGAGCGGTCTGGCCCGCGATAAAACCGACGACCGGCTTCGAGAAGCTGCTTCGGATGAACTCGGCCGCCTCCTCTTCCGCCGAACCCCCGATTTCGCCGATCATGACGACCGCCTCGGTCTCCCCGTCCTGGGCGAACGCCCGCAGGGCATCGATGAATCCGGTCCCCACGATAGGATCTCCACCGATGCCGATGCAGGTGCTCTGACCGATTCCGCGACCGGTTAACTGGCCCACGGCTTCATAGGTCAACGTTCCGCTGCGCGAAATGACTCCGACGGACCCTTCCTGATGAATGTGACCAGGCATGATTCCGATCTTGCACTTCCCGGGAGAGATGATGCCCGGGCAGTTCGGGCCGATCAGACGGGTGTCGTGCCCTTTCATGGCCCGCGCCACCCGCAGCATATCGAAGACCGGTATTCCCTCGGTGATGCAGACGACCAGCCGCAGACCGGCGTCGACCGCCTCCAGCACGGCATCGGCGGCAAAGGGAGGTGGCACGAAGATCACACTGGTATCCACCTGCTCGCGCTCGATGGCTTCCCTCACCGTATTGAAGACCGGCACTCCCTCGTGCAGCGTTCCACCTTTTCCCGGCGTCACGCCTGCAACGATCTGGGTACCGTATTCCCGGCACAAACGGGCATGGAAGCTGCCTTCCCGACCGGTAATTCCCTGAACCACGACTCTCGTGTCCCGATTGATCCAAATAGCCACGGATCGATCTCCTCAGCTTGCTGCCTCGACGACCTTACGGGCCGCGTCAGCCATTCCTTCCGCCACAATGAAATTCAGATTCGACTCGTTCAGGATCTCGCGCCCGCGCTCAACGTTCGTACCTTCCAGACGAACGACGACGGGCAGGCTCACGCCCACATCCCTGACCGCCTGGACGACCCCTTCGGCGACCGTGTCGCAGCGCATGATTCCGCCGAAGATGTTGATCAGAACTGCCTGGACACCGGAATCCGAAATCAGAATCTCGAAGGCATTCTTGACCTGCTCGACATTGGCGCCGCCGCCCACATCCAGGAAATTCGCAGGATTTCCGCCGGCCAGTTTGATGATGTCCATGGTGGCCATCGCCAGACCCGCTCCGTTGACCATGCAACCGACATTCCCGTCCAGTTTGATGTAGTTCAGACCGAAGCGAGAAGCCTGGATCTCCAGCGGATCTTCCTCGTTGAAATCCCTAAGGTCCGCCACCTCCGGATGTCGGAAGAGGGCATTGTCATCGAAATTGATTTTGGCATCCAGAGCCAGGACCTGGCCCTCCGCCGTTTCGACCAGCGGGTTGATCTCGGCCAGAGAACAATCCAGCTCCTGGAAAGCACGAAACAGCGACTTCATGAAGGAGCCGACCGCCCTGGGGTTCAGCTCCAAACCGAAGGCCAGCTTCCTGACCTGGTAGTCGGACAGACCCAGCGCCGGATCCACATGCTCCTTCAGGATCAATTCGGGAGAACGACGGGCGACTTCCTCGATCTCGACGCCGCCCTCGCGGCTGGCCATAACGACCGGCTTTTCGGCACTCCGGTCGATGACGATTCCGAGGTAGAACTCACGTTTGATATTGATGCCCTTCTCGATCAGGAGTACCCGAACCTCCTTGCCTTCGGGTCCGGTCTGGGGGGTCACGAGCTTGCTGCCCAGCAGTTCGGATGCCGCCTGCTCGGCCTCGGCCGGTGACTTGGCTATCTTGATACCGCCGCCCTTGCCACGCCCTCCGGCATGGATTTGAGCTTTGACGGCAACCACGCCGCCGAACCGCCGGGCAACCTCATAGGCTTCCGGGGCACTGCGGACGACGCGTCCTTCGGGCACACTGACACCGAAGCGCGCAAGCAGTTGTTTGGCTTGGAATTCATGGATCTTCATGAGGCTTAGAGTGAAGCACTTTGGGGCTGCCTTTGCAAGTCGATCGAACTGCCGGGGCGACTGGTCATCGACTCGACAAATCCATTAGAATCTCAGCTTTCAAGCCTGGTCGTGTGGGCACGTCAAAGACGAGCCGAGAATCTATGGAATTCTCCGAACGAACGCTGCAAGCTCGGGACATCGCGGATGCCTTTCGACTGACGGATGTGGCCTGGGACAGGGCCGGTGAGCACCTGGTTTGGTCGGAGGGTCGCTCGGGACGGACCACCCTCGTTTCCTGGTCGGTCCGGGGTCGTTTCCGCCGCGATCTCGTGCGGGAACCGGACGTCCAGGCCCGCGTGGGCTACGGCGGAGGCGAATTCACCGTCGGACAGGATCGCATCTACTATGTCGCAGGCCGGCGGCTCTACTCACAGAAACTCGCGCCCACCGAACCGACCTTGGTCGCCGAAGCCGCGTTCAACCTTTCCTCCCCCACCCTCTCGGCCGACGGCCGCTGGCTTCTCCTGGTCGCCGGGACCGAGGACCACGACCGACTTTTGCTCGTGCCGTCGGAGGGTGGTTCGCCGATCGAACTCTACGCCGAAGACGACTTCCTCATGCAACCCTGCTGGCACCCTTCGGACGATCGAATTGCCTGGATCTCCTGGAACCATCCGTTCATGCCCTGGCAGCAAACCCGGCTCCGCGTCGCGGACCTTGATCTCGCGACTCGGCAGCCCGCACTTTCCGCAGTGCGCCAGGTCGAGAGCGGAAACAGCCGACCCTGCTCCTGGTTTCAGCCCGCCTTCTCTCCCGATGGAGCCCGGCTTGCGGTTGTCAATGATGCCTCCGGCTGGTCCAACCTCGCGATCTACCGCAATTCCGACCTCGAACTCGAGCACCGGATCGAGGACGAAGCCGAGTACGCCCCTCCCGCCTGGGTGCAGGGGTTGCGTTCCTTCTGCTGGAGCGACGACGATCACCTGGTGCTGCTGAGAAACCGGCAGGGCCTGATGAGTTGCCTGCAGTATTCCTTGTCGACCAGGAACCGGGACGCACTCGAAAAAGAACTCGGAGGATACACCTGGTTTTCGCAGCCGACTGCCGCGCCGAACGGCGCTGTCGGAATGATTGGGGCATCGGCTCAACACCCACCGTGTGTCCTGTCGATTCGCCAGGGGCACGTCGAGGTCGTCCAGAGGGCGATCCAGGAAGGACCGAGCCTCCACTCCTTCTCCAAGCCGCGACCCATCAAATGGGAGGCCGGGAAACACACCTGCCACGGTCTTTATTACGCTCCCCTGGAAGGTACCGCCGCCGGCCGGCCCCCGGCGGTCATCAAGATCCACGGCGGGCCGACCTCTCAGGCTCAAGCCGATTTCGATTTCGATGTTCAGTTCTTCACGACGCGGGGGTTTGGCGTGCTGAAACTGAACTACCGCGGCAGCAGCGGCTACGGCTGTGCCTACCGGGAAGCTCTGGACGGGGCCTGGGGAGAAGCGGACGTGAAGGACACCGGCCTGGCGGCCCGGGTACTCACCGAACATCTGGGCGCCGATCCCCAGCGAATCGTCCTTTCAGGAGGAAGCGCCGGAGGGTTCACGCTGTTGCTCGCCTTGATTCGGTTTCCCGACCGCTTCCGCGCCGCTGTTTGCCGATTCCCGGTGACCGATCTGCTGGCCTTGTCGACGGATACGCATAAGTTCGAGCGTCACTACGTCGACTCGCTGATCGGTCCCCTTCCCGACGCGACCGAAATCTACCGGGCCCGTTCTCCTCTGTCGAATGTCGACCAGATTCGGGTCCCGCTGGCCCTTTTTCAAGGAGACTCTGACAAGGTCGTGCCCCGCGACCAGTCGGATCGCCTCGCCGACTCTCTAAAGACCCGGGGAATTCCCCACCTGTACACTGTCTTCCCCGGCGAAGGACACGGCTGGCGCAAATCGGAGACGATCGAGGAATACTACTCTCAGGTGGAGAGGTTTCTGGAGCAGCACGGGGGAATTTGAGGGGGATTGGGGGATTGGGGGATTGGGGGATTACGGATTACGGGATTCCACGGGAGTGAGCGAATTCAACAGTCCGGCAGCCTGGATCACGCGGAGCGCCGCGCCCAATCCCCAATCCCTCAATCCCCTAATCCCTTAATCCCTAAGTCTCAAATCCCAAATCTCCCCGGGTGTTAGAATCGCCGCTGTGGATATTGACGTCCTGATCATCGGTGCCGGATTTGCCGGGGCCTCGACAGCCTTTCATCTGACCCGGAGTGGCTTTTCCGGATCGATCCTCCTCGTCGAGAAAGAAGAGGTCCCCGGATACCACGCCTCCGGGCGCAATGCATCCATGGTCCTGCAGGCGGTCGACAACCCTCCCGTCCGCGAGATCGTGGCGCGCAGTGTGGTCCATTACCTCGAACATGCCGAGGAGGTGGGCTATGCGGCCGTCGGTTCGCTCCTGCTCGGCCGGCCTTCTCAGCTGGGACCGCTTCGCGAGCCCGATCGCATCCGAAGCGACATTCTGACTCCGGAACAGGTCCGTCGACAGGTTCCGCTCCTGGAGGGCCATTCCTTCGATGCCGCGCTCTTCACGCCATCGGACGGAGTCATGGATATCTCTCGGCTGCTTCAGTTCTATCTCGACAACAGCCGAACAAGAGGGCTGCAGATTCGTCTGAACTGCCCCGTTGTGGAGATCGATCCGGTGGGTGATGGGTTCGAGGTTCTGCTCCAGGATGGTTCTCGGGTCTCGACCCGGCTGATCGTCAATGGGGCGGGCGCATGGGCTCCGAAGGTTGCGGAGATGGCAGGCATCGCCTCACTCCCGATGAGGTCCTTCAAGCGGCATCTTTTCGTACTGGAAGGGATCGACGGGATCCACCCGGACTGGCCCTTCGTCTGGAGCGTGGAGCGCAGTTTCTATTTTCGTCCCGAATCGGGAGGCCTGCTCTTCAGCGTCTGCGATGAGGAGCTCGCCACGTCCGGTTTCATTCCCACGATCAATCCCGAGATAGCCGAAAGACTGGCCGAATTGATCAGCAGGCAGCTTCCCAACCTGGAAAGGGCGCTTCAGCGCAGGGAGTGGTCCTGCTTTCGCACGAAGACTCCCGATGGGCAGTTTCACCTTGGATTCTCAGAGCAGTTGCCCGGCTTGCTCTGGGTGGCCGGGTTGGGCGGTCACGGCATGGGCGCCAGCTGGGAAGTGGGCCACCGAGCCGCAGGCCTGGTTAGGGAGAGACTGGGGTAGGCTGGAGGAACGGGGCTTCAAGCCTGACCGAGTCATAGAACCTACAGGACGAACAGGACGAGAAGGCCCCGCCCAGTGCGTGCAATCCCGGCATCCTATGAGTCCGATTCCTCTGCCTTCCTCGAAACCGGGCATTCTCGCTTCAGTGGACAATCTTCACAAACCGGTCTCTTTCTACAGAAACGTTTGCCGTGCTGGACGATCAGGGCGTGGAAGGCCCGAAACCGCCTGACGTCCGGCTCCAGACGCTGCTGGAAGAAGGCCTTGACATTTCCGTACGTTGCCTGACCTGGATCCAGCAGACCCAGGCGAACGATCAGACGTCTCGTGTAGGCGTCCGCGATGAACTCGGGCCGATTGGCCGCATAGAGACAGATGGCATCGGCAGTCTCGGGTCCAATTCCGATAACCGCGACCAACTCGGATCGCTCCGGAACTCGGTCTCCGATGCACGTCCAGAGTTCGGCCAGGCGCCGCAGAGCCGCGGACTTCTGCCGGAAAAAACCGGCCGGCCGAATCACCTCTTCCAAGCGGGCTCCCGCCTCGAGAAGGGCTGCGGGAGTGGTCAGGGAAGCCTGCGCCAATCCTCGTAACGCCCGCTCGACGTTTTCCCAGCGGGTGTTCTGCGTCAGAATCGCGCCGACGGCGATCTCAAAACCATCCGGCTGAAACTCCCAGCGGACGGGCCAATTCCCGTCCGGCCAGCTGGGATCGAAGGGAAGAGTCTCGCCGAGTTTTCGAAACAGGCACTCGAGGGTGATCGGCCGGGGCACCGGCTAGGCTCCACTCTTGACGATCCGGGTCACATTCCCCATCAGGAGTGCGATCTTGACGCGATCCCCGGGTTTCGGATCGGTATAGACCAGGTTGTCGCTCACCCGCGCCCGGCGGACCGAACCGGGAGGATCCGAAGCCAGGGAGAAACCGATTTCATAGAAGAGCGCCCCGTGCACCTGGAAGGGCTGCACGATTCTGAGCACGGCCTCGGCTTCGCGCTGGAAAAAGTCTCCGGCTTCCACGATGTAAGGTTAGCACGACCGCCCGGTCACGTGGCTCTTCGGGATTCACAACAAGCGGAACGCATGCCCCCTGACCTTCTGAACCTGGAAAGCCGGGCCGGAACGGCTCATCCGGGGCGCCGGGACAAACCGGGACAAACGAGGACGCTTCCTGCTTCGGAACCGGGGGTGTTGCCGAGACCCTTTGGACTCCGCCACGACCCTGCTAGTCGTCGGTCCAGACGGGCGGAACCGATCTCGCGTAAACGGAACCCGGAACTCGGAACGACTCACCGCTTCCTCAGTAAACCCGATGTCACCGTCACGTCCTGGTTGAGCTTGACGACAAGTTCGGTCTCCACCGGCAGCAGCAGATCGCTTCCGCGCATGGCGAGCACGCCGGCCGTGCCGGTCAGGGCTCCGATCACGGCGCCGACTTTGGCCCCGCCTCCCGCCAGGATGCCGATCAGCGCGCCGATTCCTGCAGCCGCACCGATCTTCTTGGCGTCGCCACCTTTGCCGCCCGGAGCTTCCAGGGTCCCGTCGTCATTCTTGACCTTCTCGTCTCGCTGCTCCTCGATCGAAACGACCGTCGCATCGAACGGAAAGCGACGGCCGTCGGGGAGTTCGACCTGACTGAACTTGAGGTTCATCTCGGAGCGGCCCCGGATGCGGCCGGCTCTCTTGACGAGCGTGACCTCTCCGAAGACCTTCGAACCGGAGGGAATGGCGACCTCACTGTCGATGATCACATCGCCCACTGTTTCAGCGCGAAAAGAATCCCCCACTTCATTACGCTGGGTCGCCAGCGTGTCGAGCAGGCGAACACGGACCTCCGTACCCTTCGGAATGACGTAACGTCCTGCCAGCCCCTTGGCGGCAGGAGCCTCCTCGGTCGTCCCCTCCTGAGGGGAGGAAGGTGACTGGCGGCCCGCCCCGAGCCCATATCCTTCTTCGTAGCCATCCTCAAAGCCACGCCGATAGGCCACGCGGTAGACCTCACGATCATGGGTCTGTGGGTCGTAGCCTCGCGTGGCATCCAGATAAGCAGGATCATCGGCAAAATCATAGGCGAGATGGTTCTCCCGATGTCTCACCCCGACAGCGCTTCCATCCTGGAATCCGGCATCATAGGCCTCCCGGTAGGTATCCTGACTCGCCGCCCACAGACCGGGAGCCGCGGTCGTCCAACCGAGAAGGAGCACAGCGATCCAGACCGAAAGCTTTCTCATGCCAAGCCTACTGCGTCGAGATGGCGATCTTCTTTTGCAGCTTCTCCCAAGCCACCCCGTATTGATCCATCAACAGGTCGGTTCCTACGGTATGGAAACCGCCTTCGGCATCACGATACTGGAAAGAGACCAGTGAGTAGTGGCTCAGCGCGTAGCCGCCACCGGAACGATCGAAGCGATAACGACCTCCAAATTCCCCCAACTCATCTCCCGAACGGGTTCGTACCATCATACCTTCAAACGTCTTCTCCGGTACGATCCGCATCACGGAGTTTGTCAGCGGAAACAGCGCATCCTCATGCTTCGTCCTGAAGAGTTGCCCGAACGTAAAACTACAGGCCTTGCCCTGCAGTTTTTTCGCGACATCATTCAGGACCTTGTCCACCTCTTCCCACTTGATCATTCGCGGCTTACCCTGAGTCCCGACCTTCTCCGGGAGCTTCATGTCCTGGAGCAGACTCCCGCAGTCCTGCGCCAGGACAACCGGAGAAGCCAGCGCCGCCAACAGTACGCACAATCCGATCTTCTTCAATTTCCACCTCCCTATTGGACGGGTCTAACCTAACAAAAGGTTTAATCCCGGCGTTGTGACGCCGCTAACCCTCTCGGGAGTGAACCTGCTCGACCACGGCTTCCACGTTGCTCACCGGCGTCTGCGGGACGAAGCCGTGACCCAGATTGAAGATGTGCCCCGGCCTTCCCTCCGCTTCGTCGAGAACGGCGTTGACCTTCGTTTCGAGCACATCGAGTGGGGCCAGGAGGGCCAGAGGATCCAGGTTACCCTGGACGGCCCGGTCGTATCCGATCCGCCTCCAGGCATCGCTCAGTCGGATTCGCCAATCCACGCCTATCACCGTCCCTCCGGCCTCGCGGATGAGTTCCAGGAAGCCCGCAGTCCCCGTGCCGAAGTGAATCACCGGTGCTCCGGTCCCGGCCAACGGTCGAAGAACCCGCGCTGAATAGGGGAGCACGAACTTCCGATAGTCATCCGGATCCAAGATCCCGACCCAGCTGTCGAAGAGCTGAACTGCCTGGGCTCCGGCTCGCAGCTGAGCCTGAAGATAGCTGAGCGTGGAATCGGCCAGAGTCGCCATCATTCGATCCCAGGTTGCAGGCTGTTCGTACATCATCGTTTTGGTCAGCAGGAAGTTCCGGGAGCGCCCGCCTTCGATCATGTAGCTGGCGAGGGTAAAAGGGGCTCCGGCAAAACCAATCAATGCGATTTCGGAGTCCAGTTCGGCCCGTACCAGTCGGATGGCCTCGAGCACGAAGTTCAGCGACTCTTCCGGGTCGAACTTCCTTAGACCAGCTGCGGCTTCCGCGGTCCGCACGGGGTTTCGGATCAGAGGGCCCTCCCCGGCGGCGAAGTCGAAGTCGATCCCCATCGGAGCCAGGGGCAAGAGTATGTCCGCGAAGATGATGGCAGCGTCCAGGTCGAATCGCCGGATCGGCTGGAGTGTCACCTCGGCGGCCAGTTCGGGCTGCCTGCACAATTCCAGCATGGAGTGTCGCTCCCGAAGTTTCCGATATTCCTCCATGTAGCGGCCGGCCTGGCGCATGAACCAGACGGGTGTACGATCGACCGGCATCCGGCGGCAGGCTCTCAGGAATCGAGGTTCTCTGCTGGGCTTTTCGGTCACTACTCACGTTCTCCTATTCTCTTCGCACTTCGCACTTCGCGCTTCGCGGGCGCGTTGCCTAAATGGTCTCAGGCCCGGTTCGGTTTGAAGCTCGGCAAGAGTGTGAAGCCTGGGCAACTCGATCTCACGCAGAGCCGCCAGGTACGCAAAGGACTTCTTTGTTTTGGAGTCCTTGGCGTCCGTGGCGGCGTGAGACCGAATCTGCAAATCTCGACAGCCCAGTTCCAAGGTCGAGGCGGGGTCCGAAGGATTTCGGCAACACGCCCTCGCACTTTGAAGTTCGACGTTCTCCTTGCTTGTCTTCCCCCGGCGCCGACGCCACGTCGGACCCCGAGCTTCGACCCTCGGGAGAAACAAACTGGAAGCATATTCCACCCTCTCGGAACCCGGGACCCGCAACTCAGAACTTCTGCCTTCTGCCTTCCAAATCGAAAATCGCAGATCGCAAATCGAAAATATCTCAACTTCCCCAAACCCGCCCTATTGTTACACATCCGGGCCCAGGGCTTGCCCGGCTCTCGCAGATTCTCGATCTCGGACGTTGATAGAGGGTGAAGGAACAGGAGGACGAAGATGCTCATGAAAGTCAAGAGTGCGTCGGTTCTTGGGATCCAAGCCCAGATCATTGACGTGGAGGTCGATCTGTCGGTGGCTTCGGGATTCTGCTACCACGTCGTCGGGCTACCGGATACCGCCATCAAGGAGAGCGGGAAGCGGGTGCAGGCGGCGATCAAGAACTGCGGGTTCGCCTTTCCACAGTCTGGTCAGCTTACGGTGAACCTGGCACCGGCCGCCTTCAAGAAGGAGGGAAGCTGCTACGACCTGCCCATTGCTCTGGCGGTCATGGGGATCATGCGCAATCTCGATCCGGCCTGTCTGGAGGGCTGGTTGATCTCGGGAGAGCTTTCTCTGGATGGTCAGCTGCGGCCCATTCGCGGCGCCTTGCCGATCGCGCTGGGAGCCCAGGCGGCGGGACTGCGCCGCATCCTGCTGCCGGCCGACAACGTCCCGGAGGCTGCAGTCGTCGAGGACGTCGAAGTCTACTCGGCACGCAGGCTGCGAGAGGTGGTCGAGCTGTTGCAGGGAGAAATCGAAGCGCAACCGACCCGAATCGACCTGAAGCAAGTGTTCGCCCGTCAACAGGACGGGGGACCGGACTTCTCCGAAGTCAAGGGCCAGCAGGCGGTCAAGCGCGCCCTCGAGGTGGCGACGGCCGGCGGCCACAACATGCTCCTCATCGGTCCCCCCGGGGCGGGAAAGACCATGGTGGCCAAGCGGATCCCGTCGGTCATCCCGCCCATGACTTTCGCGGAGGCCCTGGAAACGACCGCCATTCACAGCGTCTGCGGCGTTCTGAACGGGGAACGCCACTTCGTGGCACGACGCCCTTTTCGGGCGCCGCACCACACCATCAGTACGGCCGGACTGGTAGGTGGGAGCTCCAATCCGAAGCCCGGGGAGGTCTCCCTGGCGCACAATGGGGTCCTGTTCCTCGATGAGTTGCCCGAGTTCCAGCGTCACGTGCTGGAGGTCCTCCGCCAGCCCTTGGAAGACCGGGCGATCACGATCGCGCGGGCGGCCCGCTCTTTGACCTTTCCCGCAGACTTCATTCTGGTTGCAGCCATGAACCCCTGCCCCTGCGGGTACCACAACAGCGTACTCAAAGAGTGCGTCTGCACACCGATGCAGATCCAGCGGTACCTGTCGAAGATCTCCGGACCACTGTTGGACCGCATCGACCTGCACGTCGACGTGCCTGAAGTGAAGTACAAAGAGCTGACAGCGGCGGCCAACGGTGAACCGTCGAGCCGAATCGCTGAGCGAGTGGCTCGCGCCCGGGAACGCCAGGTCACGCGTCTCGACGGCTGCGGCATCCTGTGCAACGGCCAGATGCGTCCCCGCGAGATCCAGCGCTACTGCAAGCTCGAGGAACCCGCCCAGCGCCGTCTGGAGGACGCCATCGAAAAGCTGGGACTCTCCGCCCGGGCCTACGACCGGATCCTCAAGGTCTCCCGCACGATCGCCGACCTGGCCGGCTCCAGAGAAATCGACGCCTCCCACGTCTCCGAGGCCATCCAGTACCGCTCCCTCGACCGCAACTACTTCGAGAACTGGTGAGCCCCGGGGCCACCCCGAGAGTCCCGTCATAGGTGACACGCACGTATTGGCCCTGCAATTGACTATGAACAAAGACTTTTTTTCGAGTCTGGCACGGATCTAAGAAAGGAGGAGACGTCATGTCGAGACGACCGCGTTTGATCTTGCCTGGATTTCCTCATCACGTCACCCACCGCGGGAATCGGCGTTCCCCGATCTTTCGGGATGATGCCGACCGCCGATTCTACCTTTCCAAGCTCGCTCTGTACGCTGCACGTTACGAGCTCCGCCTGTATGCGTACAGTCTCATGACGAACCATGTGCACCACATACTGGTGCCTCCGACCCGCGAATCGGCTTCCTGTTGCTTCCGGGATCTGCACGGCCTCTATGCCGACTACTTCAACGGCAAATACTGTCTTGACGGGCATCTCTGGCAGGAACGCTTCTTCGCGTGCGTCCTCGACGACGCCCATCTCTGGAACGCGGTACGTTACGTGGAGCAGAATCCGGTTCGAGCGGGAATGGTCGAGAAAGCTGAGGACTACAGGTGGTCGAGTGCTCGAGCGCATTGCGGTCTCATCCTGGACCCTCTCCTGGACCCAGTCTTTCCTCCGGCCGGCCTCATCCCGGACTGGCGTGCCTGGCTGGCCGACGAACTCTCCGCAGGAGCCCTCGAGGAGATCAGAACGGCGACCTGGAAGGGCATACCGTGTGCGAACGAGGACTTCATTCGAGAACTCGAGCGGCTCACGGGCATCCCGCTCTTGCCGCGACGCCAGCGAGGACCCGTTCGTCGTCCAACGGTTTCTCGATAGACACCTGCTCGCCGATCGCAATTCTCGAGTTAAGTGCCAGACTGGCTTCAAAACCGTTTGTTCATAAACACTTACGATCGAGATACGTGCGTGTCACCTATGCGTCACCTACGCGGTGGCGCGGTTGAGGATGGCTTCGGCGTGGATTCGAGTGGTGTCGTAGAGCGGCTTGGGGCTGTCCTCCGGCTGAATCAGGAGGTCCAACTCGGTGCAGGCCAGCACGACCCCCTCCACTCCGCGCTCGGACAATCTTGCGATCATGGCTCGAACCGCTTCCCTGGATTCCGGACGCACTTCGCCCCGGCAGAGTTCTTCCCAGATGATCCGGTCCAGCTCCCGACGGTCCGATTCTTCCGGAGTCCGGGTTTCGATCCCCTGCGATTTGAAGTGCCTCTGGAAGAACCCAAATTCCATGGTCGGGCGGGTTCCGAGAAGGACGACGTGGGCACAGCCGTCGGCCAGCAAAGCCGAGGATGTCGCTTCCATGATGGTCAGGATTTCGAGCGGGCTCTCGTGCTCGAGAAGCTCGTAGGCGTTGTGCGGAGTATTCGAGAGTATGGCGGCAAAATCCGATCCTGCAGCCTCCAGTCGATGAAGCGCCGACAGCAGGATTCTCGCCACTTCTTCCCAGTCATTGACCTCGAACTTCTCGGACAACTGTTGGAGATTCAGGCTCTGGATTGCGATTTCGGGGAAGTTCAGCCCTCCGGCGCGGCGGTTGTACTCCCGGCAGATGATGGAATAGTAGTGGACCGTGGATTCGGGGCTGAGCCCGCCGATCAAGCCGATGCGTTTCACGTTGCCCTCCCGCTGGTTTCAGGTTCTCGATTCGACGGGTGATAGTGTCGCACAAGAACGGGAAGAATGGGCTGTGCTGCTTGTTGGAATTGCATTCCCCTGTGGTCCGAAGACGTCGCGGGCGTCGCCTTTCGGACCACTTGTGTGGCCTCGATTTGGATCCTGTCTCGACATGGGTACTGGTAGATCGAGACTGACAGAATCGATTTTTCGCAAAGACGCCACGGACGCCAACGACTCTAAAACATGTGAATCCTGTGCGTACGCTGCGGCTTAGCGCGAGAGCGAGTTGCCGAGGTTAAGGGCACCTGCCGAACGTCAAACCGAATCGGGGCTGAGACCATTTTGGCAACACGCCCTCGCACTTCGCACTTCCACCCGGGCCCACGCGCCGCTTTGCTGAGGTGTCTTCGAATCCGGGGCGAGGCGAGAGAGAAGAGAATCGTACAGGGAGTCGCTGATTTCATTCGCGCTCTGAAACTCGGGCGCTGACACTCGCACAGCCTCTTTCCTGTATTCTGTCTCGAAAAGGAAGAACACCGAATGAGAGATCACTGGTTGCGGTTCTACCCCCTTATCGCGTTTGGAGTGATCCCATACCTTCTCTTCCTCTTCACGATCTCTTCCGCCCGTGCCGGCCAGGGTCAGGAGGACCTCGATCGCAGGGTGAGGAGTTTCCTGAACGGCCACGAATGGCACGACATGAATGTCCCTGCAGTAGACGGCCAGACGCTTCACGACCTGATCCTCCGGCATCATTACACGCGCGCGCTCGAGATCGGCACATCGACCGGGCACTCCGGGATCTGGATGGCTTGGGCGCTCAAGAAGACGGGGGGAAGACTATTGACGATCGACATCGACGAGGACAGGCAGCGCGAGGCTCTGAAGAACTTCGAAGCGGTCGGCCTTTCCGACGTCATCGATGCCCGACTGGGAGATGCTCACCAGATCGTCCCGGCCCTGGAAGGTCCCTTCGACTTCATCTTCAGCGATGCCGACAAGGGCTGGTACAAGAACTACTTCGACGCCCTCCTTCCCAAGCTCGAAGTCGGGGGATGCTATACCACGCACAACGTCATTCCCAACGGCTGGAACGGCGACTACCTGAAGTATCTTCAGAGCCTTCCCAACCTCGAAACGACGGTGGACACTCGGGGAGGCGGCCTCGCCATCAGCTTCAAACGTTCCCCGGAGTAGGTACCAGACTCACCAGAGAATCCTTTATTCATGGCATGTTACGCTTGCTTCACGTGCGTGTCACCAATTCGTCACCAATTCGTCGGCTGAGGTGGTCTAAGATCGAACTACGAGCGTGTCACCGTTCAAGATGTCGATCAGACCTTTCATTCTTCTGGGAGTTTTCGCCGCCTGGCCTGCGGGGTGTGAAGAAGCCGCGGAAGAATATACCCACATACCGGCCGTGGCCGAAGGGTGGGGCGTCTCCGCGGCGACGTACTTTCCCGCACCTTCCGCGGTCGCACCGCTCATTCGCAGCCTCTCCCCCAACCGAGGACTCACCGGCACGTCCATCAATGTGACCATAGAAGGAAGTGGTCTGAACGACGATCCCGAAGTGCAAGTCGCCGGAACGGGCGTGTCTGCGACCATCCAGTCCTCTTCACTGAGGAAGATCAGTGTCACCCTCTCCATCGACCCATACGCCACGCCCGGCAATCACGCGGTGACGGTGGTCTCGGGCGGCCGGACGACCAACAGCCGGGACTTCTACGTTCAGATCCCGACGGCCCTGGCTGTCGTATCGGTCAAGACGCTGCCGACCGGAAGTTCGGGTCAGTTTGGATGTACCCCGGCAATGAATTACGGAATCAAAGTCAAAGTCACCTACCAGGTCATCGACCAGGACGGCAATCCGATCGCGAGTAGCGACATGCAGCCGCAGGAAGAGGTCGTCGATCAGGACATCAACGGGGTCGGCTCTTCGCCCGTCCCCGACTGGAGCGACATAGGGCCGAGCCGAATCTCCGGAACGTCGAGGTTCACGAACTCAAAAGGGCAGTATATGGACGCACCATTAGGGATCTGCGGGGACGCCCCGTTCCATGAGCAGGCCGATCTGGAAGTGTCCGTTCTCGTCAACGGCCGGCGTTATCAGGTCCGAGCTCAGAATCTGCGCATATCGTCGTCTGCCAAGGGCCAGGGCAGCATATCGAACTCACTGGACATTTCCAGGAGTCGCCCGTAAGGAGGAGCCCCCCATGCAACTGATCTCCAATGGAAGATTGCGGGTCTCCCGCCGTTCGATCAGACCAGCAGCACAGGTCATCGGGCTGGCAGCCCGGCGGACACAGCAGGCTGGCAGCCTGGATTACTCTGCGCGCCTGCGACCCTCACGAACGATTCTCGGGGCAGCGCTGGCGATGATGCTGGCGCTGGGGCCCTCTGTTTTGGGACAGTCCAACGACCCCTATGCGTTGAGATTCGTTTCCGAGGTTTTGCAGCACTACGGGCATTTTTCGACCGGATGGGAGGACAAGGGCTTGCCACGCCTCGGAGACAAGGCATCAATCGCGCTGATCAAGCTGTCTTCCCTGGATGCATGGAAGGATCCCGTCCTGGTTCACAAGGCGCTCGGCATCATACGAGACTCCTTCTCTCATCCGGAGTTGATCGAGTATCCCTCCGACAGATATCCGAGTGTAACCACTCTACTGCTCTCATGGCTGAAGACGATCCACCAAGAGCAGGAGACCATTGACGAAATCAACCGGACGGAAGAGTTCGTCGAAGGGCAGACGAAGCCCAAATAAGTCCCAGACCGGCTTGACAATCCTTTATTCACGGCACCTTACAATCGAGATTGGTGCGTGTCACCAATTATTGCTGTCTCCCCGAATTGTGCGCAGTCTCGGGACGTTGGTAGTATTCTGATCATACATTGCTGTAAATAAAGGAGAGGAAGGAGCTTTTCGTAGGATGGAACCCCCCTTCAGTATTCGACTCTGTTGGGACCGACCTTTTCAGTCCGGACTCCCCCTTCTGCGGGAGCTTTCAAGTGCAGGATTACGGTATGGATGACACGCAAGGTCGCGAACCGAAACGCAAAAGCCCGACGCGCAAGAAGAAAGTCAAGCGCGTTGGCCGCAGTACCGACGATCAGGAGAACCGACGGCTGATCGTCGGAATCGGGGCATCGGCAGGAGGACTCGATGCCCTAAAACGCTTTTTCGAAGCCCTGCCCGATGGAAGAGGACTCACCTTCGTCGTCATCGTTCATCTCGACCCCAACCGGGAAAGCAGCCTCGCCGAGATCCTGCAACGGCACACTTCCATGACGGTCGTCCAGGTGACCGACAAGACCCAGATCAAGCCGGATCACGTCTTCGTCATTCCACCCAACAGGACGCTCTCCGCCACCGATGGGGAGCTGAAGGTTTCGACATTCGAGGAGCCTCGCGGGAAGCGCGCTCCAATCGATCTCTTCTTTCGTACGCTCGCGGAGACCCACAAAGAGAATGCGGTAGCCTTGATCCTCTCCGGAGGAGGCACGGACGGGACGGTCGGGCTCCGATCCGTGAAAGATCAAGGGGGAATCGTGTTGGTGCAGGCTCCGGAGGACGCGGAACACGAAGGGATGCCGAGAAGCGCCATCGATACCGGCCTGGCCGACCTCGTTCTCCCGGTCGAGGCACTGGCCGAAAAGCTGCTCCAGTACCGAAAGGGCGGGTGGCCGCTGCCGGTTCCCAAAGACGCCGAGCGGCTCCCGACCGGGCAGGATGACACACTGAACAGACTCCTTTCCCTGCTGCGGGCGCGGACCGGACAAGACTTCTCCCAGTACAAGCGGGCCACGGTGTTGCGCCGCATCGGCAGGCGCATGCGCGTCAATCAAATCTCGTCATTCGATGACTATCTCGGTTTTTTGCGTTCCACGCCGGCCGAGGCGCATCTGCTGCAGAAGGATCTCCTGATCGGCGTCACCCATTTCTTTCGGGATCCGGCGGCCTGGCTGAAGCTCGAAGAAAGGGCCATACCCGAGATCTTGGCCGATGCCGGCGAAGATCAGAGCATCCGTATCTGGGTACCCGGCTGCGCGACGGGAGAGGAAGCCTATTCCATGGCGATACTCCTCGCCGAGTACATCACTTCCGATGAGTTGTTGAGGTTACAGGTCTTCGCCTCGGACCTTGACGAGCAGGCGCTGGCGACCGGACGGCGCGGCCTCTACCCGGATGCCATTCGAGCCGACGTCTCCGAGGAGCGCCTCCATCGTTTCTTTCACAGGGAAGGGGACCATTTCAGGATCAGAAGGGAGCTCCGGGATCGGGTGTTGTTCTCCGCCCACAGCCTCTTCAAGGACCCGCCTTTTTCAAAGCTGAATCTGATCAGCTGCCGCAATCTCCTGATCTATCTGAACAGAGAACTGCAGCAAAAGGTCTTCCGTCTGTTTCACTATGCGCTCAAACCGGGCGGCTATTTGTTTCTCGGAAGTGCGGAGTCGGTAGAAGCGGACGCCGGACTTTTCGAGCCGGTGGACCGAAAACACCGGGTCTATCGAAGGCTCGAAGTGACCAAGAGACTCGAGTTGCCGTCACTCGAACTGTCCGGCCGACCCGGGATGGACATCGGCTCAGAAACACTCGACAAGCCGAGGCATCCCGCCGTCGACGAGGCCAGACGACATCAGCAGGTTCTGGAGGAGAATGCCCCGCCAAGCGTTCTGGTCCAGCGTAATCTCGAACTGGTCCATCTTTCGAAGTCGGCGGGACGCTACCTGATGCGGCCGGGCGGCTTTCCCTCCCATGATGTCCTCCAAGAGGTCCGTCCCGAACTCCGTCTCCCACTGCAGAGGGCGCTTCACGCAGCTTTCGAAGAAGGAGTCGGCACCACCAGCCGACCGGTGGAGGTACGGTTCAATGGAGAGAAGGGCTGGGTTCACCTCATCGTACAACCTCGGATGAAGGATGGGGAGAAGCCGGATGTGGCCCTGGTCATCTTCGCCGAGGTGGCTTCTATCCTGGGCATGGACCCCGGCGACGCCGAGTCCGGAGAGCATCCGCATGTTCAGCAGCTGGAACGGGAAGTCCAGCAAGTGCATGAACAACTCCAGAACACGATCGAAGAGTACGAGTCTTCAAGGGAGGAGATGAGGGCCTCGAACGAGGAGCTCCAATCGACCGCCGAGGAGTACAAGTCGACCAGCGAAGAGTTGGAGACCTCCAAAGAAGAATTACAGTCGGTCAATGAAGAACTGGAGACAGTCAATCAGGAACTGAAGAACAGAGTCGAGGAACTCAGCCAATCGAACAGCGACCTCCAGAATCTAATGGACTCGACCGACGTCGAAACGCTCTTCCTGGATCGCGAGCTGAGGATCCAGCGCTTCACTCCCAATCTGACCGAGATCTTCAACATTGTAGAGACTGACCGGGGAAGACCTATCACCGACTTGACGCACCGCCTCGAATACGACCAGTTCGTCGATGACGTCAGAAGGGTCCTCCGAAATCTGGTTCCTTTTCAAACAGAAGCCAAACGGAAAGGTGACGGATGGTACCTCGTCCGCCTGCGGCCTTATCGCACCGTCGATGAAAGGATCGACGGAGTCGTTGCAGCGTTCGTGGATATTACAGCACTGAAAAATGCGGAGGAGGGGCTCCGCGCTGAAAAGGAGTACTCGGATCTGATCGTCGAAACCGTGCGCGAGAGCCTGCTCGTGCTGAACGCCGAATTCAAAATCATCCTGGCGAATCGCAGTTTCTACGAGCACTTTCAGGTTTCGCCTGAAGAAACGGTGGGAGAGAGCGTCTACAGGTTTGCGGGCGGCCAGTGGAACGTGAACGAGTTTCGAGACCTGCTCGAGAAGAGACTGCCTGAGGAGAAGATGGTCAATGATTTCCGTTTGGAACACGATTTCAATCGGATCGGCCGCCGCGTGGTTCTTCTGGATGCCCGCAGATTCGATGATAAGCAGTTGATTCTATTGAGCATGGAGGACATTACGCAAAGGGAGCGGGCAGAGGCCGAACTCAAAGACCTGAATAGAACGCTCGAAAGAAAGGTCGAACAGCGGTCCAGAGAAGTCCGCAAAATGTCCCAGCGGCTCGCCCAGGCCGCGGAGATTGAGCAGCGACGTATCTCGGAGGTCCTGCACGACGATCTGCAACAGCGTGTCTACGCCTGCCGGCTTCAGGTGGGTTCGTTGCGGACTCAAGTCGAACAGTCGAAGCGACAAGCCGCGTTGGAGCGGGTTGAAGCGATCGATTCGGGATTGGCGGAGATTCTTTCCCTTACACGGAATCTCAGCAGGACCCTGACGCCTCCGACCATCGATCAGGAGCTTCCCAGAGCGATCCGCTGGTTGACCGAGCAGATGAAGAATCTGTACCAGCTTCAAGTCGAGATCAAGACGGGCGAATCTTTCCAGGTAGAGGATTTCAATCACCGGTTGCTCCTCTTTCAGAGCCTTCGTGAGCTCCTCTTCAACGTCGCCAAGCATTCCGGGGTGAAGCAAGCGACCGTGGCCTTCGCCAGGGAGAACGGCGGCGTCGCCATCAGCGTCCACGACTCCGGCTGTGGGTTCGACATCGAGGAGGCGACGCAGAAGGCCTCGGACGGCGAACACCTGGGACTGCTTGCCATCAGAGAACGGCTCAAATCGCTGGGCGGCGAGATGCGGATCGCTTCGGCGCCGGGGAACGGCACCACGATTACCATCCATGTCCCCGAGGGAGTGGCCACGGGGTGGTCGAGACCGTGACCTGCTGGATCAATCCTGCCGGCGGCCCGCTCTGCCCCGCTTTCTCCATGTTGCCATCGACCATACAACTGCCGTTCCGCAAGAATGCCGACGAGATTCCCAGGAACATTCCCGGGATTGCGCTCAGGTTCTTGCAGACGTCTCCGATATATTTGGATGGAACCGGAGAGAAAGAGCAACGCTGTCTGAAGCGAGGGGATAAAGCAATGGCAGAGTGTGAGCTTCTGAAGGGTTGCCTGTTTTTCAACGACAAGATGCCGAATTCCTCAGGGCTGGGCGCCATGTACAAGAGGAACTACTGCCAGGGGAACAACTCCCGATGTGCCCGCTACATGGTGGCCAAGAGCCTGGGCAGAGAGAAGGTTCCCGCGAATCTCTATCCCAACATGTTCGATCGGGCCAAGCAGCTGATTGGAGGGTAGGACAACCGTCCCCGGTTGTCCCGCCACTCCGAACGAACTTCCCTGGCATCGTCGATGCGGAAGCCACGGTTTCGATGCGCCGCTCAGC
>JARRKC010000016.1:0-46100 GCA_037388505.1 Acidobacteriota bacterium | reverse complement strand
TGGTCGGGGCAGAGGGATTTGAACCCCCGACATCCTGCTCCCAAAGCAGGCGCGCTACCGGACTGCGCCATGCCCCGACTGATGCGCAGTATAGCAAAGGTCTCGGGGCCGCGCCCCGCGTTTCGGACAGCCGGGGCCGAGAGAAAGGACGGACGAGCTTGACCGACGGTGGAGAGTCAGCTCCGTTCACGGATCGCTGACCCTTCCCTTTCCGACGAGACAGCGTCCCACCCCCGATTGTGGGCTCGGTTTCGACCAGTTTGACATTCGGCCGAGGTTTCAGCTGTCGAGGTCACGCCCGTCTGCCACTCGTCATCCAGAGGGGCGTTGTTTCGGGAAAGCCCGACCGGAGCCGGGCGGGCGGGCAGCCTGGATTATTCTAGCGGCCTCCGGCCGCGCTCAATGATGCGGAGAACAGCGCCCGATGGGCGTTCGAAGCCCGATTCTGGTAGAGTATAGCGGAGTTTTGGAAGCACTCTCCAGGGTGGTTTCCGCCCACATCTACGGACATGATCAATACCGACACGCTCAAACGCTATCTCGACCAGGCTGAAGTCATCATCATAGTCCTCGACTTGCAGGGAAACGTTCGTTTCATAAACCGCAAGGGCTGCGCGACCCTCGGCTATGAGGAAGACCAGATTGTCGGCCGCAACTGGTTCGACGACTTCATTCCCATGAGAATCCAGGCCTCCGTTCGCAGCGCCTTCCGACGCATCATCGACGGAGAGAACCCAGGTGCCGAGTTCTTCGAGAACCCCGTGCTGACCGGCCTCGGCCAGGAGAAGCTGGTGGCCTGGCGCAATGCCCTGATTCGCGACAAGCGCGGCCGACTCCTGGAAATCCTCAGCACGGGTGAAGACGTCACCCAACGACGCCGGACCGAGGCCGCACTGAGCGAAAGCGAAGCCACGCTGCGTGCCATCCTGGACACTTGCGTCGACGGCATCATCACGATCGACGCGCAGAGCCGCATCCTCTCCTTCAATCCTGCGGCGGTCCGAATCTTCGGCTACCAGCCCGAGGAAGTGATCGGTGAAGCCGTCAGCATCCTGATGCCCGAACCCTACCAGAGGCAGCACTCCGGCTACGTCGACCATTTCCTCAAGACGCGCCAGACCCAGATCATCGGCCGGGGACGCGAGGTCGTAGGACGCCGCAAAGACGGCAGTACGTTTCCCCTCTACCTCGCCGTCAGTGACGTCAATGTCCGTGGACGAAAGATCTTCACCGGCATCGCTCGTGATCTGACCGATTTCAAGAAGATGCAGGAGGAGATGATCCATGCGCAGAAACTGGCGGCAATCGGAGAGATGGCCGCCTCGGTCGGACACGAGATCAAGAACCCGCTGGCCGGGATCGGCGGAGCCATCGAGATACTCAAGGACACCCTGGACGCCGGAGACGCCCGGCGACAGGTCATGGACGACATTCTCAGCGAAGTCAAACGGCTGGACAACACGGTCCGCGACCTGCTGGCCTTCTCGCGCCCCTGGAATCCCGACCTGCAGATCTGCCAACTGGAAGAGGTGGCCGAACGGGTGGCCCGCACCTTCCGGGAGCAGGAAGATCTGACGCGCGTGCGGTTCGTCTTCGGATCGGGTACCGAAACACAGGCCCACGTCGATCCGTGGCTATTCGAGAAAGTCCTCTGGAACATCCTCGACAATGCCAATGACGCTATGGGCGGCGAGGGTGAGGTCCATTTTACCTTCGATTCCGGACCGGGATATGTCGAGATGACCGTTACGGATTCCGGAGCCGGTATGTCGCCGGAGCTCTTGAAAGACATTTTTCGTCCCTTCTTTACCACCAAGAACCGGGGGACCGGTCTTGGTCTGGCCATCTGTAAGAAGATCCTCGACGCTCACGGCGGATCGATTTCGATCTCGAGCCAGCTGCAGAAAGGCACCCGCGTTCGAATCCGCGTTCCGGCTTCCGCCAATACCCGGGCCGGGCGATACAGTCCGTCGATCTGAAGGGTTTCGGGGTTTCGAGGTTTCGGGGTTTGGATCGCTGACCTTTCATTCGAGGCAACGGGACAAGCAGGGATGCTTGTCCTGCGTTGGGTGATATGACCCAAATTGGATCGAACTCCGGCCCGCCAAAGTGCCAAAATGCGGGGGTTTTCGCTGCGGACCCGAAATTGCTAGGAGAACCGGGTCAGCGTATCCGTATCAACCCCTGAAACCCGGAAAAGTTGAGAATAATGAAGACTGTTTTGGTTGTTGACGATGAGAGACTGGTTCGCTGGTCGATCCGACAGAAGTTGGAGGCGGCCGGATACAACGTTTTCGAGGCGGATTCCTGCGAAACGGCCTACAACCTGTTCCAGGAAAACCTGCCCGACCTCGTGACTCTGGATGTCCGCCTGCCCGACGGCAGCGGCCTCAAGCTCCTGCTCGATCTGAAGAAGCTGGCGCCGAACACACCGATCGTCATGATCACCGCCTACGGCGCCGTCGAAGACGCCGTCAAGGCACTCAAGATCGGTGCCTACGACTATCTCGAGAAACCCATCAATTTCGACCGGCTGCTGCACTCGGTTCAGAACGCATTGGAGACATCGACCCTGCGCGAGCAGGTGGACCGCACGAAGAAAGAACAGAAGACCACCTACTCGCTCGACAGCATCATTGGTGTCTCGAGTGTGATCCAGCAGGTCAAGCAGCTGGTGCGCAAGGTCGCCATCAGTGAAGCCAACACGATCCTGGTCCAGGGCGAAAGCGGGACCGGCAAGGATCTGGTGGCCAAGGCCCTGCATTTCGAGAGCAATCGGAGTCGCCAGCCCTTCATGATCCTCAATTGCGCGGCCATTCCCGAGCAGCTGCTCGAAAGCGAGCTCTTCGGCCACGAGCGGGGGGCGTTCACCGACGCCAAGGCCATGAAGAAAGGTCTATTCGAGCTGGCCGACGGGGGATCGATCTTCTTCGATGAGATCAGTGAGATGGCGCTCAACCTGCAGGCGAAGCTCCTGCGCGTCCTGGAGGATCAGACATTTCGCAGGATTGGAGGCGTCAAGGACATTCAGGTGGACGTCCGAGTCATTTGCGCCAGCAACAAGGACGTCGAAAAGATGGTGGAAAAGGATCAGTTCCGCGAGGACCTGTTCTATCGCCTCTCGGTCATTCCCATCACGCTGGCGCCGCTGCGCGACCGAAGGGACGATATCCCGGTGCTGATCCGCTACTTCGTCGAGCTCTACAATGAGCGGTTCAATAAGGACGTGCAAGGTCTCTCGGAGGAGGCCCGACGCGCCCTCGAGACGTACGACTGGCCGGGCAATGTGCGTGAGCTCCGCAACGCCATCGAACGAGCCATGATCCTGCAGGATACCGGCGAGCTCACGCTGGACCTCTTCCCGCTGCGGATTGCCGAATACAAGGGCGAGCCCCGCACCAGCGGTTTCAACGGTCTCAAGATTCCCGAGTCCGGTCTCAATCTATACGATGTCGAGAAGCAGTTGATCCAGCAGTCGCTGATCAAGGCCGGCGGCAATCAGAGCAAGGCGTCCCGGCTCCTCTCCATCACGCGGGACACCCTGCGGTACAAAATGAAGAAGTACGGACTCCGCAAGAACTTTGGAGCACAGACGTGATGAAATGGCAGGAGGCCTACAGACAGAGGGTGGAGACGGCCGAGCAGGCCGCCATGATGATCCGGCCGAACAGCCGAATCTACATCAGCGGGAATGCGGCGACTCCTCACCACCTGCTGGATGCCATAGCCAATCGGACTCCGGCTCTCGAGGGAGTCGAGGTGCTCCACGTCCTGGTCCTTGGGGATTACCCCCTGGCCAGACCGCCGATCGCCGACCACTTCCGACACAACTCGCTCTTCGTGGGACCCGCCGATCGGGAGCTGGTCAATGAAGGGCTGGCCGACTACATCCCCATTCATCTTCATGCCATTCCCAAGCTCTTCTCGGAATCCATCCTCCCGCTCGACGTCGCGGTGATCCAGACGGCGCCACCGGACGAACACGGCTTCATGAGCCTGGGCGTCGAGTGTATGGCCACGGCGTCTGCAATCAACCACTCCCCGCTGATCCTGGTTCAGGTGAACGATCGCATGCCCAGGACTCTGGGTGACTGCTTCATCCACGTCTCCAGGGTCGCGGCTCTCGTCGAAGTCTCCTCTCCCCTGCCTGAACTCCATCGGAGCGGCTTCGGAGAGACCGAGAGGAAGATTGCGGAAGCGGTGAGCGATCT
This sequence comes from Acidobacteriota bacterium, assembly GCA_037388505.1. GTDB lineage: Bacteria > Acidobacteriota > UBA6911 > RPQK01 > JAPXNP01 > JARRKC01. Next base: position 41,889 of record JARRKC010000016.1, on the reverse strand, counting down.
GGTGGCGGACGGGAGCACTCTGCAGCTCGGAATCGGGGCGATTCCCGATGCGGTGTTGTCCTGCCTGAACGACAAGCGGGACTTGGGCGTCCACACCGAGATGGTTTCGGACGGCATCATGGAGCGGGTCGAGTCCGGCGTCATCACAGGAGCGAGAAAGAGCGTCCACCGCGGAAAGGTCATCTGTACTTTCGCATTGGGAACCCACAAACTCTACGACTACCTTGCGAACAATCCTCTTTTCGAATTCCACCCGGTCGAATACACCAACGATCCTTTCGTGATTGCACAAAACGAGCGCATGGTAGCCATCAACTCCGCCATTGAAGTCGACTTGACTGGTCAGGTCTGCTCCGATTCGATCGGAACGCGGATCTACTCCGGTTTCGGCGGTCAAGTGGACTTCATTCGGGGCGCCTCTCATTCCAAGGGGGGAAGATCGATCATCGCCATGCCGTCCACAGCGGCCGACGGGACCGTCTCCCGGATCGTACCCAAGCTCAGAGACGGCGCAGGAGTCGTAACGACACGGGCGGACGTCCACCACGTCGTGACCGAATATGGCGCGGTCAGTCTGCGAGGACGAAACCTCCGCGAACGCGCCAAGGCGCTCATCGAGATCGCTCATCCGGAATTCCGCGAAGAACTGAGCAGGGCGGCTCGCGAGCGTAAGTTGCTGGCGCCTGTCGTGGGGTCCTCGCGGCTTGCCTGAAGGGACGCTTTCTCTGCTAGACTGATCGACTCAAAGACCGGCTCGGCACAACGGGAGACAAGGAGGGCTGTACACCTATGGATAAAACCACGATCGAGCAGTTCCGAGAAAAACTCACCCAGCGGCGTCAGCGCATTCTGGAGCAGCTGGGGCGGAACGAAGAGGACTTGGCCTGGTTGGAACAGAGTCGCTCTCCCGAGTTCTCCGAAGAGGCCCAGGAAGAGACAGCAGCCAACAGCTTGAAAGCGCTCGATCATCAGGAGCGCCGCGAGTTGCTCGATATCCAGCGAGCGTTGAGCAAGATGGACGATGGCACCTATGGTGAGTGTGAACGGTGTGGTGCCGAAATCGGACTTCCCAGACTATCGGCACTGCCGATGGCTCGCCTCTGCATCAAGTGCCAGACGAAACGAGAAGGAAGGAAATGAGCTCAGACTGACGGCGTCCGAGTCACTTCTGCTCCGATGTCCTGTCCCCAGACGTTTTGCTCCGGCGGGACAGATGAGACGTGAGAACGGGACAGGGAGCGATTCGGATCACCCTTTCGGTGGTGCTTCCGAGCAGCATGTGCTCAATGCCCGACAGACCATAGGTTCCCATGACGATCAAGTCGGTCTCGTGATCGGCTGCAAACCTCGTGATATCCCGATGAACGCGCCCGTCTCCCCGACCGACTTCCACGAAGACCTCGACATCGTCGAGACCATGCTCTCCGAGAACGCTCAAAAGACTCTTGCGGGCCTCCTGGGCGATGCCGGGCATCTCCGATTTGACCGACACTTTCCAAACGTCGTAGTAACCCGGATGAATCTCCTGCTCGATCACGTAGAGAACCGACAGTCGCGCGCCATAAAGCGCCGCCAGATCGCGCGCCCGACAAACCGCCTCCCTGGAATGAGCGGAAAAATCATAAGAGGCCAGAATCCGCTGATAGCGGGGATTGTCCCGGTATCCTTCCCGTTTCGAAGAGACTGTCATAACAGGCAGGCGCGCGTGTCGCACGACTTTTTCGGCGACGCTGCCCAGGAAGAAGTGGCCCAGGCCGGTGCGTCCGTGGGTCCCCATCACGATCAGGTCGGCCTGGTTCTCTTCGGCGACGCGAAGGATCCCGTTGGCAGGCGAGACATCGCGACCCACCAGGGTCCTGACGACGTGGTCGGAGCTGATCCCCTCGGAAGTTCGAGACAGCTCCTCCGTGACGAATGCACTGTAGCGGCCCTCGTCGAAAAAGTGGTACTCGGGTCGATTCGGATCGTCTGCGTAGGGGGTTCGAATGTGGGTGAGAACGAGTTCGGCACCAAGCTTCCGTGCGAGTTCGGTGGCATGGCGAAGGGCACATTGAGACGACTCGGAAAAATCCGTCGGTACGAGTATCCGCTTGACCTGCATCATTCACTCCTTGTCCGCGAGCACACTCCTCAGCGGGTTCGGTCAGTCCGACATAAAGTGACACCGTTGTTCAAGGAAAGCAACCATTCCCGGCCGCGCGCCAGTGTATGAAGATATAGTAAGGACATGACGCAAGAGAGATTTCGAGTCGAATTCAAGCCACCGCGCCGGATCCTCATGGGACCCGGACCGTCGAACGTTCCCACCCGAGTGCTCCAGGCGATGTCGCTCCCGGTGATTGGTCACCTCGATCCGGATTTCCTGGGACTGATGAATCGGATTCAGAATCAGCTTCGGGAGTTATTCAGAACCTCGAATCGACTGACCATCCCCGTTTCGGGTACGGGAAGCGCCGGCATGGAGGCTTCTGTGCTGAACTTCGTCGAAGAAGGCGACCCGGTTCTGGTCTGTGTCAATGGCGTCTTCGGCATCCGACTGGCCGAAGTAGCCCGCCGTGCGGGCGCTCGCTGTACGACCGTCTCGTTTCCCTTTGGCCGTCCCCTCGACCCGGATGCGGTCCGTGAGGCGGCCCTGCGCGATGGACCGCGGCTGATCGCCATGGTCCACGCCGAAACATCCACCGGAGTGCTGCAATCGATCCGACCGATCCGCGAGATCTGCGATGAAGTGGGAGCGTTGCTGCTGGTCGATACCGTCACCTCTCTGGGCGGACATCCTGTGCTCGTGGATGATGAGCGGATCGACATCTGCTACAGCGGAACGCAGAAGTGTCTGAGCTGTCCTCCGGGGCTTTCTCCCCTGACCGTGTCGCCGAAGGCGGAAGAGAAGCTCAGCTCTCGGACGCAGCCCTGTCGGTCCTGGTATCTCGATCTGAATCTGGTCAGGAACTACTGGGGTGAGCAGCGCACCTATCACCACACGGCTCCGATTTCTATGAACTATGCCCTCTTCGAAGCTCTCCGCATCATCGAGGAGGAGGGACTGGAAGCGCGCTGGAACCGGCACCGTCTGAATCATGAGGCGCTGGTCGCCGGCCTGGAGGCCATGGGCCTGAAACTGGCGGTTTCCCCCGAATGCCGACTCTGGAGCCTCAACGCGCTGACGATTCCCGAAGGTGTGGACGACTTGGCGGTCCGCCAGCAGCTGCTGTCACAGTTCAACCTCGAAATCGGCGGCGGGCTGGGCGAACTCAAAGGAAAGATCTGGCGCGTCGGCCTGATGGGTGAGACCAGCCGGGCCGAGAATGTGCTTTACTTTCTCCACGCTCTGGAGGCTTGTCTTCACCAACAGGGATTTGCGACGCCTGCCGGGGGGGCAGGCCTGGTCGCCGCGGCCGAAAGATTTAGCCGCGGCTAGAAACAGTTTCACACGAGCGACCCGTGCTGTCCATTCCAAGCCACGGTCGCTATAATCCGCACAAACAGAAGACATTCTGGAGCAGCTGGATAACTAAGGGATCACTCGATGAGACGACTTGTAGCTCCACTTTTGCGCATCCTCGGCACGAACTGGCTCACGCTTTTCGGGACCAGCGTTACGACCGTGAGCGCGATCGCCATGATCGGCTTCTTTCTACTCGGGCTGGTGGGTCTCGCCAATTCGCCCTACATCGCCCTGATGGCTCTGCTGGTCCTGCCCGCGATATTCGTCATCGGGCTGCTGTTGATCCCGCTGGGCATCTGGATCCATCGAAAGCGCGCCAAAGAGGTTGAGGAAGGAAAGCGGCCTGCCGCTCCGGAGTTTCCCATCATTGACTTCAACAAGACGACGGTTCGTAGAGTGACTGGATCGGTGGTCGGTCTTACGATCGTCAATCTCCTCATCATCTCCCTGGCGAGCTACGAGGGAGTCCACTACATGGACTCGACCCGGTTCTGCGGGCAAGTTTGCCACACCGTCATGCAGCCGGAGTACACCGCCTATCGCCATTCTCCACATTCGCGCGTGGCCTGCGTCGACTGCCACATCGGTCCGGGAGCACCTTGGTTCGTGCGTTCCAAACTGTCCGGGCTGGGTCAGGTCTATGCCGTCACATTCAATACCTACGAGCGCCCGATCCCCTCACCGGTCCAGAATCTGCGCCCCTCTCAGGACATTTGTGAGAATTGCCATTGGCCAGAACGTTTCACTGGGGATCGCGTGGACGTCATCGACAAGTACCAGGAGGACGAGGCCAATACTCCCGTCAGAACCGTCCTTCTGCTGCACATCGGCGGTGGCAACCGAGGAACCGGGATCCATAGCTGGCACATCAAGCCGGGCCGCCAAACCTACTACTATCCGAGTGATGAACGACGCCAGGTCATCCCCTGGGTTCAGGTCCGCGAGGGCGATCACGTCATCGATTTCGCGGCGGAAGGCTTCGATCCGTCGACGATGGATCCCACGAAGATTCGGAAGATGGACTGCATCGACTGCCATAACCGCCCGACCCATATCTTCAAGATGCCCGGGCCGGCGATGGACGCCGCTCTTTCGGACGGCCGCATCGATACGTCGATCCCCTTCATTCGAAAGGTGGGCGCCGAGGTTCTGACCGAGGTGGGCAAGACTCTCGGACCCGCCGGCGACGTCTCCGCGAAGGTACTCGAATACTACGAGAGGAACCAGGCCGACTACCTGAAAGAGCATCGGGAGACCGTGGAGAGCGCGGCGCAGGCCATCGGTGTGATCTATTCACGCAACGTCTTCCCGAAGATGGATCTCGGCTGGGGATACTACCCCGTGAACATCGGGCACCACGGCGACGACTTCGAGGGAGGCTGTTTCCGGTGCCACGATGGGTCCCACACCAACTCCGACGGAAAAACGATCACATCCGACTGTGACACCTGCCACACACTCCTGGCGCAGGACGAAGAGAATCCGAAGATCCTGACCGAGCTGGGAATCCAGTAGGGATTGCCGATTTCCGGTTTATCGGCAATCGGAAATCTTTGCGCCTCCGCGGTTCTTGGGCTAAGGCTCCAAAACCCAAAAACGCTAAGCCGCGAAGATGCAAAGGCCCGAAATCGAAAATTCCCGTCACTCCTCGTCTTCGTTGACCCTGTCGTACCAGTCGCCGTGGTGCTCCTCGGCCTCGTGAGCGTCCATCCTGCCGGTCAGCCAGGTCCAGCTCATGGGATAGACATCCGGGTGGAAGATCACGAAGAAGAAATGCCAGACCAGGATCGCGAGCGTGGCCAGCCAGGCTTCGTAGTAGTGAAGCATCTGTGAAGCCTCGACGATCCAGGTGGGGAAGATATCCACGGCGGTTTCCGGAAACCAGAGTACGAATCCGGTCAAAGCCATGACGACGGTGCCCCAGACCAGGGCCCAGTACTCGGCCTTCTGCGTGTAGTCATATTGTTCGAAGCTCGGCTTCTCCCGTCGTATCCCGAGGTAGAAGGCGATGCTCCCGACGGCATCCTGAACGTCACGCCACTTGGGGATGAGGGCCGAGAATTCCTCCCGGCCGTGACGGCTGCGTATCACGTAGAGGACATGCAGAAAACCCGTCACCAGCAGCACCACTGCGGCGATGCGGTGCACGACCGAGCGGATGGCTTCGTCCATCCCAACGAGCACCAAGGGCCGCACCCAGAAAGCATCCGGAAAGCGCAAGGCGAAACCGGTGATGACGAGCACGACGAATGATAGGGCCAGGAGGGTGTGCTGAATCAGTTGCTGGCGATCCAGACGGCGAACGGTCCCTATCAGTTCCTGTTCGCGGCGCCGCTTCTGCAGATAGTAGCCCACGATCAGAGAGTTATGCAGAAGCATGCCGCCGATGACCGCCGGGATCAGGAGCAGGTAGGTCCATCGCAGCCAGTTCGTCACCGGGTTCGCGGCGGGCGCAGCCGTCTTGTGGGTGTAACTGACCGCAAAGGCCTGATCCGCATCCTCGTGGCACTGGCGGCAGGTTTCCACGACGTTTCGCGGACTGATGGTCGAAGCCGGATCTCGAGCCGGCAACACCCAGTGCGCGGTGTGACATCGCACGCAGGTGGCTGCGTTCGGCGAGTCCCATCGCTTCGCCCAGCCGTGATAGCTGTCCACGTAGGTCTCGACGACGTAGTCGGCAAGTCCGTATTTCGAGATGATCCGCGAATCCTCATGACACCGCCCGCAGGTCTGAATCGCCTGGTGGCCCGCGGCAGTGACGGCATTCGCATCCTTTGGAGAGAGGATTTGATGCTCTCCGTGACAGGTGTTGCAGGTCGGACTGTCGACGATGCCCGCGGCCAGGGCGCGACCATGAATCGACTGGTCGTACTGAGCTTCGATCACGGAATGACAGCGGCCACAGGTCTTGCTGACGTTGACAGGGTTGATCTTCGATTCCGGATCCAAAACGCCCTTCATACTGTGAGAACCGTGGCAGTCGACGCAGACCGCCGCCGTTTCGATGCCGCGGCGGAAAGCCTGGCCGTGCACCGAACGAGCATAGCCCTGCACGGCCTCCGGCAGTCGAACCAGCTTGTCGGTCAGCAGGCCGGCCGAGCCGTGACAGGCACCGCACATCTGGACAATGTTCTTCCGGTTGCTGGGCGAACCCTCGTCGCTGCTCGGCAGAATGTCGTGCGTACCGTGGCAACCGCTGCAGTTCGGCGCCCGCGTGTTGCCGTGCTGTCTGGCGTACGCATGCAGACTGCCGGCATATTCGGTGGCCACATCGTCGTGACAGGCACCGCACTTCACGGGAGCCAGGTCCGGGTCGTGCCCAGCCGGATCCTCTCCGGCCAGGTCGGCATGACAGTCCACACACGAGAGAAAAGCACCGTGGACGGAGTTCTCAAAGGTTTCTGAGTCAACATAGAGACGTTTGCTATCCGCGTCCTCGAGCAGAGAGCGATCGCCATGACACTCCAGACACGCTTCGTTGTCCTGTGCGTGCGCCACGGCAGGTATGATCAATAGCATCAGTACAGACAGTTCTATCGCATGGCGAGTTAGCATTCTCACATCCTACGTCCCGTATTTCGAAGATCGGGTCCACTTCTTGAAGATCAGCTCCGGGAAGGAGACACGGTAAATCTGTATGCAAGTCGGATGCCTATCCGATCATCACGGTTGGGTGCGGCTCGTCTCGTGCCAACGAAAGCCGCGTCCGCCCAGCAGGGCGTCTTTGAGAAGAATCATTGGGTGATGTCCCTGATAGTACGGATCAGAGCTCGGTTTCGAGCGGAATAAGATCTACTTTGGTTTTGAGGTTGATGTATTCCGGGGCTCGACGGTAGGTATTGCAGTGATAGCATTCCTTCAACTTCTCGGTGCAGAGCTTCTCGGGAGCAACCCAGCACGGGACCCTCGCCTCATATCGCATGCTGCAGGAGGCATGATCCTCGGGTCGGCAGGGCTTCAGAGCCCAACACGGGACCTGTGCAAGCAGGCGGCGTATCCCCTCGAAATTCAACCCGGAACAGACCATGCGCTTGATCTCGGCAATCCATTCGATGTCCTCTTCGCTGTACCAGCGGGTTCCCCCCTGCGATCGAAAGGAAATCAGAAGGCCTTCCGACTCATACAGGCGGATGGCCTGGACCGAAATCCCCAATCGCCTCGCCGTCTCACCGATCTTGAGCATCCCTTCCCGGGGTTTCGGGAAGGAAGCGGCAAGCTGAACAGCCACCCTGTTTTCCACGACCTGCGATCCCTTGCACGGTCGATCCATCTTCTGCTTCACGCGTTCATCCCTTGAAGGCCGCCGAAAGCCCAGTCGTTGCAGGAGGGCCACACATGGTCCGCACTAGACAACTGGGCGATTTGACCCATGCTTCAAAGTTCGCGATGGGGCATGCTACCCAGGAGGCGAACCCTCCTGACACACGGTCCAGCAATCGACGTGCTCTGCTTAGACTAGTCGTCCGCTTTCCATTTTGCAAGAAAATCTATATCGAATCCTATAGATTAGAGCGCGGCACGGAACCCTCTGTGCAGACTTCGTGATTTACGAATTGGGATTTGAAACTTACAATCTGGGGCTTGACGTTCATGAGACCCCTGAACCCCAATCTGAAAATCACGGACCACAAATCTCAAATTCCGGAGAGATTCGATTCATGACCGAAAGTCTATTCGAACACGCTGAACGCCGGTTCACGCCGGAGACTCTCTCACCGGGCGAACTGGAAGAGTTGGACGCTTTGAGCCGGCTCATTACGGAGAGAGACGCCGCCAGGGAATCAGGCAAGGCCTCGCCTCGGCCGAAGGCGATGACGAGGCAGGCCATGACCGCACAGTCCGTGCTCAACGAAGCCTCGGAATACGGATCCGCTTTTTCGCGCGGGCTCCGGCTCGAATTCGATCATTTCTGCCTCCTGATCATCTCCGGGACGGCTTCGGTCGATGAAGCGGGGGACACCGTTCATGCGGGCGACTTCCGCGCCCAGTGCTGGCGTACGTACCGAAACATCACGACCCTGCTGGAGACGGAAGGCGCATCATGGAAGGATGTGGTGAAAACGACCTGCTACCTGCGGGACATTGAGCGCGACTATGAGGAATTCAATCGCGTACGAACCGATTTCTTCCAATGGCACGACCTCGATCCTCTGCCGGCCAGCGTCGGAATCCAGGCTCGACTCTGTCGCGGAGATCTCCTCATCGAGATCGAGGCCATAGCCATTCAGAAAAGGACTACGTCCTCAGAGTGAGCCCGACCTTCCGCGGTGCATACGCCTAATTGCGGTTCCCGGTCGATTCCTTTATCGTCATCAATAAGATCATATTGGACGCCGTCGCTCGGCGGCAGGAAGGGCCACGAGAGCGCGCGGAGGGAGAAAGCCATGCAGAAGAGCGTGTTCGACTACATGGGGCGCTACGGGCATGAGCAGGTCATTCTGTGTCAGAACCGCGAAGTAGGCCTCAGGGCGGTCATTGCGATTCATGACACGACCCTGGGTCCCGCCTTGGGGGGGACACGAATGTGGCCCTATCAAACGGAAGAGGACGCCATCCTCGACGCACTGAGGTTGTCGAGAGGCATGACCTACAAAGCCGCCGCCGCAGGCCTCAACATGGGTGGCGGCAAAGCCGTCATCATCGCCGATCCCAACAAGGACAAATCCGAGGCTCTGTTTCGTGCTTTCGGTCGTTTCGTCGAGAGCCTGCATGGCAGGTTCATCACGGGAGAGGATGTCGGCATCGACGTGAACGATGTTGAATACATGTACATGGAGACCCGCTACGTGGTCGGTCTCTCCCGGTCCCACGGAGGCGGGGGAGACCCGGCCCCGGTGACGGCTCTCGGAATTCTGCACGGCATCCGAGCCTGCGTCGAGGAAGCCTTCGACAGCAAGTCTCTGGGGGGTCTCACCGTCGCCATTCAGGGCCTCGGTCACGTCGGCTTTTCGCTGGCCAGGCTCCTGCTCGATCAGAACGTGAGGGTAGTGGCCACGGACGTCGATGCGGACAGAGTCCGGAGGGCCCAGTCCGAGCTGCAGCTCGAGCTCGTGGAACCCGACGAAATTTACGAGGTGGACGCTGAAATCTTCGCCCCCTGCGCTCTGGGTGCCGTGATCAACGACAAGACGATTCCACTGTTTCGCTTCAAGATCATCGCGGGCTCCGCCAACAACCAGCTGCAACAGAAGATTCACGGCGAGGAGCTCAACCGCCGCGGCATCCTCTATGCCCCGGATTTCGTCATCAACGCCGGTGGGATGATCAATGTCTTCGTCGAAGCCGAAGGCTATGACCGCGAGCGGGCGATGCGGATGACACGATCGATCTACTACAACCTCAGAAGAGTCTTCGAAATCTCCCGCAACGAGCAGATCTCGACTGCCGAAGCGGCGGATCGGCTTGCGCAGGACCGAATTCGGATGGTCCGCCAGCTCAAGGATATGCACACAGGCCGCAGACCGCACCATCTCAGGCTGGACCGGACACAGGGAATTTGAGATTTGGGATCACCGCAAATCTCAAATCCACCTCACTTTTCCAGGTGAACGCGGAATCCCAAAATCGCCAAGTGAGCACGATAATCTTGCGGGAATAGCATCACTTTTTCGTTGTAGTCGTAGTAATTCCACTGCCCGTACACCGAGAATCGTTCTCCGATCGGGATTTCCAGTCGAGCCACCGGTTGATGGAAGTTCACGGGAAACGTCCCCGAATTTCCCCAAACCGAATACCCTACACTAAGTGTGGAATTCCGGACCAACGTCAGATCGATGAACAGACTCCCATAGTTGGAGAGCTCGCGAAATTCTGAGATCGCGATCGTGAAATCCTGGGGAACCCGGTACGGAATGCTGGTGTTGTAATTGCTCCGATCCCACTCACCGGAGACTCCGAACCAGTCTTTCGGACGGTAGCTGAACTGCAAACTGTAGTTCCGGTTTTCGGACGTGAAGTCGACCACATCATCCTGATTGTCGAAGAGCGTTACGATCCCCGTGAACTCGAGCTGCTCGGTGGGAGAAATCCGCCCCTGAATCTTGAGGCGGTCGAAGTCGGTCACATCCGTTCGGAAGATCGGATGATCCGCCCATCCATGCTCGTAATCGATGGCCAGTCGGTTTCGAGCCGACAACCGATAGGAACCACCTACGATCGCAACATTTCGCTTCAATTCGAAGTTGCCCCGGGTCGTGAAGGGCGGCGGAGGCTGCTCCGGTCCTTCCAGCGTGTCCAGGTTGAAGTCGAACTGGCGCCGTTCGTAGCGGTGGCCGCCACGGAGCATCAACCGGGGAGTCAGCATGAAACGTGCTTCGACCTGCTGACGATCAAAGTCCTGCCCGAGTATGCTCTCGACGAGACTCTCGAGCTCGAACTGAGTCTGGTTGGGCTTGGCGCCCAGGAAGTCGGCATTGGCATACAGATCGGAGGTCAAACCGGATCCCGAGATGTGAGACCTTCGAGCCCGATAGTGCTCAACGAAGGTCAGCCTCGGCAACGCCTGCCACTCGGCCGAAAGATCCGCCAACAGGTTCGGGGTCTTGAACCGGCCTGACGAGTCCGATTCCAGCCCTGTGTAGAAGGCCCGGAGCGTCGGGAAGGAAAAGAAGTTTCCCGTCATGTTCTCGAGATAGTTCGTGCGGAAATCAGCCTGCGAGTGGGAGAGTCGAGCCTCGACCTTGAGAGTTGGCAGAGGGACGTAGGTTAGTCGTGCCGTCGCGTAGGGAATGACTCGGGAATTCACGTCCTGATGAGCCGAATAGCTGTCCATGAAGAGCTGCTGGCCGATCATCGGGGTCGTCGAGTTGCCCTGCTCGGGACCGCTGATGGTGAAGGGCGAAAGATCGTGATACCAGCGCCCTCCCTGTTCGAACAGCAAGGACAGTTGCCGAGCGCTGATGAGAATCCCCACTCGCACATCGTCCGAAGAGACATTTAGATTCTCGTGAAGGCGGTACTCGTCATTTCCGGTTCGAAGTGTCGTGTGGACCTCGCCGGAGCGAGTCGTCCTCTGGTAGGCAATCTGCGGAGAGAAAGTCGTTCCCGGCAAGAGCCGGAGTTCGAAGCCGACATTCCTCAATGCGGTGTCCTGACGGTGCTCGGAAATGAAATCTCCGCTTTCGAAAAAGGGATTCGCAAAGCGGGGGATTGAGCTGAAGTAGTCGGCATCGAGGAAGTTGAGGCTGAACTCGTACTTGCCGTTCTTGGCAATTCGGAACTGGCCGGATTTGTACGGCTCGTCTCCGAGATTGTTGAGATTCAATTCCATGCGGTCCAGGAGGCGACTCTTACCTGGAGCCGGCGCGTAGAAGAACCGACCGGAAAAGAGCGAAGGGCCCTCACGCAGATTCACCTGGCTCCGATACAGGTCTTCACTGCCGTGTTGCAGGACTTTCCAGCGATAGCCAAAGTCGAGGTCCAGACGCCATTCATCTCCGGACTGCGCGTCCTGAGCATGCCCCTGCAATCCCAAAGAAAGCAGTACCAGCAAGGTAGTCAAACAGTGACGGGAAAGAACTCTCCTCAGCATGGTGACCTCTATCTCAGGAAAAGAGGACTCACGTTGGAACCGTGAATCTCCCTATGGCAAATCGTGCAGTTTCGATATCGAGGGCTCCGGATATCGTGAAAAGCCGGTGGTTGACTGCTCGCCACACCCGGTGTCTGCGTATGGCATTCGAGACAGAGCTGATACACGTTGGACCGAATCAGCATTTTGGGATTGAAGCTCCCCATGGGCTCGTGGCAGGTCACGCAGCCACCTTCTTCGACCGCCGGATGCGGAAAGACGAAGGGTCCCTTCTTGTCGGCATGACACGACGTGCAGCCATACTGGGCGAACGTGTCCAAACGACGGTACGACTGCGACGGTTCGGAATGCGGGTCGTGACAGTCCGTGCATTCCATGGCTCCTTCCAGCACCGGGTGATGGTAGGGCTTTCGAAAGGTCGCTTCCGTTGCCTTGTGGCAGGAAATGCACAATTCGGTGGGTTGCTCCTTGAGCAGCTTGAACACGGACTTCTCGCGGTGGATCTGGTGGCAGTCGACGCAACTCACCTGGTTCTTGCCGTGCGGGCTGACCGGGAAATCCGCCAGGCGTCCAACGCCGGTGGTATGACACGACAGACACGTCGATGGCCAGTCCGGAGCTGAAGGCGTTCGAATGAATTTGGTATCACCTCCGGAATCGACGTGCTCACTGCCGGGACCATGGCAGTCTTCACATTCGAGACTCGAGTGCGGGCTCGTCAGGAAGCCGTTGTTGAGCTCATGGCACATCAGACAGGTATCCCTGCCGACCCGTTCCGGCGGCTTATCCTGACCCTGTACGGCGGTCAGTCCACCCAAGAGGCCCAGGCATATCAACACAAGAGAGCGCATTGGCGGTCCGTCTCCCAGTGAAAAAAAGCCAGGAAGGCGCCCTAGCCCCTTCCTGGCTCGACAAGCACGAGTGTTTGCGCCAGTGAACCCCGCCCTCTAATGGGCGTGGACCTTGGCAACCGCAAAATCGCGGTTTTCAGCGTGACAGGCTCCGCAGCTCTCACCAAACGAAGTGATGTTGGTGAAGGCGTGCGCCGCCGCATCCACGGTGTCATGACAACCCAGACAGGCCGCGGAATTCGGGGGAATCGGACTGAAGAACTCTCTCTCGTCCACCACCGATTCGATGCCTCCCGACGGTACATTGTACGTACCGTCCACGTGGCACTTGGCGCAGGTCCGCTGGTCACTCGGGTACGCGACGTCGTTGAAGGTGTTGACCGAACCGTGGAAGCCGTAGATCGTGAAGTTCCGAGTCAGATTTTCGCCCATGTGGATCCGGTGAACCATGAACCGAAGGTCAATGGTCTGCGCGGGGAGCTCATCTGCCGGCCGCTCCGACGCGTCGTTCGCATTCGGGCGATGACACAGCTGGCAGTAATCCGTCGGATCGTGACGGATACCGCCGTGCAGCGCCAGGTCGCGGTGGCACGAGTCGCAGTTGGTAGTCGAGACGACGGTCCGCCGCGGCACGGGTTCCGGGTCGGTCACTGCAAAGTAGAACACCGGGTTGTGGGCGGTTTCGCGCTGCGTGAACTCGTCGACGGTTCCCGGATTGAGCACAACGTTGCGATAGGCCTCGGCGCCCATGGCGAACGATCCCTCGGCATCCTCCGGTATCGGAGTCTGGAAGGTATACGTGTACTCTCCAGCCGCCATCATGCTGACACCCGACTGAACTGTTCCAACGGGTACAGCGCCCGTAGCAGATTCGCTGATCGTCTGGGTGTAATCGGTCGTCGGCCCTGCCATGACCAGGTTCAGAAAAGGCAGGCTGGCAGGATCGATGGGATCACCGGCATTGTTCTTCAGACTGAAAAGAACCGTCGGGGTCTGGCCGGGACCGGAATTCGAAACGTCGAGGATATCGATGTTGATTCCCTTCAACTGATTCGATTCCGACGGAACCGTGTGCGCGCCTTTGATCGAGGCGTCGAACTCGAACTCGCCCTGGGGAAAATGACAGTTTGCGCAGTACTGGTTCGTTGTATACGGTCCACCGGCATGGTTGGCGCCCGTGGCGAAATTCACGTTGTCATGGCAGGAGCCGCACGCCGCCATCGTGGGATCAAGGAACCAGGCGTCGGCCTGAGCCGCATCCGCTACGTGGCAGGTCACGCAGTTCCGGATATCCTGCGGAAAGACGACATCCGAGAAGTCGGAGACCGACTGTTGGTATCCGATGATCTCGTAGGGCGTCCCCGCCTGAACGCTCGGCAGATTCTTACCATCGTGGATCTTGTGGATCATCACCTTGAAGTCAACGCTGTTTCCGGTATCCGGGTCGATGACTCCGGCGTAGTGACAGAGGACGCAGAGCTCCACCAAGTGACGCCGGCCATGAGCAATCAGATCGTCATGGCATTGAGCGCAGGCCGCGTCGGTCGTGACTTGGCGGACCTGAGTGACTGGAGCACCGCTCGGAACAAAAGTCACATATCCGTTCGCCACTCGGTTGGGCAGGTCGAATTCCGAGAGGTCTCTTTCCGCGTAGAACCCGATGGTATGGGTCGCATCCTGGTCGTAGTCTGCCGGCAGTTGCTGACCGAAGGTGTATTTGTAGGTACCGATCTCGATCTCTTCGATGGTTCCCGAGTCCGACGTCGGCTGGATCGCGGTTACGTCCGTAATCGGGCTCGTAACCGAACGAGTCGCATAGTCGACGTATTGGGCCTCGTAGCCGTCCTCCGGGAGGTAAGCGATCAGGAAGCTGATCCGGATCGAACCCGGCGTGTAGACTCCGTTGAGATCGAGGGGCAGTCCACCTGCATCTTTGGCCGTGAAGGTCAGCGTGACGGTGCGGTCGGCCGCAATGTTGTAGTCCGTAATCTCGACGTTGAAGCCGGGGCGAATGAAGGCAACCTGCTCGTCGGTGAGGTAGTACTCCTTATCAAACGGCGTGAAGATGCGGTCCTTGTATACCGCAGCGGTCAGTCCAACAGTGGCGACCAGAAACACGACGACGACCGCCACCTTTTTGAACCAAGCACTCGAACCACTCATAAACTTACCCCCTCCTTGGTTATCCGGAGAAATTCGAGCCCCTCCTCCCGGGAGACTCCAACGAACTGAACTCTCACCCGCCCGCAAACCTGCTGAGAATGCTTACACGAGTCCACCTTCAGAGGTTCTCAAGCTTGCCCGAGTGGTGAAAATTTCAACCATCTAACACGCTCAGCATAGTCTGAACGCATCGTGTCCGCAAGCGATTTTTCCGTTTTTCGTCATCTCGGTCGAAAAGATGAGTTCACATTGGCAACAATTCTGAACACGCTCTTTTCGCTACAATGAATGCGTGTCCAGGCAATTTCGGATCGGCATCGTAGGGGGAGGGATCTCCGGGCTGAGCGCGGCCTTCTGGCTGGAGAAGCTGGTGGGCCGGCAATCTCTGGACGCGGAGATCAGCCTGTTGGAGAAGTCGGCGAAACTCGGAGGAGTGATCCATTCCGTAGTGGTGGACGGCTACCTTCTGGAAGCCGGCCCGGAAGGCTGGGCATCCTACAAAGTGGCCGCAAAGAAGATCATTCAGGAACTGGGGCTCCAGCAGGAGATGATCGGTTCGAACGACGAGCATAGGCGGACTCTCATCGTTCGCGGCGGCCGCCTGACCGCACTGCCCGACGGGATGATGTTTTTGGCTCCCGTCGATGCCGGAGCCTTCTGGCGCTCCGCACCGCTCACCCTGTGGGGAAAGCTTCGGGCTTCGCTGGAGCCGTTGGTCCCGCGGAGTCAGGGAGATCTGAGTGTCCGTCGTTTCTTTGAGCGCAGGTTGGGTCGGGAGTTCACCGAAAACCTTGTCGAGCCGCTGACCTCTGCGATCTATGGGGCAGATTTCGAGGAGCTCAGCGCACCCAGTACATTACCCGAGCTCTATCGCGCCGAACAACGCGCCGGGAGCCTTTGGAAGGGCTTGCGCCGGTTTGCGAACATGACCACGAAGATTTCGGTTCTGGCGACGATGCGGCGAGGCATGGCGCAACTCACCGAGGCAATCGAAGAGAGCTTGCAGGTCACGCGCATCACGCGTGGCGTGACCGGACTTCGCTTGCGGGCTTCGGACAAAAGGCTGGTGTTAACGGCAGAGGACTTCGAGGAGGCCTTCGACGCTTTGATTCTCTGTACTCCGGCTGGCGCCTCTGCCGACATTCTCGAACCCTCGATTCCGGAGGTTGCGCCGCTGTTGAGGAGCGTTCCGTACGCTACCAGTACGCTCGTTTACCTGGCTTATCGGCGCGATGAGTTCGATCACCCTCTGGACGGTTTTGGATTCATCGTCCCCCGGCGCGAGAACCGGGCCATCGATGCTTGTACGTGGGTCAATCGCAAGTTCGACTTTCGCTGCCCCGAGGACCGAATCCTGCTGCGGTGTGCGATTCACGATCGGGCGGGCCGGGAGGTGCCGCGGGACGGATCCCTGGTCGAGCGGATGAGTCAGGAGATTCAGGCCATCATGGGCGTGCATTGTCAGCCAGTCATGGCTCGGGTGATTCCGGCATCCGGCGGCATTCCGCAGCTCTTGGTCGGTCACGGCGCAAGACTTGCCCAGATTCAAGAGATTCTTGGCCCATATCCCGGGTTGGCTTTGGCCGGCTCTTTCACCCGTGGTGTAGGCGTTCCCGACTGCGTGCGGACCGCCCAGGAAGCGGTCCTCGGTGTCGTGGAACGATTGACAGGCACCCGCCCGACGATAGGAGAGGCGACGGTCTCGGGACGTCGGCGCACCTGATCGCCGGGCAACAGCTGGACCTTCGTCGGCAGCTGCCTAACCGGGTAGACTCGCAGAACCGACTCCACGCAAAAATCCAAGAACGCTACGGACGCAAAGGATTTCTTTGCTTTGGAGCGCTTGGCGGTCGTTGCGGCTCGGCGTGGGACGGGCTCTCCCAGATCTCGTTACGAGGATCGAGCGTAGGCCGTGACGTGGCAATCAAGACCGGAGACGACGAGTCTATCGCTCCGCGGCGGGTTCGAAGGCGCAGAAGGGTTCCTCGGCGAGGTAGTCGCCGGTCATCGCATAGGCGCGTGCCCGTGACCCTCCACACAGATCTCGAAAGCCGCAAATGCCGCATTTGCCCTTGAGCCGCCGGGCGTCCCGGAGTTCGACGAAGACCGGGTGAGTCCGATAGATTTCCCGAAGCGAGTTTTCCCGGATGTTGCCGCAGGGGAGAGGAAGAAACCCGCTCGGAAAGACATCGCCGCAGTAGCTCACGAAGAGATGACCGTTCCCGGCATTGACACCCTTGGGCGCCAGTCCGATGCTTCCGCCCGGTCCGAAGTCCCGTCGCATGTGCCAGGGAAGCGCCCCCTTCTCCCGAGGACCGTCGTCGGGGTTTCCTCCTTCGCGAGACGGGATCGGGGCACCGCCGCGACGCCTGTGTTCCTGCACAAGATAACGGCGATAGTGCGGGGCCTCGGTGATCTTGACGATAAAACCGACGCCGTGGGCATAGCGGGATAGTTTCCCGAACAACTGCTCGAATTGATCGGCGGTCATCTGGCCGAGATCCTTGCCTCTGCCCATCGGAACCAAAAAGAAGACTTCCCAAAAAACCGCACCGACGTCGCGGACCACATCGGCCATATCGTCGAAGCAGTCGAGATTGTAACTGCTGAAGGTGGAGTTGATCTGTAGCGGGAGCCCGGCCTCCCGGGCAAATCCAGCCCCCTGAATCGTCCGGTCGAAAGCACCCGGGACTCCCCGGAAAGTGTCGTGGATGTGGGCCGTCGGTCCGTCCAGGCTGAGCGCCATCTGCGCCAGCCCCGCATCTTTGAGGCCATGGACGAGATCGCGCGTCAGCAGAGGAGTCGCCGCCGGAATCGTCGCCATACGCATACCGAGCCGGGTACCAAACGAGATGAGATCGCACAGATCCGACCGCTTGGCGGGATCTCCGCCCGACAGGACGCAGATCGGTGTTCCCATATCCGCCAATTCCTCGAGAATCTGATGCCCTTCGCGGGTCGACAGCTCACCCGGAAGAGCTTCCGGGATGGCCTCAGCCCTGCAATGCCGGCAGGCAAGGTCACAGGCTCGCGTCGTTTCCCAGATCGCGACGAATGGTGTTTGGCTGAAATCGACGGCCGCCAGCGACGGCATGGATCCATGGCTCATGATCGTGCCTTGGATTCTAACACCAGTGGTGATTCCCACGTGGGCACCCCTCCCGGGAGGTGCACCATGGCGAACTTTTCTGCACCGCGTCCTAGTTCTGATATATAATTCAGGAGGTATTGCTACTTCTGCTAACTTCCTCGGAAAGAAATTCCTGTTGAGTTTCTTTGCATTTTCTTGTAAATAAATAAGGATTGTTGTAAACTCTGAAAACTGGCGAGTAACGATGAGGAAACGTTCTATGAGTGTAGGAAAGCGGATTCTGCGGCTGCGCCTGGAGGCGAACAAGACTCAGCGCGAAATCTCCGAGGAGACCGGTCTGGCCGTTTCTTACCTGTCTCGGCTGGAGAACGGGCGAATCACACCGACCATCCCCACGTTGACGAAGATTTCGAAAGCGCTGAGTGTGAATGTGACGGCGTTTTTTGGGCAGGAGCCGACCCTTGAATCAGGTGACCGTTGTCCGGTGAGTACGTCGGGGCGCTGTGTGCTCGACCAACTTCTCGTCGGGAGGGGACGAAAACCGGATACGAAATGGGAAGGCTATACGCCTCAACAGCTCGAACTGCTTCGTCTCTGCGACTATCTGATCCATTCAGGCGACAAGGAAATCATGAGTTCTCTCTCGACGATGCTCGAAGCACTCTTGTCATTCTCGGGTTCGAAGGAGAGAATCGAGAAGCGTCACAGTCTTCGGAGCCGGAGGGGCCCCCGGAGACGACCAGAAATCGAAGCTGCTCGATAGAACAAGAGTCCGCCCTATGGCGCCTGATGCGCTTATCTATATCCACGTGATTGGGATCGCCGGCGTGTTCGCGTTTGGCTACTACATGGGTTCGCGCAAGCGGCAGTAGAGCATCCCGGCACCAGCCCGACTCGCTTGACCAATTTCGGCCGTATCGACGGCACGGCAGCGCCACTTAGTGGGGCAATAAGCCCAACCTTAGCGGTTTGCCCCACTCGTGGTGGCCCTCCTGACTCCTCTGAAGGCGGATCGAACGCACGAACCCCGGCTTTCGATCCGTACAGAACCGATCATTCCTTCTTTCTCCGGACTTCGGCACGCTACGTGCAAGGCAGCCCTTCAACGAATCCCTGCGGATTCCAGTCGTTGCCGAAATAACAAACAACCAAGGAACGAAAGTCGATGTTGACCGGTCTGATCAAGGAGCGCTTCTTCAAACATCACGGGGAATTGCTTGCCTACATGGATGCGATTGAGGAGGTGGTGCAGGAGATCTTCGACTCCCCGGACCCGGCAGATCGTTTTCAACACCATCGCGCGCGGCTGGACCAGCTCTTCCAGTTTCTTCATCGATGGGAGGCACAGCACGAGCAGGAGGAAGAGAGGATTCTGCTGCCGCTTCTGCAGCGTCAACTCGAGGCTGGAGACGACCCCGCATCAATCGAATCACTCAAGCGCGTCGGCCGCGAACACGTGCAAGGGCAGGAGATGGTCAGGGATCTGAGTCAGAGACTAGGCGAGCTCGAATCAGGTCGCTTGAGCGAGCCGGCCGAATTCTACAAGTTCTCCGTCGAGTTGAATGCTCTGGTCTGGCATTTCCGCCGACATGTTTGGTCGGAGAACGAATTGATCCTCCCGACCGCCGAGAAGCTGATCCCCGATTCGGCGGACCGCCTCTGGACGCACAGGAACGACACAGTCCCAGCGGAAGAACCTGCGGATGAATAGTCAGTCAGGAGCCTTCAAGAGGGCTCTCCTCCTGGCCGCGATCGCGGTAACAACCGTTGTCTCCGGCCACTTCACCGTTCGAGCACAGGATGACGAGGAGTGCCTGATGTGCCATGGGGAGAGAGATTTCGTCGCTGAACGCGACGGCAAAGAAGTTTCTCTCTTCGTCAACTCCAACAAGTTCGCCGGATCCGTCCATGCGGAGATCGGTTGCGTCTCGTGCCACACGGATGCAGATCCCGAACACTCGGCAAGCGACCAGCCGCTGGCTCCGGTCGACTGCAGTGGATGCCATCCGGATGAGGTCGATCAGTATAATCGCAGCCTTCATGGCCAGGCACTCGCCAAAGGGACCTATCTGGCGCCTCGATGTATCACTTGCCACGGAAAGCACGACATTCTGTCTCCGAGCAATCCCAAGGCCAAGACATACGTCCGCAACATCCCGGGCCTGTGCGGCTCATGCCACAAAGAAGGCACCCGCGTTTCCCAGCTCAGAGAGGTGGCAGGAACCGGTCGAAAGGCACTCGACCAATACTCCCAGTCCATCCACGGTGATGGGTTGTTCAAACGAGGATTGATCGTCACTGCAGTCTGCACAAGCTGTCATTCGTCGCATCTGATTCTCCCGCACGACGATCCGCAGTCGACCATCAACCGGAACAACATCGCCAAGACATGCATGCAGTGCCATGCACAGATCGAGGAAGTCCACCTGAAAGTCATCCGGGGAGAACTGTGGGAAAAACACCCTCACGAGATCCCGAGCTGCATCGAGTGCCATCAGCCTCACAAGGTGCGCCGTGTTTTCTATGAAGAGAGCTATCCGGACACCATGTGCATGTCGTGCCACGGCGACCGGAACCTGAAAAAGACCGTCGACGGCAAGACCGTGTCACTCTTTGTGGACGAAGAGAGCATCCGCCATTCGGTTCATGCGACGAGCACCTGCATCCGGTGCCACACGAACATCAGCCCGAGTCGACGCCCCGTCTGCAAGGACAGCGGACCGGTCGACTGCTCCATCTGTCATGCGGAGCCCGTCGCGCAGTATGAGAAAAGCATCCATGGCAAGCTGCGTGCTCAGGGTGTCGACGATGCTCCCACCTGCGGCGACTGCCACGAACATCACAACGAGCAGGGCCATGAGAACCTCGACTCCCCGACGTTCGCAAAGAACATTCCCGACCTGTGTGGAAAATGTCACCAGGAAGGCGGAAAGGCGGCCCGACGCTACACTGGGACCCAACACGAGATTGTTCGCAACTACCGGATGAGCATCCACGGAAAGGGGTTGCTGGCCAGCGGGCTTCTCGTGACGGCCACTTGTGTCGACTGTCACACGACCCACGGCGAGCTCCCTGCGGCCGATCCCGCCTCCTCAGTCAACCCGGACAATATTGCGAAGACTTGCAGCGGTTGTCATCTGGGGATCTACGAGCAATTCAAGCAGAGCATCCACAGCAGGACGGTCACCCACACGAGCAAGAAACTGCCGGTCTGTAGCGACTGCCATCACTCCCACACGATCGAGCGCGTCGATCTCAGCGATTTCCGCCAGCAGATCATCAATCAGTGCGGTCGTTGCCACCAGGACGTCCTGGCCACATACTTCGATACCTTCCACGGAAAAGTCTCAAAGCTCGGCGCCGCAAATACGGCCAAGTGCTACGACTGTCACGGCTCGCACGACATCCTGCCGCCATCCGATCCGCGTTCGAGGCTCAGTCGTCAAAATGTCGTCGCGACTTGTCGGACCTGTCATCCCAATTCGAATCGCAAGTTCGTCGGTTACCTGACGCACGCGACGCACCACGACAAGACCAAGTACCCCTATCTCTTCTACACCTTCTGGCTGATGACTTCCCTGCTGGTCGGCGTATTCGCCTTCTCGGGCGTCCACACGGCACTTTGGCTGCCGCGAGCCATCCGCGAAAAGCGACTCCAGGCTGCTGCGGAGGTCGTCGCAGTCCCCCATCAGGGAAGGTACTACCAGCGATTCGACGCGTTTACGAGGATCCTTCACCTCATGGTGATCGTCAGCTTCCTGACGCTCGCCGTGACCGGCATGACCATCAAGTTCGCCGACGTCCCGGTGTTCCAGTTTGTCTCCAGAATGATCGGAGGACCGGCGGTCAGCGGCATACTCCATCGCATCGCGGCGATCGTGACGTTCTCCTACTTCATCCTCCACATCGGCCAGCTCATTCGGAAGAAGCGCCGCCAGAAAATGTCCCTTCGGAGGATGCTCACCGGGGAAAACACGATGATGTTCCGCCTGAACGACCTCAAGGAGTTCGTGGCGACCATGAAGTGGTTCCTGGGCATGGGTCCCCGTCCCAAGTTCGGGCGTTGGACGTACTGGGAGAAATTCGACTATTTCGCGGTCTTCTGGGGTGTCGCCATCATCGGGGCCAGCGGCCTACTGCTCTGGTTCTCGGAGTTCTTCACCCGGCTGGGCGTGCCCGGCTGGCTGGTCAATGTGGCGACCATCATTCACAGCGACGAGGCGTTGCTGGCGACGGGCTTCATCTTCACGATCCACTTCTTCAACACGCATTTCCGTCCGGACAAATTCCCGATGGATCCGGTCATCTTTACCGGCAGCGTGTCACTGGATGAACTCAAATACGACCGCCCCCGCGAGTACTCAGAGATGATCCACAGCCGTGAGATCGGCGGACGCATCGTCGCTCCACCGCCCCGCTGGCTGCGCCTGGCCGCCCGCATCTTCGGGTTCACAGCGCTGACGATCGGCTTGATCACGATCGTGCTGATCATCTACGCGATGCTGTTCGCCTACAAGTAGCTACTTTGCGTACAGATCGATGATGCGCTCGATGGCGCGGCGGCAGACCGGACAGAATTCTCTGGGATTCCGGGTGAACATGATGCAGTCGACGGATGGACGATAGAGACCGCGGGCCTGGTATCCGGCCCCTTCGAAGGCTCCGACTTTTCCGTAATAGGGCTCGCCGCGAAGGAGCGGACCGGTTGCCGCTGCGACTTCATCGAAGAGCTTCTCCATCTCAGCATCGGAGCCCTTTTCGTTGATGAGTCGGCTCCGCTCTCGATCGTACGAGGCGGAGACCCGATCATAGGCCGCCTGGTTCCACGGAGTCGGAATCGGCGTGGACGGATCTACGAGATCCGACCATTTGAGATGCTTCGGATCGAGAAGAGCCGTGATGTTGGGCTCCCAGGGTTCGGTATCGACCGGCGTGAAGTCCTCATACGCCACCTGAGACGAGTAGTATTCATCGGCCAGACCGGCGATCGAGTGACCCAGTTCGTGGACGAAGACGTAGGGAGCGGTTTTGGTGTCCGCGGAGCAGGTCGCCCAGAGGTTGAAGATCCCCCCGCCGCCGTACTTCCGGTCGTTGAACAGGATCACGATGAAGTCGTAGGGGGCCTGGGCCGCCACATCCCGAAGGCG
Organism: Acidobacteriota bacterium; assembly: GCA_037388505.1. Lineage (GTDB taxonomy): Bacteria > Acidobacteriota > UBA6911 > RPQK01 > JAPXNP01 > JARRKC01. The sequence goes on along the minus strand of JARRKC010000016.1, from coordinate 18,662 downwards.
GCGATTCCGGTACGTCAGCACATAGCGATCGGTATCAAAAGCGTTGAAACTCAATCCCAGGGCCGAGTCCTTCCAGATGCCACGCCGAGGATCGCTGATGCCGGACTGTGATGAAGGCAGGTCGACGGCCCAGACATTGAAATCGGTTCGTCGCGAACGATAGGGTTCGGTGTCAAACAGAACACCTACCAGCCGCCGGGCATCGGCATGGAACTTCGCCGACTCCTCCGAGGTGTACCCGTCGCCCAGCACGAGCAGGTCCGCCTTGTCCTCCGGTTTACCGTTCCGCATGAGGCTCCAGACATTTCCCTGCTTACGCAACTCCGACCGGTCGACGAAACGGCTATTCGGATCGATCTCAAAGCTGGCCAGGGGAGCGAACCGACCGGCCTTCCCTCGCTTGCTGAACGTGACTCGGACCGGCTTCCTCGGTTCGGGAAATCTCTGGGATTCCTGAAAGGTGCGCCATCGCTCTTCTTTTGCCTCGCCGGTCGTCTCCCACTCTCCATAGATGCTGCAGAACCCCCGGGAGTAAAGCGGCGTCCCGCTGGCAAGATCGTCCACTTCGAAGAAGTACTTCCCGAGGTTCGTGGAATCGAGCAGTTGGGTTCGACTTCCCGGCCAGGGTCCCTCCAGACGCGCCGCATCCTCACTGATCTGTTCCTGCGTAGCGGTTCCGGAGTGATAGTAGTCAAAACGAAGCGTCCGACCGGTGAAGAACTCATCGAAGGAAGTCTCTCCCGAAGTAACTGCCCCGCTCGACGCAACTGCGCCGACGATCAATAGGCCCAGAATCAATGCGAATGCCAACGGGAGACGACGTATTTGAGTCATTTGAATCTCGAGATTACACCAATTGACGGCCGGTCGGAACGGGTCCGGCGGTCGGGGCACGAGGGTCTGGCCAGCCAACGATTGGCGATTCAAGGTTTGCGGCTCACGGTTCGACGTGCCAGGCGTTCAAGATTCTCCGAAGGCTCGATCGGCCAAACATCAGCCCGCCAGGGGATTCACGTGGGTGATCCCGGGGAACCGTTTGAAGTCGTTGTCCGCCGAGTAAATCGTGCAGCCGTGCTCGAGGGCCATTGCGGCCAGATGCACGTCCGAGGTCAGATTGCCGGCTGTGCCGACCGACAAGAGAAGATTCCTGAAGATCGGCCAATGATGTGGCCCGGGGGCGACGAGTCGAACCGAAGCCAGATCCAGCCACGACTGGCAGTAGCTCACCGCCTCCTCGACGGACATCGGCTCTCGCAGCAGGCCGGCTCGGGTTGTGATGCGAAGGAACGCCAGAGCGACGATCCAGGGCAGCCCGATCATCTCGGAACCGTTCAACACTCCTTCGAACCAGCTGTGGGCTTTCCGGTGGTGCGGCGAGTCCCGGTCGATCGCGTAGATCAGCAGGTTGACATCGACCAGGATCATTTGCGCATTTCCAGCTTGTCACGGAGGGCTTCGTCTTCGAGCAGCTCAGCAAGATGGAGCGCTTTATCCAGATTGACTCCAGGGAGAGGGCCACCCAGAGAAACGGCCTTCAGTCGATAAGGTGGAGAAGGTCGAATGCGCCGCTCGGCAGAGAGCCCGCGTCGAAGGCTTTCGTTGACGACCTCTTTGAAGGACCTACCCGATTCGAAGGCGCGCTTCTTCAACTCGGCGGCCAGTTGGTCTTCGATTGTCAGAGTTGTGCGCATAAAGACATCATAGCGCATTACATCACGGCATCAAAGCGTCACAGCCCGCAGAGGGTCCCGTGCCCTTTCTATTTATCTGCGGAGGGCACCTTCTGACCTTCGATGCTCTCTTCGAGAGAATCCCCGGGCTGATACTGACGCTATGGCCCACGACGCGAGTCAACGGCGACGGCTCGTCACCCCCGCGGGTTCTCTGTTTCACGCTGAAGGCGTGGATGCATCCCCCACCAGTCCCAGGGTCCCGAACCCTTGGACTGGGGGATGAAAGTGACGATCCAGCGGGCTTTCACTGACGCTTCTGTCGGCGTCCAGCCGATTTGCGCCCAAAAATGGAGACTAGATAGGTCCTGGGCGGGCTGGCAACCCGCCCGACCCAACAGGCTGGCAGCCTGGATTACTCTCGCGGCCTCCAGCCACCCAGGTTCTCCCGTCCTCTGGTTCTCCCCTTCTCCGGTCCCCCGTTCTCCCGTTCTCTGGTTCTCCCGTTCTCCGGTTCTCCCGTTCTCCCCACTGGAAGCCCAGACTAGAAAGTCAGGGAGGTGCTGACGTAGATCGATCGCGGGAAGCGGGGTCCCCAGACGTAGCCCGAGTCGCGCTCCGGTCCCTGGTCCAGATCGCTCTGGTAGAAGCCAGTGAGGTTCCTCGCCCCCAGCTTCACGACGACCTCCGAATCCGAGTGGAACGAAAAGGAGCGCGAAAGGCTGGCGTCGAGGACCCAGTAGCGGGGACTCGTCTCCAGGCGATCCTCGGCGATGAAGCCCGCATAGTGGGGCACTCTCATGTTGCCTGTAAATCTCGCTCCGAAGAACACGCTCATGAAGCGAGGATTCCGATACGTCACGGTTGCGAGACCGTAGCGAGTGGGAGTCCGGAAGAACTCCCGGCTTCCGAAATCCGGTTCGGGATCATGGAATCGCGAGCGCTGCTCCACATAACCGATTTGAACCTGCAGACCGGTGCCCAACGCATAGCCTGCGTTGAATTCGGCGCCGAAGACCCGAGCCTTGCCGAAATTGATCCGGGAAAACTCGACCGGTTCGGTCCCCGGATCGTCGTCTTCGACGATGTTGAACAGGCGCTCTATTCCTGTATTGAAGAAGTTGAACTCCAGCATGCCCACGCCGGAACCCCAGGTCGGTTTCCATTCCATGCCCAGTGCGTAACTTCTGGATCTTTCTTCAGTCAGGTCTTTCGCGTTGCGAATGATTTGCCCCGTCCCCCCTACCTGGGAAATGTGGAGGTCCTCGTCGAAGACCTGAGGCGGGAGAAAGCCCTTGGCGACCGAAGCGCGTATCTTGAGGTTGCGACGAGCCGTCCACATGAGAGCGAGCCGGGGAGACACGATCGCGTTCGCGATCTCCGAATGTTTGTCCAAACGCACGCCGTAGATCAATTCCCAACCTGGAAGAACCGACCAGTCGTCCTGCACGAAGAATCCGACGTTTCGATAGGTTTCGTCATATTCCCGAGAATAGGCGGGTTGGACGTCCCGGATTCCGTCCGATTTGATTTGGCCGCCCCAGGAGATCACGTGGGACAGACGAAGATGATTGAACTGAGTGTCCAGGATCCACAGGGGGTTGCTGCTGTATCCGTAGGCATTCGAGTCCATCCCCGAGCCGTAGTAGGTGTCTCGGTTCGTGTGTGCGAGGGAGAATGACAACCGGTAATCGAACCCCGCTCCCGGAGTGTGATGCCAGGTGACTCCGGTGGCGTACCGGCGGCTGGAGACGGCCTCCGCTACGCTGGCCTGACTCGGGGGCAGGTCCAACCGATCGCCGCCTCGTCGATCCTCTCGTACATGGTTGAAATCGAGAACCAGCTCCGCCTGCTGCCGAAAGAGGGTCTGACGGTAGCGGGCGCCCAGAGCACCGAACTCACGCTTCGCCACTTCGGTAAAACCGTCCCCGTCCCAATCCAAGGGTTCTATCGAGTCCAATTGGCCGAAGACCGTGACCGCACTACCGTGATCCGCGGAAGTCCAGTCCGCAGACGTACTCAGAGAATGGTCGGGCAGCCCCGCCATCCACTCCAAGCGGTCCATCAAGGACACGTGCGTCTCCGTGGGGGTGTGGGGAACGATGTTGATGACTCCCCCGACGGAGCCCGGTCCGTACACTGCCGAACCGCCACCCTTGACGACTTCGATCTGGTCCACCATCGAGGAAGGAATGTGTTCCACGCCGTAGACCTGGGCGAGTGAAGACATACTCGGTTGACCGTCAAAGAGAACCTGCGTATACGAGCCCTGCAGCCCCAGCATTCGAATCTGGGAGAAGTTGCAGTTCTGGCAGTTGTTCTCGACCCGCAACCCCGGCGTAAACTCCACCGCATCGGCCAGTGTGCGTGCGGCTACCGCTTCCATGAGTTCCGGCAGGATGACCTCGGTACGAACCGGCACGTCCTCCAACTGCTTGACCGTGCGCGTCGCAGCGCTCACCGTCACAATCTCAGCTACCACAGCCGGCGCCAACACGAAGTTGATCTGGATCGGAGCGGACGAAACCGTCGGCAACGGGCCGACCCTCTGCTCCTCGAATCCCGCTGCGGTTACCACGATCGCCTCGAGTTCCGGCCCCTCCACTTCCGAGAAGCAGAAGAATCCGCTCATCTCGGTCTCGACAGACTGATGGCTCGGTTCGAGGAACACGATGGCGCCCGGCACCGAGGCTCCCGAAGCGTCCCTGACGACTCCCTGAATGACGCACTTTCTACAGGAAGCTTCGGTCGACTCCCTTCTCCAGCCGCTCCAGAGGGGCTGTCCCTCCTCATCGCGCAGTTCAGCGGTCTTGTCTCCCCACGTGATTCGGCACGCCACCAGAGCCGGCTCCTCTGCCCGCTCGGTTCGAGAACCCGTGACCCGAACGAGTTCGCCGACCGCAAGCTCGATGTCAAGCTCGTCAATGTACCAGGAGGGACCGAGACAAACGAGGATCCTTCCGGCTTCTGCCTCGACCAGCAGATGGACCCCGTGGGACTTCCCGTCCGGGGCAACCGCTTTCTCGACCCGGACAATTCTCCCCAGGTGTGTCTCGATGTCCTTCCTGTTCCACAGTCTCTCCACCCGAGGTTCGTGTCTCCAGGCCTGCTCCTCGCCACCGGAAGCTCGTACCTGCCACTCCATCCCGGAGGTCAGCAAGACGAGGCCGAGCACAACGAGTGGTCCCGTCCTCCACATGCGGCCATTTCCTTCCTCAATGATTGTCTCAGTGGTCGCAGAGATTCGCCCCAAGCGAGAGTTCTCCTGCCAGATAGCTGTCGATCAGAACCTCGGGTACGGCTACAGGCGCACCGATCACTACCCGAATTCCCTGTTCTGCAAAAAGCCCCTGGGCCCGGCGGCCGACGCCGCCGGTGATGATCAGATCCGCGCCGCGTTCTGCCAGCCATATCGGCAGCAAGCCCGGCTCATGCGGTGGAGCCTCGATGTCCACCCGGCTGAGAATCTTCCTGTCAGTGGTGTCGACGTCGATCAAGGCAAATTTCTCGCAGTGCCCGAAGTGTGGGGAAAGTTGTTCGTTTGCCACAGGAATTGCGATTCTCATTACTCATCCTCCTTGCCCTGAACAGATGTAGACAGATTTAGATAGCAAGAGTGGCGCCAAAATCGGTCGACATTCGAGGCTCGTCCCTAAGTCGCAGAAAACATAGACGATGGAATGGAATCGATAGGGGTCGCAATGACGACGATGGGTCGCGTGCACGCGACATGGGACGTCAGAGTACGATGCAAGACTGCGACTCCGGTTCTACCCAGCGGACGTCAACGAGATCAAGATCCACGTGCCCTCAACTGCTGCAGAACTCCCGCGACCGTTCCGGAAACCGAGGGGAAGACCTGTATCCGGGCGATTCTGAGCGCCTCGAGGGCCCTCGGTCCGATGTGTCCAGAGACGACCGCCTCCACTTTCTCGTCGACAACCAGACTGGCCGTTTGGATTCCAGCGCCCTGGGCCGTGTTGAGATTCCGGCTGTTGTCCAGCACCTTGTACTCTCCACTCTCGGCATCAACGATGATCAGGTACCGCGCGCGGCCGAAACGGAGGTCCACCCGGCTCTCCAGATTGGGACCTTCAGATGTGACGGCTATGCGCGTGAGCCGCCTCTTGCCGGCGGTGCGACTTCCCGCGTGTTTGATCCGCTGGCCGAAGTCCTCAATTCGGCCTCTGGCGCCGGGCATCAAAAACGCCGGATCGTCCAGATGTCCCCCCAAGAAGGCCTGCAAGACCTCTTCAGCCGGCCCGCAGATCTGGTCAACCACATTGACGCCTTTCGCTTCGAGGATCAGTCTCAACGGGACGGAAAGTGCGCCACAGATAAAGGCCTGCACCCCGAGATCGGCCACGTACCTCGGTCGGCCGAGGAGCTCCAAATGGCTGATGTCTCTGTATTCCCGACTGAGTTCGGTTGCATCCTCGACGTCCACCACGAGCAGGCGTTTGGCCACGTCAAAGACTGGAGAAACCCGTCCCATCCAACACGGCATGGCTATTCGCACGCCGCCCCTGAGAGCAAACGGCGTGCCAGAAAGGCAAAGTGATCCGCACCGTGACGCCTGGTCCCGGCTGTGAAGAAGACGGCACAGGCTTTCAGTCAAAGCCTGTGACCGGATGCGGCTCTATCTTCGTCGGCAACGGCAGATCAGTTCCCAATGCCTGGCATGCATAAAGAAGTTGCTGGCCCTGAGGGCACGTGCAAATTGCAATTCCCAACGAATCAACTTATCGCCCCCTCGCTAACGCGAGAAACACAGGATCGTTAATATCATTAGAATCAAGAACTTACCAGTATCTCTCGGAAGACGGCGAATTGGGCACGAATCGTGCTGACCGCAGTGCTGAAAAGACTCAACATCCAGGGCCCGGCAAAAGGGTTTCAAGGCGGCCCTGGTTTTGTGGTCGACAGTCTGGTGGCCGACGATTGCTGCTGACCTTGGGGCGGCGGACGGCGCGCCGAGTGCCACGTAAGCCACAACTCGAGATTCTCGATGGCTCAACATTCGTTGCCCGGCACACGGATTGGTGTTTTCGGTAAGGGCGGTGCCGGGAAGAGCACCGTCACGGTTCTGCTGGCCAAAAGCCTCAAAAGCCGGAACTACGAAGTCTGTGTCATGGATGCGGACTCCACCAATGTTGGGCTTGACCAAGCGTTGGGCGTTTCCACTCGAACGGTCCCCCTCATGAAGTTCTTCGGTGGGACGGTCTTTGGAGGAGGAAGGGTCAGCTGTCCCGTGGATGATCCCACACCCCTTCCTGGGGCCTCACTCTCGCAGGATCAAATTCCCAAGGAATTCCGAGGCACTACACCGGACGGGATTCTCTACCTGGTGGCCGGGAAAATCGGCGAGGAAGGACCGGGATCGGGCTGTGACGGGCCGATTTCCAAGGTTGTGCGGGACGTGAGAATCGTCAGAAGGGGAGAGCCTTTCGTGACGGTGATCGATTTCAAAGCGGGCTTCGAGGATGTTGCACGGGGGGTCATCGCCAGTCTGAACCAGGTTCTGGTTGTGGTCGATCCGACGAATGCAGCAGTGCAGATGGCTCTGGATATGAAGCGAACCGTTCAACTCATGAGATCCGGGGTACTCCCTGCTACCGGCCACCTGCAGAGCTCAGCATTGATTGAACTCGCAAACCGGAGCTTCGAAGAGGCCGAGCTCTCAGCTTTCTTCGTCGTCCTCAATCGTATCCGAGAGCCGCGGGCAGGGGAGGCGCTGATCGAGCGTCTCCGAGCAAATGGAATTGAGCCGGTGGCCACGATTCCCGAGCACTCGTCGATTGCCGATGCCTGGCTGGAAGGTGTGCCGCTCCAGGTTCCCGACACGAATGCTGTTGACGTGACCGTGCGTCAGATGGAACGGGCGGCCGGTTCGCGTCTATTGAAGAAGAGGATTGCACGATGAAGATCCTTGTCGGTGTCGATGGGTCGCCTTGTAGTGCGGAGGCAGTCGCTGAGGTCGCCTCTCGGCCCTGGCCCCGCGGCAGCGAAGTGATGGTACTGTCCGTGGCGCACTCGCACGTCCCGCAAATACCCGATCCTTTCTTCATCATGTACGCCGCGCACGAGGAATCGCTGGAAGAGGAACTGAGATCTGCCGGCAACTGTGCTCGAGATGCAGCGAGAAGGATTGAAGCGAACCCGGCGATTCGGCGAGTGACGGCTGAGGTACTCGAAGGAACTCCGGGGAGCGTCATCGTGAAGGAAGCAGAGAGACTGCACGCGGATCTGGTGGTTCTAGGGTGTCACGGATATGGCGTCGTCCACCGATTCCTGCGGGGATCCGTTTCTCAGGCAGTTCTTCTGCATGCGCCATGCTCGGTGGAGGTTGTTCGCTCCCACGACCGGACCGCAGCATGAAAAGCCATGACCCCCGAGATCAGAAAGGAGCAAGAACGATGCCCGAAACGATATGGCTCTTTTGCGGTTCCGACGAACCTCAGAAAGCTTTTCCTCCTTTCATGCTGGCCGCCGCGGCTGTGGCCATGGACATGAAAGTCACGATGTTCTTCACGATGAGCGGTCTGACGATCGTAAAGAAAGGCGGGGCTCAGGCTATTGAGTTTCCCGGTGCAGCAAGGACCCTGCCGGAATTCATCCAAGTGGTTCAGGAAGGGGGAGGGCGGATGATTGCGTGTTCGGCGGCATTCCCGATGGTCGACTGCACGGAAGAAGACTTGATCGACGGGGTGGAGTGTGGAGGTGTCGTGACGTTTCTCGATGGTGCCCTGAGAGCCGATCTTGTCTTGACGTACACCTGATCCCCGATCGAACCCGCGAGATCGGGGGAAATGGAGGGAGGATCATGAATACGGAAGAGCTCAGCAGCCTGATGGTCGACAAAAGGGTAGATGCGAGGGGGACGGCTTGCCCCGGACCCTTGCTCGAGGCCAAACGCTCCATGGCAGCCGTGTCCTCGGGGGGTGTCCTGGAAGTACTTTCCTCGGATGCAAGCACGAAGCGGGATCTTCCTTTGTGGGCGAAGAAGGTTGGTCACGACTACCTGGGAAGCATTGATGAAGCCGGATACTCACGGATCTTCGTGAGGAAGGGTATGGGATAGTGGACGAGGAAGTCGGGAACGAGAAAGCCAGAGTTCTGGTTTTCTCTACGGAGAACATATCCGACGCCGGAATCGATCTGGCCGGCAGCTCCCATCTTCACTACTCACCTTCGGTGTTCGTAATCCCGGTGCCTTGCTCCAGCTGCATTCGGCCAAGTTGGATCGTGTATGCGTTGGAGGTCGGATTCGATGGGGTCCTCATTGCCGCAGACGGAACGGACTGCACCTACGTCCAAGACTGCACCAAACGTACGGCTGAGTTGACCGAACGGGCGCAGGTCCTCCTCGAGAGAGCGGGCTACGATCCGGGGAGGGTGAAGATGACGGCGATCTGCTCCGTCTGCGCTGAGGCTTTCGTCTCTCACACGGTGAACTTCCAGAAGACACTATCTGATCTTGGTTCCACCCGGAAGGTTGCATCCGATGAAACATGACGTCCTCATCGTCGGCGGCGGTATCGCTGGAATGGAAGCGGCACTGAACCTTGCGGAGATGAACTACCGGGTTCTGCTCGTTGAAAAGGAAGCGAGCATTGGGGGCAAGATGGTGCTGCTCAGCAAAGTCTTTCCGACTCTGGACTGCGCCAGCTGCATCTCTACGCCCAAGATGGCCGCCACAGCCCATCACCCGAATATCGAGGTGTCGACCTATTCCGAGGTGCGGGAAATCGCTCAAAAGGCAGACGGGGGTTTTCTTGTCAAGCTTCGGACAAAGCCATCGTTCATCGACGCGAAGGCGTGCACCGGCTGCGCCAAGTGTGAAGAGATCTGCACCGTGGCGATCCCCGACCCGTTCAATTTCGACCTGGCGGCTCGCCGTGCAGCCCATATCCCCTTCCCTCAGGCTGTCCCCAAAAGGGCCGTGATCGACCGCTACGGCTCCTCTCCCTGTTCGTTTGCCTGCCCGGCCGGTGTCAAAGCTCATGGGTATGTCTCTCTGGTGCGAAGCGGGAGATACGAGGAAGCTTTTCATTTGCACATGGAAGATGCACCCCTTCCCGGCGTTCTGAGCAGAGCCTGTTATGCACCGTGCGAGCAAGCCTGTACCCGGGGAGCGCTGGAAGGGCCCGTGTCGATCCGCGCGATCAAACGTTTCATGGTCGACCGCTACTACCGGGAACATCCCGACCCTGAGTATGGTCCGCCGACAAAGGCCAAGAATTCCAAGGTTGCCGTCGTCGGTTCCGGGCCGGCGGGGCTTTCTGCGGCCTATCAGCTTGCGCGAAGAGGTTACCCCGTCACCGTTTTCGAGTCGGCTCCCGACGTGGGGGGTATGCTGCGATACGGCATCCCCACCTACCGACTGCCCAGGTATGTTCTGGAGAGAGATATCAAGAACATCGCGGCGCTGGGCGTGAACTTCAGCACGAGTTCCCCTGTAACTTCTCTCCTTTCTTTGAAGGAAGGAGGCTTTGACAGCATCTTCCTGGCCGTCGGAACCATGAAACCCGTGAACATGTCGATTCCAGGCGAAGATCTGGACGGAGTCATGGACTGCATGACCTTTCTCCGGCAGACGAGCGCCGGCAATGGGCTCGAACTGCAAGGCAAGAGAGTACTGCTGGTGGGAGGAGGCAATGCCTGTATCGATCCGGCCCGAGTGGCGCTCCGCCTGGGTGCCGCTAAGGTCATCGTCCAGTACCGGAGGAGCAGGGCCGAAATGCCGGCTCATCCCTGGGAAGTGGAGGCGGCTCTCGAGGAAGGCGTCGAACTCCAACTTCAGAAGGTCCCCAAACGTTTCGTCGGTATCGACGGGCATCTTGTTGCAGTGGAGAGCCTGTCGATGGAATTGGGAGAGCTGGATTCCAGCGGGAGGAGGCGGCCGATTCCCATCGCCGGCAGCGAACGGCTCGTTCCAGTGGACCTTGCCCTTCTATCCATAGGACTTCGCCCGACGACTTCTCCGTTTCGCCGGGAACTGGAACTGAACTCCGACGAAACGATTCGGGTAGACGCAATGACCCTGGAAACGTCGCTCCCGTCCGTTTTTGCAGGGGGTGACGCAGTCACCGGGCCATCCATGATCCCCAGTGCCATCGGCCAGGGCAAACAGGCCGCCTTTTACATCGACCATTATCTCCAAGGTGATTCTCTGACCGACACGGGATGGGACGGCAGACTTCCTGCCGTAGACAAGGATGAAGTCCTTCGTCGTTTCAAGTCCGTTTCGGAGCGCAACTCCAAAGCGCCGCCACAGCTGCCGGTCCCTGAGCGACTTCGCGGCTTTACCGAGATTGAATCGTCTTTGAGTGAAGAAGACGCTCGCTACAACGCGGGCCGCTGTTTGGACTGTGGCGGCTGCTCGGAATGCGGCGAGTGCGTGCGGGTCTGCCCTGCGGACGCCATTCGGCTCGATATGCAGGGTGGGGAGGAAATCACTGAAGTAGGCAGTGTCATCCTCTCTACGGGCTTCCGACTTTTCGATCCGACCTTGAAGGCGAGCTATGGTTACGGACGTTTTCCCAACGTGATCACGGCGATGCAGATGGATCGTCTCCTCTCCCCGACACGACCCTTCAGCCGCGTGCTGCGACCGTCCGACGGCAAGGCTCCCGACAATATCGCCTTTGTGCTTTGTACCGGCTCTCGAGACTACACGGTCGGTAACCGCTTCTGTTCCAGGGTCTGTTGCATGTACTCGATCAAGCAGTCCCAGCTTCTCATGGGGGCTCTGCCACTGGCCGACGTCACGATCTACTACATGGACATCAGGGCGTTCGGCAAAGGATACGACGAGTTCTACGAGCAGTCCAAAGCGATGGGCGTCCGCTTCGTCAAAGGGAAGGTGGCGAGAATCGAGCAGACGCTTGGGAGAAACCTGATTGTGCACTACGAGGATGTCGGCGGCTGCGGATGCCTGGAGAAAGCGGAGCACGATCTCGTTGTTCTGTCGGTTGGACTCCTCTCCAATCCCGAGGTCCCTCGATTATTCAAGAACGAACGGCTCGAGGTGGACGAAATGGATTGGATTCAGGAAACAGAAGACGATGTCAATCCTGGTCGGACCAGCATAGAAGGTGTCTTCGTTGCCGGTTCGGCGGCCGGCGCGCGAGATATCCCCGACACGATCGTCCATGCCGGCGCTGCGGCAGTACAGGCCGCGGCCTACGTCGAGCACTCGAGGACGGGAAAGTGAGCGCAAGACGAATCGGCGTCTTCATCTGCCATTGCGGCGGAAACATCTCGGATTTCGTAGATGTCGAGCGGGTTCGGGAAGCGATAAGGGACGAGCGGGGTGTCGTGCTCGCGAAAACACACATGTTCACCTGCTCGGATGCCGCCCAGCAAGAGATCATCGATGACATCAGCAGCCGCCGGCTCGACGGTTTGGTGGTCGCCTCCTGTTCGCCCAAACTCCATCTCCACACTTTCAGAGATGCGACCACGCGCGGCGGCCTGAACCCGTATCAATACGTCCAGGTCAATCTGCGCGAGCAGTGTTCCTGGGTTCATCGAGAAGAGAAGACGGCTGCAACCGAAAAGGCGATCCGTCTCGTTCGAAGTGGGATAGCAAAATGCAGGCACAGCGAACCTCTGGAGGGCCTGCGGATTGAAACGGTTCCAAAGGCTCTGGTCGTGGGGGCCGGGGTCGCAGGCTTGAGGGCGGCCCTGGCCCTGTCGGACCTTGGTCTCTCGGTCTTTGTAGTCGAGAAAGCGCCCTCGATCGGAGGTTGGACGGGCAAATGGGGGAGGATGTTTCCGCATAACAGGCGTGGTTCCAGGATCATTGGGGATCTGGAGAAGCATGTTCGGGAGGCCGGGCACGTTACCGTGTTCACCGGAGCCAGACTGATCCAGGAAGAAGGCAGCGTAGGAAACTTCTCAGTAAAACTCGGCCTGGCCAATGGTGAGATCGTGACACTCAACGTCGGAGCGATCATCGTAGCCACCGGATTCGACATCTACCGGCCGAAGACTTCCGAATTCGGCTATGGTGAGGAAGGCGTCCTGCTTCTGCCCGATTTCAGGGAATTGGTGGACAGTGCCGGCGGACCACTCGAATATGCGGGACGACAGGTCAAGGACATTGTCTACGTCTACTGTGTGGGGAGCCGGCAGAGCTCGAACGACGGAAATGGGAATCTCTACTGCTCCCGCTACTGTTGTGCTACGGCCGTGCACACCGCCCTGTGTGCCGTCGAAAGATCACCGGATCTGCACCAGTTCCATCTCTTTCGGGACATGAGGACGTACGGAAAGTACGAGCTTCTCTACGAAGAAGCCTGCAGCCGCGGTTCGGCTTTCATCTCTTACGCCGCCGACGATCCTCCATCCGTGAGTCGGGCGAATGGAAGGCTCAGTGTCGCCGTGCAGGATCAGCTTCTGGGCGGAGAAAGCATAGAGATCGAAGCCGATCTGGTTGTTCTCGTTACGGGCATGGTTCCTAGGCAGAACGACGACCTGGTCGGCGTGCTCAAGCTGCCGGTTGGCAGGGACGGGTTTTTCAACGAGATCCACCCGAAGCTTCGGCCCGTCGAAACAGTCGTGGAAGGCGTCTTCATCGCGGGCACGGCTCAGGGGCCCAAGAATCTCCCGGAGAGTGTGGCCTCTGCTCTGTCCGCCGCGTCCAAGTGCGCCGGTCTTCTGATGAAGGGATACGTGGATCTGGAACCGTTTGTTGCCGAAGTGGATGCGCAGCGGTGTACGTGGTGCGGCGAGTGTGTCGATGCTTGTCCTTACGGCGCCATCGGGCCCGTCCTGATCGAGGGCAGGAAAGTCGCCCAAGTCGACCCGTCTCTGTGCAGAGGGGGAGGCGCGTGTGTTCCCGTTTGCCCCGAGAATGCCATTGATCTTGCCGGGTACAAGGATCTCCAGGTTAGGGCCATGATCGAGGCATTGGCCCGGGGATAAGTGATGAAGCGCGATCAGTATACTCGCGATTTGGCCGAAGTTCTGAGAGACGAGGTGCTCATGCGAGACAGGATCGTCCTCTTGCTACAGGAGAAGTCCATGACGATCCCCGAACTGTCGAAATCACTGGGATTTCCTACCGAGGAAGTGACTCAGTGGATCATGGCACTGTGGAAGTATGGCTTGATCGCCGACACCGGAGCCTCGGACGACGGAGGGTATCCGTTTTACGGCACGAGAAGAACCCATGGCACGAGTTAACCCGTCATTTCTGGAAGGGATGAAGTGTCGCGAGGAGTTTGACGCTTCCGCCTGCATGCACTGCGGTGTTTGCACCGCTGTTTGCCCCGTGGGCTTTGATTTACTGCCCAGGCGACTGTTCCGCTACGTGCTCCTCGGCTTGGAGGAGAAAGTCGTCGAGAACGCGCCGACCATCTTCTCCTGTCTCCTTTGTGGGATGTGTGAAGAGAACTGCCCCGCAAAGGTACACATCACGGAGAATGTTCGATGTCTCCGTTGTGTCATCAATCGGAAGGCCTACGGATTCACAGGGGAGTAACGAATGCCCTTGTCTACGCGAAGGATCCTTGGAATTCTGACGGAGAACCTGAACAGGCGCGGCAGCATATTTCCTCTGCCTTCGCGGAAACTGACCGCCTGGGCCGAAGACCTCGGTCTTCCGAGGGGAGGCGGGACCGTCCTTTACACCGGCCACATGTACCAATTGATGCCGGCCGTGTCCGCCCTCGGGAGGGTTGCCGCCCGGTTCGAAGACTCGTGGGTGGGCCGCCTTCTCGGTCTGGCCCAATTTGTGAACAAGCGCCTGAATCTCTCCGCATTCTCGAACCTTCTGCGGGTTCGAGACGAGATTCTCTATAGGAATGTTTTGCGGAATATCGCGTGCCTGCTGAGGGCGGCGGGCATAGAGTTCGGCTACCTTGGCGACCAGGAGCTCTACACGGGAGCACTGATCCACGATTTCGGTTTGGCCGGCTCCTTCAGAACACATGCCAGGAAAGTCCACGAGATGTTCAGACTCCACGGGGTCAAGCGCGTGATCACCGTTGACCCCCACACGACGAACATGCTCCGGACAGTCTATCCAAAGATCATGCAGGACTGTCACCTGGAGGTGAAGAGCTATCTGGAACTCCTCGCCGACTCCAAGTTGAAACCTGTCAACGGCCTGGGTCTAGACCTCGTGGTGCATGACCCTTGTCTGTATGCGAGATACGAGAACCTGACCGAAGAACCACGGGCCCTGCTCGAGAGAGCGGGCGCCGAGCTTCTCGAAAGCGAGTATTCTCGCCGAGCGACTCACTGCTGTGGAGGGCCCATCGAGGCGCTCTTCCCGAGTAAGGCCAGGGCCATTGCGCAGAAACGTCTGAAACAACTGACCGCCCTGGGCGGAAACGTCGTCACCATGTGTCCGATCTGTTTGGTGAATCTCCGAGAGGCCTCAGAAAACGGAGCAAACGTACAGGATATTTCAGAGCACTTATCCAAAGCGTATTGTGGCCGCTGAGAGAATCTGGATGCGACCGAGTAAAGATCCCCCTGATACCTGTCGATTGATCGAATATGCCCGTTCTGCAGCGGCTGCCGGAAAATCAGATCCTGATCGGCTACATTCCAACGCTGGACTGTCTGACGACCTCGTGGAGGCGGATTCTGTCGAGATGCTCTTCCGTGCCACTTGGACAAAGGTTCTTCTGAAGCTGGAGAAGGTCATTGAGTGCGGCCAGCAGGCCGGATACATCGGCCGGTGAAGTCCAGTCCTTACCGGCGACCTCGACTAATTGATTCAGAATTTCGCCGCTCGTCATACACATCTCGAGGTCGATCGAATACTCGACGCAACCACCTCGATCCAGGAATAGTTCAAGTCGGTCGGGCTCAAAGTACCAATCTCCCCATTCTCGAGGTGAGTTGGTCATGGCTATTCCTTCCCGTAGAAATGGCTTGGCGTAATCCAAGTCGTCTTTGTGCAGTCCCGCTCGAGCCGCCCGGTCCAGGCGATCAGCCTTGGACTGCAAATGGGAACGGATCACGGATCGAACCTGCTTCTCAGCGTGGCTTCCCACGAGTTTGGCTACGACTTTGCCGTTGAAAAAGATAATCACGGTAGGTATGCCCTGAATGCAGAATCCTGCGGCGAGAACTGGAGCCTCCTCAACATCTACACATATGAGACTGCACGATCCAACAAACTCTTGCTCTTGACAGGCTCTCGCAAGGACACCGGCGAATGCATTGGACGAGTGGCACCACTTCGAACGGAACGCAAGGAGAACTAAATGTCCTATCGAGCCTCTGATGACCTTCGTCTCCAGCTCACCCACATCTACTATATTGGGGGTCATTCCTTCTGTGTTCGGTGCCATGGCAGTTTCCCCACGTGTGCAGGAAACCTCCCCAAAGACACTACCCACAATCGGAGCACAGCACGACTCAAAGTGACCCATTCTCCCCTGAGATCCGGGATAATTGACCTAGTCACTCCAGTCGTAGGCAGGCCACAAGACCTCAGTCGGGTATCCCTTGTCCTTCCACTCCATCAGGTTTCCGTTGACCCATTCCACATTGGAATAGCCATGATCCAGCAGAACCTGGGCCGCATCCTTCGCACATGCCGGCGTCACACAGTAGATAATGAAATGAACCGCTTTCGAAAACAGGATGTCTATCTGACCCAGAAGTTGATGGCGAGGGATGCAGTAAGTGCCCTTGATTGCGTCCATCGAACAGACTGAGACGTTGTCCGAAGCATTGACAAGAACGAAGGATTCACGCTTGTCCAGCTTTTCCTTGAGCTGATCGACGCTGATTTCTTTCAACATCCTTTGCCTCCTCTCAGGGCTCAGCTTCAGAAGTCGCAAGGTCCATTCCACAGCCTCCAGATCTAGGCCCTACCACTAAGTGTCTTCAGAGCAACATTTTGTACCGGAAGCAGTCGCAGTTTACTTCTCCGGACCGTTGCAAAAGGATGCGACTCCCGGCGCGGTCGCTGCAAATTGCAGCTCTTGCTCAGAACGCCCCGAGATTGGCAAGATTCTCAGCGCGGCAGTATCCTTGACACAAAGTAGACTCGACACTGGGCTGAAGAGACATGGCACGCTTGAGATCGAGGTACTACGACCTGTTTTCCCACTGGTACGATGGGTTTGTAGCCCTGCATTCTCGCGATCGTCAGGGCGGTTTGCGAAGACAGTTGGCCTTGATGGCCGGCTTGCAGCCCGGTGACACCGTCCTGGATCTGTGCACTGGAACGGGAGCACAGCTCGCCGAACTCCATTCGAGAGTGGCGCCAGACGGTCACGTTCTAGGCGTGGATTTCTCCAGGGGCATGTTAAGGAAAGCCTTGGCCAAGTGCGAGAGCCTGGGCGGCATAGATCTGATCCGGGCCGACGTTGCGTATTTGCCGTTCAAGAAGAAAGCGGTTGACGGTGTCACCTGTTCACATGCCTTCTACGAGTTGTCGGGTCAAGCGACCGGGCAATGCTTGAGAGAAGTCGTTCGCGTGCTCAAGCCGGGCCGGTCGTTTCTGATGATGGAACACGACATTCCAACCAGCAGATTCATCCGACTCCTCTTCTATATCCGGATTTGCATGATGGGCCGGCGGAGGGCCCTGGAAATTCTGAGAGATGAGGTTGGTTTCTTTGGCGGTCACTTCGATCGCGTGGAAAAGGTCTCCACGGAGAGCGGACGATCAAAGATCTTGATTTGCAGGAACGACGAGAGCTGAACCGGAAGATCATTTCTCTGCAGGCAGACACATAGAGATCCTGGAAGGTGCGAGAGTAACGAAACATCGTATCCTCACACCCGCCCCGTGACTGCTTGACTTTCGCTTTTCCTCGGGCTATTCCTTAGCAAACAGCGGACGTCTATCCCTCAGAGGGCACGTGTCGGTTTGGTATGAACGCAGACTCAGACATACATCTTTGCTCCGTCATGTTCAACTCTGTGTCGGACGGGGTGTTTGCCGTCGACAGACGTTGGCGGATCATCGCCTTCAACCGAGCGGCGACCGAGATCACCGGAGTTTCGGCTGAGGAAGCTATCGGCCACACGTGCTGCGAGGTCCTTCGGGCCAGTGTTTGCGAAAATGAGTGCCCCTTGCGGGATACCATCGAGACAGGTCGTCCTATCATCGCCAAACATATCTTCATCCTGGACTCCCGCGGCCGCCGCGTTCCCGTCAGCCTGTCGACCGCAGTCCTCAGAGACGCGGATGGAAACGTGATCGGAGGGATCGAGAGTTTCCGCGACCTGAGTCTGGTCGAAGAACTGCGAAAGCGCCTGGAGGGCAAATACACCTTTGCGGATATCATCGGTCGCAGTCCTGCGATGCAGCGCCTCTTCGACATCCTGCCGGATATT
Organism: Acidobacteriota bacterium; assembly: GCA_037388505.1. Taxonomy (GTDB): domain Bacteria; phylum Acidobacteriota; class UBA6911; order RPQK01; family JAPXNP01; genus JARRKC01. Next base: position 675 of record JARRKC010000016.1, on the reverse strand, counting down.
GCCCAAACTGAGAGTACGGTCCTGATCGAAGGTGAAAGCGGGACGGGCAAGGAATTGTTCGCACGTGCGATTCACGATCTTTCCCACAGGAAAGCGGCCAGATTCGTCGCGATCAATTGTGGCGCGCTTCCCGATACGCTGCTGGAATCAGAACTCTTCGGCTACAAGGCCGGCGCCTTCACCGACGCTCGCCGCGACAAACCGGGCAAGTTCCTGGTCGCGGAGGGCGGCACGATCCTGCTCGACGAAATCGGTGATGTCTCTCCCGCAATGCAGGCCAGGCTGCTCAGAGTGCTTCAGGAGAAGACGATCGAACCCCTGGGAGCGGTGCGTCCCATCAAGGTCAACGTTCGGGTCGTTGCAGCAACGAATCAGGATCTCAAAGAACTGGTCCAAAGCGGCACTTTCAGAAGGGATCTCTATTACCGAATCAACGTCTTCGCCCTCAGGCTGCCTTTGCTGCGCGAACGACGAGAGGACATTCCGCTTCTCGTGGAGCACTTCATATCCAAGTTCAATCGTCTACAGAACAAGAATGTGGCCGGCGTTTCCGAGGACGCGATGCGCATTCTTCTGGACTACGACTATCCGGGAAACGTACGCGAGCTGGAGAACATGATCGAGCATGCGTTCATCCTCTGCCGCGCATCCTTCATCGAACCACGTCATCTGCCT
>JARRKC010000015.1:0-109911 GCA_037388505.1 Acidobacteriota bacterium | reverse complement strand
GGAGACAAGCTGGAAGCTTATCCTACGGCTGCGCCAGAGCCAGCGGCTTGCCGTCGGCGCCGAAGTAGTTCAGCGTCAAGGACGCGCCCCGTCCCGACGACAGGAAGATGAACTGAGTCGTAATGCCGCCTCCTCCGGCCACCTGTGGAAAGATCATCGGCATCGGCGCCGTCTTCTCCAGATCCGCCACCGGGAAGGTCGTGATCAGAAAGTCTCCCCGCTGATTCGTCAACGTGCGCAGCGTCAGCGGCACGAACGGCTGATCCGACGTCAGTTCCATCACTCCCACGAAGTTCGCCGGCAGACCCGAAATCAGCTGTCCCGCGAACTTCGCCTCATGTCCGCCCGCCGCCACCTCCAGCGTCCCCTGGCCCACCTCCGTCGTGCCGTCCAACCCCAGAGCCTTCAGCTCGACCGTCAGTGCCGTGTTGCCCGGATTGCCCAGCGCCACCCCCGTGTCGTGTCCCCCACTGCGGTCCACGTAGATACGGACCTTCTGCGTCGGCGTGGCCGCCGGAACTCCCGCTTCGGTCACCAGCACCCCCGCCGTGCTCAACTGGAACACCCCCGCTCCGATCGGGGCCGGACTGCCCGACGACGGCGTCGCCACCGCCCAGCCCGCCGCCGCCTCGGCCGATGCCCCGTTGGTCTGCAGTACGTACGCTCCCTGGGCCGCGATGCTGTAGGCAAAGCTCGAGTCCGTCATGCCGCCTACCGTCGTTACCGTCAGCGGTGCTCCGTTCTCATCGAACAGCTCCAGGATGCCCGCTTCCACCGCGTCGGTGGGATTGATCAACGTGATCGCCGTGTCGCTTCCTCCCCCGTCGGTGAACTGCGGAAAACGCAAAGGATCCGTCGAGGCGGCCGCCGACTCGTCGGCGATCGGCGTCGTCGTCAGCAGATTGTCTCCGCGCTGGTTGGTCGTCTGGCGCAGCGCCAGGACCGACAACGGCTGGTCGCTCGTGATCTCGAGCGTGCCGAGACCGTTCGTCGATGCGAAGTCGGGGGGCAGCTCGAAGCTCGACACCTCCTGCAGCTCGTCGACGAACTTGGCCACGTGGGCCCCGGCCTCCAGCGTCCCCGTCCCTTCGGCCAGCATCTGCCCCTGCAGATCCCGCAGACGATAGTTGAGATGAGCCGTCTTCCCGCCCAGGTTGACGGCGGCAAAGCCCGTGTCGGTCGAAATCATGCCGCTCTGCTGAAGCCGGACGCCCGTCGAGTCGATCGAGGCCGGTGCGGGCAGGTTCTCCCGCTTGTCGACCAGGATACGGGCCGACCGCGTCGCCGGTGAGGTGGGGATGCCCACTTCGCTGACCGTCACGTTGCTCTCGTCCAGCTTGAAGACGCCGGTGGAGTAAGGCGCGACGCCGGTGTTGAGCGTGGCCGTCGCGTAGCCGACCTGGGCCGCCGGCGGCGCGGCGCTGACGGTCGATGAGGCTCCCTTGCCCGCCAGCGTCACGGAAGCCGCTGCCCCTTCCGTCGTACTCAGGTTGTCGACCCGCACGACCAGACTTCCGCTCGCCAAAGCGACGTCGGGCTTGTGATCCAGGTTGAAGTCGGCCACGACCATCGCACTCGGATCGGGACCGATGTCCCCCGAAACCGGATCCTGAAAGGTTCCGTCCCCGTTGCCCGGATAGATGATCAGAGACTGATCGCCATTACTGGCCGCGATCACATCCGGGCTGCCGTCCTGATCGAAGTCGTTTACGGCCAGCCCCCCGACGCCGAAGAAGGTATAGCTGTCCAGAGGGGGCAGGCGCAGCGGGGCCTGGAACGTCCCGTCGCCGTTGCCGAACAGAACGGACAGATTGAAAGTGAAGGCCGGATCCTGGTCGTCGGCCACCAGATCCGGCTTCCCGTCCCCATTCAGATCCCCAATGGCGACCTGCGTCAGGGTGGCGTTGCTGAGGATGGGGGCGGGGGCGTCGAACGTGCCGTCGCCGTGGCCCAGCAGGACCACCAGCCCTCCGTCGAGATTGCCGAGGACACCTTCGAGCGCCACGGCAAGATCCATGTGACCGTCTCCGTTCAGATCGCCCACCGCCACGTGCTGGGGTGCGGTCCCCACGGCCAAGTCGACACCGTCCTGGAACGTCCCGTCCCCGTTTCCGGCGTAGACCTTTACATTACCTCCATCGCTATCGATCTCCAGCAGGTCCAAGACATCATCTCCGTTGATGTCGGCGCTCGACAGCGGCCCCGTTCGGTAGTTCGCGTCCGATATCGCGATCGTCTGTCCATCGCGAAACGTGCCGTTTCCGTTGCCCAAGAGGATCAGCATGCCCGGACTCACGCTGCCCGTATTCGTCGTCTTGCTGACCAGCGCCAGATCCGCCTGGCCGTCCCCATCGAAGTCGCCCGAGGCCACGAAGTCCGCCCGTCGCCCGAGATCCACCGGTGCTCCCAGGGTCCCGTTCGCCAAACCGGGCATCAGAACCGAGTTAGCGACGACATCCGGGATGCCGTCGCCCGTGAAGTCAGCGGCCGTCAAAGACGAAGCGCCAGCCCTCCCGTTGCTGTCCCAGGGGACGTAGCCCCGGGCAGCCACGAACGTCCCGTCCCCGTTGCCGATCAGGATCGAGCAGTGGCTGGCATTGGCATTGGAGACGAACAGATCCGCATAGCCGTCTCCGTCCAGATCCGAAACACTCAGCTCGTCCGGCGTGTCGTTGACGACGTAGAAGTCGGGATCCTGAAAAGTGCCGTTGCCTTGGTTCAGCAGGACGGAGGCTGAGTTGTCGATGTTGGTCGTGATCAGATCCGGATCCCCGTCCTGGTCGAGATCGGCGGCCTGGATTTGCCAAACCGCTCCGTTGAAGGCGAAGGGAATCTCCTGCGACGATTGAAACTCACCGGCTCCATCCCCCAGCAGAACCGAGACCACGGAAGCCCCGCCGGCGGCCACGTCGAGATGGCCGTCCCCGTTGAAATCGCCCGACGTCAACGACCACGCCAACGAGGGGACATCGATCTCTCGCGGGGTCTGAAAGGTGCCGTCGCCGTTGCCCAGCAGCACCCTCAAGATGTTCATGTTGAAGGGACCCTGGATCAGGTCGTCGCGGCCGTCTTCGTTGAAATCGCCGACCGTCACGACCTCGCTGTCGTCGGAACTCAGCCGCACGACCGGCTGGAACGTGCCGTCGCCGTTGCCGATCAGCAGCGACACCCCTCCTGCATCCGGATAGCTTCCGGCGTCGGCCGTGACGAGGTCGGGTACCCCATCACCGTTGAAGTCCCCGGTCTGAATGACGTTGGGACCCACACCCACGTCGAAGTTCGTGGCCTGGCCGAACGTTCCGTCGGCCTGGCCCAGGATGATCGACACGTCGTTCGAATCCTGGCTGGCTACGGCCACGTCCAACCGGCTGTCCCCGTTGAAATCGCCCACGACCCAGTCGACCGGATAGCTCCCCACTGAGATGGTTTGTACGGAGGCGTCGAGCCCGATCGAGGCCAGCATGACATCAATGGCCTTGGGCAGTCGAAACGTCGACAGAAACGTGGGCAAACCCTGGGCTCTCACGCCATGTGCGGATTGAAGCGAGCCGGCGATAGCACTCTGGAGCACGTTTGCCGGCAGCAGGGCGACCTCGACGGTCGATCCTCCGAGTGATATCGCGAAGTAGGCATTGCCCCCCGGACCGGTACGAGCAGACGTCCGGTTGAGGAAGATCTCACTTTCCACTCGGATCAGCCACGTCCTGGAAATCCCCCTGGTCGAATTCTGGCCTCCTTTGACGTGTCGTGCGGATGAGGCGGACAACGACAGGACAAGGGCCAGAATCAGAATGCAGACTCGGGGTGTTTCTAGTTTCATCGCTCCTTCAGAGCCTCCCATGGAAAGACGCCGGTCGGATTCGAAGATGACGGTTACTTTCAAGTGGCGGATTTGCGCCGGATATCACGGCGAGAAATCGTGGGGACACCATGTGTTTGAATAGAGAATACTCCGAACCTGACCACGCACGCTGCAAATGAGTACCTGAGCGAAGCGAGTGTTGCCGACCTTCCGGAGAAGGCGAGGCGGAGGATCTTCGATCTCAAATCCCGAGAAGACGGACTCCGATACGGCGGCCAGGGGACGAATGTCGAGTTCGCACCGGGCAGGTTTCAGTCCCTACCGGAGAGTTCCTCCTTCTCATAAACCCGAACTTCGTCGAGCCAGGCCGGGCCGACGGGCACGTCTTGCCTTTGGCAATAGAAATCCCAGACTGCCCCAAAGGGAAGTGTCTTGAGCTCTTCCATGAGAGCAAGCCGAGCGGTGAAATCGCTGTCCTGCTCGAATTGTCTCAGCCTCTCCGTCGGCTCGAGCATCGCCATCAGAAGGGCTTTGATCATGCAGCGCGCTCCGATGACCCAGGCAGCGATGCGATTGATGCTCGCGTCGAAGTAGTCGAGACCGATGTGTACCCGGTCCAGAAACCCGCCCCGTACCAACTCCCGGGCGATCGCCTCGACCTCATTCGTGAGCGTGACCACATGGTCGCTGTCCCAGCGGACGCCACGACTGACGTGAAGGAGCAGTTCATCCAGATACAAGAGCACCGATGAGATCTTGTCGGAAATGGTCTCGGTGGGATGGAAGTGGCCGGCGTCCAGACACAGCAACTTCTTGCGGGTCATGGCATAGCCGAGATAGAACTCGTGGGAACCGACCACGTAACTCTCGGAGCCGATACCGAAGAGCTTGGCCTCAACGGAATCCCGGTTGAATCGAGGATCGATCTCGAGAGCAAAGATCTCGTCGAGCGACTCGAGCAATCTCTCCCTCGGACCGAGGCGATCGGCCGGCGTGTCTTTGTATCCGTCTGGAATCCAGACATTGGTGATGCAGGGAGTTCCCAAGGCCTCTCCCATGGCGGCACCGATCTTCCGGCAGGCGATACCGTGCCGGATCCAGAACCGGCGAATCGAAGGATCGGGATGGGCCAGCGTGAACCCGTCGTCGGCCTTGGGATGGGCAAAAAAGGTCGGATTGAAGTCGAGGCCCATCCCCTTCCCCTCCGCCCAGTCGATCCAGTTCTGGAAGTGAGCAGGTTCCAACTCCGTCCGATCGACCCTTCGGCCTCCGGTTTCCGCATAGGAAGCATGCAGATTGAGTCGGTGGCGGCCCGGAATCAGAGAAAGGGCGAGATCGAGGTCCTGCCGAAGTTCTTCGGCCGTCCTCGCCTTGCCGGGATACGAACCGGTCACGGCCAGCCCGCCGCCCAATTCGCCGCCCATGTTCTCGAATCCTCCGACATCGTCCCCCTGCCAGCAGTGCAGCGAAAGCGGCACTCGGAAAAGCTTCTCCAAGGCATGCTCGACATCGACGTCGAGTTCCCCGTACCTTTCGACGGCCATTTCGTACGCACGCGCGACCTTCTCAGAAGGAATTCCCATACCCCATCTGTTTAACACGATCGGGGGTCCGAGGGTAGGAGATCCTTCCAGGTCGTCCCCGTGCTCCGAAGGAACATCCCCGGCACCGCGCATGCGGACACCACAGCGTCGAGGCGCCGGTCAGCTTTCCAGGTAGCCACGATCTCGCCAGGCGGACAACCGTGGACGGATGTCCTACGATCGCGACCTCGACAGGTGGACAAGCAAGGATGCATGTCCTAGTCGAGGCCAAGGCCGGGCATGGCTGACTCGTCGAATCCGAGGTAGTGAGCCAGTTCGTGTTCGAGAGTAATAGCGATCTCTTCGACCAGCGTCTGTCGGTCGCCGCACATCCGCTCCAGGTTGCCCTGAAACAGGAAGATCGCACCCGGGGGTTCGAAGGAGTGGAAGAAACTCCGATCAGCCAGCGAGACACCGAAGAAGAGCCCCAGGATATCGGGTGCCAGCGGGAGTTCGCCGGCGACCTCCGCCCGAGCCATGCGCAGAGCTGGAAACTCCTCGAGCACGATCGGCACCTCTCCCGCCGCGCTCTGAAATTCTTCCGGCAGGGCGTCGAGCGCCTCCTGCAACGCCGCCTCCGCCTCTTCTCGTGAAAACCGGACCGGCAACGGGTAATGCTCCTCATCGAGTCTCTGAGCCCGACGATCGGCGGCCGCCGCCTCCTCCCGCCGGTTCGTCCGTTCCAGAATCTGGGCGAGCAACTCCCACAACCAGGGATGCTCTGGTCCGAGCCCCAGAGCCTCCCGGAGGTGATCTTCGGCTTTCCGGAAGTGCCAGAGTCTCCATTCCACTCGCGCAAGCCAGCCGATGGCGTACGCCAGCTGCGATTTCTCCTCGGCGGCCTTCTGCACCCTGAGCACTGAGATGGCGTGTTCCGCAGCGGTACGACACTCCTCAACGGATTCGTTGGCCCAGGAGGCCGCCGCAAGCGCCAGCAATGCCGCCGGCTCCCGCGGATTCTGCTCCGCTACCTCGCGCGCCGTCAACAGAGCCTTCTCAGCTTCGCCGGCCTCGATCTCCTCCCAGATTTCGTCAATCCGACGCAACATATCCATTGGACGCCTCGCTGAACTCCTCTGAGGGACCCCGACCTTTCTTCTTCTGATTGGACATACCGCCCGAACCCGCCGACAATCCGGCAACCCGTCTGATCGAAAGAGGCGGTAGTCTGGATTGCTCTCGCGGCTTCGAGCCGCGCTCCCATGACAGTACTCTCGTCGCAGGGTATCCTCAATGTGTTCTCTCGGCAGAGGGATCCTGAACCCTTTGCGACTTTGATCGGTCTTGGAAGGTAGATGAAGCGAGCGCGTTTGCGGGTCTTGCTGTTCCCTCTGTGCGTGGTGGCAGGGATGGCGCTTGCTCACGACAACGGGTCCTGGAAGACGAAGGCCCCGGAAAAGTGGACGCTCGAGGAAGCTCAACAGGTGCTGGGAAAGTCCCCCTGGGTCAAGATTCGAACGCTTTGGATTACCCCCCTCAACAGACAACATGTAGCCCGCTACGAAGTACGGATTCGATCCGCGTTCCCGATTCGGATGGCTCTTGCTCACTCCATCGCATCGCAGCCGGCCAGGCACGTGCGCTCAGCCAGGCCACCGGATCCGAAGGCTCTGTTGCGGAAGGCAGACTCTTTTCGAGTGCCGAACCAACTGTTGATTTCCGTTCGATGCCCGAACCCTGCGGCGACGGATACTCTGAACCGTCAGTCTTTACGAACCTTCGGGGAGAACGCCTACATTGAGCTCGAAGCCGGCGGCCGGAAGGTCCATCCTATCGGCTACGATGCGCCCTGGCAGAATGACCTGAGAGTGGCTCTTTTTCATTTCCCGAGACCGACCCCGGAAGAAATCGGCCGGCGAATCACTTTCGTGGCGCGTTTTGGAGTGCCGAACGTCGTCACACTCAAGGTGGACTTCGATCTGAACGACCTTCGGTGGCACGGCCACATCGAGTATTGACCCCGGCGGTCGTGTATCGCGGCTTCCACAAGACCCCTGCAAAAGCGCCGGACGACTACCGCAGTTCCTGATAGGTTTCGGCGATCAACTCGACTCCTCGCCGATTATCTTCCTCGGAATGAGCGGGAAACGTGAGTCGGAAGTAGATGCCGTCATGCTCCTTCCGAAGACGTTCCTGCCAACCCGGTGCAAACAGCTGCGCAGGAGCCAGCAGGACCCCCTTTGGCTTCAGGGCGTCGATGAAGCCTTCGGCATCGTAGATCCCCGGAAGCCAAATCGCTACGAAGAAGCCGCCGGTCAAGCGCGGGATGTTCAGCTCGGGGAAGAAGGTTTGGATCGCGTCATTGGTGGCATCCATCCGCGGACCGTACAGAGCACGAAGATACTCGAGATGCCGATCGTAGAACCCCGACCGGATCAGGCTGCAGATCGCGGCCTGAGTCGGATAGTTGGGGTTGAGGCGGGTATTTGCGATCACCGGCGTCATCCGCTCCACCAGCATCTCCGGAAACACACCGAATCCACACTTTGCTCCTGGAGACAGAGTCTTCGTGAACGACCCGACCAGGCAGGTCGTGTCCGGGAAGCGATCCACTGCGATCGGTTCGTTGAGTCGCCCGTCATAACGAAGCTCGAAGTATGCGATGTCGAGAACATGCAGAACCCGGTGCTGGGCGCAAATACGCGATGCCGTCTCCATGTTCTCGAGGGTTGCCGTGATACCGCTCGGACTCTGATGGTAGGCCACTTGATAGAAGACTGCGATCTCCTCTTCCTCCAGGGCGGCCGTCAGAGCATCGAGGTCGACGCCGTCCTCTCCGAGCGGGACGCCGACGGTCCGATGCTGGTGCCGAACGATATCCGAAAGTACCCGATCGTAAGTGACCGCCTCCGTGGCGATCCCGCTCCCCGACGGAAGGGTCTTGAGCAGAAGCGAGAAAGTCTCCATGCCGCCATTACTGCAGATCATCCGGACCTGGGGGTCCCCCTGGATTCCGAGACGCTCGGCAAGGGCCTGTTTGAGCGGGACGTAACCATTGAAATCGGTCAGGCCCGGAGTCTTGTATTGAATCAGGCTCCCGCCGAGGTCCTTCAATACCCGGGCATATTCCTCAGCCAGGGCCTCGGCGACCGGTTGCAGCGCTTCATCGGCGGGAACGCCGCGCAGAAAATTGATCTGAGTCCGCCTTTCCTCCATCGAGCACTCTCCATCCAAATTTCGGATACCGAAGAAACAATAACGAAAGAGTATCAACAGGATAGCCGATCCGAGCATTTGCTGTCGTCTCAGACAGGTCAATCAATCCGAAGACAAGATTGAACCTGCAGAGGGATCTGTACCATCCATTGCAGTAAGCCCGCTGGAAGCCGATAACGCAGAATGACTTAGAGATCAATCGAAAACGCCGAAGAAGACTGTACTTCTCAACGAAGTAGACCCGAGATTGTGAAACGTCTCGAGAGGAGAACACCTGAATGACTTTGCGCAAGGCGGGCCGCTGGGCGATCTTCCCCTTCCTTCTCATCAGTATGACGTCATTGAACGCAGCCGGCTGGAAGCTGATCGGCTGGAACGATCTGGGAATGCACTGCATGGACAGCGACTACCAGGTCTTTTCCATCCTGCCTCCCTATAACAACATTCATGCGCAGCTGATCGACAACTCCGGTCGGCTGATACGAGATCCGGGAGGGATCGTGGTGACGTACGAGGCCGTGGCCGATCCCACCGGTTCGATTGACTCAACCTCGGCAGGAAAGACCAACTTTTGGAGCTATGTCGGGGACCTCTTCGGCGTCGACCTCGCTCCGGACCAGGGTCTGGCCGGGAATGACATGCCCGGTCCGGGCAATCAGCCTCAACCCATGGCCTTCGATGCCGCGATGTCCATGTTCCAGGCGGAAGGTGTGCCTCTCACCCCGTATGACGACAGCGGGCACAAGAACTTCTACCCCATGTTCAAGCTCGTCGCCCGCGACAGTGGCGGAACGATTCTGGCCACGACGGATGTCGTCCTCCCGATCTCCGATGAAATGGACTGCAGCCGCTGCCATGCGTCGGGCTCGGATTCAACGGCGGAACCCACCGCAGGCTGGGTCAACGACCCGGACTCGGAACGCGACTTTCGACTCAATATCCTCCGCCTGCACGACGAGAAACGGGGCGGAAGTCTGAATTACCAGGATGCACTCAGCGCCGCGGGCTATTCGATACAAGGGTTGTATTCCACTGTGACCGTAAGTGGAGTTTCAGTGCTCTGCTCGTCCTGTCACGCCTCCAATGCGCTGCCGGGAACCGGGATCGACGGGATTCCGCCGCTCACTCGCTCTATTCACGGCTTCCATGCCAATGTGACCGATCCTCTGACGGATCAGTTGCTCGATGCGAGCCAGAATCGGACCGCCTGCTATTCCTGCCACCCCGGTTCGGAGACTCGCTGTCTGCGCGGAGTGATGGGCAACGCCGTCGCGGCCGACGGAAGCATGGAAATTCAGTGCCAGAACTGTCACGGTACGATGAGCCGAGTCGGGGCCTCGAGCCGCCAGGGATGGCTGGATGAACCCGCATGCCAAAGCTGTCACACGGGCACTGCAGTCACGAATCGCGGCAACATCCGCTTCGCGTCAGCGTTCGAACAGTCCGGACAGGTGCGCACCCCGGCCGATTCCACATTCGCCACGAATTCGAATACGCCGGCGACCGGCTTCTCTCTTTATCGTTTCTCCTCCGGGCATGGGAATCTGCAGTGTGAGGCCTGCCATGGATCGACTCACGCCGAGTATCCGACTTCGCACCAAAATGACAACATCCAGAGTCTTCAGCTGCAGGGCCACGTTGGAACGATCTCTGAATGTACCACCTGTCATGTTTCGGCTCCGAGCACCGTCACCGGCGGGCCTCACGGCATGCACCCTGTCGGACAGAGCTGGGTCAGCCGGCATTCCGACGTCGCGGAGCACCAGTCCTCACAGTGCCAGACGTGCCACGGTACCGACTATCGCGGCACGGTGCTCTCCCGTGCCCTGGGCGATCGCTCCCTGAACTCCGACTTCGGGTCACTACAGCTGTGGCGTGGCTTCCAAATCGGCTGTTACGCTTGCCACAACGGGCCGAACAGCGAACACAGAAACTCGAACTCTCCACCTTCGGTCCAAGACATGTCAGCCAGTGGAGCCGCCTCGGTTCCGATCTCCGTTCAGCTCCATGCGACCGATCCGAACGGTGATGTCCTGTCGCTGCGAATCGTCAGCCAACCGACCGGAGGAACGGTCTCCCTGAGCGGGACCCAAGCGACTTACTTCTCGTTTGCCGGATTCTCGGGCAGCGACACGTTCACCTATGCAGCCTGGGACGGCTCGACGAATTCGAATCTCGGTCACGTGCAGGTACAGGTCTCTCCCGGCCAGGTCAACACACCTCCAAGCGTCGACGCCGGTCCCAATCAGGTCGTCAACGCAGGGAGTACAGTCGCCCTCACCGGTTCAGGCTCGGACCATGACGGTGATCCGCTCGACTTCTCCTGGACCCAGCTTTCAGGACCGTCCGTCGAACTTCAAACCGCCAGCCAGGCCAATGCGCAGTTCGTGGCCCCAAATGTTGTGCAGACGACCGACCTTGTCTTCTCGTTGGCGGTTTCAGATGGAGCCGGCGGCCAGGCTACAGACCAGGTGACCATCACCGTACTACCGGCTGCCGTCACCGATTCGGTCTTCTACTTCCCTCAGATCGGGAATGGCGCCGGTGCCCAACTGTCCCTTCAGACCACTCTGATCCTGCTCAATACGGGAGCAGATACGATCTCAACGCTCGAGTTCTTCGATCGCGATGGCAACCCGATGAATGTCGCGCTGAACGGCTTGGGCCAGCCTCAGTCGGTCTATTCCCTCAGTCTGATCAGAGGAGCCGCCCGTAAACTGACCACGACGGGTGAAGGGGCACTTCAAGTGGGCTACGCCCGAATCAGCGCCGGCACAGGGGTCGATGGTACGGCCGTCTACCGCCAGATCGATAGTCTGACGGGCATCGCGCTGGCCGAGGCGGGAGTTCCCTCCTCCACTCCGCTGACTTCGTTCAGCCTGTTCATGGACTCGTCCGGTTCCAACAATACCGGCTTGGCCATTCTGAACCCCCGCCATGCGGCCGGATCCGCAGGGGTGGGTACCGCAAACCTGACTCTCCGCCTGTTCGATAAGAACTTTACGCTGCTCGCCACGTCCGAGGTTCAGTTGGCGGAAGGATCCCAGATTTCCCGGTTCATCACGGAATTCTTCAGTCAGTACAGCCCGGCCCTGGAGATGGAAGGCGTCGTCACGGTTCAAAGCGACATGCCGGTCGTCGCCGTCACGATTCGTCAGAACGATGACCCGTCACTGACATTTCCGAGCGAAGTCCCAACCCTGACGGTCTTCCCGGTCGTGCCTGGACGCGCGGACCAGTAGGAAACGCGGCACGCTTTCACGGAACGGCAGCGTCGACTCTCGTGGCCAGGGGCAGCGTGCCGAGGTTCCGCTCCTTACGGTACTCGTTGACTTTGCCGTAGACTTCGAGCAGAAGGGAACGGTCGACGGCGCGGCACGCGATACGATTTGCCAGACGTTCCGTCTGAAGGTAGGGCCAATGGGTGAAGATCCAAACGTGCCCCAGTTCGTGAGCGATGACTGCACGCAGCTCATGGCTGTTCAGTTTTCGCAGGAATGCCGATTCGAGACGCAGCTCGAAACCGTCCGGGTCCGAGGTCGAACGCCGTACCGAGACCAGAGCCTCATCGTGGTCGACGATCCGAACATAGACGGAATTCGGGATTTCTAACTTCGTTCGGAGATCTCCGAGGATCGACTGCACGTTGGCCACCAGAGGGTTGACGTCTCCTGCCCACGCCGTCACTCCCGCCAAGGCGAAAGCCACAACCAGTAGCGCCACCCTCCGCACAAGACCAGCACGGATGGAGGGATGTCCTGAAAACATTACTCGTCGTACGCTGCTGCTGAAGCTCCTAATTCGCCGAATCTGACTCGCTGCGGAGAAGACCCCGACGTGCTTTCGGATCGCCCCGAGTGCACCAGCGTGAGGTCAGATCACTCATCAGGCGCATCAATCATCCTATTTTACCACAGGAAACCCGCGTCCCAACTGACAAATCGACCCTGTTCGGGGATATTTTCCCCTAATTCCGGACCATCTCCGGTTCCCACGAGCCGAGGGATTCATCGCACACTCGGACACGCTGGAACCTGCACGCAGTGGTCCCTGAATTGCCTAGCATTTACTGCAGCATCCATTCTTGGTTTCAGCATTGATTCAGGAGGTTCTAGGATATGAAGAAGATTGCCCGTACGTTCATCACTCTAATGGTGGCCTTGGCTCTGGCAGGGTTTGTGACAACCTTTGCGGCGGCGAGCCCGCAGGAGCCAGGCGAACAGGGCTACGGCCAACAGCCGCAGCCCCGCGAACAGACCCTGAGCGGAACGCTTATGTCGGTGGATCCCGATGCAATGACCTTCGTGGTTCAGAATGCCAGCGGTAATCAGATTACCTTCCACTACGATGACCAGACGCAGGTCGCCGGCTCGGATGAAACAGTCGAAGGGTTGGCATCTCAGTCGGGTACTCAGGTAACGGTGACCTACCACGAGGAGAATTCAGCTCGGATGGCGACGAAGATCGAGATCAACAAGACCACCATGCAGTAATCCCGATCGTTCTCAACGCTCATCGCTCTAAAGGCCGGAGGGCGAACATTTGCTCTCCGGTCTTTTCGTGTCAGGCCTTCGCGAGACCTTCACGAAGCACGGACGCGTCACCACTCACCAACCCGGCGTCGTGCCGTCGTGGTGAATCCTCGCCGAATCGATCAGGGAGAATCGACCACCACGCCACAACGAACGCCCCGTCCTACCCGTCCCGGCGTCGTGCCGCCGTGGTGAACCCTCGCCGAATCGAACAGGGAGAATCGACCACCACGCCACAACGAACGGCAAGCGCAGAAAAACGGGGAGAATTTCCACGAAACCCGGCCATCCTGGCACGGAATCACACGCTCGGGCCTACCCAATACATCCCACCGAGAACCTATCACGTTGCAGTGAAACAGTTTGTAAATACTGGAATGGTTATTGCCACATCTTTCTGCAGTTCGCAAATGCAAAACAAAAGACAGGAGATTCAAGTCATGAAGAAGATGCTTGGTATTCTTGGTGCTTTGACGTTGGCGCTGACTTTGAGCAGCCTTACTACATTCGCGGCCGCGAACCCACAGCAGGGAAACAACCAGAGTTGGAGCAAGCAGAAGAGCGAGAAGGGTGAACACACTCTGAGCGGGAAGCTCATCTCGGTCGACACCGACGCCAATACATTCGTTGTCCAGAATTCTCACGGCAAAAACGAGACCTTCAGGTACAACGACGAGACGAAAGTCGTCGGTGCGAACGAGACGATCGCGGGATTGGCTTCCCAATCCGGAACACGCGTCAAAGTCACGTTCAAGCGCGAAATGAATCAGGAAGCGGGCATGAATCGCCAATCGCAGAAGAGCGAGACCTACCGTCTCGCGACCAGAATCGAGATTCAGAGCCAGCAACAGCACAACGGCTAGTCTCGAGAGTCGATTTCCGAAGAGAAATCGGGTGGAGATCCTCCCGATCTCTCTTCGGATCATCCCCGGCTGCCCTCCCTACTCTTGGGCCGCCGGCCCTCCGGGTCGACGCGCCTTGGGACCTGCTTTTCGGAAATGCCCCGATTGAATTCGCATCCACGGAACACCAGAATGTCGGGATGTTCTCGGCACGCAGCGACTTCGATCTGACTCCAAACTCCCTGGCATTGAAGCTGGATCGACTCGCCAAACAAGGCCGTCGCATCGTCGATCTTACCGTCTCGAATCCAACTGCAGTTTCTCTCGAATATCCCGCCGACGAGATCCTGAAGGCACTTGGGGCACCCGAAGTGATGTCCTACCGGCCGGATCCACTGGGCCTTGAATCCGCTCGGACAGCCGTCCAGCGTCTCTACCTGGGGAGGAAGGTTGAGGTCGAGACCGGCGACATCGTTTTGACAGCGAGCACCAGCGAGGCTTACGGCTACCTGTTCAAACTCCTCGCGGATCCCGGCGACCGGGTACTGGTTCCGACTCCCAGCTATCCTCTGTTTCGATTCCTGGCGGCGCTGGAATCAATCGAGATCATCGCCTACCCGCTCCACTACGCCGATGACTGGTTCTGTGATCTGGCGGAATTGGATCGTCTGGCTGCGAAGTTCCGTCCCCGCGCCATCCTGACGGTTCATCCCAACAACCCCACCGGCTCCTACATGCGCGAGCATGAGTTGGATTTCATCCGGGAAATCTGTCGCAGGGAGAACGCCGCGCTGGTATGCGACGAGGTGTTCGCCGATTTTCGCCTCCAGGAGACCGAGCCGGCTGACGCGGCGGCCGATGATTCGGTGCTCACTTTCGTACTCAATGGTCTCTCCAAGATGCTTCTCCTGCCGCAGCTCAAGTTGGGCTGGATTGTGTTGAGGGGGCCGGACTCCACCCGGTCGTCGGCACGCGAGCGGCTCGAGCTGATCGCCGACACGTTTCTGTCCGTCAACTCGATCGGCCAACTTGCTCTCGAACCTCTGATGGGCCTTCGTCAGACGATCCAGAAGAGCGTCAACCGCAGGCTTCACGGAAATCTCGAGACACTGAACGACCGCCTGGCCGGCCATTCCGCGCAGATCCTTCGAGTAGGGGGCGGCTGGAGCGCCGTCCTTCGGTTTCCTTCGCACCGGAGCGATGAGGAGTGGTGCATACGACTTCTCGAGGAGCACGGCGTATTGGTCCACCCCGGATCATTCTTCGATTTTGCCTCCCCCGGCTACTGCGTGATCAGCCTGCTGACGGAGCCGGAGTCGTTCTCCAGGGGAGTCGAATTGCTGTTGCGCTCGCTCGACGAATCAGAATGATTCGGTTGGATCGGAGAACGGGAGAACCGGAGGACGGGAGAACGGGAGCTGGGAGCTGGGAGCTGGTACTGCACCTAAAGAGAAAAATCTGAGCTGGGAGCTGGGAGCTGGGAGCTGGGAGCTGGGAGCTGGGAGCTGGGAGCTGGTACGATTTCGTTCGGACCGGTCTGACATTTCTGACCGATCCGACCCGTCCGGCTTGTCTGACGGATCCGATTTTCTGGACGGTGTGGACCAGATGGAAGGAGTGGACATGAGGAGCCAGACTGGAAACCCCGATCTCCCAGGGCGTGTTGCCCAAACAATCTCAGGCCCGACTTGGTCTCAAGCCCGGTAAGAGTGTGAAGCCTCGGCGACTCGATTCCATGCAAAGATGGCGCCAAGTGCGCAAAGGACTTCTTTGTTCTGGAACCCTTGCGATCCCTGCGACTTTGCGTGGGATCGCATCTGTAAGGCTCAACGGCCGGGTGGTCCAAGTGAGGCGGCAACCAGGGGATTTCGGCAACACGCCCCGGAACCCCGAAACCCCGGAACCTGTTCTCAGAGCGTTATTCTGCCGTCGGAAGGTCGCCAGCCCCCAGAGACTCGATGATCGGGGCCCACTTGTCCGACGTCTTGAGGAGCAGATCGATGACCTCACGAACCGCACCTTCACCGCCCCTGGCCCGGGTGACGTAGTGAACGTGGCGTTTGACCTGCTCTGCGGCGTTCTCGGGAGCGGCGGCAAAGCCGACTCGCTGGAGAAGGGGAATGTCCGGGAGATCATCCCCGATGTAGGCCACTTCCTCGGGCTTCAGTCTCCTCTTCTCCAGGATCTCCCGGAAGTCTCGGACCTTGTCGGTGGTTCCCTGGACCACGATCGTGAGGCCCAGTTCCCGGGCGCGTTGAGCGACAGCCCCACTGGACCGTCCACTGAGGAATCCGACCTCGATCCCGGCCTGTCGCGCCAGCCGAATCGCCAGTCCATCGTAGATCGAGAAGTACTTGATCTCCCCTCCGTCGGGCAACAAACCCACTCGTCCGTCCGTTAGGACTCCGTCCACGTCGAGCAGGAGTAATCGGATCTTCCGCACGTTTCCCTTGACCTGGTGTGGCAATGCCATCAGAACAACTCCGTTCCCCAGAGATCATGCAGGTGGATGATTCCGATAATTTTCCCAGATCCGTCGATCACCATCAATGACGTGATCCTGTGCTTTTCGAGAACGTCGAGCGCCCTCGTCGCCATCTCCTTCGACTCGATGGTCACCGGGGAAGTCGTCATGCACTCCTCCACGCGGCGATCGAGAAAAGTCGTCTCATCTCGTTCCAGATGCCGACGCAGGTCACCGTCCGAGACTACGCCGACGAGTCGTCCTGCGGCATCGCTGACGGCGACGACGCCCAGTCCTTTGCGGGACATCTCGGCGATCGCCTGCCGCATGATCGCGCCCTGTCGGACGACGGGGACCGCTTCACCGACGTGCATCAGGTCCGAAACCAGGGCCAGATGTTTGCCCAGTTCTCCTCCCGGATGAAGCCGGGCGAATTCTTCGGAACGAAAGCCCTTCTTCTGAGAAAGTGCGATCGCCAGTGCGTCTCCAAGAGCCAGCGCGACGGCCGTGGATGCCGTCGGGGCCAGACCCATCGCGCAAGCCTCCTGATCGACTCCGATGTCCAGAACCAGGTCGGAATGCGCCGCGAGCTTCGATTCCATATCCCCTACGAAGGAGATCAAAGGGAGGCCCAAGCGTTTGATCGTCGACAAGAGGCGCAGCAGTTCGTCCGTCTGTCCACTGTTCGAAACCAGCAGGACGGTATCCCCCCGAGCCAGCATCCCCAGATCCCCGTGTACGGCTTCTGCGGGGTGCATGAACAGGGCCGGAGTGCCTGTACTGGAGAAAGTGGCCGCGATCTTGCGACAGATGATCCCCGACTTGCCCATCCCGCTGGTGACGACCCGTCCCCGGCAGGCGGCGAGTGTCTCGACGGCACGATCGAAGGTCTCATCCAGCCGAGTGATCATCCGCTCGATTGCATCGGCCTCGACCTGAAGGACCCAACGAGCTTTCTCGAGAGAACTGGACACCTGGAATACCTACCCGGCTTTGATGAGGCTATCGATCTGCTTCAAGGTGGCTAAGATATCGGGGACCTGGCTGAGAGGCAAGGCGTTCGCACCGTCGCTGAGCGCCTCCGACGGCCGATCATGAACCTCGAAAAACAACCCATCCACACCAACGGCGACCGCGGCCCGTGCAAGCGGAAGAATCAGATCGGCCTGGCCGGAACTCTGCTCGCCCGCCCCACCCGGCAACTGAACGCTGTGTGTGGCGTCGAAGACGACGGGAAAGCCGTAGTTCCTCATGACCGGTAGTCCCTTGAAGTCGACCACCAGATTGTTGTACCCGAACGAGGTCCCCCGTTCGGTCAGAATCACCTTGCGATTACCGGTGGATTCCACTTTCTCGACAATGTGGCGCACATCCCAGGGCGCGAGAAACTGTCCCTTCTTGATGTTGACCGGACGGCCTGTCGCTGCGGCCGCCGTCAGGAGATCCGTCTGACGGCACAGGAATGCTGGAATCTGCAGGATATCCAAAACGATCGCCGCTTCCCTGGCTTGCCCGGCCTCGTGGATGTCCGAGGTCACCGGCAAGCCGACTGTAGAACGAACTTCGGCGAGAATCTGGAGCCCGCGGTCGAAACCGGGACCACGGTAGGAACGGATCGACGTCCGATTGGCCTTGTCGAAGGAGGCCTTGAAGACCATCGGAATCCCATACTGCTCCGCCGCCTCCTTGAGGTGCCCGGCCAGATCCAGACAGTGCTGGGCACTCTCGATCACGCACGGACCCATGATCAGGAACAGTGGTGGCCTCGTCTCGGCGTCCCAGAGGTCGGGCAGCAACGGCGGTCGATCGTGCATGGCCCTATGCTAATCCGAAAGAAGGCTTTCGTCCAAGAAAGCTGGGAGCGGGGAGCGGGGGTAGGATAAGCATCCTTGCTTGTCCTGGACTGGGGCCGCGACCCTACGAGCGTTGGTCACACCGACCTCCGAAGATCAGCCGGCGAGAACGGGAGAACCGGAGGACGGGAACCGGGAGCGTGAGTAGGATAAGCATCCTTGCTTGTCCTGGACTGGGGCCGTGACTCCGCGAGCGTTATTCACACTGACCTCCGAAGATCAGCCGGCGAGAACGGGAGAACCGGAGGACGGGAGGACGGGAGAACGGGAGAATGAGAGAACCGGAGTGGGCGGGATGGTTTCGACGCCGCCACGCCGGACTCACCGGAGGGCCCCAATCCCGAACCAAAGACACTCTTCGCGAACGTTGCCTGGAGTTGCTTCTGACCGATCGGGCATGCAGCCTCCGTCTTGGTCATCTGGGTTACGGCTGTCCGCACGACACACCGTCCAAAGAGGGAGTTTCCGGAAAGGTGACCGGGGCCTCGAACCAGCGGCCCCGGTCATGAATCGAGTTACTGAGAGGAGCGCGCGTCGAGAGTGTCCCGGGTCGTCAACTGAAAACCCGCCTCCTGGCTCAGAGGGAGGATGAGAACCGGCACCGTCGACGTGATTTCGGCCGAACCTCGAAAGCCATTGACGCCGGCAAGCGACGGAACCAGCTCGCCCCAGTTCCTCGCCGTTTGCTCGCCCGGTGCCAGGGTGAATGTGCCCGTGTCCACGAAGTTTCCGAACTGGTCGTACACATCCAGCGAAACCTCGGCCGATCCACTGCTCTCGGGCGGGTTGAGGGACGCTACTGGGCTCGTCACCTGTCCCTGGGCATCGAGATTGACCAAAATCGTCGCCGAAGAAAGGGCTTCCCTGGGTAAGATGCTCGTGATCGTCCCTATCTGACCTCCGCTGTAGATGCGGTAGGCGACTTCGATGGCAACGTTGTCATCCGTCGTGACCTCTGCCCAGCCGCTCATCAAGGCGCCGTCGCCGCTGTAGCTCTCCACGACCGCGGTCCCCCGGCCCTGAATCTCGCGTTCCACCGAGGAGACCGCCTGAGTTCCGGAGATGGCCACCTGTTTGAGCATGCTCATCGGATTCCCGTCCGGTCCGAACGTGGAGACCTGGGCCCGGGCCGGATTGAGCACTTCCGTACCCAGATTCACAATCGTCACCGTGGTCGTGATACTCAGCCCGCCCCCGGCTCCGGCGGCAAATTGTGGAATGTAGTAGGTGTGCCCCTGTGCCATGGCCGCCGAGCAGAAGAAAAGGCTCGTCATCAGTAGTCTTTTGAACACTTCGTTATCCTCCCTGGTTGCACTCCCTCGCTGCGGCCACCCTTCAGGGCGGGTACAGCCGGGTCAGTGCGCAAAACTGTAGATCTTGAACTTTCCACCGGCTTCGAGGATCGAGCCGAATAGCTTCACCTCGAACTCCTTCCCGTCGGAGTCCCGGACGGTCAGCCGGACATCTCTGTGCATTCTGAATCCGTCGTATTCCTGAAGACCGTCGGCAAGTCGTATCGACACGAACTGCAGCCGGCGCCCGGCGTAGCCCATGGTCTTCTGCAGTCCCGCCAGATTCCGAAGCAAGGTCTGTCTCCACAAGAATTCAGCACTGAGATTGCTTCCCGGCCGACTGGCCGGCAGTCCCGGATAGATCCAGGCGACGAACTCATCATGAGTCAGAGCCATCGCCTTGATCTTCCGCCGGTCTCCTTCGGCGAGGGTCTCGAGGAATCTCCGTGCCAGACGTTCGATCGAGTCCGTGGCGGCCGAGAGTGGAGGACGCGGGTGTTCGACTCTCCCGGCCGCGTCCGGAGCGCTCAGCGCCGTCCCGGAGACGTCACTCTTCTCCCCGGCTTTCTCTGCAGCCCCGGCTTGCGCCGCAAGGAGGCAGAAAAGAATCAGGAGAATGAGGCCGGATGCCCAGCGTCCGGCCTCAGATGAGCTTCCATTCCTTCGACTAGTTGGCGCCAAAGTAGGTCCACCCCTGCGTCCAGTCATCGGTCGCACCCATACAGCCGATGAAGTCCACATCCGTCGTGAAGAACCCGTCGTCCGGGGGAATCGCAACATAGTTGAGATTCAGGGCCGGCGAGTTCAGTTGAGGACGAAAGTCCGGAGGGAAGAAGCTGTAGGGATCACGGAGCATCGGATCGACCGTGCTTCGGTTCGTGGCCTCACTCGTGATCCAGTCGGCCGTCGTGAACGTTCCCAGATCCTCCTTGTTGTTGACGACCTGGTCGCTCTCGTTGGAAAACTGGGCTGCGCCCGTCGTGCCGGTACAGGGCACGTTGGCTCCCGGATGCGTGCAGTTGTCGTAGAACAGCGAATTCTTGAAGGTCAGATTCCCCAGTGTCCCGTTGATCCGGTCCACTGTGGCGATGTCGTCGACGTCAACCGCAGACTGACGGAAACCCATGACAATGACGTTTCGGAGCGTTCCGGCGGTGCCTTCGCGGAGCAGCACCCCGCGTCCACCCGAAGTGCCATGGCTGGTGTCGGGATCCCCGACGAACGTGACGTTGTAGATCGTGGGGCTCGAGATCGGCTGGAGGTCGTTGCTGGTGGCCAGATTGTCGGCTTCGATGCCGTTGTCGGCGTCGTCCCCGTACTCCTGAGCGCAGACGAACTGCGCCGCACCACGCCAGCCGAGAACCCAGTCAAGGTTGTCGTCGCCGGAGCGCGTGCTCACAACGTACTTCACCTTGGCGGTCCCACCGAAGAACTCGACGCTGTCATCCTTGTTCATGTGGATCTGGATGTGATCGACCAGTGTTCCGTCGCCCACTCCCTGGAAGGCGATTCCGTTCAGTTCGTTCTCAGGGCTGAACTCGATGCCAGCAAACTCGACCCGCGTGTAGTGAATCTCCCCGCTGCTGTCATGCTCGTCTTGCCCACCGAACAAGCCGGTGTCTCCCTCACCTTCCTGCTCGCCGGTGTTGATAGGTGCACGACCATTGAGGATCAGGCCGCCCCAATCGGCTCGGTTGCGCTGTCCGGGAGGATTCGCGCTGGTCATGACGACGGGGCGCGCCTGTGTACCCATGGATCTGATCTTGGCGTCCCGATCAACGACCAGGGCCGAGAGTTGGCCGGTGCCGAGAACCACGGTTCCAGCCTCGATGGTGAGCGTGGCGGGCGGCTTGACGAAGATCGCCCGGTCATTGATGAAGTAGGCGTTGTCCGCCGACCAGGTCGTGTCTTGAGTGATGTCCCCTGGAACCTCGATGACACTGTCGACGACTGCGAATCCAAAGTAGCCGAAGACGATCGTTCTCTGACCGGATCCTTCGCGCAGATCCAGGACCAACTGATAGTTCCCGGTGTCGAGGTCCGACACGTTCAGAGCCGGTCCGATATGTCCCTGGGGACCCAGGAGGATCGCGTCCTCGAGCGGAGTCACGTCCGTCTGGGTGAAGTTCCCCGAGGTGCTGCCGTCGATCGCCTTGACGACTCCCGAAGCGAGCAGTCCGGTGCTGTCGATGTAGCGGATCTCACCGGTCTGCTGGTTGCGCAAGTATAGGAAGAAGACGCGGGGTGAGGTGTTTCCATTGGGATCGATGGTCGCCGTCAGCGTGATTTGCGAGGGCTCCTGGCCCGGTGTGTAGACGACGCTGTTCGTGTTGAGGAAGACCCGCGGATGCGGCCCGTCTGCGACGGTGCGAGTCAGGAATGAGATGTCCCCTGCGCTGTTGCCACTGTTACCCACTCCCGCCAGGGCGCCGGCAAACATAGCGGCCGCGACGGCTGTGAACACGACTGTCCTCTTCAGCATTCATGTCTCCTTTCGAAAGTCCTCAGATGTGAACAACTGGATGCCCTTCAGCGACATCACTCTCCGAAGATCGCGTATGAAACCGACAGACTGAATGTCCGCCCTGTGTGGTACTCCCTCTGGACGAGACCTCCCTGGAGCCAACGGACCGGCTCGTTCAGGAGATTCTGGGCTGCGAACTTCAAACCCCATCCCCCTCCCAACGGTTGGCTGACGGCCGCGTCCAGGCTCGTGAACCCATCCTCCAGAATGTCGGGGAGCCCCAGGGCGCCGACGTCGGAGATCCTTTTGCCGTGGAAGTTGAGAAGGGCCCTCGCTACGGTTCGGGTATGGGGGCTCACGTATTCGAAGATTCCGTTGAAAACGTTCTTCGACTGACCCTCCAGGGGACGGCTGGTCGAAGTCAGGACGATGATTCCACCCTGCGGCACTTCAACCGTGGAGTCGACGAAGGAATAGTTCAGACCGACGCTGAAGTCCTCCAGGCTTTCGAATACGAACCCCAGGCTTCGCCGGAAATCGAGTTCGAAACCGAGGTTCTTCGCACTTTCGGCATTGCGGAAGGAGGTGCGCAACTGAGCAGTCGCCTCGACAACCCGTTCGATGGGATCCTGAAAGCGTTTGTAGAAGAAGCTGGCTGAGATCAGATCCGTCGGACCGGGAAACCACTCCCACCGGAGATCGTAGTTGCGGATCGTCGCCCTCTTGAGGTCGGCATACCCCTTGACGGACCGACCTCCGATGACATCCGTGAAGTCGAAAGGCGCAAGCTCCCGGAACTCCGGCCGGTTCAACGTTTTGCTCAGTGAGCCGCGCAGGTTCATGCTGGAACCGAGGCGGTAGACGACATTCAGAGCGGGTAAGAGGTCACGATTCGCCAGTTCGCTCGAGACCGTGATCCGATCCCGGTTGAAGGGGTCGAAGGTGCTGACGCGTTGGGTATCGTTCTCGACGCGGGCTCCTCCAATGAACCGCCAGTCTCCGACGGTCAGATCGACCATGCCGTAGAACGCCCGGTTGATGCTCTTGGCGGAATAGGCGTCCGTGTTGCGCGTTTCCTCGCGCAGTTCGAAACCGTTCGGCCCGATATTCTGAGAACCAAACAGGACATTTGGTGATTGAGTCAGGTCAATCTGGGAGGTATTGAGCGGCACGAAACGAAATCGCCGTGCCTCGAAGTCGCGGTCGCGCTGGCGGTACGAAGCACCGAACTTGAGACTCCCGATCAAACCGCCCGCGTTGAAGAAAGTGGTCCAGTTCACATCGGGTTGCCAGAGGACTTCCGACAAGTTCATGAACTCGCGGAAGCCGCTTTGGCTGACGTTGGCTAGCGTGAAGTCGCCGACGCTGGGGTTGAACTCGTAGAGAGTCTCCCGCAGATCCGGCTCGTCATTCGTGGACCTTGCCCGGGTCAGGCTCCACTCGATCAAGCTGTTCCCCAGCACGCCAAGGTAATGCTCCCCCGCGATCTGACCGGAATAGATGCCCTCTTCATTGAAACGCAAGCGGTAGTCACGGAGGACCTGGCCGTGATCCTGATTCGGACCCTCAAAGGTACGGGACTCGTCGCTTCCATCGTGAGTGTAGAAATTCCGGAAGACGATCTTGTGGTCGTTGGTGAGCCGATAGGCGAAGTTCGCAGTAGCACTGGTTCGGGCATTGAGCCGACCCGAGGCGAACTGATAGCTGCTGAACGGGCTGAGCTTGTCGTCGGCGCCAAGCGTATAGAAGACCATCCGTTCCTTCCGGCTCTGAAAGTCGGTTCCATGGGTCAGAGCGAGTACCATGCCCAGGTTGCCCCACGTGTTTCCGGCGATGAAGTTGAACTTCTGTCCGGGGACGGCCTTCCGGTTCTCATTGAACTGCCAGACATCTCCGAATGACCGGCCAAACTGCTGCAGTTGCTCAGCCGTATAGCCGTCCGAGAAGGGTGTCTTGCGGGTCAACTTCTCCCCGGGGATGTCCGATGGCAGGCTGCGCGTCCCGTCGTCATACCCCCAGAAGTCGTAGCGTCCGCCCGGATAGCTCTTGAAGGGCTTGAAGGTCGTCAGGGTATTGAAGCTGTCCCCATAGCTGATCTTGAAGGTCGCCGTCTGAGGAAAATCGAGGGTATTGACCTTGACGATGCCGCCTGCGAAATCTCCGGGCTGATCGGGGCTGTAGGACTTCTCCGTCTGAATGTTCTCGAGCAGACTCGCGGGGAAGAGATCCATGGCGACGACTTTCTTGTCCGGCTGAGTCGATGGGATCTCGCTTCCGTTCAACTGTGTGGCACTGTAGCGCTCGCCCAAACCGCGGACGAAGACATACTTGTCTTCCACGATCGAGACACCGGTCACCCGCTGCATGACACCGGCCCCGTCGGTTCCGGCATTGAGCGACATTTCCTGACGGCCGATTGAATCGGTCAGAGTACCAAGACTCTTTCGCTCACTGAGAAGAGCCTCCACGGTCGCCTTCTCGGCATCGGCCACGACCTCGACGACCTCGTGAGTGACACCGGACTCCGGCGTGATCGGAACCTGCTGCCAAGTCTCCTCTCCGGGCTTGACCTGCACGTTCTCGACCGTCGAATTGATGTAGCCCGGTTTGCGAGCCAGGATGCGATACTTTCCTGGAGGCAGATCGAGTGAGAACAGACCGTCGATGTCACTCTGGATCGTCGCTCCGCCCGGCTGAATCTCGATGACGGCTCCATGCAGGGTGCTGCCGGAACCCAAATCCATCACAAAACCTTTCAGAGTCCCGGTTGCTCCGGCCGGTTCCTGCTGCGCCCAGGCAATTCCCGACACGGCGATCCACAGCGACAGACCGGAGATCAGTCGTCTCAACATAGAAGCCCCCTCCTTGACGACACAAACCCAAAGAAACTGGGAAGACGCTCTAAGAAAACCCTTCCCCCTTTGAAGCCGGGGACAGTCTAGAGGGCGATTGTCAGAGCCGAATCAAATCCAAATGAAGATTCGATGAATTTGGGATTGGAAGCTCGAAGCTGGGAGCGTGAGTAGGATAAGCATCCTTGCTTGTCCTGGACTGGGGTCGTGGCTCCACGAGCGTTGTTCACACCGACCTCGGAAGATCAGCCGGCGAGAACGGGAGAACCGGAGGACGGGAACCGGGAGCGTGAGTGGGATAAGCATCCTTGCTTGTCCTGGACCGGGGCCGTGGCTCCACGAGCGTTGTTCACACCGACCTCCGAAGATCAGCCGGCGAGAACGGGAGAACCGGAGGACGGGAGAACCGGACTGGGTGTTGAGCGGCACGAAGCGAAACCGCCTGCCTCGAAGTCGCGATCGCGTCCGACTTCCCTGATTTGATGGACGCCATAGACCCGCTGGACGCAGTGAACGAAATCGACCTGCCGAAACGATCCCACCGCGAAACCGCGATACCTCGGAACTCGAAACTCGGAACCCGGAACTTATCGGCCTACTGCCGCACTTCGACCACTGATGCCTGGTTCTCCGACATCGCGCTCAGAGGCACCGTGCGCCGCTTCTTGTAGCGCAGGGCCGCCCCGATGAAACTCACGAAGAGGGGATGGGGCTGAAGAGGCTTCGACTTGAATTCCGGATGGAACTGGCAACCCAGGAACCACGGGTGCTCGGGAATCTCGACGATCTCGACGAAATTGCGGTCGGGTGAGGTCCCCGATACCTTGAGGCCGTAGCTCGTCAGGATCTCCTCGTATTCGCGGTTGAACTCGTAGCGATGCCGGTGCCGCTCGGAAATCTCTCGGGCAGCGTAGATCTTCTGTGCCAAAGACCCCTCTTCCAGCACGCAGGGATAGGCGCCCAGACGCATCGTGCCCCCCATCTCCTCGACGTTGAGCAACTCCCGGAGCTTGTAGATCACGCGGTGAGGCGCGGAAGGATCGAATTCCGAGCTGTTCGCGTCGAGCGAGCACACATTACGCGCAAACTCGATGACCGCAGTCTGCATGCCCAGGCAGATCCCGAAATAGGGCACCTTCTCCGAGCGGGAGTAACTGATTGCGCGGATCATTCCCTCGACACCGCGGGTTCCAAAACCGCCGGGTACGAGAATGGCGTCGATATCGCGAAGGCCTTCCCGCCAGCGATCCCCCACGAGACCTTCCGACTCCACCCACTTGAGGTGAACCTTCAGACGATGCGGCAAGCCCCCGTGGGCCAGGGCTTCGCTCAGGCTCTTGTACGAGTCCTCGTACTCAATGTACTTGCCCACGATGCCGATGGTGACATCATCCACGGGATTGGCAATCACCTGGACCAACTCTCGCCACTTACGCAGGTCACACTCCGCCTCGGGCAACCCCAGCTGCCGGATGATGAAGGGATCGATCCCCTCCTCCTGCAACGTCACCGGCACTTCGTAGATGCTCGCCACATCCCGAGCGGTGATCACGGCTTCCGACGAGACGTTGCAGAAGAGCCCGATCTTGTTCTTGATCTCTTTGGGGAGGAACCGATCGGTCCGACACAAAATGACGTCCGGCTGAATACCGATGGCACGCAGCTCGCGGACCGAGTGTTGCGTCGGCTTGGACTTGAGCTCCCCGGCGGCCTCGATATACGGAACCAAGGTCAAGTGCACGAACATGGAATTCTCACGCCCGACCTCGACCCTCATCTGACGAATGGCCTCCAGGAACGGCAGGCTTTCGATGTCGCCAACGGTACCGCCGATCTCCACGATCACAATTTCGGCGACCGAACTGAGCTTCTTGATTGCGGCCTTGATCTCGTTGGTGACGTGGGGAATGACCTGGATGGTTTTGCCGAGATAGTCGCCCCGGCGCTCCTTCTCGATGACGGACATGTAGATTCTGCCCGCCGTCGAGTTGTTGTCCTGGCTCATCTTCGCATTGGTGAAACGCTCGTAGTGACCGAGATCCAAATCGGTTTCGGCACCGTCATCCGTGACGAAGACCTCTCCGTGCTGGAAAGGGCTCATGGTCCCGGGATCCACGTTGAGATATGGATCCAGCTTGAGGATCGTCACCTTGAAGCCACGCGCTTCCAGCAGACAGCCGATCGAAGCCGACGCCAGCCCCTTTCCCAGCGAACTCAGCACTCCCCCGGTTACGAAGATGAACTTGGTTTCCATTCTGTCCTCTACCCCCTCCTATGGACGCGCTGGTGCCATTCTGGGCAAAGGGTCTGACAACGCTCCACAACCCGCAACGCAACCATGCGAGGCCCCCGGCCCGGTTCCTCATCGTCGCGGGACCTGCAGAGAACAGACCCCAAGTCACTCTCGGAAACGCATTCCGGTCGGAATAAACCGCTGTTCGAAACACCCATCAAAACAGGGAAGATCAACCAGAAAGGCATGGACTACTTTAAGACAAAGGGCCCCTTTCTGGCAACCAATCTCAGGCCGCTCCCACCCGTCGAAACCAACGACAGGCACCAATGGTCGGGCTGAGGCATGGTAGACTCAGGTCATCACTCAAGGCCTGCACTTCTCTGTGAACAGACTGGAGTAGAAAGCATGGCACATCTGTGGCACGGCATCTCGGCCGGGGCTGATCCGCCCGAGGACATCAATATCCTGATCGAGATCCCGAGTGGCTCGAAGTGTAAGTATGAGCTCGACAAAGTCGCGGGCATCATCCGTGTCGACCGCATCATCTCCAGTGCCGTGTACTACCCGGGGAATTATGGATTCATTCCCCAGACGCTCGCCGAAGACGGGGACCCACTGGACGCACTGGTCATCTCCCAGATCAGCTTCCATCCTGGCGTCATCGTCCGCTCGAGGCCGATCGGTGTGATGCGAATGACCGACGAAGGAGAACCGGACGACAAGATCCTCACGGTGCCGCGTCGCGATCCCCATTTCGAGCAAATCAATAACGCTGCCGATCTTCCCGGGAACCAGCTCCTCGAAATCGAGGAGTTCTTCCGCGTCTACAAGAACCTGGAGGAGAAGGAGGTCGTGATCGGAGGCGTGGAGGGCCTCGATGTCGCCATCGATATCATCCGGAAGGCGATTCAGGACTACCGGAAGAAGTTCCTCGGCTCCTGAGATCCCTTGCGAGGCCTCTCTCAATCCAGTAGTATCCCGACGATCATGCACGAAACCCCGGGCCGATACTCACTTGCGAGTTGGGTCCTGATTGCAGCTTCCTCAATCTGGCTCCTGCTCGTCCTCGCACCGCCAGTGCTGCATGAGTTGGGCTGGAACGGGCTCGAGCAGATGATCCGGCTGGCATTCAAGCCGGTGTGCCACCAGATTTCTTCCAGGAGTCCGCAGCTGTTCGGACAGCCGACCGCCGTCTGCGCACGTTGCCTCGGCCTGTACAGCGGCATTCTGATCGGGGCCTGTCTGCTGCCCTTTCTGCGCTCGCTCTCCAGACGCCTCCTGGCTCAACCGCGCCTGCTTCTGCTTTTCTCCATCCCGATGTTCCTGGATCTCACCGTCTGGAAGAACACCATGACGACCCGTTGGGTGTCCGGCGTCCTTGCCACCTTTCCGATCGCACTGTTCGTGCGACTGGCGCTGGAACAGTTGCCGTCGTCACGACTGTTGAGGAGTCACAAATGAATGAGAAGCCGAATATCGTCACACCGGCCCTGATAGGCGGAGTATTCCTGGGGGTCACCTCGGCGTTGCCCATCCTGCATTACATCAACTGTGCCTGCTGTGCGCTCGTGATCGGCGGGGGAATCCTGGCCTCCTATTTCTACCTCCGTGACTACCCTCCCCAGTTTCCGGTCGCCAATTATGGGGATGCGGCGGTTCTCGGAGCGCTGACCGGGGTCTTCGGCGGGATCATCTGGGCGATCGTTGCCTTGCCCCTGTCCCTGCTGGAGCTGCGTCTGGGACCGGGAATGAGAGAGATGGAGCAGATCCGTCGGCAACTGGACAACCCGGATATCCCGCCCCAGGTCCGAGAGTTCATCGTACGACTGATGGAGGGGGGAGCTTTTTCGCTCGGCGTGATCGTCTTTCAGCTGGCCTTCGATCTGATCATTTCGGTCGTCTTCGCGGTGATCGGGGCCATCATCGGCTTTGCACTCTTCCAGAAGCGTCCCCGGTACACGCCGCCGGCCTACGGCCCAACACCGCCGCCTCCGCCGCCGGCATGAAATCCGACCGTTAGCCGGCGTTTCTCATGCGCTGCTGCTTCTTGAAATGCCGAATGTCACGACCTTCGACCATATAGACCACCATCGCCGCGATGTTGCTGCTGTGGTCGCCGATCCGTTCGAGGAACTTGTTGACTGCCAGATACTGGGTCATGGGGCTGATCATGCCACTGTCGCGGATCATCAATTTGATCAAGTGCGCGACGTTCTCACGATGCAACTGATCAACCTCGTCGTCCCCCTCGATCACCTTCCGCGCCAACGCTGAATCCTGCCTGACGAATGCATCGAGCGCCTGATGCAGAAGGCCTCTGGCGACACGAGTCATGCGCCTGAGATCACCCGGGTAAGAGGCGGGCACGCTTTCCCGGCACAGGCTGAGGCCGTGTTTGGCGATATTCTTCGCGATGTCACCGACCCGCTCGAGGTCCTTGACAATCTTCAGTGCCGTGGCGATGAACCTCAGATCACGTCCCACCGGCTGTTGTCGCGCGAGCAGTGCGATGCAGGTCTCATCGATTTGCAGCTCAGCCATGTCGACCTCAGCATCCTGCTCGATCACCGATGCCAGCATTTCTTCGTTGTGGTCTTTCAGACCATCAACGGCCAATTCAATGTTCGTTTCCACACGGGCGGCCATCTCCAGCAATTGCTGCTTCAGGGCGTCCAGTTCCTCATGGAGTCTGGGTTCCATTGGGGCCATTTTCCTTCGGGCTCGGAGCTTAGACCCATTTTACCTCCGAGATCTGATGGGATTGGTCTGGAAGTCTGGAAAAGCAGGAGTAAGAGGACGTCCAGGACATCCGGGATGAGAAGACGCGCGGGATGAGCTTCCAGACCTCCTTCCAGAAACTCCTCTCTTTGAGGACGGGTTGCAGATGTGCGCCACCTCGATTGCCGAAAGCTCGGCGACATGCCAAGCGGGTCAGAGCAGACTCCACGCAAAGCCGCGAAAACGCAACGGACGCCAAGGACTTCCTTGCTTTGGAGCCCTTGGAGAGTTTGGCGATGTTTGCGGTCTCTGCGTGAAATCGGTTCTCCAAGCCTTGATGACGGCGACTCCGCTTTTGGAGTTTCTGTCCCTCACCTCTTCTCCAAGGGGGTGGGGCGCTATCTTCTGAGTCCTACTCTTTCTCTTTCTTCAAAGAATCGCGGAACTTGTATCCCACACCCCGGACCGTAAGGATCAGATTCCGGGACTCGCCGAGCTTCTTGCGCAGCGACCGAACGTGCACATCGACGTTCCGGTCGGTGATGAAGGTCGAGCCATCGGTGATCCCGGTCAACAGTTGGTCGCGGGTCAAGACGCGCCCCGGGCGAGCGGCCAGCGCGCGAAGAAGACGGAATTCCGTTGGAGTCAGAGGAAGCACGTCGCCCTCCAGCCGGGCTTCATGCCGTTCCGAGTCCAGTTCCAGCGGCCCGGAAACGATCGGACCGCTCCGCCCCGTCTCCTGCTCTTTGGGCGAACTGCGACGCAGCACGGCTCGAACCCGGGCGATGAACTCCCGAACTTTGAAGGGCTTGGTGATGTAGTCGTCGGCCCCGAACTCCAACCCCAGAACAATATCGCTTTCTTCGCCTCGCGCCGTGAGCATGATGATAGGGATCGGCCTGGTGAGCGCTTCCTGTTTCAGAATCCGGCAGACCTCGAGACCTGGAATGCCGGGTAGACCCAGGTCGAGAATGACCAGCGCCGGTTTTCTGGACCGTGCAGACTCGATGCCCTCCTCACCGGACCGACTGATATGAATCAGGTATCGCTCTCGCTCGAGATTGAACCGCAGCAATTCGACAATATCCGGATCGTCCTCGACAATCAGGATGGATGGTCGATCCATTCTTGAAAGTCCGCCATTGTGAGTGACTATTCGTTCTCGATTGAGGCTGCTTCTGCCTCGCGCATCGGCAGCGTGAAGAAGACTGCTGTTCCCTGGCCCAGCCGACTCTCAGCCCATACCCGTCCGTTATGAAGCTCCACGATGTGCTTGACGATAGCCAACCCGACGCCGGAGCCGCCGGTCTTCCGGGATCGATCCCGATCCACTCGGTAGAAGCGCTCGAAGATTCGGTTCAGGTGTTCCTCGGCAATACCGATGCCCGTGTCTCGGACGCCGAAGAGGATTTCACCCGAGCGGCGCTCCATCGACAACGTGACCGATCCCTTTTCGGTGTACTTGACCGCGTTCTCAACGAGGTTGCGAAAGACCCGACGGATATAGCTCTCCGCTGCCCAAAAGCGGGGATCCCGCTCAGGTGCTTCCACGTGGAGCGACAGCCCCTTCTCCTCCAACTGCTGCGCAAAATCGATCTGCAGCTCCTGAGCCAGATCGCAGAATGAGAGCTGACTGAGACGCAGACTCTGTTCCGATTTCTCGAGACGGGCCAGGCTGAACAACTCCTCGATCATCTCCGAAAGCTGTCCGGCATTCCGATAGATCTTCTCGGCGAAACCACGGTAAATCGGCGGAAGGCTTTCCTCGTGGGAAAGCGTCTCGGCATAGCCCTGGATCGAAGTCAGGGGGGTCTTCAACTCGTGCGAAACGTTCGTAACGAAATCCTTTCGGACCGTCTCGAGCCGGCGCAGCTCGGTAATATCGTGGAAGACGACCACGGCCCCAGCCGTTCTTTCGGCAGCTCCGATCGGGGCGATCCGAGCAAGGAAGATCTGCCCCACATCGTGGAGTTCCAGCTCACTCTGCGTGCCGTCTTGAAGGACCTCATGAATCCTGTCGCTCAGGTCTGTATTCCTGATCACCTCGAGGGGTGATCGCCCTCGGGGTTCCCCATCGACCTGGAGCATCGTTCGAAGGGCCGGATTCATGTCGACGATACGCCCTCTCTTGTCGATGACGAGCACGCCTTCACTCATGCTGTTGAGGACCGCATTGAGGTGATTTCGTTCGGATTCCAGAAGCTGAAGCTGCTGCTCCAGACGAGTGGAAAGCTGTTCCATCAGACGAGCCAGATTCCCAACCTCATCTCGCGAATGCACGGGAATGCTCGTCACGAAGTCGCCGCGCCCGATCCGACGGGCAACCACCGACAGGGTTTCCACCGAGCCGGTCAACCTACGCGTAAGCAGCCAAACCGCTAGGCCTCCGCCCGCCAGCAGAAACAGTGCCATGAGGCCCAGGGCCCGTCTGAAATCGTGAGACCAGTTCTCAATGTCGCTCGGCCTCTTCGACAAACGGAGAAAGCCCTGGTGTCGCGGCAGCGGCTTGGCGACGTAGACGAGTTCCTGAGAGGTCGAATGGCTGTAGCGCAGGATGTGCCCTTCGCCCACTATCCTGGCTTCGGTGATCTCGGGCCGCCCCGCATGGTTCTCCATCGCCTGGAGGGCCGGGCCCGAGAATTCCGAATCGGCCAGAACCTTGCCGTCGGGAGCGATCACCGTCGCCCGAAATGAACCACGCGAGGCAACCCCGTCGATGAAGCTGTCGAGGTTGGGATCGTCGGTATGAATCAGGGGAAGCAGGACATCGACCTGACGATCCAGGTCGGCGACGCCGAGATCGATCAGGAAACCGTTCAAACTGCGGGCAGTCCAGAGATAGAAAAGGCTGATCGACAGACCGATCACCAGAAGAAAGGACACCAGTACTTTGATTCGAAAAGACATCCCTCAGACCGATACCGGGTTTCGAGCTTGCACCGCTCGGGAGAAATCTAGCAGACTCTGCCACCTCGAGGCCAGAGTCTGGGCGAACCGCAACCCAAACGTTGGGGGAACCGAGCAGTCAGTTTCGGGCGACTTCGACCTTGTACCCGACACCACGCACGGTCTCGATGCAGTCGGATTCAGGTCCGAGCTTGTCTCTCAAGCGCTGGATGTGGGTATCGACCGTTCTTGTCGTACCCCCGTACCGGTAACCCCAGACCTGTTCGAGCAGACGATCGCGCGACAGCACTCGTCCCTTGTTCTTCAACAGATAGGCGAGCAGGTTGAATTCGGTCGTCGTCAACCGAACCGGAGTGCCCTGGACGCGTACCTCGTACCGATCGCTGTTGAGAGAGATGCCATGGCATCTCAGAACGGCACTGTCCGAGACCGCCGTCTGGTCCACGCGCTCCAGAATCCGCTGAACTCGGAGCATGAGTTCGCGAACACTGAAGGGTTTGATCACATAGTCATCGGCGCCGAGCTCGAGACCCAGAATGCGATCGACCTCCTCACTCTTGGCGGTCAGCATGATGACCGGCAAATCCCTCGTCCGTGGCTCGTACTTGAGCCGTTTCAGCACCTCGACCCCGCTCTCTCCCGGCATCATCACGTCGAGAACGATCAAATCGGGATCGTCGCTGAGAGCGAGTTCCATTCCACGCCTCCCCTCGGGCGCGGTGACGCACTGGAACCCGGACTTATTCAGGTTGAAGCTCAAAAGGTCAAGGATATCCTGGTCGTCGTCCACTACAAGAATCTTGGCCATACCAGCTTTGCCCTGTCATTGACCGGTCCCGAACCGCGGAGCCGTCCCGACCCGAAACCGGTTCCCATGTTGCGGGCAAAGTAGCAGACGTTTGTGTCAGACGAATTACATGCCTGTGAAGTCTTTGGGAAGAGAATGTGAAGGAACGACTCAGGCTTTACGGTCCGAATCGTCGTCAGCGTCTCTTTCGGAACTGCCGACGCCGACAGCCTCGAGAACCTTTTCAAGTACCTTCATGTAGGCTTCCCCGGCCGAGACCACCCTTCTCAGGCGCAGGTTCTCTTGCTCCAGACCCTCGTTCTTTTCTTGAAGGAGTCTCTGGCTCTTCAGCTTCTCCTGGAGCTGACCGGCGAACACCAGCACCCGCTCATAGCGGTTCAACAGCTCATCGTACAACTCGGAATCGACCGACTCGGACCATCGCTGGAGCCTCGTCGTTCCACCGCCATCTCCCGGCCCCGCCTTTTCTTCAGTCATTGGCCACCTGTTCAGAAGAGAGGAGGCCGGCTTCGCCTCCTGCACACAATCGATTGAAGTACTCCACAGTGGCCAGCCCGACCAGATAGGTCCAGGTACCGCCCACCGCGATGGAGAGCAACTTGGACTTGTCCGGCACCCACTCCTGCAGGCGATGACAACCTTCCCGTACCAGAAGCCCGGCGCCCAAGAGTGGAAGAAGTTCCCGGGCTCGCTCCCGATTGATCAGGAAGCCATGAGCTCGAGCAATCTTGAGAAGCATCGAGACCTGGATTGCTGAGATTGGTAGAAGATCGCTGATCGGCAGCGGCAGGGCGCCGATCACTCCGGTGCCGAAGGCGGCCTGACTCACGATGCCTCTGCAGATGCTGGAACGGAAGGAAGGCAGTTGTCGAGACAATGCATACAGGGACTGCGGATGCACTGAGACGATCCGCTTCAGAAGCCTGCGTATGGACTGAGGATCCCGAACCGATGTCGGAACCACCGACTTCCCGAAGGCCTGTCTGGCGTCAGCGACCGCCTTTCGAGGCTTTTCGACCAGATCCATCTTGTTCAGTACGAGAACGATAGGCTTGGCCAGCACGGCGAATTCCTGGACCAGATCGCTCGTAGCGCCGGTGATCCCGGCGCTCCCATCCAGTACCATCAAGATCACGTCGGCGCTACGGACATCCGAAAGAACCCGTTCGCCTTTGCCGTAGCCAAGGTATTCGTCGAGACCCTGGAGGTCGTAGACGGTGAACAGCGAGGCGATCCTCTCGACGCTGCCCTCACCAATCGCGGCGATCAGAGAAGACTTTCCGGTGCGAGCCGGCCCGATGACCGCAATCCGAACCTTATCTTCGGCCTGAAGCCCTTCCCACTGCGTCCTGACGACTTCCAGGGCACGCTGAAGCGCATCCTTGCGCCCACCCGCCGAGGCGACAACCCTCCGCAGCCGATAGCGAACCTCGTCGGGCAACAACAGCGCCATCTGCTCGAGAAAGTCGAGGAGATCGGCGGGGCCCAGGTCCCTTACCGCGTCGAAAACACCTGACGCCTTTACCTTGGTTTCGGATGGAACCGTGTTCAAGGAAGATCTCCTCTCTCGACTTCCTGGACCTGCTCTCTGGTCTGTGCGTCCGATCTGACGGTTTGAAAGGCGGCCTCTTCGAAACCCGAGCCGGTCCAGCGAAAGCAGCGTACTACAGGCGATGGCCGGTGCAAAGAGATGATCCAATAGCCGGCCTCAGGATACTCGAACTCATCAGCATCTCGGCGCGACGGGTATTCCGGGCCGCCGGGATGGGAATGGTAGATCCCCAGCAGCCGTCTGCTTGCCCTGCGCAGCCTCCGGAAGGAATCAAAAAGCTCCACAGGCGCGATGGAGAAGGAGGTCGGGCTGCGATTCTCATTGGTACAGGGAAGCAACTCGTCCGCCAGGAACGCTTCACCGGCCAACAAGCCACAGCATTCCAAGGGCATGGCGTTCTTTGCGTGTCCCAGCATCTCCTCCAAAACAGCTTGGGTAATCTGAAACATGGCCTACAACAAACTGATCGGATCGATATCGACGATCAGACGTTCGAGTCTGTGGCCCTCACCGCGAAGATCGCTCAGAGCTCGACCGAGAACCTCGTGCAACTCCCGGCGGCTCGTTGTCTTGACGAGGACCTGCCAGCGGTACTCGTTCTTCAGCTTCTCGAGCGCCGCCGGTGCGGGACCGAGTATTCGCATCCGGGACGGATTCGATAACTCGTCGCGATACCTTATTAGTTTACCCGCCAACTCGCGTGCCATGTGCGAGGCCTTTGCCTCGACACGATCTCGGAACAGCAGGTTCACCATAGCAGAATAGGGTGGGTAGCGAAACTTGCGGCGAAACTGGAGCTCTTGGCGGCTGAAAGGGAGGAATTCCTGCGTGCACGCGTACTTCAGACTGTAGTGATTGGGATAGTAGGTTTGAATGACGACTTCGCCGGGCTGATCGCCTCGCCCGGCTCTTCCCGCCACCTGCGTCACCAGCTGGAACGTCCTTTCGGCGGCCCGGAAATCGGCTAGCTTCAATCCTGCATCGGCATCCAGGACGCCGACCAGTGTGACGCCGGAAAAGTCATGCCCCTTGGCGATCATCTGTGTCCCGACCAGGATGTCCGTCCTGCCCTCGGCGAAGTCCTCGAGAATGGTCTCGAGACTCCCCCTTCGCTGGGACGTATCCCGGTCGAGCCGGCTCACGACGGCCTCGGGAAACTCCAGCCGGGCGATTTCTTCGATCTTCTCGGTTCCTTCTCCTACATAGTAAACATAGGGTTTGCCACACTCCCGGCACCGGGTCGGAACGGAGCGACTGTAACCGCAGTAGTGACAGGTCAGCCGATTCATCTCCTGGTGGTAGGTCAGTGTGATGCTGCAAGCCGTACAGGTCTCCGTGTTGCCGCAACTTCGGCAGAGAAGACATCGTGCATACCCTCGCCGATTGAGAAGGATCAGAACCTGTTCACGGCGGGTCAACCGTTCCCTGATCATCTGTCGGAGCAGACTGCTGAACGGAGAGCCCTTGCCATGGTGTTCGAACTCCGAGCGCATGTCGACGATATGAACCGAAGGGAGAGGCCGCTCCAGAATCCGGACTCTGATCGGCAGGTACTGATGGAGTTTCCGGAACACGGCGCCATGATAGGTCTCGAGCTGTGGCGTGGCGCTGCCCATGACGACCAGGGCCTGCTCGAGCTGACCGCGCTTCAGGGCGGTGTCTCGACCGTGGTACCGGGGGGTCTCGTTCTGCTTGTACGAGCTGTCGTGTTCTTCGTCGACGATGATCAGGCCCAACCGGCCGAGCGGCGCAAACACGGCCGAACGCGTGCCGACGACGACGGCTGCATCGCCCCGCCGGATCCGCCGCCACTGATCGAAGCGCTCGCCGTCGGACAAGGCGCTGTGGAGTATGGCCACCCGATCTCCAAACCACCCTCGGAAATGCCTCGAAATCTGAGGTGTCAGCCCAATTTCGGGGACCAGGACGAGCGCGGTACGACCTGATTTCAGAGTCTTCTCGATGAGATTCAGGTAGACTTCGGTCTTGCCGCTGGCCGTGACTCCGTGGACCAGGCAGCTGTGAAAGCCGCCCGAAGCAATCTGCGCTCCGAGTTGCTCCACAACGGTCCGCTGCTCCTCGGTGAGTACGTGCCGAGTCGGTTCCTCGACACGGGGGCGCCGCCAGGGGGATCGATAAAGATCCACGGCATCCACGCGGATGGCCCCTTTCTTCTGAAGTGCGTTGAGGATGGCGGCCGTAGCGGCGCCCTCTTTGATCAGATCCCGGACCAGGACCGGAAGTGCTTCCTCGGAGAGATGCTGGAGGATCTCCAGTTGGCGCTTCGTCAGACGGGCCTGACAGGCTTCGACCACTTCGACGACCGCCTGCTGTCTGCGTACCGGCCAGAAGGCTTCGGGATTCTGATCCGGCGACGCCTTCCTGGCCAGCAGACCGGGGGGCAGCATGATCCTGAAGACCTCCCCCGGCGGCGCGAAGTAGTAGCGGCTCAGCCAGTCGGCCAGATCAATCAACGTGGGCGTCAAGACGGGGGCAACGTCGAGGATCCTGGAGAGCGGCTTGTATCGACCCATCGGCGCTTCGTCCCGAAGCTTGACCACCAGGCCGATGAGGTGACGATTCTGAAAGGGAACGAGAGCCCGGCATCCGGCTTTGATCGACTCGCACAGCTCGTCGGGCACGGTGTAGGTGAATGTCTGCCGGACTGCCAGGGGAACAGCAACATCAGCGTACATGAATCTTCCATTGATACAGCCAACCCATGACGAACCGGAAGAAGTGTCAGGACGATCGCAAGCTCGGAAAGAGTCGGGGTTCGTCTAGTGATAGTAGCGGCTGCCCCGTTCCTTCAGCGTATCCCGGACCTTCTGCATATCCTCCCACACTTCCCGCTTGCCGCCCGGGTTGTGAAGAAGGTAGGCAGGGTGAAACGTCGGCATCAAAGGAACCCCGTGATAACTGAAGAAGCGACCGCGCAGACGAGAGATCGGCACCGTGGATCGTAACAGAGTCTGCGCCGCGTATTTCCCGAGTGCAACGATCATCATCGGCTGAATCGAGTCGATTTGTTTGAACAGAAAAGGCTCGCAGGACGCGACCTCGTCCGGCTGGGGATCCCGATTGTTGGGAGGCCGACATTTGAGGATGTTGGCGATGTACACCTGGTCACGGCTGAGACCGATGGCCGCAATGATCTTGGTCAGCAACTGACCGGCTTTTCCCACGAACGGCTCGCCCTGACGATCCTCGTCCGCCCCCGGGGCTTCACCGACGAACATCAGATCAGCGTTTGGATCGCCGGTTCCGAATACGATCTGGATTCGACCGCTGTGAAGCTTGCATCGAGTACACTCGCCGAGCTCCTCACGGATATCGGCGAGAGAAACTGCGGGCTGCGACTCCGTGACCTGCGATTCCCTTTCCCGGATGTCCAGGTCCGTGACTCCCAACTCAGAGAAGAATGTCAGCTGCTCTGCGAGTTCATCAGTCGGATCGTTCATGACACTTCAGTTCCGCTCCGCCCCCAGCCTACGCCGAGCGCATCCAGCAGCGGCTCCTTGTTGCGCCAGCCCGGCTCCACCTTGACATTCAGGCCGAGGAAGATCTGTCGAACCTGGAGCAGGGTTTCGATCTCCTGACGGGCCTCGATACCGATCTGCTTGACGACCTTGCCGCCCCGCCCGATGACGATCTTCTTCTGCCCGTCCTTCTCGACCAGGATGGATGCCGTGATGCGGACAAATCCTTCTTCCCGCTTCGATTCGTCGAACTCCTCGATGAGTACCGCCGTCGTGTAAGGCAACTCCTGCCGTGTGTGATGGAGTACCTTCTCCCGGATGATCTCGGCCACCAGGAAACGCTCATTCTGGTTGGTCAGGTACTCCGGCGGATACATGGGCTGGCCCTCCGGCAGATACCGAACCATCGTTTCCAGCAGAAGATCCACGTTCTCGCCGGTCAGGGCCGACAGCGGGAAGATCTCGTCATAGATCCCCTCCTCGCTGAAAGACTCGATCATGGGCAGCACCTTGGCCTTGTTGATCTTGTCCACCTTATTCAGCAGAAGGAACTTCCGGGCCTCGACTGAGCGCACCATCTCGAGTACGAATTTCTCACCTTTCCCCAAGCGCTCGGAGGCGTCCACCATGTGCAGCAGCAGATCGACCTCCCTCATCGCCTCTTCGACCTCCGCCATCATGCGTTCGTTCAGGCGATGCCCGGGACGATGGATTCCCGGCGTGTCCACGAAGACGATCTGCACGTCCGGCTGGTTGAGCACTCCCAGGATCCGCGCCCTTGTCGTCTGCGGTTTGTCGCTGACGATGGAAATCTTGGTGCCGATCAGCCCGTTCATGAGGGTCGATTTCCCCACGTTCGGACGACCGATGATGGATGCCAAACCGAATTTCATCCGCGTTTCCTGTGACTCAAATCAAGAGAACAAGTGATGTTCGATGTTGTCCCAGATCTTTCTGGCGACTTCGATCTTGGGGAGGCGCGGCACGTCGACGAGTTCCCCGTCCCGGTCGATCAATGTGACCTGATTCTCGTCCGCTTCGATGCCCGATCCCGGAATGCTGATGTCGTTGGCCACGATCAGATCGAGAGACTTGTCACGGAGCTTCTCGCGGGCATTCTCGACGAGCCGCTCCGACTCCGCAGCAAAACCGACCAGAAACTGGCGGCTCTTGCGCGTTCCCAGTTCTTTCAGAATATCCTGCGTAGCCTCCAATTCGAGGCTCCATCGCTCACCCGACTTCTTCCGCTTTTGCTCCATTCGATCCACCGGGCGATAGTCGGCCACCGCAGCGGCCTGAACGACGATGTCGGTGTCGCCGAATCGTTCGAAGACGGCCCGAGCCATCTCAGCAGCGGATCGAACCAGCACGAGCTCCGCTCCGGCAGGCGGAGCCAGCCTGACGGGTCCACTGATCAGGCAGACGTTCGCTCCGCGTCTGACCGCTTCCGCCGCCAGGGCGTAACCCATCTTGCCCGATGAGCGATTGGAGACGTATCGAACAGGATCGATGTCTTCGACTGTCGGTCCGGCGGTCACGAGTACGCGCTTGCCTCCGAGCGAACCACTGCGCGACAGGACACGCAGAACCTGCCGCACGATCTCATCAGGCTCGGCCAGCCGTCCTTCGCCCTCTTCTCCGCAGGCTTGATAGCCGACTCCCGGCTCGACGACGAACACGCCACGACGACGCAGTTTCTCGAGATTCTCACGGGTGGCCGGATGGTGCCACATCTCCACGTTCATGGCGGGCGCCACCATCACCGGTGTGGTCGTGGACAGGTAGATCGTGCTGAGGAAGTCGTCCGCGATTCCGGATGCGAACTTGGCCAGGATATTGGCCGTCGCAGGAGCCACCAGGAGAAGACCGCTTCGCCGGGCCAGAGCGATGTGCTGAATCTCCGAGGATTCCGAACCGAACAAATCACTGACCACCGGATTTCCGGACAGCTTCTCCAGCGTCAGCGGGCCCAGGAACTTCGTGGCGCTGTGGGTCATGACCGGGTAGACCGCGATTTCGTTCTTCTGCAGCAGCCGAAGCACGATGGCCGCTTTGTAGGCACCAATGCAGCCGGTCACGCCCAGGATGACGTTCACTCGTTGTTCTCTTCCTCGAGAATCTCCCAATCTACGAGACCCTCGAGCGTCTCCTTGATGGCGATATACGAAGGCTTGTGGGATTTGACGTTGATTTTGGGCGGCGCACCGTTCTGCAATTGCTTGGCACGCTCCGCTGCCACCAAAATGAACCGGAATTTGCTATCGAACTCCTCGGGGATTCTCAGGCTCATACTGCTGATTCCTCTCTTAACTGTGAAACGTCTCGACGATCTCCTCGGCTTGCGCTTTCCGCCGTTCGACCCGGCACCGAATCGAGGTGATCACGGCCTTCAACTCCGCAACCGACTGTTCGAGATCGCGATTAATGATAACGAAGTTGTACTCCCTATAGTATTTGATTTCATCCCTGGCAACCTGAAGACGGCGTTCGATCACGTCCTCGTCGTCCAGGCCGCGGCCTCTCAAGCGAGCCTCGAGTTCGCCAAACGAAGGAGGCATGACAAAGATCATGACGGCATCCGGGACCAGTTCCTTGACCTTCAGCGCACCCTGGATGTCGATGTCGAGGAGCACATCGGTCCCTGTCTCCAGCTGGGCTTCGACGAATTCACGGCTCGTACCGTAGTAGTTCCCGTAGACCTTTGCCCACTCGAGAAACGCATCCCGACGAACCATCTCTTCGAACTGAGCATCCGTCACGAAGAAATACTCCTTGCCGTCCTCCTCCCCGCAGCGACGCTGACGGGTGGTATGGCTCACCGAGAATCGCAGGTTGCTCAACTGCGGCAGCACCCGGTGTGCCAGGCTGGTCTTGCCTGAACCCGACGGCGCGCTGAGGATCAGGACGTTGCCCCTATTCGACATTTTGCACCTGCTCCCGAATTCGCTCCATTTCGGCCTTCGCCTCAACGGCTGCATCGGTCAGATCCACGAGTGCCGACTTGGCCAGAACGGTATTCACCTCTCGATTCATTTCCTGACAGAGGAAGTCCAGGTTCTTACCCAGAGGGCCCGCGGATTCACGTAGGTAGCTTCGAAATCGCTGGATGTGACTCTGAAGACGCCGCAGTTCTTCCGATACGTCGGAGCGCTCCACATGGTAGACGATCTCTTGCGCAAGACGCGTCTCGTCGAACTGAAACTCGGCCGAGAGCCGGTCGATCTGCTTGCGCAGCCGCTCTTCGTAGTATTGGCGAATCCTTCCCGCCGCCGATTCGATCACTTCGACCAGAGAAGCGAAGTTTGCGAGCCGATCGGTGATGTCCGTTTCGAGCGCCCTCCCCTCCTGTCCACGGGCCTGCAGGAGCGCACCGAGCGCTTCCCGGAGAGTCAACAGGACCGGCTCCCGGACGGCTTCGACCGACGTTGCCCCCCTGCCCAGAACGCCCGGAAGCCCGAAGACGGAAGCCACATCGAGGTCTCCATCCACACCCCAGTCCTTGAGCTTCTCGGCGGCGGCCAGGTAGCTGCGCGCAATACCCTCGTTCAGGACCAGCAGGTCGGGTGAAGTGGACTGGATGTCGGCGAAGACATCGACCCGCCCTCGCGCAAGCCTGGCCTCGATTTCTTTCTTCATGAGCGGCTCCAGTTCGAGCCACTCGCGGCCCAGATGCAGTTTGAAATCGAGATAGCGGGAGTTGACCGACTTGACATCCATCGAGACCTGGATGTCCCCGAAGGAGCCCTCGGCGTGGCCGAAGCCCGTCATACTGTACATGCTGTTGCCCTCCCCTCAGCTGAAATTGGGCTCGACTGCAAGATCGGCGAACTGCAGTTCGTAGAGCCGCCGGTAGATCCCGGAGCGCTGCATCAGCGTATCGTGATTCCCCTGCTCGACGATCTTCCCCTGATTCAAAACGACGATCCGATGCGCCAGCCGCACCGTCGAGAGCCGGTGCGCGATGACCAGGGTCGTGCAGTTCTGCATGAGGTTGTTGAGCGCCTGCTGCACCAGGCGCTCCGACTCCGAATCCAGGGCGGAAGTGGCTTCATCCAGAATCAAAATCGGCGCCTGCTTCAGGATGGCTCGAGCAATCGCGATCCGCTGTCGCTGCCCCCCGGAGAGCCGGTGTCCTCTCTCGCCGATCATGGTCTGGTATTGCTTGGGCAACTCCATGATGAAGTCGTGGATGAAGGCCGCTCTGGCCGCCTCGATGACGGCCTCCACCGGTGCATCCTGCGAACCGTACGCAATGTTGTTGTGCACGGTATCATCGAAAAGGAACGTATCCTGCGTCACCAGCGCAATTTGCGCCCTGAGCGACCGCAAGGTCACATCGCGGATGTCGGTTTCATCGATCCGAATGCTCCCATTGACCGTGTCATAGAATCGGGGAATCAAACTGACCATCGTGGTCTTGCCGGCACCGCTCATCCCGACCAGAGCGACGATTTCACCTTTGCGAATACTCAGGTCGATGTCGTCGAGCACGGGTACCTCCGTCCCCTCCGGATAGACAAAGGAGACTCGGTCGAAGCGAATTTCCCGCTGGAAGGGGTTCAGTTCGACGGCATGGGGAACATCGTCTACCTCGAGGTTGGTGTCGAGCAGCTCGAAGATCCGATGAGCCGAAGCAAAGGTCTGCTGAAAGAACAGGTGCATGCGCGAAAGTTTGCGAACGGGCTCATAGAGCCGGAACAGTGCCGCCACGAACACCACGAAGGCGCTCAAGGTGAAACCCCGGCTTATCTTGTAGTTGAAGTAAAGAAGGAAGGGAACGAAGGCCACATACCCGATGAATTCGATCAGGGGCGAACCGAGGGCGTTGACCCGGGCAATCTTCAGATTGGACCGAACCAGGCGGTCGAGCAGACCACTGAACCGGTTTCTTTCGAAATCCTCCGCTACGAAGGCCTTAACGATCTTCTGGCCCGACATGGTCTGCTGCAGGGCATGGGAGATATCGGACAGATTCTCCTGGCTGCGGATGCTGTCGCGACGAATCCTCCTTCCGAGTCGCATCGTGATCACCAGGACCAGAGGGGCGATGCCGAAGGAAAGCAAAGCCAGCTTCCAGTCGGCGTAAAAAACCAGGGCCAGGAAGAAGAGCAGGAGAAAGATCTGGCGCACGAAGTCGGTCAGGCGCTTTCCGACGGCCTCCTGGATACGTTCCGTATCGGAGATCGCACGAGCCATCAGTTTCCCGGTCGGAAAGCGGGAGAAGAAGGCCAGCGACTGGTTCAGCAGGTGACTGTAGAGATCTTTCCGGACTGTTGCCACCAGCTTCTCGCCGCTGAGGTTCATCGAGTAGTCCGCCACGTACAGGAACACGCCTTTGAAGAGTGAAAACACGACCAGAAAGACCGCAACCTTCAGCAGGTAGGATTGCCCGTGCAAACCCAGATAGCTCTGCAGGAATGCGAATTTGTTGTTCGACGCGGCTCCTGCCACGCTCGGGGCCAGCTGGTCGAAGATCGGAGCCAGCAGCATCACGATCACAGCTTCCAGAAACCCGGAAAGCACGAGGAGGACGACCGCCAGCACGACGAGCGGCAAATACTGCCGTACATAGGGGTAGAGACGTC
This sequence comes from Acidobacteriota bacterium, assembly GCA_037388505.1. GTDB lineage: Bacteria > Acidobacteriota > UBA6911 > RPQK01 > JAPXNP01 > JARRKC01. The sequence goes on along the minus strand of JARRKC010000015.1, from coordinate 65,786 downwards.
TTATTTCTTCCATCTAATTCGGTCCGAAGCGAACTCTCGTGAATCGACGTCGTATAAAGAATGAGAGCACACTACTCGACCCTCTCCTCCCACGCGGAGCCGGGGCAGAACTCGCGAGTTCTGTCCCGGTTCAGTTTTCGCCTCCCGTCGCTCGGCAAGGATCCCAGTCGGGCACGCCGCTCGCCCCTGCTGCCAACCCTGTAGTCGCGGCCATGAAGGAACATTCTAACGATCTTTTGACTGAACTGCCCACCACCTTGACCGACGCCGGCGCTTCCACGGGGACGAGGTGGCGAAACCGAGCAGACCGAAGGAACCGTTGGACCTTGCACCGCGAACCTTGAACCCGCACCAGCGAAGCCGCGTCGAATCGCCTGAACAAGCCAGATGCATCTCCCACTCTCGGAACTCGAGACTCGGAACTCGGAACATTCTCACCCACCGCCATCCTGTACTACACTGGTCCCCCATGATTCGAACGATTGAATGGACCGACCACGGGGTCGTCATGATCGACCAACGCCTACTCCCCACCGAAGAGGTCTACAACACCTACCGGACCGTGAATGAGGTGGCGGATGCGATCCGGACGATGGTCATTCGCGGTGCACCGGCCATCGGTGTCGCCGCCGCGATGGGCATTGCGCTGGGTATGCGGAATCTCGATTCGAAACAAGAGCTGAATTCGCGATTCGAGAACATCTGCCGGATCCTTGCCGAGACTCGCCCGACCGCCCGCAATCTGTTCTGGGCGATCGAGAGGATGACCAGGGTCTTCCAGGATTGCCGCGAGAAGCCCTTGGCCGAGATCCAGGAAGCACTGGCGGCCGAAGCCCGCAAGATTCACGAGGAGGACATCGAAATCAACCGGAGGATGGGCTTCCACGGCCAGCAATTGCTCGACTCGGGCAACACGGTTTTGACGCACTGCAACGCCGGTGCGCTGGCGACCGCCGGCTTCGGGACGGCGCTGGGAGTGATCCGCGCAGCGGTGGAAAGCGGCAAGGCGATTCAGGTTTTTGCCGATGAGACCCGGCCGTTTCTTCAGGGCGCGCGCCTGACGGCCTGGGAAATGCAGAAGGAGCACATTCCCTGCACTCTGATCACGGACAACATGTCCGGGCACTTCATGCGGGCCGGCAAGATTCAGGCGGTCGTCGTCGGTGCCGACCGGATCGCGGCCAATGGCGACGTGGCCAACAAGATCGGAACCTACACCGTGGCCGTTCTGGCGCACCAGCACGGGATCCCCTTCTACGTGGCTGCTCCCTTGTCGACCATCGACCTCGACACTCCGACCGGCGCGGAGATTCCGATCGAGCAGCGACCGACCCTGGAAGTCACGGAAATCAACGGCAAACGAGTCGCGCCGGATCAGATACATGTCGAGAACCCTGCCTTCGACGTGACGCCCCATGAACTGGTCTCGGCGATCATCACCGAAGCCGGCATCGCCAGAGACCCATACCGAGAATCGCTGCAGAGTCTCTATCGGGCGGAAGAGCAGTCCGCATGAGAGTCCTCGGCATCGAGTCCAGCTGCGATGAAACAGCTGCGGCGATCGTCGAAGACGGGCGTCGAATCCGATCGAGTGCAGTCGCCTCACAGGTCTCCGTGCACCGCAGCTATGGAGGCGTGGTTCCGGAGTTGGCCAGTCGAGAACATATCGACAATATCTGCGTCGTCGTAGACCAGGCGCTCGAGGATGCCGAAATGTCGTGGAAAGACATCGACGCGGTCGCCGTGACTCGAGGTCCGGGGCTCGTCGGCGCTCTCCTGGTGGGCCTCGCCTATGCCAAGGCCGCCGCCTGCGCCCGGGGAATCCCCTTCCTGGGAGTCAATCATCTCGAGGGCCACATCTACTCGGTTTTCCTGGACTATCCCAAAGCGGAGCTGCCTGCTCTGTCGCTGGTCGTCTCGGGAGGACATACCAATCTCTACCTCCTGCAGGAAATCGGCCGCTACGAACTCATTGCGAAGAGCCGGGATGACGCGGCCGGCGAGGCTCTGGACAAGCTCGCCAAGTACCTCGGCCTCGGTTACCCTGGAGGACCCGTCATCGAGCAGCTGGCCAGGGAGGGGGATGCTTCACGATTCACTTTCACGCTGCCGAAGATTACCGACGGCGCCCTTGACTTCAGCTTCAGCGGACTCAAGACCGCGGCCCTTCGCGAGGTTCGCCTCCACAAGATCCCGCGCTGCGAGCCGGAAAATCCGCTGGCGGAAGCCTCTCTTCCCAAGTCCGTACTGGACCTCGCAGCCGGGTTTCAGGCCGCGATCATCGATCAACTCCTCGATCGGGTGGACAAGGCTCGTGAAGACCGCGAAGTCGGCTCCGTACATCTCTCCGGCGGTGTCTCCTGCAACCGTGCTCTTCGCAGTGCCTTCACCGAGTTCTTCCGAGCGCGAAATCTCCCCGTCTATTACCCTCATCCCAGCCTGACGACGGACAATGCCGCGATGATCGCGGCGGCGGGCTATCTGCGCCTGTGCCGTGGCGATTCGGACCCCTGGGACCTGGCCCCCGATCCAAATCTGGCCCTCGCGTAGGATAAGCTTCCATGCTTGTCCCACTGCCGGGGTTGCAGCAAGCAGGAAAGCTGGCCGGCGCATCGAATCCGTTGCGTCCGTACGGGCAGTGCCGCGCATGTTCGACCGGGGCAGCGGGACAACCGGGGACGGTTGTCCTACTCGGGCCGTTCGCAGCAAATCGAAAAGAGACTCGGCAGCACGATGAGGGTCAGCAAAGTCGACGTCACCAGCCCTCCGATCACGACGGTCGCAAGCGGCCGCTGGACTTCTGCGCCCGCCGACGTCGCAACGGCCATGGGCAGAAATCCGAGGCTGGCCACCAGCGCCGTCATCAGGACCGGGCGCAGACGGACGGCGGCGCCGCGAATGATTGCCTGACGGGCCGGAACACCGGCTTCGATGAGGCCGTTGAATTGCGAAACCATCACGACGCCGTTGAGCACGGCTACCCCGAAGACGGCGATGAAGCCGACCGACGCCGAGAGGTTCAGGTTGATGTCACGCAGCCACAACGCGCCGATTCCGCCGACGGCCGCAAAGGGAACGTTCATCAGGATCAGCAGCGCCTGCTTGACAGAATCGAACGAGGCAAACAGGAGCGCAAAGATGATCAGAATGACCGCCGGGACAACGATCATCAGCCTCGACATGGCGCGCTGTTGGTTTTCGAACTGACCACCCCACCGAAGATAGTAGCCGGCAGGCAGTTCGACCCGACCGCCGATCAGCGGCCGCGCTTCGCGAACGAAGCTGCCCAGATCCCGCCCCCGGACGTTGCATTGCACGACCAGGCGCCGCTGACTGTTCTCGCGATTGATGATCTCGGGAGCACTGGCCTGCACGATGTCGGCAACCCGGCGCAATTCAACGATCTCCCCGGCCGGAGCCCGCATCCGGAGACGCAGCAGAGTTTCGCGGTCATGGCGGACCTGCTCGGGAAGCCGGAGGACGACATCGAAGCGACGCTGCCCCTGGACGATCTCCGTGACTTGACGGCCCCCCACGGCCGTTTCGATCAAATCCCGCACGTCTGAAACGTTGAGGCCGTAGCGCGCCAATTCAGCGCGATCGGGAATCACCCGCCATTCGGCGGCGCCCGAGAAAACCTCGGTCTGCACATCGGCAGCCCCATCGACTGTCGCCAGCAACCGAAGAACCTCGTCGGCTTTCGCCATCAGGATCTCTTCGTCGTCACCGAAGATCTTCACGGCCACATCGGCTTTCACGCCGGAGACAACTTCGTCGAGACGCATGGCCATGGGCTGGGTGAAGTTGTATGAGACGCCGGGGAACTTCTTCAACTCCCGGTCGAAAGCGTCGATCAGCCCCTCCTTGGTATGAGCCGTCGTCCACTCGTCCCTGGGCTTCAGATCGATGTAGACATCACCCTGATAAATGCCCATGGCCTCGGTTGCCAAATCGGGACGTCCGATCTTGGTCACCACGCTCTCCACTTCCGGGAACCGCCGGACGATCTTTTCGATTTCCGTGCTGATCTTGACCGACTCGCTCAGAGAAACGCTGGGAAGCTTGCGCGTCTCGATGAGCAGCGAGCCCTCGTCGAGGCGCGGCATGAACTCGGTCCCGATATAAAGCAGTGATCCCAGAGCGACGGTCACGACCAGAAGCGCCACGGCGACGACGGCCAGACGGTGATCCAGAAAGTACGGCAGCAGCCGCGCATAGGCGTTGCGCAGCATCCCGAACCACCTCTCGCGGTGCTGAGGGATACGTTTGCGGAACAGGAGCGCCGAAGACGCCGGCACGACGGTCAACGCGAGAATCAGTGAGCCCAGGATGGCCGAACACACGGTGACCGCCATGGGCCGAAACATACGGCCCTCCAACCCCTGAAGGGTGAAGATGGGCAGATAGACGGCGATGATGATCGCGATCCCGAAAACGATGGGCCGAGCCACCTCGTGTGACGCGGACCGAATCTCCTGAAAGGCGGAGAAGCCTTCTTCATCCGCTGAATGCAGCCGCCGGATGAAGTTCTCCATCATCACCACCGACCCGTCGACGATGAGACCGAAATCGATGGCGCCGAGACTCATCAGGTTGGCCGAGATTCCGAAGAGCCACATTCCGATGAATCCGACCAGCATCGAGAGTGGGATGACAGCCGCCACAATGAGTGCGGCCCTGATGTTGCCCAAAAACAGGAACAACACGGCGATGACGAGCGCTCCGCCCTCCAGCAGGTTGCGCTCGACCGTATGGATCGTACGATCGATGACCTCCGACTGATCGTAAAAGGGGCGGATCCGGACCCCCTCCGGAAGCGACTGTTTGATCTGCTGGAGCCGCTGCTTCGAGGCCTCGTTGACGACCTTCCCGTTGGCACCCTTGAGCATGATGATCATGCCCGAAACCGTCTCGCCCATCCCGTCTCGGGTAACGGCACCCTGTCGGGGCATGGGACCCACTTCGACGGCGGCCAGGTCCCTCAGGAAGATCGGGGTCCCTTGACGGCTGGCAACAACAATGCGTTCGAGATCACGTTCCGAAACCGCCCGGCCAATCCCGCGGACGGTGAACTGCTCATTGGAGTGTTCGATAAATCCACCGCCGAAGTTGTCGTTGTTCTCGCGGATCCGCTGGTAGACATCCCGCAGTGACAATGCATAACTCCGCAGCTTCGTTGGGTCGACGACGACATGGTACTGGCGGGTGAATCCGCCCCAACTGTTGATTTCTCCAACCCCGGGAACCGCCCGCAGCTGATACTTGATCTGCCAGTCGTGGAGAGTCTTCAGATCCATCGGGCTGTAGCCCTCACCCTCGATCGTGTATTGATAGATCTCACCGAAGGCGGTTGCGACGGGACCGAGAGCCGGATCCAATCCTGCCGGAATCCGAGAGCGAGCTTCCGCCAGCCGCTCGTTGACGAGTTGGCGGGCAAAATAGATATCCACCGAGTCTTCGAAGACCACCGTCACGATGGAGAGCCCGAGTTTCGAGATCGAGCGGATCTCCTCGGTGCCTGGAACGCCCATCAGTGCCGACTCCACCGGGAACGTCACCAACTGCTCCACCTCCACCGGCGCCATACCGGGAGCATCCGTGATGACGACGACCTGGTTGTTCGTCAGGTCTGGAAAGGCGTCGATCGAGATCTCGCTCAGGCAGTACAGACCGAGACCGATCAGACCCAACAGGCCGACCAGCACGAAGAACCGATGGTGCAGGTGGAAATCGACGAATCCTTTGAGCGTCATCTCGGTCTCATTCTTCCTGCATCCGGGCCTTGAGCAACTCCGATTTCAGCAGGAAGCTGCCTGCCGTCACGACCTGCTCACCCGCGTGAATCCCCTCCAGTATCGATACCTGAGTCTCGGTGGAACGCCCCAACTTGACCGACCGGACTTCAAAGGAAGAATCCCCCTTTCGGACGAACACCAGATCACGGTTGTCGACGTTCTGAACGCTGGCCCGGGGCAGTAGTATCGTCTCCTCACCCGTTCCGAGGTCGAACAGCACGGTGGCGTACATTTCCGAGCGCAGCCGCCGCTGAGGATTCGGGGCTTCGCACCTGACCTGAACGGTCCTCGTGGCGGGATTCAAGACATCACCGACGTGGGCGAGGCGAGCTGGGAACAGGGTGCTCGGATAGGCCTCGACTTTCACCTGAACCTGCTGCCCCTCCCTGAGTGAAGCCAGGTACGCCTCGGAAACTTCAGCCTGGACCCAGAGCGTGGACAGATCACTCACGATGAAGGCGTCGTCCGATGAGCTGACGACGGTTCCCGGCGTGACCAACCGCTGGAGTACGGTCCCGGTAAGCGGTGAAACCACCGGTACGCGCTCCAGGGAGCCATAGTGTTCGGACTGAGCGCCGCCCGGCTTTGCGTATTCCTCGAAGGCTCCTTCGATGGAGAGTCCCAGCTGTTCGAGTTTCTCTTCGAGACGACCCATCTCCGCACGGATGACGACGATCTCGGTTTGAGCGCGGTGCAACTCCGCTTCCGCACGCTGCAGCTCTTCGAGCGAGCCGGCCTTCAGTTCATACAGTCGAGCGGCGCGATCGCGGACCTTCTGGGAGAACTCGAGTTGGGAATTGGCCCGATCGAGCTCCGCCCGGGCCTTGGCATACTGAGACCGCGTGTCATCGACCTCATAGCTTTGAATCTGAGCTAGAGTCTGGCCTTCCCGAACCCGGTCCCCAACATTGGCCAGGACGTTCGTAATCCGGCCGGCCGCCAGTGCTCCGACCCGCGCCGTCCGGTTTTCGTTCACTCCGATCCGGCCGGCTACCTCGAGCGTCTCCGGCAGGCCCGCTTTGACCGCCTCCACGAACTCAATGCCGGCAAGGTTGATTGCCTCCGGGTCAAGGTCGAGACTCGTCCGCAATTCGTTGGATGGGGCCGCAGGCGTGGGTTCGGAGGGCGGAGGAGCGGAGGTACAAGACCAGCCGCTGACCAAGGCGGCGATCCAAAGCGCCTCCCTGAGCCGACCCCATCCAAATCTGCGAATCGGGGAACGAGAACTCCCTGTTCTCGCTTCCGCAAACCAGGACGGTTCCGCCTCCGGGTTTAAGCTCTGTTCAAGGTTGAACACCGACAGTCTCCAATCCGATAGGCAGGTTCTCCACACCGACAGCCTCCTCCAGATCCACGAGACTCACCTGCAGTTCCAGCCGTGTGCGGATCCTCAAGAGGCGCACCTCGTTCCTCGATCGTTGCGCGTCGAGCAGTCGCAGGAGGTCGGTTGCCCCTTCCCGGTATGCAGCCAGCGAGATTTGCCAGGATTCTTCGGCTCTCTCCAGCATCCCTTCCTCGATTCGACGCAGCATGGAAGCTCGCCGTCCCAACGCGGCGACGGCCCCTGCAACCTCGGTCTGGGCCTGACGCTGACGCTCCCGCAAAAGAGCCTCCGCCCGATCGACCTCCGATTGATTGAATCGAATGTTGCCCTGATTGCGGTCAGAGATCGGCAGCGGGATGCTGACTCCTCCCAGCACCGTGTTGAACCCCTCAGTTCGCTTGTAGCCGAAAATCACCTCCCAGTCCGGGCGCGACCGAGCCTCCGCCAGGCGCACCCGGCGCCGTGCTCGCTCCACGTCCGCCGCCATCGACTGCAGGTCCGGTCTGGCTTGCAGAACCTGCTCCAGCAACTCCGATACTCCGATCCCCCGGCTGGGCAACGAAGTCGTCGGTTCTCCGATGAGCCTGAAGTCAAGGCTATGGAGGCCTCCCCCCATGGCTCGGATCAGATCCGTTCTGGACCTTTCGGCGCGAACCGCAGCCTCTTCGCTCGTGAGCTGCAGGCGTTCTTCTTCCAGTCGCACGCGGATCAGATCGGCTTCTGCCATAGCTCCTTCGCGCACCCGGATTTCGTGGTAGTTGGTGACTTGCTCGAACAGCCTTGCATTCTCCTCGAGGAGCTCGAATTCACGTTGAGCGAGGAAAGCCTGCCAGAATGAGCGACGAACCTGCTGGCGAATCTGCCATTCGAGCTGCCGGCGCCGGAGCTCGGCGACGGTCTTCTCCTGCTCCGCAAGCTCGACTCTCCGCTCCCTTTTCCCACCCAGTTCGAACGGTTGCGCGACGTAGGCGAACAGATCCAGATCCGAGCCGACGTGAAAGGATGGATCTCCGCCAAACCGCCAGTTCTCGGTCTGAACGGTAAAGAGAGGATTCGGTCGTAGCCGTCCCTGCTCGATGAGCCCTTCGGCGCCCGCAACAGCGGCGTCACTCACCTTCAGGGCAGGATGATGATCGAGGGCCAGTCGCACCGCGGCCACGAGGTCGAGCTCGCCGGGAATCTCCTGCCCGCTGACCGGAGTCGGCAAGAAACCCAGCAGACAAGAAACAGGAACCACCCACCACTGCAGCCTCGGCACTCTCTCCACGGAAGCTTGCTCCTGCCGTCTCTGTGCCACGCGAGAAACCCGGGCCCGCGCGACGCGCCCCCTCTCCTAGATTAAAGGCCCCCCTCGGCGGAAGCAACCGAAGATTCTCGGTCCGGTGTCCTGGTGCTGCCGTCCTTCCTTGGAGAAGACCCTCGAGCAGCGACACCCAGGACGGCGGCAATCAGAGAAGTAGGTACCAGGACCAGGTGGGCAATTCGCGATCGAATCGATAAGCGCTTATCCAGAAGCAGCAGAGCCTCTCGCGACCGGTGGTGTCGAGAAGACGGGTTCGCACGAGGTGGTTGGGGAGGTCGCTCAACAAGTCAATCCAAGGACGTTTCACTTCCGTGTTGGAGAATCGAAACGAGCGGACCTGTCTCAGTTCAGCTCCCCAGCGTCGAGCCAGATCCGGACCCGGAATTCTGAGCCCTCGGGCCTGGAGCTCCGCCTGGTGCCGGTGGGAGATCTGCGTCCGATAGTAGAGAAGAATCCGCCGCTCCGCTTGCGCGGGTGTGATTTCAGAGCCCAGTCCATCTGTCAGCACGAACGCCGAAAAGACGGCCGCGAACAGGAACAATCCGGTCAGCGAAACCGACAGACCTATGCGGCCCTTGAAGATCAGAATCCTCATTCGAAGCTTATATCGACAGAAACAGTCTCTTGCATTGACGGTCGTCGAAAAGAGGGAAGCTTCAAGAGGGGACAGGACGGCCCGCCCAGGCGCTCAGCCCCACATCTCTTTGTCCAGTTGAGAGGAGTATTTGGAGCCGGGTTGCTGAGCGGCCGGCGGTTCGGTTGGGGCTGACGCTGGTCTTAGGCGTCGCACGACCAGTACGGCGACACCGGCCCCTGCGATCAGAAAGAGTACCGGGAGGAAGTAGACCAGGGAATTGAAACCCCGCGCCGGCGGCTTGGAAAGAATGCGCTGACCATATTCAGCGACGTATTTCTGAAGAATCTGATCCCGCGTCATTCCCGATGCCAGCATCTGGCGAACCTCGGTACGAATCTGGTCGGCTGCCGCAGAATAGTGCTCGGAGACGGGCTGCGTCCAGCAGCAGGGTGCAATCAGCATTGTCTCGATTTCCTTCGCCTCGGACTCGAGTTGAGGGCTGAGCTGGGCGCCAGGAAGAGGCAGCGTAAACAACCACGAAACGATCAAAATGGGGATTCTGCGATCCTTCATTGCGGCTCCGATCCTCTGGGCTCGCAATGATTCTATCAACTTCGGCGCTGCGTGCTAATCTACCCGCTGCATGCCGTTCCGATTCGAGCGTTGGCACTTCTGGTTTCGCCAGGTCTTCTTCGCCCGCCTGCTGGGCCTTCTTGGCCCGGTGCTCTACTGGGCCGCCTATGCGTGGCGCCGGCTGCTCCGTGGAACCACCTTCATTGCCATAACCGGAAGCCTCGGAAAGACCACCGCCAAGGATTGCCTCGCCGCCATTCTGGGAGACCACTATTCGACCTTCCGTACGGTGGGCACTCAAAACGCGAGACGCCTTCTGTCGTTGAACCTTCTACGGGTTCGGCCCTGGCATCGCTTCGCAGTGCTGGAAGTGGCCACGCGTGAGCCGGGGACCCTGGCCCCGGCCTCGTCGCAGGTCCGTCCGGATGTCGCGATCGTCCTGGGCGCTGCTCCGACTCACATCCGAAACTATGCCTCCCTGGATGAGATTGCCCATGAGAAGATGCAGATTCTGCAAGGCCTCAAGCCCGGCGGCTTGGTGATCCTCAACGGGGACGACGCCCGACTGAATGCCTTCCCGGTCGATCCCCGCTTCCGAGTGGAGAAATTCGGCACGGGATCCGGCCTCCAGCTACGCGCCTCCTCGATCTCGAGCCGCTGGCCTGATCGGCTCTCGTTTCTGGCGATTGATGGCGATACGAGCGCCGAGGTTCGAACCCGGATGGTCGGAACTCACTGGGTCCCTTCCGTTCTGGCGGCGATGCTGGCGGCGCGACACTGCGGGATTGATCTGCGTCGCTCCGCCGAAGTACTTCAGAACGTGCCCCCCAGCCGTGGAAAGATGGAGCCGGTCCTGCTTCCCGGCGGTGCGGTAGTGATTCGCGACGAATACAATGCATCGCCCCGGTCGTATGACGCGGCTCTGAAGGTCCTGGAACAGGCGCGGGCGGGTCGGAGGATCGCGGTTTTCGGCGACGTGTCGGACACCAACGACAAGACAATGAGGCGCCTTCGGAGACTCGGCCAAAGGGCTGCAGAGGTGTGCGAATTCGCACTGTTCGTTGGTGAAAGCGGCCACCATTCCCGCTATGGGGCCCTTCAGGGTGGACTGCCGGAGTCCTCGGTCTTCTGCTGCACTCTTCCTGAGGAGGCGGCCTCATTCCTGGCCGGGGAGCTGCGTCCCGGCGACGTCGTGCTGGTCAAGGGCTGGACGTCACAGCACCTGGAGCGACTGACATTCGCCCAGGTCGGTGCGGTCGCATGCTGGACTGCCCACTGCCGCAAGACTATCCAGTGTGATACGTGCTGGAAGTTGGGCGTCTCGAGCGCGGAGCGTGCGAAATTGAAGCCCGCGCAAACACTGCTCTCGTCACCGGCGGGAACGGGACGCTCATCCGGCCCGCCCGGGCTCTCCGGAGCCATCGGATCGAAAACGAGAACTCCATCGAGCGCAGAGAGGATTGAGCTGGATGAATGAGTCCGTCTTTCGGCGCTACGGTGTGATGCCGCCTCGAATCGATGATTTCGACTGGGTGACCGCTCGCTTGAGGGTTGTCTCGCGCCTGCTCACGTTCATTCTGGTCCAGATGAAATCCTCGTTCTCGATATCTCCGGGAATCACGTTCCGTCTGCGGCATGCCGGTTTTACCACGAGAGACCTTCTGGTCTATCGTTTGAACGAGCGTCCCTCCCACGAGTATCTTTCGACTTTCGAGCAGTGGGTTGGAGCAACTCGCATCAACGGTTCTTTCGATCATATCGTCAACAACAAGTTGGTCTTTCCGCTTCTGATGAAAGCTGCCGGCATACCCTGTCCCCGCTACTTCGGCAGCTTGGGCCGGACCGGATTCCGGCCCACGGATGGACGCATCGAATCCGATCTCGTCCGGGGCGTGCGGGGCGTTCTCAAACATGCTCGACGGATCGTGATCAAGCCGGCCAAGGGCTGGAAGGGTGTAGGCCTGCTCTTCCTCTCCTGCGACGCAGGATCCCTGAGCGTCAATGGCGTCACCATCCCGGACGATGATCTCAGCCTACTCCTGCGACGCCTCGGAACGGCCATTGTCACGGAATTCATCGAACAGGGTGAGTATGCCCGCAACCTGTTTCCCTCGACGACCAATACCATCCGATTTCTGACGGTCTGGGACTACTCGGCGGGGATCCCGTTCATCGCCGCCGTGGCACAGCGGATCGGAAACTCGCGATCCTATCCCGCCGACAACTTCAGGGGCGGGGACGGGGGTCTCAGCGCGGAAGTGGATATGGCCACGGGAGTACTCAGCCGGGCCGCCACTTTGGACGAGCATCAACGTCTCCGGTGGTTCGACTCTCATCCCGAGTCCGGAGCGCCGATTGTAGGAACGCAAGTTCCTCATTGGCCGGACACGGTTCGATCCATTCTCGAAGGTGCGCGGGCCCTCGCCTTCGCTCCCTGCCTGGCTTGGGATGTCGCGATTACGGACGAGGCCTTCACCGTCGTTGAAATCAACGGCGGCCCGGGGCTGCACGTCCATCAGATCCACCGTCCGATCCTGACCGACCCCCGCGTGCGCGACTTCTATCGGTTTCATGGGGTCATCCGCCGCTGAGAAGGGGAGAACGGGAGAACCGGAGGACGGGAGAACCGGAGCTTCCTACTCATCCCCCATCGGCACGCTCTCGTTCTGATTTGGTACCTGGAAGATCCGCCGATCTTCGATATGCCAGGCGCTCAGTGGACCGCCATAGATGCAGCCGCTGTCGAGGCAGACGGCGTGGGGTTCGATCCGAAGGCCGAGCCCGGCCCAGTGCCCGAAGAGAAAGGTCCGGCCTGCGTCGTTGATGGACGGAAAAGAAAACCAGGGTTTGAGGGTGGTCGGCGCCTTCTCAGGGGGTCCGGTGTAGGCGAAGTCCGGGATCGAGGGACCGGCACAGCAGCGGACCGCAGTGAACACGCGGAGAGCCCCGGTCAGTTGAGGCGACATCCAGTCGAGCTCAGGCCGTCCGTTCTTCATCGATAGAATCTGTCTGGGCTTTGTTCCCAACCGTTTTCGGACTCTGCGGGCAAGCGAGACGGTCTGATCGATGCCCCAGACAGGCAGGATTCCCGCGTGGACCACCAGACTGCCGTCGACCTCGAGGACCAGCGGGCAGCGCTGCAACCAGTCGATCAGCTTCGGTGCATCCCTTGCGGTGAGGACTTCGTCGAGACGATCACTGCTCTTCGCTTCTCTCAGGCCAAGATAGACCCGGAGAAGATGGAGATCGTGGTTGCCGAGCACGACCTGTGCGACATCTCTGTGTTCGTAGGTCCACCGAAGCATTGAGACGGAGTCCGGCCCCTTGTTGACCAGATCGCCGACAAACCAGAGCCGATCCGTCTCCGGCTGGAAGCGGATCTTCTCGAGGAGCGCCTGAAACGTCGCAAAACAGCCGTGGACATCCCCGATGACGTAGTTGGGCACTATCTCAAGATATCGCAGATTGAGAGGGGTTCAAGGTTCAAGGTTCTGAAAGCGAACTGACGTCGTAACCCACGGACCGCAGGTGATCGACAATCATCGATCGTTCCTCTTGCGGACTGGGCAGTTCATCCGGGCTGCAGGGGGAGGAATGATGTTCGATCAGTCCGCCTCTCTCGAGTCGCCGTGCCAGATTGAGGGAGTACCACTCATTGCAGACGACGACGGTCACCCTCCCCAGTGAGAAGAATGGCGGGGACAGACTCGCTCCCTCCAGCCGCCAGAGTCCTTGCTTCTTCACTGCGGATCCCAAAACACGCAATACGCTGAAAATCGGCCGAAACCTGTCGGGTTCTCCCCGCAGGAGCGACTGTCCGGACATCCATCCCGGCTTCTCCAAGCCCAGTTCGTCCAGAAGGGTCGGCGCCACGTCGGTGAGTTGCACATTCGAGTGGATGTGCCCGGAATGTTCTCCCCGGGGAAAACGAAAGAGCAAAGGCACGCGGAGATTGGTGACGAATCGGGGCCCATGATCCGAATAGATGACGAGGATGGTGTGCTCGAACAGACCCCTGGAACGAAGGAAGTCCACCAATTGTCGCACCCTCCCGTCGAACTCGAGGATGCAGTCGTCGTACGCGTCTACCGATTTCGGATCACTGCCCTCGTGCGAGAAATGTCTTCGGCTGGGGTGGAATCCTCCAGGGTGGGTTTTCATGAGATGCACCTGAGCGAAGAACGGCTCCCCGGCCGAATCGATGAAATCGAACAACTCGCTCAGCCTCTCGGAATCGTGATGGGCCACCGGCGACTTGGCCTGAGCCACCTCGGCAAAGACGTCGACCATCGGTCGGATTCCGGTCAGGTGCAATACTCTGGACCCGACCCGATCCGCCATCGTTTCAAGGAAAAAGCACACGTCCTGACCGAACAGAGAGACAAACACGGGAGGCAAGGTCCCCGCCTCGAGGCTGCGCGAATTGACCTCGTCGAAGGAGTGACGCATGTTCAGATCGAACACGTCGGCATAGAACCTCATACTGATCTGAATACTGTGGTAGCCGAACTGTCTCAAGATCGCCGGAAGATGCTGGTAAGCATTTTTGCCGTGCAGGATGTCGGGAGGATAGATCACACGAGTTTCGGTAGGCAGCTTCCCGGAAAGCATCGAGACGAGCGAAGCTCCGGTGTGGGAAGCATTCGAGAACGCATTGTCACAAACGAGAGCCTCCTGTGCGAGTTCCTTCAGGAAGGGAGTCGTCTCACGCTCGTAGCCGTAGAGGCTCGTATTCATCGCAGCCAGGCCGTCGCTGCCCAAGATCACGATGTTCGGCCATGCGCCCCGCCTGTCCGGCGCCGTCACGCCTGTTGCAGATTCCTCTCTTCCCGGGATCGAGAGGGTGACGACTCCGGCCGACGCAAGAAAGACCAACGCAGCAGCGATCTTGGCCGGAGGCTTAGACCATCGACTCGGCCGTCGGGCCGCCTTCCAGATCGATCCGGATGCCACTGCGAACACGGCGAGGAACACAAAGTCGTAGAACCATTTGCGATGCCCGGATGCGCCCCGGATCCCAAAGTCGAAGACCGTCAGCGTGAAGTTGTCGAACATGAGGGTGGCCAGTACCGCAATCATCAGACCGGGCACCATCGCCGCCAGAATGACCAACCCGCGACGAACCCATCTCACGCGGACTGCGTGTGCCAGCGCCCCCGCAATCAGGCAGGGCACGAGGGCGAAAACCATGAAGGGTAAACCCGCTTCCAGGAGGAGATGCAGTCTCTGGCCCCAAGGCAGAGAGGACATGAAGGAAGGCTTGGTCGCGACGAACAGCCACTCGAGAAATACATAGCCAAAACCGACCAGCACGCTGATCGCGGCCAGGGCAATCCAGTCGGAACGGGGTTCTGCGTTCGGGTCCTTTTTGCTCATGTGCCTCGTTCTCTCAAGTCGTCGCGGAAGTCCGAATCGGCACCTGCTTGCGCTTCATCAAGTACACGGTGCGCACGCTGTCGGGAATTCGTTCCTTCTCCAGCACGTCAAAGTACGCACGAAAAGCCTGTTCGAAGCATTCGACCGAATAGTCGGAGAAGATGTCCTCGCGTGACGCCAGCATACGCTGGACCTGTTGATCTTCCTTGGGGACGAATTCGATCACGAGACTCTCACCCAGGCCGGCGAGCATCTCCGCGACCTGGGGCAAGGGTACGTTGTTTCCGATAGCCAGATGGTGAACGAGGGCCAGCGCCAGCAGCAGATCCGCCGGTCCGCGCTGAGTCAGGGAATCGCGTTCACGGTGCATCCATCCCAGCGCCGGACTGGGATTCGAAAGATCCATGCACAGGCTCAGAAAAGTGTTGTCTCCCCGTTCCTTCGAAGTCTGATAGGTCGCTTCCACTACGGCCGGATCCGACTCGAAACCCACGGCGACAGCGCCCCGCGCAGCCGCCAGACGCGCAAAATCACCCCTGTTCGCTCCCAGGTCCCAGACCATTCGTGGCTCAACGCGCTCCACGAAACGGGAGACGATCCCCCTCTTTTCCTGCGCTGCCTGCTGGGAGTAGCTTGTCTGGTTGTCGTATCGGGTCCAAACCGTCGAAGAAGGCTTCCAATGGAGCTTTTGGACTGTTCGCTCGAGGTGACTCAGGATCCCGAGCAAACCGCGACGGCTCACCGGCCGAGGCTTCTCAATCTGCTTCCCTTCCCACCGCCGTTGGGACCGGGCGTGCAAGTGAAGATGGGTCAGAAAGCCGAGGTTGAGACGAGTGCGAGCGGGCAGAAGACGGCTGGCGAGGTCCAAAGGGACACCGTCGAGATGTCGCTGCAACAGGGCGCACAGACGGACGTCGCACCGCGACGCCAAGGCCAGCGGCGCCAGGAAATGCTGGCAGAACTGGCGGTAGGCAACCCAGGGCTCACCCTCGTTGTAGGGCCCGAAGGACAGCGTGTCGATAAAGACTGGAACTGAACCCCGAAACTGAACGTTGAAGGCGCTGGCATCCCTCAGAGTGAGCCCATGGGCCAACGCAGCCTGCTGGATCTCAAGGGTCAGCAGAGCGGCATCCTTCAACTGTCCGAAGCACCACTCGTAGGGATAGGAGATGAAAGGCAACTTCTCCGGCTCGAGTATCCTGTAGACCCCCTCCACACGTGTTCCGGGATGCTCCACCTCCTCATGGGGGATCAGTCGACCGTCCTGACTCAGTTTCCGGTAGAGCCCTGAACCTATCAGGAGATCGTAGGAATCCCGGAAACAGTCATTGACCTGTCGAAACAGACGATCTCCGTCTCGAAACAGATGTCCGCTGGGATCACGAAATGATGCCCCCAGACGCAATTCAGTCGATTTCTCCAGGGGACTCACTCTCACCGGAGGCTTTACTCGCAGACTTCTTGAACAACAACTTCAGGCGCCCCCAGAACAGGCGCAGGGTAAACCCGGCCGCGGCGATACCGGCCACGATCATCTGAAGCACATAGCTTCCGGTGCCGGGGTCGACATAGGCACTGGCGTTTCGGCTCATCAAAAGAAAGGCCGCCAAGAAAGCGAGAACAAACGTGAACGCTCTTCCAAAACCGCGCATGTAGGCCACACTATAAACGACATTTGACGTCACAGCAATGTGCGGCGGATCCCGGTCACAACGGTGTCACACCTCGGCCAATCCGCGAAAACAAGGGATCCTCTCTCTCTGCGTGAGCACGTCGCTACGGACGAGGAAGAATGGCAACTCGCGATCTTTCCTTTCTCTGGAGATCCGGGTGACTCTTCGGTCGTTTTCGCGCTTTCCTACTTGCCGTTGCGTACCCGCACGGAATAACCTCGTTGCCATGCGGGCAAGAAAGTGGCTGGGCATTCTGCAACTTCTGGTCGGAATTGGTGCGGTGCCGGCGGGTTTGGGGCTCGTCATGGATCCTTCCGGGGCCAGCCTTCGTTTCCGACTTGAATGGCTCGAGGGGACGCCTTTTTCGAATTTCCTCATACCCGGGCTCATTCTGATGATTGTCAACGGCTTTGGGAGTCTCGCCGGATCCGTCGCATCGCTTCGGGGGTGGCGGCGCGCAGGAGAAGTGGGACTGGCTCTGGGTATCTTCCTGACACTGTGGATCATCCTGCAGGTCTACTGGATCGGTCTGGGCTCCTGGCTGCAGCCGACATACTTCGTCATCGGGCGTGCCGTCGTGGTGAATCCCAGCGCCGTGCCGTCGTGGTGAATCCCAGCGCCGTGCCGTCGTGGTGAGTCCCAGCGCCGTGCCGTCGTGGTGAGTCCCGGCGCCGTGCCGTCGTGGTGAGTCCCAGCGTCGTGCCGTCGTGGTGAATCCCAGCGCCGTGCCGTCGTGGTGCGTCCCAGCGCCGTGCCGTCGTGGTGAATCCCAGCGCCGTGCCGTCGTGGTGAATCCGGCATCGTGGTCCGAGCGCTATAATCGCAATCAACGTTACCCCTTCTTCTCAGCACCACTTACGGGCAAGGAGGCTACAGCATGGACCTGGCTTTGAAGTTCACTGTAATGACTCTGTTGGGAACCGTTCTGCTCTGCAGCGGATGCGGTCGGAACCAAATGTCCGACCAGGAATACACCGAGCGGATGGCTCGCGAGCACGCGCAGGACGCCCCGGTGCCGGGCGCCGCCTCGATGGAGACTTCCGGCGTCGACGTCACGAATGAACAGGTGACCTATGCGACGGTCGAGGGCAAGTCCGTCGAGGGCTACCTGGCTCGGCCGAAGCAGGGCGAGACGACCTCCGGGATCATCGTGATCCACGAATGGTGGGGTTTGAACGACAACATCCGAACCATGACCGACAAGCTGGCCGGGCAGGGTTACGTCGCACTGGCCGTGGACCTCTACGGCGGAAGATCAGCCGACGACCCACAGCAGGCCCAGCAGCTGATGCAGGCCGCCATGCAGGACCCTTCGGCCGCCGATTCGAACCTTCGTCAGGCCTATCAGTTCCTGATCGAAAAGCAGGGGATCAAGAAAGTCGGGACGATCGGTTGGTGCTTCGGCGGTGGCTGGTCCCTGAACACGGCCATCCTGCTGGGTGACAAAATTGACGCGACCGTCGTGTACTACGGTCGTCCGGTCACCGATTCCGATCAGCTCGAGAAGATACAAACGCCGATCTTGGGCCTCTACGGAGCCGAGGATACGGGCATCCCGGTCGAACAGGTTCGCGAGATGGAAAGCGAACTGAAGGCTCTCGGGAAGACCGTCGACATCCATGTCTATCCTGGAGCATCGCACGCCTTTGCCAATCCGTCGGGCAACCGCTACCAGCCGGCGGCCGCGAAGGACGCCTGGACGAGGACCGTTGCCTTCTTCAAGCAGTACCTCGGCACATAGACATGTCCGGGGCGGACCGTATACTCCGGATCTGAAGCTTGCAGATTTGTTTCCATCAATTCGGAGAAGGAGTGCCTCGATGGAAAAGCTCAAAGAGATCGCGCGAAAGAGAAAAGAAGCCCACACCCGACTTCTCAACTTGGAATCCCCGGTCTACGAGGCCTTTCTGGAAATGGAGAAGGCGGCCTACAGTGACGGAGCGCTCGAGAAGAGATACAAGGAGTTGATCGCAGTTGGAATCTCGCTGGTGATCGACTGCGAATCCTGTATGCAGTGGCATATCGAACAGGCGGCCCGATCCGGTGCGAGCAAAGCCGAGGTCCTGGAGGCGATCGATGTGGGGATCGAAATGGGTGGCGGCCCGGCGACGGTTTCGGCCCGCTTCGCCCTGGATGTCATCGAAGAGGTCTTCAAGGAGTAGGAGAGTAGGACGGACTCCTTGGCCTCTCAGCCACTGCACCATGCCAGCTTGACGGTGGCGGTGGACCACGACGACACGACGGCACACCGCGTGGAAGGCGCAGTGTCGTTGTGGTGAAGACGACCTGACCCTTGACGGGGATGCACTACGAAGGCACGACGCCGGTGGCGAACCACGACGGGCAGTGAGCTACACGACCATGCCAAATCAGGAGAATCTCGATAGACTGCGCGAGGACGCCGTTGGCATCTTCCAGGCTGCCCTGCGCGCCGTCGACCCGATCAGAGTCATCGAATCCCAACTTCACCTCCAGAATAGTCATCTGGTCGTACAAGACCGCTCCTTCGATCTGGATGCGTTCGAGCGAATCTTCGTAATCGGGGCCGGAAAGGCTTCCGGCTCCATGGCGCTGGCGGTCGAGAACCTGCTCGGAGATCGCATCACCGGGGGCTGCATCAACGTAAAAGTCGGTCACGGCGCCCCCGTCGAATCCATCGAGATCGTCGAGGCCGGTCACCCCATACCGGATGCGGCGGGCCTGGAGGGTACCCGGAGAATCCTGGATCTGCTCGCGCAGACCTCGGAGCGGGACCTGGTGCTCTGTCTGCTTTCCGGGGGTGGCTCGGCTCTGCTTCCCTGCCCGGCCGAAGGGGTTCGGTTCGATGAAAAGCAGGAGACGACACAGATCCTCCTGCGCTGCGGCGCCACCATCCATGAAATCAACGCGATCCGAAAACATATCTCGCGGGTCAAGGGGGGGAACCTGGCACGATGGGCCTCTCCCGCCACGCTCGTTTCGCTGATCCTGTCGGATGTCGTCGGCGACGACCTGGACAGCATTGCGTCGGGCCCGACCGTGCCGGACGGGAGCACCTTTCGGGATTGTTGGCGGATCATTGAAAAGTACGGCATCGAGAGTGAACTGCCCCGGACTGTCCGACAGCGGCTGGAGATGGGTCTTCACGGTGATATCGAAGAGACGCCCAAGGAAGGTGACCCCGTCTTCGACCGAACCTGGAACGCCATCATCGGGAACAATCTTCTTGCCGTCACCACGGCCCGCGAGAGAGCGCAGCAACTGGGTTATCAAACCCTGGTCTTGTCGACGATGATCGAGGGAGAGGCCCGCGAAGTCGCCAAGGTGCATGCCGCCATTGCCAAGGAGATCCGCAAGAGCCAACAGCCTGTTGCTCCACCGGTATGCGTGATCTCCGGCGGCGAGACGACGGTGACGATCCGGGGATCGGGACTGGGCGGACGGAACCAGGAGTTCGTTCTGGAAGCAGCCGTCGAACTCCAGGGCTGGCCGGCGATCGTCCTCCTGAGTGCAGGGACGGATGGTACTGATGGGCCGACCGACGCGGCCGGTGCGCTGGCGGACGGACAGACAATCAAACGGGCCGCGGCCCTGGGGCTCGACCCGGTGGAGTATCTGCGCGAAAACGACTCCTACCACTTCTTCGAAGCTCTGGGCGACCTGCTGAAGACGGGCCCGACGCGGACGAATGTCATGGACCTTCGTCTGTTCCTTGTCGGCGCTTGACAGACCCACCGGTACGACTATTCTGTGAGCGGAGACCCTATGCGATCAGACCAGCCATTCGTCTCCCCGGAGACCGAGCGCAGTACCCACGACGCTCTGGCCGACGCACGCAACGAACACGTGGTGATTTACATCGATGGCGCTCTGGTGCCGCGTTCGCAGGCCAGCGTCTCGGTCTTTGACAGCGGTTTCCTGGTTGGAGACGGTGTTTGGGAAGGCATCCGCTATCACGAAGGAACCTTTCTCTTTCTCGACCGTCATCTGAACCGTCTTTTCCAGGGCGCCGCGACCATCGGTCTGAATCTGGGAATGACGCGCGAAGATCTGGTCCGGATCCTGATGAAGACGATCCGTGCCAACGGCATGAGGACCGGCGTGCATGTACGGTTGATGGTGACACGAGGCATCAAGAAGACCCCCAGCCAGGATCCGCGGCTGACGATCTCCGGACCCACGATCGTGGTCATTGCAGAATACAAAGAAGCCAATCCCGAGACGGCGAGGCGCGGAATCCGGCTCTTTACCGCGGCGACACGCAGGGGATCGCCCGACTACCTGGACCCTCAGTTGAACTGTCACAGCAAAATCCACGAGGTCATCGCTCTGAACCAGGCGCTCGCGGCCGGGGCGGACGAGGCCCTCATGCTCGACATCCATGGGTTCGTCGCCACGTGCAATGCAACGAATTTCTTCATCGTTCGGGGCAACGAGGTCTGGACTTCGACGGGCCGATACTGCCTCAACGGCGTCACTCGCGGAATCGTCATCGAACTCTGCCGGCAGCACGACATCTCCGTCCGGGAGCGAGATTTCACTCTGACCAACGTCTACGGCGCCAGCGAGGCCTTCGTCACCGGAACGTTCGGGGGTCTGACTCCGGTGGTCGCGGTCGACGGCAGGCAGATCGGCTCGGGAGTGGCGGGTCCGCGCACTGTCGAGCTTCGCGGACTCTACGCAAGAGCGATTGCGGCCCAGGTCGAACTGCACCGTTCCGAATTCGTGGAGAGATCCGAATGAGGCAAGGCGGGCCGGCCGTGCGCATCTGCCTCTGGTCGGGCCCGCGCAACGTCTCCACGGCGTTGATGTACTCCTTCGCCCAACGCCCCGACACGCGCGTGTTCGACGAGCCCCTCTATGCGTACTACCTGGCTCATAGCGACGCCCGGCAATATCACCCCGGGGCGGACCGGGTGATCTCTGCGATGGATTCGGACGGGGAGAGAGTCGTTCGAGAGGTTCTACTCGGGGACTACGACTGGCCGGTCGTCTTTTTCAAGAGCATGGCTCACCATCTCGTTGACCTGGATTGGGCATTCCTGACTCGGCTCGAAAACGTCATTCTGACCAGAGAACCGTCCGAGATGCTTACGTCCTACGCCAGGACCGTTGAGAAGCCCACGCTGAAGGACACCGGCTATCTCACCCAGGTGCGCCTGCTCGGGTATCTGGACGATGTGGGTCGCAATCCCGTCGTGCTCGATGCCCGCGAACTCCTCCTCGATTCGCGAGGTGTTCTGACCGAGTTATGCCGCCGTCTCGGGATCTCTTTCGACGAGCGGATGCTGTCGTGGAGCCCCGGCCCGCGGCCCGAAGACGGGGTCTGGGCGGAGTACTGGTACGAGCAGGTCCATCGCTCCTCAGGCTTCCGACCCTATCGACCCAAACGGGAGCCCGCCCCGGAAGGACTCCGGCCGCTGCTCGAGGAGTGCCAACCACTCTATGATCGGCTCTACGACCGCGCAATCAAGTCCCGCGAGATTTGAGATTTCGAAGGCGTGGGCAGGATAAGCATCCTTAGCTTGTTTGATGTCCCGCTCCGCGGCCGCAACTCCCCGCCTCCATCGCAGATCGGAAGCCGCAGGCCTCGGATCAGTTTGCTTCTGGCGAGAGCCGGCCGGCGTCGAGACAGCTTCTTACCCTTCGAGCCAGTTCATCGGGATGGTAGGGCTTCGACATGAAGTCGATGCCGTCCATGGCGGAGAAATCGAGCCCCAAAGACTCGTCACTATAGCCGCTGGTCAGCAGTACCTTGAGCTCCGGCCTCTCCTGTTTGAACTGCCGAGCCAGGTCCAGACCGGAAATGCCCCCCGGCATGACCATATCGGAGAGCAGGAGATCCACCGTGTCTCCCCGCGTCGCCCAAATCTCGAGGGCCCTGACGCCGTTTTCGGCCTCCAGTATCCGGTACCCCTTGTCGCGCAGGAGTCCGCCGACCAGTCCCCGGACGGAACTCTCATCTTCGACGACGAGGACAGTCTCCGTTCCGTTTCCCTCGGATCCAGCACACGGGAACGAATCGACGGCGACCGCGCCCTCCGCACACGTCGGCAGGAAAACAGCGAACGTGGTTCCGCCGCCGGGGCGACTCGTCACGTCGACCCAGCCGGCATGCTGTTTGACGATCGCATAGACCATCGACAGTCCCAGACCGGTACCCTTCCCCACCTCTTTGGTCGTGAAGAACGGATCGAAGATGTGCTCCAGGACTTCGCTATCCATCCCGACACCGTTGTCACTCACACGAAGACACGTGAACGTTCCGACGGAAGCTTCACTTCGTCGGGCCGCTTCCGCAGGCGAAATCTTGACCGACCCCAGCGAGATCGTGATCGTCCCACCGGACTCCAAGGCATCCCGAGCGTTGACGGCCAGATTCATGAGAAGTTGTTCGATCATGCCCGGATCAGCCTCCACGGGTCTGACCGGGGCGAAGTCCATTCGCAGTTCGACGCTCTCTCCGACGAGTCGCTTCAACAACGGCGTCATGCCATGAATGACGTCCCCGATGTCCAATGGCCGACGCTGCAGGACCTGCTTGCGACTGAAAGTCAGGAGTTGGCGAGTGAATTCCGCACCACGCTCTGCGGCTTCGGCAACCTGTCGGAGGGCCTCGGAATACTCCGAGTCGAGCCGGGGGTCGGCCAGAAGGAGTTCCGAGTGTCCCTGAATCACCGTCAGTATGTTGTTGAAGTCGTGGGCAACGCCGGCGGCCAGGCGCCCGACCGACTCCATCTTCTGAGCCTGTCGAAGCTGTGCTTCGAGATTGAGGCGAGCCGTGACATCGTGTGCGATCAGGAGCAAACAGGGTTCGTTGCCGATCTCGACATCCTCGACGGAGAGCAGGACCGTGCGAGATTCTCCGGACTTGGTTCGGATACGCATCTCCCGGTCACGTACCGGCCGGCCTTCGCGATGCCGCTGGAAGAGCCGGTCCCATTCCGCGATGTCCTCCCACAGTCCCAGCATTCGATCTGTTTCTGCGATGATCTCGTAGCGAGCATAGCCCCAGAGTTTGAGGAAGCCCTCATTGACATCGAGCAGGCAGTGGTCTCCGCGGGTCATGATACCTATCGCCATCGGCGCATTCTGAAAGGCCTTCGAAAAGCGTTCCTCGGAGAGCAGCAACTCCGTTTCGGCCCGCTTCCTCTCGGTCACATCGCGGAAAATGCCCTGCACCGCCGCGGGTTGCCCGTGCACCGATTCCTGCGCGCAACTCCCTTCCACGATGATCTCTCGGCCGTCTCTGGCCACGAAAACCGTCTCGAACTGTCCGGTTGACCCTCCATGAAGAACACCTTCAAAAACCTCCAGATAGTTCCGGCGACTCGAAGGATGGATGATGTCCAGGTGGGTGATCTCTGCCAGATCCGACTCATTGAAGCCAAGGAGCCTCATCCAGGCGGGGTTGACATAGCGGAAACGACCGTCAGCTCCGACGCTCTGGATCAGATCGTTGGCGTTCCCGAACAGTTGACGATACCGCTCCTCCAGAGCAGCTTCCCTTTCCAGACGCTGCCGGATCAGGGCGGTCTGTTCACGGACCCGCTTGCGCAGGACCCCCACCCAAATGAGCGCCAGAACGATCAGTACACCGAGCCCGACGACGAACATCAGCAGATGCCGAACCTGCAGCCAGGGAGGAGCCGAGATCAATACAACGTCCTGCGGCGAGCGAAGCAACAGACGGAAAGAGCGAGGCCGCTGTTCTTCATCGACGAGGATGGTCGTGACGCCCGACGCAGTCAGAAGACTGTTAAGTGGGAGGTCGATGTCGGGCGTTCCCGGCTCGAGCGGCATCCGCGCATTGAATACCGTGTCGTCCGCCTGGAGTGTGAGGATCTGCTCATCTTCCACTCGCGCGGTGGCGAGTAGTCTCGCCTTCAACGAAACCAGCTGCCCGTCTCCCTCTCCCGCAATGATCCGTCGCACGTCAATGCTGTGCGGAGTTGGAGTTGGCCCGGCGTCGAGCTTGTTGACGATGGAGTCTTCGAGGTGCGGGTTGGGCGCGCCGACGACGGGAAATCCAATCACGCGGATCTGGTCGCCGGGCTTCAGAACAGGGCACCGTCTGGTTTCCACTCGGACTGCGGAGTCTCCGTCGCTGACATACAGGAACTCCCCTTTCACGTTCTGTAACGTGACTGTCCCCTCGACCCTGATCCGGTGCCCGGCTCCGGTGAACGGAGTAAAACGCAGAATATCAGCGACTTTCGTCGGCGGAAGGTCCAAGGGATCGATGGCACCCGGCTCTTCGACGGTGATGGCTTCGAGATGGGGAACAAAGATCCGAATTCCGGTCAGCTGACCGTTCGAGTTCATGATCGTCCCGCAGACACCCTGCACCCGGACGACTCCGTCTTCGAGCATGGGCGGGGTCACGTTCGTCATATTGGGCACAATGGCCCTGAAGCGCCCCCTACCCGTAGCGAGGTCCAAACGCATACGGCTTCCGTCAAGCGCAACCGAGCGAACCATGCCCCGGACCTCGACCAGGAGACTGTCTTCCTGCCCATTGAGCAGATCTTCGAAGGTGCTCGGCCGGGCAGGGGGCATCCTCGTATGCCCGATCGTGCGAATTCGGGAAGGAACGATCGTCGGCGCAAAACCGCCCCGGCCGCTGACTCCCTCGATCTCGATCTTTTGGCCGACCTCAAAGGCCCACGTCTCATGATGATGCTCGACGAAGACGCCGCCGCTGGAATCCTGAACGAAGAGCAGTTGCCAGTCCGGATCAAAGTACGTCACTACGGCTCGGACTCGAACAGGGTAACCGCGTGCCGCCTCGCCTTGACTGAGCCGATGAATATCGGCCACGGCGGTCAGAACCGGCATTGGTTTCGGGGCGGCCGTGACCTCGGAGTCCATACCGGAGGACTTGCTGACCTCCGAGTGCCCGGATCCTGTCTTGCTTTGCGGTGCTGCCAGGATCTGACCCTCTCGCAAGACCACCCCCCTCTCCGGATCCCGTCCGAAGCGAAGGAATCCGACCACTTCGATGCTCTCTCCGGGCCCGGCCGTCGGAGGGTGCGGAGTGAGTACTTCCACGGATCCCGTATCGTCCTGAACCAGCAACGGTCTGCCGGCTCCCCAGCTGACTACCTTTCCCTGGATCCTCACGCGATGTACAGGTGTCTGTGCCACGGAAAGCTCGGACAGTCCCTTGGCTGTCCAGAGCGGCACTGCCTCGGGAGGGTCAGGAGCGCGATTGCGCAGAAGGTATTGGGGCTGGGGCACACGGATGATCACACCACGGCCTCCGTTGCGGAGACCGGTCGTCTGACAGACTCCGGTCACGGTGACATCGGCGTCCAGGAAATCCGAGAGTTCGAGTGAGGACTCGTCGGCCAACTCGACCGCGGCCCCCACCGTCACGCCATTGGCTCCGATCCAAAGAAGCAGGAGGTGATCCTGCAATCTCGCGCCACGGACGGTTCCTTCCACCTGAACGAACCGGCAGTCCTCCTTGAGCGTGCGCAACTGAGCAAGCGTGACCCGTTTCGCCGGAGGGGGACCGGCACTCCCAATGACTTTGAACTGGGCTTGATCGATCACGGGCCTGAAGTCACCGGCCCCGGTGATTCCGGTGATCTCGACCAGTTGCCCAAAACGGAGATTCGTGGCGTGTGGCGCCCCGATGAAAATGCCGGCCGCTCCATCCTGCACGAAGAGCAGATCGCCGTTCGCGCCGGCAAACGTGACGACGGCACGAACGGTCAGTGGAAGACCTCGACTGGCCTCCTCCTGTGAGAGAGCTCTAATCTCTCCGATACTGGCGAGTACCGGCGGAGCCTCACTTGCTGCGGGAGATGAGCTTCTTCCGATGGCAGGCACGAGCACGCCGCAGACTGAAAGCCACGCCGTGACGAGAATATGGAGCACCTTCCGGACAGACACACTTCCAGCCTTCTTCATTCTCCGTACTTCTATCGGCACTCGGGACATTCAGCATAAGCGAAGGGCTTGACAAATTCACCGCCACGCTCAAACTAGGCGAGTCATGAGCAGCGTCTTGAGCTCGTTCGTCATGGTCATCCTGAGCCCGGATCGCCCGGGCCTGGTCGAGCGGATCGCCTCGGTGGTTGCAGAGCACGATGGCAACTGGCTCGAGAGCCACCTGTCCACGACTGCAGACTCCTTCGGAGGGATCATTCACATCTCCTTGCCGACCGACCGGGTCGAATCGCTGAAGACAGCTTTGCGTTCGCTTCCGGTCGAAGGCCTCGGGTTGCTGATCAGGACCAGTGAGACCTCGAAACCGTCGCCGGCGGGATCGATGGTCGAGATCAGTCTCGTGGGGAATGACCGACCGGGCATCGTCAGCCGGATCTCCGAAGCCATCGCGCGCCGCGGTATCAATGTGACCGAGTTCGAAACCGAATACAGCAGCGCGCCCATGACCGGTAATGCGATCTTCCGGGCCCGGGCCTGCCTCGTCATGCCTGTGGAGACCCGCTTCGACGATCTGAAATCCGACCTCGAAACGATTGCCAACGATCTCATGGTCGACCTGGATTTCGGGGCGGGGTAGAATTCGCCCTGTGGCGAGGCTTTTCCTTTCCCTGGGTGCGATATTCGGACTGCTGGGCGTAGCGGCGGGCGCTTTCGGGGCCCATGTCCTGCGCGGCAGGCTGACCCCTGACGACCTGCAAATCTTCGAGACCGCCGTCCGTTATCAGATGTACCATGCTCTCGCCCTGCTCGCCGTCGGTCTCTTTTCCATTCGGTTTGCCTCAGCTTCCGCGACGGCCGCGGGCTGGTGCTTCCTGGCAGGCATCGTCATTTTCTCCGGATCCCTCTACCTGTTGGTTCTCAGCGGAGCCCGCTGGTGGGGTGCCGTCACGCCCATCGGAGGGGTCGGCTTCCTGGTCGGCTGGCTCTTTCTTTTGTGGGCTGCACTTCGCCTCGAAGTCTGACGATCCTCCAGCAAACCATAGACCCGGATTCGGGTGAGAAATCCGGGTAAACTAATCGCCCAATCCTCCGATTCTTAAGGATGTCATCGTGTCGAAGGACTTCCTGCAGCTTCTCGAGACTCGTGTCACCGGCAGGGGCGATCTGCCGGTCTTCCGGACTTCGGTTCTGGAAGTGGTCCGCCTGAGCGAAGATACCCAGTGTGCCGCATCGGATATCGCCCGCGTCATCCTGCAGGACCAGGGATTTGCCGTTAAGGTTCTGAGGATCGCCAACTCCACTTACTACAACCGCTCAGACCATTCCATCAAGACGATTTCCCGAGCCGTGGTCCTGCTCGGTGTGGAGGTCATTCGAGACATCTGTCTCGGCCTCGGCTTCGTGGAAGTCTTCCAACGCCATCACCCTTGGATCGATCTCCGGCGGATCCTTGCCCGCAGCTATTTCACAGCCGTCCTGACGCGCGACTTGGCCGGGTTACTCAGGGACTCGCGCAGGGAGGAGATGTTCCTGGCCGGACTTCTCCAGTACCTGGGACCGTTGGCCATCGCCTACTATCTTCCGGAGAAGTTTCTCGAAGTGCAGCAGTTGGTTCAGAACGGTCAGCAGAACCAGAGCGACGCCGAGCGCATGGTGCTGGGCCAACCCTTTGCCTCGTTCGGGGAGGCTCTGGCAGACCGCTGGGCTCTTCCGGACAATCTCGTGCAGGCGCTTCAGCAAGCGAAGAACGGTAACGGCGGAGGGCGGGCGGGAAACCTGCTCCTGAGCCTGCCGCAGTTCTCCTACACGATCGCCGAGGATCTCTTCGGCGAAGGGGGATTGAACGCCTGCACAAAAAAGGTCGTCGAAGAGCTCACGCGCTCCTACAAGGTCGGAGACAAGCAATTGACCGACCTCATCTCATCGGCTTTTTCGGAGAGTCGCCGGTCGTCGGGTCTGTATGGTCTGGAAGCCGATGCTCTCCGCCCCCGGCCTCCCCGTAAAGATGCCGAGGCGGATCCGGTTCGCGCGCGTCTGGTCCACCGGCTGGAGCTGACCCGGCAGAACGAAGAAGTACCTTCGCAGGAATCCTTCCTGGAGCGGGAAGAGAAGGACCTCGGTACAGTGCAACTCGAGCTTCTGCGCGAGATTTCCCAGCATATTCTCGAGAACCGCGACCTCACGACGCTGTTCGACCTGATTATGGAGGGCATTCAGCGTGTAGCCGGTTTCGATCGCATCATTCTGGCCCTGTGTAATCCCGAGCGGACCGAGTTGTCGGGAAAATACGGCTTCGGGCTCGAAGCCAGTGAGTTGGCCGCCCAGGTCCGCATTCCGCTGGCAGTGGAGAACCTGTTTGGACGCTGCCTCGGTGAGAAGAAGCCTCTCTTCATCCACGACAGTTCCGACGAACCGTATGCATCGCTGCTCCCCAGCCCACTCAAGAGCATCTTCAGAGCACGGTCCTTCGCCGTCAGCCCGCTCTATTCGTCGGACCGAACAGTCGGCCTGTTCTATGTCGATAATGCTCTTTCGGAAAGACCCATCACGCTGGAGGACTACCGGGTCTTCGAACACTTCACCTTGCAGGCAAACCTGGCGCTGGATCGACATCGCCCCCGCACCTAGTATCGCGCCCGACGGACTGGTCCACCCATCCAAGTTTCCGATTTCGGAGGTCGGCTGCGTTGCGACACCCTGATCACAGGCCTAAAACACGACGATAAGCCGCAAAGCGATGCGTGATCTCATCGGCCGAGAGGCCGTATGTGGAGAGATCGTGGTGATGCCGACCATATCGGCCTTGCGGATTCACACGGAGATGCCGAATGACCCGTGCTTCCAACGTTCGGTCCCATTCCCAGCCGATGTGTCTGTACACGACCCTTACCGTCGAAACCGGCTCCGAGACGAGGTCTCGGTATCGAATATCCAGGACCGGTCGAGCGATCCGGTGCCGAGCCGCCAGATTTCTCCTCATCTCATGAGCGAGCAGTTCTAAGATCGTTCGCCCCAGACGGATCGGGTCGACTCGGTGCGTCACCGCTGAGTGCAAGGTCCCGAACAGACTGCACGAGCTCGAACAGACCTCGACCGGGTCACGGTGAAGCTGTACGATCCGGGCGGTCGGAAGTGCGTCCTCCAGAGCGTCAAGAGCACCTGCATGACTGGGTGCCTTCAACAGGAAGTACCGCTCCGTCTGTTCGGACTGGAGGTAACGCAGCAGAGAACCATATTCCCTGTACGCCGGGCGCCGGTCTCGATCCCCGAGCCACTCGAGGTAGTGATAGACCGGTGCCGCCACCCACAACCCGTGGCTGACGAAGCTCATGTTCATCGCCCAGATGCATTCTTCGGCGGAATCCGAGCGAGTGAAGTGCTTGCGATCCAACTGCGGAGTCATCCAACGCCGCAGCCGGGTCGTCCGTTCGACCTCCCGCCGGATCGATTCTTCGGAAGCGTCCGAGACCGGCTTGAAAAGCCGCCACATCGGCAGTGTCCGAAACCTCTCGTCTTCGGCGAGAAGACGGTGCAGAAAGGTCGTCCCAGATCTCGGTGTCCCGGTAATCACTAAGGGAGGCTTCAGCTCGTGTTCGAACCGATGCGGCTCGCGACGCCGGGCTTCGGTGATGCGGAGACGATTGGCCAACAGGGTCAGGATCATGCCGCGTAGCCCTATCCACCCGATCGAGGTGAGATCGGCGTCGCGCAGCAGTGAGTCGACGAAGACGTCCAGCCCTTCCCGAAAAGAGTCGTCTCCGAAGTCCGAGAGATCGGTCTGTTCTCGAGCGATCTCCATCAAACGATCCGGATCCAGCCGTAGGGCTGAAAGGCGGGCAACTCCCAGACTGTCACTGAGAGCATTGATGAGACGGAAATACCACCTTACCCGAAAGGAGTTGGACGCGACCACGATTGTTGCATCTCACACAATTCCGATGCTCTAAGTCAACCTTTTCCACTTCATCTTCGTCTTTCATTCAGGAAACCCATAAGGAGAGCAATCTCCCCCGCTTCGACCTCAATTGCGGCGCCGGATACTCCCCACCGGCGCCGCGCCCCTTCTGCTCCCGCTTCTTCCACGTTAAGATGGCCGACTGGAGGAGAGTTGCATGACGCGAAGAGTATCCTTCTGGGTTGGGCTGGTCATCGTTGCCGTCGCCGCCCTGATCTTCACCTTTCACTTCTTCCCGCGAGCCTTCCCGATCGTCTCCATCGATCTGCGAATGGATCGCCGTGCCGCCATGGAGAGAGCCGCAGAGATCGCCCGACAAGACGAGCTCGGGCCCTCCAGTTTCTCGCAGGCCGCATCTTTCGGAGTCGACAGCCCTGTACAGACCTACGTCGAACTGGAAGCGGGCGGTGTCGATGCTTTCCGCAAGCTGATGGCAAGCGGTTTGTATTCCCCGTACACATGGCAGGTGCGTAACTTCGAACAGGGAGTCGCGAAAGAAGTGTCTTTCTGGTTCACCCCCTCGGGCTCCCCTTATGGCTTTCGTGAGACCCTCCCGGAACAGGAACCCGGCACGAACGTCCCCCGCGACGAAGCGCTCCGGATTGCAGAGGGTGCAGCACCCGACTGGAACGTCCAACTCTCCGACTTCAAGCTCATCGAGTCACAGTCCGAGACCAAGTCCGGGGGTCGAGTCGACCATACCTTCGTTTACGAGCGCCCGAATGAAAAGATCGGTGAAGCCCTGTTTCGGCTCCGCATAAGGGTCTCCGGAAACCGTGTTTCGGAGGTTTTCAATTACATCAAGATTCCGGAGGCCTTCACCCGCCACTATCAGGAAATGCGAGCGGCCAATGACACGATCGCTTTCGGTTCGCTGGTGGCCATCGGCGTGCTCTATTTCCTGGGAGGCTGTGTCGTTGGATTGTTCTTCCTCCTGCGACAACGCTGGGTCATCTGGCGAACTGCCGTGATTTGGGCGGCCGTTATCGCCTTCCTCCTCTTCCTGGCCCAGATCAACGAACTCCCACTGCTGTGGATGGACTATGACACGGCTTTGCCTGCCAGCGGATTCCTGCTCAATCAGATTCTGCAGGCGCTCGGCAGCGCGCTGGCCATGGGAGGCGTACTAGCGGTCACCTTTATGGCAGCCGAAGGGCTGACACGGCGTGCCTTTCCCCAAAAGATTCAATTCTGGCGGCTCTGGTCTCCGGGCGTCGCTAACTCCAAAGCGGTCCTCGGCCGGACGCTCGGGGGCTATCTTTGCGTCACGATCTTCTTCGCCTACGAGGTCGGCCTCTACATCTTCAGTACGAAGTATCTGGGCTGGTGGACTCCCTCGGACGCACTCATTCAGCCCGACGCACTGGCCACTTACTTCCCGTGGCTGAATGCGATCGCCACTTCCCTACAGGCCGGCTTTTGGGAGGAATGTCTGTTTCGCGCGATCCCGCTGGCGGGAGCCGTGCTGCTCGGCCGGCGTTTCGGAGGCAACATCAAATACTGGGTCGGGTGCGCTCTGGTCCTCGAAGCGGTCATCTTCGGGGCCGGGCATGCGAACTATCCGGCTCAGCCCGCCTATGCCCGGCTGGTGGAACTCATCATTCCCGCACTGGCCTTCGGCATTCTCTATCTGCTGTTCGGGCTCCTGCCCGGAATCATTCTGCACTTCACTTTCGACGTGTGCTGGTTCGCACTGCCCATCTTCGTATCCACGTCTCCAGGTGTTTGGATAGATGAGGTGCTGATCGTCGCACTGACGCTGATTCCTCTCTGGGTGGTCCTGGTGACCTGGCTGCGCAGGAGGAGGTGGGCCGGCGTTGATACGTCGGCGACCAATGGTGCTTGGGCTCCGCCTCCGGAGATCCCGGAAGTGGGACCCGAAGTCGCCATCCCGCAGGCCCGCCTGCGACTCGCGTCGCGGACCAAGTGGATTCTCCTCGGCTTGGCCGTCCTGGGAATCCTGCTTTGGATCTGGCAGGCGAACCTCAGAAATGATGCACCACCCCTCGACACGACTCGGGTCGAGGCGGTGAGTGCAGCTCAGCAGGAACTGGCCGCCCGAAAGGTCCAACTTGGCCGGGACTGGACCGAGATGACTGCGGTCCGCGAGCCGTTGAATGACGAGGACCGATTCGTCTGGCAGGAAGGAGGGCGCAAGGCTTACGAACAACTGCTCGGGACCTACCTCGAGCCCCCGTACTGGGAGGTTCGGTACGCGCGCTTCTCCGGCAACGTGGCCGAGCGCGCCGAGGAATACATCATACAGATCGGTCAACAGGGGAAAGTCCTTCGCTTCGACCATGAACTCCCGGAGTCCCGGCCAGGGGCAAGTTTGTCGGAGGACCAGGCCCGCGCGCTGGCCGACTCCGCCATTCGTTCGCTGTACGGTCTCGATCCGGCGGTTCTCCGCAGGGTCGGCTCCGCTCCCTCCGAACTCCCGCATCGGAAAGACTGGGTCTTCACCTATGCCGACGATCAGCACTATCCGCTGAAGACAGGCGAGGCGCGGATCGATGTGAAAGTCTCCGGCGATCAGGTCACCGACGCCTTCCGCTCAGTGCACGTTCCCGAGGAGTGGCAGAGACAGGAGAGGAGAAGTCAGAATATTCTCAGAATCCTGTCCGGCGTGTGCGGCGCCTTCCTGGGTTTGATCGTCTTCGTAGGGGCGATTGTGGCGATCGTGAACTGGACCCGGCGGCGGTTCGCGGCGCGGTCATTCGTGCTGGGCCTGATCGTGCTTTTCGCCCTCTACGCGGTATTGATCGCCAACCGGTGGGGTTCGATCGAAGCCGGTTTTTCGACGGCACAACCATTTTCCACCCAGTTCTTCGTCACGCTGGTCGCCCTGATCCTGGGCAGCTTGATCTCTGCCGCGGCTCTTGGACTCCTATACGGGCTGTCTGCCTTTTGGATGCGCGAGACCCCCTCCGAGGCCCCCACATGGTATCTGGGCTTCTTGGGTGGTGTCTTCGCGGCGGGCCTGATCGTGCTCGCCGAGGCGGCCGAGCCGAGTCTGAGCCCGAATTGGGGAGACTACGTGCTGGCGGGAACCGCCTTTCCTTTCCTCGGCGTGTGCACCCAGGCTGTTTCCACGCTCTTTTCGCAGTCGATCTTTCTGCTGTTCGCAGTCCTCGTAATCAATCGGGTGAGGATTCGAGGCAGCCGGCGGGGTTCTTTGACCGCCCTGCTCATCATCCTGCTCGGTTTCGGTCTGGCTGGAAGCTCGAGCATCCCGACTTTGCCTTCGTGGCTCATTCTTGGGGTCGGCTTCACGCTGGCTCTGGGTATCGTCTACTGGCTGCTGTTTCGAGTTTCGCCGGCTTCAGCGGTCACGGCCGTGGCGGCCCTGGCCGTGCTGCGTGGGGTCCGGCAGGCGATTCAGGATGCGTACCCTGCGGCTCTCCCGGCGTCGATCGTCTCGATCGGGTTGATCCTGGTGCTGGTCTTCCTTTGGCGAAGATCCTGGCGAGACCATCCACAGGAATTGTGGAAAAGGATGTGAATTTCGCTCCGAGCTCATTTGGTCATGAGTGGAAAGAGCGCTTTGCACTCAAGGAGTGCACGGCCTTGGATGCCGTCAGTAAGTGATTGATGTATAGAATTTTAAGCCGTTGTCTGACACTGACTTAGAGTGACTCACGCACTTTTCCCAGGTACGTGAAATGGAAATGGTATACTTTATGCAAGGCGGCCGACGGGAGGATCTCCTTTGAGGACCCCAACGCTCTCTCCTCCTTAAAGATCTCCCCCGGACGGCCGCCACGGATCTCTCCGAGGCGACTTGGCGTCGTCAACCGAGTTGGTCGAGAACCCGCCGAAAGCGCTGGATGTACTCTGGAGTACTCCCACAACAAGCGCCCACGATTCGTGCCCCTGCACTGACCAAAGCGGGTACACTTGCGGCCATCGAATCCGCGTCGCTGTGGTAGACGGCCTTCCCTTCGCTGAGGGTCGGCCTGCCGGCGTTGGGCTGGGCAAGCAGCGGTAGATCGCTTTCCCGCCGGTACTGCTCCAGGATCCGAACCGCCCAATCGATATCCACGTTCGCTCCACAATTGGTGCCGGCAACATCGACACCCGCCTTCTGCATCAGCTGGATGGCCTGACCGGGACTTACGCCCATCATGGTGCGCACGGCCGTTCCGTCATGGGACAGGTCGAAGGCGACTGAGGCGATGACACAGGGCGCATCGGCTTCCCGCGCGGCCCGGATGGCGAGCTCCAACTCGTCCAGCGCAGTCATCGTTTCGATGATCACCGCGTCGACGCCAGCCTCCACCAGGGCTTTAGCCTGTTCCAGAAAGGCGTCGAGGGCTTCCTCGGCGGTCGTCAGGCCATACGGTTCCAGGAGTCCTCCGAACGGACCGAGATCACCCAAGACGAAACCCGGTCGAGTCCCGAAGGCTTCCCTTGCGATTTCCACCGCCCTTCGATTGATCTCGACCACCTTCCCTCCCAGCCCGTGGGCATCCAGAGCCAACCGGTTGGCTCGGAAGGTGTTGGTCGTCAGACAATCGGACCCGGCTTCAACGTATCGTTGCTGAATCTGAAGTACCCGATCGGGGTGCGCAAGGTTCCAGCCGTCCCCGCACTCTCCAGGCTCGAGGCCGGCCGCCTGCAACTGCGTGCCCATGGCCCCATCGCACAACAACACCTTCTGATGAATCTCGCTCAGCAGTTCGGGCATCTTCTCGACTCCGATCCGAATAGTTCAAACAACACGGCACGATACCGACACGGCCGTCACGAAGCCAGAAACGGCTCCAGCCCGAATTGCTCACCAGAATCCTACTGCGGCGTCGGATGGACGGGCGTCTGCTGCGTTGCTGCGCCTCGTCCTCCTCGACGTACGTCAGGTACGCCTGCGGGGGCCTTCGTCACGCGCCTTGCAGCCACCCGCCTCTCCACCGCCTCGCTACGGATCCTGGTGAGCAATCCGGGCTAAAGAGTTTCTATTAGAGTGCAGCGGATTCGTCAATCGCAATCGACCTCTGCGGGACAACTTGTCCGACACTTTGATCCGCGCTAGCATGGCCGACTGGCCGTCCCGGCTGAAAGACGGCCGCCGGAGACAGATCAGGCTACTCGAGGAGGAAATCGATGATCCAGCTTCCGCCGCCTTTGAAGAAGGGCACTCTATCCGTCGAAGAGGCGCTCTGGCGCAGGCGCTCCGTACGCGAATACGCCGCAGGGCCGCTGACGCTCGAAGAAGTTTCCCAACTTCTTTGGAGCGCATACGGCATCACCAGCCCGGAAGGTTTCCGGACGGCCCCCTCGGCGATGGCGCTCTATCCGCTCGAGCTCTACCTGGCCGGCGGCGACGTTGAGGGACTCCCCAGCGGTGTGTATCAATATGCCGCTCGGGAACATGGCCTCGAGGCTGTCCGGGAAGGAGACGTTCGCCTCGACCTCGCCGCGGCGACGTACGGGCAGGAATTCGTGGCGAAGGCGGCCTCCATCCTGGTCTTTACCGCCATCTACGAACGCACTCGCGAGGTTTTTCAGGAAGCCGGACGGGACTACGCCCACATGGATCTGGGACATGCAGGTGAGAATGTCCATCTTGAGGCGGTGGCCCTGGACCTGGGAACGGTGGTCGTCGCCGCTTTCCGCCCCGCGGAAGTCCAGCGAGTGATGCAGCTGCCCGCGGACCATGTTCCGCTCTACTTGATGCCCGTCGGGCGCACGTAGTCGACACCAGGGATCCAAGTCCCGAGGTCCCAATCCTCAAAGTGCCTCGAGTTCTCGAGAGGGCGGACCAGTCCGGGACCCCCTCCGCGTGCCCGATTTCAACTCTGGGAATTGGGGCGCTGGACCTTGGGCTTTGTCCTTAGCAGCTTTTCAAAGCTGCTGACGACCGCTGCGACTGCCACTACCGCGACGACACCGACGACGTTGTACCAGAGAAACGAAACGTTGGTGCTGATGCTGACCACGCCCACCGCGGCCATTCCTCCGAGAAGACCAAGAAACGCGGACCAGGGCGTTGCCCACCGTGTTCCGATGGCCAGCACGAACACTCCCAGCAAGGAACCGTAAAAGAAAGAACCGAACCGATTGACCACTTCGATCAGCGAGCCCAATTGGGTCGCGTAGACCGCAACGATGCAAGCCATCAGTCCCCAGAACGCCGTCGCCAACTTCGAGACCAGCAGATAGTGCCTGTCAGGAGCTTCCCGACGCAGCAGCCGGCGGTAGACGTCGATCACCGATGTCGTGGCGAGTGAATTCAGCTCAGCCGAAATGCTGGACATGGCGGCGGCGAAGATCGCCGCTACGATCAGACCCACGATCCCGATCGGCAGCTGCGTGGTGACGAAGGTAGGAAAGACGAAATTGACGTCGTTGTAGATCCCCGTTCCGTTCGCCCTAGCCGCCAGATCCTGTGCTTCAGACCGGATTTGCTCGCGGCGTGCGAGCGCCTGCTCGTAGGCTTGCCGTTCGTCGGGCGCGTTCAGCGCCGCGAGCGCCTTCCGACGCAGATCCGACGACGCCGCCTGGTATTCCTGGGACAAGAGGGCGTATTCGCGGTTTCCCTGAAGTTCCTGCTCGACGGCGGGATTGAAGAGCATGGGAGGCGTGGTGAATTGGTAGAAAAGGAAGACCAGCACACCGATCAGGAGGATCACGAATTGAATGGGTATCTTGAACACTGCGCTCATAAGCAGCGAGGTTCTGCCCTCATCGATCGAACGTGCGGTCAGGTAGCGCTGAACCTGACTCTGGTCGCAACCGAAATAGGCGAGCATCAGGAACAGCCCGCCGAGCAGGCCGGACCAAAACGTGTATGTGTCATTGAGATTGAAGGAGAAGTCCAAAGTCTGAAGGTGGCCGTGCCAGGCAGCCAGCGTCAGGACGTGGCTCAGGGGAGCCTGATCGGGAAGACGCGAGATGATCACGGACACGACCACGAACATTCCGACGAAGATCAGCACCATCTGCTTGACGTCGGTCCAGGTGACCGCCTGCACGCCGCCGAGCATCGTGTAGAGGACGGTGGGAACCCCGATCGCAAGAACGGTGAGTTCCATGTTCCATCCCAGCACGACGGACAGAATGACGGCCGGCGCGGAGATGATGACTCCGCAGGAGAGGCCGCGGGACAGCAGGAACAGAAAGCCGGTCAGAGTTCTCGTCTTGACGTCGAACCGGCGCTCCAGATACTCGTACGCCGTAAACACATCGGCCCGGTGAAAAAAGGGCACAACGGTCACGCAGAGGATGATCATGGCCAGGGGCAACCCGAAGTAGAACTGGATGAAGCCCATTCCTTGTGCGTAGGCCTGCCCCGTGGTCCCCACCAGAGTGATGGCGCTCATCTGGGTGGCCATGATCGAGAGACCGACGGCCCACCAGGGGAGTGAGCGGTTGGCGAGAAAATAGCCGCGGATCTCCCCGGTTTCCTTGCTGCGCGTGACGCCGTCGATGACGACGTAGGCAAGGTAGGCCCCAACCACGATCCAGTCTACGAGATGCATCGCGACTCCGTTAGCGGAGAAATGCCTGCGAGAAGAGCCAGAGCAGAAGATAGACGATGATCGTCAACGCCACGATCCCAAGATAAATCCACTTCCAGTGTCGCGACTTCTCGACTTTCTCTTGAGGCGCACTGTTTTCGTTCATGCGGTCAGATCCCGGCCATCCTACCATGCCGGCGAACCGTGAGTGACCCTGCAACCACGCGAAATATAGAAGAAAACCGCCCAGGGACCTTTTCATGATCCTACAAATGATTGAGAATTGTCGGGGCGGCTCGCCGGCGTCGCGAGCACGGGCCAGGGAACAGATATGGACGAAGCGATTTTTGAGCGGCTCGCACGGTTCAGCGAACAGCGAAGACCTGCGACGCTGACGTCGGGGAAGACGGGGGGTATCTTCCAGGGGCGTTTCCGGTCCTGTTCGCTGGAGCCGGCGTTCGTCGAGATCGAGGTTCTCGATCCTCCTGCAGCGTTTGAAATGGAGCCCGGAGAGAACTGCACGGTAATCTTTGCCGATGGATTCCGGACAACACTGTTCGTGAGCCCGGTCCTGGCCTTCGACCCCAGGCGGACCCCTCTACCTACGATTCGGGTCGGTGTTCCCGACCAACTGGAACGGACCGAAGCTCGCCACACCTTTCGCGTGCCGCTTCACGCGAAGGCCGAGCTCCAGATCAGCCTGCGGACGCCCACTCGCGTCTGGCACCCGAGGCCCCTGGACATCAGTGTCGGCGGCGTGCTGGTTCAGATGCCGATGCACTGTGGCGGTGAGATCAGCGAGGAAGATGAGCTCACGATCGACCTCACCGTCGGCCGCCACTCCCTCAGCCTGGAGGCCTTTGCCCAGCATCGCTGGGGACCCTTCTATGCCATCTACTTCTGTGAGGTCCTCCGCCGGCTCCGGCGGGGCGACACCTCGGTTCCCGAGCCGCTTCTGCGCCTCGTCGAGTCCCTCGAAGAATCGTGGCTTGCCGACAGGGATCTTGGCTGAAAACGGGAGAACCCGAGCGTGGGTAGGATAAGCGTCCCCGCTTGTCTTGGACTGTGGCCGTGACTCTCGAGCGTCGTTCATGTCGAGCTCCGAAGATCAGCCGGTGAGAACGAAAGAACCGGAGCCGGAAGCTGGATAAGATTCTGTTCTGACCTGTCTGACTTGTTTCACTCGTCCAATGACGTGGACGGGGTGGAAGGGTTGAACCGGTTCGCCCCCATCCCGGAATCTCGAAACCTCGAGACCCCGGGCAAACACCGTCTCCTGTATTCCGTCTTCGTTTATTCCGAGTTCATATGCCAGAATGATCCGTGAGGACCAGGTGAGGCCGAGGGACCGGACTGTTTCTCGATCGAACAAATCCGGGCCCTCGGGTAAGGGGTCAAGACTTACTGCACCTGGTCCTCGGCCGCACGAGCCTGGCGTTGCGGGGGCGGAAGCAATCCCAGCACTCCGAACGCACGGATCACGGGCACGAGTTGAGCCGCTTGGCGGACCGCCTCGACCTTGTGGATCTGTTCGTCGTTCAACAGACTGCGAATCGAGTCGGCGGCCGATTGCTGCTCGCTCCTGATCTGGTCACCCAGACCGTGGATCTGTATGACCAACTGGCCGACACTTCCCGCTACGGCAGCCCCGCTGTCGAGCTCGTCGCGGAGCGACTGTCTCAGAGGCTGGATCTCCTCCCGAAGCGGCTTGATCGTGCTCTGCGCCCCCTCCAGAATCTCGCGAATCTGTGAGGCCTGCCCATCGGTCAGGTCCAGGTAATGGCTGATGATTTCGACCGCTCGTACACGATCCGGTCCGCGCCGGAACACTCCCGGACTCCTCATCCGACCGGGCGATTCCCGCACTGCACCGGCCGACGCAGCGGGCAGTTGGGCCAGACCCCACGTCCCGCCCGCAATGAGCAGCGCAACGGCCAGTAACCCCAAGAACTTCTGACGGTAATCTTTCAACTCTTCGCTCCTTTCCTTTCAGATACTGTCCCATGGGAACGCTCCAACAGCGTTCCCTCATCACGGTCGCTCGGGCGCGACCGAAGATCGGATTCTTCGCCTCTGCTGGTCACGAATGCGGTCCAGCATTCGGACCTGCTCATCGGTCAAATGGCTCTTGACTCGAAATGCCATCAGAAAACGCGCTCGTTTCATCCGGCTCTCGAGATCCAGGACCCGGTCCAACTGAGACAGAACAGTCGCCTCGTCAACCCCTGGGCGCTGCAGCAGATCGACCAGCGTGCTGATTTCCCTCTGGAGTGTCCAACGCAACTGGGTGAACTCCGCCTCCGCAGTGCTGATCTCTTTGAGGATGGCGGTCTGCTGCTCCGCCGTTAGCCCGATGGCCTGCTGATTCCGCATCACCAGATCCGGAGGAACCAGCAGATCCTGCAACCTGTCTGCCTGGGGTCGCCGCTGTGCCTGGGGTCCCTGGGCAAATCCGACAGCC
The DNA here is from genome assembly GCA_037388505.1 of Acidobacteriota bacterium. GTDB lineage: Bacteria > Acidobacteriota > UBA6911 > RPQK01 > JAPXNP01 > JARRKC01. The sequence continues at coordinate 25,416 of JARRKC010000015.1, read as the reverse complement.
ATCACGGCAAGGCCAATCAACAGGCCCGTTCCGAAGTGTTTCATGATGATCTTCCTCTCTATCTCTCTTTCGTGTTCAAGGCTGTTGCGCGGAGTCCGGCAGCACGGCATCCGCATCGTCCCACTCGATGGTTTCCGTTCCCAGGGAGGGCACACTCTCCAGGAAGCTGTCGTCCCCGGGATCCATCGCGAGGAGAAAGTCCGTCGGTGCTTCCCAGTCCATGAGCTTGGCCACTGTAATTTCCTTCCCGGACGTCTGTCCCCGGTCGAGACTGGCGTTGTGGTGGTCGACGATGATGACGAGAGAGACCAGGACCACCATAACGGCCGCCAACGCCGGCACCCAGCGATAGCCTCGGAAGAGAGCCATCCCGGACCTCCGCTCCTGCTTCGCCGGACTCCGGCTCAGCACCTGATGGAAGGACGGGAACTCCTTCGCATCTTCTTCGCGGAGCTTGTCAAACAGCAGCCTGATTTCCGTCTCGTCGTCCTGTGATTTCATCTTTTAGCCCCGATCTTTCCAGCGCATCATGGAGCCGGCGTTTGCCGCGTTCGTAGTGGGTCCGCGCCGACCCGACGGATACCTCCATGATGTGGGCTGCCTCCTCGATGGTCAGTCCATGGTAGAAGACCAGCCGAAGGACCTGCTGCTGACGCTGGGATAGGTCCCTCAACAACGCCTCCATTCTGTCTCGCAGTTCGCCTCTGAGGACCGCCGCTTCTTGTGTCGGCGCATCGGCCTCCTTGACCGGCATCCGCTCTCGGACGAGCTTCAGGGCACGCTGAAGCAGGCGACCGCGCCGAGCGGCAGAACGACGGAGGACCGCGAACAGCCAGGTCTTGAAGCTCGACCGCCCCTCGAAGCGCGCCCGACCATCCAGAATCGAAACATAGGCGGACTGCAGCAAATCCGCCGCTGCCTCCCGATCCCCACGGCAGCAATAGAGGGCCCACCCGAAAGCTTCCGTATGGGTCTGCGCCATCATCGTTTTCAGCCGTGCCTCGCTCATCGATTCAATTTTGTCCACTGCTCATGACATTAGTGGCCTGGTAGAGGCAAACCATATGACAGCCGGGGCGACGATCCACTGCAAACGGAGGACGGGAGAACCGGAGGACGAGAGGACGGGAGGACGGGAGAACCGGAGCGGGAAGCGTATTCCACTCTCGGAACTCTGAACTCGGGGGCGCGCTGCCCAAAGGGTCTCAGTCCCGGTTTGGCTTGAAGCTCGGCAATAGTGTGAAGCCTCGACAGCTCGATTCCATGCGAAGCCGCCAATCACGCAAAGGATTCCCTTGTTTTGGAGCCATTGGCGTCCGTGGCGGCTTTGCGTGAGATCGAATCTGCAAATCTCGACGGACCAGTACCAAGTCCGAGGCGGGGTCCGAAGGATTTCGGCAACACGCCCTCGGGACTCGGAACTTCGTGTCAACCTGCGAAAAGGCCGTCCATGACCCGGACCGCCTCGTTGGCATCACTGCCGTAACCGTCGGCGCCGATCTCTCGAGCGTAGCCTTCGCTGACCGGCGCACCGCCGACGACCACACCGATCTCGGATCGATCGCGAAAGTGGTCGACCACCGTCTTCATGTAGGGCATCGTTGTCGTGAGCAGAGCACTGCAGAGAACGACCTGGGCACCCTCGTTCACCGCTCTGTCGAATTTCGTGACATCACAGTTCACTCCGAGATCTACGACTTCGTAGCCGGCGCCCTTCAGCATCATGGCGACCAGGTTCTTGCCGATGTCGTGCAGGTCCCCCTTCACCGTTCCAATGCAGACACGGCCACGAGCACGATGGCCCGTTGCCGCCAGAATCGGCTCTACCAGATCCAGCCCTGCCTGCATGGCTCTGGCCGACAGCAGCATGTCCGGCACGTAGACTTCGTTACAGGAGAAGCGGCGACCCATCTCACGCATTGCCGGAATCATCGACTCGTTCAAGAGCCCTACAATGTCGGACTCGGCATCGATGGCGGCTTGAACACGCTCCCGACAGCCATCCCGATCGCCGTGGCAGATGGCTTCGAACAACTCCTGGTCCTGGGGCATCAACCTCCTCCAATCCGCTCAACCGTCCTGTGACGAATGACAGCAGCAATGTGGCATCTCCGGGTTCGAATGTCCAGACGCAAATCCTCCGTGAGACGATCCCGCCGTCGGGCAGGAGGCATGTCAGGGGCCTGTTTTACAAAGAGTTCTCGTGTGTGTCACAACTCGAACAAATCGGGTCTAAAGTCTTTCTGATGAAGCGACGATTTGAGTTGCGAGTGCATCTATTTAGCCAGGAGGGACGAAGATGCTGGCTAGTGAGGTTCATCGTGGCTGTCTGGTCCGGGCCAGGCGCCCAAGTCCGTTGTTCCGCCGGGGTGCGCTGTTTCGCGTAGTATCGTTACTGGACGAGCGTTCTGAGTCGGGCTTCATCGGCTGCCAGGCCGTCGGGCGGGCGCCCTTTCGAATCTGGTACTTTCGCCTGCCCGATTTGGAGTTGGCTCGACGTGATCCGGCTTTGGCGTAGGCCCCGCGGTTGATTCCGGTCCAAGCAGTCGAATCACCGCTCACGGAGAAAGCGGAGGAGGGCATCCTCCGTAGGGATACCGTTTCGTCCTCCCAGCCGGGTCGCAGCCAACGCCGCAGCGCCGGAAGCCAGGCGACAACGTGCGGCGAGGTCCAGCCCGCGCGCGACCCCGAGCGCATAGGCACCATGAAAGACATCGCCACAACCGGTGGTGTCGACAACCTTCACACGGAAGGCGGGAAGACGACACACCCCCTCCCGCGGGCATGAGGCGATGCAACCGTCCGCTCCCAGGGTCACGACCACAGTCTGATCCGCCCGGAAACGCAATTCGGCGGGATCGGACTCCCGGTGCCAGCCCGGATGGATCTCCGACGCAAGCTCCTCCGGAATGACGACGTGGTCCGTACTCTGCAGCAAGTCGTCCAGCTTGGGGGTCATCTGCTCTGCATCGATCACAACGGGGATGCCGGCCCGCCGCGCTTCCCGTGCAAAGGAAAGTCCCGCCTGGCCCGAACCCGAATCGAACAGGAGCACGCGAGTCCGCCCGAGCCACGCGTCCGCAGGCACATGAGCACTGTCGGGATAGCGGACGGCCGACTTGCTGTAGAAGATCGTTCGCTGACCGTCCGACTGGAGAGTCAGCACCATCGCAAAGTGGGGACCACTTCCCTTCTCGCGGATTACGAGCGACGTGTCGACACCTTCCCGAGCGAGCTGCTCGACGGCACGCAAAGCCCACTCGGAGTAGCCCATCCTCCCCAGGAAACAAGCACTCCCTCCGAGGCGGGAGACGGCCACCAGAGCCGTGCCGATCAAACCTCCATCGCACAGCTCCAGGTCCTCGAGTTGAACCTTCGTACCGGGTCGCGGCCACTCCGGAATCGTCCCGGTCACGTCGACACTGACGGCTCCAACTCCCAGCACATCCCATTCGCGCATTCTTCGGATTCTGCCCTTGCTTGCGAGGGGCTTCAAGAGTCAGAATAGGCGCGCCTTCCCAGACGACTTTCAGACGCCCATAAGGGGAGGCTAAAATCTATAGACCTTAAATGATCGTTTGTGCTTAACTGAAGCCCCAGGGGGTCACTATGCTTTGGAACACTGAGGATCTCGACCACACGGTGCAGCCGTTCCGGCTGCGCCCCGACGACGACTATGACGAGGGCATGGACGACGACTTCGAAGACGAGGACTTCGAAGACGACTTTGATGAAGACCTCGACGATGACTTTGATGATGACTTTGATGACGAGGATGACTTCGACGACGACTATGACGATCTTGATGATTTTGACGACGACGGGGACTTTGACGATTTCGATGATGATGACGAGGGCGGGGACGGGGAGGACTACTACCATTAGTCCCCACTGGCCTTGCTCCTAAGCGCTAGGGGAAGATGGCCGTTGGGCCATCTTCCGCTTCGCCTCTTCCTTGACTTGATCCTTTCCACTACAATTGTTCGAACCGCGCCTGAAAGAACCGTAGGTACTTCGGTTCATAGACCATTTCTAGTCCCCGAACCGTTTCCCTGGCATCGTAGACGGCTTTGACCGATTCCGCGACGACGTCCATGTGAGCCTGGGTATAGACACGGCGAGGGATGGTGAGCCGAGTCAACTCGAGTCTCGGGTATCGATGCTCACCGGTCTTCGGGTCCCTGCCTGCGCTGGCGATTCCCCTCTCCATCGATCGCACGCCCGAATCCAGGTAGAGCTCCGCCGCCAGGGTTTGCGCCGGGAACTGATCCTGCCTCAAGTGCTCGAAGAAGCGTCGGGCATCCAGAAACACGGCGTGACCGCCAACCGGCCGGACAATGGGTATGTTCCACGCCGTCAGAAGGTTACCGAGGTACCGAACCTGCTCGACTCGACTGCGGACATGATCGTCGTGCACCGATTCCTCGATCCCAATGGCAAGCGCTTCCAGATCGCGCCCCGCCAGGCCGCCATAGGTGTGAAGGCCCTCGTAGACAACGACGAGATTACGTATCGTTTCGAAGATCTCGGGATCACGCACGGCCAGCCATCCACCGATATTCACAAGGCTGTCCTTCTTGGCGCTCATCCATGCGCCGTCGGTATAGTCACAGAACTCTCGGAGGATCTCCGCAATGGGCTTCCCGGAGTAACCGGGTTCCCGCTCCTGGATGAAGAAACAGTTTTCAACCATGCGCGTGGCATCGAGCAAGACCGGGATTCCGTGGCGGCTGCACAGTTCTTTGACGGCCCGTACATTCTCCATGCTGACCGGTTGACCACCCGCCATGTTGACCGTGCCCGCCAAACTGACATAGGGAATCTGCTCGGCTCCCTTTTCGTCGATCAAATTCGAGAGCTTTCCAAGATCGACATTGCCCTTGAACGGATGCTCGTTTGGCGGATCGTGGGCCTCGTCGATGATGACGTCGACGAAGGTTCCTCCGGCTAATTCCTGATGCAGGCGGGTCGTGGTGAAATACATATTTCCCGGAACCACCTGTCCCGGGTGGATCATGGCCAGGCTGATGAGGTGCTCTGCTCCGCGTCCCTGGTGAGTGGGGACCATCATGGGGTAACCATAGAAGTCCTGAACCGCGCGCTCGAGACGGTAAAAATTGCGGCTGCCCGCATACGCTTCGTCCCCCAGCATCAAGCCGGCCCACTGGCGATCGCTCATGGCGTTGGTACCGCTATCGGTGAGCAGATCGATGTAGACGTCTTCCGAACGAAGCAGGAAGGTGTTGTAACCGGCCTCGGCGAGCGCACTCCGCCGGTCTTCGATGTTCCTCAACCGAATCGGCTCCACCATTTTGATCTTCCAGGGTTCCGCCCAGGAGCGACGACCATACTGCTGACCCATCGTTCTCGGCTCTTCTTGGGACATATCATCCTCCTGACGGTCCCGTTGCTTCACACCCGGGACCGTTCGTCCGACCGTTCCGCGATCCTTACCTCCAACCATTCTTCCACGTCCGAAACCGGGTGAACAGGTTGGGCTTCGTGCTTGCGCCAAACACTTGATCCGATCAACTCAGACCTCGACAATGATCAACGAGATGGACGTGTTCGATCCAAAAGAGCATCCGCACCGAAGATTCAATGCCCTGACCGGCGAATGGCTTCTGGTATCTCCGCATCGGGCCAGACGGCCCTGGATCGGCCAAGAGGAAGCTCCCACCCGGGAAAAACGCCCGCCGTACGATCCTTCCTGCTATCTCTGCCCAGGCAACAGGCGGGCCGACGGAAGCGCGAATCCCGCGTACGATGAGACCTTCGTCTTCGACAACGACTTTCCCGCGCTGGTGTCGGGAACGCCGTCCGGCTCTCAGGACCAGGAAGGGCTCCTGTGCGCCCGCAGCGAGCGCGGCGTTTGTCGCGTGGTCTGCTTCTCGCCCCGCCATGACCTGGACGTGCCGCGCATGGAGCGCTCGCAGATCGAACGGGTCATCGAGGTCTGGGGCGAACAGTTCGAGGAGCTTTCCGCCCTCCCCTGGATCCGCTATGTCCAGATTTTCGAGAATCGGGGAGCGATGATGGGCTGTAGCAATCCCCACCCTCATTGCCAGATCTGGGCAGGTGAGTCCATCCCAAACGAGCCCTCGAAGGAGCAGCGGACTCAGTCCGAGTTTCTCGCAAGGGAGTCGGATTGTCTGTTGTGTCGGTACCTGGCGCTCGAACTGTCACAGAAGGAACGCATCGTTGAAGAGAACGATGAGTTCGTGGCGCTGGTGCCCTACTGGGCGGTCTGGCCTTTCGAGACGCTGGTCGTGAGTCGTCGACACGTATCGGCCTTCGACCAGGTCGATCGGACCCAGCGAACCGGGCTCGCGGACCTGATGAAAAACCTGACCACGCGTTACGACAATCTTTTTCAGACGCCGTTCCCCTACTCGATGGGCTTTCACCAACGCCCCACGGATGGCCGGGACCACCCCGAGTGGCACCTCCATGCCCACTACTACCCGCCCTTGCTTCGATCATCGACGGTGCGAAAGTTCATGGTCGGCTATGAGATGTTGGGAACACCTCAGCGGGACATCACGGCGGAGTCGGCGGCAGAACGCCTCAGGGGCTGTTCGACGGAGCATTATGGGACGGCCCGGGACTTATAGGACCTTGGAGACTGATGCGACCCGGAGTTGGTCAGGGGTCCCATATGTCGCATGAGTCCTCTACGTTCCAAGCCGTCCCATCCTATCCCCCAATCCTCTCCGATCTCACACCCTCCGAGGGTACACACACGTAGATTGAGCAGTCTTTCCCGGTCCGCTGTCGATAGCCTTGGCTGACATGCTCCTGGAAAGCCTCCACGCCTTCCGTGCTCACCAGGTTGACGGTGCATCCGCCGAAGCCCGCACCGGTCATTCGCGCTCCCAGTGTGGCATCGACTCCACGGGCGAGTTCCACCAACTCATCGAGTTCCCGGCAGCTCACCTCATAGTCGTCGCGCAGACTGGCATGCGACTCGTACAAGAGCCGCCCGAAGCCGACGATCTCCCCCCGCTCGAGCATCTTGATGCCGCGCAGAACACGATCGTCTTCATAGACGACGTGCCGGGCTCGTCGAAAGACCACCTCGGAGAGTCTCTCCCGATGCTGCTCGAGTTGGCCGGGCGTAACGTCCCGCAGCGCCCCGATTCCCTCCAGCACGGGCTGCAACGCTTCCACCGCCTGTTCGCATTCGGAGCGACGCCGATTGTAGGCCGACGTGTCCAGCGATCGCTGCACGCGACTGTCACAGACAACGACGCTGATCCCTTCGCTCAGGGGGAAGGCGGAGTAGGAGAGATCTCGACAATCGATAAACAACGCCGTTCCGGCCTGAGCCAGGGCGGAGACGAATTGATCCATGATCCCGCACTGCACGCCGACGAACTCCCGTTCTGCCGATTGAGACAGCAGCGCCATCTGTACCCGGTCCACCTGCCACCCGGCGAGTGCGCGAACCGTTTCCGCGACCGCAACTTCGAGAGCGGCCGAACTGCTCAGGCCTGCCCCCACGGGCACATCCCCCGCCAGTACCAGATCCATGCCCGGCGGATTGAACCCCCGTTTCTGATACTGCACGAGAACCCCTCTCACGTAGTTGCACCAGGGTTCGCTCTCGGACCGGGTCGGTTCGGAAAGAGAGAACACGCTCTCCTGCTGGAAGTCGATGGAATAGGCGCGAACGGTCGAGTCGCTGCGTGAAGCCGCCGCGATGCTGAGGTGGCGGTCGATGGCGGCAGGAAAGACGAAGCCGTCGTTGTAGTCCGTGTGCTCCCCGAGGATATTCACCCGTCCCGGCGCCTGGACCCACAGACGGGGGGCCCTGCCAAACCGCGTCTTGAACAACTCGATCAACTTCTCTCGATCCATACGAACCTCCCGTTGAGCCGGCCAACTGTAACGAAAACCGGCGTCAATGAACAGACCGGATTCCGTGCGAGGGTTCGCATGCGTTTTCTTTGCAGGTCCTACCGTTTAGGATTACAGTCTGTAGCTTCGTTTGCTTAGCTGAAACCGAGGAGGATGCATGCGCGCTGCATCGAGGATGATCATTGCCGGAATCGGATTGGTAGGCTCAATTGCACTGGCGTTGGGGCAACCGACGTCCAAGAACGATTGGGAGAATGAGGGCATCGTCGGTCGGGGTAAGGAAGCCCCGCACGCCACGTTCACCGCCTACGCGAGTCGGGAAGGTGCCCTGGAAGGAATCCGGGAAACCTCTCCCTTCTTCGAGTCGCTGGACGGCCTCTGGAAGTTCCACTGGTCTCCGAGGCCCGACGAACGGCCGGCGAGTTTCTTCCGCACGGATTTCGATGATGCCGACTGGGACGAGATCCCGGTGCCCTCGAACTGGCAACTGCAGGGTTACGGTTATCCGATCTATACCAACATCGTCTATCCCTGGGGGCCGCCCGCGCCGCCGGATGTTCCGCACAACCATGATCCCGTAGGTTCCTATCGCACGCGCTTCACGGTTCCACCCGAGTGGCAGAACCGCAGAGTCATCATTCACTTCGACGGCGTCGAGTCCGCATTCTACATCTGGGTCAACGGGAAGGAAGTGGGTTACAGCCAGGGCAGCCGGACACCGGCCGAGTTCGATCTAACCTCCTACTTGAAGGACGGCCGCAACCTGCTGGCCGTCGAGGTCTACCGATGGTCTGACGGTTCCTATCTGGAGGATCAGGATTTCTGGCGCATGAGCGGGATCTTTCGAGATGTCTACCTCTACTCGACGGCATCGCTGTTCGTTCGGGATTTCTGGGCCCGTTCGCAGTTCGATGCGAGTTACGGGGACGCTCAGCTCAAAGTGGAAGTGGCGCTGGAGAACAGCGGCGAACAGGACCCAACGATGGGAAGCGTCGAGGTCGAACTCCTCGATGGACAAAACGGACCCATCGTCTCTCCGATGCGGCACGAGTTCGATCTTCATGCCAGCGAGTCTTCCTCGATCGATTTCGAGTGTGCCGTGCCTTCGCCTCGCAAATGGTCCGCGGAGGAGCCGAATCTATACCGCCTGCTGATCACGTTGCGCGACGCAAATGGCAAGCCGCTCGAATTCGTCGCTTCCGACTTCGGGTTTCGCAGTTCGGAGATCAAGGGCGGACAACTCCTGGTCAACGGTGTTCCGGTGCTGATCAAAGGGGTCGATCGTCATGAACACGATCCGGATACCGGTCATACACTGAGCCGCGAATCGATGATCCGCGACATCCGCCTGATGAAGCAGAACAACATCAACGCCGTTCGGACGAGTCACTATCCCAACACGCCGCTCTGGTACCAGCTGTGCGACCGGTACGGCATCTACCTCGTGGACGAGGCCAATATCGAATCGCACGGGATGGGTTACAGACCGGATCGCACACTTGGCAACAACCCCTCATGGAAGAAAGCCCACATGGATCGAACGGTGAGGATGGTGGAGCGCGACAAGAACCATCCCTCGGTCATCATCTGGTCGCTCGGCAACGAAGCGGGAGACGGGGTCAACTTCGAGGCGACCAGCGCCTGGGTTCACGAGCGCGACCCCTATCGGCCCGTCCAGTACGAGCGGGCCGAACAGCGCCCTCATACCGATATCGTCGTTCCCATGTATACCCCGCCCGAGGGCCTTGCCGAGTATGCGGAGGCGCACCACGACCGCCCGCTGATTCTTTGTGAATACGCCCACTCCATGGGAAACAGCACCGGCAACCTCTCCGAGTACTGGGACGTGATTCGCAAGTATCCCAATCTGCAGGGAGGCTTCATCTGGGACTGGGTGGACCAGGGACTCCGGGCCAAGGCCCCGGATGGACGAACCTACCTTGCCTACGGCGGAGACTTTGGTCCCCCCGAAGTCCCCTCGGACGGCAACTTCTGCATGAATGGGCTCGTGAGTGCCGACCGTGTCCCGCATCCAGGCCTGTCGGAAGTCAAGAAGGTCTATCAGTATGTGGACATCGAGCCTGTCGACGTCGGCCAGGGGCGAGTCCGAATTCACAACGGTTACGCCTTCGCGAACTTGAGTTTCCTCGAGGGTGTGTGGAGGGTTTTGGCCGACGGCGACGTCGTCGAGCAGGGGACTCTGCCCGCTCTTCCTCTCGCGCCTGGAGACAGTCAGGAAGTCACCCTCCCTCTGACCCGTCCCGAGCCTCTCCCCGGCGCCGAGTACCGTCTCGATATCAGTTTTCGGCTGCGCAGCGCGACCTCCTGGGCAGACCGGGGTTTCGAACTCGCATGGCAGCAGTTTCTTCTCCCCTTCAAGGCGGAAGTGCAGAGCGGACAAACCGTCGATGGCGGTCCTATCGAGGTTGTCGATTCCGCTTACGTTCTCTCGCTGAAGGGAGACGATTTCGTGGCGGAGTTCAACAAAAAGGACGGCACCCTGTCCTCTTTCGTCTTCAAGGGCACACAGTTGATCCGCACGGGTCCGCGACCGAACTTCTGGCGTGCGCCGATCGACAACGATATCGGCAACCAGATGCCGGATCGCCTGGGCATTTGGAAGGAAGCCGGCAGGAGCTGGGAGCTGAACGATTTCACGAGTGAAATGCTCGATTCCGGAGCCGTCCGGGTTCGGGCCGCAGGGAACCTCGGGCAACTCGGTGCCCGGTATTCGATTTCCTATACCGTCCATCCCGACGCCCGCATCGACGTCGCATCGGATTTGCTCCCAGGGACTGAACAACTGCCCGACCTTCCACGGGTTGGCATGCAATTGACGGTACCGGGTGAGTTTCAGCAGTTGACCTGGTTCGGTCGGGGTCCCCAGGAAACGCAGTGGGACCGAAAGTCGGGGGCCCGTTTTGGAGTGTACTCGGGGAGTGTCGACGACCAACTGGTACGATATTCACGTCCCCAGGAGAACGGCAACAAGACCGACGTTCGCTGGGTTCTGCTCTCGAATCCACAGGGCGTTGGCTTGATGGCCGTGGGCGAACCCGCTCTCAACGTCAGCGCCAGGAACTACCGCGACGAGGATCTCGAAGGTGTGCGCCACTACTACATGATGACCCGGCGCCCCTTCGTCACCGTGAACCTCGACCTCCAGCAGATGGGAGTGGGCGGGGACAACAGCTGGGGAGCTCTGCCCCATCCCCAATTCCTGCTGCCGGCCAGAGAGTACGGTTATTCCTACACGCTGGTCCCGGTCATCGGCGGTCCCAAAGTCGCCGGCGCCCTGGCACGCCGGCTTCGGTAGCCGTCAGGCTGCGACTCAGCCGCTTTGAAGGTGCGAAAGCGGCGCTGGCGCTCTGGGGTGTGAGCCCCCCGGCCGAGCAGAAAAGCCGCCGGGACTACCCGACCTCGCGGCCTCGAACACCCTTGGTCTCGGTCGTGATCTGCCGCGCATGCTCTTTGGGTCGCAAGGCACGAGTCGCGCGACCCGCCTGCCACATTTCCGAGTTGCCCATCGTTCTCAGCTCATCTCCCAGTCTCTCCTGGTAGTCGGGTGTTCCGCAGGCCTCGAGGACACGGCGGGTTTCCGACCCATTCGTGACGCGCTGATAGAGCTCTTGGAAGACCGGCAGCGTTGCTTCCTTGAAGCGGGGCTTCCAGTCCAGAGCCCCTCGCTGTGCGGTGGCGGAGCAGTTCGCGTACATCCAGTCCATGCCGTTTTCGCCGACCAGCCGGATCAAGCTTTCCGTGAGCTCTTCGACCGTTTCGTTGAAGGCTTCGCTCGGGCTGTGACCGTGCTCCCGCAGGACTTGATACTGGGCCTCCATGATGCCGGCGAGCGCGCCCATCAGTACACCCCGTTCGCCCGTAAGGTCCGAGTAGACCTCGTTTTCGAAAGTCGTCGGGAAGAGATAGCCGGACCCGATCGCAATGCCGATCGCGAGCGTGCGTTCGCGGGCCCGTCCCGTTGCATCCTGGGCAACGGCAAAGCTCGAATTGATGCCGGCGCCCGACAGGAAGTTGCGCCGGACGGAGGTGCCCGAACCCTTGGGAGCCACCAGAATCACATCGACGTTCTTGGGTGGGATAACGCCCGTCTGCTCTTTGTACACGATCGAGAATCCATGTGAGAAGTAGAGTGCGTCGCCCGCATTCAGCGTCTTCTCGATCATGGGCCAGATCGCCTTCTGTGCTGCATCGGAAACCAGCATTTGAACGACCGTTCCGCGTCGAGCGGCCTCCTCGATCTCGAACAGCGATTCCCCGGGAACCCAGCCGTCGGCGACCGCGCGATCCCAGTCCTTCGGGAACTGACTCGACTGGCCGACGATGACGTTGAAGCCGTTGTCCTTCATATTCAGAGCCTGAGCAGGCCCCTGCACACCGTAGCCGATGACGGCGATCGTTTCGTCTTCGAGCACTTCCAGTGCCCTGCTAACCGGGAATTCCTCCCGGGTGATCACGTTCTCTGCAACTCCTCCGAAATCAATTGTGGCCATGAAATCGTCTCCTTCACTCACTGGAGAGGATCCCGTTCAGCTGGAACACCCTCTCCGCTCGAGCCGCTCTTTCGAGGAACTTGGATGGCGGACTATATACTACGTCGACATCCTCAGTTCAACCGAAGGACTCATCCAGCGGCCGGTCTCAGCGGGGCAATGCAAACGCGACGTAGCTGTCGCCGGACCTCGTATTCATCTTCCCGCCTCCGGCCGCCACGACAACGAACTGCCGGTCCCCGACCTCGTAGGTGCAGGGAGTTGCATAGCCTCCCGCGGGCAGCTTCGTCTGCCAGAGAAGCTTCCCCGTCTTCTTGTCGAAGGCTCGAAACATCTCGTCTCTGGTGGCTGCAATAAAGATCAGCCCTCCTCCAGTGACGATAGGGCCGCCGTAATTCTCGGTTCCCGTCGGCGGGATACCGCGAGCAGTCAACTCCGGATACTCGCCAAGGGGGACCTGCCAGAGCAGCTTGCCGTGATTGAGATCCAGCGCAGTCAGGACGCCCCACGGAGGGCGAACGGCGGGATACCCGTCGGGGTCCAGGAAGCGATTGTATCCGGTATGACGGTAGGGGATCCCCAAGTCTTCACCGCGAGAGCGCTCTCGACGTTCGGCCTCCAGATCCACCATCGTCAGAATCCAGGGCATTTCGCTGGCGTTGACGTACAGGATGCCGGAATCGCGATCGAAGGCGGCCCCGCCCCATTCCCCGCCCCCACCGAGGCCGGGAAAGATGACCGTGCCCTGGGTACTGGGAGGAATGAACTGCCCTCCACTCCGAACCTGACGAAGACGCTCGAGAACGGCTCGATGGGACTTCGGAGAAATATCGGTCACCTCCGATTCGTCGAAGAACCGCCTGACGAAGGGTGGAGGTTGGGCCGGATCGGGTTGGGTGGGCCAAGTCTCCTCACCCCGGAGATCGGAGGCCGGGACCGGCACCTCATGGATCGGATACAGGGGCTCACCCGTTTCGCGGTTGAAGACGAAAACTTGTCCGGCCTTGGTGATTTGCGCCACGGCGTCGATCGATTCGCCGTTGATCCGAAGCGTCACCAGGTTGGGAGGAGCCGGAAGATCTCTATCCCACAGGTCATGATGGACGAACTGGGCGTGCCAAATCCTCTTTCCGGTTGCCGCATCGAGGGCGAGAAGACAGTCCGCAAACAGATTCGCGCCTTTTCGATTGCCTCCCCAGAAGTCGAACGCCGGAGATCCGGTCGGGACGAAAACAATACCTCGTTCCGAATCCACGCTCATGCCCGCCCAGGAATTGGCGCCTCCAACGTGGGTCCAGGCATCCTTTGGCCAGGTGTCGTATCCGAATTCGCCCGGCTGCGGAATGGTATGGAAAATCCACGCCAGCTTGCCCGTACGAATGTCGAAGGCACGAATGTGGCCGGGAGCGGCAGGTCCCGGACCCTCGCCGACTCGCGAGCCGAGGATGAGGAGGTTGCGATAGACCGCCCCCGGTGACGTCGCGGCCAGATAGAGATCGTCGATGTCCCTTCCCAGACCCTGTCGCAGATCCACCCGGCCTTGGTCGCCGAAGTCCGGAATCAACTCGCCATCTCCGGCGTCCAGAGCGTACAGAAACGATCCCGCCGTGAAGAGGATCCGTCGATCCTCACCGTCACTCCAGTAGACCAGACCGCGGTTCACCCCCAGCGACGCTCCGGATCCCTGTCCGTCGAACGGATCGAACCGCCACAGTTCACGACCACTCGAAGCATCCAGTGCGAAAACTTTGATCTGGGGCGATGTGCCGTAGAGCATTCCATGGATGACCACCGGATTACACTGAATCTGCGAACGGTTCGAGGAATCAGCGTCGCCGGTATGAAACTCCCACACTCGCCTCAGCCGCACCACATTCCCGGTATCGATCTGTGAGAGTGGAGAGTAGTGATTCCGTCCCTGTCCCCCCAAATAGGTTGGCCAGTCGCCGACCGGAACTGGCTGAGACGTGCATCCCCCCACGCCGAGCAGCAGGAGGAGAGAAACCGCCTTGATGAATCGATTCGTCACGTCGAAGCCTTCCGCCCAAGGAGTGTACCGGAAAGATGCCGGGCCAGCATCTTCCCCGGGTTCGGAACTGCCTCAAAGGGCCGCTGCACAGGCTTTTCCCCCTGCTTCACCGACTGCAGTCAGGGTACACACGGTGTGCGCGCTATCCCGAGTAGGCACAAACCGGGGTGAAGCGAAGCTCGGGCTTGGCGTAGAATTCTTGAGAGTCGAGGCGAGAATTGAAGAAATCGGTTTGGAATTGGGTTACAGGTATCGCCATCGGGTGCACGGGCATCCTGGTGGTCTGCGCTCTCATTGGAGGTGTCGGGTACCTCTTCGTCCGGGACATCATCCAGCGAGCCGACGAGATGGACCGACTCCAGGAGGAAGTCAAAACCCAGCAGGGCGGTGCCGACGACTACGTGCCCCAAGCCGACGGAACGATCCCGTCTGAACGCCTGACGGCTTTCCTCCGGGTTCGTCAGTACTCCGCTCCAGTCCGCGCGAAGCTGGTTTCCTCTTTTGACAACATTGCCTCGGATCTCGAGAGCGTCCAGCAGGGGGGCGGTTTCTTGAGCATCATGCGGCTCTTCGGCCGAGGCGTGGGCGTCGTTCCGCATTTCACCGAATTCTACACGGCTCGCTGCGAGGCACTCCTGGAAGCCCGGATGGGCGTCGGAGAATACTTTTACATTTACATCACGGCGTACTACACGTACCTCAAGAAGCCGCTCGAAGACGGTCCTGGTGTTCTCCTCGTCCGCGACGACGATCGTTCCGAGAAGGTTCCAGCTGAAGAAGTCCCGGCGCGTCGACGGGTGCTGGTCTTGAAGAGGATCCACAGGGTCGTCGAGCGATCGCTCGCGAATGGTGACGGGACAGCCCGCGGACCCTGGAAAGGATTGCTCGAGCGGGAACTGACCCTGTTGCGTACTGTTCCCGAGAGAATCCCGTGGGAGGACGGATTACCGGCGGCCCTGAGCGAGTCTCTGGAACCGTTCCGTCAGGAACTCGAACGAGAGTACTCTCCCCTCACCAATCCCCTCGAACTGACGCCCGAGTAGGACATCCCCGGTTGTCCCCTGCCCCGAACGAACAGCCCCGGCTCCGAGCATGCGCACGCCACGGTTTCGATGCGCCGGCCAGCCTTCCCGATAGCCAACGCCTCAGCAGCTGGACAAGCGAGGACGCTTGCCCTACTGACGCAAGGACGGATCCAGCAGCCGACCCCAGTCTTCGTCGTACGGATGAACGGCGTGGACCGGTTTCCCGTCCCGATAGACGGGCCGCCCTTCGTTGGCCCACTTGAAGATCGATCCCTCGAGATTGCGAATGCTCCGGAATCCCGCCTTCATCAGAGCGGCCGCCAACTGTGAGGAGCGATACCCGACCGAACAATAGAGAATCAGGGGTGTTTCCTTCTGCCCATGGACCAGCGACTCCACTTCCTCCACGGTCTGCGCACGAACGGCCCCCTTCAAATGGCTTACCGCGTACTCCTGGGGCGTCCGGACATCGACCAGAAGAGGTTTCCCGTTCCCGGATTCCTGGAGCAGCCGGGCCAGTTCCTGCGTCGAGATCTGCTCGACGTCCGGGAATCGGGCCCGAATTTGCGCCATGACTTCCGGCCAGGATCGAGCGGCGCGATCCTGACATCCGACGGCCAGAGGCAGCACGATCAGCGCCAGAAGCCACGAGATGCCCGAAAAACGAGAAGGCGGCGCCGGCGGCGGGAAGAGCTGCATCAGATGTCGATCATTCCTTCCAGGTAGCCGACCGCCTGACCGGTAATGAAAACCCGCTGTCCCCGCTGTTCGCAGATCAGTTCACCGCCGCGACGCGACAGTTGACGGGCACGCAGCTTGGTTTTGCCCAAACGCTCCGCCCAATAGGGAGTCAAGGTGCAATGGGCGGAGCCGGTCACCGGGTCCTCGGGCACGCCGTGGGCCGGAGCGAAGAAACGGGAAACGAAATCGACCTCATGCCCCGGCGCCGTTACGATGATCGCAAAGATGTCGAGGGCAGCGATGCCCTCCATCTTCGGCTCGAGGGTCCGGACCTCGTCCTCGGTGTCGAAGACCGCCAGGAGATCCCGCGCCAGCAGCGTCTCACGAGGTTCCTTACCCAGCGCTGCGATGAGTTCGTCCGAGACATCCACGAGATCGGGTGGTCTCGATGGAAAATCGAGCGTATAACCCTCACTCGATTTCATGACGGCCAGTTCACCGCTGGCGGTTGCGAACCGGACACGTCCGCCCTCGACCTTGCCCAGTTCGAAAAGAACATGAGCAGTGGCCAGCGTGGCATGGCCGCACAGATCGACCTCGGTCGTCGGAGTAAACCACCGCAGGTTGAAGCGATCGTTCGCCGCCTGAACGAAGGCCGTCTCGGAGAGATTGTTTTCCGCAGCAATCCCCTGCAGGGTCGCGGCCGGCAGTTCCCGGTCCAAGAGCACCACAGCCGCCGGGTTCCCATGAAAGACCTCGTCCGCAAAGGCATCCACCTGATAAATCGGGAGTCTCATGAATGACCATGCTGGCACTGAGAAGCGGGAGGATGCAAGGGGAAGAGTGTCTTTTCCCGCTTCATTCGATTCAGATCGATTCGATCGAAATGCTGCCGCCCGAGGTGCGCAGATAGAGGGACGGTCCCCCTCCGTTGAGGCGGCCTTCCACATGAGATTTCCCCAGGGTGCCCTGGACCGTGATCGGCACATCGGTCTTCACGCGCCCGCCCGACGTTTTGGCATCCACGTCGAACTGCAGATCCGGAGCGAGTCTCACCGTGATGTTCCCACCCGAAGTCTGAAGCCGGCAATCGCCGTCAGGCTGAGACCGCAGTTCGGCCGATACTGAACCGCCCGAGGTCCGAGCATCGATCGAGCCAAAGATCTCCTTGACGTGAATCCCGCCACCTGAAGTCTCCGCCTGGATCTGTCCCTCGGCATGCTCCACGGTAACGGATCCGCCGGAGGTCGATGCGACGATCCGACCCTCTACGTCACCCATTCGGATGCTTCCGCCGGAGGTGTAGAGCTCAGCATTACCCTTGGAAGCGGACAACTCGACGCTCCCACCCGACGTTTTGGCGTAGACGGGTCCGTCGATCTTGCCCAGAGAGATTCCGCCCCCTGAGGTCTCGGAGCGAACTTCGCCGGTCAGATCAGCAACCGAGATACCTCCGCCCGAGGTCTTTAGATCAACGTTGAAGTTGTCGGGGATGACCGCTTCGATCCGGATCCGATTCGAGTTCCATCCGAACCAGTTGGATAACCGATGGCGCGCCCGGACCTCCACGATGATCTCGTTGCCGGATTGATGAAGGTCGATCGCGAAGTCTTTCTCCATCTCCCCGACGCTCCAGCCCCTCGGGATGATCGTGACCGTCGCAGCAGCCTGAGGTTGCGTCGTGACCGTGATGGAAGCCCGGTCCGCCTGAACATTCAACAGCCCTCCGGTCGAAACCTGGAAGGACTTCTCGATCTGATCGGCTCCGCACAGCCAGGCAGGCAGGAGCACAACAACCGCGATCAGCGCCATAATTCGAAACGATTTCATCTCTTCATCTCCTCTCCTCCCGCAAAGCCGGAGGACTCGTCTCCCGCAGCGGTGGGTCATTCGAGATAAACGCATCTCCGCCTCGGAATGTTCAGTCGGCGGTTTAGACTCGTTGTTCGCCACATGGTTGGGAACTCGCGAGAACGGGAGAACCGGGGGACGGGAGAACGTGAGTAGGATAAGCATCCCTGCTTGTCCCTGGCCTGAGGTCGTGACTCCACGAGCGTTGTTCATGCCGAGCTCCGAAGGAACCCTGAAACCTCGAAACCGCGGAACCGGGGGACTCGTTCCGGCCTTGTCCTGTAGAATCGACTCGTGGAGACTCGAAGACTCGGAAAGACGGAGCTGCAGGTGTCGGCTCTGGGATTCGGGAGCAGCGGCCCTGTCGGTTATCTCGGAGAGAGCGCGGAGCGGACCGGAGAGGTCCTGAAGGTATGAGTATTGTCGATCTCGCGTGTCTCATCTACCCGCTCGTACTCCTCTATGCCGGATGGCTTGGTTTCAGTGAGCACGGCAGCCTGGCATCGTTGATCACGGCCATCATCGTCGCCGTCGTGCTCGCGGTTCTGGGCTTCCTTTCCAGAAAGTCGGTCCCGTCTGGTGTTGCCGGGACCGCCGTCATCTTCATCATGGCCGTCTACTTCGCGTATCGGCTTATCGTGTCCAATCGGTTCATCCCCAGCGGCATCTTCATGATCGTTTCGTTCTTCTTCCTGTTCGCCGCCCTGCTGGGGATCTTTCTGAAGCTGATGCGAAACCCTGGCGCAGGTCCGGTCTAGTCGCGTTCCCCCGTCCTCCGCTTCTCCCGTCCTCCCGTCCACCGGTTCTCCCGTTCTCACCGGCTGATCTTCGGAGTCCATGAGAACAACGCTCGTGGAGTCACGGCCTCAGGCCAGGGACAAGCAGGGATGCTTATCCTACTCACGTTCTCCCGTCCTCCGGTTCTCCCGTCCTCTCGTCCTCCGGTTCTCCCGGTCGCACTCGGAACTTTCAGCCGGGAGCTGGCACAATAAGCTTCGATGTGGCGACGGGGAATCTTCCGCCGAGAGAGAACGGCGTGGATCATGTTCGGTCTCTATACGCTCGTGCTTTACTCCACGCTCTCACTCGCCTTCGATCTCTACGTCGACATCTACCAGAAGTGGGGACGCAGTACCGTCTCGACTTCGATGAACCTGTCCTTCGTCCTGACGGGCGCGCTCCTCGTGTTCTGGATCAGCACGGCCTACCGACCTTCTCTGGGCGCCTGGGTTACCCTCGCATTGATCGGACTCGTCGTGGCCCTCTGCCTCTGGGCACTCACCGTACCTGCCAAACGGTTCCACTTCTTCGAGTACGCCCTTCTGACTCTGTTGGTTTTCGATGCCGTGCGTTTTCGGGTTGGAGGATGGCATCTTTTCCTCCAGACGATCGGTCTGGTCGGCCTGATCGGATTCGGAGACGAAATGATCCAGGCCGCTCTTCCCGATCGGCATTTCGGCCTCCTCGATCTCGGCATCAACCTGACGGCAGGCATCCTGACGATCCTCTTCATCGTTCGCGTCGTCGGCCGGCGGAACTACCCGTGGGGAAGGATCCGCTCCGGCCGGATGACACCGTTTCCCTCGAGTTGCGATGCGGCGTCTGAGTTCCGTCGCGACCCAGGAGATCCGGGACGGGCAGGTGAAGAAGGTGGGGTGGGCGATGGGACTTGAACCCACGGCCACAGGGGCCACAACCCTGTGCTCTACCAAACTGAGCTACGCCCACCTCAGTTGAAGGCACTCATTCTATGAGAAACGATCCAGGTGCTTCAAGACGTGGCGTGTCCGTCACGTCTCGCGGCGAAGGGTAACCGGGGAAAACGCAGACGATCGTTCGCCGGGACTTCGTTCATTCAGGGAACCCGTCTGAACGAACTCGGCAACGAAGGCCAAAACGACCGACAGCATCAGACCCACGACGAGACCGATGGCTGCATTCAGCATGGGACGGGGAGAGACGGCATTGCTGGGAGCGACGGCGCGAGCGCCGATCTTGACGTCCTGATCCTCCTCAGCCTGTGCCAGCTTGGCAACCTCCCACTTTTCGGCCAGAGTTTTGAACGCGGACTGAGAATTGTCGACCTCACGCTGAAGCTGTCCAACCTGGAACGCCTGTTCCCTCTTCAGCAACGCGAGTTCGGTGGCCCGATCGCGGGTCAGCCGCGAGAGCTCCATCTGCTTGGTCAACAGCAGCTCGTTTTGGGCCCGGATCTCCTTCCGCTGCGCAGCGATCTGATCCTGGACGTGTTGTTCCTGCGGACGCAGGGTCTCGTACTGGACCTGAGTATCGACCAACCGCTGGAGGAGCGTTTGATAAACAGGATTGAGGACTTCCGAATGCAACTTCAGGCCCTGAAGTTCCTTGGAGATTGCTCCGGAAGGATCCGTACCGATCTTCAACCAGAGCGCATCGTTGGTGATTGCTTTCGAGATCGTCAGAAACTGGGGTTGACCCTGGATTTGCGCCTTCAACTGATCCAGAGAATCCTTGGTCTCCTTGATCTGCAGCTGCAGGTCGTTCAAGGCCACGACGTTCTCAGTCAGCCGTTTCTCGAGGGCATCCGTCTGCTGGGACATCACGTCCAGATTCCACTCGGTCTTGAACGCGGTGATCCGACGGTCCCAACGATCCTCCAGGTCTCGAATTCGGCGGTCATACTTGTCCTGCGTCGTCTTGAGTTCTTCTTCGATACCGGTGAGACGCTGCTTCGAGCTGGGATACTCTCGCTGGATGAAATCAAGCACCCCCTTCTTGCCCTGATTGGCCAGACCGGAAGTCTCCTGGACGGAAGCTTCAGCCCAGGCGTTGGCAGCCAATTCGGCCTTGTCGGGACTGTTTGCCCGCACGACTAGCCGAATCACAGGGGTGTAGCCACCCTGCCGGAGTTTGCTGGTGAATATCTCCGTTGAAAGTTGACCGAGACCCTCGCCGGCCTTGAGATCACCATTGTCCACGAGTCGTTTTTTGACGGCACTTCGGACGTAGTCTGAGTTGACGATCTCCTGGTAGGTCTCCACGGAGAAAGGTTCGGCCCTCAGTTCTGTCGCAAAGACGGGAGCCTGAACGAGAAGGGTCGCACTCGCCTCGTACTTCTTGGGAAGCAGCACGCTGACGAAGAATGCCGCCAGTGCGAGGCCCACTGTTCCCACGGAGATCAGCACTCGCCTTCGCCACAAGACCTTGATGTAGTCGGCCAGGCTGACCTGACTTTCCGGCTCCCAATCCGGATAGTAGCCGGGTGCCAGGACGTAGGCAGGTTGAATCATTTTGTCTTCGGGCCGTTCACGCTCTTCGCTCATGGGGCCGTCCTCGCTTCGGGAAAAGACAAGGATAGCACAGGCACCGGACCAGGGAGCGAGTTCCGAGTTCCGGGTTTCGGGTTCCGGGGTTTGGCCTTTTGGGGGTGGGATAGCCGTTCTCGTTGGTCCCCCTGCCCCCGACTCGCAGGGCCAGTGGCCGGCGTCAGAGGGCTGCAGGCTGTACGCAGGATCAGTGCACAGGATCAGTGCGCAGCGTCCGCGGGTAGTGTCCGTGCGCGAACGATCAGTGAGCGACCCCCTGCCCAACCACCGACCCCCTTTCATGTCGCCCCGGAATGTACACAAGAGGCAACCTGACGGATCGGTAGACAATTGGCCTTTCAGAGGCCGATTCGTCCGGGCGACTGGAAATGTGGCAGCACTCACTCATGCACTGAAACCGCACGCTGCAGACTATTCGTGCCTCAGAGCCTCCACCGGATCCAGTCGCGAGGCCCGGATGGCCGGGAACAATCCGGAGGCGATTCCTACCAGTCCCAATGTCGTCACGGCCGTCATGACGGCGGTGAACGAGAAGTTCAGATGAATGTCCGCCTGACGGGTCGGATCCTCGAGGATCGTGCTCCAGAAAGGAATCACACCGATGATCCAGGCGGCCACTTCGGCGAGTAGATAGCCGCTGATCCCGCCGACAGCGGCGATGACCAGGGCCTCCAGCAGAAACTGGAAGCGGATGTGGCGCTTCCGCGCGCCCAAGGCCTTGAGAAGGCCGATCTCGCGGGTCCGCTCCGTGACCGACACGAGCATGACGTTCATGAGACCGACGCCCCCGATGCTCAACGTCAGGACTCCGATCACGACCAACAGCGCCTTCATGCCGACGGTGATGGACGTGAAGATCTGCGTCATCCGCTTCCAGCGATTCATGATCAACGCTTTGGGGTCCTTCGGGTCGAAGTGGTGGTTGCGGGCGATCACTTCGGTGACCTGGGCCAGGGCCTGATCTTCGAGGGCCGGGTTGACACACTGGACGACCAGGACGCTCAGCCAGCGCGTCGAAGTGAGTGCGTTCATGGCCGTGTAGGGGATGAAGGCACATCGGTCGTCCGGCTGAAAGTAGTTGCTCATGGCGACCTTCTTCTGCATGACGCCGACGACCGTGAACGCGAGCCCGTTGATCCGGACTTCCTCCCCCAAAGCCGGAGCCCCCGAGAACAGTTTGAGTTTGAGATCGTGACCCAGGATCGCGACTCTGCGGGCGTAGTGGACATCCTCGGGGGACAAGAGCCGCCCCTGCTCGATGAAGTGCCCGCGCATGTCACCATACTCGGCGTTGACGCCGCGGATTCCCGTCGAGGTCAGCCGCAACGCCGACTTCACCGGGTAGTAGCGAAAGATCTCGGGGCTCACCCGGCTGACCAGCGGACAGTTTGCCCGGATCTCCTCGTAGTCGCTCATCTCCATGTGCACCGCACGCCCCGCCCGCTGGCCGCCTACCTGCAGGCTCGTCTGCCCATTCCAGATCACGGTGACGCTTTTCCCGTAGTGGGCCAGCCCGAGGTTGATGGCGTTCTGAAAACCGTCGCCGTAGGCGAAGAGGATCACGAAACAGGCGACTCCCCAGGTAATCCCCATCAGGGTCAGGAAGGTCCGCGTGTGGTTGCGCGCCAGACTCGAGAAGGCTCGTCGCAGGATTTCGATCGTCATGGGTTTCCTCAGCTCACTTCGAAACGCAGGGCTTCGATGGGATTCATGTCTGCGGCGATCCAGGCCGGGTAGATGCCGGCCAGCAACCCCGAAACCGCCAGCGCGCCGATCGTCACCAGCGCGATCGTGGGAGAGATGATCATCCCGCTGAAGACCATCTCGGGCAGGGGCAGCGTGTTGATGGCGGCGCAGATCCCCCAGGCCAGCAACAGGCCCGTTCCCCCGGCTGCCAGGGTGATCGCCAGTGACTCGGCGAAAAACTGGAAGAGGATGTCCCTTCGACGGGCCCCGATGGATTTGCGGATACCGATTTCCATGGTGCGCTCACGCACCGAGACGAGCATGATGTTGACGACCCCGAGGGCACCGAGGCCGAGCGTCACCAGACCGACGGCACCGAGGAACCACTGCATCGAGCCCATCATGATGTCCATCATCTCGACCTGTCTGGCCGTGTTCCAGATGGCGACCGCGTCCTCGTCCCCCGGATCGAACTGCCAGCGTTCGGCGAGAACCTGCCGGACCTCCCGTTCCGCCTCCTGGAACAGTTCGTGGTGGACGGGCGCCGCGATCAGATTGTTGATCCGTTCCGGCGAAGATCCCAGACCCGGGTTCGAAAACAGTCTCCGCAGGGTCCAGTAGGGGATGAAGATGTCGCTGTGATCCTGTCCCGAATAGTTGCTGTTCAGCTCCTTGTGGGGCATGATCCCGATCACCGTAAAGGGATGGCCTTGGAGACTGATCGTCCGGCCTACCGAATCCGCCCCGTTGAAGAGCTGTTTGTTCACCTCGTCGCCAATGACGCAAACGAGGCGCGCCTGTTCGTTGTCCGCCCGGTTCATCAGCCGCCCCCGCCCGGCCTCGATCGTTCGCAGCGTCTGGTACTCGGGAATGACGCCCCGCACGTCGAAGTTCCCGTAGTTGATGTCCGTCTTCGCGACCAGCCCCGAGCGAATCACCTCCGGACTCACGGACTTGATGAGCCGGGCCTTGTCTCGGATCGCCTCGTAGTCGGCGTATTCGAGCCGGATGTCGCGGCCGGCCTGGAAGCCCTCGGCCTGCAACGAAGTGCGTCCGCCCCAGATGATCATGATGTCCTTGCCGAGTTGGCGGAGACCCTCGTGCTGAGCACGCTTGAATCCTTCTCCCGAGGCGGTCATCAGGATGATCGAGAGCACTCCCCAGCCGATTCCGAACATGGTCAGGAAGCTGCGCAGCTTGTTGGCCCGCAGGGTGTGAAAGATCTGTCCGAGGATGGCCAGCAACATGATGGGCTCCTTCGCTTGCCGACTCCGTTCCTAGAGCAGCCCTCCCGCATCGGACCGCACGACCTGATTGCCTGCATTCACGCCGGCGACCACCTCCGTGGTGGTGCCGTCGCTGATGCCGATCTCAACCGGTACGCGTCTGCAGTGCCCCTCGGCTGCCGGGTCGTAGAGGTTCACGAAGGTCTTGCGGGATTTGTCGTAGATGACGGCACTCTCCGGAATCAAAAGGACGTCCTTCTTTTGTTCCACGATGATCTCCGCGTTGGCACTCATGCGGGCTCGAAGGATCTTCTGAGGATCGGTGATGGCCACGCGCACCTCGAAGCCGATCACGTTGTCGCGCTCCTCGCCGAGGGGGGCGATGCGGACGACCTTTCCGGGGAAAGGCTGATCGCGGAAGGCATCGACCTTCACGCGGGCCTCCTGACCGTCGAACACCTTTCCGATGTCCGTCTCATCGACGCGGCCTTCGAAGTAAACGCTCTGCATGTCCCCGAGGGTGAGGATCAGGGTTGCCTGTGAGCCGAGTTGCAGAATCGAGGAGACGGCGTCTCCGACCTCGACGTGCCGTTTCAGAACCGTCGCATCCAGTGGGGACCGGATGGTGGAGTAGCGGAGATTCTCTTCGGCTCGATCCAGGGTCGCCTGGGCCCCCTGCATCAGGAGCTCGGATTTCAGTGCTTCGGCCTGGAAATGGGCTTCCTGCACCTCGCGCTCGCGCTCCTCGAGATCGGAATGGGGAATGAGCCTCTCGGAGAAGAGGGCCTCATAACGTGCCACTTGCTTCCTCAGGTAGGCCACTTTGTCCTCGAGATTCCGCAGATCCATCTCGAGCTTCTTCTTCATGTTCCGGGCGGACGCGTGATCGGAATGGGCCTCGGCCAGTTGGGCTGCCGCCGCCTGCTTGTTGGCCTCGGCCTCGCGCAGCTGAGCTTCGAGCATCTCCTTGTCGAGTTCGACGAGGACCTGTCCCCGGGAGACCTTGTCTCCGTCGTCGACATAGATTTCCTTGATCAGGCCGCTGGCCTTGGACTTGATCTCGACGGTCGCCACCGGCTCGATGGCACCGGTCGCGACGACGCTCATGGCGAAGTCCCCCCGCTTGACCTCGGCGAGCCGGTCATTGGGTATGGCGGCTTCGGAGCGGAAGACATTACTGAACATGACGTAGCCGGCCACGAGAACGATCGCCGCCAGCGCGCCGAAGAAGCTCAATCGGAA
>JARRKC010000014.1:0-72828 GCA_037388505.1 Acidobacteriota bacterium | reverse complement strand
GAGGACGCGTGACCCGGAGAACGGGTGGCGCTGCGCGCCACGGCCTCCGGTTCTCCCGTCCTCCGGTTCTCCCGTTGTATCGGGGCACCGGGACAACCTGGTAGGCTGTCCTACAGCGTTGTTTCGACGTAGGGGATGCCGTCGAGCGGCTGACCGCCTCCCACGCTGATCTTCGTGTTCTCCTTCGGCAGCTGGCTCGCGTTCAGTTTGAACTGCACCTGCTGCGTGGCACCGGCTTTGAGGTGAATCCTCTGAAATCCGGCCAGCTGACGAATGGGATCACCGGCCAGTCCGCTTCCCGAGACGTACACCTGAACGACTTCATCCCCATCCCGGCCGGACGTGTTCTTCACCTGGACCGAGACTTCCGCTCCGTCGCCGGTGCGTTTCGCGTTGAGGCCCGAATAGTCGAAACTCGAATAGCTCAGGCCGTAGCCGAAGCTGTACAGAGGATCACCCTTGAAGTAGCGGTAGGTGTGGCCCTGCATGTCGTAGTCCGTGAAGGGGGGCAGCTGATCGACGCTTTTGTAGAAAGTCACGGGAAGGCGTCCGGCCGGATTATTCTCGCCGGCCAGAGTCTGAGCGAGGGCCGTTCCCAGCTCTTCTCCTCCATACCAAGCTTCGAGAAGCGCAGCGGCGTGCTCGGCGGCGTAGTTCGCCGCGATGGCGCTGCCGCTGGTCAGGACGACGACGACCGGCTTTCCCGTCTTGATGGCTTCTTCGACCAGACTTTCCTGAGGCGCGGGCAGATCGAGGCTGGTTCGGTCGCCTCCCTCGAAGCCGGGGATCTCAACAGGCATCTCCTCGCCCTCGAGGCTCGAATTCAGGCCGACGCACACAATCGCGACATCGGCGCCCTTGACCAGATCGACAGCATCCGCCAGAGCGGGCGCGGCGGGAGGGATCCAAAGGACCTGAGTGCCGCCGCCGGTGCCGGGCTGCTTGTATTCGATCCGCAGAGCGTAGTCGCGGCCGGCGTCCAGCGTGATGTGGGCCTCGGGCGGCTGCATTCTGCGCCGCCGCTGTCCCTGCATGGAGGGGAACTCGAGCTCCTTATCGTCCAGGAAGATCTTGGTCGAGGCTCCCCGCGAGAAGAACGAGAAGCCGCGGATGGCGAAGGTGTAGTCGCCTGCATACGGGGCCTTGAGAGTGGCGGTCCAACGAACGGAGTAGCCGTGGTCCGGGATGGCTGCCGTGATCTCGGGAACGTTCCTGTCGTACTCGAGATACACCCTCTTTTCGACACGCTCCAGTTTGGGGGCACCCTGCAGATCGGGATTGTCGAAATACTCTGCAAGCAGGCCATGGCCCGAGCCGGTGGGCGGAGTCAAGGTCCAGGCGGAAAGGGGCGCCGGGCTTACCGAAGTATAGGACGCACCCAGGCGATACTGGACTTCAGCCTTCCCCTGGTAGTGAGCTTCGATTCCTTCCAATGGGGTGACCTGCTTCGAGGACACTCCGTTGTAATTACCCAGGAGACCGACGGGATCATCGGCCGAGGGACCGATGACGGCGATCTTCTTGATTGATGATTTCAGGGGAAGCGTCTGGTTCTCATTCTTCAGCAGAACGATGGCGTCGCGTTCCGCCTCGAGCGCCAACTGACGATGCTTTGCGGAATCGATCTCGGCATCGCCGAGTTTCGAGAACGGCACCCGATCCGGAGGATCGAACATGCCGAGTTTGAAACGGGCGATGAACAGCCGCTCGACCGCCTGGTTGATGTCATCCTCGGAGATGTTTCCGGCCTTGACCTCATCGACCAGGCTCGCGTATTCCCGTCC
Organism: Acidobacteriota bacterium; assembly: GCA_037388505.1. GTDB lineage: Bacteria > Acidobacteriota > UBA6911 > RPQK01 > JAPXNP01 > JARRKC01. Next base: position 71,044 of record JARRKC010000014.1, on the reverse strand, counting down.
GCAGGTGAGGTCGGTTCCGGCCTTGACCGCCACGACGGAGGCCATGCCGAGGGAATCCGTATAGTGATGGTTTTGGAAGATATCCCGGATGGCGCCGCAATCGCTGACAACGTAGCCGTTGAAGCCCCAACTGTCTCGCAGGTACTTCTGGAGCAGCATATCGCTGGCGCAGCCAGGCTTCCCGTCGACGCTGTTGTAGCAGCACATGATCGATTCGGCCTTGCCCTCCTCGATGGTTGCCTTGAAGGCGGGCAGGTAGGTATTGACCAGATCGCTTTCACTCACGACGGCGTCGAACTCATGCCGAAGGGGTTCCGGGCCGCTGTGAACAGCGTAATGCTTGGGGGTAGCGACGACCTTGAGGTAGTGCGGATCATTCCCCTGCATCCCCTTGACGAAGGCGACGCCGATTTCACTGGTGAGATAGGGATCTTCCCCATAGGTTTCCTGACCTCGTCCCCAGCGGGGATCCCGGAAGATGTTGATGTTCGGAGACCAATAGGTCAGGCCGGCCGAGCTGCTGCCAAACCTTTCCGGAATCGTGGCCCCGGAGCGCTCGAATTTGTTCCATTTGGCGCGCGCTTCAGTAGAAATCACGTCCGCGACTCGATACATCAGATCCGTATCCCAGGCCGCGGCGAGACCAACGGCCTGGGTAAAGACCGTCGCCTGTCCCTGGCGGGCGACGCCGTGAAGCGCTTCACTCCACCAGTTGTAGGCCGGGATGTTGAGTCTTGGAATGGCGGGGGCGTAGTTCTGCATCTGCAGAATCTTCTCCTCCAGCGTCATCTTTGAAACGAGATCTGACGCGCGCTTGGCCGGCGAGAGATCAGGATTCATGTAAGGTGCCTGCTGGTTGGACTGTCCAAACAGGCATGTGGTGAACAACCAGACTAATGAGATACCGACGATGCGTTTCACTCTTTCACCTCTCCTTTTCTGAATCAGCGATTCGCCCAGAGAGCCTGTTTGCGCTCTGGCATCTCGCCGTGAAGTTCACACACTGAAAGTTCGCTCTCTTAAGAGGAGCTTCAGCACGGATTCCACGCAAACTCGCGAAGGGCATCACTGGGCTTTGAACCGCAGTAAGATCACTCCGTAAGACTCCATGGATGTGATCTGGGTCTGCCCGATCGACCATCCGGACGGGCCGGAAAGATGGCTGCCGACATGATCGATCGGGGCACTGGACAACCTGGAAGGTTGTCCTACAACGTCTTACAGCGTGGTTTCGACGTGCGGAATGCCGTCGAGGGGCTGACCGCCTCCCACGCTGATCTTCGTGTTCTGCTTCGGCAGCTGGCTCGGGTTCAGTTTGAACTGCACCTGCTGCGTGGCACCGGCTTTGAGGTGAATCCTCTGAAACCCGGCCAGCTGGCGAATGGGATCACCGGCCAGTCCGCTTCCCGAGACATACACCTGTACGACTTCATCCCCATCCCGGTTGGATGTGTTCTTCACCTGGACCGAGACTTCCGCACCCTCGCCGGTACGTTTCGCGTTGAGGCCCGAATAGGCGAAGCTCGAATAGCTCAGACCGTAGCCGAAGCTGTACAGAGGATCACCCTTGAAGTAGCGGTAGGTGTGGCCCTGCATGTCGTAGTCCGTGAAGGGAGGCAGTTGGTCGACGCTCCTGTAAAAGGTCACCGGAAGGCGCCCGGCCGGATTGTTGATGCCGGCAAGCGTCTCTGCGATCGCCGTTCCCGTCTCTTCTCCCCCATACCAGGCTTCGAGTAGCGCTGCGGCGTGCTCGGCAGCATAATTCGCCGCGATGGCGCTACCGCTGGTCAGCACGACGACGACCGGTTTGCCCGTCTTGATGGCTTCCTCGACCAGCTTCTGCTGAGGTGCGGGCAGAGCGAGACTGGTCCGGTCACCGCCGTTGAAGCCGGGGATCTCTACGGGCATCTCCTCGCCTTCGAGGCGGGAGTTCAGTCCAACGCACACGATCGCGACATCGGCCGATTTGACCGCATCGACGGCATCGGCGAGCATCGGTTCCGCCGGAGGAATCCAGAGCACTTGCGTCGCTCCTCCCCCGCTTCCCGGTTGTCTGTATTCGACACGGAAGGGGTAATCGTGCCCGGCCTCCAGTTCGAGTGCGACTTCGGGAGGGTGAGCTCGCCGGCCACGCCCTCGCTCTACTTCAGGGAACTGGAGCTCCTTGTTGTCCAGGAAGACCTTCGTGCTCGCACCCCGTGAGAAGAACGAGAAGCTCAGAATGGAGAACTTGTATTGACCCGTATAAGGGGCCTTCAAAGTGCCGCTCCACCGCACGGAGAAATCGTGATCGGGAACAGCTGCCGTGACGGCGGGATCGCCCATGTTGTACTGAAGATAGACTCGTGGCTCGATGCGGCTCAGCGTTGGGTTGCCTTGAAGGTCCGGGTTGTCGAAGTACTCGGCTTGCAGGCCGTGGCCCTTTCCTTCGGGCGGAATCAGAGCATTGATCGAAAGTTGTGAAGGTGTCACGCTGGTGTAGGTGGCCCCCTGCCTCAACTCGACCTCTGCGACTGCCGAGAACTGCTTCTCGATGCCCTCGATCGGCGTCACCTGTTTGGACGAAATGCCGTTGTAGTTGCCGAGCAGACCCACGGGATCGTCGGCGGACGGTCCGAGGACGACAATCTTCTTGACCGACGCCTTCAACGGGAGCGTCCCGTTCTCGTTCTTCAAGAGAACGATGGCGTTCCGTTCTGCCTCGGCCGAGAGTTCGCGGTGCTTGGCGGAATCGATTTGAGCATTGCCGAGCTTCGAAAAAGGTACAAGTTCCGGAGGGTCGAACATTCCCAGCTTGAAACGGGCGATGAACAGCCGCTGGACCGCCTGGTTGATGTCATCCTCGGAAATCTTGCCAGCCTTGACCTCATCGACCAGCGTGGCGTACTCCTGACCGCAAGTGAGATCCGTTCCCGCTTTTACGGCTACCACGGAAGCCATGCCGAGAGAATCCGTGTAGTGATGGTCGGCAAAGATATTCCGGATGGCTCCGCAGTCACTGACGACGTAACCGTCGAATCGCCAATCGTCACGCAGATACTTCTTGAGCAGCATATCGCTGGCGCAGCCGGGTACACCGTCGACGCTGTTGTAGCAACACATGATGGATTCGGCCTTGCCCTCCTCGATCGTGGCCTTGAAGGCAGGCAGGTAGGTATTGACCAGATCCGATTCACTGACGACAGCGTCGAATTCGTGCCGGAGGGGTTCCGGACCGCTGTGAACGGCGTAGTGTTTGGGCGTGGAGACGACCTTGAGGTAGTGCGGATCATCGCCCTGCATCCCTCTGACAAAGGCGATGCCCATCTGACTGGTTAGATAGGGGTCCTCACCATAGGTCTCCTGACCTCGTCCCCAGCGGGGATCCCGAAAGATGTTGATATTGGGCGACCAGTAGGTCAATCCGGCGGGACCCGGTCCGAAACGTGCCGGTATCGTAGCCCCAGAATGTTCGAACACATTCCATTTCGCCCGCGCTTCGGTGGAAATGGTCTCGGCGATTCGATGGTGCAACCGAGTATCCCAGGTCGCAGCAAGGCCGATCGCCTGGGGAAAAACGGTAGCCTGTCCCTGGATGGCCACACCGTGCAAAGCCTCACTCCACCAGTTATAGGCTGGAACTTGGAGACGTGGAATGGGCGGGGCGTAGTTCTGCATCTGCAGGATCTTTTCCTCCAGCGTCATCCGTTTGACCAGGTCGGCGGCACGCTCTGCTGCTGGAAGATTCGGATTCAAGTATGGCGCCTGTTCGCTCGATTGACCGAAGAGCGAAGCCACGGAGAACAACAAGAAAATAACTCGAAGCATCTGTTTCACTTTCGGCACCTCCCTGCTATGGCTATATCAGAGCGGCACGAACACCACAATAGGGTCTCCGCCCAATTTAAGATGAGTGGACTGTTGCGCGGACTTCCACTAAGATTTCGCAGAGAACTGTGAAGAAGACGATTCGAGTGGAACCGCGCACGTTCAGGGTCCCCAGTTCACTCCGTCACCATCCGGAGCTGTTTCAGGCTTCCCTCCTGCACTACGACCCCAAGGTCGTAGCTCGCTGCAACGATGTGGTGTTGGCTGAGGTCACCGAGAATCTCTCGATCGTGTCACCCCGAGAGGAGGGGATCGAGCGGATCTCGCCCGAGGGTGACCGCCTTCTGTTTCGATTCGAGGCACCGGAACCCGGTCTACTGGTCATCCCGGTAGGCAATCGCTATGCACCACGGGCCGTCACGGGGGGACTGAGAAATCCCATCACGGGTCAGGACAATGGCCAGATTCGGGGTGGAACGGTCGTGAGCAATCTGACTTCGTTTACCGTCGCAGGCTTCATCAACTTCAATGTGACGGGGCGCACGATGGCGGGTCTGAAGGTTCTGGGCGTTCTGCTCGACTCTGAAGGTCATCCCATGAACCTGGCCTCGACCGTTCCGAAGAGAACGGCTTCCGGACCCGGCAGTTGCCTGGGTGTTCTGGTGTGCGGCAGCAGCATGGAATCGGGCAAAACGACGTTCTGCATTGCGCTGGCGAAGGCATTGCGGCAGCGGGGCGTGCGCGTCACGTATGAGAAGAAGACGGGCACGGCCTGCTTCTGCGATCCCTTGCGTGTCCACGCCGGGAGTCTGTCCAGCTATGGAGACCTCGGCCAGAAGATGCTCGTCGAACCGAATGATCTGCCGGTGGCGGACTTTCTGGACGCGACGGGAGCGGTATCCGACGTGAGCATGGCTCCTGATCTGTTCATGGAACGATCGTTGAGCTTCACCTGGGACTTCGTCGCGCGCCACCGGACACAGGTTCACATCGTCGAATTCGCCGACAACTTCTCGCACCGGAGCAGTCTGGCTCTGCTTGCGAATCCGCAAATGAGAGCCTTCTTCCGCCAGCTCTTCTATGTCCCCGAACCTTCCTTCGACGCGGCTCACCACTTTCTCCACTTCTTGCGGGATCGGGTGCAGTGGGCGGAGGTCTCGGTGGGTCTGGTCGGCCCGCTGGCCAATGATCTCTCTTTCGAATCGCTTCGCGCGGAAGTCCGCGAACGACTGGCCGTCCCGGTCATTCCGACCCGGAACCTGGCCGAGTCCGAGACGCTCGAACGTCTCGTCACGAGCGCCGCTCTGTCCAACTAGTCGTCCTCATGCTGCGTGAGTATCTTCACTACCTGGCCATGAGTCGTCGAAGGAAGTGGAGTCCAGGTCACGTGCGACAGCGCCAGGACAGACTGCTTGCCGAACTCGTTCGCCACGCCTGGAACCAGGTCCCTTTCTATCGGCAGTGGTATGAGCAGGCCGGAGTCCTGCCGGCGCAGATCCGTGGCCTGGACGATTTGAACCGGCTTCCGCTCGTGCGCAAATCGGACATGCGGCATCTGGAAGTGAAAGCACCCGCACAGGCCCGGGACGTCAGGCTCGAGAAGTGTAGGCTCGTGCAGACCAGCGGTTCGAGCGGCATACCGATCACGATCTACTATTCGCGGCGTGAAGAGTCGATCCGCGCGGCGGCCTTCCATCGTGGTCTGGCCGACATCATGGGGAGATCCTATTTTCGAAAACTGAACGTGGGACCTCTTCGTCCGGAAATCGAGCCGCGCCTGGGACTTTTCAATCCAAAGAACCGCCTTCGCCGCAGTGCCGCGGTCGAGGCGGCGGAGAAGGAAGCCCGAGCTTTCAAGCCTCATTTGATTTCGGGACTGGTGTCTCAGCTCTACATCTTTGCTCTATCGTTGCGTCGTCGCGGTGGCCTGGATGTATGCCCGGAGATGATTGCCACGGGCGGAGAAATGCTGCTGCCCCCCACGCAGCGACTCCTCGAGGAGGTCTTTCGTGCGCCGGTTCGGCCTTATTACGGGGCCTGGGAATTCGGCATGATTGCCGCTTCATGCCGGCAGAGTGACGCCTATCATCTTTGTACGGACGACCTCCTGGTGGAGTGCGTGGCGGACGGACGGACGGCCCGTCCCGGAGAGGAAGGAGAGTTGGTCATCACCAGCCTGACGGCAAGAACGATGCCGTTCATCCGCTACGCAATCGGCGACATCGCCGTGATGGGAACCGCTGGTTGCAGTTGCGGACACCCCTATCCCCGTTTGGAGAGCTTGAGAGGCCGTTCGGACGATCTCCTTGTGCGAGCGGACGGCCGGGTCCTCACACCTTTTCTGGCAGCAGAGCCGCTCTACCGTCTCATGACGCTCAAGCAGTTCCGTGTCACCCAGGAGACCGTACGGAAATTCATCGTGGAATACGTTGCGGATGGACCGCTCGAGAGAGGCGAAGTGGACCGGATCCGCAGCTTCTATGCAGAAGAGTTGCTGGCTGCCGAAACCGTCATCCGTCGTGTCCCCGAGATTCCTGTCGACCCCTCGGGGAAGATACGGAAATTCATCTCCCGCCTTCCCAGGAAAGAAGGATAGGAGAATTCGGGGGAGACTCGCGAGAGTTGCGGCTTTGCGTGGAGGCGGTTCTATAGGTCCCAAGGGCCGGGTGGCAAAGTCAAGGTATGGACCTCCACTCCGGCCATTTGGGACAACATAGGTTCGGAACCCGGAACTCGTTACTTGTTGTCCTTGCCCGGGAAGAAGCGATAGGCGTAGATGGCGCCCAGGACCAAGAGCAAGGCTCCCCACCAGATTCCGGCGTGCAGGTTACCCAGCACGACCTTCGGTCCGTACGAGGGCACGAAGTACCCGTAGATCCCGGCGCCGAGGATCAACAGACCGTAGATCACCAGAATGGCACCAATAAAGAACCAGATCGATATGAAGTGTCTTTGAGCCACGAAACTGCTCCTACCAGAAGATGATGTTCAGAATTCCGAAGACCACCGCGACCACAACGACCCAGAAGATGGACCGCTTGTGCAGAGGCATTGTCCGCTCGGAGGGAACTGCGGTCAACCCGTAGACCAGTCCTTCCAGTTCCTTTTCTGCCTTGGGCTTGGTGAGCAGGCTGACGACCACGGTGACAACGACGCAGATGATCCAGGACCAGAGGGCGCGGTACATGTTCTCGGCCATGTCCTTGGCGTTGGAAGATAATGCGATATAAGCCAGCGCAGAGGGAACCTCGCGGACCCACACCCACATCCCAATCGAGGAAACGGTTCCCGCCAGAAGGCCCCAGAAGCCGCCGGCGGGGGTACATCGTTTCCAGAGCATTCCCAATACAACGGTCCCGAAAAGCGGTGCAATGAAGAAGCTGAAGAGCGCCTGCACGTAGTCCATGATGCTGAGGAACTGCATGACGGCATAGGCAGCTGCGATGCTGACCAGTACGCCGAGGATGGTCGACCAGCGGCCCATCCGTACGTAGTGGCTGTCGTCGGCGTCCTTCTTGATAAGCGCCCTGTAGATGTCGTACGTCCACACGGTGGCAAAAGCACTGACGTTGCCCGCCATTCCCGACATGAACCCTGCGATCAGGGCCGTGATCCCGAGACCCAGCAGGCCGGGTCCCAGATAGCGCGCCAGCATCAGAGGCAGGACCTCGTTGTAGCTGTGTGCTCCCGTCAGGACAGCCTCGCTCTCTCCAACCAACTTGTAGGGAAGAACCGCCAGAGCCAGCAGACCCGGCAGGATCACGATGAACGGAACCATCATCTTGAAGCCCGCGCCGATTACAGGCGCGAGCTTGGCCGAGCGTAAATCCTTGGCCGAGAGAACGCGCTGGACGACGAGAAAGTCGGTGGTCCAGTAACCGAAGGAGATGATGAAGCCGAGACCGAAAACGATGCCGGTCCAGTGAATCCCCATGGGATTGTCGGAAAAGTGACCGAGGGTGCTCCAAAGGTGCGTATAGTCCTGACCGGGGAAGTTCTGGTGGATGCGCTGCACCATACCGTCCCAGCCTCCGGTTTCGATGAGGCCGATGATGGGGATCAGCATAGCGCCAAACCAGATGAGGACGAACTGGAGAACCTCGTTGAAGATGGCTGAAAGCAGTCCGCCAAGGGCCACATAGACGGCAACTGTCAGCGACGAGACCCAGATGCTGAAGTGCAGATCCCAGCCCAGGACGACCTTCATGACGAGAGCCATCGAGAACATATTGACTCCGCTCATGAGGATCGTCATGAAACCGAACGACACGGCCGCCAGCGCCCGCGAATCCTCTCCGAACCTGAGCTTCAGGTAGCCCGGCACTGAATGAGTCTTGGAGATGTAATAGAAGGGCATCATGACCACGGCCAGAAAGAGCATGGCCGGTATGGCGCCGATCCAGTACCAGTGAGTCGCCAGAATCCCGTACTGGTACGCAGCCGCAGCCCAGCCCATCAACTCCAGGGAACCGAGGTTGGCGGCCAGGAAGCTCAGGCCCGCCACCCACGCGGTCATCTCCCGACCCGCGAGGAAGAAGTCGTCGCCGGTCTTCGTATGGCTCTTCAGGTAGAGTCCGATACCCAGGACGATGGCGAAGTAGATGATGATGATGAGCAAATCGATCGTCGTCAGCGAGAGCAGACGGTTCGGAGTGCTCTGAGCGAGAACAGGACACCACGGAAGCAAGCTACTCGTCATGCCGCAAGATTCTATAAGGGACCGGGGCGATTGTCGATGCTAAGTTTTACGTGGCAAAGAGCTCATTTCGATGTCGAATAGCCCGTACCGGTTCATTCAGGTTGACAATCCCGAGAAAACTATAAATACTGATTGCGTTTTTCCGGTTTAAAACCATGACGGACACGAGTACGGCAGCCGATCGCATTCTTCAGAAGGGCCGTGAGATGTTCCTCGCGCGCGGGTTTGTCCATGTGACTATGGACGAGCTCGCCTACGAGCTGGGGATGAGCAAACGCACCGTTTACGAGCACTTTCCGAGTAAGAGGGAGCTGCTCCGAGCCGCACTGATGCAACAGGTCGGGATCATCACCAGCGGTTTGACGGCGATCGCCGAGAACCGGGACCTGAATCCCATCGAGAAGCTCCAGCGGGTGATTCCATTCATTTCGGAGGCGTTGCCGCGGCCTTCTCGGCAGTTTCTCCTCGACATGCAGCGTAGTGCTCCCGAGTTGTGGGATGAAATTGATCAGCATAGAACACAGAACATCCAGACTTTCTTTCGGTCTATCTTTACGGATGGCCAGGCCGGAGGTCTGTTTCGATCGGATCTCAACCTCGATCTTTTCCTCCTTCTTTTGAATACCCTCGTTCACAGGGCAGTTAGTCCAGAGGTGTTGGCGAGGGTGCCCTTCACGGCGGCCCAGGTGTTCAGGGGCATCATGAGCGTACTCACCAACGGGATCCTCACCGATGAGGGTCGGCGCCGTTTTCAGCAGGAATGACAGAAGGAGAGGCGATGTATTTTGTGAGACGTAGTCAACTCCTGTTCCTCGTCGGAATTCCGGTTTTTGCACTGGCGGCGGCTTCCCTGCACGGGGAGATTCGATCCCTAGGCTTGCGCGAGGCTGTCGCCCTGGCACTTTCGGAGCAGGGCAACCCACAGGTTCGGTTGGCTGATGAAACCGTGGCCGAGAGTCGAGCGCGGGCCGCCGAAGTGCGCTCCGGTCTTCTGCCTCAGGTGGCCGGGTCTGTTGCGCAGCGCCGCCAGACGGTCAATCTCGAGGCCCAGGGTCTCGATTTCGCCCGCGCGATCCTGCCTTCCACTCTGGTGGGTCCTTTCTCCACCTTCGATGCCCGCGGTTCCGTCAATCAGGTGGTGTTTAACTGGAGCCTGTTCCAGCGTTTCCGCTCAGCGCGCGAGGCCATCCGGACTTCAGAGCTGGCCGGCGAGAATGTCCGCGACTCAGTGGCTGGAGCCACGGCTTCAGCCTATCTGGCGGTTCTGCGTGATCGGGCACGGGTGGAGACGGCGACGGCCAACCGCGACCTCGCCCGCGAGCTCCTGGATCTGGCTCGTCACCAGCTGGAAACGGGCACGGGAATCGCCGTCGAAGTCACGCGAGCCGAGGTGAAGCTCTCACAGCAAGAGCAGGTCTATCTTGCCGCCCGCGAAGCACATGCGACCTCGCTTCTCCGGTTGAAGCGGTGGCTGGGCGTCGAACTGACGGAGGATCTCATCCTGACCGACGATCTGGAGCAGCCTTCGGATCTGCCGATCCCAAACGAACAGGCTGCTGTGGATCGCGCCCTGGAACACCGTAGCGATCTGCAGTCTCAACTGAGCAGGCTGGAAGCCGCGAGACGGGCCTACTCGGCAGCCAAGGCTGAGCGTATGCCGGCTCTGGTGGGATTCGCCAACTATGGCACCATCGGCCCGGGCGCGGCCAACAGCATTCCGACCTGGGCCGCAGGTGTGACTCTTGAAATTCCGATCTTCGACGGGGGTGCCATGGACGCGAGGAGAGGAGAGGAATCGATTCGAGTCCGCCAGGAACGGGTCAAAGTACAGGACCTGCAAGAGCAGATCAGCCTCGAGGTCCGGCTGGCACTCTCCGCGCTGCGCCTCGCCCGGGATCAGCTGACCGTGGCGGATCAGGGAAAGGCGCTGGCCGAGCGCGAGTTGCAGCAGGCTGAGCGACGCTATCGGGCGGGCGTGACCACGAGTCTGGAAGTGACCGAGGCTCAGACACATCTGGCGGAGGCCGACGAGAGCCGGATCTCGGCCCTCTATCGATTCAACCTCTCCCGGATCCAGTTGGCTGAATCAACGGGGACACTCATCCGAGACTTGAACCCTTGAGCCTGGAAGGACGTGTCATGAAGAAATGGCGCTTCGTCATCATTCTCACGGTGTTAGCCGCAGCAGCGATACTCGCGGTCGTTTTCTGGCCGCGCAGCGGTCTGAACGGCGATCAGAACGGGATCGTCTTCACCGGCAATATCGAGCTGCTGCAGACCGATGTCGCCTTTAAATTCCCAGGTCGGATGGTCGAACTGCTGGTCGATGAGGGAGATTCCGTCCAGAAGTCCCAGTTGGTCGCGCGCCTGGACGACCGGCAGCTTCAGGATCAAAAGCGTGAGGCTGAAGCACAGCTGCGTGGCAATGCGTCACGGAAGAAGGAGCTGCAGACTCTCATCGCGTTCCAGAAACAGAGTCTGGAAGCCCAGATCGAGCAGCGTCAGGCCGAGATCGGTCAGGCGCAGGCGACCCTCGACCGTCTGCTCGAGGGATCGCGACCGCAGGAAATTCAAGAAGCTCAAGCCGCTGTTGCCATTGCAGAAGCCTCCTTCGACAGAGCCCAAAAAGACTGGCAGCGCGCGCAAGACCTGTTTGCGACCGAAGACATCTCTCGAGCTCAGCACGATCAGAGCCGCTCCGCGTATGAGACTGCTCAGGGCGCCGCGAAGCAGGCCCGTGAGCGATACAACCTGGTCGTGGAAGGACCACGTCGGCAAGACATCCAGGTCGCACGGGAGAATCTCAGCCGGGCCAAGGCAGCCCTGAAACAGACCGAGTCGACCCACCTCGAGATCGAGCGGAACCAGCAGGCGCTCAAGACACTCGAGACCGAGGCCGAGGCTCTGAGAGCCCGCATCGCTCAAATCGAAACTCAGATCGACGATACCAGCGCCTTGGCACCCTTCGACGGCGTCGTGCTGGTGAAGTCGGCCGAGGAAGACGAAGTCGTGGCAGCAGGTTCGTCGGTGGTCACGCTGGGAGACCTGGCTCATCCCTGGGTGCGGGGCTACATTCCCGAAACACAGCTCGGTCGTGTCAAGTTGGGGATGCCGGTGAGAGTCACGACCGATTCGTACCCGAACAAGGCTTACGATGGGCGGGTTTCCTTTATCGCTTCCGAGGCGGAATTCACTCCGAAACAAATCGAAACACAGCAGGAGCGGGTCAAGCTCGTTTACCGCATCAAGGTCGACATCGCCAATCCAGAACAGGAGCTCAAGCTGAATATGCCGGTCAATGCCGAGCTGCTCCTGGATGGGAAGGGAGGTCGGTGAAGCAGGCCGGTAATACCGCGGAAACGTCGGTGGTGGTTCGCGTGCGGGGCCTGACCCGGCGGTTCGGCGAACTGACAGCCGTCGACTCGCTGAATCTCGAGATTCGTTCAGGGGAGATCTTCGGTCTGGTGGGTCCCGATGGGGCGGGGAAGACGACCACGATGCGGCTGCTCTGTGGACTGATGGACCCGTCCGACGGGTCCGTCGAAGTCTGCGGACTGGATGTGGCTCGGGAGCCTGCACGGGTGAGAGATCGCATCGGCTATATGGCTCAGCGCTTTGGGCTCTACGTCGACCTGACGGTCAAGGAGAATCTCGATTTCTATGCGGAGCTGTTCAGCCTTCGCGACGAGAAGAGAGCCGATCTCATGGAGCAGCTACTCTCCATGACGCGGATGGCACCCTTTCGCGATCGGCAAGCGGGCAAACTGTCGGGCGGAATGAAGCAAAAGCTGGCGCTCATGTGCGCGCTCCTGCACGAGCCGGAGGTGCTTTTCCTGGATGAGCCGACGAACGGCGTCGATCCGATTTCGCGAAGGGACTTTTGGGTCATCCTTTACCAGTTGGTCAGAAGGGGGCTGACGGTGGTTGTCTCGACGGCCTATCTGGACGAGGCCGAGCGCTGCAATCGGGTCGGTCTGATGCACGAGGGGCGGCTGATCCTGTGTGACGCTCCCGACGCACTTGGCGGGCATGTGACGGGCCGGTGTTTCCGGCTGCATTGCGATGACGTGCGCGGCTGTCGGCGGGTGCTCGAAGACTGGCCTCCGGCTCAAAGCGTTCGCCCGTCCGGGGCGAGTGTCCGAGTCATGCTCGAGCCCGAAGTCACGGTCAGCGAGTTGAATCGATTCCTCGAGTCGAGAGGATATGGCAAAGTCTCGATCGAGCCGGTGCCGACCTCGGTGGAAGACGTTTTCATCACGCTGACGGCAGAGAGAGCGGTCTAATGGACGAGATCACTGTCGAAACCCGCGACCTGACACGGAAGTTCGGCGATTTCGTAGCCGTCGATCGCGTAACCTTTTCGGTTCATGCGGGAGAGGTCTTCGGCTTCCTGGGCTCGAACGGGGCGGGGAAATCGACCACGATCCGCATGTTGTGTGGCCTTCTCGCACCGACTTCAGGAGAAGCCCGGGTCGGCGGCTTCGACGTTTACCGTCAGCCGGAGAGCATCAAACAGACGATCGGCTACATGTCCCAAAAGTTCTCACTCTATGATGAACTGACGGTAGAGGAGAACCTCGACTTCTTTTCCGGGATCTACGGGCTCTCCAACAGCCGGAGAAAGAAGCGAAAAGAGGAAATCCTGGACCTGCTCGACCTGGGCGATCGACGCCGCACGGGGACCTCTCTCCTTCCGGGCGGATGGAAACAGCGACTCGCGCTCGGCTGCGCGATTCTCCACGAACCGCCGATCTTGTTTCTGGACGAGCCGACCTCCGGCGTCGACCCGCTGGCGAGGCGGCGCTTCTGGGATCTGATCTACCAGCTTTCCGGGGAAGGACGGACCATCTTTGTGACGACCCACTACATGGACGAGGCCGAGTACTGTCATCGGCTGGCCCTCATGGATGCCGGCGCCATCATCGCGCTGGATGCTCCTGCGGGGCTGAGACGAAGTCTTTCCGACAGTCGGTTTCTTCAGCTCGAATCCTCCGACATGCTGGCCGGTATGCGTCTTCTGGAAGGTGACGAGGCGGTTTTGGATCTGGCGATCTTTGGGAACGGTCTACGCATCCGCACCCGGGACATCGAGGAGGCAGAATCTGCGATTCGTCGGAAATTCCGGGAACGGGGAATCACGGTGCGCAGGCTGGAGGAGGTTCGGCCAAGCATCGAGGACGTCTTCGTGTTGCGGGTGGAAGAGGCGCAGAGAGGAGAGCGACGGTGAGCTTCCGGCGTTTTCGAGCGATCGCCCGCAAGGAATTCCTGCACATCCTCAGGGATCCCCGCAGCTTGGCGATGTCCCTGGCGTTACCGGTGGTGATGATGGCACTCTTCGGCTATGCTCTGACGCTGGATGTGGACCGGATTCCGCTTGCCCTGTTCGACCAGGATCGGACGCCCGACAGTCGCGAACTGGCCTCGCGCTTCTCGGGCTCCCGCTACTTCGATTTGGTCACGACAATCGATAACTACGCGGAGGCGGAAGCACTCATTGATCGAGGGACCTGCCTGGCCGTTCTCACGATTCCAAGGAACTACGGCGCTGATCTTCGCCGCGGCGATGTCGGGGTCGTTCAACTGCTTTTGGACGGGACCGATTCCAATACAGCGTCCATCGCTCTCGGATATGCCACCGGAATCACGGCCGACTGGTCTCAGCAGATTCGGGACCGGATCCTGGAGCACCAATTGGGAAGAAGCTTCGAGTCGCCGCTCCAGTTGAGGCCGCGGATCTGGTACAACACGACACTTGAGTCGAAGAACTACATCGTGCCCGGATTGATCGCGGTCATTCTGATGATCATCGCCGCGCTTCTCACTTCGCTGACGATCGCCCGAGAATGGGAGATGGGAACGATGGAGCAGCTCCTTTCAAGTCCCGTCCGGCCCCTAGAGCTGGTTTTGGGCAAGATGTCCGCATATTTCGCCCTGGGCATGGCCGATACTCTTCTGGCAGTGGTCCTCGGGGTGTTCGTTTTCGGAGTCCCTCTCCGCGGAAACCTTCTGCTCCTGGCCGTCAGCTGTTTCGTGTTCATGGCCGGCGCACTGTGCTGGGGGATCTTTCTTTCCGCAACAGTCCGTAGTCAGTTGCTTGCTTTTCAGCTGGGGATGGTCTCGTCGTTCCTGCCCGCGTTTCTCCTCTCGGGTTTCGTCTTCGCCATTCAGAACATGCCCGTCCCGGTTCAGGCCTTCACGTATGTGATTCCGGCGCGCTACTTCGTCACGGTTCTGAAAGACATTTTCCTGAAAGGGGTGGGTATGTCGGTCATCGGAATCGAAATCCTCTTTCTAACGATCTTTGCCGTTGTCGTGGCGCTTGCAGCGACCCAAAAGGTGAAGGGTAAGATCGCATGAGGCTCGGTCGCATAGGAGTCATCTTCAAGAAGGAGATCCTCCAGGTTCTGCGGGAGCCCCGTGCCCGTGCCCTGCTGGTCGGTCCGCCCATCCTTCAGTTGATCATCTTCGGCTATGCCGTCAACCTCGACGTCGAAAACAGCCGACTGGCATGGATGGATCGGGACCGGAGCCCGGCAAGCCGCGAGCTGCTTGCCGGTTTTCAGGCTTCCCCCTATTTCACAATCGTCCGCGAGTTGGAAGACGAGGCCCGGGTCGAGCAGATCCTCGACCGAGGGCAGGTTCTGGCTGTCGTTCGGGTCCCTGAAAGTTTCGAAGCCGACCTTGAAAAGGGAAGAAAGCCGGCGATCCAAGCTCTCCTTGACGGCACGGATTCGAATACCGCCGCCATCGCGGCGAACTACATCAGCCGGATCGTGGCCGGCTTCGCCGAAAGGAAGGCACGTGAGCAGATCGCGTCACGACTGGTGAGCGTCACGTCCCAGAAAGGAAGCGCCGTGCGACTGCCGGAGGCGGGTATCCGCCTCGAGAGCCGCATCTGGTTCAATCCCGAGCTGCGGAGCCAGGACTACTTCGTGCCGGGAGTGGTGGTCAACATCATCGCGTTGGTCACGATCATGCTGACGGCCATGGCCGTAGTGCGGGAGAAGGAGATCGGGACGCTGGAGCAGCTGATGGTGACCCCGATCCGTGCGTCGGAGCTGATCCTCGGCAAGACCCTGCCTTTTGCTGTGATCGGGATCGTGGAAGTGATCTTCGTTACGGGGATTGCGCTCCTCGTCTTCGGCATTCCGTTTCGAGGGAGCCCTCTGGTACTCCTTGCCGGCAGCATCCTGTTCCTGCTGAGTACGCTTGGTACGGGTCTGCTGATCTCCACTGTGTCGAACACGCAGCAGCAGGCGGTGATGGGATCGTTCTTCTTCTTCCTTCCTGCCTTCATGTTGAGCGGTTTTGCCTTTCCAATCCGCAATATGCCGCTGCCGGTCCAGTACCTGACCTACCTGAACGCTGTCCGGTACTTCCTGGAGATCTCCCGAGGCGTCTTTCTGAAGGGCGTCGGTTTCGAGATCCTGTGGCCCCAGATGCTGGGCCTGTTCATTCTGGGTTTCGCGGTGCTCCTGTTCAGCGCTCTTCGATTCAAGAAGCGACTGGACTAGCTGAAGGAGGGGACGCGCAGGCTGCTGGAGCCTGCGGATCAGAGAGACGTCTCGAAGATTCGGTCGGCCCATTTGACGGCATCGACGTAGAGATTGGGCAGGACGTCCTCGGCAATGCCGAGGGACTTGGTCAGGGCCGCAGCTTCCGCCCACTGCGCCTGCTCGTAAGCGAGGACGGCCTTGAGCATCCGGCCAAATTGGTTGTCTTTGCCCCGCAGGGCGTCGGCTACGTCCCGGGAGAGCGGAAGCTGCTTGAGTCCTTCCTCGAGGTCCACGTCCAGCATCGCACTGAGCGTCGAGAAGGATCCCACCAGGAAGCAGTCCAGTTCCGACGGGCGCGGGGTCATGGTGGCTCCCAGTCCTTCACAGAGATGCCCGCGGACACAGGCGGTTACCGCGAGTTCCCGTGGTTTGTCGCTCATCATTTCCGAAAGCGCCACGACGGAGACCCACTTCCGCAGCGGCGTTTCGCCCAGGAGCACGAGTGCCTGCCTGACCGATTCAATGCGGCGCCGCCAGGGGAACGCCGCCGCATTGATATATTGAAGAAGTTTCGTCGTCAGTGAGAGATCTCCCTTGATCACCTCTTCCAACTTGCCGAAGTCCAACGCCGGATTCTGGATCTCCTGCAAGATTCTGACATAAGTCATCTTGTGGGCAGGAATTCGACGCGCGGACAACACGGATGGCTTGCTGAAGAAGTACCCCTGAAAGTATCGGAATCCGAGCTCCAGGGCTTCCTCGAACTCCGAATAGGTCTCGACCTTCTCCGCCAGGAGGGAGAGCCCGGGGTGTCCCAGTTGACTCAACTGATCGAGGAGCTGGCGACGCACGTCCGGCTCGGTCAACAGGAAGTCGACCTTGATGACGTCCGCAAGCTTGATCAGTGGCTCATAGCCATCGGTGCAGACGAAGTCATCCAGTGCCAGGACGTAGCCCTGCTCCTTGAGTCTCGCAAGGGCTTTAAGGATCTCGGGTTCCGGAACGACCTCCTCTAAGATCTCGATGACGGCCAGTTTAGGGGGAAGCAACGTCGCCCACTCCCTGAGCAGGAGGTCCCTGGGGAAATTGATGAACGCGGGCTTTCCGGCGGTCAGGCGCTCCAAACCCATGGTGAAGAAACCGGTGTCGATGACGTGAGAAGTCGCTCGACTCCCGTCGGCGAATTCTGCGCGGTTTTCCAGGCTGGCTCGAAAGAGCAGTTCATAAGCATGAACCGCCTTGGTACGATCGAAAATCGGTTGCCTTGCCAGGAAGACCTCTTCGGCTGGCATCTCCAACTCCCCACTCTTCGTAGCGACGGTACGCGAAGTCGAGCCGATGATCTGGTTCAACTGCAAGAAGCCGATATAGCCTTCCGACAGCGAGAGCGCGTCACCACAAGCATTCTAGTCCAACCCAAGGACAGAAGACCAGCTTTGTAGGACCCGCGGGGAGATCGGACACGCTCCCCGGGTCACTGTGACTCACCCCTGTCGTCCGGCAGACCGGCCGGCCTCGCGGAGGCCGCGACTGCGGCGGAAGAAGCGCTGTGGTGGGATTCTGGCACGGAAGATGCATTTGCGGTGTGTGGATCTGGTAATGGGAATCACGGACACTATCCAATCGAAGAGGGAACGCTTCTCACACCTGCACGAGGTCACGGCCCGATCACACCGGGTCGTGATCTGGCACCTCTTGCAGACAGGTCGCGTCTTGACTGATTCGCCGCTCGACGGTCTCGGACGCGGGCACCAGGACTGACAAAGACCCGACCCCTTTCTGCACCCCCGGACTCGCCGGTAACTCCCCCTCCGGCGAGTCTGGGGTCCCTACCCGCGAAGTGCGAAGCGCAAGCCGGGTTCCGGGAGTGGGATATGCTCCCAGCTCTTCCCGGGGCGTCGAAGTCGCCCATCTCGGGTTCTCCCGTCCTCCCGTTCCCCCCGGCTGATCTTCGGAGCTCGGGGTGAACCACGCTCGAGAGGTCACGACCTCCAGGGAAGACAAGCGAGACGCTTATCCCACCGAGCCTCCAGTTCGGCCGTGCTGCTGCAATACATAGATGGCAGCCCCCTGACAGACCACGTTCGGACCAAGCCGGGAGAGACGAAACTGTCGCACATCCGACCAGAACGGGGGAAAAGCGTATGGGGAGGTGCGATCCCGGATCAACTCGAGGAAGGGATCGTTTCCGGTCATCACCCCGCCCCCCAACACAATCTGTTCGGGGGCGAACAGATTGACCGCCGTGCCCAGGACTCGACCGAGATACTCCGCAGCCTGCTCTACGATTCTCCTTTCCCGGCGCCCCCCTCGAAGGTAGCCCGCCATCAGGGTCACGGGGTCGATGGCGCTGCCCGTCAACTGGTGGGCCAGGGACTCGAGTCCTGGACCCGAGCAGTACGCCTCGAGACAGCCTCGATTGCCACAGCCACAGGTCAGGCCGTCAGGCTCGACCACGACGTGGCCCAGTTCGGCCTCTCCGAGGTTCCCCAATTCGACGAGGTAGCCGTTACGGACGACTCCGGCGCCGATCCCGGTCCCGATCGTCAGATAGAGGAGGGAACCGGAAGGTGGAGGCTGATTCTGCCAGGCTTCCGCGAGGGCTGCGAGTTTACAGTCATTCTCGATCAGGACCGGTACACCGAATCGGTTCGCCAGGATCTCGCCTGCGTCGGTCGCCTGCCAACCGTCCTCATGGAAGCAAAGCGTGGGGCGCCGGTCCGACCTCCGGACGGTGCCACCAAATCCAAAGCCAATGGCGGAAACCGCCCGTCCACCGAGGATCTTTCGGCCCATCCCAATTAACTGGTTCAGCGTGTCCTCGGCGTTCTGGCCGGGTGATCTTGCCTCCACCGAAGTCTCGGTCAGCTGACCCTCGAGATTGGCCAGGGAGGCCACGAGCTTCGTCCCTCCACTTTCGAAGCAGAGAATGTGCATGGGCCACCCTGTATCCGGCCGAACCAGTGTTGTCAATGAATTTGAGCTCCCCGCTCAAGTCCCTCGGCTCTTGCGGGTCGGTCGGCGGCGCGAGAAACTGAAATCGGCGAACCACATATGATGGGAAGAAAGCGGAGGTTGATATGCCAGCGTTTGAGCCCCGAAGTATTCTCTGTTGTGTTGACCTGAGCCGTGCGTCCGGTGAAGTCGTGGCCTGGGCGAATCGGTTTGCTTCCTCGTATGGAGCGGAACTGGAGCTGCTGCATGCCTCCTGGATCGAGTTGCCGGCCTACTTCACGCACGCTCAGATCGAGGAGCTCGCCGGTCAATCCGAACTGGATCGGGAACATCTGGTCAATGCGCTGAAGGCACTGGCGAAGGAACATGTCGATCCCTCGGTCAAGCTGAAGTATCAGGTCGACGAGGGGCACGCCCTGGAAGTCATCGAGAAGCAGATTCACCGGTACGAGCCGGACCTGCTGGTTCTTGGAAGCCACGGCCGCACGGGCTTGGCCCGCTTGATGATGGGATCGGTCGCCGAGAACTTTGTGAAGTCAGCGCACTGCCCCGTTCTGGTAGCGCGAGGTGCGCCGGGGGAAGTGGATGTCGAAAAGGTGCTCGTCCCCGTCAACTTCACCGATCATGCGCGCGAAGCGCTCCTGCTCGCGTGCGACCTGGCCTCGCGCTTTCAAGCGGAGCTGGTCGCGATCTATGCCGTGGAGGAAGGCGAAGAAATCAAGGATCCCATGGCGGAACTTTGTGGATTCATTCCCGAGCAGAGCCGCAAGCGGTGTAGTGTCCGAGAGATCGTCCGATCGGGCGAAGCCTCGGAGCAAGTCGTGCTGGTTGCCCGGGAGGAAAGAGCGAATCTGATCGTAATGGGCGTCGAACATCGACCGTTCCTCGAGTTCACCACGATCGGAACGACGACCGAACGAGTGATCCGCCACAGCCCTTGCGCCGTACTGACGACCCCGGTCAGCAAGTCGGAGTAAGCATCCTGGAAATTGGGGTCTCGGGTCGCGGTCTTTCTCGCCCGCTACCGAGCGGGCGAAGAGAGTGCCTGCTCGAGATCGGCAACGAGATCTACAGGGTCTTCGATTCCAACGGCCAGTCGGACCAGGTTGTCGTGTATTCCGTAAGCCTCGCGCTGTTCCCGGGACAACTCCCAGAAGCTCATGAGGGCGACGTGATCGACGAGCGATTCAACTCCCCCCAGGCTCGGGGCAAGTCTGGGAATGTGCAGCCGATCAACGAACGTCGCCGTGTTTTCGAACCCACCCTTGACCAGGAAGGTGACCACACCACCGAATCCGGTCATCAGATCCCTGGCCAGGGAGAAGTCCGGATGTGAGGGGAGGCCGGGATAGAACACGCGCTCGATTTCCGGGCGCGATTCCAGAAACTCGGCAACCTGACGGCCGTTCGTGTTGTGGCGCTGCACACGAAGCTCCAGCGTTTTCAGTCCGCGCTCCAACATGAAGGCGGTGTTCGGGTCGCAGATGCCGCCGAGCGTCATCAAGAACTCGCTCACAGGCTCGACGAGTTCGGCCCGGCCTGCGACCACGCCCGCGATCAGATCGTTGTGCCCGCCCAGGTACTTGGTAGCAGAATGGGTGACCAGATCGGCGCCGATGTCCAGCGGGCGGAAATTAACGGGAGTGGCAAATGTGCTGTCGATGATCGTCAAAATCCCCTTCGAGTGCGCCATGTGGACGAGACGTCTCACGTCCAGGACCCGCAGGTACGGGTTCGTGGGGATTTCGGAGAAGATCAGGCGGGTTTCCGGGCGGATCGCCGCTTCGATCGCATCCATGTTGGGGGCGACGAGGTCGAGCTCGACCCCGAACTTGTTCAACAGCACGCCAAAGTCACGGGTTCTGCGGTAGGAGTCGGAGGTCAGGATGAGTCGGTCACCGGACTTCAGGAACCACAGAAACAGCGTCGTCACGGCGGCCATTCCACTGCCGAACAGACGAACCTGCTCCGCGCCCTCGAGAGCGGCCAGTCTCTTCTCGACGCAGGCGACGGTCGGATTGCCCATGCGGCCGTATTCCGGCTGCCGACGCACCGAGCGGCCCTCCATGAAGTCTCGAAGCTCCTTCGTGGAGGAGAAAGAGAAGGGAGCCGAATGGACGATCGGGGGCGTAACAGAGCCCTCTGTGTGATTCCTCTCCACTCCGGCATGCACGCAGTCTGTCGAGTTGATTTTCGCCATGATGGTCACCTACAGTCGCCCTCCGGGCTCCTTCCACCCTGGCTCCCCACCGTCGGAAATCGCAACCCAAAGTGTTACCCATGTACCCAGTCGAATCTGGTACCCATGGTCCCGGTTGCGCAAACCCATGGCGTCCGTCGCGCCTTCGGGACTCGAACTCTCTGCGCAACCGGGAACATGGGTAACAGATTCGACTGGGTACATGGGTAACACTTTGGGTTGCGATTTCCGACGGTGGGGAGCCAGGGTGGAAGGAGCCCGGAGGGCGACTGTAACCCTGGCTTTCCACCGTTCAACCGTACATTTTGCGCTGCGCCTCATCCCATCGTCCGATCACCACGGTACCCAAGTACAACGACCAGATCCCGTCTTCGATCTCCTCGAGTCCGACCCGTTCGCCGGACAACACGTCACTGAGAAAGGTCTGCCGGTTCTGGAACTTGATATGGCCACTGGAACTGACCAGGCGTATTTCGTAGTGCCCCGGATAGTCGACCTCGGGCAGCTTTCGGGGATAGCTTCGTGAGGATGGTCGGTAGAGTTCGGCCGGCGTCTTGCCGTCGAGGTTCTGATGCGGCCGCTGCTCGTTGTACTCTTGGCGAAAACGATCGAATCGTCGCTGCTGACCCTGCGGGTCGGCGGCCGGTGGAATCGCCGTCCGCTGTTTGAGGGTGCGATGGAATCGCTCATGACGTCCGTTCTGTTCGGGGTGGCCCGGCTGAATCAACAACGGCTGGATGCCCAATCGAATCCACCACACCGACAATCTTGACAATCGCCTCAGTCCGTTCCCCGCAAAGGGAGTGCCGTTATCCGTCAGGATCGCCTGGGGCAGACCATAGACCCGAAAGACCCGCTCGAACTGCTCCCGTGCCCCCGCCGTCGCCGTCGACTCCAACCCCTGACAGCACAGCGAAAACCGGCTGTAGTGGTCCAGAATCGTCAGGGGGTAGCAGTAGCGTCGGTCCCCGGTGCGGAACTGCCCCTTAAAGTCCGCTGTCAAAATCTCGTTCGGCGCATCACTGTGCACCTTCGTCCCACTGTAGATCGCCTGGGGGCGCGGCCGTCGTCGTCGTCGTTTCGTCTTTCCCTTGCGTTGGAGAATGTCCCCGATGGTCGACACCGCCGGCCAGCTCACCTCCGGTTCATGTCGCGCCAACCACATCCGCAGCGTCAACGGCCCCCAGTCTTGGTGCCGATCACGCAACGCCACAATCCGATCCTCGACCTCCTGCGGCGTCTGATGCGGGCAGCTATGCGGAGTTCGGCTGTGATCCTTCAATCCATCGAAGCCCCCTTGCTCATACCGCCGGACCCACTTGTACCCCGTCTTCCGACTCACTCCATACCGCTCACACACTTCACTGAAGTTGAACACCCCCGATTCCACTTCCAGGATCAACTTGATTCGCTCTTTCACAGGTGCAGTTTCCTTCCACGGCATCCGAGACCTCCTCGGCCTCTCATGCTGCCGGAAAACTGTCACCCATGTTCCCGGTCCCGTCTGTTACCTTTGTACCCGGTTTGTACCGATCGATCTCGGAACTCGGAACTCGGAACTCAATACTCGGTCCCGTCTGTTACCTTTGTACCCGGTTTGTACCCTCGGGGCTCGGAACTCGAAACTCGGAACTTTCCAGTTTGCCGGCTTCGACTCTGGAGAGATCTCGCCAGATCAGTGCAGCTGCGACAACGGCAATGCCCAGAACGGCCAAGCCGCTGAGCGATTCTCCGAAGAGCAGATCACCGACCCCGAAGAGGATCGAGTAGACCATGACGATTCCCAGGATCCAGTCGAGGAACAGACGACCGAAGCCGGTGTCGGAGGGGACGTCCGGCACTTTCGCGGCGATGCTCCGCCAGCCGATCCCGCCGGGGTGGACTCGACGGTAAAAATCGATGAGTTTTGATTCGGGTACGGGCCGCGTGAAGAACGTGACGAACATCCAGACGACGGTTGTTCCGAGAACGGTAGGGTACAGCGTCAAGGGAGGCTCGATACCGAAATAGTAGCGCGACACCGGGTAGATCACCAGAGGGGCGATCATGGCGGAGATCTCGGACCAGGCGTTGATCCGCCACCAAAACCAACGCAGTATGAGGACTGCACCCATTCCGGCGCTGGCGTTGATCACGAACTCCCAGGCATCGGAGATCCGTGTCAGAAAGTAGCGGGTCACCAGGAGCGAGAAGACTGTCATCAGCAGAATGCCCAGCCGGGAAATCCGAACATAGTGTTTTTCGTCCGCATCACGTCTGACGAAGCGTCGATAGAAATCGTTGACGATGTATGAAGTCCCCCAGTTCAATTGAGAAGAGAGGGTCGACATATAGGCGGCCAGGAAAACGGCGATCAGGAGTCCGAGAAGCCCCGGCGGAAGAAAGCGAAGCATCAGTTTGGGATACATGACTCCGGGGTCAACCGTATTCTCGTATTTTTCGTACATCGCCCTGAATTCGTCCGATTGGGCCTCTGCTCCGAGACTCGTGAGCAGGCCGGGGCTCTCATAGGCCGCCGTCACCTTCTCGTAAAGCTGTGGGTTCTCGGCCCGGATTGCCTCAGGGGTAGCAGATCTCGGGAGCAGGACCAGGGCGGCCAGTGCCACCAGAATCCAGGGCCAGGGGCGAAGGGTGTAGTGAGCGATGGTAAACCAGAGCGTCGCAAAGAGGCTGTGCTTCTCGTTCTTGGCGGACATCATGCGCTGCGCGATGTAGCCTCCTCCCCCGGGATCCGCGCCGGGATACCAGGCCGACCACCATTGGACCCCCACATAAGCAAAGAAGGCGCCGGTCGTGATCGCCATCGCTCCTCCGGTTACTCCACCCGCCGAGATCTCCCCGATTCGAGGAAAGAAGTCGAGAAGCTGAGGCGCGAGTTTGGCTTTCAGAGGCCCGAGCCCTCCGATCTGAGGAAGCTCGATCACGATGACCGCAAGAACGATGCATCCGAGCATGGCGAAGACGAACTGCAGGCTGTCGGTACGGGCCGTTCCCAAAAGGCCCGAGGCGGACGCGTATACAGCGAGGACACAGGCGGCGAGAACGACCAGCAGAAACGGATCGACCTCCGGAATCGTGACCTTGAAGATCTTCTCCATCGCTTTGTTGACCCACCCCAGCACGATGGCGTTCATGAAGAGTCCCAGGTAGATCGCCCGGAAGCCTCGCAGCGCTGCGGCCGCCTTGCCGTGGTAGCGAAGCTCAACGTACTCGACGTCCGTCATGATGCCTGCGCGTCGCCAGAGACGGGCGAAGAAGAACACGGTCAGCATGCCGCCGATGGCCAGATTCCACCACAGCCAGTTTCCCGCAATCCCGTTGCGGGCCACGAGCTCGGTCACCGCCAACGGCGTGTCAGCGGCGAAGGTCGTGGCCACCATGGCAGTTCCGGCGATGTACCAGGGCATATTGCGCCCGGACAGGAAGTACTGTCCCGTGTCTCGGCCGGCCTTTCGTGAGTAATGTGCCGCAATGGCGATGATCACTGCGAAGAAGCCCAGGATGACCACAAGATCGAGAATCTGCAGATGCTGCATGGTTGAGCCGTCGCCTCGGAGGGGATACTACCATCGAGCGGCGGGAGAGGGAATTTGAGATTTTGGAGAAGCTGGAAGCCGGGCTTCGCAAATCTCAAATTCGCCTCGATGGACATTCCAGGTCGCCGGGTGCTATAGAGGAGCCAAGGAGGCGCGTCATGGCACCCCAGTCTGAATCTTCGATGGTCAAAGTCCGGGCCCCCCGAGGTACTCAGATCAGCTGCAAGGGCTGGCATCAGGAGGCGGCCCTGCGCATGCTGATGAACAACCTGGACCCCGACGTTGCGGAAAAGCCGGATGAACTCATCGTCTACGGAGGTGCGGGGAAGGCGGCGCGGAACTGGGAATGCTATCACCGCATCGTCGAGACGCTGCGCAGACTCGAAAACGATGAGAGTCTTCTCATTCAGAGCGGAAAACCGGTGGGAGTGTTTCGTACCCACCAGGAGGCGCCGAGAGTCCTGATCGCAAACGCACACCTCGTCCCTCGATGGGCCACTTTCGACGAATTCCGGCGACTCGAGGCGCTCGGTCTGACGATGTTCGGTCAGATGACGGCGGGGTCCTGGATCTACATCGGCACTCAGGGCATCCTCCAAGGGACCTATGAGACGTTCGCAGCCTGCGCCCGACGCCATTTTGGAGGTTCGCTGGAAGGGCGGCTCGTCGTCTCCGCGGGTCTCGGGGGTATGGGTGGCGCTCAACCTCTGGCCGCCACTATGAACGGCGGTGTCTTCCTCGGTGTTGAAGTCGATCCGGGTCGGATCCGCCGACGCGTCAAGGCGGGGTACTGCGATCGTTCGTGTGAAAGCCTGGACGAAGCACTGGAACTTGCTTTGGGGGCCCGACGACAGAAGCGAGCGCTGTCGATCGCTCTGCTCGGGAACGTCGCAGATGTACTGCCGGAATTGGTCCGCCGGGAAGTCGTACCGGACGTGCTCACCGATCAGACGGCGGCCCACGATCTGAGAGTCGGCTACATCCCGGCCGGGTATACGCTCGAGCAGGCGAGCCAGCTGCGTGAGCGGGACTATCCGTCATACGAGACGGCCGTGCTCGACTCGATGGTCGTGCATGTCAAGGCCATGCTGGATCTGAAGAACAAGGGGGCTGTGACCTTCGATTATGGGAACAACCTGCGCGGGCAGGTCGCCGACCATCGCCATTTCGAGGAGGCATTCCAGATCCCCGGTTTCGTTCCCGAGTATATCCGTCCGCTCTTCTGTCTAGGCGCCGGACCCTTTCGGTGGGCTGCGCTGTCGGGTGACCCGGCGGATATCTTCGTGACGGATGAGGCCGTGCTGGAGACCTTTCCCGAAAAGAGCTCGCTGGTTCGCTGGATCCGGAAAGCGAAGGAAAATGTGCCCTTTCAGGGCTTGCCGGCCCGAATCTGCTGGCTGGCTTACGGCGAACGGGCCGAAATGGGACTCAAGTTCAACTGGCTCGTACGCAAGGGAAAGATCAAGGCTCCGATCGTGATCGGCCGGGACCACCTTGACGCCGGCTCGGTGGCTTCCCCGAATCGCGAAACGGAAGGGATGAAGGACGGCTCGGATGCCATTGCCGACTGGCCGTTGCTCAACGCATTGTTGAACACGGCCTGCGGAGCCAGCTGGGTATCCATTCATCATGGCGGCGGAGTGGGGATCGGCTATTCGATTCACGCCGGAATGGTCTGTGTCGCCGACGGGACCACCGAAGCGGATCGGCGGTTGGAGCGCGTCCTGACCGCGGATCCCGGAAGTGGAATCATGCGGCACGCGGATGCGGGCTACGAGGCCGCAATCAAGACAGCCCGCAACCGCGGGATCGATTTGCCCATGTTGCGTTCATGAAACAGGTCAGAATCTCCACGCTGTACGAAGATCTGAAGGAAAGCCTCGAGCAACTGCGCCGCCGGCCGGATCGCGTCCGAGCCGGTCGCGCCCGAGTCGAGGCGGCGTTACGGGACGGATCCTCGTACTACGGCATCAACACCGGTTTCGGCGCACTAGCTCAGAAGCGTATCGCTCCCGAGCAGATTCGGGAACTGCAACGTAACCTTCTGCTGAGCCATGCTGTTGGCGTGGGCGAGCCTGTTCCGAGGGAGATCTCCCGGCTGATGCTGGATCTCAAGATCCACTCCCTGGGTTTGGGCTTCTCCGGAGTGTCGCTGGGGACCTTCAATCGACTCCTCGATTTCTCCGAGATGGATCTCATACCTGTCGTACCCAGCCGGGGGAGTCTCGGTGCCTCGGGTGACCTGGCTCCGCTGGCTCACCTCTGCCTTCCGCTGATCGGCCTCGGTCGGTTGTGGGATGCCGCGGGCGCCAGCGCAAGCGCAGCGGGCCCGATCCTGGAAGAGCGGGGACTGAGTCCCGTCGAGCTCGAGGCCAAGGATGGCCTCTCCCTGATCAACGGCACGCAGCTCATGTCGGCGTATGGATGTTGGATCGCCTATCGCTGCCGACGCCTCGTCAAGACGGCCGACCTGGTCGCGGCGATGAGTCTGGAGGCTCTCCAGGGCTCGGTTCGGCCGTTCGATCCGCGAGTTCAGGAAGTCCGGCCGCACCCCGGTCAGGCCAGGGTGGCCCGGAATGTCCGGCAGCTGCTGCTCGAAAGCGAGATTCTGGAATCGCATCGGCATTGCGGGAAGGTCCAGGACCCTTACTGCCTGCGCTGCGTACCTCAGGTTCATGGAGCCAGCCGGGATGCACTGAACTACGGTGCGACGGTTCTCGAAACCGAGATCAATTCTGCCACCGACAACCCTTTGGTGTTCCCTGAAGGAGACGTGATCAGCGGGGGAAACTTCCATGGTCAGCCGCTGGCCCTCGCGCTCGACTTTGCGGCGATGGCTCTGGCCGAGCTCGCCAGCATCTCCGAACGGCGCACCTATCTTTTGTTGGCCGGACAGGATGGTCTTCCAGCTCTGCTGATGCGCGAGACGGGTATCAACTCAGGATTCATGATCCCTCAGTACACCGCTGCGGCACTTGTTTCCGAGAACAAAGTGTTGTGCCATCCAGCGTCGGTTGATTCGATACCGACCAGTCTGGGTCAGGAGGACCATGTCAGCATGGGCAGCATCTCGGCACTGAAGCTCCATCAGGTGTTTCAGAACGTCGAAATGGTCCTTGCGATCGAGGTCCTGACGGCCGCTCAGGCGCTGGACTACCGGCGTCCCCTGAAACCGGGAAAGGGGGTCGAAGAGGCTCACCAGTTCGTTCGCCGCGCCATTCCGCATGCGGAACGGGATCACTACTTCGAGCAGGATCTGAGCAACTCCCGGGAGCTGGTTCGGAATCCGGGCTTGATCGAAGCAGCGGAAGAGGCCGTTGGAGCGCTTGGTTAATGCCGCTAATCAGAAACGTTCGACAGCTCGTCACGGGTCGCATTCTGGGTTCCCAGTCGGTCCCCGAAACGATCGATGCTGCCGCCCTCGTGTGGGAGGCCGGGCGAATCTCGTGGGTGGGAAACGAAGCGAACCTGCCCCCGTCGATCCCAAGGGACGATTGGATCGATGCCGGTGGACGACTGCTCATTCCAGGGCTGATCGACTGTCATACGCACTTGTGTTTCGGGGGGTGGCGGACCGATGAATTCGTCTTGAGGTCCGCCGGACGAACCTACCTCGAGATTGCGGCCTCCGGAGGAGGCATCCTGAACACGGTGAGGGCTACCCGCGCTGCTTGCGAAGAAGATCTGATCGAGCGCTGTCAGGCCTTTCTCCAGGAGATGGCTTCGCTTGGCACGACGACCGTTGAATGCAAGAGCGGATATGGTCTCAACCTGGAGACGGAGCGAAAGATCCTGGGGGTCTACGCCCGTCTGGCGCGCCTGCAGCCGGTTCGAATTCTTCCGACTCTCCTGGCGGCTCATACGGTTCCTCCCGAATTCGCCGACCAGCGCCCCGCGTATGTCGATCTGATCTGTGAAACGATCATTCCCGAGGTGGCCGGACGAAGCCTGGCGAGATTCTGTGATGTGTTCGTCGAGGAAGGCGCCTTCACCATACCCGAGGCTCGTCGAATCCTGGAGACCGGTTCACGCTGGGGACTCCAACCCAGGGTGCATGCCGACCAACTGTC
The DNA here is from genome assembly GCA_037388505.1 of Acidobacteriota bacterium. Classification (GTDB taxonomy): domain Bacteria; phylum Acidobacteriota; class UBA6911; order RPQK01; family JAPXNP01; genus JARRKC01. The sequence continues at coordinate 42,281 of JARRKC010000014.1, read as the reverse complement.
CGATTTGGGCGGAGCCGCGTTGGCGGTTGAGGTCGGGGCGCTCTCCGCGGATCATCTCGAGCGAGTCTCGGAGAAGGGCATCGAGCGGCTCGCTGAAGCCGGAGTCACCGCCGTGACTCTACCGCTGGCGTCGCTCTACCTCAAGCAACCGCCGCTGGACGCACGCAGACTGATGGATAGGGGCGTCCGGGTGGCTGTGGCCACCGACTTCAACCCGGGTTCCGCTCCCACCTACCATCTTCCGCTCGCTCTGTCTTTGTCCTGCATTCTGTCGGGCATGACCCCCTCGGAAGCCTTGCTGGGGGCCACATCACTCGCCGCTCGGGCCCTTGGGATGGACGGAGAAATTGGATCGCTGGAGGTGGGGAAAAGAGCCGATTTCGTTCTTCTGGACGCGGAGAGTCTGGATCACTGGCTGTACCATTTCCGGCCCAACGCCTGCGCGGCGACGTACATCGGCGGGAATCGTGTCTGGCCTTCCGAAGACGTGGAGGCCGTCCGCTGATGGATTCCGATCGCTTCATCGCACCTTCCGTCGAGGTACCGCGAACTCGGCCCGATGACCCACGCATTGGCGGGCTGATCAGCCATCAGTTGAACGATGGGACCCGCGTGGCGATCATCGGCTTTCCGGTTGACGAGGGTGTCGTCCGGAACGGCGGACGGGCCGGCGCCGCCCGGGGACCCGATGAGATTCGCCGCTATTTCTACCGGCTGACGATGGGGGCATCACCTGATCCTCTGTTCGGAGATCTCATCGAGCGAACCTGCGATCTCGGGAATCTCAGAGTGGACCGTAATCTCGAGGAGAATCAGCGGCGACTGGGCGAAGCCGTGAAGGAATTGCTCGCACGGGATCTGACGGTCGCCATTCTGGGTGGCGGTCACGAGACGACTTATGGCCATTTTCTCGGCTACGCCGGCGCCGGTCGGCGGGTTGAGATCCTCAACTGGGATGCGCATGCGGATGTACGCGAATTGCGCGAGGGAAAAGGGCATTCCGGATCCCCGTTTCGACAGGCGCTCGAGCATCCCTCGGCGATGTGCGCGGGCTATGACGTGGCCGGGCTTCTGGAGCATTCGAACAATCGAGCGCATGTCGACTTCGTTCGCCAAAAGGGGGGACGGGCGATACCCCTTGGGGAGATTGATTCGGAAGCTGTGGCCAGAATCTACCGTGGCCGGCAGTCGGATCTGCTGGTCTCCTTCGATCTGGATGCGCTCGACCAGTCGGTCGCGCCCGGGGTGAGCGCTCCGGCCTCAGGCGGCATGGAAACCCAGCTGTGGCTTCAGGCGATTCGCGAGGCAGCGCGGTGTCGCCGCGTGACCTCTGTCGACTTCGTCGAGGTCAATCCCGCGCAAGATCGGGATGGACAGACAGCGCGCCTTGCGGCCGTCGGACTCTGGACGTTTCTCATGGCACGTGCGCGGGCCGGCGCCGCCGGGTAAGACACGGCTCACCGTGAGGGAATTCCGTTTCGAGCCGGCGCCGGAATCCGCTCCGAAGTGATCCCGACGCCGGTCCAAACCATGCCAACTCAATCATGCTGCGCGCTTCCAGACTCGCGCGCAGCAGCCCCGGCAAGTCGCCTAGAAGGGGCTTCCCGAGGACGGAGCCGAGGGCGGTTCCACAACGACGGTGTAATTCAGCCCCGTCAGAACATGCAGAGAATAGTTCCCGGAAGCGTCCGTAATGGCGCTGGCCGAGAAGCTCGCATTCGGTGCTGCGGTGAGACCTCCCGTAGTGGTTGCCGTCACCGTCGCGCCGGAAACCGAAGCGCCGGTAGGATCGGTTACCGTGCCCGACAGTGTGACCACGGGCGGAAAGGCCGGAACCGAAATATCCAGCGTGTTCTGGTCCTGAGAAAAAGACATCCGGTTCGTGCCAGGCAGAGGCGAACTCACGTATCCAGGATTCTCCGTGGCCACATCCGTAGCGGGTACGCTCGCCGCTACATCATACGACGTTTCCTTTTGAATGGTCATGGAATAGCCGCCGTTGGACTGGGCCGCACCGAAGGTTACAGCGTTGGCGGCCAGCGGAAAGCACTGGGCCACAGCCGGATTCCGGGGAATTTGAAGATCAAGGGCGGACACGATCGACGTGCTGAAGTCCGTGGTGTTCGGCTGAGTGATCGTTCCGCTCAGCGTCGCGAGGTCGGGAACCGTCAGAGTGACGTTCGAGACGTCACTACCGTTCACGGTTGCCGAGCCGATACCCCACAAGATCGTGGCTTGGTTGACGACATCAACGATACCGTCGCCGGTAAGATCCTGACCCTGACCGAAAATAATGCTGGCCGTGTAGGTCCCGTCGGCCAACTGCGCGGCGAAGCTCCCGTCGGAACCGATTTCGTAGGCCGCTTGGGTTCTCGACTGCTCGGAGGACAGGGCCAGAAACACGGATTCAGACGAAGGATCAACGGGTAGTGCCGAGAGATTTCCAACAGTGCCGGTGACATTGTGGAGCGTGACCGGGGAGACACTGATGGGCAGGGTCGTATCCTGAGCGACCACAACGCTCGGTGCCGTCTGCAGCGCAAACGTCACAGCCAGTTGAGTGTCCGAGGCGGCTGGAACGGAGCTGGTTGTCGAGGAGAAACCGGAGGCGGCGGCGATCGTGCAGACACGGACGTTGTAAGCGCCGGCGGGGACGATCAAGGAATAGCTGTAGCTGCCGAAGCTGCCGCTCGGTGGTGTGGTGAAGATCTCGCCGGTCGTTGAGACGGCCTGGACGAGGCCAAACGGGATCGTGGTGAAACTCGGAAGATTGATAGGGCCGCTGAGCTTGAAACCGGCGGGAAGTTGCACATTGAGCGCCGTGTCCGCGGTGAAATCGAGACCGCCGATTCGCTTGCGCAACAGGTTCGCGTTGCTGGGCATCACCGCGGAACCGTCGTCCGCAATTCCCGCCACGTTGGGCAGCGTCGTCAGGTTCCCGGTGCCGACCTGCTGGCGGAGAGCGACGCCCGCAAGGGGCGCGCTGGAAGTGATGGCCAGCTGGCCCTGCTGCTGCCCGAAGTTCGTGAATACACTGTCGACATATGCGGCGATTTGCCCGTGGGCCGGAATCTCCCCATCCGGGCCCTGCATGATCGTGCCGTCGGTCTTGAAGAACGTATAGTGGGTGGTGGCGTCGGAATCGTTTGGGTTGGACAGCGCAACGCCCGTGTGGAACCCGGCGGTCGTGTCCACCGGAACGGTGAACTGGGGCGCCAGCGGGGAATCGCCGACGCCGGCCTCAACCGTGATCTCGCCCTGGTCGTTCAAGAGGCTGAAGACCGCGGTCATACCAACGGGAACATTAGAGGTGATGTGGGCCGAACCGACCGTGACCGGCCCGGTCCCGTTCGTCTCGACGAACAGAGCGCCTTGGGCGGGGATCTGAAGGTCCAACTCACTGCCGCTTTGGTCATTCGACAGCTGGACGGAGAATGGGTCGCCTCCCTGGTCGTACACGCTCATGTGAACGGTTGCAGCAGGGCCGAGGCTGAAAATGATGAACTGCGTCTTGATGCCAAGAGCTGCCACTCCGTTTGCAACCTGAGCCAGGTTGAACTCCCTGCCCACAGACGACGTCGAAACAGCGGGTAGCGTCGTCAATGGGGTGCGGAGACTCGAGTTCTGGCGAAGGGTGATGGCCGCGATCTGGGTCGAGCTGGAAGAAACGCTCAGTCGGCCACGCATATTCGTGGCGTTTGGGAAGATCCCTCCCAGACCCGCTACGTAAAGAGCAAGCTGGCCTCCCGCGGGAAGCGTAATGTCATTCCGGGTGCCGATGAGATTGCCATCCGCATCGAACAGCTGAAAGGTCAATGTCGTGGCCTGGTCCCCCAGGTTGACGATAGCCACGCCCGTATTGAAGGGATCCATCGTGTCCACGGCCATGGCGAAATCGGTGACCGCCGCCGAGGCTCCGATGCCCGCCTCGGTCATCACGCTCGCCCCTCCGTTATTCAACAGGGAGAATATGGCGGAGACGCCGATTTCCTCCGTCGATTGCACCGTCGCCGAACCGACGAAAAGGTCCCCCTGACCACTGGTCGAATAGAATCGGCTCTCCCCGGCGGGAAGACCAAAGGTCTTGACGGCGCCGGCGTTCAGGCCGCTGATGCTGACATCCGTCTCTTCGCCGTTCTGGTTCGTCAGAGTCAGCGTCACCGTGGCATCCTGAAGTCCATTGTTGATGAAGATGAATGTCGTACGGATCTCGTTGCCTCCGTTGGCAACATCAGGCAAGTGATAGACGGACTGAGCCTGGACCGCTGCCGAGAATCCAAGCAAAACCAGTGACAAGAGAAGCACCCGAAAGTCAGTGCGCATGCGACACCCCCAATTGAAGATTGGCTCCGTTGACTCAGATTAATCGAGACTCGCGTTGTCTTCGGACGATGCCTCCATATTAGGTCTCTTCTCTCGGCGACTTCAATTGGTCTCTGCGGATCCCGTCACTCCGCTCGGGCGTCCGGATCGGACTGAACGGAGCGCGAGACGCCCGCCGTCTTCCGAGTCTCATACCGGTCGTTGCCACAATGGACTTGCGGATGGATTTGACGACTGCTATTCCATTTGGCTTTGTGAATTGATACCTTGCTGGGATTCTGGGCACTATGGCCCTGAAAACAAACAGAATCGGAGGCTTTCGCGATGAAGATCGCAGTAGCTGCAGAGGCTACCAAATTGGATCGGCGAACCCCGCTCTTGCCGGGCGGGGCCAAGAAACTTGTAGACATGGGAGCCCAAGTCGCGGTGCAGACCGGACTTGGAGCTTCGGTTGGCATCGCCGACGGGGAATACGAATCCGCTGGCGTCGAGGTTGCCGGAAGCACGAAAGATCTCCTCTCGTCGGCGGACATGGTTCTGCGTCTCAAACGGCCTGCGGAGGAGGATGTCGAGAAGTTGAAGGCGGGAGCGATCCTGGTCAGCTTTCTGGAACCGTTCGATCATCCCGAAATCGTTCAGAGCATGGCCTCCCGGAAGGTTTCCGGGATCTGTATGGAGATGATTCCGCGTACGACGCTGGCGCAGAAGATGGACGCCCTGAGTTCTCAAGCCAATCTGGCCGGGTACGTGGCGGTGATCCTGGCTGCCGATTCCATCGACAAGATCTTCCCCATGATGACGACGCCGGCGGGAACCATCAGTCCGGTCCGGGTTTTTGTGATTGGAGCGGGCGTGGCAGGTCTGCAGGCCATCGCAACGGCCAAGCGGCTGGGCGCGATCGTCGAGGCCTACGACACACGTCCCGTCGTGGAAGAACAGGTTCGCTCCGTAGGCGGCCGCTTCGTGAAGTTCGATTTGGGCGAAACCGGTGAGACGGAGCAGGGATATGCCAGGCAGTTGACTGCCGAGCAGTTGGCGCGGCAGCAAGAGGCCATGGCCAAGCATTGCGAGAAGTCCGACGTTGTGATCACCACGGCCCAGGTTTTCGGGAAGAAGGCACCTCGAATCATCACGGCAGAGACGGTTTCTCGGATGAGACCCGGAAGCGTCCTGGTGGATCTGGCCGTTGAAACCGGCGGGAACATCGAAGGCTCCAGACTCGGTGAGACGGTGGATGTCAATGGGGTCAAGATCATCGGTCAAGCTCCCCTTCCGGCCCTCGTACCGCTCGATGCCAGTCAGATGTACTCGAGCAACCTTGTCAATCTCATCGGGCACTTCTGGAACAAAGAGGAGAAGCGCTTCGTGCTGAAGCTCGACGATGAAATCATCGACGGCTGCCTGCTGACCCACGAAGGCCAGATTCGAAACGAACAGTTCAAGTGAGGAGAAGACATGATTCCCGAATTCGTCTATCTCATCTTTATTCTGCTGTTGTCGATCTTCCTGGGCTTTGAGCTGATCTCGAAGGTCCCCTCGACGCTGCATACCCCGTTGATGTCCGGATCGAATGCGATCTCAGGCATCACGATCGTCGGTGCGATCATTGCGGCGGGGTCGGAAAACCAGCAGTTCTCGATCATCCTGGGGACGGCCGCAGTCGTATTTGCCACGATCAATGTGGTGGGCGGCTACATGGTGACGAACCGGATGCTGGCGATGTTCAGGAAGAAAGAGGATAAGAAGAAATGAACATCGCGATCCAACTCATCTATGTCCTTGCGGCCCTGCTGTTTGGTCTCGGGTTGAAGCTGCTGAGTTCTCCCGCAACGGCGCGGCGCGGCAATCTCTGGTCAGCCTTCGGGATGTTCCTGGCAGTCGTCGCCACGCTGTTCTATCAAGGCATCATCGATTTTCGATTCATTGCCATTGGAATCATCATCGGCTCGATCATCGGGATTCTGGCCGCGCGTTTCGTGGCCATGACGGCGATGCCGGAGATGGTGGGCCTTTTGAACGGCTTCGGCGGTATCGCGAGCCTGCTCGTGGGCTGGGCCGAGTATCACGGCCATCAGAACGCGGACACCTTTTCCGCCGTCACGATCTTCCTCACCGTCCTGATCGGCGGCGTCACCTTCTCGGGAAGCGTCCTGGCCTGGGCGAAGCTGAAGGAAATCCGATTCGGGAGTTTCAGGCTCAGCAAAGCCCTCGTTTTCAGGGGACAGCAGATCTTCAATTCGCTGCTTCTGCTGGCGATTCTCGCGTGCGGCGTTCTGTTCATCATCGATCCGATCAACGGCTACTCTCCGTTCATCGGGTTCCTCGTATTGTCGTTCGTGTTGGGCATCATGGCCGTCATACCGATCGGCGGAGCCGATATGCCGGTCGTGATCTCGCTGTTGAATTCCTATTCGGGCATGGCGGCATGCGCGGCAGGTTTCGTGATCTTGAACAACATTCTGATCGTGGCCGGAGCGCTGGTTGGAGCCAGCGGGATCATCCTGACCAGTATCATGTGCAAGGCGATGAATCGCTCACTGGCCAACGTTCTGTTCAGCGGCTTCGGTTCCGTGACCGTGGCCAGCAAGGGCACCGAACAGGGGGAAGTAAGGCCGATTTCGGTGGCAGACACCTACCTGCTCCTGGAGGCTGCCAGTTCGGTCGTCTTCGTGCCCGGATACGGTCTGGCCGTGGCGCAAGCTCAGCATGCACTCCGAGAACTCTCGCAACAGCTCGAAGAGAACGGCTGCGAGGTCCGATTCGCCATCCACCCGGTAGCCGGGCGGATGCCCGGACACATGAACGTCCTCCTGGCCGAAGCCAACGTCTCCTATGACAAGCTGGTGGAGCCGGACGACGTCAATCCGATCATGGAGACCGTAGACGTGTGCGTCGTCGTGGGAGCGAACGACGTGGTCAATCCGGCGGCGCGCGATGACGAAACGAGTCTGATCTACGGCATGCCCATCGTCGAAGTGGATCGCGCCCGAACCTGCATCGTCATGAAACGCTCCATGGCGACCGGCTTTGCCGGGATCCAGAATCCGCTCTTCTTCAAGGACAACACCAGGATGCTCTTCGGAGACGCCAAGGCGTCGATCCAGGGGCTGGTGTCCGAGTTCAAACACGAGTAGCAGTCGTGGTTCCGTTGTGCCGTTGTGGTCTTCCTCAGGCGTCGTGCCGTCGTGGTGAGCCCCCGGTACACCGGTCGGGTAGCAGGCACCACAGCGGCACGATGTTCAGCACAACGACCGGACGATTACGACGTCGTGGTCAGTGTGCGGGGCCGAAGAACAGCGCATTCATCAAGAGCAGGTGCTGTCCCTTCAGGAAGCCACGGAATGTGGGGTCCTCAGCGAAGGCGATGACATGACCGCGGCCGCTCGGCTGGTACATGAGGAATGCCTTGTTGCCCAGCTGGTTGCGGGAATCCTCCCAGAGAAAACCACTCAAGAGAAGCTGATCAGACGGGTAGTAGACACCAACGTTGACACCCTTATCCAGCTTCAGGGGAGTGAAGATCCGATTGCTGTCGATCAGGGCCGCAATCTCGTCCCCGTATCCGAAGGCCTGCCATTGCTCAGGGTCGAGGCGCACCCGAACCAACGCACCCGGGACTCTTGCCGGAGCCTCTTCCTTGGGTTGTATGAGCTGTTCGAGATCGGCATCGGCCGAGTCGCCCTTGCCCTGGTCCGGCTTCGAATCTTCGTCAGTCTTGCGGGACTCCAGCTCCGTGGCCAGCAGTCCGACTTTCTCGTCCGTGAGCCATCGGCTGGCCTGTCCGAAGGTGATCAGTGTGCCTCCGTCCCGGACCCAGGCTTTGAGACGACTGATGCCGCGCTGTCCCAGTGCACCCGAATATCCACCCGCTCCGAAGGCATCGGGAAGTATGAGGACGTTGTATTGATCCAGACGGCTGCGAGGAATCTCGCCAGTCTCGATCGTGGTCACCGGATAGTCGTAGAGCTGTTCGATGATGTAACGTGCGGCACCCGTCGAACTCGAGCGGGTCGGCACATTGTAGGCGAGAGCGACCTTCGGGCGGTGGATGAAGTGGACGTCCTCACTCCCGAAGTTGGGTCCGCTTTCCACCCAACCCGAGTCGGTTGCGTACACCTCGGCCCCGACGTCGTTCGCAATCTCCTGAATCCGCGAATGCAGACTGTCTGCATTGTCGTGCGTCTTCACGATCAGTGATCCGGCAGGGAGGTCGTGTCCCTCGAGGGAGAAAGCGCGGTCCGACTCGTAGACCCGATAGCCTTCGCGCAAAAGGGTGGCCAGGAGGCGCGCCGCGCCGCGGGAGCCCCAGGGCACGACGTAAGCGAGCTTGGCCGTGGGGAGAGCGGCCGTGGAACCGGACTCGATTTTCGCCGTCACGCGACTTCCCTCGAGGGGCGAGGGGCCCATGCCGGCGAAGCATTCGACATCGTAGAGAAGGGGCAGCGACCACGCTGTCACATCGTAGAACTGCGCCCGTTCTCGCCGCTCGTATCGGCGCTCCTGTTTGGCGAGGAAGGGTTCATCCATGGGTATCGATTCCAGGAGCAGATTCCGTGCGAGCCTGCCGGCGGGCTGGCCGAAGGGAACAAAGAAGGTGCCTTGGGCGAACTCCTTTTCTTCGATCGTGTTGTCCAGAAAACCGCGTACTCTCGGCAGTTGCACGGACTTGGAAGTGCGTCGCACTTCGATGCCCTGATCCAGGAGAAGGTTGACCAGTTCCCTGACGCGGTCGGGATGAGCCCCGGCCGGGAAGATCACTTCCTTGACTTCTCCGCTGCGCCCCTGTTCGATCGCCGAACGCCGGTACTCGGCGAACGTGCGGAGCAGCTTCTCGCGATTCCGCGAAGCGGTCTGAAGCGTCGACAGGGAGGAATCGAAATGATGGGCGATGCTGTCGCTGTAATGGAGCACCGTGTCGTCCGATCTTCGCAGCACCAACCCTCGCACGGAAGCCTGCTCGTAGGTCATGCCGACCGAACCCTGGAATGCCGGCCACTCTTCGCCATAACCCGGATAGAAGGAGTCATAGACTTCGCGAGTGAAGTAATCGATACCGAGTCGGTCGAACCAACGCGCGTTGTTCCGTCCGAACTCCCGCAGCCAGTTCAGCTGGGTATCGGTCATCTGAGGATTGATGGGGACCGCCGGCGGTGCGAAGTAGTACGTGGAGTCGCCTCCCATTTCGTGAAGATCCACAACCACCTGGGGAAACCACTTGAGGTACGTCGCGACTCTTCCCCGGGTCTCGGGTTGGGTCAGGGCAAACCAGTCCCGATTCATGTCGAAGAGATAGTGGTTGCTGCGCCCACCGGGCCAGACTTCGTTGCGTTCCGCAGCTTCGGGATTCTCATCCGGCCAGCGTCCTCTCGTCTGTTCGAAATACTGGACGAAACGGTTGCGGCCGTCCGGATTCTCGATCGGATCGATGAGAACGATACAGTTGTCCAGGATCGATTTGACGAGTGAATCGTTGCGCGCCGCAGCGAGGTGATACGCTGTCAGGAGGCCAGCCTCGGGACTGGAGATCTCATTTCCGTGGATCCCGTACATGAGCGACACGGTGCAGGGCAGATTGTCGAATCCAGGTGTTCCTCCCTCCGGATAGGCGAGTTGCTGAGTCCGCTGTCGGATCTCTTCCAGACGTGCGAGATTGGCCTCCGAGGAGACAATCAGGAGGTAGAGTTTCCGCCCTTCCCACGTCTGGCCGTAGCTCACCAGATTGACCTTGGGTGAGTGCTCGGCGAGGACGTGGGCATACGTTTCGATGTCGGCGTAACTCGAGATCTTGTCTCCCCAATCATGGCCGACAGTCGCCTCGAGCGTCGGGATCGCCGGATCGTAGTCAGCGCCCGGATAGTAGTCATGGCGCTGACCGAACGACAGCGTCTCGAGCAGAACCAGCACGGTGGCAAGGATGATCGTCTTTCTCATGTGCCCTTCCTCGAATAGATCAGGAACGTTCGCAGTGCCTTCGGCAGGTTCGCCTGCCGGCAGGTGCCCCGTCTTCGTCATCGCTCCGAAACCAACACGCGGGCTCCGGAGTTCACGATGGTATTAGTACCGCAGCCCCCGAGATGTTACCACTGCGAAAACGGTCGAGGGCCACATTTGCCTCCTCGAGGGTGAACGTCTCGGTGTGTGCATGGACGGGAACCTTGGGGGCGATCTTCATGAAATCAGTCCCATCCTTACGGGTCAGGTTAGCCACGGATTCGATCAGCCTCTCTCCCCACAGAATGGAATACGGGAAGGAGGGAATGTCGCTCATATGAATTCCTCCGCAGACCACCGCACCACCTTTGGATACGGCTCGCAACGCGGCGGGAACAACCGCGCCGACCGGGGCGAAGATCAGTGCGGCATCCAGTTCCTCAGGAGACGGTTTGTCCGAATCACCAGCCCAGACGGCACCCATTGACTTTGCGAATTCCTGCGCCTTCCGGTCGCCCGGCCGGGTGAACGCGTAGATTTCACGACCCTCGTACAGGGCGATCTGAGCCACGATGTGGGCGGCCGCTCCAAATCCATAGAACCCCAGCCGCTTGGCATCGCCGGCCTTGCGATAGGTTCGGAATCCGATCAATCCGGCACACAGCAGCGGAGCGGCAGCGACCGGTTCGTATTGTTCGGGGATCCGAATGCAGAAGCGGTGATCGGCGACTGCGAATTCTGCATAACCGCCATCGAGAGTGTACCCGGTGAAGCGGGCGTGGTCGCACAGATTCTCCCGGCCGGAGCGACAGTACTTGCACTTGCCGCATGTCCAGCCCATCCAGGGAATCCCAACGCGCTCGCCTCTTTCGAAGTCGCCGCCTTCGTCTCCCCTCGAGATGACAGTACCCACGATTTGGTGACCGAGGATGAGGGGCAGCTTCGGCTCGGGAAGCTCGCCATCCACAACATGGAGGTCGGTTCGGCACACTCCGCAAGCCTCGACCTTCACCAAGACCTGAGTCGAAGAAGGCTCAGGTCTCTCCACGTCCTCGAGGCGAAGTGGAGTCTTGGCCTCGTGCAGGACCATTGCTTTCATAATGATTTCTCCCTAAGTTTCGATTTGAAATCATGTTAGCGAGTTTCCGAACAAATTGCCGCTCATTGGGGTTCAGGGAGAGGCGCGGCCGCGTTGTTGTGGGCTTTGTTTAGACCGACGGAAAGAGAAGCACTTGGGAGTTCTGAACGCGCCGGCGTGTTGCCCAAATGGTCTCAGCCCGAATTTGGGTTGATGCTCGGGGGCAGTGCGTAGCCTCGGCGACTCGACCTCGCGCAAAGCCGCAGCGTAGGCACTCGAGCCTCTGATGTAGCCTGCGGGCCGAGAGCCCTTTCTGGTAGACTTCAGTCCGTGGCGAGCAGTGCTGCAATCAAACCTTGGTCACCGACATCATGGCAGCAATGTCCGGTGTCACAAATGCCCGAGTACCCGGATCCTGCGGTACGCGATCGGGCCGTCCAGGAACTGACCAAGCTCCCCCCGCTGGTGACCAGCTGGGAAGTGGAATCGCTCAAGTCACAGCTTGCAGAGGCTGCTCAAGGACGCAGATTCCTGCTCCAAGGCGGAGACTGCTCCGAGAGCTTCGACGACTGCAACTCTTCCATCATCGCCAACAAGCTGAAGATTCTTCTTCAGATGAGCCTGATCCTGGTCGTGGGCGGAAGAAAGCCCGTGATCCGAGTCGGTCGGATTGCCGGTCAATATGCAAAGCCGCGGTCGTCCCACTTCGAGTCGAAAGGGAACCGGAAGCTCCCGAGTTATCGCGGAGACCTGATCAATCGCTATGCGTTCACCGAGGATGACAGGATTCCGAATCCCGAACTCATGCTGCGGGGCTACGAACGTGCCGCATTGACCCTGAATTTCATACGGGGACTCCTGGACGGAGGTTTTGCGGATCTCCACCATCCGGAATACTGGGATTTGGATTTCGTGGCTCACTCACCCGAGGCTGCCGAATACCGGCGCATCGTCGAGTCGATCACCGGTTCGGTGCACTTTCTCGAGACGATCCTGGGCAGCCGCGTCGATGAATTCAAACGGGTCGATTTCTACACCAGCCATGAGGGGCTGCATCTGTACTATGAGCAGGCTCAGACACGCCACGTCCCGCACCGCCCCGGTTGGTACGATCTCTCTACCCACATGCCGTGGATCGGAAACCGGACTCGGAATCTGGATGGGGCTCACGTGGATTTCTTCCGCGGTATCGCGAATCCGATCGGCGTCAAGATCGGAGGTTCCATCGGACCGGAGGAACTGGTCGAACTGACCAGGGTATTGAATCCCAACAACGAACCCGGCCGACTGACCCTGATTCATCGATTTGGTGTCGATGGGATCGCGCGGGGTCTGCCGCCTCTCGTCGAAGCGATCGAACGGAACGGCCGGCTGGTCCTCTGGGTGTGCGATCCCATGCACGGTAATACCGAGAAGACCGCGTCTGGAAAGAAGACGCGGGACTTCGAGAAGATTCTCGCAGAGCTCGAGCAGGCTTTCCGGATCCATCAAGAGATGGGGACCTATCTCGGGGGAGTCCATTTCGAACTCACGGGCGAGAATGTCACCGAGTGCATCGGAGGGGCTCGGGGGCTAAAGGAAGCGGATCTGAGCCGGGCCTACCGCTCTCACGTGGATCCGCGGTTGAACTACGAGCAGGCCCTCGAGACGGCCATGCTGATCGCCCGCCTCATGACGCGCTTCAACAACAACCACTGAAGAAAGTGTGAAGGGCGAGGGGCGAAGTGAGACTGTTCCGAGCTCCGGAACCCGAAACTCGGAACTCGGAACTAATCCTCCCCGAGTTCCTCGGCTTGCGCGATGAGCTTTTCGATCTCCTCGAGACCCCGGTGCCAGAAACCCGGGTCACGCAGGTCGACGCCCATGGGTTCCAGCAGGTGGTGGGGCCAGTCTGAACCGCCTGCAGCCAGCAAGCGCAAGTAGCGATCCACGAAGCCGGATGGTTCGGACCGAAACAAGGCGTACAGGGCCAGAACCAACAACTCTCCGAATGCGTAGGCGTACACATAACCCGGTGTATGGACGAAGTGCGGGATGTAGCTCCACCAGATCCGGTAGCCATCCGTCAGGGTCACGCTCTCCCGAAACATCTCGCTTTGCGTCTCGAACCAGAACTGGCTGAACTGCTGGGTGTTCAACTCGCCCTTTTCCCGGCGGCTCCGATGGATCCGGTCCTCAAAGCGATTCATGGCGATCTGTCGAAAGACGGTCGCCATCGTGTCGTCGATCTTGCTCATGAGCAGAGCCAGCCGTTGCCGGGGATCGGACTCGGAGTTGAGCAGACGCTCGAAGACGAGCATTTCGCCGAAAACGGAGGCCGTTTCGGCAGTCGTCAGGGGCGTTCCGGCCTGCAGCGATCCCAACGGATTGGACAGATACTGGTGGACACCATGACCCAGTTCGTGGGCCAAGGTTTGGACATCCCGAGTGTTGCCGGTGAAGTTCAGCAGGATGTATGGGTGAACCTGGGGAACGCCCCGATGACTGAACGCACCGCTGCGTTTGCCGGGGCGAACGGGAGCATCGATCCATCTCTTCTCGAAAAACATTTGAGCGATGTCCGCGGCCTTTGGGGAGAAATCGCGGTAGGCCGTCAGGACGGTATCGCGAGCCTCGGACCAGGAGTAGCGCCTTTCGACCTCTTGCATCGGGGCGTATCGGTCGTAGTCAAAGAGGGTGTCCAGCCCCAGGAGCTTTCGTTTGAGCGCGTAGTATCGTTCGGACAGATCATAGCGGTCGGTGACGCTGTTGATGAGCGACTCTACGGCGGCATCGCTGATCTCGTTGGAGAGGTTGCGACTCGAGAGCCAGTCGGGAAACCGGCGCAGACGATCGTCCGACGCCTTTTCGGCAAGAAGCGTGTTGAAAACGAAGGTCAGGGTCCGAAGGTTGTTCTTGAGGCCGCTCGTGAAGGCTTCGGCGGCGCGGCGGCGGACTTCTCGTTGGGGATCGTACAGCTTCGCCAGAATCTCCTGTTCGGTCAGGGTCTTCCCGTCATGTGGGAAGCGCGCCGCTGCGAGAGTCTCATCGAAGAACCTCGACCAGGCTCCTGCGCCGGAGAGCGTCTTGAGGGAGATGATCCGCTCTTCCGGTTCACTGAGGACATGTTCCTGTCTCAGTCCCAGCAACTCGATGTAATGCCGATAGCGCGCAAGCGCGGCGTCACCGGTCAGGGCATCACCCTTCTCGGCGGCCGTGTGGATCAGCTCGAGTTCGAAGAAGATCAGTTGCTGATTGATCTGAATCACGCGTTCGGTTACGGCCTGCATTCGTGCGCCGCGGCCGGAATCTTCGGTGTTGGAGGACCAGTCGAGAAAGGCATGAGTCCCGGCCCGGTCCAGGACGTCGTGTATGGACTCGAACTCCGCGAGTGCGTCGGCGAGCTCCATCGCGGTCAACTGACTCACCTTTCCCCGGTATCGCTCGGCGAACCGGGACGCTCGCTCCTCAGTCTCGCCGAGGCTCTGATCGAGTTCTTCCGCCCGTGCGAACAGGGCAGTCAGGTCCCACTCAACGGCTTCGGCTCCGGTCTCGATGGGTTTGGTCGTTTCGGACATACCTTAGAGTTTCTCAAACCGAGGTCGAATTTGCGATCCGGGAGCCGGGAAATGGGTGAGACACGCGGACTGCACGCGGCGGACGAAGTGACAGATCACTCAATCGGATCTCGAAACCCCTGAGTTCATCGTGTCCATCTGATCGAACAGCCAGACCGATCCGGGGTAGTCGACTGAGCGGACGGAGCGGACCAACCCGGAACTTTCGGAACTCTGACACTGAACTCTCGGAACTCTCGGAACTCTCGGAACTCGGAACTCTCTCCCGTATTCCAGCTCCGAGGGCCCGCTCTCCCGTCCTCCGGTTCTCCCGTTCTCATCGGCTGACCCTCGGAGCGCAGCGTGCACAACACTCGTGGCGTCGCGGCCTCCGGCCAGAGAAGCCTATCCTAGCCACGTTTCCATGTCTGAAATCCTCAGAGGTCTCTCTTCAGTCGCACGATCGTGGCGCCCCACCCGGAGGAGTCGGAGGGGGTGCGGAAGGAGAGGACGGCGGGGTGGTTGCTCAGAATCCTCCTCACCATGTCCCGGAGCCGGCCGGTTCCTTTGCCGTGAATGATTCGGATCTCGAGGATCCCTCGGCTGCGGCACTCTTCCAGGTAGTCCGGCACGAGCTGGGCAACCTCAGACGGTCGAAAGGTATGGAGGTCGAGGATTCCGTCGATCGGAAACTCCAGGGACTCGGGGAACTCATCCGTGTCGTCCTCGCGCGGGGCCATGTTCGTCGAGTGTAGCGCTTTCCGGATCAGACCGCATGATCGAGGCGGAGAAGGGGGGCAAGGGAGCCCGGGAGGAGGAAATAGATGCGCGAAGGCCGCAAACGGGGTGGACGAGGTCGCGCCAGGTTGTATATTGCGAGTCGACGATCTGTCGTAGAGGATCTTTTCCAGCGAAGATCGCCCAGGGCAGAATGCGACAGGAGCGTGCCGGAGAGCCGCAGAAGAGGAGTTGACGATGGAGAAACCGAAGCGGGACATTCAGACCAGAACCATTCATGGCGGCGACGTGGAACGTTACGGAGATGCCGTCATTTTGCCGATCTTTCAATCCTCGACCTATCTCTACCAGGGGCAGACCGAGTATGAGGCTCTGCGGTACATCCGACTCAACAACACGCCGAATCATCGGGTACTCCACAGCCGGCTGGCCGACCTCGAATCGGGTGAGGCAGGGCTCGTAACGGCCAGCGGGATGGCGGCGATCTCGGCGGCGCTCCTCGCGGTCGTTGCGAATGGTGACCACATGATTGCACAGGGTACGCTCTACGGCGGGACCTACGATCTACTCGTCCGAGATTTTCCGGATTGGGGAATCTCGTGCGATTTCGCGAATCCCCAGGATCCGGAGAGTTGGGAATCTCTGCTGCGGCCGACGACGAAGCTCTTCTATGTGGAGACCGTCTCGAATCCGCTCATGCAGATTCCGGATCTTGGAGCAGTCACACAGTTCTGTCGTGAGCATGGTCTACTGGCGGTCACCGACAATACCTTTGCGACTCCCGTGAATTTCCGCCCGCTCGAGCATGGATTCGACGTCGTCATCCACAGTTGCACCAAATACCTGAACGGACACACCGACATCGTCGGCGGGGCCGTGATCGGAAAGGCGGAATTCATCGCGCGGGCCAACCGCAGATTGCTTCACCTGGGCGGCTGCCTCGATCCGCACGCCTGCTTCTTGCTCGAACGAGGGCTCAAGACGCTGGTTCTCCGGGTCCATCATCAGAACCGCAGCGCGCTGGAGATCAGCCGCTTCCTCAGCAAGCATCCTCAGGTGGAACGCGTCAATTATCCCGGGCTTGAAGGCTGTGGGGATGAACGCAGCAAGTCTCTATTCGAGGGCTTTGGCGGGATGTTGAGCTTCGAACTTCGTGGGGGCAACGAGTCGGTCCACCGGTTCTTCTCTACGCTGACGATCCCGTTGGTAGCGCCGAGCCTGGGGGGCGTCGAAACACTGATCACCCAGCCGGCCGTCACCTCTCATTCCGCATTGTCGACCGAAGAGCGGGAATCGCTCGGAATCCGGGACAGCCTCGTCCGCCTGTCAGTGGGCATTGAGGCCACGGCGGATTTGATCGCGGATTTGGGGCATGCTCTGGATGCTTCTGCCGGTTGAGGGTGTTCATGACCCCTATGGACATGGCTTTGGAGACCGGGTATTAAAGGGATTGCCGAGGGAAACATCAGGTGAGCGCTCAACTGGAAGAACTTCATGATCAGGCCGATGCGGATCGAGCATTGAAGCTGCCCCTTGCACTGATCTTGAAGCACAGCACCCGCTGCTCTGTCAGCAACCGGGCGCTTGCGATTGTGCAGCAGTTTGCCGAGGAGAACCCGTCGATACCGGTCTATGTCGTTCCGGTCATCGAATGTCGTCCGGTGTCGAACTATCTTGCAGAGAGAACGGACGTCCGTCATCAGTCTCCGCAGGCGCTACTCCTGCGCTTCGGTCGCCCGGTCTGGCACGGATCCCATTTCGACATCTCCATGAAGACGTTGAGCGAGGCCGTCCTCGGGGCGGGCAAGGACCGGTGAGGCCTGTCAATCGTTGCGAAGGGGTTGAGCGGTGAGGTTGAGCAAGCGAGCGGCGCGGATTGGGCCCTTCATAGTCATGGAGGTGCTGGAGCGGGCCCTGGAGCTGGAAGCCCGAGGGCGGGAGATTATCCATCTGGAGGTCGGCGAACCGGACTTTGAGACTCCCGCCGTGATTCGGGAAGCCGGCATCCGGGCAATTCGCGACGGACACACCCACTACACCCACTCTCTGGGTCGCTGGGAGCTTCGGGAGGCGATCGCCTCCAGGTACGCTCAGCTCTATGGCGTCGACATCTCTCCGGAGCGGGTCGTCGTCACGGTGGGCAGTTCGGGAGCCATGCTTCTCGTCTTCGCCGCCTTGCTGGACCCCGGAGACGAAGTGCTGGTTCCGGACCCCGGCTATCCCTGCTATCCGAAGTTCGTCCAGGCGTTCGACGGAGTGCCCCTCGGTGTGCGGGTGGAGGAGAAGCAAAACTTCGAATTCGACCCGGATCGGTTGAGTGGGAAGATCACAGAACGGACCCGGGCTCTGATCCTGAACTCACCCTCCAATCCGACGGGGACTCTGGCAGCAGAGGAGAACCTGGGCCGTCTGACGGAACTGGCAGAGGGTCGCCTGAGTATTGTCTCCGATGAGATCTACCACGGTCTGACCTACGAGGGACGCGCCACGTCGATGCTCGAAGTCTCTTCGGAATGCATCATCATCGGCGGTTTTTCCAAGCTCTTTGCCATGACGGGATGGCGGCTCGGTTTCGCGGTGGTGCCGCAGGGAATGGTACGAACGCTGCAGAAACTGCAACAGAATCTGTTCATCTCGGCCCCGGACTTCTCACAGTTGGCCGCTCTGTCGGCGCTGACCGATGCCGGACAGGACATTGAACGGATGCGGCTGGAGTACGATCGACGCCGTCGCTTCCTGATCGACCGGGCTCGGCGGGCGGGACTCCGGGTAGCGGGTCATCCAGTGGGCGCGTTCTATCTGCTTCTGAACGTCAGTCCGTTCACCGAGAATGTTTATGAACTGGCTTTCGAGATTCTCGAGAAGGCAGGAGTCGCTGTGACGCCGGGTATCGACTTCGGCCGCGGGGGCGAGGGGTACATTCGCCTTTGCTACGCGACTTCGATGGAGAAGCTCGAGCTGGGGATGGACCGGCTGGAGGAGTTTTTCAGCAGCAGACGACGAATTTGAGATGGACAGTTTACGATTTCCGATTGGGGGCCCCCGCGGCACCGTGATTCCATGAACTTACTCACCTAGATGACCAAGACGAATCGAAGGCGCACCAGCCGGCGCCCTAGTCGAAAGGAATCTCGGATGAAGGCGGGCCGTACGTGGCAGATTGTTGCTCTGGTCGCGGTTCTCGCCATCGCTTCGATGCTTGTTTACTGGTGGTTTCATCGGGGTCAGGTCGCGAGCTCCGGCGTCACGAGCGGGAGTGTGGAGCTGGAGGTCTTCTTCGGGAACTCGAAGCGTGATCCCCAGGAACTGAACTGCAGTCATGTCTTTGCCGTTCGGCGTTCGGTCGTTGCCACCGATGCTGTGGCCCGGGCGGCCATCGAGCAGCTCCTCAGAGGTCCGACTCCGGAAGAACTTCGCGAAGGCTATTTCACGTCCCTCAACCGTGACGTTGCGGTGAGGAGGCTGGAGATACGGGATGGAACAGCGTGGGTCGACTTCGGCCGAGCCTTCGATGAAGGAGTGGCCGGGTCGTGCCGGGTCGAGGCGATCCGCGCGCAGGTCGAACAGACTCTGCTGCAGTTCGACAGCGTGCGGCACGTCAGGATTACGGTGGAGGGCCAGGAAGCCACGGCGCTCCAGCCTTGAGTGTTCCGAGTTTCGAGTTCCGAGTTCCGAGTAGGATAAGCGTCCACGCTTGTCCGGCTGCCGAGATTGTGGCAACCGGGAACGCTGAGAGGCGCGTCCTCTAACCGGTGATGCGGCAACCAGTTGGAGGAGCCGGAGCCGGTCCGTCTGACACCGTTCTCTGGTGTAGAATTGGACGATGTCGCGCAGACGGAACGCAGTCGAAGTCCAGGTCGGAGGTGTCCCCATCGGTGGCTGCCGCCCGGTTGTCGTGCAGTCCATGACCAATACGGACACGGCCGATGTCGAAGCGACGATCGATCAGGTCGCGGCCCTGGCAGAAGCGGGTTCCGAGATCGTTCGGATGACGGTCAACACCGAGGAAGCGGCGGCTGCCGTTCCGGAGGTCGTGGACGGCCTGCGGGGGCAGGGCATCAACGTGCCCCTGGTCGGAGATTTTCACTATAACGGCCATCTTCTACTGACCCGTTATCCCGACTGCGCCGCGTCGCTGGACAAGTATCGCATCAATCCCGGGAACGTCGGCATGGGACGGCACTGGGACAAGAACTTCGCCCAGATGATCGAGGTCGCGCTCGAGCATGATAAGCCGGTGCGCATCGGAGTCAACTGGGGCTCGCTGGATCAGAAGCTCTTGGGACGGCTCATGGACGAAAACGCCCGTCTCGAGCAACCGAAGACGGCCGAGTCGGTTCTACGGGAGGCGATGATCCGAAGCTGTCTCGAGTCCGCCGCCTGCGCCGAGTCGATTGGCATGGCACACGACCGCATCATCCTCAGTGCCAAGGTCTCCTCGGTCTCCGAACTCTGCGAAGTCTATCGCGAGCTGGCCGAGCGCTGTGACTACCCCCTGCATCTGGGCCTGACGGAAGCGGGCATGGGAATGCGCGGAACCGTGGCCAGCGCGGCCGCTCTCTCCATTCTTCTCACTGAAGGAATCGGTGACACCATCCGTGTCAGTCTGACACCCGAACCGGGTGGTGACCGGTGCGAAGAGGTGCGCATCGCCAGGCAGGTGTTGCAGGTGCTCGGCCTTCGCTATTTTGCGCCTCAGGTCAGCGCTTGCCCCGGATGTGGGAGGACGACGAGCAACTTCTTTCAAGAGTTGGCCTCTCACATTCATGAGAGGCTTGACCAGTCCATGGCCCGATGGCGATTCGAACGACCTGGTGTCGAACGATTGAAGGTCGCGGTCATGGGCTGCATTGTGAACGGGCCGGGGGAGTCTCGGCACGCTGATGTCGGAATCTCCCTGCCAGGGACGGGGGAGGACCCCAAGGCGCCTGTCTACGTGGATGGCGAGCATTTTCGGACCCTCAAGGGACCTCGGATCGCCGAGGACTTCCTGCAGATCCTGGAAGAATATGTCGAGCGGCGCTTCGGCCGGCCATCACAACGTGGCCCGGATGCGCCGGATTTGAATGCCGGGCCTCATACCTGAGCGAACTCGCATGTTTCAGTTCGATTGCAGTCGAGTCCGATTAGGATCGGAAGCCTGGCTTTGTTGTTTCTGGTGTTGTGAATTTGGAGGCGACATTTGATGAAGTTGCCACAGCGCAGGAGTAATTGAAGATGATTCGCGTCGAGAATCTCACGAAACGTTACGGAATGCGCACGGCCGTCGACGACGTCAGTTTCGAGGTCGACAAGGGGGAGATCCTGGGCTTCCTGGGTCCCAATGGGGCAGGGAAGACGACGACCATGCGGATTCTTTCCGGGTTCCTCCCCTCCGACGCAGGCCGTGCAATCGTAGCCGGATTCGATGTGTTCGAGAAACCCCTCGAGTCCAAGCGCCGCGTGGGCTACCTCCCGGAGATCCCGCCGCTCTACACCGAAATGAGGGTAGACAGCTACCTCCGGTTCGTAGCGAAGATCAAAGGAGTGAGTTCCGGTGACATACCGCGGCGGATCGCGTACGTCAAGGAGCGTTGCGGTCTAAGCGAACACGGTCAGCGGTTGATCAAGCATCTGTCAAAGGGATTCAAGCAGCGGGTCGGGCTCGCTCAAGCCCTGATTCACGATCCGGAAGTGCTGATCCTGGATGAGCCGACGATCGGTCTCGATCCGAAGCAGATCGTGGAAGTTCGAGGACTCATCAAGAGCCTGGGCGGCGATCACACCGTGATCCTGTCGACTCACATCCTTCCCGAAGTCAGCGTGACCTGCGAGCGAGTCGTCATCATCAACAACGGCCGGATCGTTGCTGTGGATACGCCGGGAAATCTGTCGAACCGGTTCAGCGGAGGACAGCGTATCGAAGTGGAAGTCGGCGCGACAGCCTCCACGGTCAAGCCGGCTCTGGAGAGGATTTCGGGCGTCCGAAGAGTCACCGAGGAACCGACCGAATCCGGCCGCCATCGGCTGATTGTCGAAAGTGATGGGGCCGGGGAGATCCGGCATCTGCTCTCCCGGGCGGTTTTCGAGTCGGGTGCGGACCTTTATCAGATCCGAGCCGAGAGCATGAGCCTCGAGGAAGTCTTCGTGAAGTTGACGACGGATGAAGAGGAGGCAACGGCATGAGGAACTACCTGGCAATCATTGAGAAGGAGCTCCACACCCTGTTCGTGAGTCCGATTGCGTACGTGCTGCTGGCCGTCTTCTTCGGGGTCTCGGGCTACTTCTTCGAGATCATTCTCAGCTTCTACGTCCAGCAGTCGGCCATGCGCCAGTTCAGCCAGTCCGCGATGTCCATGGACGTACCGAGTCTGATCATGCAGAGCTACTTCGGAGTGTTGAGCACGATCCTGCTGTTCCTTCTCCCGATGGTGACGATGGGCATTCTGGCCGAAGAGCGCAAAAGGGGAACGATCGAACTCCTTCTCACGTCTCCCATTACCCGGCTCCAGTTGATCCTTGGGAAGTTCTCCGCGGCGATGATCTTCCTTGCGGTTATGCTGGCCCCGGCGATTTTCAATGTTCTTCTTCTGCTGACCTACAGTGACCCTCGTCCTCCCGTGCCGCCCTATCTGGCGGGTCTACTGGGGGCGTTTCTACTGGGAGGGGCACTTCTGGCAGTGGGGATCTTCATTTCGTCGCTGACCGAGAATCAGATCGTTGCGGCGGCGGGGACGTTCGGCGTCTTCATCGTTCTCTGGGTTCTGGATGCCTCGGCCCAGGGTGGTACGACGTTCTGGAACGAGACTCTCCGATATCTCTCGGTGCTAAACCACTACGAGGACTTCACCAAGGGAGTCCTGGACACCCAGCATGTGGTGTTCTATCTCTCGTTCATTGTTCTCGGGCTCTTTCTGACTTCGCTCTCGATGGAATCTGAGAAATGGAGGAAGTAACAGCCATGCGAAAGATCATCAATAACTTGTCCGGCATTGGTCTGGTCCTCCTTTTCGCCGGGTTCTTCTACTACACCGTGACCAGCCTCTGGGACTGGAAAGCCCAGGCCGGAGTCTATGCGGGCGCGGCTCTGATCATCATCTACCTCGTGGCCAACTTCTCCGAGATCAAGCAGTCGTTGAGCGGCCGCACAGCTCGGATGGGCGGAATGGCACTTCTGACCCTGGTGTTGGTTGTGGGTATTCTGGTGCTCGTGAACTTCCTGAACTTCCGCCATCACAAGCGATTCGACCTTACGGAAGGGCATCTTTACGCGCTTTCCGATCAGACCCAGAAGATCCTCGGCGATTTGAATGAAGACATTCAGCTGATTGGTTTCTTTCAGGATCAGCAGGGATCCGGCCAGTTTCGTCAGCTGGCTTCGGAATACCACTACGCTAGTCCGCGAGTCAGTTATGAGATCGTCGATCCGCAGAAGGATCCTTCGCAAGTGGCCCAGTACGGCGTGACGCGCAATGGTCAGATCGTCGTGGTTGGCCCCAAGAAGAAGGAGACGATCGAGGAACCGACCGAGGAGAAGGTTACCAACGCGATCATCAAGGTGACCCGTGATGAGGAGAAGACCGTCTACTTTCTGACCGGGCACGGGGAGCGGTCCCTGAGCGACAGTCAGCCTGCTGGTTATTCTCAGGTCAAAGCGGAGATCGAGAAGCAGAACTACAAGGTGGAGGAGTACAACCTCGCCCAGCAGAACAAGCTGCCTCAGGATGCCGCTGTGATCATCTCGGCCGGACCGAAGATGGATTTCTTTCCGAATGAGGTCGATCTGTTGCAGCAGTATCTGGCTGCGGGCGGCAAGTTCTTCCTCCTCGTGGACCCTGAATCCGAGTTCGATATGAACAAGTTTCTGGATCAGTACGGTGTGAGCCTCGACAAGGACTTCGTCGTCGATGCTTCCGGACTGGGTCAGCTGTTCGGCTTCGGGGCGGGCGCACCGCTGGCCGCAGACTATGCCGATCATCCCATTACCAAGGATCTGTCCGGACAGATGTCGATCTTCCCGGCCGCTCGAAGCGTGAAGTCGGTGGACAGCTTGCTCGGCTACAAGACCACTGCGCTGGTACGAACTTCCAGCCAGAGCTGGGGCGAATCGAACATCAAACAGCAGAAGGTCACCTTCGACGAGGGAAAGGACATCAAGGGTCCCTTGGCACTTGCCGTTGTCGCCACCAAAGAGGTGCCGGCGTCGCCCTCCGACAAGGCAGCGGACGCTGGAGGGGACAAAGCATCTGCCGATGTCTCGAAGTCCGACTCCAAGACGGCCGATGACAAGGCTTCGACCGATCAAGCGAAATCGGAGAAGGAGTCGCGACTCATCGTCTTCGGCGATTCGGATTTTGCCTCCAACGCGTATCTGGGCGAAGCGATCAACTCGGACCTTTTTCTGAATGCCACCAGCTGGCTTGCCGAGGACACGGACCTTCTCTCGATCCGGCCGAAGAACCCCGAGAACCGCAACATCACGTTGACCGGTGCCGAGGGACGGCTGATCTTCTGGGCTGCCGTGGTTCTCTTCCCATTCGCGACTCTGATCTTCGGAGTGGCAGTCTGGTACCGACGACGTTAAGGAGGATGCAATGAAGAAGCTGGCAGTCCTGGCCGTCGTCTTTGCGGGTCTGGCGGCCTTCGTGTACTTCTACGAGATCGAAGGCCAGGAGGCCCGCGACGAGGCCAAGAAGCTCGAGGAGAGCCTGCTGCGAATCCAACAAGACCAGATCTCGCAAGTCGAAATCGTGCGCAAGGACAAGGACCCGATTCGGCTCGTGAAGAAGGACGAGGCGTGGATGCTCGAGTCACCGATCCAGACGAGTGCAGACAAGACGACGGTGGACTCTCTGGTGAGAGGGCTCGCAGAAGCTCATCGCGAAAGAACGTTCGACGACATCAAGAAGGATGATCTCGGTAAGTACGGCCTGGTGGACCCCGCCATGCAGATCCACGTCACGGCCGGCGACCAGAAGGAGACCCTGCTGATCGGCTCCAAGGACTTTTCGGGGACCAACCTCTATGTCAAGTTGGAGGGCGGTCCCACCGTGTATCTGACCTCGACCTCGCTCGAGTCCTCGGCGGACAAGCCGTTGCTCGACTGGCGCAGCAAGGATGCCGTCAGCATCGACCGGGACAAGGTCACCGAGGTGGACATCCGTCGCCCTTCGGACGAGGTTCATCTTCTCAAGAAGGATGACCAGTGGCGCCTCACTCAGCCCATCGCCGATCGGGGCGACGAAACGCAGGTGAGCAGCTTACTGTCCGCTCTTCAGTTCGCCAAAGCCGATCGCTTCGTTGAAGAGAAACCGGAGTCTTTGGAGAAGTACGGTCTGGCCAAACCGGGCGTGGTCGTACGGGTGCGCGAGGAGGGAAAAGACTCCTGGACCGAACTGCAGCTCGGCTCCAGGGAAGGGAAGGACGGGGACGGCTACTTCGCACGAAATCCCCAGAAAGCGCCCGTCTTCACGTTGAAGAAAGAGGTCTACGACGATCTCACGGCGGCTGTCTCGAAGTTCCGGGATCGCTCGGTGCTCGACGTCAAGCAGGATCAGATCGCGAGCTTGAAGATTGTGCGCGGCAAGGAGACACTCAGTCTGAAACACGAGGACTACAAGTGGATCTTTGAGAGCCCGGACGAGTTCAAAGGGAAGGAGGCTCTTTCCTATAAGTTCTGGTATCCGCTGGCTGACATGAAGTTTGTTGATATCCTGAAGGAAGTACCGAAGTCCGACCGGGCGGATTTTGAGCTCGGAGTGAAGCTTTCTGACGGCAGCGAGCAGCACTACCGTTACTGGCGTTCGGGGGACGACGCGTACGCTGTGTGCGAGGAGAGCGGACGAGGTGGTCGGATCAGCAGGGAAGACTTCGAGAAGCTGCAGTTCAAGACGGCGGACATCGTTCTGAAAGGTGACGAGAGCAAGTCCGAGTGACGTGCTCCGAAACGCCTGATACCGACAGCTCGTCAGAGTTATAACAAGGGAATAGGGGATTGTTATGGCGAACCCTGCCGGCAAGATGGGTCAGGATCGTAAGGCTGAGCTCGAGGCGATCGAGACCAGAGAGTGGATCGATTCACTCGAGTATGTGTTGGAGTCGGGCGGCGCGGAGCGGGTCATCCGGCTGCTGCGGGAGCTCCAGTTGTACGCGAAGAAGCGGGGTGTCGATCTCCCGTTTTCTGCCAATACTCCTTACATCAACACGATTTCAGAAGACGAGCAGGTTCCCTACCCGGGCAACCGTGAGCTGGAACGTCGGATCAAGAGCCTGATCCGCTGGAATGCCATGGCCATGGTGGTTCGGGCCAACAAGCACGAGGATGGGATTGGAGGCCACATCTCCACCTTCGCTTCAGTGGCAACGCTCTATGAAGTCGGTCTCAACCACTTCTTCCGGGGACCGGAACATGAATCGGGTGCGGATATCATCTATTTCCAGGGGCACGCTTCACCGGGAATCTATGCGCGGGCCTTCCTCGAAGGACGCCTCTCGGCAAAGCATCTGGAGAATTTCAGACGCGAGTTGGCGGCCGAGGGCGGTTTGTCTTCCTATCCACATCCCTGGCTCATGCCCGAGTTCTGGCAGTTCCCGACAGTATCGATGGGACTGGGGCCCCTTCAGGCAATCTACCAGGCGCGTTTCGCGCGCTACCTGGAGAACCGCGGACTGATTCCCAAAACGGATCGTCGAATCTGGGCTTTCCTGGGGGATGGAGAGACGGATGAGCCGGAAACGCTCGGTTCGATCAGCCTGGCGGCGCGAGAGGGTCTGGACAATCTGACCTTCGTCATCAACTGCAACCTGCAGCGTCTCGACGGGCCTGTCCGCGGCAACGGCAAGATCATCCAGGAACTGGAAGCCGTGTTTCGAGGCGCCGGCTGGAACGTGATCAAGGTCATCTGGGGCAGCGAATGGGATCACCTGCTGGAAAAGGACGAAGATGATCTGCTCGTCAAACGAATGGAAGAGGTCGTCGACGGGCAGTACCAGAAGTACAGCGTGGAATCGGGCGCCTTCATCCGCCAGGATTTTTTCGGGAAATCCCCCGAACTGCTCAAGATGGTCGAGCACCTTTCAGATGAGGAACTCCGTCGCCTCAAGCGTGGAGGACACGACCCCGTCAAGGTCTACGCCGCCTACAGGGCCGCCGTGGAGAAGACCGGTGCACCGACGGTCATTCTGGCGAAGACGATTAAGGGCTACGGTTTGGGTGAGGCCGGTGAGGGCAAGAACATCACCCATCAGCAGAAGAAGCTGAACGAAGAAGAGCTGCGCAATTTTCGCGACCGCTTCGGCATTCCCATCTCGGATGACGAGGTCAGCGAAGCTCCATTCTACCGACCCCCGGAAGACAGCCCGGAGATGAAGTACCTGAAGGAACGCCGGAAGCGGCTGGGGGGCTCGTTGCCTTCGCGAGCCGTGCACGTGGAGCCGATCAAGACGCCTCCCGAAGAACTCTTTTCCGAATTCTACTCGGGAACGGGCGGACGCGAAGTGTCGACGACGATGGTCCTGGTCCGGCTGCTGGCCAAGCTCTTGCGCGACCGCGACATCGGGAAACTGATCGTTCCGATCATCCCCGATGAAGCCCGCACTTTCGGTCTCGAGGCTTTGTTTTCCCAGGTGGGGATCTACTCCAGCAAGGGACAGTTGTACGAGCCTGTCGACGCAGGCGGAATCATGTATTACAAGGAAGCCAAGAACGGCCAGATTCTCGAGGAAGGGATCACGGAAGCGGGTTCGATGAGCAGTTTTGTGGCCGCCGGTACCGCCTATTCGACCCACGGCATCAACATGATCCCGTTCTTCCTGTTCTACTCGATGTTCGGGTTTCAGCGAGTCGGCGACCTCATGTGGGCGGCCGGCGACATGCGCGCCCGCGGCTTTCTGGTCGGCGCCACGGCGGGCCGGACGACGCTGAACGGCGAGGGGCTGCAGCACGAGGACGGTCACAGCCATCTGTTGGCGTATACGATTCCAAACCTGATGACCTACGACCCGGCCTTCGCCTATGAAATCGCCGTGATCGTTCGCGACGGACTTCGACGCATGTTCGAGAACCAGGAAGATCGGTTCTATTATCTGACCGTCGGCAACGAGAACTATGAGCAGCCCGAGCTCTCGGAACAGCATCGTGATGAAATCAAGGACGGGATCGTCCGAGGCATCTATCGCTTTCGAGCCGCTGAGGATTCGGCGGGGAAACCGCGCGTCGATTTGTTGGGCAGCGGCG
Source organism: Acidobacteriota bacterium (assembly GCA_037388505.1). GTDB lineage: Bacteria > Acidobacteriota > UBA6911 > RPQK01 > JAPXNP01 > JARRKC01. The sequence goes on along the minus strand of JARRKC010000014.1, from coordinate 14,461 downwards.
CCATTATGAATTGCGTGTTGAAGGCACAGCATCTGCTCGCCGATACTTTCGGGGTGGCTGCCGACGTCTGGAGCGTGACCAGCTACAAAGAACTCCATCGTTCCGGGATCGATGCGGAACGATGGAACATCCGACATCCCGGAGAGAAGCCTCGCAGTTCGTTCCTGACCCAGGCCCTGGAGGGCTCTTCAGGAATCTACGTGGCGGCTTCCGACTATATGAAGGCGCTGCCCGAATCGGTGGCGAAGTGGTTTCCCGGTCGCCTGCTGTCCCTGGGGACCGACGGATTCGGCCGGAGTGAGAGCCGCCAGGCTCTGCGAGACTTCTTCGAAGTGGACCATCGCCATGTTGCTCTGGCAGCCTTGTATGGGCTGGTGGAGGCGGGGAAACTGAAACCGGCCATTCTGGGGAAGGCCCTGAAGAAGCTCGAAATCGATACCAAACGCGCCAATCCCTGGCTGCTGTGAGCCAGCCTGCTAACCGGCGGAGGAGAGACCGATGGCAGTGGAGTTCAAGCTACCCGAACTGGGTGAGAACATAGAATCAGGTGACGTTGTATCCGTGCTGGTCAAAGAGGGGGATGTCATTGCGGCCGACCAGTCCGTTCTCGAACTGGAGACCGACAAGGCCACGGTCGAGGTCCCATCCAACGTTGGCGGCAAGGTGACGAAGGTCCACGTCTCCCAGGGTGATCAGGTGAAAGTCGGCCAGACAGTTCTTTCGCTGGAAGCATCCGAACAACCTGCAGAGACACCGGCAGAGAAGACCGAGCCGGAATCGGTGGAACCGGAGACCGCAGCCGCCGCTTCGCAAGAAGCCGCGGCCGAATCGGAATCCGAACAAGTACCGCCATCCTCGGTTCCTGCGGCGGAGCCGCGTAGGACTGCACCGGCGCCTGCCCGGGCCCGTGCTGAGATCGTGGATTTCCGAGAGAGGCGGACCGTTCCGTCCGCCGCCGGTGGAGTCGTCCCTGCTTCCCCCGCGGTACGCCGCTTTGCCAGGGAGATCGGCATCGACGTGGCCCAGGTTCGGGGATCCGGCTCGGGTGGGCGGATCTCGGTCGAAGACGTGAAAGCTTTTTCCAAAGCGCTCCGGACCGGCTCCGCATCGACGACGGCCGTCCCTGTTCCCGAGCTACCCGATTTCGCCGCGTTCGGTCCGGTCAGACGAGAGGCTTTCAGCAACGTTCGAAGAACGACGGCGCGCCGTCTGGCTACGGCCTGGGCAAATGTGGCGCAGGTGACCAACCACGACCGCGCCGACGTCACCCAGCTCGATGAAAGGCGAAAGAGCTACGCTGCCCGGGTGGAGGCTGAGGGTGGCAAACTGACCGTGACAGCCATACTTCTCAAGACGGTGGCGGCCGCTCTGAAGGTCTTCCCTAAGTTCAATGCCAGTCTGGATATGGGCAGTGAACAGATCGTCTACAAGGAGTACTTCAATATCGGCGTGGCGGTCGACACACCTCGGGGTCTTCTGGTTCCGGTGGTCCGCGATGTGGATCAGAAGAACATCCTGCAGCTGGCCATCGAGTTGAAAGAGACTGCGGAACGGGCCCGCCAGGGGAAGATCCCCCCGGAACAACTTCAGGGCGGCTGCTTCACGATTACGAATCTCGGAGGAATCGGGGGCACCTACTTCACGCCGATCGTGAACTTCCCGGAAGTGGCGATTCTGGGAGTATCGCGAACGCAGGTGGAGCCCGTCTATCTGGACGGTCAATTTGAGCCGCGACGGATGCTGCCCCTGTCTCTATCCTACGATCACCGGCTCATCGACGGGGCCGATGCGGCTCGTTTTCTTCGCTGGCTCGTCGAGGCTCTGGAAGACCCGTTCTTCGCGTTGCTCGAAGGCTGAGCCGATTTCCCCCACCGACGGAACCCGGGCGTCAAAGCAGGCTGGTGAGGTCGACCCCTGCCAGTAGGGCGCCTTCGTAGACGATGATCCCTGCAAAGAGAACTTGCGCCGCCAGCAGCAGATGTCGGACTCGAAGTTTCCTTCCAAACAGGCGCCGGTCGTTGTAGATGACCAGAAAGATCACACCCAGACAGGTCAGGAAATGCTTGCCCAGAACGAAATGAAGCGGACTCTGGTGAAGGAAGGTGGAAAGTACGGGGTTGATCTCGTTGGCGCCACGCTCGATGAGCTGAAGGCTGAGAAAACCATCGAGCAAGGATGCCAGAAGGGTCACCAGTGCCAGAACGAGCAGGAACGGGCTACCGCGGAAATCCCTGATGCTGCCTTCGGTCCAGACCTCGAAATCGGCGCCGCACTTCTGGCAGGTCGACATCCCGACGTTGAAGTAGTCGTTCTTGGCCAGGTTTCGCCAGACCTTGACAGTCCGTATCGGAAGCGGACGCCAGAAGACGGTCTTGCAGAAGGGGCAGCGACGGCTCCGGTTATGTTCGTGACTCTTCCTCACAGTGCACCTAGTATCGGACATCCGCCAAGGCTTTCTGCGTGACGCTGCTCACGCAAGGATGGTGATCCGACGCACTTCTTGAACGAAGGGGACCGAATCTCGAGGGCCCAATTCCCAGAAAAGCGCTCCCTCGGATTGGGTTCCCCGGCCCTTGGATCCCTGGAACTGCGAGGAAGTTCAGCTACCTGACGAAGTGACCCATACGGCTCCACCGGGTCCTCGTGAAGAAAAACAAGAGGCGCTCGCCGTAGAGCTTGAGCATTTGTGGAAACGAGGTCTGCAGATAGGCATTCTTGCTGTCCTCGTAGGACCAGAACACGATCAGCGGTCGGCCGACGATATAGTCCTTCGGGAGGAAGCCGAAATACCGGCTGTCGGCACTGTCGTCGCGGTTGTCCCCCATCATGAAGTAACTGTCCGGCGGAACGACCACCGGGCCGAAGTTGTCCCGTTGAGCATTCATCGAAGGGAATTCGGGGTTGTTGATCGGTCGATGGTCGATGTGAGGGTCCAGGAAGACCGCGTACGGCTCATTGAGCGCTTTGCCGTTGATGAACACGATCTTGTTCCGGACTTCGAGCGTCTCACCCGGCAGCCCGATGGCCCGTTTGACGTAAAGGACTTCAGGATCTTCCGGAAACTTGAAGACCACGATGTCCCCCCGTTGGACCTGGCGAACGGGAGTAAAGCTCAGATGCGGTGTGAAGCCGTTCCGATAGGTAAATTTGTCGATCAGGAGACGATCGCCTACCAGGATGGTGGGCTCCATCGAAGGCGTGGGTACGGTCATCGGATGGACCAGGTACGTCGTCACGAACAGCGCGATGATCGTACAGTAGACCGTCGCCACGAAATACTCGCGGAGCGTACTGTATTGCTGTGTCTCCGGCTCCTCTTGGGGAGGCCGTTCATTCTTTGGCATAAGTCCTCAAGAGTATAGGACTTGAGTAAGCCCAACCTCAACCCTGCGGGCCCGTACGGATTAGGTTCGCCCTTCGCTCTTCGGCGGTTATCGTATTTGCAGCTGCGTTGGAGCGGGAGAGGACGAGAGAACCGGAGGACGAGAGAACCGGAGGACGGGAGAACCGGAGGACGGGAGAACCGGAGGACGGGAGAACCGGAGCTGGGAGCCGGCTAGGATTGTGTTCGCGGCGGGCTGATACTTCCGACCGATTCGACTTGTTTGACCTGTTTGACAGGTGCCACTTCTTGGACTTGGGGGACGGAGGGGACGCGGTGGGCAGAAGGGGACCAGCCCGCGAATCCGCAACCGCGAAACCCCGGAATCCCGGAACCCCGGCAGCCCATGAGAACTACCAGCTGATCTCCCCTACTCGACGGATCCAGGAGTGATCTGGACAACGCTCGAGGAGAACCCGCATGGTGTCGCCCGTCCGCGGATCTCGAAGCTCCGGAGCGATCTCGGTCAGCGGAACCAGCACGAACCGTCTATTCTGAAAACTCGGGTGCGGGATCTTCAGTTCGGGAGTGTCGACCAGCCGATCAGCAAAGAAGAGAAGATCGATATCGATCACACGCGGCCCCTTCGGGATCGAGCGCCGTCTTCCCAAGTCGGTCTCGATGAGCTGACATCGGCGCAACAGGCTCCCCGGGCCGAACGGGGATCCAAGGGCACAAGCCAGGTTGAAGAATGAGGGCTGATCGACGAGATCGACAGGCTCAGTTTCGTAGACGGAGGAGCAGTCAACGATGCGGTTCCCGTCCAGTTCGAGCCTCGACAGGGCGCGGGCCAGGAATTCTCGACGATCACCCTGGTTGGACCCCAGAGAGAGATAGACCGGCAGCAAGGGAGGGACGCTGGGAACTCTCTCCATCAGAACACCATGTCAGGACGACGGATATTTCCGAAACTGCCGATGCCTTTCAGGAAGAAGGAAAACCGGACCTGGCGTTCCTGACGGGTCGTCAGGTTGAAGCCTCCAACCTCGACCGATACTCCACAGCAATTCCAGAAGTAGTTGACACGAGCGAGATAGTTCAGCAGCCGGGAACTCACGGCATCGTAGCTGAAGTGACCGAGCCCGGAAAGACCGCGATCCAGACGTCCAACGCTCACACGACCCTGGATCTGGTGACTTCGACCAATCTGATCTGTGAGCGGTTCTGTCAGGAAATAAGTGGTTGCCGCCGTGAACGAACCCCGGCGCCAGAAGCCCGTGGCGGACAAGCTTCTGAAATCCCCATTGCCAGGGTCATAGTCGGCTCGTACGTCGAAACTGGCTCTCGGATCGGGTGTGAACCGGACGACCGTCGTAACGGGCGAGAAGTCTCTAGGGCCGATGGCGTAAGGCAGGCCGGTCAAAGCGTCGAGCGGAAAGAATTGATTGACCTCTCCATCGACGAGGGCTCCTCCCATCGTCGGCTCGAAGAAGTAGAGTTGGCCGATCCGAACGGAGAGCCATTCCCTGCCGTATCCCTCCTCGGAGTCTCGAACGAAGAACCGGTTGACCAGGGAGAACTCCACCTGGCGGGTGTCGGCGATGGCATCCTGAGCGTCGTACCGGATGATGTCATGGAAGTTGTCGATCCCCGTTATCCAGCGGAAATTCACCTCGGGTTCGATCAGGTGCTTCCACTGGCGCCCCCCTGGTTTCCCGAAGATCCGCGACAGGCCCCAACCGTTCAGTTCCAGGGAGAAGTCGGCATACTGCCGCTGAAGACTTTCACCTGTCACGGCCTCTTCCGCGCCTCCAGAAGACAAACTGTTGCTGTAGTAAGTCTCCCGGACGCCCAGGCTGGGGGTCACGCGTAGCCCCTGAAAGAGGGGCAGGGAGAAGTAGACTCGCGGGAACAGGTCGAGTCGCTGGGTGACCTGGGGCGTCTCGATCAAAGCGTCGGAACGGCTCATCGCCCCGACTGAACTCTCGAGATCCACGAAAAGAGGCGACGTGCCGATGCGCTGACCAAGCAGTCGGAATTGGATGGAGGGAGTGGCCTGAGTGACGATGTTGCGTCGCGTGGCGAGGGTCTCTTCGCGCGAGATATCGATATTGAACGAACGCATTCCGGAGTTGTTCGTCAAGAAGAGATGAGACGCTTCGGTGGGACGTGTGGCCGTGAAGAAGCTCTCTGCAAAGGTTTGCCGAAACCGAAAGTTGGAAACCAGACTGAAATCGGCGACCGCCCGGAACCCGTCGCCGAACCGCGTGTAGCCGACTCCCTCGAGAGAGGAGCCGCCCTGGCCCAGCCGGTCATCGACGATCTTACCCGTTAGATCCAGCCGACTGACCTCGTTCGGACGAGCGCGGAAGGTGAAGCTGCTGCCGTAACCACGCTTCGAGTAGTAGTCCTGGTCCAGTTCGACATCCGCGCTCCTTCCAAGCACGACGTAGAAGCGATTGGTCAGTCGCCGCCCTTTGTTGCTCGAGGATCCGACGGTGGGAAGCAGAAATCCGGTGGAGCGCTCCTTCTTCTCGGTAGGAACCAACAGATAGGGAAAGTAGAACAGCGGTATGTTCTTGACGCGAAACAGGGTGTTCCGAAGATGGGCCATGCTGTCCAGATTGATCGTGGCCTTCTGGATGCGGAAACTCCATTTCGGGATGGCTCCTTCGCAGGAGGTCAGATATCCGTCCTCGGCGATGTACGTACGCGGTCCGGTCTTGATGAGCTTCTTGACTCGAACGAAGAGTTGTTCGTCGGTGAAACCGTACACATCGAAGAGAACACCGGTTTCTGCTTTGACGTGGATCTCGGCGCGCTTGGCCCGAAGCCAGCTGTGGCCCCGGGTCAGTTCGAGTGGTCCATCCACGACCGCCAGGTCGGTCTCGGGATTGAAGGTAATCTTGGGGGCCGTCAGCCGTGAATCGGCATAGGTCGCCTCGACGTTGCCCTCCGCGACGATCTTCCCCGATGCCAGACTCTCGATCCGATCAGCCGTCAGTACGAACTTCTCTTGGCCATAGGGGTACTCGACTCGGGGTCGTTCCTGAGCGAGAAGGGGCTGAAACAGGACCATGATCGAAAAGACGAGCACGACAGCAAGAGCCGTCAGGCGCCAAAGCGCCGGATGGTTCCCCGGATCCGGCCTGTCCCTTTCCTGCATCCGCAATAAGATAGCAAGTCGGTCCGGAGTGTTGGAAGCTGAAGGCCGGAGTTTCGGTCAGGTGCATATCGGGATTCGGCGACTCGGAACTCCGAGGGCACGTCGCCCAAATGGCCTCAGCCCCGATTTGGTCTGAGGCTCGACAGTCGCGAAACGTCGGCAACTCGATCTCGCGCAAAGGCGCAAAGGACGCAGAGAGTCTCTTTGTTTTGGAGCCTTGGGCGTCCGTGGCGTCTTTGCGCGAAATCGGTTCTGTGAATCTCGACGGAGGAGTATCAGGGCCCGGGGGGCGGGCTCCAAACGGATTTCGGTGATACGCCGAGATCGGAACCAGGAACGGGCTCGAATTCGCCCTACGCCAGCCGCTTTCCGACTGCGGCTGCGAATTGTTGTTATACTTTGTGGACAACTGCAACCTCTTGGGGAGCAATACTTCATGGCCGAAGAGAGCAAGAAGGTGGATGGCGAAAAGTGGCCCTCGTACTCGATGGTCGAGCAGCGCATGCGCCGAATCTACTTCAATTTCTATAAGGAAACGTACAAGACTTCTCGGATCGACCGGAAGAACAAGGAACTGATTGCGATCGCCGCATCACTCGGATTCAAATGTCAGGGTTGTTTGAAAGGTCATATTGAGAAGGCCATACAGTACGGGGCGACGCGCGAGGAGATCAGCGAGACGATCTCGATCACCATGGGGGTTGCGGCAGCGTCGGTCGTGGATCAGACCGATATCATCTCCGAGATCATGCAGCTGCAGCTCTTTGACTGAGCGATTTCCCGCCCGATCCCGTGTCCCGTCTCACCGGCCCTTTCGGCGCGCCCCCGCGACATTCCGGCACTGGTGTTTTCCCGGCAGGAGAGTGAGAGCCCCGGGGCCTGGGGAGGAGCACAGTCCGGGGCTCGAGAGAGACCGCTTGGGTCATAGCTTAAGATTGGAGCGGTGGTGGAAAGGTTCACCGGGAGTGATCAGGCTCCGGACGGCGTCGGGCCCGCCCTGGAACGGTTGCGGGAGCAGCTGGATTTCTTCGTCTTCTTCCATCTTGGTGCCGACGCCGAGGTGAGTCTGAAGGCTGATGAGGGTAACCTTCGGATCGCGATCGCCCATGACCGGATCCGACCGATGAGCTTGGAGCTGAGTTGGGACAGAGTTTGCGAACTCGCCGAAGCGCCGGAAGCATTCGAGATGTACATGCTCGAACAGCTGACGAGCCACCGTCGCCACGGGGGATGAGCGGCGTCTCACTCCCCGGCATGCTCGGTCCGTTTCACCGGGAGACCGGTCCCGGTATACTCTCGTAGACCGAGCCCTGAGGCTGCGGTCTACGCCCGACGCAGGCGGCGGCGAGACGGGTCCGCGGGGCTTCCTGGCGTTCTCCGGAATTGAACCTCGAAGTTGAGGAGAATTTGATGAACGGTTCTGTGACAGAGTTCATGAATCAGGTGAAAGCGAAGAATCCCGGTGAGAACGAATTCCACCAGGCGGTTCACGAGGTCGTCGACTCGATCTATCCCGTCATCGAAGCGAATCCACGCTATCGGAGCGGGAAGATCCTGGAAAGGATCGTCGAGCCGGAACGGGTCATCATTTTCCGCGTGCCGTGGATGGACGATGAGGGAGAGGTTCACGTGAACCGGGGATTTCGGGTCGAGATGAACAGTGCCCTCGGTCCCTTTAAGGGCGGATTGCGATTTCACCCCAACGTCAACTTGAGCATCCTGAAGTTCATCGCTTTCGAACAGATCTTCAAGAATGCCCTGACCACACTTCCCCTGGGTGCGGCGCAGGGAGGTTCCGATTTCGACCCGAAGGGGCGCAGCGATGCCGAAGTCATGAGGTTCTGTCAATCGTTCGTCATGGAGCTGTTCCGACATATCGGGCCTGATACGGACGTGCCCGGAACGGACATCGGCGTCGGCGGCCGAGAGATCGGCTTTCTGTTCGGGACCTACAAGAAGCTGGCCAACCGCTTCACGGGAGTCTTGACCGGAAAGGGGTCGAGTTGGGGCGGCTCTCTGATGAGGCCGGAATCGACCGGATATGGAGTGGTCTATTTTGCCTCCGAGATGCTGTCGACGCGAAAAGAGAAGATTGCGGGAAAGCGTGTGGCTATTTCCGGCTCCGGCAACGTCGCTCAGTTCGCAGCGGAAAAAGCCCTGGAGATGGGTGCCACGGTGGTGTCCCTTTCCGACTCCTCGGGAGCGGTGCTTGACGAGGAGGGCATTGATCGAAACAAGCTCGACTACGTCAAAGATTTGAAGAACCATCGGCGAGGCCGGATCCGCGAATACACTCAGATCTACCCTGGTGCGTCCTATCTTGAGGGTCAGCGGCCGTGGAGTGCCGGGTGCGACATCGCTCTGCCGTGCGCCACCGAGAATGAGCTCAACGAAGAAGACGCCCAGAACCTGATCGACAACGGCTGCTTTTGCGTGGCGGAAGGTGCCAATATGCCGTGCGAGCCGGCGGCGATCGAGCGGCTTCGCGAGAACGATGTGCTGTTCGCCCCGGGCAAGGCCGCAAACGCAGGCGGCGTAGCTGTCTCCGGTCTCGAGATGACCCAGAATTCGATGCGATTGCACTGGACGCGCCGCGAGGTCGACGAAAGGTTGTACCTGATCATGAAGGAGATCCATCGAACCTGTGTCGATCACGGATCGCGGGGGGACTTCATTGACTACGTCGACGGCGCCAATGTGGGCGCCTTCATCCGCGTTGCGGATGCTATGCTGGATCAGGGGTTGATCTAGCCGGAGCGTCTCGGCGCGTCCCCCGGATCGTCCGCAGTTCCCGCCCGGTTGGGGAATGCGCACTGAGGATGGATTTGAACCGCAAGTATCGTTATCGACAGGCTGCCAGTGTCCGAAGGTTCAACGATCTCATCCCTTATCGGGTTCACGAGGTTCTGCTCGTCTCTTCACCCTACGACGCCTTCATTCTCCAGGAGGATGGACACCTCAGTGAGCGGATGTTCTTCGAGTACAAGGAGATCAGTCTCTCCTCAGCGCCGCGGTTTACTCACGCCGTCGACTTCAAAGAGGCACTCGAACTTCTCCAGGAGCGCCGGTTCGATCTGATCCTGGTCGTTACGGGACTGGTCGACGCTGATGTCAATCGCTTCGCGCGACGGGTCAAGGCTCATCCGGCCGCCCCGCCCGTGGCCGTCCTGGCGGTCGATCGGCGTGAGGCCAATCACGTGCCGGATATCGTGGACCCGAAGGTGCTCGACGGTTTCTTCGTGTGGAACGGCGATCTCGTAATTCTGCTGGCTGTCATCAAGACGATCGAGGATCGGCTGAATGTCGATCATGATGTCTGTCACGGCAACGTTCGGGTCATGATCATGATCGAGGACTCGCCCTTGTACTATTCGTCCTTCTTGGGCGTCCTGTTCAAGGAGCTGATGAGGCAATCCCTTTCCCTGTATTCCGAGGGTCTGAGCGACCTGTATCGGAAGATGTACATGCAGTCTCGCCCGAAAGTCCTGCATGCTCGTTCCTACGAGGAAGGGGTAGAGCTGTTCAAGCGCTACGAGAAGAATATTCTGGCCGTCATCTGTGACATCCGTATTCCGCGACACGGCCGGATGGATCCCGAGGCGGGTCTGGATTTTGCCCGACTTGCTCGCCGACACGATCCTGAACTGCCCTTGTTGCTGCAGTCGGCTGAAGGCCAGAATCGCACCAGTGCGATTGCTCTGGGAGCTCAGTTCCTGGACAAAACGTCGCCCAGCCTGTTGTCCGAAATCCGCGAGTTCCTTTCTTACAGTCTTGGTTTCGGGGACTTCGTTTTTCGCACGCCGGACGGTCGTGAGTTCGACCGGGCCAGGGACCTGCGTGAGCTCGAGCAGAAGCTGGCCACGATTCCGGAGGAGCTACTGCATTACCACGCTGCCCACAACCACGTCTCGATCTGGCTCATGGCGCGCAGTGAATTTGAGCTGGCGGAGGAACTGAGACCGAAAAAGGTGTCGGATTTTCCGTCCATGGAGCGACTCCGCTACCACCTGATTGAGACCCTGCGCGAGAATCGCGAAAGGATCCACCGGGGCGTCGTCTCCGACTTTCTTCCGGATCATTTTCAGCACGAACCCTTCACTCGGATCGGTGGAGGGTATCTGGGCGGAAAGGCCCGTGGCATTGCGTTTCTCTATCAGATGCTGGCCGACCTCGATCCAGGTGAATTTGACGAATTGCCGGTACGCGTCCCCCAGACCATTGTGGTTTCGACCGACGAGTTCGATGATTTCCTGACCCAAAACGATCTGCGCGAGTTCGCCTATGCCTGCCAGGATGATACGGAGATTGCGGCACGTTTTCTTCACAGCCGACTACCCGAGGAGCTGATCGGGCATTTGAGCCTGGTGGTCGATCGCTTCGATGCTCCTCTGGCCATCCGATCCTCGAGTCTGCTCGAGGATTCCATGCATCAACCGTTGGCGGGCATCTACTCCACACTCATGATCCCCAACCAGGATCCCGACCCCCACAACCGGCTCCGCGAATTGTGTGGCGCCATCAAGCTGGTATACGCATCCACGTTCTTTCAGAAGGCTCGGGCGTATTTGCTGGCGACGGGCAGTCGAGTCGAAGAGGAGAAGATGGCGGTGATTATCCAGCGGGTGGTCGGGCAGCAATCCGATCGCCGCTTCTACCCTCACTTCTCAGGCGTCGCGCAGTCGCACAATTTCTACCCGATTTCGCCGCAGAGGTCCGAGGACGGCATCGTTCATGTCGCGCTCGGTCTCGGACGTCAGGTGGTCGACGGAGGAAGGGCTCTGCGCTTCAGTCCACGGCATCCACGTGTCATGCCGCAGTTCGCCAATCCGGAAGCCTTGCTGGACAATTCGCAGCGGGGATTTTGGGCTCTGGATCTCGACCAGGAGTTTCCGTCGACCCGTGCCGATCTGTATTCGACTCTCCGGCACTTCGACTTGAACGTCGCCGAGAAAGACCGGATGCTCACCGCCCTGGCCAGCGTGTGGGTGGCTGATGATCAGCAGTTCCGGGATGACCTGATGTTATCGGGCCCGCGTGTGATCACGTTCAACAACATTCTCAAGCACCGCTCCATCGCCCTGGCGACCACGCTGTCGAAGATTCTGGAGATCACGGAGCGAGGACTGGCCTGTGGTGTGGAAGTGGAATTCGCCTGTGATCTGGGGGACTGGGGGCAGCCACGGGTTTACGGGCGAGACAGGCGCTATCCGACGCTGTACCTGCTGCAGCTTCGACCACTGGTCAGCCGCCAGTTGATGTCGGAGGTCTCGGGGATGCAGTTCAGTCGGGAAGACCTGATTTGCGCCTCTCGGGGAAGCCTGGGACACGGACTGATCCGGGATATCCGGGACGTCGTTCTGGTCGAACGGCGAGACTGGGACGCATCCTGCAACCGTCACATCGCCCGGGAACTGGGCGAGCTCAATGCCCGCCTGCAGGCAGATGGGCGAAGCTACGTTCTCATCGGCCCGGGAAGGTGGGGAAGCGCAGACGAGTGGCTGGGCATCCCGGTCCAATGGGCGCAGATCTCGGGTGCGCGCGTGATCATCGAAGCCTCGCCTTCCGGTTATGACGTCGATCCCTCCCAGGGAACCCATTTTTTCCATAACATCACCGCCCAAGGAGTGGGCTACCTCATGCTTCCGTCCGGTGCCGAGAAGGACGGAGACGAGTGCGAGTACTTTCTGGACTGGGGCTGGCTCGAAGCCCAGGCGCCGACCTGGCGAAGCCGTTACCTGAGACACCTCCAGTTCGACAAGCCTCTCCCCATCGTCCTCGACGGCCGAAGCGGGCGTGGCCTCATCGGCAAGCCCGAGTAGCTGCGACGCAGCGATTTCGCCCCGGTCGACGTTCCGGGTTCCGGGGTTCCGAGGGAGAAGGGGAGAACCGGAGAGCGGGTGGCCGAGAGGAGGTGGCGCACAGCGCCGCGCGCTCCCCCGGCCTCCGGTTCTCCCGGCTACCGGTTCTCCCGGCCACCCGTTCTCGCCTGCCTCGGCGGCAACAGCCGATCACCCACAGAAACCCGGGGACGGTTGTTCTGCTGGATCTCAATCTGTAGAATTGGACGTAAATAACACTTAAGTGATTGACAGGAAGGATAACATCATGCGAAACGGAATCACTGCATCGGGGATCTTTCTGCTTTCCGTCGGATTGGCGGTAGCGAGTTCGGTTGATGTGGCCTCTCCCCGAATCCAGGGTAAGTATGTCGAGGTCCGCACGGCTGACGTCTGGACGGGTCCGTGCTTCGCGAACGGCGAAGTGAACCTGGTTGGGAAAGAGGGCATGATGGCTTGGCAGGTTGAACACGGAGACTGGAACGGGGTGGAGCTCGACGGTTTGAAGGTGGTGGTCGTGCTGCGGTCCGATTCCACGCTCGGAGACCCGTTTGCACGTTCCCGAAAGGCCAGATCGGTAGTCCTGGTTGACAGTTCGGCAACGAACGAGCAAAGTGAAGCTCTGGTGAGCTTTGCGAAATCCATGGCGGGCAACCTGCTGAACGACATCGTTGCCGTCCGTTCGCTACCGATCGAGATGAAAGTGGCGGGAGAGTCGGGTGTCGCGTTCCTTAAGGCGGGCGATCAGGCCGAACTTCGAACCCGGCCGCTGAATCATCACGACATGTACTGCGGAAACGAGATCGTCTACTATCCTCCATTGACCGCGGTCTCGGAAGCCAAGCCCGCCTATACGCTTGCCTATCGATTCGACGGAGCGGGCCTTGGCGCCACTTGGAGCTGCCCATTGAAGCGTAGCGCCTTCGTCGGCACGTTTGCCCGGTGATCCGCATCGCGCAGAAATAGAAAGGGAAGGAATTCGATGACACGACGGCTGTTCATGGTGCTGACTCTCGTCCTGTTTCTACAGGCAGTGACCTTCGCCGCTGATGTCTCGGTCGAGACCGGTACGGCGACTCCTCCAGAAAGCGTCTCGGATGCGATCAAGGGAACTCTGGCCGCGGAGAGCATCACCGTATCAGTGGATGGTGCGACGCTGGCTCAATTCTGGTTTCGTAGTCAGCCCGTGGCTGCGGCTTCGCCGTCGACCGATCTTGGAGTCAATTTCGGCAAGATAGAGGACGGAAGTCTGGTCGGTGTGATTCAGCTCGAATCCAAGTGGGCTGATTACAAGAAGGACCCGATTGCACCGGGTGTTTACACGCTTCGCTATGAAGTCATGCCGGCGGACGGAAATCACATGGGGGTGGCAACCTACCGCGATTTCCTCCTTCTGTCTCCGATTGCTAACGACAAAGACCCGAACAAGAATCTCGGTTTCGAGGACATGGTCTCCCTCAGTAGCGAAGCCACCGGAGTGCCGCACCCGGCAGTGCTTTCTCTGTTTCCTGTCTGGGATCCCGTCTCCAAACCGACCATCATCAAGAACGACCTCGACCAGCCTACTCTGGCCGTCCCCGTAGGTGACGTCCAATTCGGCCTGGTGGTCGAGGGGCATGGCGAAATCTGAGCAACACTGCTCGAAAGCATGGCCGTGGTGGGACATCCGTCCTCGGTTGTCCATCTGAAGGGATCCCGGCTTCCGAGAAACCTGCCCGGCGCATCGAAACCGTGGCGTCCGTATCACGGTGCCGGGATTGTTCGTTCAGGGCGATGCTCGCCAGCGAATCACGCCGGTCTCGCGAATTCAGACCCTGGGCTGCCATTCGGTCGATTCGTGGCCTTCGCTGGCCTGAGTCCGAACGCTTGCCAGCGAATCACGCCGGTCTCGCTAATTGAGCCCCTGGCTGCCATTCGCTCGATTCGTGGCCTTCGCTGGCGTGAGTCCGAAGACTTGCCAGCGAATCACGCCAGTCTCGCGAATTCAGACCCTGGGCTGCCATTCGCTCGATTCGTGGCCTTCGCTGGCTCGAGTCCGAAGACTTGCCAGCGAATCACGCCAGTCTCGCTAATTGAGACCCTGGGCTGCCATTCGCTCGATTCGTGGCATTCGCTGGCTCGAGTCCGAAGGCTCGC
>JARRKC010000013.1:0-76613 GCA_037388505.1 Acidobacteriota bacterium | reverse complement strand
AGACGCTGTGACTTTGGAGCGGCTTCCAACTCCATCGGGAATCCGGCGAGGAATGAAGGGCGAGCAACAATACAGCGAAAGAGTCGCGAGTGATCCCATTCTCTCGATTCGGGATCTCCACAAGGTCTATGGCGACGGGGGTGAAGGAGTCCGCGGTCTCAGCCTCGATGTCCGGACGGGCGAATTCCTTGTCCTGATCGGATCTTCCGGCAGCGGAAAGACCACGGTCTTGAAGACGATCAATCGTCTGATCGAGCCGACGTCCGGAAGCATCCGGATCGACGGGCTCGACGTCGCCGAGCAGGATCCGGTGGAGTTGCGGCGCCAGATCGGATACGTCTTCCAGGAAATCGGTTTGTTCCCCCATATGACCGTTGGAAGGAACATCGGTGTCGTCCCGCGACTTCTCGGTTGGGATCCCCCTCGGATCGCGGCACGCACGAGCGAGTTGCTGGAGATGGTGGGTATGCCGGCCAGCCGGTTCTGCGACCGTCTTCCCGCCCAACTCTCGGGCGGTCAACAGCAGAGAGTAGGCGTCGCCCGGGCGCTCGCGGCCCGTCCCAGAATCGTCCTAATGGACGAGCCGTTTGGCGCTCTCGACCCTCTGACCCGGAATAGTCTTCAAGAGGAGTACGCAGCTCTACACAGACGACTCGGTCTGACCACCGTCATGGTCACCCACGATCTGGCCGAAGCGCTGTTTATGGCGGACCGGATCGGAATCCTTCAGGCGGGACGTCTGGTCATCGTAGGTACTCCGGCTGAACTTTTCCGCAGCCGTGCAGCAGGATACGCATCCGAGATTCTGGGGAAGCCCCTCGGACAGTGGAAGAAGCTCCTTGCTCTGTTTTCATCTGAGGAGCGCCCGTGAGCCCCGAGCTGCAGGAACAGCTGGCTCTGCTGCCCCATTATCTTGGGAACCATCTGCGCCTTAGCGTAATCGCTATTGTGATCGGCACCGCCATCAGCCTTCCGCTGTCGATCACGGCGACTCGTGTTCGCCGACTCGAATGGCCGCTGGTTGCGGTGGCCAACGTTCTGCAGACCATCCCCGCCCTGGCTCTGCTGGCTTTCATGGTCCCTCTTCTGGGGCGCATCGGCTTCGTGCCTGCACTCATCGCACTCGTGCTCTATTCGATGCTCCCCATTGTCCGGAATACGATCACCGGCATTCACCAGATCGATGCCTCGCTCATCGAGGCCGGTCGCGGGCTTGGGATGACCGACCTGCAGATCCTCTTTCAGGTCCAGCTCCCGCTTGCGGCGCCGACCATTTTAGCCGGCATTCGGATCTCTGTGGTCTGGGTCGTGGGGATCGCGACCCTCTCGACTCCCGTTGGAGCACCCAGTCTCGGCAACTACATCTTCAGCGGACTACAGACACAGAACTTCACGGCCATCCTGGTAGGAGTTGTGGCGGCTGCACTGCTTGCCCTGAGTCTCGACGGCCTGATCCGTCTCGTGGAGTGGGCCTACCGGAAAAGGCGGGCTGGGACAGCGATCATTGCCATCGTCTGTCTTCTCGGGGTCTTCTTTCTGCCGGAATTGCTCCCGAAGCCCCGGGGGCTTGCCATCCGCATCGGCAGCAAGACTTTCACCGAACAATACATTCTGGCGGAGTTGATCCATGAGCACCTCTCCGAAGCCGGGCTTCCTTCCCGAGTGATCTCGAGTCTCGGGTCGACGGTCGCCTTCGATGCACTGCGCGCGGGACAAATCGATGTCTACGTGGACTACTCGGGAACTCTGTGGGCCAATCGGATGAAGCGCGCCGATACTCCATCGCGCGACGAAGTCCTGAGAGAGATGACCCTCTGGCTCCAGAGGAGTGACCGGATCCGCTGCCTTGGCAGTCTCGGATTCGAGAACGCCTACGCCCTCGCCATGACCAAGAGGCGGGCCGAAGAGCTGAATGTGGACAACCTCTCCGAGCTTGCGGGCGTCAGTTCCAGCTTGTCCGTCGGGGGCGATTATGAGTTCTTCAGCCGGCCGGAGTGGAAAGCGCTCGAGCGGGACTACGGTTTCAGCTTCCGTTCCAGAACCAGCTTCGACCCGTCACTCATGTACCAGGCCGTGGGCTCGGGCCAAGTCGATGTCATCTCCGCGTTTACAACCGATGGGCGCATCGAGGCCTTCGATCTAACGTTGCTCGTGGACGACCGCCACTCCCTTCCTCCCTATGACGCCGTTTTGCTCGTCTCGCCGCAGCGCTCGGCAGACAGTCGACTGCTCGAGGCGCTGCGTCCGCTGGTGGGTTCGATCACGAACCGAGAGATGCGCACGGCAAACCGGATGGTCGATCTCGAGGGACGCACAGTGAAGGCGGCGGCCCGGTGGCTGACTCGGCAATAAGGAGTATGCCTCTTGCCTGTTTTCTCCGTCGATGGTATATCCCTGGTTACTTGACCATGAAATACACATCAAACCGACGCAGATTCCTGGAACAGATTGGTACAACGAGTGTCGCCTTGGCGGCCGGATCCTGGCTGAGTGCCATTGGGTACGCACAGACCCGCGGACCCGCGCGAGCCATCATCAATCAGGCGCGCTATCGCTCGGACATGGATCGACGGATCCTCGGGTCGTTCCTCGAACACCTGGGAAGGGCGGTGTACGAAGGCGTGTACGAGCCGGGTTCCCCTCTGGCCGATGAACACGGCTTCCGCCGCGATGTGATGGCGGCTGTAAAGGAACTGGGTGTCCCGATCATTCGGTACCCCGGCGGAAACTTCGTCTCCGGCTACAACTGGTTGGACGGTGTCGGACCAAAGAATCAGCGCCCGACCGTCTTGGAAAAGGCCTGGAATTCGATTGAAACCAACCAGTTCGGCACGAATGAGTTCATGCAGTGGTGTCAACTGGTCAACACGGAGCCGTTGCTTGGATTCAATCTCGGCACGGGCACACCTGCATCCGCTGCGGCCCTGGCCGAATACTGCAACATCGAGAAGGGTACGAAGTGGAGCGACCTGAGGCGTCAGCACGGCTACGAAAAGCCCTGGAACGTGAAGTACTGGTGTCTGGGCAATGAGATGGATGGGCCTTGGCAGATGGGCCACATGCCGGCGCGCGAGTATGGCCGCAAAGCGCGCGATGCCGCTCAGCAGATTCGCGTTACCACCCCCAATGCCAAGCTGATCGCCTGTGGATCGAGCAACACGAACATGCCCACCTACCTCACTTGGGACCGCGAGGTGCTCGAGGAGTGTTTCGATCTGGTCGACGGCATCTCGTTGCACAACTACTACGGCAACACACCCGAACTGTCAGGGAACGACACCTCGCGCTACCTTGCGATGAATCTCGACATGGAGAAACAGATCCAGGAAATCATCGCGGTCTGCGACTATGTCCAGGGGCTGCGCAAATCTCCCAAACAGCTTTGGCTTTCCTTCGATGAATGGAATGTCTGGTATCGTGCTCGTAACGGACGTTTCGTCGACGGCGAGCGGACCTTTGCACCTCACCTCCTGGAGGAGCCCTATAACCTCGAAGACGCACTGCTCGTCGGCGGATTCGTGAACACGCTCCTGCGGGAGTCGCATCGCGTGCGAGTGGCTTGCCTGGCTCAGCTCGTCAACGTGATTGCGCCGCTAATGACCAATGAGACTTCGGTCCTCAAGCAGACGATCTACTATCCGTTCGCCTGGGCACTTAAGTACGCCAATGGGCGAGTGCTCGACTTGGAAGTAGAATCCGAGACCTATCCGATCAGGGCAGGTCATTTGCAGGCGGATTTCGCTCGTAACGATGACGTGCCGTACCTGGACGTTGTGACAACGATGGACCGGAAGAACGGCCAGGCATCGGTATTCATGCTGAATCGGGATCTCGATTCGGAGAGGGAACTGATCCTCGAATGGCGGGATCCGACCCCTACGAGCGTTCTGGCCTGCGAGACGCTGACCGGCGGGGATCTGAAGGCGCTCAACACCTTCGATCAGCCGAATCTGGTCGTTCCGAGCAAGCTCGATGCGCCGCAGGCGGGTGCGAGGATGACCTTCAAGCTGCCGGCACGCTCTTATACCGTCGCCCATCTGGCGACCTCGTGATGCGCGAGAGTCGCCACGCTCGACTTGACCAGGTTGGTGATCCTTTCAGGAGCAGCTCGATGTCCGTGGGCGTTTTGCCCAAATGGTTTCAGCCCCGGCTTGGTTGGACACTTCGCGCGCATGCGGAACCTCGCCGGCTCGATCTCACGCAAAGGATTTCTCTGTCTTAAGGCCCTCGGTGAGCTTAGCGTAGGAATCGATTCAGCAAGTCTCGACGAACACTGGACAAGGCCGAGGCAGGATCTAGACGATTTCGGCAACACACCCTCGGAATCCTAACTGAGGTCGGCTTCCGGTGTGGACTGAACGAGTTGCATATTGGGCCACGAGGAGGGGACAGAGGTGAGGAAGGCTCACGGTGACTTGGCCTCTCCGTGGATCTCCCCTTCGGATCCCGTTCCTCGGTATCCGCCCAATGACCAAGAAAGGGACAGACTCCTTCACGACGGAAGAAGGGGACAGACTCATTCACGCGAGCGCGGGCAGGGGAAGGGGACAGACTGCAGCCGGGGCGAAAGGTAAAGGCAGGAGACAACAGGACGGAAATAGGGACAGCCTCGTTTACGCGGTCAGGAACGTAGGAAAGGGACAGGCTGCACGGCAAGCTGAAGACGGCTCCGATGTGGTCTCTTGTTACGGCATCTGAAACGCTACGTTCATGATTGACGACTTCAAGCAGCACGGGACACGGGTCAAGTCCATTCCTTCCTCAACACCTGACAGAGTAATTGCACCTGACAGGGATTCCTCCAGCCTGTCTGCGGGAGAAGGAGACCCATGCTCAAAGAGATTCGAGAATTCTATGGCTACAATGGGTGGGCCAACCGGCGCATGTTGGATGTTGTCTCGGCCGTCGGCTCGGACGAGCTGCAGCGCGACCTTTCGAGCAGCTTTGCGTCAATCCAGGGAACACTCGACCATATTCTCTCGGCCGAGTGGGTCTGGCTCGAACGCTGGACCGGAACATCCCCCTCCGGGATACCGGAGGGCTGGAACTCGTCGTCCATTCCGAAGATCCGAGAACGGTGGCGAGAAGTCGACAGTGAAATGGCCAAATTCCTGTCCGGTTTGACCGAGGCATCACTGGGCGAAGTCCTGCATTATCGAAATACGTCCGGGGAGCCGTTCGCCCAACCTCTGTGGCAACTCCTGTTTCACGTGGTCAATCACTCGAGCTACCATCGCGGACAGATTACGACCCTGCTGAGACAATCCGGTCTTCCTGCCGCCTCCACGGACTTCGTTCTGTTCTGCCGGGAGAGGCTGTAGCTCGCTCGAACTCAAGCAGCCTGTCCCTATTTCAAAAGGTACACTACAACTGTGGATGAAGTGCCGTTAGCCGTCGATCTTCATTCTCCTCCGGAAGTAAAGATCGCGCTCTTTCGGTCCTTGTTCCGAGGACGCGAGGACGTGTATCCGCGGCGATTCGAAAGCCGCAGGACGGGCCGGTCCGGATACTCTCCGGCTTGTGGGAACGAGTGGGTGGCCGGCGTGTGCGAGAAGCCGAAGATCAAATGCAGTCGCTGTCCACATCAGCGCTTTCTGGCCGTGACGGACGACGTCATCCGCTTCCATCTGGAGGGACGAGACGATCGGGAACAGGATTGCGTAGTCGGCGTCTACCCGATGCTCCGGGACGAAACCTGCTTCTTTCTGGCTGCCGACTTCGACAAGGAGAACTGGCAGGAGGACGCACTGGCCTTCCTTCAGACCTGCCGCGTGTTTGATCTTCCGGCAGCCATGGAACGCTCGCGGTCCGGCGGCGGCGCCCATGTGTGGTTCTTCTTCGATGAGTCGATTCCCGCGCGAATGGCACGTTCGCTCGGCACATTCATCTTGACCGAAACCATGGAGCGTTGCCCGGACATCGGCCTGGATTCGTATGATCGTCTCTTTCCGAATCAGGATACCCTGCCGAAGGGCGGATTCGGCAATCTCATCGCCCTTCCCCTTCAAAAGGGACCCAGGGAAGGTGGAAACTCAGTCTTTGTTGACGACCAGTTTGTTCCTTATTCGGATCAGTGGAGCTTCCTGTCGAAAATCCGGAAGATGACGCGCGCTGAAGTGGAAGCGGTTGTCGACGAAGCGGAAGCCCGCGGGAGAATCCTCGGCGTGCGCCTCGCGCCCGATGACGACGATGCGACTCCCTGGAAGACGTCTCCGTCACGCCGATGGGTCGGCCCACCCGTCACGGGTCCGCTGCCGGAACGGCTCGAGATCGTTCTGGGAAATGAGATCTTCATTCCCAAAGAGGACTTGGCGCCAGCCTTACGTAACCGGTTGATCCGTCTGGCTGCCTTTCAGAACCCCGAGTTCTACCGGGCCCAGGCGATGCGGCTTCCCACCTTCCGCAAACCTCGCATCATCGGATGTGCCCGAGACTACCCGCGGCACGTCGGCCTTCCACGGGGATGTTTGGAGGACCTGATGCAGCTTCTCTCCGATCTTGGGATCGAAACCGCAATCCGGGAGGAACGCTACTGCGGTGAGCCGCTGGATGTCGAATTCCAGGGCCGCCTGCGGCCGGAGCAGAAGCTCGCCGCCGACGCGCTGCTGGTCTCCGACATCGGGGTGCTGTCCGGGACGACGGCTTTCGGAAAGACGGTCGTGGCCGCGTGGATGATCGCCCGGCGCCGTGTCAATACCCTGGTGATCGTTCATCGGAGACAGTTGCTCGAGCAGTGGGTCGAGAGACTGAGCTCGTTCCTCGGCCTTTCCAGGTTGAGCATCGGTACCATCGGCGGAGGACGAAAGAAGCCCACGGGTCTCCTGGACGTGGCGGTGATCCAGAGCCTGGTCCGCAAGGGGGAGGTCGACGACCTCGTGAGCCGATATGGCCATTTGATCGTCGACGAATGCCACCACATTCCTGCACACAGCTTCGAATTGGCTGCACGTGAGGCGAAGTCGAAGTTCGTGCTCGGCCTGTCGGCGACGCCCATCCGCAAGGACGGCCACCATCCCATCATTTTCATGCAGTGCGGTCCGATCCGATACCGCGTGGATCCCAGAAGGCAGGCTGCCCGACGTCCCTTCGATCATAAGGTGCTGGTTCGTCCTACGGATTTTCGTGCGCTTCGACCTGCGGATCCCGATGTCCGATTGCGATTTCAGGATCTCTATGATGAGTTGACCGTCGATGAAAGAAGAAACCGCGCCATCTGTGAGGACGTCGTGCAGACGGTCCGAGAAGGTCGCTCGCCCATCGTTCTGACCGAACGCAACGAGCATCTCGATATCCTGGCTCGGGCGTTGTCGGATCGAGTGACGCACTTGGTCACGTTGAGGGGCGGCATGGGACGCAAGGCCCTTCGGGAAGCACGAGCCCAGCTGGCCGCGATCCCGGAGACTGAGGAGCGTGTTCTCTTGGCGACCGGTGGCTTCATCGGAGAAGGATTCGACGATGCCCGGTTGGATACTCTGTTTCTAACTCTTCCCGTCTCGTGGCGGGGGACGATCGCACAGTATCTCGGCCGGCTCCATCGTCTGCATGAAAGGAAGCGTGAAGTTCGAGTCTATGACTATGCCGATCTGAACGTGCCTATGCTGGCGCGGATGTTCGACCGACGCTGCAAAGGCTACGAGGCGGCGGGATACAAGATCATCCTGCCGGCCCACGCGTTGCCCGGCTGGCCCACAGACGTGTCGCTCCCCGTCGATCCCGATTGGAAAGAGGATTATGCAGCCAGTGTCCGGAGGCTGGTTCGAGACGGCGTGGATAAGCCGCTGGCCGATCTGTTCGTCCGCGCAACCAGAACTCCGTCCGCCGATGCGACGGAGGTCGGCCGGGCTCGAAGTGGCAGTGAGGCCTTCCTTTTCCGGCGTCTGGAAACGCTCCCCCAGACCGCCGGGCGGTTTCAACTGAACGTGACATTGCCGATCCCCTTCGACGGACGGGGAGCGATGGAGGTGGACTTCCTCTGTGCTGAGTCCAGGTTGGTCCTCGAAGTCGATGGCCCCCAACACGTCGCCGACACGGACGCTTATCGTCGCGATCGCCGCAAGGACTATCTGCTGCAGGAGAACGGCTATCTGGTACTGCGATTCCTTGCGCAAGATCTCGGAAAGCATCTTGACGATGTGATCGATGCCATCCTCCGGGCTTTGCAGCACCGTAGGGCCAGGTAGGCTCTCCTACCCATTCTGCGTCCACCGAATCCGAGGAGAGAGACGCCCAGTCGGAAGAGAGTTGGTACTGACTCTGAACGAAGACCCTGTTTATTCTTCTCCAGTGATAGACCTGGTCAGCGGTCAAGCAACTGCCTGACTCGCCGACCGAGCCGCTCGTCGTTCACTACGGCGCCGTTGATCACCGAATCGACATTCCCTTTCTTATCGATCAGGAAATGAACGGGGATACTGCCGTGGACACCGAAGCGATCCGCCAAGTCCGTGCCCGCATAATTGATAACCCGGAACCGGAAATCGGTCGTTGATAGGAATTGCTGCAGCGCTTTGGCTCCATCCGGTGTCGGCGCGAGAAAAGTGACGGGCAGACCCTTGAACTCCTCTGCCAGTGCGTTCAGTCGAGGTACCTCCGCTCGACAAGGAGAACAGCCGATGGACCAGAAAGTCACCAGAACCACGCGTCCTCGTAGATTCTCCAACGAGAACTCGTTTCCTTCGAGATCAGTGACCGAGAATTCAGGCGCCGGCACCGGAGATTCAGCCCGTCGATTTGTCATGCCCGTCACAGCAGGAACCAGCGTCTGCCGAGCTTCGTCCCTCTTGGGTCCGAGTCCGTAGACATCCAGAGCCGTGACGCCGCCGCCCGCGTCCCTCTCCTCGAAGTAGAGATTTCCCGCTTGATCGGCATCGGCCAGTTCCAGATCCCAGTCGATTGGCTTGAAGGCGACCGCTCCGTCGAGGGAATAGAATTGCAGGCGGTACCTTTGCGACTCGGGGGACGTCAATTGGACGATCAGGTAACGGTCGTCGATCGTTTCTACGTTCTTGAGCCGGGTCCAGGTGTTGGCCCAATCAGTCCGCCAGTCGAGGTCGGTGCTGAGCCGCTCAACGTCGACGGATTCTGGAGGAGGTCGATAGTCCTCATCCTCGCAGAGGCGGAAGTCGCCGATGTAGTCACCTCGGCTGTCATACTTTCTAATCTCGTAATCAATAGCATTGACGGCGAAGATCTCCGCACGGGAATCCGTTGCGAGGAGGAACCGAGGTAGAAAACTCTTTCTATACTCATGGCTTGGATCACCGAACGTCCTGCGTTCGCTGCTTGACGAGGTCGTCCCCCAGGAGCCGCACCAGTCGCCCCGTAGAATCGATTTGACCGATTCCCTGCGAGGTGAACAGGTAATAAGCATCTTCGGCGGGAGTAACCGTGAGAACGTACTGCATCGACAGACTCTCACAATCCCGGAGAACGATCCGTTTGCGGAGAGTAAGTGGCGGGGCCTGCAGGTTCTGTGGGGTAGGTGAGGAAAGATACCGGGGCGTCAAGTCATCGGGTTTTCCCGATCGGCATGCCGCCGCGCAACCCAACAGCGATACCATGATGAAGAAAGATGAAGCCTTGGATCGTCTCATGATCCCCTTCCTGCTCGTCAGGCCCTGGCCCGAGTCGGATAGTACTTTCTCTCCTACTGTCCGCGAAAAGACGATATGATCAAGATCCTATATCGCCAGATCCGGGCATTCGCAACGAGTCGACCAATTTCATGACAGCCCGAGAGGCCGGGCTTCCGAAACTGGGGCTCGCCCTACGGGAATCTCAAAGCAGAAGAACGGCCGCAGCAAGGTCAACGCACACCAACGACTGGACTCGGCGGATCCTATCGAGATGAGAGCCGCCCGTACCTGACGAGAACCAGCCTGTCCCTTTCGACTCTTCGGGCGAGAACGAACCTGTCCCTTTTGGACCACCTTGGTTCTTCGGCTCGTGCCGATGCGGTAGATTGCCGCCGGTGCTCGTGCCCCGGGGGAAGACAGGGAGCCGGCGACCGTGAGCGGGATCGCTCACGTGCGTTCGCGCACTGACGCTGCGCCTGGTGAATTCGGGTGAATGGGTGACCGGTGACGGAGCTATGTGATCGGCATCCACCGCATGCTTCAGAGGGCAAGGCTCCCGTCGGTCCGACAGGGACGCTGTATATGATGAACGCGATCCGCCAGTTCGTATTGACCAGTCGTCAGCCGAGGAGGTGTCGTTTTGCCTAAAGGAGCAGTCCGAGGTCAATTCCCAGGAGGCGGCATTTGTGGTGCATTCCTCAGGACAATGAACATTTCTGTCCGGCCATCGTGCCATTTGGTTCTCTTCGTCTGCTTCTCTCTTTGTATCGGTTCGACACGAGCGGAGCAAAACAACGGGCAGCCCTCCGTTGACCTTCTGAATCTTGCCGAAGGAGCGGTTGTGCTCTCTCAGTCGAGCCAGTTCAATGAGAAGTGGGCGGCTCTCCTGGTACTCGACGACACGGCGGAACAGGGTTGGTGCACGGCTGAAGGTGCCGCCTTTCCGCATCAGGTCGTCATCGAACTGGACCGACCGAGTCAGCTCACCTCGATCGTGTTCGACAACTCGACCGCTCAGGAAGACTCTTATCCGGGGATCTCGGCGCGCCGAATCGGAGTGTGGACTTCCAGTGCAGGTCCTACGGGCCCCTTTTCCGAAGTCCTCGGAGTGGAGGCCGAAAAGGGAAGCCGCACTCAGTTCGAGTTCGCGGCAGGTACGCAGGCTCGATGGCTCAAGATTGTCATCCTGTCGAACTGGGGTCAGGAAAGCTACACCGAGCTCATGGAACTGGAAGCGTATGGTCGACAACTGGAAGAAGAAGCGTCGGAGGTTCGGGTTTCGGGGGTCTATCGGACCAACTTCGGCCTTGTTCTCTTCGCGCAGGACGGGTCCAGTATCAGCGGCTGTTATGACTGGGACCAGGGCTCGCTCAGCGGGAATCTCGATGGTCGGGTCATCCAGTTCGAGTGGCGCGAAAACGAGGGACAGCAGATCGGAACAGCTCTCATGGTGCTCTCTTCGACGGGCGACCAACTGAATGGACTCTGGTATGAGAAGGGGGCCTACAGAGGGTTCTGGGTGGGCTCCCGCGCCGCGCCCGGCGAACGACCCTCCTGTCAACTCCAACACGAGGGATCCCTCCAGAAGTCGCTCCGGGAGAGTGGCCGGGCCATCGTTTATGGCATTCACTTCGACCTCGATTCGGACCGGCTGCGCTCCGACTCTGAGGCTACGCTTCAGGAAGTGCTGAACGTGATGGAACAGCAACCGGAGCTCGCTCTCATCGTTGAAGGTCACACCGACTCCACGGGCGACGCCGCCTACAACCGGGATCTTTCGCGGCGCCGCGCCCGCTCCGTTGTGGCGTGGCTGGTCGAACAGGGAATCGATTCCGGACGACTCGAGCCTCAGGGCTACGGAGAGGACCGGCCGGTGGCCGGTAACGAGACCGCGCAGGGAAGGGCTCTGAACCGGCGTGTCGAGCTGAAGCGGAAGCCATAGGGCCGGCTGCGGATGTCTTGAGATTGCGCCGCGACCCATCCGCTCCGGAGATCCCGGGAAGTCCCAAGGGGGAGCGAGAACGAGCCTGTCCCTTTCACCAACCGAGAATCAGTCTGTCCCTTTCACCTTTGTAAGTTGCTACAAACACACGATTCTCAGGCCTCTCTGGGGTCTATTCACGAGTGCGCAACGGGGCCAGGCTTTTCAAGGGAGGCTCAGAGGCAGAGGTTTTGGTGTGTCACCGCGTTTGGACGAAATTGGAGCGAACTGAGACAGTTTCGTGTATTATTTCATGCATGTCAACGAAGACCATTTCCCTCGAGCTTGACGCCTACGAGAAGCTTCGCTCCGCCAAGAGACCTGGTGAGTCCTTTTCCGAGGTGGTGCGGCGAGCCCGTTTCGGACCTCCAGATGCGTCGGGTCGGTCGGTTCTGCGAGCGTTGCGGAATCGAGGGGTGAAACAGGCGGATCGCCGGGCTCTGGAGTACTGGAAGGGCGGTGTCGAGCAGGTCCGCACCGCAAGCCCTTCACGATGGAAGCAGGATCCAACGAAATGAAGGTTCTCGACACCACCTTTCTGATTGATCTGCAACGGGAGCTTGCGGCCGGAGAGCCGGGTCCAGCGCAACAATTCCTCACACTCCATGAGGATGATGAGTTTGCCATCTCAGTCATCAGCATGCTCGAGTTCCTCGAAGGTTACGAGCGAACGAAAGACGGCGAGGACTTTCTGGAGCCTTTCGTCAGACTCGAGGTCAATGAGAATGTCTGCAGGATAGGGAGTCGTGTCCGCAGGTATCTGCGCCGGCAGGGGAAAAGCATCGGGGACTTTGACATCCTGATTGCGGCGACGGCACTCGAAGCCGAGGCCGAGCTGGTGACGTCGGATCAGGGTCATTTCGAACGGGTTCCCCAACTGCGACTCGTCAATTACATGTGACGTCTCGAGACTTGGCTCCCCTACCGCGAAAGCCGGGACCAATTGAGGTCACTATGGCCGAATGATGAGATCATGACAGGCCATGGATCTCGTGCCGGGTCGCTTGGTAAAGGGCATCTTCGTCGAACGTCCGAACCGGTTTCTCGTCCGTTGTCGCATCCACGGAAGGGGTGTCGTCGAAGCGCAAATGCCGAACTCCGGCAGGCTCGACGAACTTCTGCTCCCCGGGGTGACCATCTACCTGGCGGACGAACTCGAGTCCTCTCGAAGGAGAGTGCCGCGTGCCCATCGGAGGGCTCCCAGAAAGACCCGCTACACGGCCTGGGCCGTCGACCGGGAGGGCGAGACGATCTTCATCCACACTCACCAGACCAACGCCGTCGCCCGAAACCTGCTCGAACAGCAGCGGATCCCGGGCTTGGAATCTGCCAAAGTCGTCAGATCGGAGGTTCCGCTCGGATCCAGCCGCTTCGACTTCTTGATGGAGGAGAACCGAGAGAGGTTTTTCCTCGAAGTGAAGTCGGTGACCCTGTTCGGCAACGGCGCCGCCCTCTTTCCGGATGCCGTCACGGAACGGGGCCGACGGCATCTATTGGAGTTGGCTGGACTTGGGTCCGATGCTGCACGAACTGATGAACCGAAACCAGTGGTCTTGTTCCTGGTCCATTCCAATCGAGTCGAACGATTCCTTCCGGACTATCACACGTATTCTTCCGGTTGCCCTGGGATGGACATCGTCATTGAGGCTGAAGGGTCGGCCCAAGCCGCTGTCGATTCCTTGGGCCTTCATCGAGAGGGAGGCGCAGGACTGCGGCGCCTATCTTCTGCTGATGAAGCTCACCGAAAATCGTCCGATCTGTGTCGGAAAGCTCGGAGAGCTGAGGTTTGAGAGCGGCTGGTACGTCTATGTCGGTTCGGCGATGCGGAATCTGACGGCGAGAATTGCCCGTCACCTGCGGCACCGAAAGCGCTTTCGCTGGCACGTGGACTACCTGCGAGAGGCAGCTCTGGAGTGTCGCGCGCTCCCCATCCGCTCGTCCCTGCGCCAGGAGTGCGCGCTTGCCGAAGCCATGGGTTCGATCCTCACACCGGGACCGGCCGGGTTCGGCTCGAGTGATTGCGATTGTCCGACGCATCTCTTTTATAGCCCGGAGTTCCCCC
Source organism: Acidobacteriota bacterium (assembly GCA_037388505.1). Lineage (GTDB taxonomy): Bacteria > Acidobacteriota > UBA6911 > RPQK01 > JAPXNP01 > JARRKC01. Next base: position 62,995 of record JARRKC010000013.1, on the reverse strand, counting down.
TGTACCTCCGGGCGTTCCACAAGACGGTGGAGCCCTTCCGCATGCCGAAGGTTGTCTAGGTTGCGAGGGGGATCGTCGTCGCCTGGAATCGAGTCTCCCCGGCCGCAGAATCAGAGGTTGGTGCCAGACTCGCCTCGGAAGTCTTTATTGACAGGTACTTACGGACTCACTACGTGCGTGTCACCTATTGTCAGGACTCGCTGGATAGTCGCGCGGAGGCGCTTGAGGTTGTCGGGGTTGGCTCCCAGGCCCTGCCAGCGGACTTTGCCCTTCTGATCGATGAGAACGTGCGTCGGGTGTGAGCCGATGCCGAAGGATTCCTCGATCTCGCGCGCATTCGGGACGATCTCATAATCGAATTCGTGACTCTCGAGGAACGTCCGAACCATCTCGGGTGGTTCGTGGGTGAAGGCCAGAAAGCGGACCCGGTCGCCGAAGTCCCGAACCAGCTCGTTCAGCTCCGTCATTTCTCCGATGCAGGGGCCGCAGGTGGTGAACCAGAAGTTCAGGACGACCACCTTGCCCTTCAGAGAGGCGTTGTCGACTCGACGGCCCTCCAGGGTCACGCCCTCGAAATGGGGAGCGTCTTCCGGTTCGTCGGAAGGATCGCCGGGCCGGTCGGCACCCTCCGTCAGCCGGCTCCAGAAATACTCCTCCGCTCCGTTCGAGCGACCGGTGCGCGTCGCGTAGAGATCCTTGACGAATGCCTCGGCCTCGAGGGATCCCTTGCGGTACGCTTCCAGGGCCACCGTTTCCGCCTTGACGGGCCTGCCCGCCTGAAGCCAGATTTCGGCCTCTGTTTCGATGTCCGTCGGATCACCCTTCCGAGCCAGAGCTTGCGCAGCCCGGATATCGGCAAGCGCTCCGGCGGTGTCGGCTCGTCGAGCACGCAAATCGGAACGGAGACGAAAAGCCAGGCCGGGGTACCGTGCGTAGAGCAGGACCGGTCGCACGGCGAACGACAGTTCGAGACCTCGAGTGAGAAGCTTTTCTGCTCGGTCCAATTCCGTCTCTTCGCGGGCGAGAGCTCGAGCCAGTAGGATGTAAGGGTAGGGACTCTCGCCGTCATCCTTCGTCCAGGCTTCGAAAAGCCGACGGAACGAAGCGAGCGTAATCGCTTCGTTCGAGTAGAGACCGATATCATAAACTCGCAACGCAGGGTTGTCGGGGGCACCGTTGACGGCCTGAGCCGCCAGAGCTTTCCATCTCTCATTCGAAACCGGGAGCAATCCCCTCTTGAAAATCTCATAGCCGGCTTTGTTCAGTGCTCGAATCGTATCGCGGGAGTCCGGGTAGTGCTCACACAGACGCTCCAACTGCCGCAGTGCCTCGGTGGTCTCTCCGAGCTCCCAGTTTGCCTGCATCAATACCCGCAGGAGTACGGCGCTCTCGTCGGCCTGTTCGAGGAACGGGAGCTGATCTCGGATCAGCTCGACGGGAACCTTGCCTCCGCTCGCCATGAAATGAAGTCCCCAAACCTCGGGATAGAGCCACCAGAGAGTCGGGTACCGCGACAGTTCAGCTTTCGCAACGGCTTCCCAGTCGGCTCGCCGGGAGGAGCCGTTCCAGATGAAGCTGGTCTCGAGAACGGGTGCGCCCGGGGGAATCTCTCCGTTTCGATCAAGGGCAGCCAGGCCCTTTCCGCCTGGGATCCACCTCTCAGTCGTCACGACGCTGGCGTTCGCGTACTCCCAGTCGTCCGGCAGAGTCAGATCGCAGCTGAACTGCCCTCCCTCCGATTGGAGCGGCTCGTATCGGATGAATTCCACTCCCTGGCGCCAGAAGCCGACTGTCAGCCAGGCTCGGTCGCCGGGATAGAGCCCCCTCTCCGGATTCGGCTTCACGACGACGTGAATCGTGTCACCCCAGTGCACACGCTCGCCGGGCACGATGATCTCTGCGAGACTGGATTCGCAGGTGCCTCCGATCAGGAGGAAAAGGAGGACGCCGGCCGATCCAATCGAAAATGTGTGGAGATGACGGTGTTTCATTGTCGATGCCTCCTCCGGCTGCAGGATGAGCCGTTCACGACGTGTTCGCGTCGGAGTTGTTCCAAGCGGCGAATCGAAGCGATATCCCGCCCCTCACCGGAGCGGACTTGGTCGCTTTGGCCCGCCAAAGCCGGGGCCGGACCGAAGCGGTTTGGCCCCGGGCAAGAGGAATCCGGCCCCTGCCGGGGCCAAGGCCCCGAACTGGTTCGGTCAGCGAAGGGCGAACTCAACAACCGGATACCCTCGAGGGGCACGATCCCAGCTCGGGGTCAATCGGGACCGACCGGCAAGCACCACCCCGGGTTCGCCGAATCCACCCAACTTGCAGGCGCCCCAGCGAGGGACGCAATCCTGAAACGCGGTCCTCAAGACGGCGCTTCAACGGTAAGTCACCAGGAAGAGTGACGGCGTGTCGGGTCCTCCCGCCACCGCTCGGGTGACGAGCGCCTGATCCCCGGAGACGGCCTCGATGATTCCCCGGATGTTGACCAGGGGCTCGTTCGCGCCGTCCTGCCAGAGTTGCAGTCTCTTCACTGTAAGCGTCGATATCGATGGCTGTCCCTCCGGGATGGACGTGTAATCCGACCATTCCAGAGCCAGGATGTTCCCAAGGCCATGTACGTCGGTCAAAGTGACCGGTCCTGCTGCCGGAACTTCGAGCGGAACCGGACGCAAAATCGAGCCCCGCCAATCGACTTCAAACAAGCGACCCGAGGTGACCCGAGCTCCGCCCTCCTTCCGGTTGCTCAACGCAAGGATGAATGTCCGTCCGTCTCCCAGAACTGCGAGGCTGGCCGGCCTTGGCCAGTTCCAGGTGTGGCCCGCCGGTGCATCCGTCAGGAAAGAATCCAGCAGCAGAGATTGTTCGAGTTTCCCACCGGGTGAGTAGCGGTCGACCGAGAGCGAGTGAGAGGCGGGGGGCAAGAGTTCTCGTCCCATCCGGCGAACGTCGGCCGCAGTGGCATGCCATCGCAGCACGTAGTATCGGCCGGCCGCATCGATCGAGAGATCCATCGGCCACCGGACCGGGGGCGCGAGGGGAATTTCGGTGTACGACTCGGGCGATTCGAAGATCCGAACCAACTCTCCTCGACGCAAGGTCTTGAAGGAATCGGGTCGTTGGAGGAGGGTGACCAGATGCCCCTGCGAATCAACGGTGAAGGACCGGTGGGTTGCGGCGAGCGTCTCCGGACCGACCGGATAGCTCTCGAGGATGCCCCCGTCTTCCTGGCATCGGTGGATGACGTCCACGCCACGACGCGTCAGGAAGTACTTCTTGCCGGGACCGATGACAGCCGTTTCCTGGTACGCGAGGGGATATTCGAAGGCACGACTGGTGACCTCGGGACCCGTCTCTTCCCAGACGAGCGATCGGGCCGCCTTCCGCACGGATTCCCGGTAGTCGCTCACGAGGGACATCGAGCTGAGATTCTCCAACTGATCGTTCATCAGGGCGATGACCTTCGGGAAGGACTGTTGGACCTTCTCGGAACTCATTTCCGTCGGCCCGGGATAGCGTTTCCGCAAAGACTCTTCCGACAGATCGGGTAGACCGAGCGAATCCGCAAGCCTCTCGTCGCCTCGAATCAAGACCGTCCTGGTTTCTGTAATTCCGTCTCGAGATGCCGTGAGGCTCTTCAGTGACCGAGACCCGAACTCCGGCGCAAGGGACTCCTCGGTCACGTCGCCGCGGACGCCCAGTGGTTCTGTCCGGTAGACGAGCGTCCGATGTCGCAGAACTCGATCCTCCCGAACGAAACGATCCCCCGGCACACGACTGTCCCCGTCTCCATCAAACAGGCCAACCGGCCCCATATTGTCGACCTGCATGCTGATCTGCATCCGGCGGGGCTGCTCGGGATCAGTGAACTGGCCGAGGAACCAAAGGCCCATTGTCTCTGAGGGCCTTCCGATGAACAGATCGAGGCCTTCCAAGTAGCTCTGTCCGTTTCCGACCGGAGTGAAGGTTGTGATGCGCAGAATGGCGAAACCGTCGGCGTCGCCCCTGGCCGGGGGCACCATCGGAAGCACGAGAGCGATCGCCACCAGTGACACGGCGGCGGCGACCGGCACACGGAATCTCGATCCAACGGTCCGGGTGAGCCAGTTCAGCCGGTCCGTCAGCCGGCCCGGCCATTCGACGAGACCGAGTTGGTCGAGTCTGCTCGGCATGGGGCCGTCGAGGAGAGGCCGAAGTGCGCGCAGAATCGTCGCGCGATAGCTGTCCGTTTCTCCCCGAAGCAATCGAACCACACGGGCATCGCAGCTCATCTCGGTCAGGTGGCGGATTCTTCGACGAACGACCCAGAGCAGCGGATTGAACCAGTACAGGAGATGCAGCAGAAGCGCTGCTCTTTGAACGAGAAGGTCGCGCCGCTTGATGTGGCACATCTCGTGAAGGAGAGCATTGCGGACGTCTTCGGGGCGAAGCACCGACGCATGGTCTTTAGGCACCAGGACGGCAGGGCGCAAGACACCGACGACGGCGGGTGTCGGCACGCTCGAGGAGATGCGGACGTCGGGTGCCGCTCTCAATCCTGCGGTTCTGGCGGCCCTCGAGGCGATGTCGGTCAGTTCCGGATCCCGCCGTGTTCCGGAAAGCTCCTTCTTCAATCGATGGACGGATGCCGCCAGAAGAGAGAAGAATACGATCAGCCCGACGGCCCAGAGAATCAGCAGCCAGGACTGCCAGGTCAGCCCCGGCCGGGGCGGGACGCCGTCGGCTCGAAGAAGAACTGAAGGTTGTGGATCTCGGCCCTGGATCGTGCTGTGATCTCGAGGCCCGGAAAGCTCCGGGCCGTCGGATCGAAACTCAGGGAAGACCGCCGTCGATGCATCCAGGGGCGGATCCACGGCAGGCGGATCCTGAGGGTAAACGAACGCCCGAAGAAGCTGTGTGGTCTCCGTGTAAATGGGTGCTGTCACGCTCCACGGCGAGCTCAATGATGGGGGCAGCAGGAGGCGTGCGAGGACGAGAAGCCAGAGCACGAGCCGCAACTGAGGCCAGACCCAGCGTCGTGTCACGAGCTCGAAGAGATAGACGAGACCGATCAGAAGCGAGACCTGAAGCGTCAGCGGCGACATCCAGGCCCACCACAGAGACGCCCATTCGTTCAAGGTCTCGATCATGGTTCCGACTCCTCGTTGTCCAACTCGGCCAGAAGCTTTTGCAGGGTCTCCCGCTCTGCCGGGGATAGATCGTGGCGGCTGACCAGAAACTGCATCATGGCCTCCCGGGCACCACCGAAGGCCTTCTCGGCGATCCAGGAGAGCGCCGACTGACGGGCTTCTTCCCGGCTCAGAAGAGATGTGAAATAAGCCGTACCGCCTCGCACCTCGGATTTCAGGGCGCCCTTCTTCGCCAGGCGGTTCAGAATCGTTCGGACCGTGTCGAAAGCCCAACCCGTTCCGTCCGCGACCCGGTCATGTACGTCTCGCGAAGAGACCGGCTGCTCCTCCCAGACCACGTTCATGACCGTCCATTCCGTAGCGGAGAGTCTCATCTTGGCGTTACCCGTGTAACGGAAGCTTAAGTGACATGTGTAACGGAGTCAAGGCCGAATTTGCGCGGAGGAGATCCGTGTTCCACTCCGAGATTGACACCCTGTTCCGGCGACCGTAGTCTGAACTTCCATGAACCGCCTGGAAGCCCTGGCCCGGCGGCGAATCGAAAAGCGGCAGGTGCACGCGGATTTCCGACTCGGGATACTGGGTCAGTTTCGCCTACGGGTGAACCCACTTCTTCACGAACCGCAGGAAACCGGTATGTCTCGAGCCGCTCATCTCCAGGTGTCTCAGCACGGCCAGTTTGACGAAGTCACCCATGAAGAGCCAGGCAATGCAGTAGCCCCAAATGACGCCCACACTCCTCCAATGGATTGGGGTAATCAGGCCGAAGGGGTAGACCACGAAAAAGGTCGCCAAAATCTTCGTGACTACGGCCGACCAGAGAAGGATGGGTGCGGGATAGGGCTTTTGCCAAAACTTGCGGGTGGTTCGGGTTACGAAGAGCGTCAGATGGCCGGCCACCGCCATTTTCAGAAAGACAAAGGTCTGGATCTCTCGAATGTCCAGATTGAGCCAGTTCCTGGCGACGATCAACATCAGGAAGCTTCCCGCGACTCCCGTCAGGCCCAGCGCCGTGGAGATCGTCAGAACCCGGTGCATATTCCACTTCACCGGATTGGGGTCGACCCGGGTGTTGTCGAACGCGATGGTCATGATGGGAACGTCGTTAAAGAAGGCCAGCAGGATGATCATGATCGCCGTGATCGGATAGAAATTGAAGAAGACGATGGCCAACACCACGAAGAACATGATCCGAATCGTCTCGACAATGCGGTAGATGGCATAACTGTTCATCCGCTCGAAGATCCGGCGTGCCTCCTCGACCGCGCTGACGATCACCGAAAGGCCGGGGGCGGTGAGAACCAGCGCCGCCGCGCTGCGGGCCGCGTCGGTGGCTCCGCTGACCGCGATGCCGACATCGGCCTGTTTGATCGCCGGAGCGTCGTTCACTCCGTCGCCGGTCATGGCGACGAAGTGTCCCCTCGACTGCAGAGCGCGGACGATGCTGTACTTGTGTTCCGGAAATACCCGGGCGTAGCCCTCGGCCTTCTCGATTTCACTGATGGCCTTCGAGCTCAGGTTGTCGACATCGGTGTCCTTCTTGAAAAGCTCCGTGGCGGGCTGAATAGCGTCGCCCAGTCCAATCTTCCTTGCGATTTCGCGACCGATGGCCACGTCGTCACCGGTGACCATCTTGATCTCGATGCCATGCTTCTCGGCGTCCTTGATGGTAGCCGCCGAGTCCTCCCTGGGCGGGTCCAGCAGCGGCAGGATGCCCAGGAATTCCCATGAGTCGCCATTCGAGGAGCGGGCTACTCCAAGGGTGCGGTAACCTTTGCCTGCCAGCTCTTCCACTTTCTTCTGAGCACGGGCAAGCGTGTCCCCATCAAGGCGACACAGTTCCATGATCACCTGAGGAGCACCCTTGGCGGCTTTGAGTGTTCTGTCTTTTGAGTCCTTGACCGTGCTCTCGGTCTTCTTGTGGACCGGATCAAAAGGCACGAAATTCACGAGCGAATAGGACTGCAGCTTCTCCTTGTCCTGCACACCGCCCAAAACCGCCAGATCGATCGGATCTTCATCCTCTTCCTTGGAGGCCAACGCCCCGTAAAGGATCAACTCCTGAGGATCTTTGGCGGCGAAGGTAATGGGATCTCCAAGGGTCAGCTTGTTCTGAGTCAGAGTGCCCGTCTTGTCGGAGCACAGAATATCGATGCCGGCCATCTCCTCGATGGATTGAAGGTGGGTGACGATGGCCTTCATCCGGGACAGGGCCAGCGCCCCCACCGCCATGGTCACGGAGAGCACGGCTGGCAGGGCCACGGGGATGGAGGCTACCGTAAGAATTAGGGCGAACTGCACCAGGGTGAGAATCTGGTCACCGCGTGCCAGCTGCACCAGAATGAGGATGATGACCAACCCGATGCACAGGAAGATCAGGTAGTCTCCGATTTGCAGAACGGCCTTCTGGAAGTGTGAAGCAGCTCCGGCCGTCTGGACCAGCTTGGCCGTACGGCCAAAGTAAGTGTCGGTCCCCGTGCCGGTGACCAGGGCCACCATTTCTCCCTGCTTCGCTACCGATCCGGAGTAAGCGATGTCTCCGGCCTCCTTGCTGACGGGCAACGATTCTCCGGTCAAGGCAGACTGGTCGACACTGAGGTAGTCACCTTCGATCAGCTTCACGTCGGCCGGAATGATTCCTCCCAGACGGAGACGGATGATGTCTCCCGGGACCAATGCCTGGGCCGAGATGTCCTGCCACTTGCCGTCCCGCAAGACCCGGGCCTTGAGAGCCAGCTGCTTCTTCAAAGCATCGAGGGCGTTGGCTGCCTTGTACTCCTGCCAGAAACCCACCAGTGCGTTGAACAGCAGCAGGACGAGAATGATGATCAGATCGGTCCAGTGGCGGACGACGGCCGAAAGGATGGCTGCGACCTCGATCATCCACGGAATGGGTCCCCAGAAGTAACCCAGGAATTTCAGAATGGGATTGACCTTTTCCTCTTCCAGGGCATTGGGGCCGTACTGGGCCAGACGCTGCTCAGCCTCGGAAGTCGTCAAACCTTGGCGACTGCTTTTCAGCTGAGTAAAGAGATCGTCCGCGCTTCTCTCCTTCGCCTCGTCACCGGAGATGATCTGACCAGGAACTGCCAAAGCTGCCTCCTTCCCACCTTAAGGCGACTCTAGAATCGGCTGCCCTCGTTGTCAATCGAGTGGGTCCGACGGCGCGAACCGAGACAGGTTCAACGAGGCGGGATGGCCGTTGCCTATTCGTCGACCGGGATCGCGTTCAGCCGATCTTGAAGTATGCGTCGCAGATCGTCGTCCCCGGTTCCACGACCTGCCGGAGTTCTTCGGCTGCCCTCGCAAGATCATGCTCTCCGAAATAGAGGACTCCGGACAGGTAGTGGGCCCCTTCGAGGGTGGGCGTGAGCTCCAGGGCCCGATCCACCCAGAAGCGGGCGGAAGAGGCCAGCCCGCGGAGGAAATAGTTGTAGGCCATGAAGTAGGCGGCCCTGCCCAGACATCGACGTGTTCCCTTCGACGCAATTCTCCGCAAAGGCCGTTCGGATGATGACTGCGATTTCCTGGTTGAGCGACGAATCCATACCTCCAAGCTCGTCGGGTGGCGCAGCCCGTCCGACTCAACAGGCCGCCAACCTGGACGTTGCTTCTCACTCATAGCGCAGCGCCCGGTTGGGGTCCAGGCGTGCGGCCCGGAGGGCCGGGATCGCGCAGGCCAGGAAACCGATCAGGAGGAGGAGCAGGCCGACGGCTGCGAAGACGGAGATGTCGAGGGCCTTCGCTTGAAAGATCAGCTGAGCGTTCGGGTCCCAGGAGACCAGCCCGGCCAGGAAGTAGTTGACGGCCAGACCCCCGATCGATCCGAGAATGAAGCCCGCGAGAACAAGGGACAGGCCCCTGAAGGTGATCATCCGAAAGATCCGGGCGCGATCGGCGCCGAGCGACATGCGGATGCCGACCTCCTGAGTTCTTTCCGATACCAGAAAGGCGAGTGTTCCATAGAGGCCGACCGCGGCCAGAAACAGGGAGACAACGGCGAACAAGGCTAAGAGCAGGCTGACGAGTTTCTCGGTCGAGTTCCAAAGATCGAGGCGATCGTCGAGCGTTTCGACACCGTAGACCGGCAGATTCGGCTCTAAACCGGCGACGATCCTCTTGATCTCCCGCCCGAACTGAGGCGTGCCGATACGGCCCTTCTCGAGGAACGTCACGTCGGACAGGAGGGGGTACTGGGCAAAGGGGAAGTAAACCTTCGGATCGGCAGGCCGACTGGGGCCGGCTGAATGGATGCTCCCGACGACTCCGACAACCGTTCGCCGCCACTGTTTACCGAACTTCAGGCGCTTTCCGAGCGGGCTCTGGTCGGGCCAGAACCGGTCTGCAACCATCCGATCGACGATCAGTGTCGATTCACCCGACCGAGTGTCGCGGGCATCGAAGAACCGGCCCTCGAGCAGGTGGAGTCCCAGCACCTCGAAGATGCCAGGGCTGACAGCTGAAGCGCGGGCGGTGAAGCTTCCCACGTCTCCAGTTTTGGAGTCTTCGCTTTCGAGACCGCTCAAACCGATCGTCCAGTCTCCCAGTGGGGGAGCTACCGCGACCCCCACCGACTCGACCCCCGGAAGACTCAGGAGTTCATCCATGACCCTTCCCGTGAAATCCACGATCCGTTCCTGCTGGCGATCGTTGATGGGCGACAACGAACCCCGTTCCGCCTCGGAGGTGAACGCCTGAGAGAGATCCAGCCGGGCCGTGAGGACGTTCTCGGTCTGAAAGCCGAGCTCGACGTGGGAGAGTTCCCAGTAGCTCTTGAGAAAGAGGCCGGCTCCCAACATCAGGATCAGAGCCAGAGCGATCTGTCCGGCGACCAGGACCGAATTCCATCGTCCCCGGTTCTTGCCACCGGTGGTCGTCAAGTTGCTCTGTTTCAACGCCGTCATCGGTCTTGCACGGGAGTCTCTCAGCGCCGGACCCAGGCCCAGCAACAAGCAGGAAACCAGGGCCAGTGTCACGGCGAACAGAAGTTCGAACCAACCCAGGGTAACGTTGTCCAGACGGGGCAGCCCGTTGGGAGACCACATCCGCATGGTCTGCAGCGCAAGATAGGACAAGCCCAGCCCCAGGATGCCGGCCGGCACGGCGAGGAGCAGACTCTCCGTCAGGAATTGCACGACCAGTCGGGACCGACCCGCGCCAAGAGCCGAGCGGAGGGCGACTTCCCGGCCTCGCCTCGAACCCCTGGCAAGCAGGAGGCCCGCGACGTTCACGCAGGTCAGCAGCAGGACTAAGGCGACGGCAGATGAGAGGATCCAGAGGTGCGTCTCCGCCTCGGCAAATCGGTCGTCGAAGTAGGGCTCGATATGGAGTCCGAGTTCCTCTTTCACTCCCGGATAGGTACGGCGCATGCGCGCGGCCCACAGATCGACCTCGGCCTGGGCCTGGTCGATCGAAAAGCCGTCGCGGATCCGAGGGCGGGCGCTGAGATCCAGGGGCAGCCAAAGCTGGTAGGAGCTGCCGTCCAGAAGGTCTTCGCCCTCGGGCATCACGCCGATGATTTCGAATGGCTTGTTGTCGAGGAGGATCTTCCTCCCAATTGCAGATCGCTCTCCTGAAAAGGCTCCTTGCCAAAGTGCGTAGCTCAGTACGGCGAGGGACCGACCGCTTTTGACATCGTCCCGCGAGAAGGTCCTTCCCAAATAAGGAGGGATCCCCAGCACGTTGAAGAACGAAGGCGTAGCCCAGGCTCCTGAGACCCGAAGTGGCTCGCCGGATCCGGCCATGTTGAATCCGGATTGTCGGAAGGTCGCGACGGCTTCGATACTGTCCGGTTGGTTCGCGCGGTCCTCGAGATAGAGAGAGGAGGCGAATTCCCGCAGATAGAAGGGACTTTCGACATTTCGGAAGAGCCTGACGATCTTCTCGGCGTGCGGATAGGGCAGGGGCTTCAACAGAATCCCATCCATCAGGCTGAACACGAAGGTGGAGAAGCCGATTCCCACAGCCAGGGTGATCAGGACGACGCCGGTGAACAAAGGGGTTCGACGATAGGAGCGGACAGCCTGAATCGTGTCCCGGCGGAGGTTGTCGAGCCAGGGGATGCCCCGGGCGTCACGATGGGCCTCCTTGATCGATTCGAGACTCCCCAGGGTGATCCGTGCTTGCCGCCTTGCTTCTTCCGGGCTCAGGCCACGCTCGAGGTTGGCGTCGACCTCCATCTGAAAAACAAACTCGAGCTCTTCGTCCAGCTCGCCGTCCAGTCTTCCATTGCGCAACAGACTGCGAAGCCGATTCCAGAAGACTCCCATTTCGAACTTTCCCGACAACGTAGGACAACCGTCCCCGGTTGTCTCCCTGCCCCTAATGAACGATTCCTCGACGCCGCCACGGACGCTCCTGTCTCGATGCGCCGTTCAGCTTTCCCGGTGGCCGCGACCCCGGCAGCTGGACAACCTGGAAGGTTGTCCTACTCCAGAACCTTGTCGACGATGGCGGCCATCGCGTGCCAGTCTCTCTTTTCGCTCTCCAATCGCTCTCGTCCGACCTTCGTCAAGGCGTAGAACTTGGCCCGGCGGTTGTTTTCCGACGCGCCCCACTCGGCTCGGATCCACCCTCTCTGCTCCAGCCGAACCAGGGCCGGATACATCGTCCCGTAGTTGATCCGGATTCGCTCGTCGGCCACCTGCTCCAGCCGTCGCGCGATGCCCCAGCCATGCATCGGGCCCATCGCGTACAACGTTTGGAGCACGAGCAGATCGAGGGTTCCCTGAAGCAAATTCATGCGATCTTCTGCCATTCACTTCCTCTTGTAGTTCTGTAGGAAGATAGCCTGGTCTCTATTGATTGTCAATAAGAAACTGTCGAAGGATGTCTCAGCTGCGACCGCAGGTCATGTCATTCCCGATGCACCCAGGAGCCTCTACTCGAATGCGCGAAGACGTGCGCCCCCCTCAGGGCGCCGGTTGAGTCGGTGAAGGGATTCGTAACGTTCAGCTCCTGAAGACGTGGGACGTCTCGGTCCTCCCTCCAGAGTCCCCGAAATCCGCGCTGGAGAGGAGCGCGGCAATCTGGGGGCCCCATGGAGCGATGGAATGTAGAAAAGCCGTCATTGATAGGTGATTCTCCGCACAATGATCAATCGAATCTGGAGCCACTGAGCAGCGCTCTTCCGTTGCCCTGAATCATGGTCCTTCCGATTCTCATCGGAAGATCGAATTTGGTACGGCTCAACCGCCGACGCGAAAATCTACTGGATTTCCCTATGTCGTAGTGCCAGCTCTCCCGATTGTCACAGGGAGTCTCTCCTTTCACTATTCGATAACGGGTTCGGTGAATCGAAGCTCGACCGAGCGAATCCACCTGCTCCGGGTTTCAAAGATCAAGGAGAAATGACGATGTCGGACTGGGCGATCGTGTTGGCTGGAGGTGAGGGAAAGAGGATGCGCCATTGGATCCGCGACCAATTCGGGCATCCCTATCCCAAGCAGTACTGCAAGTTCTACGGAAACCGGACCATGCTCGAGCACACGATTGATCGCGCTTGCCAGCTGGTCGAGCCCGAACACGTCGTTACCGTCATCCGGAAACGTCATCGCGTTTTCCTGGGTCCCGACCGGCTCCCGGGAACGATCCTCGAACAACCCGTGTCCCGTGACACGGGTCCGGGGCTTCTTCTCCCGGCAGCGCACATCCTCGCCCGGGATCCGGACGCCCTGATTCACGTGTTCCCAGCTGATCATTTCATCTCGCCGGATGACTTGTTCAACCTCCAGATGAGACGCGCCGCGGAAATCGTCAGGGCGAATCCCGACTATCTGGTCCTCTTGGGAGCACAACCCAACCGGCCGGAGAGCGATTATGGCTGGATTCAGCCCGGGGAACCGCTGGATGGATGGAGTGAGCTCGTCGAGGATGTCCCCCGAAAGGTCCTGACCTTCTGCGAGAAACCCACCCAGGAGATGGCAGAGCTGCTCTATGCTCGACACTGCCTCTGGAACACGCTCATCATCAGTTGTCGGATCCGAAAACTGTGGTCGCTGGCGAGCGTCTATATGCCCGAAGTCCACCGATTGTTCGAGTTGTTCGTGAAACAACTGCCGTTTCTTTCGGGTTGCTCCGCCGCCTACCAATGCCAGGCTCTCTTGAATCTCTATGCCCTCCTGCCCAGGACGAACCTCTCTTATGCACTCCTGAATCGGGCCGCCCGGCACTGCCTGGTCATGCCGCTGACAGGGATCCTGTGGAGCGACTGGGGGCGCCCGGAGCGCGTCAATCACTCTCTCGGCATGGTCGAGAGCTGTGTCAGCGCACAGTTGGAACTCAGTACATGACCTTTCGAGAACGATTCTCCGGGCAGGCTTGCGTCGAGCCGCCCAAGGGGTCCGTTCATCCACAGATCCGCAAATTGCGCGTTCCGTTGTCCGTGCACCTTCGGTGCGCGAGCCCTCGCACTGTCGCCGACTTCCTGACCTGTCGTCCCGGTCTGTGGCGGACATCTTCCTACTGCCGATCGACCACGAGGATGCGAATCGTGCGGCGAGCATCGACCGCCTCGAGACCAACTTCATTGAGGGCCCCAAGCGTCACTTCGGGTTGGCCCGGCTGGTAGGGAAGATCGAAATCGTAGAGTCCGTTCATTCCCGTCTCGTCGATGACGATAGCCCCCAATCCATGCTGCGTGAGAATCTGGCAGAGCCTGCTGACAGGTTGGCGGCGTAAAGTAATCCGACCTTTCATCACCTGGACCAGATCCTCATCGGCCCGGGACTCGGGCACGATCGAACCTCCTTCGATGCGACGCAACACACGAACCTCGTGCAGGCGTTCCTCCCAGCGTGCGCGGAAGCCGAAGGCATCCGCGAGTGTCTGCCGAATGAGGGGGAAGAGCCGCTGCTCCCGCCCTGACGGAACGCGAAAGGCAGCCCGGTAGGTCCGGTCGTCCCTGGGCAGGTTCCATTCGATGTGGAAGGGATCGGTCTGATACGCGATCTGAACGAGAGTCCTGAGAGGGACTCCATCCGCGGTCAGGTGGCCCGGTTGAGGCAGATAGCCACCCATGGTGGTTTTGATCGGCTTGATGATCGCGTAGGTCGTCGGTCGAACACCATCTTGCCACTCGATGGAATCCTCGTCCCACTGGAGATCACAGCGTATTCCCTCCTTCGGCGGAAACTTTGCGGTTTCCCCGGCGAGGACCCTCCGGAGGCGTTCCGCTGAAAGCTGCTCCGGTGTTGTCGCACCGATCAGCCGTCCCTTCGCGTCGATGATGACGGTATGCGGGATCGACGGGACATCGAAGGCCTTCCAGGTCTTGCGGTCGGCATCGATTCCGATAATGGCACGAACGGATTGACCCGCCAGAAATCCCTCCAGACGTTTCGGGTCGTCTTCGGATATCGCGAGAAACAGGACATCTTCGTTCTGAAACTCCTCGGCCAACTGGTTCAAGTGAGGCAGGGCGGAAACGCAGGGGGAGCACCAGGTGGCCCAGAACTCCACGACGACGACCTTGCCGCGCAGTGTGCTCCACTCTCCGCTGAAGCCTGACGGCGCCTGGAGCCAGGCCGTGACTTTCAGCGGCGGTAGTTCGTTGTTTGCGGTCAGAGAAGGAGAGAGGAGAAACCCCAGGCAGACGAGTACTCGGAGGAGGATCATAATCCTGAGACGTTACTACGAAGGCAGGTCCCTGTCTGCACTTGAATATAAGCGGTGTAGGATTTTCCTCCGAACGCTTCCATATGCCTCGTCTTCGCTGTTCGGAACGAGACTTGTGCGGACTTGTCAAAGCTGCCAGAGTAGGCATCAGTCTTCATTGATCCGGAACAGAGGGAAGGGGGCAGATATGTCGGCGTTCTGGAACGAAGTCATGGGTCGACAATATGTCACGGCGATCGAGATGCTCCGTAACACGATCGACGCCTGTCCCGACGAACTGTGGGACGATCGGTCCGACGGCACGCCTTTTTGGCATATTGCCTATCATGCGCTGTTCTTTTGCGATCTCTACTTGTCGGATGACTTGGAGAGCTTTCGAGCCCGGGACTATCATGTCGACAACTATCATTTCCTACCGGGAGACTACAAAGAGTACGCGGGAATCGTGACCACGCCCGATGAGTGTTACAGCAGACAACAGATGCTGGAGTATGCCGATCACTGCACGGAAAAGTGCAGGGGCGTCTTCGCCGCGCTGACCGAGCAGCGCGCCCGCGAGCGCTGCGGGTTCTGGTGGTACAAGCTGAACGTCGGGGAGTTCCTGATCAACAGTCTGCGACACACCCAGCATCACGCAGCACAGCTTGCGCTGATCCTGCGCCGGCGGGTCGACATCGGCATCGACTGGCTGGGAACGGAGCACAACGAGCCGCCGCCACCGACCTGGTGAGCGCCGCAGCGCCAGCGTCAGCGGCATCAGTGCTTCGGGCAGTGGACGGGTCACGGGGAAGCGTCGGTGCGCGAACGACGTGAGCGACCCCCTGCACGGTCGCCGACTTCCTGACTTGTCTCCCCAAAATGAGCACGAGTGGCACCGTGACGATTCGACGGACGGTGGGCTTTGCCGGGAACGGTCAGGCCCTGGCAATTGGGCATCCGTGCGGCACTCACTTCGTTCATGCACTGACGTGGATGCGCTTTGCGCGGATTCGGTCACTTTGCCGGGGTGAGGACGATGTTGCGATAGGAGACCTGGCCGTGGTCGCCCTGGAGCATGATCGGGCCCGGAGCCCTTTCGTCGGCGCTGAGCGCTCCACCGGTGATGCCGTCGATCAGTTGGCCGTCCACCGTCGTCTGACCGTTCAGCAGAATCGTGACCCGGTAACCTACGAGCGTGGCATCGAGGACGTTCCATTCCCCGGCGGGCTTGCAGGCATTCACGAGCGGTGCGATCTGGCCGTAGATGCCGCCGACCATGCGGATGTAGGGTTCCTTGCCGAAGTCATCGGCCACCTGCGTCTCGTAGCGCCCGCGCAAGTAAATCCCGCTGTTGCTCTCCGGCGGGATCTTGAACTCCACGTGCAGTTTGAAATCCCTGAATTCCCGGGTCGTTCGAAGGTTGGCGCCGGTGGACTCGTTGACCAAGAGGCCGTTGACGACCTTCCACTTGCTTTCCCTCTGTTCAACCGTCCGCCAGCCTTCGAGATCCCGGCCATTGAAGAGCGGGATCGGCTCTCCCCAGGTGACGCTTCGTCCCTGGCCTTCCAGGCGATCGGGAGCCCGATCTCCTTTCCAACTGAAGGTCCTGCCACCTCCGTCCGTGCCGGTGCCCTGGAGTCGACCGTTCTCGAGTAC
Organism: Acidobacteriota bacterium; assembly: GCA_037388505.1. Taxonomy (GTDB): domain Bacteria; phylum Acidobacteriota; class UBA6911; order RPQK01; family JAPXNP01; genus JARRKC01. Next base: position 46,625 of record JARRKC010000013.1, on the reverse strand, counting down.
GCCGGTCAGTTTCGGGCGCCGGGAGTTCGGGTTGGCGGTGGATCCTGACTCGGGAACGATCTGAACTTCGATGCGATTTCCGTCGACGCGCACGTCGCACGGAAGAGGATGCCCGCCCCGGTGCAGGTAGAGCGCCTTCCAGTCTTCCCCGGGCTGGTGAGTGACGCGCAGCCAGGAAGCGTAGGACTGATCACCCGACCTCTCCGTCAGGAGCCAGCGGCCCTCCATCCCGTCCTGCGCCAGAAGGGCCGCGGAAAAGGCGGAAATGAGAACCATCAACAGAGAACAGATCCCGAGCGCGGTCCGTTTCATGGCGCGATTCCTTTCGATCGGTCGTCGAACGACCTTCGTGATCATAGAGGCATTCGCGAGGGGCTTCAATGGTCGAGGTCTGGTCGTCAAGGCCCAGGATGAGTCCCGGAGTATCCCGATCGTCTGTCACCGACGGGTCCTATCGATCCGGGCGCCGGGCCGGATTGACCCGTCGAGCTCTGGGGAACGAGTCTTTCATTCTACGTAAGTAGCTTGAATAGAACAAGTTAGTCGATGATTGCGGTGAGGCCGCGAGTGGTACGCATCTTGCGCATCCGTCTGTCGTCTTCAGCTCAATGAATCATGAGAGGAGGTCGCACAAGGGATGAAAATGAAAAAACACTTCGTTCTGGGGCTGCTTGTCATCGTGAGTCTCTGCGCCGGTTCCATTTCGGCACAGCGCGCGTTTCAGGATCGGGCGGGCGCCGCCGCCGGGAGAGCGGGCACCACCGATCCCGCCGAAGCGTATGCCCACAGCCTGCACTTCGCTCTCTTCGCCGATGGAGAGATACCCGCCACGACGAACGCCGATTCGGCCGTCGGCATCCCTCTTCCCGCCAGCTTCGTCAGCCGGTTGATTCTGATCAATCTGAGTGACACGGATCCGGTGAAGGGACTCGTTCGCGTCTGGGGAGCCCAGGGTGACCCAGTCGACGTGGTGCTCAACGACGAATCCACCCTGGACGGACTCCCGTTTGAGATCGTCCCCGGAGGGATGCTGATCCTTTCGGGCACGGGCGCCGGCCCACTCAAGGTCGGGTCCGCCGTCGTCCACGCCAGCGGCCCGATTTCCGGGAGCCTCGTCATCACCGGGCCAACCGGCGGCGCGGCCATGGAGCACAGTCCGGCCGTCGCCTCCTTCGTCGCTCCGCTGGATCCAGGGGCTCGCAACGCCCGTCCGGTGAGAAACGCGGTTGCGTTGACGAACCTCGAGAATCAGAGGGTCATGGTCAATCTCAGCTTGCGGGGACCGGATGGCGGCACGCTCGCCGAAACCGCGGTGATCCTTCCCGCCAAAGGGCAACTGGTGAAGTTCGTGGATCAGCTGCCCTGGGTGACTCCGCTGGACTCTACCGCGCTCAAGGGAACGCTGCGAGGCGAGACCGCTTTCCAAGCCAGGATCGCGCTGGTTTCACTGGCCGTGACGGCCGATGCCATGTGGGAACTGCCGGTGTCTCGGGCTCGGTAGGGAATGGGGACAGCCCTGGGAAATAGGACGAATAGGACCAATAGGACATATTAGGACAAATGGGACGGCCGGAAGGCTGTGGAGGGATTCGAGAACCCAATCCCCCTCTGTTCTATAGGTCCTATTCCTCTGTTCTCCCGCTGATGGCAGACCTACCCACTCACGGGAACCTGTCCGGAAGCGCGGGCTCTAAGACCATAGAGCCTTGAATGGGAGGAGGGAACCCGTGAGAAGGAAAGGAAAGACCGGTCGCAAGAAGGCAGACATCAACATCACTCCTTACATCGATATCCTGCTCGTCCTGCTGATCATCTTCATGGTCCTGCAGCCGCTCGAGATGTTCGACCTGGAGGCGCGCATCCCCGATCCTCCGCAGAAGTCGGCAGTCCAGCCGCCGCCCGCCATTGTTCTCAGCATCGACGCGAACTTCCGGATGGAGATCAACGGAGAACGGGTCAGGTTGGCTACGTTGGGTCAGCGCCTGTTTGAGATCTTCAGCCGACGCTCGGGTAAGAACCTGTTCGTCCGGGCGGATGAGGGCCTGGCTTTCGGCACCATCGCCGGAATTATCGACATCGCCAAGGGGGCTGGTGTCGCTGACGTCGGGTTGATGACTTACTGAACTGTCTGGACCGACCTCCGAGACCGGACTATCGGATCTCCGAAAAAGACGCCGGTCGCAGGAAAGACGCGTGGATGCTCGACACAGTGTCGACCCAGCGGGGATCGTCCTTGATGCGATTCCAGTCGGGATTGGAGCCGAAGCGGGCCCAGGCTGTCTCACGAGCCGCCATGTCGTCGAAGGCGAGCATGTAGGTGAGGTGAGGCAGTTTCTGGCCGATCAGTGCTTCGCCGAAAAAGACCGTGGGCATCTCGCAAGCGCGAAAGATCTTCATCTCTTCGGTGTTGAACATGTCCACCTTGGCGGCAGCCTTGAGGGCATTCTTGGATTCGTACGTGCGCAATTCGAAAAGATGTCCGGACTGCCGCTCGGCCGGCACCACGATCCGGGGTTGACCTTCGAACGCACGAAGAAGCTCGGATCTGTATCGCACATAGGGCATGCCGGAGGACACGAAGTCCTTCCAGCTCTGATCCGCCTTGGACGCCAGTTGGGAGTTGGCGGGGAGTTTGTCGGGGGAATCATACTGAAGCAGCAGAATGACGGCCGGAGAGTCCTGTCCGGTCACCACCTCGAAAACGCCGATCGGGCCTGAGACCAGAGGCCGGACAACGGGCAGGTAGCTCTTCTCCAGAAAGGTGCGGAATTTCGCGACCGGCAGGTCGCTGCGCAACTCGTAGGTTCTCAATTCGTAGAATGCCGGCCTCTTGTCGTCCTGAGCCAGCACATTGCCCGATATTCCTGCCGCGGATGTCGCGATCGCTGCCAGACTGAATTCTCTCCGATTCATTGAAATCCTCCCTTTCATGGCCTCGTGCCCGAACTGGGGCCCATTCTCTCCCGGAATTTCGCACAAAGCCAGTCATGAGGGGCTGGTATCGGCGCTTCTCGTCGAAGAGCGGGCGACGGCGGGTCCTCTCTCCGTGGTGCCACGCGACGGCCGGTCAGGGAGGCGGGTTCTCCCCGGTCGCCTGTCGGGCTATCGCTGCGAGCATTCCTCGGAAGACAAACTGATGAGCCGGGAAGGCGGCGTACCAGTACAGACGTCCAGACAGTCCCAGCGGATCGAAGATGGCCGTCTGGCGGATGGAACTCCTGCCCTCGCCGGCCTCTTCCACTTCGAATTGGAGCCAGGCACGACCAGGGACCCGCATCTCAGCCTGCAGACGCAGGAGGCGATTGGCTTCGACGGCCTCCACCCGCCAGAAATCGAGTGCGTCTCCGACCTCCAGTTGGTCGGGATCCCGCCGGCCCCTGCGAATGCCGGGTCCGCCCGCCAAAAGATCGAGAAAACCGCGCAACTCCCAGAGCCAGTTGCCATAGTACCAACCGCTGGCCCCTCCGATCCGTCGGATGGGGCGAAACGCGGCCTCGGGAGCAGCACGAACGGTGACCGAACGGGAGTCAACCAGGCGACTGCCGAACCTGAGCCCCCCGTAGCCCGAGACGACGCCCAGTGAGGACAAAGCATCCGACCATCGAGTTTCGGAGAGGGTCTGGTCTTCGTTGGTCAAGGCTCTCCGGATCGCCTCGTCGATGCCCCGTGGGCGAACCGAGAAATCCCGCAGCGCTCGTTCGTCGCTGACCACGGTCTCGTTGCGCACGCTGTCGACCAGCTTTCGCCCGATGCGGGCGTAGATCGGCGTTACGAGTCCGAGCCAGAGGCTGGAGAGTCGGAGGGTCAACATGGGAACTGGAAGGATGAGCCTGCGCAATCCCTTCTGCCGCGCGTATACGCGCATCACGTCGCTGTAAGAAACTTGATCGGGACCGCCGATTTCGTAGGTCTCAGACTGATGAAACCGCGAGTCTGCCGCCTCCTCGAGGTAGTCCAGGACGTCATCGATCGCAATCGGTTGTGAAGCGATCCGAACCCACCGAGGTGTGATCATGATGGGGAGTCTCTCCACCAATGAGCGAATCATCTCGAAGGAGAGACTACCGGAACCGATGATGATCGATGCACGCAACTCGATCGTCGGAACGCCCGAACTCCGCAGGATGTCCCCGACGGTTTGTCGACTCCGCAGGTGCGCGGAGAGGTTCGGGCCGCGGCCCAGGCCTCCAAGGTAGATGATCTTACGCAGACCGGCGCTCCGGGCGACGGAAGCGAAGTTCTCGGCGCCCTGCCGGTCTCTTTCTTCGAAGTCACCCGCGGCACCCATGGCGTGGACCAGGTAGTAGGCGACATCGATCCCGTTGAGTGATGGTTTGAGAGAGTCGCGGTCGAGTATGTCCCCCGCCACCACCTCAGTCGTCTCGGCGACTCGCGTCTCCAGGTAGAGAGGCTTTCGCGCCAGACATCGCAGCGGTACGCCCCGTTGCTCAAAACGCCGCCGGAGGCGGCCTCCCACGTACCCGCTGGCTCCAGTCAGAAGAATACGCGGTTTCGTCATTTTAGCGACTCCTCCTCGCTGAGTCCTCCGCATTGGGGTTGAGAAGGACGGGCCCGAATTCGCAGTGTCCAGATAATAATGGACAACAAAATATCAAAACATGGACAACAATCTGAAACCATGGACACGATTTAGACATATCCCATTCCAACGATCAACATGTGAGTTCCAGGAATGAGAACCTTCTCTATCACGGAACACAGGAGGAAACGAAATGAAACTGAAGAACTGGCAATTGTTTATGTCTGTCATGGTCATGGGCTTGTCCTTTGCCGTGGCCCCCGTCGATGGGGAAAGCACCCACAGCGACGCCACGAAGAAAAGCGACATCGTGGATACGGCCGTTTCTGCGGGCAATTTCACCACCCTGGTCCAAGCCGTCCAGGCCGCAGGGCTGGTCGACGTTCTGAAGGGCGAAGGGCCGTTCACGGTCTTCGCTCCTACCGACGAGGCCTTCGCCAAGCTGCCCGCCGGCACGCTCGAGAACCTTCTCCAGGACAAGGAGAAGCTGACCGCCGTCCTGACCTACCATGTGGTTCCCGGTCGATTGATGGCCAGCGATGTCGTCAAACAGGCCGAACTGAAGACGGTCCAGGGGCAGGATCTCCGCGTGACGGTCGGGGAAGGTGCCATGGTCGATCAGGCGAAGATCATCAAGACCGATATCGCCTGTTCGAACGGCGTGATTCACGTGATCGATTCCGTTGTGATTCCCCGCTAGGGACTCGATCTGCTCAGTATGGTCTCTTCTCCACTTCGCCCGGGGCGGGAGTATGGTACTCCGGTCCCGGGCCTGCCTGGAAGATGCCGAGCCGACACCCACCAACCTTCGGAAAACGGGGCGCCCTGGAATTTCGCGCGGCATAGCCTCCCATCTCCAAGTCTCAACGATCCCCACTCCCCTCTCGGAGTTTCCGCATCTTACCTCCCCGCTAACGGGGAGGCCTCTGTCTCAGAGATCTGAGTTTGTGATAAGGAATAGGCACTCGAGGTGGACCTTGCCGCGCGGGGGGCCAGGTCGCGCGGGTCGAGTGGCCGCATAACGCAAAGAGAAGACGGAGGAGACGATGCGAGGAATACGCCTTTGGATCATCCCGGCCATCTGCCTGATGGCCGTCTTCGTGGGTGTTCAAATCTGGGGGAACGTCATGCAGAGCGATGAAACGATTTTGCCGGCATCGGAGGCCGACTGGACGGTCCTGCCGAACGGCTGGCGGCGGCAGTCCATCTTTAGCGGCAAGCTGACCATGGCCGTCATCGAAGCCAAAGGCCCGGAGCAGGGGCCGATCCTGCTCCATCACCACGAGCACGACCAGGTTACGTACCTGATTGACGGCGAAATCGAGGTGCAGATCGGTGAGGAGGTGCGCAAAATCGGTCCCGGAGGGGCGTACCGCGTACCCTCGAATGTACCGCATGGGATCCGGGTCCTCACGCCCACTGCCAGGCTGATCGACGCATTTACGCCGCCCCGAGAAGACTTTCGGTGATTTGATGATTCAAAACTGAAAGTAGACGAAGGGGATCCGAAGGTCGGTGACGGAGAACAGTTCGAGCACCGTCAGGATGCCGACATAGTAGAGCACCCTGATCGCAGCCGGCGCATCGACCAGGCGTTGAAACGTGCCCCACTTCTCCTCGACGACGGCCAGCGCCATCGATCCGATGAGAGCGATCCAGAGCCCCCAACCCATCAGACTGCCGCTGACGACGTGCAGAGAGAAGAGGTTGCGGAGGACCGCCCAGGAATCCTCGAAACTCCGGGCGCGGAAGAAGACCCAGCCGATCAGGACGAGGCCGAAGTTCAGAAGGACGGCTCCTGGACGGAGGGCACGGGTGAACCAGGTCACCGGCTCGGACCGAGACCGTCGTCCGATCACCCGGTGAGCCGCCAGCAGCCCGCCATGGTAGCCACCCCACGCTACGAAATTCCAGCTGGCCCCATGCCAGAGTCCGCCGAGCAGCATGGTGACCATCAGATTCCGGTAGGTCTGCAGCCGGCCCTTCCGATTTCCTCCGAGAGGGATGTAAAGATAGTCTCGGAGCCAGGTTGACAAGGAAATATGCCACCTGCGCCAGAATTCCGTGATCGAGGAAGCCAGGTAGGGTCGTTCGAAGTTGGTCGGGAATCGGAAACCCAGCAGCAAAGCGGAACCTCGGGCAATGTCCGTGTAGCCCGAGAAGTCGAAGAAAATCTGCATGGCAAAGGCCAGAGTCGCCGTCCACGCGGCCCAGGGACCGGGAGAGCCTCCCACATTGCCGAAATAGGCGTCGGAGATCCGGGCGAAATTGTCGGCAAGGACCATCTTCTTGACCAACCCGAGGAGGACGAGCATGATCCCTTCTTGAACGTCCCGGCCGCAAGGGCTGTGCCATCCTTTGAGCTGCGGCAGAAACTCGCGGGCCCGGACGATCGGCCCCGCAACCAGCTGGGGGAAGAATGCGACGAAGAGTGCAAAGTCGACGAAGCTCCGCACCGGCTCGAGTTCGCCCCGGTAGATGTCGATGGTGTACGACATGCTCTGGAACGTATAGAAGCTGATTCCTACCGGCAGCACGATTTGCAGGAACAGGGAGTCAGTGCTGATTCCGAGGACTTCCGCAATCGAGGAGGAGAAGAAGTTGTAGTACTTGAAGAATCCCAGGAGGCCCAGGTTGGTGATCAGGCTCACGACCAGCACGAGCCGACGGTTTCTGGTGAGCCTGGGGAGGGCCATGCCGCACAGATAGTCGATCAGCGTGGAGGTCAGGATCAGGAGTATGAACTTGGGGTTCCACCACATGTAGAAGAAGTAGCTGGCCGCCAGCAGCACGTACCGACCGATTCGCAAAGGACTCGAGTAAAAGAGCGGAATGACGATCAGGAAGAACAGCCAGTATTCCCAGGAATTGAAGAGCACGGTTGTTATGTTCCTGTCGCAGTGCGGTTGACGGAAGAGTGGTCGCTGTTGCTGGAAGCCTGCAGCTCCTCCAGGGTTCGAACCAGAATCTCTGTGAACTTCTCGCGCCCGGTCCGGTTCATGTGTACGCTGTCAAAGAAGTAGCCGGGTCGCTCGAGAGCATCGAACAAATGCTCAGGGAGGAGTTCCACGTTCGGTTCCCGAGCCAGCCTGAACACTATTCCCCGGGACCCAGCCCCTCTTCTGTAAGGCGCAACGACCGGACCACGGGGCATTCTGAGGAAGACCACATGTGTCGAGGTGTTGCGGTAGTAATCAACGATAGCTGTAAGCCAAGTCCGTCTGTACCGGCGCATCACACCGCGCTGGGGAGGCTCACTGAGCGAGCGCAGGAGCAGCTTGCGCTGTCGATCCGGTAAGGAAGCCGGAAAGACGAACTCCCCCGTTGAGGGATCATATTGAAGTCCTTCTAGAGATCCCTCCCGCCCGGGGTATTCGTAACGCGAGCGGGCCCATCGCTCGTGAGACTGCTCGATTCGATGGAGCCGCCTCCAGGGGTCGCTGAGCAGGTCCTGAAGATCCTTCTTGAGGGTGCCGCCCTTCAGGAGTACCGTGCGCAAGACCCGCCACCGGTCACTCCAGTTATCGAAAGACCGCATTAATCCCGGGAGATCGGACAGACCCAAATGAAAGATGGCGATTCGAAGATCGAGCAAGCGGTCGGAGAGATCCTCGAAGGCATCGAAATCAGGATAGTCCTGCAGCGGGATGACTACGAAATCGCTGCGGTCGCGGCGAGGATCCGTTTCGCGCAGGATGTAGTACCAGACACGGGGAGTCGATCCCGGGATAGCGTTATTGATGAATCGCCATCTCCCTTCCTCCAGCTCCTCTGCCCTCTTCTCGGAGAATCCCTCCGCAATTCTGGAGTCTCCAACGATCGTCATTCGGAACCGAGAGTCATCAGGTGCCAGGCTGCGCTCCCTTGAGATCAGCATCTCCATGTAGCCCGGGTAAGAATGCGGTTCCACGAATCGACCATAGACTTCGGGCCGAAAAATCAGGACTTCGAGCAGAGCGAACAGCAGGAACCCGAGGAACAGCAAGCTAAGAACCCGTCGCGCACTGTGGTTCCGTAGCGAATCTTGGCGCGCTGTCGAATCCGTCAAGCCGTTCATCCTCTCCACGTAACCGGCGTCGCGAGAATCCAGAGCCACCTGAACGGCGGCGAGTTCGAGATTCTAACATCCTTCCGAACAGAATGGGCAGATGAGACTTCAGCGGGCGGACTCTGCGAAGAGGATCGCGGAGAGGCAATCTTCAGCGGTTAAGCCCTATTTTCCGGCGGAGGCTGCGAGCTTTTTCCAGGCTCTCAACTGTTGCTTCAATTCGCTCCCTTCGGGGGGCTTCGTCTTGAGATAGGCTTCCATCTCCTGTATCGCTTCGGAAACATCCCCGAGTTGATACAGGACATTGGCCAAAAGGTACCGGGCATGATTGACGGGGGGCTGAAGCTTCAGGGCCATTCTCAAACGCGGAATCGAGTCGGGCAGCCGTAGGCAGAGGATCAGTGCCCGGGCCAGATGATATTGAATCTCCGACGAAGTTCGATCGACGTCTGCGGCATGCTGCAGATAGAGGGCCGCCTCCTGTGGCCGTTTCAAACCTATGAGCACTCGGCCCAGATTCAGACTGGCGCCGACTGCGTCGGGCTCGAGAGTCAGTGCTCTCTGAAAAAGCGAGACCGCCTTTTCATTCTGCCCTACCTTGGACTGGTACACGGCCAGGTTGTTATAAGCTTCGAAGTAGTCCGGATACAACTCGAGCGCCCTTTCGGCATGCTGGATGGCCTGATCGAAGCTCTTGTCGGCAGCCGCCTTCTCCGCGGCTTTGAGTTCATCCAATGCATCCGCGGGGATTCTCAGCGATTTGATCCCAACCGTTCGTTCTTCCTTCGAGGGAGGAGCCCCGCTCGCTTGGGGCCGAGGAGTCAGGTTAAGAGTGACATTAACGACGTTGTGAAGGTACCCGCTTGGAACCTCGATGTCCCGTTCGATCGGCTCATATCCCTCCGCCTTCACCGATATCGTGTATTGACCTGGCGGCAATTCGCTGAAAGTAAAGCTACCATTGCCGGACGGGTCACCGGTTCCGATTCGCCCACCCGAGGTCAGGTTGAGATCGACGACCGCGCCGTCCGGCATCGGATAGCCTGGCGGTGGTTGGAGGTGACACACGATCCGGTTGGAGAGGTGCTTGAACGGCAAAGCCCAAGCCGTGGCGAGGGCGGTGACAAGTATGAAAACTGCTGCGGCACTCTTGATCACGAAAACCGTTCCCGGGCAGCGATCGAGCCGAAAGTGCATTCGACGCGTTGAATCTAGACTAATGGAATCCCCGACCTCGCTGCAACTGGAAACGAACGAGGCGGAGAGGACGCCCCTGCCAGACCGAGGTGGCTCTGTCTCGATTCAATGAGGATTCAAGAGTGCTCACACTGATCGCAGGAAGCGTCAAATCACTCTTCGATCGGGCTAGCGTTGGCCCTTGGCCGCTGCTTTCCAGGCTTTCAGAGTCTGCTTCAGCTCGCGCTCGTTTTTCGGCTTGGTCTTCAGGTAAAGCTCGAGTTCCTGGACGGCCCGGGGGGCGTCTCCGAGTTGATAGAGGACATGGGCCAGCAGAAACCGGGCGTGTTCGACCGGTGGCTGGAGTTCCAGGGCCAGCTGAAGTGGTTTGACGGATTGGGAGAGTGAAGCCGAGAGGATGTAAGCCCGAGCCAGATGATATTGAACCTGCGATGACGTCGGATCGATCTTGGCGGCGTGCTCGAGATAGCGAATCGCGTCCTGCGGGCGGTTCCGGTCTATGAGAACCCGACCCAGGTTCAGGTTGGCGCCGACTGCATCCGGGTTCAAGACAAGGGCCCTTTCGAAGAACTCGACGGCCTTCGCGGGTTCGCCCGCCTGATACTCATACACGGCCAGGTTGTTGTACGCCTGGAAGTACGCTGGGTAGATTTCCACCGCCTTCTTACAGTGCTCGATGGCTTCCTGAAAGCTTCCCTCTGCGGCGGCTTTCTCGGCGAGTTCGACCTCGTCGATCGCCTCCTGAGGCACTTTCAGAGACTGGACGGAGACCGTCTTCTCTCCTCGCGGCCGACCCTCCGACTGGGGTTGGGGGTTCAAGCGGATCGTGACGCTGAAAAGACTGCTGCCGATGTATCCGCTCGGAATCTCGACATCCTGCGTCACCGGTAGGAAACCCTCGGCCCGGACGGAGACACTGTAGGAGCCGGCAGGCACTCGATCGAATATGGCGGTTCCATTGCCCTGAACGCTAGCGCTGCCGACCTGACTGCCGGAAACGTTTCTCAAATCAATCTGAGCATGTTCGGGAAGGCGGCGCCCGGCTGGGATCTCGATGCGACACTCCAAGACCGCGCCCAGGGTCGGAAGGGTGAGGAGAACCATTACCGCTGCAATGAACGGCAGATGCCTGAGCGGAAAATGCAGGCTCTTGGTCACTTCAGTCAGGTCCTCGAACCGGGTGGAAGCCGGAAACCCGTCTCGTCTCAATCTCACCTATGATACCGAATACTCTCGTCAGACTGCAAAAGAAACAGGACTGCGGCCTCTACTCGAGGTTGACTGGTGCAGCCTCCGTTGTGGGCTTCACTTCGGGTCGTATCTCGGTCAACCCGGCCGCTTGCAGAGCATGATTGACCCTGGCAAGATCCAGCTCTTTCGTATCTTCCCACCGCTTCTGAAGGGCGGGCCACTCCCCCTCCAGCTCCTGGGCCGCCCGGATCTGGACCGGAGTGGGCGCTACGTCCGCCTGCCCCACCATCCCATAAAGCGTTGAGACTTCGTTGTTCAGCTTGCTGAGCGTTGTCGGGTCGATCGTCGACTCGGAAAGCTCCGTGGAACCATGAAGAGCTGCATCTACCTTCCGCTTCAAAGCGGTCAGCTGGTCGCTCAACGTGCCGACTGCCTTCCCCGCCAGACCTTCGATCTGCTCGATGATCGACCGGGCCTCGTTGACCGCGTGCGAGCTGTCGCTCATCAAACTCGACAGACGCATCTCGAGCTCGAACTGCTGTTCGAGTCCGGAAGGCGGAGTCTTGACTCGAGGATCCATCTCGATGGTGAGCGGTTGAGTCACACTTTGCCCGCCTGCCGTCAGTCGGACCTCATACCTCCCTGGAAGCACCAGTGGTCCCACCGGGTATAGCGGAGTGTCGTGGGGGACCGCTGAAATCGGATAAGAGTGATTCGTCGCTTCCGGGGCCGGATATCGGAGATCCCAGATCCACCGGTGCATTCCCGCGTCTGTCGACAGGACCCTCGGAGGGCGCAGCCAATAGAGAGGGATCAGCTGTTTGCTGAGATCCTTCTCACTGGGGCCGTACACGTCTTCACTGGAGTAACGGCGCACCAGCTTGCCGCTCGTATCGAGAATCTCCAGGGTCACGGCGCCGGACGAAGGGCGAGCAAGATAGTAGTCGAGAATCGCTCCGTCGGGAGGGTTCTCTCCTGCCGGCACGTCCGGGGGCAGGGGCGTGTCGGTGTTCGTATCGCGCCGGACTCGGTAGGCGCGGGCCGGCTTGAACAGGACCACCTCTCGAGCCGCGGTCGCTTCAGTGATCTGTCGCAAGGGTGAGAGATCGTCCAGAATCCAAAACGAGCGCCCGTGGGTGGCGACGATGAGATCGTCGTCGTGGATCCACAGATCGCGCATCGAAGTGTGCGGCAAGTTGAGCTGAAGCGACTGCCAATGATCGCCGTCGTCGAATGAGACCCAGACACCGGTTTCGGTCCCAGCAAACAACAAGCCCGGACGTTCGGGGTCCTCGCGTACCGCGTTCACGGGAGCATCGGAAGGCAATCCCGCAGTGATGAGTTCCCAGGAGCGGCCGCCGTCGTGGCTGCGGTAGATGTAGGGCCGCAGGTCGTCGACGCGAAAGCGGCTTACGGAGGCGTAGGCCGACTGGTCATCGAAATGGGAGGCGGTGATCTGCGTGACCTTGCTCCAGGGCGTGATCTCCGGAGGGGTCACGTTCGTCCAGGCGCTGCCTCCGTTCCGGGTCACCCAGATCAAGCCGTCATCGGTCCCGGCCCACAATGTGTCGACGCTCTTGAAGGAGGGCCCCAGCGCGTAGACGACCCCGCGCTTTTTCGCCGCTGCGGGATCTTTATCGGCCAGAGTGCCGAGGCTGGACGGGATGCCCGGGTTCTGTCTCCCGAGGTCCGGACTCACCGTCTGCCACGTCCGGCCACCATCTTCGGTCCGGAAAACCCGGCTCGCGGCATAGTACAGAATATGGGGATCGACCGGAGAGAAGATGATCGGTTGGGTCCGATCCACGCGGTACTCGCCGCTCAGCAGCGGTATCGGCGTGACATCCTGCACTTGTCCCGTCGGGCGGTGATAGCGTGTGACGACGTTGCGGCCGGCTCCGTAAACGATATCGGGGTCGAGCGGGTCCGGGGCCACGTACCCGTATTCGATGGCGCCGACGGGGTGCCAGTCCCGAAACGTGATCCGTCCGTCGTTGCCGCGGCTGGCAATGCAGACCGAGCCGCTCTCCTGCTGACCGCTGCAGACCTGATAGGGGAACTCGTTGTTGGTTTGAACGTGATACAGCTGAGCGGTCGGCTGATTGTACCAGGAACTCCAGGACTGACCGTTGTCGACAGAAATGATCGCTCCCTGGTCGCTGGCCAGAAAGATAATGCTCGGGTCGTTGGGGTTGATCCAAATGTTCTGGTAGTCGTCGCCGCCTGGGGCGCCGCGTATGCTGGTCCAGGTCCTGCCACCGTCGGTTGATCGGACCGTCACGATGGAAGTGCTGTAGACGATATCGGGATTCCTCGGGTCCACAGCGGGCATCGGCAGGTCTCCGCCACCGATGAGCATGACCGGTCGGGGATCGGTCGTCACTCGGTACCAGCTGGCGCCGGCATCGTCTGAGCGGAAGAAGCCCAAGCCTTCGCCCGATTCGTAGGGGCTCTCGAGTGTCGTCGAGAGAACGGCATAGAGCCGGCTGGGGTCGCTGGGGGCGATGGCCAGATTGAGTTGGACGACGTGCTCCGGCAGTCCGTTCGTGAGCTGATGCCAGGTGTTGCCACCGTCGGTCGACTTGTATAGCCCGCCTGCCTCTCCGCCGTACAGGTTGTCGTACTCCCAAGGTCCCTGTCGCTCCTCCCAGAGTGAAGCGTAGACCACGTCGGGGTTGCCCGGATCCAGGTCCACATCATAGGCTCCGATGTTCTCGTTCTGATAGAGGACCTTCACCCAGGTTTGGCCGCCGTTCGTCGAACGGAAGACACCACGCTCGGCGTTCGGTCCGTAGGGATGTCCGAGCACCGCTGCAAACAGGCGGTCGGGATCGCGCGGATCCACGACGAGAGCCGGAATCTGCTGGCCGTCGCGAAGCCCCAGATGCACCCACGTCCGTCCGGCGTCGGTCGACTTGTAGATGCCGTTTCCCACCGACAAATCGGGACGTGCCAGTCCCTCGCCACTGGCCAAATAGATGATCCTGGAGTCGGATGGAGCGACGGCGATAGCACCAACGGACTGGGTCGACTCCTGGTCGAAAATGGGTGTCCAGGTGCGCCCGGAGTCCTCAGATTTCCAGACACCACCGTCGACCGGACACATATAGAAGAGATTCGGCTGGCCCGGAACGCCCGAGATGGCGCGCGTACGCCCGCCGCGGAAAGGACCGATCATCCGCCAGTGCATCTCCTGGAACAGATTCCCGGGCATTGGCTGCGCCTCGCTGCTCGTTGCGAGTAATGCCGGGATGATGACGGCAGGGAGTGCGAACGAAAGAAGACGATGACATCGCATATCGACAAGGCTCCTTGGGTCCAAGCATATCAAGTCCTGTTGCAGGCAAAGCGCGATCCCGGGGGGCGAGCGCCGGCCGGTCTCTTGCCAGAAGCTGGCTCGTGGTCTACCATCAAACCGGTTTCGTGACTCTCGTCTCGATTCGGAAGGAGCCCCTTGGATTCCCGACGTTCACTCACGTCTGTTGCCGGCGCCGCAGTGCCGGTTTCTCCCGCCCGTTCACCCGAATAAGGAAAGTCGAAATGAAAAGAAACGCCCTTCGAGTCATGCTCTGCATCGCGTTGTCGGTGTCTCTCACCTGGGCAGTCCTGCTTGCGCAGCCGGGGGTCTTCTCAAAGGAAGATCTGATCAAGTACACCCCGGAATGGAAGGGGGAACGTTTTCCTGACGGGCGACCGAAAGTGCCCGACGGCATTCTCGAGCGGATGAAGTCGGTCACCCTGGAAGAGGCGTGGGCCGTTCTTCGCAACGCGGGTTTCCGCCATGAGTATGAGGATGGCTGGTTGAGCATCCATCCTGACAAGGCCCTCGTGGGGCGGGCCTTGACGGCAGTCTGGATGCCGGGAAGACCCGACATCCACAAGGTCATCGAGGAAGTGGGCAAGCAGGATGGCCGGATCGGTGGGCAGAACGCCTGGCCCGTCGATGAACTCCAACCAGGTGATGTCTACGTCTGTGATCATTTCGAGTTGAAGGTCGACGGACCTTCGATCGGTGACAACGTCGGCAATGCAATCTACGCAAAGAGCGGCAACGGAATCGTATATAACGGCGCCATCCGCGATATCGAAGGATTGAAGGAGTTGCCCAACTTCGTATCGTTCGTCCGCTCCTACGATCCCTCTCACCACTTCTCGAATCTCGGCCCCAACCTCAACTCGACCATGATGGGCATCAATTGTCCGATCCGAATCGGCCACGCGACCGTCATGCCGGGTGACGTCGTACTCGGAAAGGATGGGGGCGTCATCTTCATTCCGCCTCAACTTGCCGAGAAGGTTGTGAAGACCTCGGAGATCGTGCGACTTCGAGACCTTTTCGGTCACGAACGGTTGCGTGAAGGCAAATACACCGCCGGCCAAATCGATACGCGCTGGTCCGCCGAAATCGAACGAGACTTTTCCAACTGGCTCAAGGACCACATGGACGAATTGCCAGTTCCCAAGGAGCAGATTCAGGAAATCCTGAAGGAGCGAACCTGGTAGCCGGCAAACGGAAGTCGGGACACGGGGCGCGCTGCCCCAATAGCCTCAGGCCCGACTTGGCCTGAATCCCGGTAACAGTGTGAAGCCTCGGCGACTCGATTTCACGCAGAAGCGCCAGGTGCGCAAAGGATTTCTTTGTTCTGGAGCCATTGCCGTCCGTGGCGGCTTCCATGAGGTCGGATCTTCAAATCTCGACGGACGAGTACCAAGGTCGAGCTGAGGTCCTAAGGACTTCGGCAACACGCCCTCGGGATTCGGGATTCGGAATTCCCGTCTCCCGTTTCCCGTCTCCCGAAGGGCGCGAGACACGGTCAGTGTTTGGTTCGTTCCATGGAAGGATTCCAGACTTCCCAGACTTTTCCGACCAGAGCGGGACCCGGGTGGAGGGTCGGCTGTCCGGGTTCCCAGCCCGCGGGTGTCGCTTCACTGCCTTTCGTGGCGCGCACCTGCTGAAAGGCCTGGATCTGGCGTATGGTCTCGCCGATACGGCGTCCCACAGGCGGTGTCATCACCTCCATTGCCTGCACAACACCGTCGGGATCGATGATGAAGCGTCCCCTGAGTTCGATGCCCTGTGCTTCATCGTAGATGCCATAAGCCCGACCCAGATTGCCGGCCTGATCCGAAGCCATCGGGAAGGGGATACCACCCGAGACCATTTTGCTCAATTCATGGTCGTTCCACATCTTATGAACGAAATGGCTGTCCACGCTGACGGAGATGACTTCTACGCCCAAGTCTTGGAGTGTGTTGTATTGGTCGGCGACCGCCGACACTTCGGTCGCTCAGACGAAGGTAAAGTCACCGGGGTAGAAACAGAGCAGAACCCATTTACCCAGGAAATCGGAGAGTTTCACTGTGGAAAAACCGCCGTTTTGGTAAGCGGGAGCGGCGAAATCAGGGGCTTTCTGACCAACGAGGACGGCCATTTTGACCTCCTTTTCTTTGATGAGATGCTTTCCGGTATCTTCGTCCTTGGAGCCGTCACTGGATACAGTGCCGGTGATCCGGGCGCATCCTTGGGGTTGATCGGACATCGTACCTCCTTTCTACGAATTCCAGAATGTCGAGTCGATTATAGGCGCACGCCACTTTTTTGAATACGAAAAGTAGGGCGCTGGATCCAGGTTAGCGCCCTGGCCCGTCGCATACGAGCGCCGTGCGGGCGTTCGATCTTCCAGAATTCACTCCTTAAAGAAATCCTCATGGAACGTTCAAATTCGTGTAACACGGCTTGCATAGACTCCCGCTATTCGCCGACCGAAAGGTCTCGGCCGGCTGCGGAGTTGCATCGGAGAGAAGGGAAGATGATGAAGAAGACGATCATGGCGTGCATTCTCTTTGCTTTTTGCCTCTGGGGCATGGTCTACGCATCCGATACTACCCAGACCGATTCTGAAAACATGGATCCTCTGCTGAAACTGCTTGTTCAGAATGGAGTCATCACCCAGGTTCAAGCCACCCAGGTGCAGGCCGAGTACAATCGACAGAAATCCGGCACTCCTCCACCCGCGAGCCAAGCCGCCGCGCCCCAGGCGGCGACCGGATCCGGCGGGCAGTTGGGAGCGGTGAAAGCCGAAATACCGGAACCTTTGAGGAGCTTCAAGCCGATCGGGCTGTTCTATTTGTCCTACCAGAACGGAACCAGGTACTCCGGAGTCCCCAATGAGACCAGCGACTACAACGCGTTTCTTCTGAAACGGGGATACTTCGGAGCGGACGTCGCTGTCACGCCCTACCTGACCGCGCGCTTCGTCACCGATATCACCGTCGATTCGACCGGCGATGTGAAGCCGCGCGCCAAGTACATCTATGGCAAGTTCCACTGGAAGGGCAACAAGGCCATCACCGGCCCTTACATGGAGTTCGGCCTGGCGCACATGCCCTGGCTGGACTTCGAGGAAGCCATCAACGGATACCGCATGCAGGATACGATGTTTCTGGAGCGCAACGGCGTTTTCAACAGCGCCGACACCGGAGTGCTCTTCGGATCGGATTTCGGGGGAACCCTGAGCAGCGAATACAAGGCCGAAGTGAATCCTCACTACGCCGGTCGATACGGCTCATGGCAGGCCGGGATCTACAATGGCGGCGGCTATCATGCCGCCGAGCAGAACAAGAACAAAGTCTTCGAGGGTCGCCTCTCGGTCCGGCCGCTGCCCGACGTCGTGCCGGGGCTCCAGTTCAGTGCTTTCGGTATCGTCGGCAAGGGGAACCAGCCGGTAGAAGACGGAATGCAGCCCCCCAACTGGAGAAGCTTCGACGGGATGGTTTCGTACGAGAGCCGCTTCTTCACCGGCACGGCTCAGGGATACGTAGGCAGAGGCAACCAGTCGGGCAAGGCACTGGCTCCCGACGGAAGGGCCGCACGCCAGAGAGGATACTCATTGTTTGCTGCGGCACACATTCCAACGCCGCATTTCGGGAGCAGGATCAGCGTGTTGGGCCGCTTTGACGACTTCAACGCGGACACCGAGATCTACTCGGATATTACCCACCGCTACATCGCCGGAATTGCCTGGCGCATGTACAAAGGGAACATCTGGTTGGTCGACTATCAGCGAACCAATCACAGTTCCGACATGATTCCTGGAGAGAACAGAGTCCAGGTCACGCTTCAGACCGGCTTCTAGCAAGGATTCATCTCCACTGCGGGGCCACCGTCCGCCGGCTCGGCCCCGGAAGGAGTGAGCCGCGGTTCCGATCGGGTGTCCAGTCAGGGCAATTCGCGGATCTCGATGTGACGGTACTCCATCTGGCCCCGATCGCCTTCCAGACCGATCGGGCCGGTGGAGGGGACCTCCATCGCCTCTTCCAGGACTTCACCGTTGCAGGTGGCCCGAGCGATGCCACCCTTGACCGTCACTTCGATCTGATTCCACTGCTGCGGCTTGTAGTGCTGGAGTTGCTTGTAAGGACCGGCCAGCAGGTAGTCCCTGCACTGCAGTTGTGGTCCACGGATGAAAATCCCGCTGTCCGCATTCGGGGTGGCGCGGAACTCGAGTCTCAAGACAAAGTCTCTTGGGAACTCCCGGCTCGTCCAGATCTGCTGGATGCGGCGCCCCTCCGGCGGTGTGGTCACGACGAGGCGGCCGTTGACGACCACATAGCGTCCATCGTCACTCGCCGTTCGGCCGTCGAGGACCATCGCTTTGGTCACGACCGGCCAGGCGGCGGCATTCGGATCGGTCGCCTGCCAATGGTTGCGCGCCTCGATGTCTTCCGGGCTCGTCGGGCGGAAGCCCCAGCCGGTCAGGTCACGACCGTTGAAAAGGCTTTCAAATCCCGGCTCGGGAGAGAAGTTGTCCGGTTCAGTATCCATGAAGCCGAGAGTAGCCAGGATCGGTCTCAGAGCAGCCGCCCATTTGGCGTATCCTGCGGCGTTCGGGTGCAGCAGATCCGGGAACTCCTCGGCTTTCGCATTGCCCTGATCGTCAGCGAACAACGTCCAAGTGTCCAAGAGGGTCACCTGCGGGTCGTGCGCGACAACTCGAGCATAGAGTCGGTTGATGGCACGAATCTTGTCGGCAGGGCGATTTTTCGAAGGCGAACTCGGAAAGACCCGGCACAGCACGATCGGCATTTTCCTGCTGTAGCTTTCCAACTCCGTCAGGATCAGCTCGAGGTTGCCGGCAGCCGTCTCCGGTTCGGCGTTCTCTTCCAAATCATTGGTGCCAAGGAGCAGGACTACCCCGCTTGGATTCAGAGCCAGCACATCCTCCTGCAGACGAATCAACATGCCGCGTGTCGTGTCGCCGATGATGCCACGATTTGCCACGTGGACTCCGGGAAAGGCTCCCCCGAAGTCGTCACCCCATCCCTGCGTGATCGAGTCCCCGAGGAACACCAGTGCGCGCTGGTCCTGTTCGACCTGTTTGGACCAGGCGCTTCGGCGTTCTCGCCAGAGGTCGCGAAACCAGTCGTACCGGCGGATCGGGCCCTCGCCGGGCAGACCGTCATCGGTGGCCGGAAGCTCGAACCGCTGGGCTTCGGAGGAAGACGCCCGACCCGGTTGTTGAGCCGAAGTGGTCTGGAAAGCGAGGAATGGGAGACTCAAGGCGAAAAGGGGAGAGCATCGAAGCAAGGATCTCATGGCGTTTCCTTCCTCAGGCTGTGAGTGCCAGAAGCCGGTTTCTCACCGGGTCCGGTGGCTAGTCTACGACAAATCGGGTGTCGGAACCGATGGGTTCGTACGAGGTGAGACTGACCGCGTCACTCAGGCGAGTGGGGACTAGTCTGTCCGTGCTTCCCGGATGGTTTGCAGAAGCGCATCCGACCGGCCGCTCTTGCTGAGGTAGGCAACGGCCCCCGCTTCCTGCATGGCCGCGGCGCGGTCGGTTTCTTCATACATCGAAAGCCCGATGATCCGGATCTTGGGCAGTTCCGAATGGATGATCCGGGTGGCTTCAACCCCGTTCATTTCGGGCATACTGAAGTCCATGAGGATGACATCCGGTTGGAGATCCCGGGCGAGAGCGATGGCCTCATTGCCGTTGGATCCCTCTCCAACGATTTCAATATCAGATTCCTCGCCGATCAGCATGGAAAGGCCCTGCCGCATCACCACATGATCGTCGACGAGCAGAACACGGATGCGACCCTTCCTGGCGGATTTCCCTCCCCCACCGGCCTGTTGTCCTGTCTCGGGCTGAGCCCCCTCTTCTTCACGAGTCTCCTCTGCTTCCTCCTCGCCCATGACCGCCGCCGGGGACTCTATCGGGACGGTAAGGATCAAGCGCGTGCCTTCGTGGGCGGTGCTTTCGATCTCCAGTGAGCCACCCATTAATCTCAGACGTTCCCGCATGCTGACCAGCCCGAAGCCGCCCTTCGTCGAATCGTCGCGGTTGGACAGAACTCCGGGTTCGAAACCGACACCCTCATCGCTGATCAGTGCCCGTAGATGTTCCGGGTCGTGACGAGTCAAGCTGACCTTTGCCCGGGTCACCTTTGCATGTTTGACGACATTGAGCAGGGCTTCGCGAACCGATTCGAAGATGAGCACCCGGATGTCCTCGCGACTGGTACGGACTTCTTCGTCGGTGTCGAATTCCACGGTCAGGCCGTGTTTCTCCTTCATCCACCGGATCAACCATTCCAGAGCAGCATTGAGGCCGGCCTCATGGAGGATGGGTGGAGACAACTCGGCAGTCAAGGACCGGGCCGTATTGATCGATTCGTTCAGAAGCGCTTCCACCTGTCCGATCGTGTCCATGTGTTTCTGGCCGATTCTCCGTGAAAGGACGTCGAGCCCGAATTTCGCCCCGACGAGAAGTTGCTGAAGATGATCGTGAAGGACCTGAGCCAGGCGCCGCCTCTCCCTCTGCTCGACGATTGTCAACTCTGAAGAGAGGCGTGCCAGTTGGTTTGCCCGCAGTTCGAGTTCCTTTGTCCGCTGGTGCACCCGCTCCTCGAGTTCATCCTTGGCACGACGCAGGGCTTCCTCGACCTGCTTGCGGTGCGTAATGTCACGCACGACTCCCACCCGGTAGCGCGGCTCGCCACCCGCCATGACGACTCGCATCTTGTCACCGAACCAGCGGTACTCTCCGTTCTTGGTACGGAACCGATATTCCACGAAACCGGCTTCGCCTGAGGCGGACCTCTGGATCTCCCCGATCACGGCTTGGCGGTCATCGGGGTGCACGAGATCCAGACCCTGTTGAACGTCAAGTGCCGCGATTTCCTCCGGAGAGAATCCGGTTATCTGTTCGATGACAGGGCTCATGAAATCCAACCGACCTGAAGTGAGATCGCGACGATAGGAGGCGTCGAGAGCGTTCTCGAGGACCTCCCGGAAGCGGGCTTCGCTCTCGCGCAAAGCCTGTTCGGTCTTCTTGCGTTCGGTGATGTCGACGGTCGCCAGTGCGAACAGGGGGGAGTCGGAAGATAGCGAGATCGGGCTTATGGTCCCGTGATACCAGTGCTCCTGGCCATGCAACCCGAAGTTGTACTCGCGGGACACAGGTTCACCGGTTCGCAGGCACTCCGCGAACATCTCGATCCAGCCGGCCAGCGTCTCTTCGCTGACTCCCAGCTCTCGGCAGCGCTTGCCGCTCAAGGTCGTAGCCGTCAGACCGTAGAAAGCCGCCATTGTCTCGTTGGGACGCACGTAGACGAGATCGTCGTCATCGAGCGCCACGATGCTCATGCACACGGCGTTGGCATCGAAAAAAGCCCGCAGCTGAGCTTCTCTCTCCCGGAGTTGTTCCTCCTGCAGCATTTGATCCGTGACGTCGAAGATGAGTCCGTCGATGTAGAGTGGACGCCCGTTCTCGTCACGGATCGGGCGACCGCGCTCGCTCATGTGACGAATCTCGCGGTTCTTTCGCTCGAGTCTGTAGCTTATGTCGAAGGGCTGCTCCTTCTCGACAGCCTCCTCCACGGTCTCGATGACACGCTCCCGATCCTCCGGAACGATGAGTCGAATGATCGAACAGATTTCGCCGGTCGTCAGCTCTTCGGCCCGAAAGCCGGTCGTCGGCTCGAGGAGATCGTTGTAGAAGTGCATCCTGCTCCCCTCCTGCAAATACACTCGGTAAACGAGTCCGGGCAGGTTTCCGGCCAGGGTCTGATATTCCTGCTGGCGTCGGCGGAGGGCGTTCTCGACTTGCTTTTGGTCGGTGACATCTTCGGCAATCCCAACCACGCGGTGGATCCGGCCCGTCTCATCGTGGATCCCAAAGCCGCGCGCCCGCACCCAACGGATCGATCCATCCGGACGGCGGACACGGTACTCCACAGATGCCAATCCCTGTAGCGGTTCCTGAGCCACACGGGTGATGTTCGACAGGATTCGGGGCCGATCTTCTTCGAGGACCGCATCGAGCCAGGAACGTGGAGAAACCCGAAGCTCCTCACACGAGCGGCCCCACAATTCGGCGTAGGCCGGACTGACGTAGAGCACTTCATTCCAGTCGGGTGAGACGATCCACAGGACTTCTTCCAGGTTCTCGGCCAACTCGCGAAAGAGTTTCTCCTGTCCGGCAAGGGCCAGCTGGGCCGCTTTGTAGGACGTGATATCCCGTTGCAGCACGCGTCTCCACATCAGGCTTCCGCGCTCATCGCAAATCGGGTGGCAGACATGATTCACCCATCGGACTTGCCCATTACGATGCAGGATCCTGAACTCCAGGGGAACCGCATCTGCGAGCTCACCTGACTCGCAAAAATGTGCGGCGACGCGGGAACGATCTTCAGGATGGATCACGGAAAGGTGCAGCTCAGGGTCGGACATGAACTGTTGAGCCCGATACCCGGTGATCCGCTCGCAAGAGGGAGAAACGTAGACACACTTGCCCTCAGGGGTTCGCCAACATTCCCAGTCGGGTGCACCCTCTGCAATCTGATGGTAGAAATCGATCAGGTGGCTGCCCCGCTGGTCTGAAGAGCCATTTACCGGATTCGCTGATCCGGAGAGACGAGCCTCAGGACTTCGCTTTATGCGCTTCATCGTTTCCATTCCCCCAACGCTCCTAGACTCGCCCCATGCGCACTCGGCACCTGGTATTCGGACCCCCTATGGTGGATCGAGCCGCTTCCAGGAAGTCCCTTCCATGCCCAGTCTAACTGAGGCCGCGAGAAGCGTCGAGTCGATGGCGATCGTCGATTCTACTATGGTTGCCTCGCCATCGTAGGCGTATGCGGGAATCGGCGAAGAGCTTCGAGCATGGAGCTGCGGCACACGCATGGGACACGGTGCTGCGTCCGGTTCCCCCTCGAAATCGCAAACCCCAAACCTCAGAATTCCTCCAGTTCGCTCCCTACTTTCCGTCTGCCGAAGCGGGCGGCTGCTTGACGCCCAGATTCCAGGCTTCGAAAGCCCACACGTCGGCGGTCTGGGAGATGCGCTTGTCCGTGGGCATGTAGCCGTGACTCGTGTTGGTCGCAATGTGAATCAACACCGGGTTGTCGCAACCCTGAGCGTGCTGGAGGGCAGCGGCGAACTTGTAGGAGTGACTGGGAACGACGCGGTCATCATGGTCTGCCGTGGTAATGATCGTAGGCGGGTAACAAACACCATCCTTGACGTTCTGGAGCGGCGAGTAGGCATACAGCCATTTGAAAGCCTCCTCGTTTTCCGAGGTGCCGTACTCGGGAGCCCAGAGGTCGCCCCCGGAGAAGCGCTGATAGCGCAACATGTCGAGCACCCCCGCTCCGGCGTAGGCGGCGCCGAACAGTTCGGGATGCTCGGTGATCGAGGCCCCCACCAGCAAACCGCCGTTGGAATAGCCCTGGATGCCGAGGTGGTCGCGGTCCGTATATTTCTGATCGATGAGGTACTTGGCGGCCCAGGCAAAGTCGTCGAAAACATTCTGCTTGTTGCCGAGCATGCCGGCCTGGTGCCATTTCTCCCCGTAGGTGCCTCCGCCTCGCAGGTTGGGCACTGCATAGACACCGCCCAACTCGAGCCAGACCGGGTAGATGGGGTTGAAGCTGGGACTCACGGTAATGTCAAAGCCGCCGTATCCATAGAGGATAGTGGGATTTTTGCCGTTGAGCTGAAGATCCCTGATGTGAGTGATGAACATGGGGATCTGCGTGCCGTCTTTGGAGGCGTAGAAGACCTGCTCGGTCACGTATTTCGAAGCATCGAAGTCGACCTTGGGTGCAAAGAAGGTCGAACGCTGATCCGATTTCAGATCGTAGTGATAAACGGCTCCGGGGGCGAGAAAAGAGGTGAAACCGAAGTACAGATCCGCAGATCCGCTATGACCGCTGAGTCCGGATACCGACCCGATGCCGGGTAGATCGATCTGCCGGTGATGCTCCCCCTTCTCATCGAAAACTTCCAGTTGGCTCTTGGCCACGACCTCGGAGAGGACGACGATCTGTCGGTCGGCCAACAGAGCGCCGCTGATGACTCCTTCTCGCTGAGGTACGACCTCGCGCCAATTCTCGGGCGAGGGGTCGGAGAACGTGGTCGCCACGATCCGACCGCGCGGGGCGTCCAGCGTGGTGTGAAGATACAGAGTATTGCCATCGTCACCTACGGGTTCATAGAGGGCGTCGTTCCTGGTGTACAGAGGTTGGAACTTGGCGCCGATGTTCGGTTTGGTGGGGTTGCCGAGGTCGGCGTAGAAGAGCTCGTTCATGTGAGCCGTTCCATTGACCAGAAGGACATACAGGTACCTGCCGTCGTCGGACACTGCACCCTCGACGATCCAGCCCGGCAGGTCCTCGCGCTGGTAGATCAGCTTGTCCTGGTCCTGCGCCGTACCGAGCCGGTGATAATAGAGCTTCTGGTTGGTCACCTGCTGGCTGATGGCCTTGCCTTGCGGCGGTTCCGGGTACCGGGAGTAGAAGAAGCCCCGATTGTCCTTAGTCCAGGCCACGCCGGAGAACTTCACCCAACGCACGGCGTCGTCCAGAGTCTTTCCCGTGGAGACATCCAGGAGGTGAATGGTCTGCCAGTCCGAACCTCCTTCGGAAAGCTGATAAGCGAGGAGCTTGCCATCGGGCGAAGGAACGTAGCCCGCCAGAGCAAGAGATCCATCCGGTGAGAGCACGTTGGGGTTCAAAAGCTCCCGTGCCTCCCCTTGCAGGCCATCCTGGACGTAGACGACGGACTGGTTCTGCAGTCCGCTGTTCTTTCGGAAGAAGAGCCGGCCGCCTTCCTCATCGGGCACGCCCGCCTTGGGATAATTCCAAAGATCGGTCAACCGCTGGTTGATCCATCCCCGGATGGGGACTTTGGAAAAGTAGTCGTCCGTCAGCTTGTTCTCGGCGGTGACCCACTGCTGGACCTCCGGACTGTTGAGGTCCTCCATCCACTCGTAAGGTGCCGGCACCTTGGTCCCGAAGTAGTCGTTGACGATATCGTCGCGTCTGGCCGTCGGGTAGTTGAGCTTCTCACTCTCCTGTATCGTGCAACTGGTCCACAGTAAGGGCAGGACGAGGGCCAAAGTGAGCATCAGTCTCTTCATGATCATTCTCCTGAACGGTTTTCCAGGGGGTGACTATAAGCCAGTAGGAGAAATAGGACAAACAGGACGTATAGGACCGAGGCTTGAATTTCGCGCCGTTCCATAGGTCCTATGCGTCCTATCGGTCCCATTCCTGTTTCCCTCACCGCCACGACGGCTTCCGCTTCTCCAGGAAGGCGCGCATGCCTTCCTGTGCTTCCTCGCCGAGTCGCACCCGGCCGTGGATCCCCAGGGCCTGCTCCAGATCCGCCTCCAGCGAGTGCGGCCAGAGCGAACGTAGGAACTCCTTGGTCGTCCGAAGGGCCTGGGGCGCCCCCTCGGAGACCGCTGCGGCAAGCCGATGCGCTTCGGCCATCAGTCGATCGCTCGAGACAATCCGGTTCACCAGTCCCATTTCGCGAGCGCGCGGGGCGTCGACCAGCTCTCCGCCGAGAAGCAGTTCATTGGCCTCGATTTCTCTCACGCGCCGGCGAAGATACGCCATGACCAGACCCGCCACGAGGCCACGGCGCACCTCGGGAAAACCCACGAGCAGATCGTCGCCGGCGACGACAAGGTCACAGGCAAGCAGAAGGCCGCCTCCACCGGCAATGGCGGCACCGTGTGCCGCAGCGATGATCACTTTCGGGCTCTCACTGAGTGTTCGGAAGGTTCGGGCCACCATTTCACCCGAGCGTTCCGCAAGAGTAGTATCCAGTCCCTCTTTCAGGTCGAGTCCGGAGCAGAAGACGGGTCCGGCCCCACGGAGGATCACCGCTCGACAAGCCTCGGACTTCGACAGCTCCTCGAGACGGAGACAGAGCTGTTCCATGAGAGGGAGGTTGAGGGCATTTCGCTTCTCAGGCCGATTGAGCGTGAGGATGGTGGTTTGCGGTTTCGGACGATCGATCAAAATCAGCTGCTCGGTCATGATTGTGCCCCCCCTATTCCAGCTTCGAGCTCCCAGCTCCGCCGAATCACAAATCACCGACCTCCATCTCGAGGGCTACCTGGCCGATGGCTTTGCCCTGGGCATCGACACGCAGGGAGCGGCTGCCGCCGCCGGCCAGAACCTCGGGGAGGATGAAGTTGAGGGCTTGCAGCTTCGGCAGAGAGAAGCGGCGAACGGGCCCGCATCCCATGGGTTCGAAGAAGCGCTGCACCCTCTCGGCCGTCACGACCCTCTCGAGCCGGCCAAAGTCCTCGGGACGGCGAGCGAAGATCGCGAGGGTCGCCGCGGAACCCTTGTCACCACTGCGTGCGTAAGCAATCTCTCCAAGACGCATCTCAGACCTCCAGGATCTCGACATCTACCGACACCATGTCCCGCGGGATCAGACACGGCCAGTAGCCGAAGACCGGGCTCGGTCGCGGGCGCCCGGCGGAAAAGCCGGTGAGGCCCTGGGGCCCTGAGGTGACCAGGGGAGTCAGTTCCCGGCAGAATCGCTCCACTGCCTCCTCACGCGAATCGCGAACCGCTATGCGAAGCACGGTTTCGAGCAACTCGGTCGCCGGCAGAACGCCCGGTGCGCAGGCGCCGCTTCCCAACGATTCGACCTCGAAGCCCTCCAGGTCATAGCCGGCACGGCGAACCCGTTCCTGCACGATTCGACCGCAGCGCTCGGCCTTTTCCAGGGCGTCTCGGCCAAAGATCGTCAGGGTCCCCTGCGCCCAGAAGCCATCCCGGTAACTGGCGCTGACTTTGTAGGTCGAAGGAGGCGCCGATCCTCGGAATCCCCAGAGCCGAACGCGGTCGGTTCCTTCCTGCCGAACCTCGATGTCACGGAAGGAGACGGTCGCTTCGGGAGTCAGGTATCGCTCGGGGTCCCCGATCTCATACAGGAGCTGTTCTTTGACCGTCTGTTCGGTGACACAGCCTCCGGTACCGTCAGGCTTCGTCACCACGAAAGTGCCGTCCTGCTCCACCTCCACGAAGGGGAATCCCATATCGGCAGGCGAGGGGACCTCCAGCCAGTCGGTCGAGATTCCCCCGGAGACTTGGATGCCGCACTCGATTACATGGGCCGCCACCAGACCTCCGGCCAGCTTGTCGTATTCCGTCGTCTTCCAGCCGTAGTGATGCACACAGGGAGCACAAACGAGGCTGGAGTCCGTGACCCTTCCCGTGAGAACGATATCGGCGCCGGATTCGAGGGCCCGCACGATTCCGTCGACCCCAAGGTAGGCGTTGGCCGTGACCAGACGTTCCGAGATCCGATCGATGCCTTCTCCCGTCTCCAGGTTGCGCATCAGATCGACGGACGAGCCCTCCCGGATCAGGCGGCGCATCCTCTCGAGAATGTCATCGCCGGAGACGATCCCGATTCTCAGCCCTTTGCAGCCGTCCTTGCGCAAGGCCGCGGCACACGCTTCAGCGCAACCCCGGGGGTTGAGCCCGCCTCCGTTGGTCACCACGCGGATGCGGCGACCGGTCCTCCAGAAAGGGGCCAATGAGCGGATCGCCTCCACGCAGTCGCGCGGGTAGCCGAGCTCAGGCTTCCGTTCCCGCTGTGCCGCCATGATCGACAGCGAGACTTCGGCCAGGTAGTCCATCGTGACGTAATCGAGGTCGCTCTGCTGACTTACGAGACGCGCCGGCGCGTCGGGATCGTCGCCCCAGAATCCTTGTGCATTGCCGATCTTCAACGTCATCCCTACACCTGTATGACGCCGGTGTGGAACCGGCCTTTCGGACGTTCCCGGCTCACCAGCCGGAGAGTGCGGCGCAGGACGCCACGCGTTGCTTCGGGAGGCAGGATCGCGTCGACCCAGCCGCGGGCCGCTCCGTAGCGGATGTCCGCCTGAGATTCATAGTTGGAGGCGACGCGCTCGCGCAGTTCTTCGAGTTCCTCCGGCTCCAGAGGATGTCCGCTTCTCTCGGCGGCCTTCTGTTGAATGGTCAGGAGGACTTCCGATGCCTGCCCCGGTCCCATGACTGCGTATTGAGCCGTGGGCCACGCGAAGATGAAGGCCGGGTCGTATGCCTTTCCGCACATGGCATAGTTGCCGGCTCCAAAGGAGCCCCCCACGATGACAGTGACCTTGGGCACCGTCGAGTTGCTGATGGCATTGACGAGTTTGGCGCCGCTGCGGATGATTCCGGATTCCTCGGCACGCTTTCCAACCATGAACCCCATGACATCTTGAAAGAACAGCAAGGGCAGTTGAGACTGGTTGCATTCCAGAACGAAGCGTGCCGCCTTGTCCGCGCTATCAGTGTAGATGACGCCGCCGATCTGGATGCCCTCAGAGCGGGACTGACGCCGAATGCGCTGGTTGGCCACGATCCCCACCGAATATCCGCCCAGACGGGCATAGCCCGTAACGACGGTCTGACCGTACTCCTGCTTCGATTCCTGGAAGGAGCCGGAATCGACGATGCACTCCAGCAGGTCGTGTACATCGTAGCCTCCGTCGGTACCGCCATCGATCAACTCATAGAGACGGTTCCCGTCCTTCGCGGGCGGCGTTTCACCGGCTGGAGAATCGTTCGGGGCGGGCAGAAGGTCGACCAGTGAGCGCAGCCGGGACAAACAGGATTCATCGTCCTTCTCCCGGAAATCAACGGTACCGCTGACCTGGGCGTGCAGCGCGGCTCCTCCCAGCTCTTCGGTGTCCACGTCCTGTCCGATCGCGGCCTTGACCAGCGCCGGGCCGGCCAGGTAAAGCCCGCTGCCTTCCGTCATCAGAATCTTGTCGCACAGCACCGGAAGGTAGGCACCGCCGGCAATGCAGTTTCCCATGATGGCCGCGTACTGGGGTACGCCCGCAGCCGACAGGACGGCATTGTTCCGAAAGATCCGACCGAAATCGTCCTCGTCCGGGAAGATCTCGTCCTGCATCGGCAGGTAGACTCCCGCCGAGTCGACCAGATAAATCAGCGGAAGGTTACATTCGAAAGCGATCCGCTGCGCACGCAGGAGCTTCTTGACGGTCTGGGGGAAGAAAGCGCCGGCCTTCACGGTGGCGTCATTGGCGACCACCATGCAGGGCCGGCCGCAGATATCACCGATTCCGGTGATCAACCCGGCCGCCGGCACGGATCCGACCTCCGGATACATCTCGTGAGCCGCCCACAGGCCGATTTCGAGGAACGGCGGCGTCGGATCGAGAAGCTTGGCGAGTCGCTCCCGTACCGGCAGACGGCCCAGCCTGCGCTGTCGCTTCCGGCCTCTTTCCCCCCCACCCTCCCGCAGGCGGGCCTCCTCTTCCAGAATCGTGTCCCTCAGCCGCCGGAGACTGCGTACATCCTCGGTCATTCCGCTATTTCCAGCCCGTGATACGGTCGGACACCTGTTCGACCTGGTCGTCATCGTTATCGAAGAAACCGTCCATGGCTCGATCCATATTCTGAAACGCCAGGGTGCAATAGAGCTTTCCCAGGGCGATTTCTTCCCCGATCTGCGTGGTGTGCCGTGGATCCTTTTCCAGATCCGTGTCGAGCCGGCTCAAGACGGCGGCCGTCATGTACATTGACATGCCCGCATCCGCCAGGCGGTCGAGGATCATTTGGCGTTCGATGATCTCTTCTTTGTGGCGGGCAAGCAGCCTGGGGACGGCGAGTCCCAGGCGCCGGATTCTTGAAGCCAATTGGCCGGCTTCTTTTTGCAGCTGTTCCGAGCGCACCGGGATGGTCGGCGAGGTGACGATGCGATGGATGCTCGTTCTTCCGAATCCAAGGATCTTTCCGAGTCGAGCCAAAGGATGACGGGTGGCTTCGACCACCTCTTTGAGCTGCATACCGACGTCCCGAATTCCGCCGGCTCCGATGAATGCTCGCAGCACCTCATTGGAGCCTTCTCCGATCATATTCAGCCGGGTGTCCCTCATGATCCTCTCGTAAGGCCGGTCGCAGAACAGGGAACGTCCTCCGAGGATCTGCATGGCGTCGTAGACGATCTGCCACAGCGCCTCGGAAGCAAAAACCTTGAGCATGGCCGTTTCCAGCATGAAATCTTCTTCGCCCCGGTCCAACAGTCCGGCGGTCAGGTAGGTCCCCGATTCCATGGCGTAGAGAAGGGCCCCCATTCGAGCGATCATTTCTTTCACGAGCCCAAAGGAAGCCAAAGGGCGCTGAAACTGGCGGCGGTGGACGGCATGATCGACGGCCAGGCGGTAGAGTTGACGGGCAGTGCCGGTGCAGGCCGCACCGAAGGTCGTTCTGCCGAAATCCAGACAGGTCAAGGCGATCTTCAGACCCTGGCCGGGCTCACCCAGGATATTCTCCGGCGGGACTTCGAGATCCTCGAAGGCCAGCTTTGCGGTCTGAGTCCCCCGCATGCCCACCTTCTCGAGAGCCGGATCCACGACCTTGAAACCCGGCATGTCGGGCGTCACGATGAAGGCGGTGATGCGCTGCTGGCCTTCCATCTGGACCTTGGCCATGACCGTGAGCATCCCCGCAATTCCGCCGTTGGTAATCCACTGTTTCGCACCGTTGATGTGATAAACACGATGGTCGGGGTCGAATTCGGCCGTCGTCTCGATCCCGGCTGCGTCACTGCCGGCGTTGGGCTCGGTCAAGGCAAAGGCTGCCAGCATCTCACCCCGGGCAAGGGGACGCAGGAAACGGTCCTTCTGCTGAGGTGTGCCATACAGCAGAAGGGCCTTCAAGCCGATGCTCTGGTGAGCATTGACAAAGAGCGCCGTTGAGCCGCATCGGCTCGCGAGCTCTTCCACCAGGCGGCAGTAGCCGTACTGCGTCAAGCCGAGCCCGTCGTACTCCGTCGGAATGGTGCAGCCGAGGACACCGAGTCGACCGAGACCCTGGATGACTTCCTTCGGAATGGTGGCGTGGCGGTCGATCCAATCCGGGTCCAGATGCTCGTCACAGAAACTGCGGAGTTTCGTGACCACCTCCTCGACGCGGGCCCGTTCGCTCGGGTCAACCTGCGGAAAAGGAAACACACGGTGTGAGTCGCACACTCCGAAAAAGAGCGCCCGGGCGAAGCTGGGCAGTTTCTCGCCTGAGAAGAAAAGCTCTTCCGCCATTCGAATCTGCTCTTCTTGCCGGACAGCATCGATAGGCATGGCTGGCTCCTTGCAGCTTGTCTCAACCGCAACGCGCCCTCGAAGGGTCGAAAGCCGAGCTGAGCGTCGGGAGACACTATTTGTCTGCTAATTAAGAGTATAGGAACGCGCGCGGCCAGCCTCAACTGTGGTCGTTCCTCTTGAAGCGAAGTACTCGACTTTTGAACGGCGGTGGGTGAGAATCAGATGCAGTTGTACTTGCCTGAAGGAGGAGTCGCATGCTCATCTGGGCGTTCATCTTTCTGATCATCGCCATTATTGCCTCATTTTTCGGATTCCGCGGAGCGGCGGCCGCCTCCGTCATGATCGCTAAGGTTCTTTTCTTCATCTTCCTCGTGCTCTTCGTGATTTTCCTGCTCAGAGCCTGCGTTGCGACTCCTTGAAGCTGAATTCCGGAGCCCGGAGGCAGGTTCCGAGTTCCGAGTCCCGGGTTCCGAGAGTGGACGTGCTTCCAGCTCGTTCTCTTCCCATGGACGAGATTCCGAGCTCCGGTCTGACCCTGACCTTCCATCCAGGAATCTTAGTCTCACCCATCTGCGTGCTACAGACGTTCGATTGTTAACCAATACAGGATGCGGTATCTTGCAGACAGGAGAGTCGCCGTGATCGTTTCGCTCGCGAGCATGTTTCTTCTTTCCTGGTTTCAAGCCGCTCCGGAGACAGTTCCCCTCTCGGTGGTCGTAGCCTGGGATAACAGCCTCAGCGGAACGGCGAGTTTCGAGATTCGAGCTGAGGCCACCACTCGATTCCTTCAAGGGCTCGCTTCAGATTCCTCAGCGGCATTCGCAATCATCCGGTTCAACGACTATGTTCAGCTGGTGAGGGACTTCTCCGTTGTTGGCGGGGGCATCCGGGATGCGTTGCACGAACAGGAGCCTGACGGACGGAGCTGCTTGTTCGACTGTCTGATGCTGACCGCAGCCGACCTCCTTTCCGACCGTCACGGGCGACGAGTCATTGTCGTGGCCACCGATGGAGAAGACAACTGCGGTCGGACCAATCGGGATGCCGCAGTCAATGCTCTGAATCGCTTTCACGTTCGCGTCTATGCGGTCGGAATCGAGGGCCCTCCGTACCCCTCGAACCTTGGGAATCTTCAGGCCCTCGCCGAGCGAACGGGAGGCCTGTACATTCACGCGGACGACAATCGTGAGGCCCTGCGGGATGCCTATGCCAGGATCCGCACAGCACTCGCCGAAACGAATCCGAAAAGCCGTCGCCCTGAGGACGCCGGACCACCTGAGCCTCCTCAATGAGGGGATGCAGACGACCGCAGTGCGTGAGGTTGGACGTTTCGGGGGGCGTCTCACTCGAGCGTCAGTTTCAGGCCCCAGTCGTCGTCGGAGGGGAACTCGGGTAGCATGATCCGGCCCCAAATGTTGGCCTCGATGTGCCCGTCTCCCGCCCTCGACCACTGACCGGTACGCGGGTCGAACCACTCGGCTTTGTACGACCGGTTCGGGACGGCTCCCCGGATCACGTTGGAAGTCGGACATCCCTTTTCGAAGTAGGCGAGGAAGAAATCCTGCTCCGGCGTTCGGGCACAGTACGCCCAGCCGGCGAAGCCCTTGGTCAGGGAGGTCGAGTTGGGTGAGATCAGATTCGCGTCCGGTACGAGGTCCTGGTAACGGCGCCCTTCGGAGAAGGCGAACGTCTTCAGATATTGCATCTGGTTCGCCGAATTCCACAAGAACGCTTCCCACATGGGGGGGCTGGATCCCGGTTCGACGTCGGCGCCCCAGATTCCTTCGGCGCCGTAGATGTGACCGGCGAAGCCTCCTGAGAGAAAGCTGCCGTAGATTCCCGACCGGACATCGCGGTCGTCCGCCTCGGTTCCTCCCGGCGCTCCAAAGCGGTAGGTGGGCGTATAGCGCCGGTCGGTCATGCCCGAATAGTAGGGCTCGCCGTTCAGGGCCGGACGAGCCGGCTCCGACTGATAGATCTCGGTCAGATACCAGTAGTAGTCATGTTCACGGCCGTTGCCGATCTGGTGAAACGTGAGCCACTTGTTTTGGTCCGGGCCGCCGAAGTCCACGAGGCTTGAAATCGATGAATTGCAGGAGACCAAAGTGCCGAACGGAGGCGGGCCATACTCGGCAATGACCCGGTTGGCCGCCTGGTTGAGCTTCGCCGCGGTGGCGGTCATCACCGGATAGTCATAGTGAACAGGGCTGAAGAGGCAGTTGTTGGCCTGATAGCGGCTCCAGACATATTCGATATAGCGGCTGTACGACTCGGGCCAGTCGTAGTATTTCGCCCAGCAAGCCGTGATATCGCGGCGCGCCACTTCGATGAACGGGATGAAACCCTGCGCATTCAGGTAGTCGATCTTTCGGTCCAGGTACTGGAAGTACTCCGGGTTGATCCGGTCGACGTCCGGGAAAATCTGTTCGTAGCCGGGCACCTTACCCGGAAAAAGGAAGGCTCGACCGCCTTCGTTGGACATATCCTTGGCCTGCCACTGGTCTCTCGGGACTTGATTGGTAATGTCTCCCTGACGCACCCAAGCCGAGCGGACGCCCAGACCCTGACCGTCATTGCGGTCGATCCAGATCTCCCAGGGTTGACCATCGCTCGCCCAGTTTGGAAATGCGGCGATGATGGCGACGCTGTTGAATCCCTGACTCTTTCGGAGACGAACATAGTCTTGGAAGCCGGCCTGGGGACCGATCGGGTGCTCTTGGTCGTCGTCCCGCCAGGGGAAGCGGGACGTTGATGCTGCGTACCAGGTATCGCCGAGAAGCAGGAACGGTGTGCCGTCGGCGTATTCGAACGCATGGCCGCCCGGCGAAGGTTTGATCAGACCGCGGCGGATCGGCAGGGCGGCCTTGTCGGCCTCCGACCATTCGATGGCCGTGAAGCTTCCCTCTTGATCGTTCAGGCCTGCATCGGTTTGATTCGACCCGCTGCGCCAGGTCCATTCGCCGGGCTGGGTGGCCATGACCCGCACCCGGAACACGTTTCCCCCGTCCCAGAACCCGTAGCAACGCTTGTCGAACCGGGGCCCCTTCAGGTCCACCCAGACCTGGACGTCGGTGTAGGGGTTCGCATAGGGGTTCCTGGCTTCGAATGTGAGTTCGACCTTTTCCCAGACGTGAACTTCGGCCCACGCCGAACTGAAGGTCGCCGCCGTAGTGAGAACAAGGGCGCAGAAGAGCTTCTTCATGAAGGGGATTCTCGGCGATGCCCCGGGAAAGGTCAAACGTTCCGCTCGCCGGGGAGTGAGACGCCAACGACGTAGTCGCATCCGAGAGCTTCGGACAGCCGCCCAAAGCCAGACACCACTGGCACGTGAGAACGGGTGGCCGGGAGGACGGGTGGCCGGGAGGACGGGTGGCCGGTTCTCCCGTCCCCGTTCGATCCCGGGAAATGAATCGCGCCTACAGTCGTGCCGCCTTTGGCGTCTGTCTAGAAAGGGCGGATCACAGCTGGATGCAGACCGCTTTGGTTTCCAGATAGTTGTCGAGCGCGGCATGACCCATCTCGCGGCCCCACCCGGACTGTTTGTAGCCACCGAAAGGCAGGGCAGCGTCGAAGATGTTGAAGCAGTTGATCCAGACGGTTCCCGCCCGGAGCTTCGAAGCCAGCCTGTGAGCCTTGCTGATATCCCGGGTCCAGATGCCGGCCGCCAGTCCGTAAACCGTATCGTTGGCCGCGGGAACGAGCGCCTCGAAGTCCTTGAACGGTTGAGCGACCACGACCGGGCCGAAGATCTCTTCCTGGACCACCTTCATCGACGGCTTCGTCTTCACGAGCACGGTCGGCTCCACGAAGTAGCCTTTGTCTCCCTTGCGCTTGCCTCCACAGAGAGCCTCCGCTCCTTCGGCGAAACCGGATTTCAGGTAGCCGGTCACCCGCTCGAGTTGCTCTTCCGAGACGAGCGGGCCCATCTGCGTGGCGCGATCCAAGCCTCGGCCGAGCTTCATGTTTTTCGCGATCTTGGAGACACCATCCACGACCTGGTCGAAGATGCTCTGTTCGGCATACAGGCGGCTGCCGGCGCAGCAGCACTGTCCATGGTTGAAGAAGATGGCGTTGGCTGCTCCGGCGATGGCTGCCTCCAGGTCGGCATCGTCGAAGACGACGTTGGGGGACTTTCCGCCCAACTCGAGGGTCACTTTCTTCAAGTCGTTGGAGGCGGCGCGGACGATCAATCTACCAACCTCCGTCGATCCCGTGAAGGCCACCTTGTCGACACCGGGATGAGCAGCCAGAGCGGCTCCGGCGGTCTCCCCGAAACCGGGGACGATGTTGACGACGCCGTCCGGGAAGCCGGCTTCGCAAATCAGTTCTCCCAGCCTCAAGGCCGACAGTGGAGTCTGCTCCGCGGGCTTCAGCACGACGGTACAACCCGCTGCCAGAGCAGGTCCGAGTTTCCAGGAGGCCATCAGGAGGGGAAAGTTCCAGGGAATGATCTGGCCGACGACGCCCACGGGTTCTCTCATCGTGAAGGAATGAAACTGGCTTTCGGGTGCGTAAGCCACCGAGACGGGAATCGTGTTGCCTTCGATCTTCGTGGTCCAGCCTGCCATATAGCGGAACAGGTCGGCGGCCAGCGGCACGTCGGCAACTCGAGCCACCGTCAAAGGTTTGCCATTGTCGAGCGACTCCAGTTCGGCAAATTCCTCGAGATGTTCCTCGATCAGATCGGCCAGTTTCCAGATCAAGCGCCCGCGGTCCGACGCTCTGAGCTTCGACCAGGGTCCTCTTTCGAAAGCGAGCCGAGCGGCACGCACTGCCTTATCGATATCCTCCCTGTCGCCTTCGGCTACATGAGCCAGAACTTCGCCGGTGGACGGATCGTAAACCTCGAAAGTCTTCGACGATGCTGCATCGACCCATTGGCCGTTGATCAGCATCCGCCGTTTTCCCAAAACAAATTCACGTACGGACGGAGCGACTGCACTCTCGATAGTGAGGTCCATAGTTGGAAGCCTCCTTTCTTCTGGTGAGCAAATCTTGAAACGGTTGGAGCCCACGACGCTGGTGGGCCGATACCCCGATCATACTCCCCCGGGGAAACCGGGGGCAACGTGCTTTCCAGTTGGTGTGGACCCTCCCCGGCATCCTCCGTCTTCCGGGAACGAT
Organism: Acidobacteriota bacterium; assembly: GCA_037388505.1. Classification (GTDB taxonomy): domain Bacteria; phylum Acidobacteriota; class UBA6911; order RPQK01; family JAPXNP01; genus JARRKC01. Next base: position 10,126 of record JARRKC010000013.1, on the reverse strand, counting down.
TCCAGCTGGAGGTCCCGAGGACCGCAAGTCTTTACAATTCGGGTGCAGTCGCTGACTATGGGTCCATGGCACACGGAAACGCGGAAGAAGAGGCTCTGTCCGTTCAGCGACGTACCTTTCTGTCTGTGGCAACCGGGTTGGCCGCTGTCTTGGGTCTTTCGCAGGAGGCGTTCAGCCGAAACTTCAGCGGGCAACCGCCGGAGCGATATCCGGACCCCGATGTGGTGTCACTCGATCCCGTGTTTTCGAAGTACCGGATATCCAATACGCCCGTCATGCGGATCCACGAGGGAATGCTGTGGGCGGAAGGGCCGGCCTGGAACGGCGCGGGACGTTACCTGATTTTCAGCGATATTCCCAACAACGAACAGCTTCGGTGGCTGGAGGAGGACGGCCACGTTGCCCGCAACTTTCGCTTTCCATCGGAGAACGGCAACGGGAACACCTTCGACCTCGAGGGACGGCAAATCAGCTGTCTGCATGCGACGCGGAGTGTGGTCCGGTACGAACATGACGGAGGCGTAACCGTTCTGGCGAATTCCTTTGGCGGCAAGACACTGAACGCGCCGAACGACGTTGTCGTGCATCCTCGCGATCGGTCGATCTGGTTCACCGACCCGGGCTATGGGAGCCTTTCCGACTACGAAGGACACCGGGCCGATACCGGTTCGGTCGAGCCTTATCAGAAGGAAGCGGTCTATCGGATCGACGCCCAGTCCGGAGCCGTCGAGCAAGTCACGGATGAGCCCCTGAAGCCGAACGGTCTCTGCTTTTCGCCCGACCTGAAGCGGCTCTACGTGGCGGATACGGGTCACACGCACTATCCGGATGCCGAGCCGATCATCTGGGTCTTCGATGTCACAGGTTCGAAGCTTGGACGCGGACGGAAGTTCGTATCGATGGAGATGAACGGCCGGCAGGGCCTGGCCGACGGTATCACGATCGACGAAGACGGAAACGTCTGGGCGGCGGCCGGTTGGGTGGGAGACGGTTACGACGGGGTGCACGTCTTCTCACCGGAAGGGAATCGAATCGGCCAGATTCGGCTGCCTGAGATCTGTGCCAATGTCTGCTTCGGCGGCTCGAAGCGAAACCGGCTTTTCATGACGGCCAGCCGGTCCCTTTACGCCCTCTATGTCGGCACCCGGGGTGCCCATGTCCTTGGCGGGTAGCAGCAAAGAGTTCCGGGGCTAGAGGGCGTGTCGCCCAAATGGTCTCCCCCCGGCTTGGCTGGAGATTCCGCACGGATGCGAAACCTCACTGGCTCGATCTCACGCAAAACCGCCAAGACGCACAAGGATTTCTTTGTTTTGAGCCCTTGACGTCCGTGGCGTGGAATCGGTTCAGCAGGTCTCGACGACCATTCGACAAGGCCGAGGCAGGCACGACGGGAGTGAGACGCCAACGGCGTCGTTTCATCCGAGAGCTTTGGGCAGCCGCCCAAAGCCAAGCTCACTGGACGGGCTTTCCGGCTCCCCGGGTTTGGGGCAACACGTCCTCCAGTTCCGAGCAGGATAAGCAATCTCGCTTGCTCCGCTATCCCGAGAGTTTGGCCGACCGTGGGCGTTGACCATGGTAAACGCGCTCTATCCATGGAAGAAATGGCCATCTCCAAATTCAAGGCAAAATGTCTGGCAGTCTTGGAGCGAGTTCGAAAGACCAGGCAGCCCGTACTGATCACGCGCTTCGGAGAACCGGTCGCGGAAGGGGTCCCGCCGCATACTCCCGCTCCCCCCACGGACTGGATCGGGTCCTTACGATCGACCGGAAAGATCGAGGGCGACATCGTTTCGCCCGCCTCGGATGAGGAAGACTGGGAAGTGCTTCGGAGATGAAGCTCGTTTCTCGTTGCCACATCGGGATCCCGCTGACGATTTTCTTATAGCGACCGCGCGGGTTTTCGATTTGACTCTCGTCACGGCCGACCGCAGAATCCTGGAATCTGACTTGTGCGCGCTCCTGCCGAATCGCTGATTCCTGGTGCTCGGCGATGGAGTCGGCCTGTGGAATTCACTGACGTGGGATCTCTGGCCGTTGGTTGCGGAAGGAGCAGCGCGCGTTTCCGGTGCCCTCGATCGTGAGGTCACTTGGGCGAAAGGATAACCATGAGGACGAAAGAACTCGACGGCAGAGTGGCATTGATTACCGGAGCGAGCAAGGGACTGGGCAAAGCGATGGCCTTGGCACTGAGCGGAGCGGGCGCCCGCGTCGCGCTCGTCTCGCGCAACCGCGAACAGCTCGAGAAAGTGTGCGGGGAAATTGAAGCGGCTGGAGGCGAAGCAAGGGTTTTCGAGACGGACGTAACCCGCGAGGACGCCGTGCGCCGTCTCGAGGCAGAGGTCGCGGAAGCATTCGGTACGGTCCACATTCTGATTAACAACGCCGGGGTCAATCTTCGAAAGTCACTGGTCGATTTCACACTCGATGAATGGCGCGGAGTGTTGGACACCAACCTCACCAGTGTCTTCCTGATGTGCCGCTCCTTCGTTCCCCTCATGAAAGGTCGGGGCTACGGTCGGATCATCAATATGACTTCGATTATGAGCTGGGTCTCGCTGCCCGGCCGCTCTGCGTACTCCGCCAGCAAAACGGCGCTGTTGGGCCTGACGCGCGCGTTGGCTCTGGAACTGGCCGAGGACGGGATCACGGTCAACGCCATCAGCCCCGGTCCCTTTGCCACAGAGATGAACACTCCGCTGATCGAGAACCCCGCGCTCAACCAGCAGTTCGTCTCCAAAATCCCGGTCGGGCGATGGGGGCGCGTCGAGGAAGTCGGCCGACTGGCCCTCTACCTCTGCTCCGAGGCCGCCGGTTTCGTGACCGGCACCGACATCCTGATCGATGGCGGCTGGACCGCCCAGTGAACCCGGACGGCCGGGTCGAAGCGGTGCGGATCGTGAATCAGCGGTAGGTGATCTTCGCACCCTTCTATCTGCGACGGAACGAATCGGTCATCGATTCCGTACCCATTGTCAAAATGCGCCGACTTTCTAGTTTTCTGTTTTGGATGGGGAGCGTCCTCGTCTTCATCAGCGCTCTGTTCTTCTCTCTGGGTTACACAGCTGTTCCCGTTGTGGCGGATGTTTCACTGGTGGCGATGACCGCGGCTGCAATCGCGATCGCGGCGCTGAGCGGTAGCCTCCTGGTCGCACGACGAGTCAGGCGGGGTGGCTACCGAAGGACGGCAGTGCTGTTTCTTTCGTGTTTGGCCTTGGTTCTCGTCGCACTGACGGCTCAGGAGCGCTTTCTCTCCTATCGTCTCGTGGAGTTCCCCTTTCGAAACGGTCCGATCGAACTCGCCGGTAGTCTCTTTCTTCCGCGGACGCCCGGACCATGGCCTGCAGCAGTCTTCGTCCACGGGTCCGGTCCGGAGAGCCGACACGAATATGCGTACTACGCCAAGCTCTTTGCACGCGCAGGGATTGCAGGGCTCGCCTACGACAAGCGGGGGGTAGGTGAATCTACCGGCGAATTGTATGGGACCGATTTCGGTGGTTACGCCCGAGACGCCGCCGCCGCAGTGGGCGCGCTCGCGAGACGAGAGGACATCGACGCAACATCGATCGGATTCATCGGCTTCAGCGAAGGAGAATGGGTCGCCCCGCTCGCGGCGGTCGACTGCGGAAAGGCCGCCTTCATCGCAGTGATCGGTGCGAGCGGGATGAGTCCGGCCGAACAGGTGAACGCCGAGATTGCCCTGAGGCTTCAAGCGCGAGGCTATTCGGACGAGGTTGTCGCGAAGGCGTTGGCCCTCAATGAGAGCGTGTTTGACTATCAACGGACCGGTGAAGGCGGCGAAGAGCTGAAGGAGCGTCTCGGTGAGTTACATTCCGAACCCTGGTTTCGGGATGCCGAAGATATTCCGAACGAGATCTTTCCCATGAAGGAGTACCGCTGGTGGAAGTCCGTGATGGACTTCGATCCGGCGCCCGTATGGCAGAGAGTCTTGGCCCCCGTTCTGATCCTCAAGGGAGGTCGGGACAAGCATTCTCCGGCGGGACTGGCACGAGAGAGGATCGTTTCAGCCCTGCATCGGGGCGGAAACGACTCCGTCGAATTCATGCTGTTCCCCGAGGCGGATCACAGTCTGCTCGAATGGCCGTTGGGAGACCGCATCCCGCCGCCTGTCTTCAGTGACGATTGCCTGAACAGGCTCATTCACTGGGTTCAAGCGCAAACCGGGGTCAAGAACTGAGGCGACTTCGTGCGGAAGTCGCTTGGCCTTTCGAGCATCTCGCCTTTCGCACCGTCCGTGATCACAGATTCCCGAGGCTTCTCCCCAATCAGGGCAACTCGGATGGACCTTCAGGCTATTTCATTGCTCAACTTCTGACTCTTGGCTACACTTCACTCAAAGTCGAAAGGACCTTGTATTTGGATGGGGAAGTCAATCGGAGGGGTTCGATGCGATATCGCTTTCTTTCCCTGTTGATTCTTCTATTCGCCGTTGATCCCGTGCTCGCTCAGCGGTTCGATCCGACCAACTTCATCGTGGTCGGTGGGGGGCTGTCTGCGGGCTACGGGGATTTTCGGCTGGCCGCCGAATTCCAGAAGGAGTGCTACCCGGCGCAGATGGCGAAGCAGATGGGCACGATCATGCCGCTGCCGCTGTTCCGGCCGGCGACTACTCCTTCTCTGGTGGCGTTGGATCCGCTCCCTCAAGTGTTGCCTCCCATCAACCAGAGCGTGCTCCGATCGCTTCCATTTCCTCTCTTCACCTTCAACCTCTCGATTCCCTGGATCCGCGTGAGCGAGTCGCTGGAAGGTCGGCCGGCCCAGCCTCTCGTCCAGGAGGGAAACCTCGAGCAATCGCTGATCAACCTGGTGCTGGGCTATCCGAGCCTGATCCTGGACCAACCGTTTTCTTGGTCACAGATCGAGTACGCCAAGAACATGGCACCGACTTTCGTGATCGTCGAGCTCGGATTCGGTGATGTGGCCGGGGCTGCGATCACAGGGGACCGGGCTCTGATCACCCCCGCTGCTTCGTTTGATCATGACTACCGCACGGTGGTCTCCCAACTGGAGAGGACCTATGCCACCCTCCTGCTGATGACTGTCCCCGACCCGACTCAGACGGCGTTTCTATCCACTGTCGACGACGCGGCCGCCCTCTACGACGTGACACCTGAAGTGCTGGCCTCGACCTTCGATCTGGCTCCCGGTGACCTCGTCAACATTGGAGGGTTGGTGGAGATCGGAGAGGTCCTCTCTGGAAGGAAAGAGAGTCCGCTTTCTTCGAGCTCTGTGCTGCGGGCTGCAGACGCCGAGGCAATCCGGCAGGCAGTCGCTTCTTACAACAGCACGGTGCGATCCGTGGCTAGTCAGGGGAAGTACCTGCTTTTCGATCTTCAGGCTTTCGTCGAACAGGCCCGCGCGCAGGGAATACGCTCCGGAACCATCGCCGTCAGCGGCGCATACGGCGGGGGCTTCTACACGGAGGACGGGATGTTTCCCTCACCGACGGCTCATGCGCTGCTGGCCAACGAACTGCTGAAGACGATCAATGGTCGGTTCGATACGAGTTTTGAGATGGTGAATGTCGAGGCCGTGGCCCAAGTCGATCCCTTCGGCGGCGCGGGAGCCATCCCGCAAGTATCGGTGCGACGCCGACTTGGGCGGCTGGCGACTGGAGGACCACATTTGCCGTCAGGGCCTCGCGAAAGGAGCCGACCATGAAGCGGGTAGTCTTGACGATCCTGCTGGGACTCTGGTGGACGCCGCTGACAGCCCAGGTGCGGTTACCCGATTCGCTGGAACTCGCGGGCCCACTTGCGACGTCGAGCGAATTCGGTGACGAGTTCTACAACTTTCCAGCGATCTTCGGAGGTCGTGCCGCTCCCGGGCACACCCATCTGAGTGGTTGGTTACGCGTTCACTTCAGTCCACCCACGGGCAATACGGCGGAATTCACGGTGACCTTCGACTCGGTCGGTACGGATGATGCGGTGGCCTTCCCGGGTGGTCCGTCCTATGTCCTGACGGGGAACAAAGCATTCAACAATCCGGACCTCGTGAGTCGGGGCCGACTCAACTTGGAGACCGGCGAGGTCGAACGCATCGAGATCCACGCGTTGTTTCAGAACAGTGTCATCGCGAAGGTGACCAAGAACGTCCGGATTCCCTTTGGATTCATCAATGACTACCCTCCTGCCGCCCTACCCGTGTCGCTCCCGTTTACGGATGAACCCACCGTTCTGACTGACGCCCGCTTCTCCACGGACACGGAAGGGAGAATCGTCGGATTCGCATTCCATGGCGTCACGATTGCGCCGGTCACCCTGTTTCCGCAGTTGGGGCTCTTCCCGCCCTTCTCCTTTGCGGATGGGTTCTACTTCGCCAACCCGGATGGCTGTGCTCCGGGTGCTCCGGCTGAGAACTGTCCGACCGACGAGAACAATCCGGATGGTATCCACTTGCCGAGGCAGGCCTTCTTTCACCCGCACCTGGATCTCGTGGTCGACGCATTGAGCGCATCAACGAGCGACGTGCAAAGCATGCCCTGTCTCCCCGTCCGCCTGGCGGGCTCCGACGGTCTTCAGTCGGTCGCCGGCAAGATCTACTACCTGGCGGGTGATCCCGATCCGACCAAATCCTCGAGTGTGCAGATCTACTCGCCGACTGAGAACGTCTGGTCGGAGGGGCCGCTGCCTCCCGTCGAGGTTTGGTTCGCTCAGAGCGCCACGGTCGGCTCGCGAATCTATCTGATGGGCGGCATCGAGAGGGAGTCCGGGGCGATGTCGGCCCGAGTCCAGATCTTCGACACGGGGACGGGGGCGTGGAGCGAAGGAGCGCCTATGTCGTCGGCCGTCGGAGGCGGAGCCGCGACCGTGCTCGGTGGTGAAATCTACGTGCTTGGCGGTTCGCGGCTGGAGCCCGACGGGGACACGCTCCAGGCGCTGGACCAGGTGCAGATCTACAGCCCTGTTGAGGATCGCTGGAGGCTTGGCAGCCCTCTGCCGGTGCCGACGACATTGGGAAGCGCGGTCACCGTCGGTTCCGAAATCTACTTCATCAACGGTCAGCGTTCGCTCCACGAGATCACCGACACGGTCTGGATCTACAGTCCGGTCGAAGACGCGTGGAGCGCAGGTCCGTCCACGCTTCACGGAGTCTTCGGCGCGGTCGCCGGCTATCTCGACGGTCGAATTTATCTTGTCGGCGGTCGGGCGGAAACCCTTGGTGAGACGCTGGATGACGTTCAGATCCTGGATGTGGAGCTCGGAGTCTGGAGGCCGGGCCCTGCTGCGCCGGTTCCGTCATCCGAGGGAGTGGCCGCGGTCATGGATGATCGACTCTATGTCGCCGGCGGCCGGATCATGGTGGGCTCCGATACGTTGCCTGGTGAGGCCTTGGACACGGTTCAGACCTGGGATCCCGGCTCCGGCTGGTCCGTCTGCGACTCCCATCCGATCTTCGACTCCGCTCGAGTCGTGAGCGCCGCCGGGGGGCGGGTGGCTCCGGCGGATCTCGCTCCCGGCGCCCGCGCCGTGATTTTGGGTCATCATCTCGCGGAGACGTCGGCGACTGCCCCACTGCTCACCGTCGCAGGCAACGTCTCGGCGGACCTGCCGACGCAGCTCCAGGGTGTTCAGGTGCTGGTGGACGGTCAGCCCGCGCCCCTGCTCTCCGTTGCTCCGAAGCGCATCGACTTCCAGGTCCCGTACGGAACCTCGACTGAGCCGGAGGAGAGCCGGAAGGTTGCTCTGCAGGTGCTCAGAGGGGGGAGTCAGACGCAGGGTGCTCCCGTCTGGATTTCCGTGAGCGCGGTTGCGCCGAGTCTGTTTGTTTACGACTATGGCGAGCTGCTGAATCCGGGCTTTCTGGATCGCGCCACGATCATCGCGCGGAACTCGGATGGTCGGGTGAACTACCCGTTGCAGCCGGCTGAACCGGGAGAGATCATATCGCTTCTGGCAACCGGACTGGGTGTCGTCCAACCCACGCTTCAGGTGGGAGAGAGGGCCGAAGACGGTCCGTACGAGGTTCCCGCTGTGCCGCGCGTCTGGATCGGCGGGATCGAAGCGGCCGTCGTAGATGTTCGACTCGTCCCTCGGGAGATCGGCCTTTATGAAGTACAGGTGAAAATCCCGGAAGACTCACCACGCGCCAACAATGTGCTGGTTGAGATGATGGTGGGCGGCATCAGCGCCAACCGTGGCAGCATCTCAGTGCGTGATCGCCAGCGGTAACTCGACATAGCTGGCGCGGTCCGGGGAATGGAAGACGCGCTGAATCGCTTTCTTGTAGTCCGCCGGCGTGGCCCAGAAGATGTTTTCCACGAAGGTCTGCGGATTTCGGTCGTAGAGGGGAAACCAGCTCGACTGGATCTGGACCATGATGCGATGCCCCGGTAAAAAGACGTGGTTCGCCGTGGGCAGCTCGAACTGGTAAACCAGGGGTTGATCGGGCGTAAGCGGGCGAGCCGTCGCCAGGCTTTCCCGGTAGCGACCGCGGAAGATGTCGGCTGAGATCATCAACTGGTAGCCACCCATTTCCGGCTGGGCCGCGACTTCGTCCGGGTAGACGTCGATCAGCTTGACGACCCAGTCGGAGTCGGTTCCGCTGGTTGAGGCGACGAGATGGGCGACGGGCTGTCCGCTGATCCTGACCGGCTTGTCCAGCACATCGGAAACGAAAGCGAGAACGTCCGGGCGACCCGACGCCTCCCGTTGATCGCTGACCAGCCACTCCCGCCAGGACTGGTTGCCGTCATAGCTGCTGGGCACAATCGGACGCCGATGAAACGGCACGGGTTTGGCCGGGTCCGAGACGTACTCGTCATAGGTCTCATCGCTTGGTTTCGGGGCTTCGAAACCCAGTTTCAACCCCGCCTCGAGATACAGGGGAGTCGGCCTCACTCCGCAGCCTTCAGCACAACTGGCCGGCCAGGACGGGAGGCGCAGCCACTGGTCCGTTCCGGTCTCGTAGGCCGAGACCGGCGCGACATCGGCCCGGGGCGCATCGTCCTTCAGATAGTGATCCAGAAACGGGCGCAGGATCTTCTCGCGGAAATACAGGCCCGTGTCGCTGTGGAATTTCAAGGCACCCAACGAGCTTGCGTCGCGAATTTCCTGACCGTGACACCACGGCCCCATCACCAGGAACACCTTGTCGTTGTTGGCATCCTTTGGTTCGAGTGCCTTGTAGACGGCGATGGCGCCGTAGATATCTTCCTGATCCCACAAGCTGTGGACCAGCATCACCGGCACCTTCAGAGGCAGGGCACCCAGAACCCTGTCGACCGCCTGGTCGCGCCAGAACGAGTCGTAGCTCGGATGCTCGAGGAGCTTCCGCCAGAAACCCATCTGCTCGAGTCCGCGGCGGCGGCCGAGCTCGCCGGCCGATCCGGCTTCCATGTACATGTCGTACTGGTCGAAGTGGCTCGTCCACCATTCCACCGAGGAGTCGCGGGTTGCTTCCTGGTCGTAGATGTAGTCCATGCCTTCCTGGCGGAACGCTCCGTTGTGGAACCAGTCATCTCCCATCCAGCCGTCGACCATCGGATTCATGGGTACCGCGACCTTGAGGGCCGGATGTGGATCAGCGAGGGGCATCAGCGCGAGGAAACCGTCGTACGAGATGCCCAGGATCCCGACGCGCCCGTTCGTCTCCGAAAGGTTCTTCACCAGCCAATCGATCGTGTCGTAAGTGTCGGTGGCGTTGTCGACCGGCGTCGGATTCAAAGGCCCTCGAAGCGGGCGATTCATGATGTAATCGCCTTCGGAACCGTATTTGCCCCGAATGTCCTGAACCACGCGGATGTACCCGCCCTCAACGATGACGTCCGTTGCGTTGTCGTATCCCTCGAGGATCGGCCCCAGGTGAGAGCTCGAGGCGTGGCTGGTGAGCGCGGTGGCGTTGTAGGGAGTTCTCGTGAGCAGGATGGGTGCGTCAGAGGCTCCTTTCGGGATGAGAATCACGGTGTGCAGCCTGACCCCATCGCGCATGGGGATCATCAAGTCGCGGCGAAGGTACTCCAGGCTGTTCGTTTTGGGCTCGAATTTCGCCGGGGTTTCGCTCGGAAGATCTGGGTACAGGGGAGATGGGACCGAGTCCTGCGCCGCCAGAGGCGTGAGCGAGATCCAGATGCTCGATAGTAGGACGGGTAGAATGTTACGGAATA
>JARRKC010000012.1:95921-96869 GCA_037388505.1 Acidobacteriota bacterium | reverse complement strand
GTCGAAGGTGACATCCCTCACTGCCTCCGCAAGTACACGATCCGTTCCCCAGCTCTTCCCGTGATCCTGAGAGGCATCCACCATGAGGCGGCGCGTGCGACCCTGCTGCTCGGTCCAAAAGCAATAGATGGAATTCCCCGCTTGAAGCGCCTGCAGGTTGCCGATCCGTGGCACGAGCCGATCGCTCACCTTCCCGCCAAGAGTCTGCCCCAGTGCCCCTGAGACGATCTCTTCCCCCTTCGCCGAATGAGCCACGGCCACGACCAACGGAGCGTTCGCTTCGCCCACCACCTGTGGGGAGAATATCCGAGAATCGGACGGACCTTCCAGTTTCCAGCGACCGACTTCCCGGTGATCCACACCAAGCTCCAGGACATCGGCCCCTTGAACGATAAAGACGCCGGCGGCCAGCCGGAACACCTGGATCGGCCCTTTCCCTAACGCTAGAAGCGATTCTCCAGCCTGTTTGCCACCCTCCTCGGGCTTCACGGCGGCCACGGCAATACCCGTGCTCTTCCAGTCATCCGAGCCAGGGCTACGCGGCTGTAACCGGAGACCTACGACCGTCTCCACACGGGCATCGGGAATCAGCTTCGGTCCCCAGATGCCCTTCAGACTCTCGAGCGGTGTGACGCTGTCTTCCCCTATCCGACAAACCTGAACCGTGCCGTCCTGATCGCCCGTGGAGTAGGCCACCTCCACCGAACGATCTGCGAGAACCCGAAAATCGAACGGCTGACCCAACAGGGCACTTGCATCCGGAACCCGCGATTCAGCGGTTCCGAGGCATCCGTTTCGAACCGCCGGTTCGCCCCGGACAGCCCCACCGATCAACACTGAGACCAAAATGAGGGCACCAGTCCTACCGATAAATCTCGCCATTTGCTCCCGCCCGCCGCTTGATGCCACGCTCAGAAGGCCCTCCTAGAGGGAGCCCCTCTGTTTGCG
>JARRKC010000012.1:0-95906 GCA_037388505.1 Acidobacteriota bacterium | reverse complement strand
GGTCCCGCCCGATCGGGCGGGACCACTCTGAATTGGCACCGTCTAACGACTAGTCAGTCGGCGTCGGGTTATCGATCTTGCACTGCTCCTCATCTCCGTAGAAGGAAACGAGCGGGCAGGAGGCAGCTGAATTCAGCCACCAACCCGCACCCAAGCCGCCGAACTTCGCAAGTTGCTGTCCGACGGTCAGGAAGGATGCGCCGTCATACGTGTTGTTGTAGTCCGACTCAGTACCGGACGGTCTGATTGAGGATGTACCGTCATCATACGCGACGACCGCACCGCCCAAGCCAGCCGCGAGGCCCACGGTTTCCGTGACATTCCCCGTCACCGTGTTGTCGCGAACGAAGCGAATCCATCCGCCGGAGACGTCGTTGCCTACGCCCATACCTTTCAGGAGCCCCTCGAAGAGAGGATTACAGGTAGAGCCAACAGCCGTACATCCCTGAGTAATCGCAGGACCATAGAAATCTACGAGATCCTGGATCGTCAAGTCGTCCACGTTGGTCGTGGCGCTCGGCAGATCGGTCAAGAAGGCGCGCAGGCAGTAGCAGGTCAGCTTCAACGTGACCTCGCACTCGGGGCCTTCGCAACCGGGCAGCGGCGAAATCGGAGGCGGTGGCGGCTGCGTGTAGAACAGCAGATGTTCGGCATGATCGTAAATCTGCATGACGTAGGTCGTGTAAGCCGCACCAACGTTTGCAGAGCGGTCACACTGTACGTTCAGATTCGGATCGCAGCCCTTGTTATTACTGCCGTTGAAGTCGTCAACGACCGAGATGAAATGCATCACAGCGTTCGCCGGATCCAGCCCAGCATGGAATGCGGACGTCCCAAGGGCTCCGTATTCTGAATAGGATCCGTCTGTTCCAGGCACAGGACGAATATCGCCGCCGTGCACGTCGTTGCGCAGATAGTACCCGTTGGGAGCGATCGTGCCAACGGTGAAGCTCGAATTCCCCTGGTGAGAATCGTAGCCGTACTCCGAGCCGAGAACAACCTTGCCGATCAGCACGTTGTTCGGGCCGTCGCCATCGGGGTAACCCGTGATGGGGCTGAGGTCCGTGTCGTAGTCGTTGCTACGATTGATGACGGGCCGGGCCCATGCGTTCAGGCCATAGGCCAGGAACTGGTCGGTCGATGACCCCGGAATAAAGGCCTTCGGAACCGCAACGGTCTGCATGCCGACGAGGAAGTTGAAGGAAATCTGCAGCGCGTCATAAACATGCAGGTTGTTGGCACTGACACTGGGAGAGATTCCCACATTCGGCGCGATACCGGCGACCGTCTGTTCCAGCGTTGCATCCGCGTTCAGACTGGTCTGGTAGTTCATGTTGCACTTGTCGATGTTGCGCGCTTCATAGGGGAAGAGGATTTCCGCATCGTCGTCCGTGTCGGTGGAAGCACCGGAAGCGGCCACCGTGATCAGGAACCGGCCGGAACCCCACTCAGACGCGTTGATCGGCGGCAGCGAGCTGCCCGGCGCCTTCGCACCCGATGGTCCCAGTGCACTGTAGAGGAACCGATTCCTGGTGTTCTCACTCGTGAACGGGATGTTGTAGTTGAACGGATCGAACATCAAGGTGTCGTTGCAGGTCAAGACCACCAGGAAGTCCAAAATATCCTGGCAGTTGTCGTTGTAGTACCGGATGTGGAGAGTTACGGCCTGCGTCGGATGAGTGTTGACGACAGAAATGAAGTTCGAGTACCACTGACCTGCAGTCGCGAAGCCCTGCGCATCGGTCTGCAATCCCAGCGCTTGAACCGCATTTGCCACTCCCGGATCCGGTGCGATCCGCTCGCGCAGATTCAGGCCCGTGTCTACCAGGAAGGTCAGGTGCGACCCAGGATCATTCACCGATCCGGCTGGGATGTTCCGGCTCTGGTTCTCACCAGCATAGTCCAGATAATCCGCCTTCGGGTCGGTGTAGTTTTGGGCCCAGGCCGTGCTGGCCACCCAAGCCAGCATCACCAGAGCCATCAGTAGATAGAAAAGCCTTGTTCTTCGCATCAAGATTCTCCTCCTTAAAAGAAAAAAGCTAGAACACCAACAAGCCTCACGCTCTCAAACTCAGCATACTCAAGCTGGAAAAGCCGTAATGGGGCCTCCAACATGCCATGAGAGGATGCCAGAATTCAGCCAAAGTCGCAAGTTTTTTCGTGTGTGAACGGGCCGATGAATCTGAGAATTGACAATTTCGATTTTCGATTTGCCACAGCTGGAAGCTGGGAGGTGGGAGCTCGAAGCTCGGAACCCGAAACTGTCCCCCATCCTGTCTCCGGTCTCCTTGTCCGGGAGCTCCCCGGCGGTTGAAATAGGTGACACGCACGAAATGCGGGCGTAAGTGCCTATGAACACAGGCTTCTCGTGTGAGTCTGGCACTTTCTGCTGGATCGCGGCATCTCTTGATTGCGGGAACAGCCGGCTGGCCGCCGGGCGCAGGGTCTCCGCAGAACCCGATTGTCCGGGGTTTAAGGAACGCGATCGCGCCCCTGACCGGGGCGCCAAAGCCGAAAGGACGACGACAACCCGGGGCCGCGCCGAAGCGGCCGGGTCCCGGGCTATCGGAACGCGGCCCCTGCCGGGGCCATGACCGTACCGGAGGAATCCCCCCTGGTCGGGGATGACGTCGCGTCACAATCACTCGAATCGGGAACCCCTTCTCATTCGCAGGAACACCCTCAGAGCTTCTGGCTCCCACCTCACCTCCATGGGGGTGGGAACGCTGTCTCCGGTCTCCGGTCTCCGGTATTCGAGCTTCCCGCTCCCGGCCGCTCGGCAGCGGCTTGTTCTCACGGTGCCGTCGGGCTACCATTTGCTGACGCTGGGACCGGCCCTGCTCGGTCAGAATGGACCTTTGATGGGACAGAGATTCCTCATCCCTTGGTCGGACTACATGGGGAGAAGCACCTGGTGCTGAATCGTCGCGAGGATTCGCCTCGAGCTACGGAATTGTCGCGCCTTTACGATCGCGCCTATTTCTACGGCGAGACCAGCGGCTACGCTAAAGAGGGTTACCCCAACGATCATCCTGACTGGTCGCTATGGCTCGACCTGATCCAAGCCGTCAAGCCCTCCGGCGTTCTGCTCGACCTGGGGTGTGCCTACGGCTATCTGGTCTCGGAAGCCATCCGACGAGGCTATCGGGCGATCGGTCTGGACGTCAGCACTTATGCCCTCAGCCAGGCTCCCGCCGAACGACTTCCTTTGATTCTTGCAGACACACGCCGGATTCCCCTACCGGACCGATCGATCGATGTCGTGACCTTGTTCGATGTCATCGAGCACGTTCCCGACCCGGAACTCGCCCTCGAAGACATCGTCCGACTGCTCAAAACGGATGGACTCCTGGTTCTCACGACTCCAGACCCTCTCTTCTTCGATCGAGAGGAATCCACGCATTTCTCTGAAAGGCCGCCGTCCTTTTGGATTGCGATCCTTCGACGGCTGGGACTCGAGGTTCAATTTCGGTTCTCCGAAGTTCCCTTCAACTTCCAGCTTCTGGCCTGGCGCAACGATGGAACGGCCTGCGAAAATGCCAGGAAGTTCCGGCACGACTACTTCTCGCTCCAGGAGGACATCGTCCGATCCCGCGAGGTGACGGCGATTCCCCGCTGGGGCTGGGGCGCCCTGCGAGACGGCGCGCGGGTCCTTGCCGAAAACGGAGCATCCCTCTACGTCCTCAACGAAGATGTACAGCCGCGAGCGGCCCGTATTCGGCTGAGCGTTCGGACAGCTGGCGGCTTCTCCACCCTTCGATTGAGATTCGACGACTGGGTCCTGCGAGAGCTCTATCTCAATTCCGAGAAGCGCGAGTATTCGATCACGCTCGACGAAGTCCTGGTCCCCTCCGGAGGTCACCATCTGTTCTTCGATCTCTTCCCGGGTGCCCCTGGGACGTTCATTTCCGACGTGGAGATCCAGGCCCGTCCGATCGAGTCGTCGCAACTGGTCGTTCAACTGCCCTTCGATATCTATCAGAGGTACCAGTGCGCGGCTGAGGTCGTCAATCTGGTACGTCCTGTCGGCCTGCTCGATGTCGGCGGATGCATCGGAGAATCAAACGGCCATTGGGCAACGTCTTTCGATTTCTTCGGCAACGCCGTTCGCTCGCGGGTCTTGTCGTCCGACTCCCGCCAGTGCGACCAGCCGGACCATGTTCCCTGTGACGCCCTCGACCATCCTTTCGGAGACCACTCGTTCGACATGGTGGTCTCGATGGACGTTCTCGAGCACATCCCTCCTGCCCTCCGCACAGAATTCGTCGGCGAGTTGGACCGACTTTCCGGACGCTGGATCTTGCTCGGCGCACCGTTTGGAAGCCCGGACGTCGAACAGGCGGAGCAACTCCTCTCCACGGCTCTGATGAAGGATCACGTCTTCCTTTCGGAGCACCGCTCCCTCGGTCTTCCTGATCAGGACCTGGTGGCTGGCTTTGCCGGCGACCGGCAATACCGGATCTGGCGCTTTGCCAATGCATCACTGGAAAACTGGGTCGCACTGCAGAGCTTGAATTATCTGGTGTTCTCGATCCGGGACGCCCGTTCCTCCTGGGACTTGAATCGACTCTACAGCCGGGAGATCTTCCCTCACGACCACGGACTGCCCTGCTACCGTTACCTGTTCCTTATATATAAGGGAGAGTCGCCGCTCGAGCCCGGGATCGCCCGGGGACTCGACCGGCTCCAGACCCGGCTTTCCTCTCCGCCGTCCGATCATCCACCTTTGGCGGCGCAACCGGGCTTCCAGACTCTGGTGCGTCGGATCGAGGCCCTCAACGGAACCCGAGCAGGGGCGTTGAGCGATGCCCAGTTTCTGGCCAATGCTCGCGACGAACACGTCGCTCTGCTTCTCGAGGAACGGGAGTCGCTCATCCGCCAGTTGAAGGAGACTCCCCTGCATGTATTGGCCAGGCAGCGATGGAGAGAGAAGAAGAGGCCGCGAGAAAAGGGCGAGGAGAGATCGTGAGTGAGGGGGGCCGGTCGGATGAACGCGTACCTCAGGTCACCGTTGCAATCATCAACTACAATGGACAGGACTACCTGAGAGAACTGCTCTCGAGCCTCCAACTCCAGACCTTCCGCGAATTCCATATCCTCCTGGTCGACAACGGGTCTCGGGACAACAGCCTCGACGTGGTCCGATCGACGGCTCCCAGCGTGGAGATTGTGGCAACCGGGGAGAACCTCGGCTTTGCCCGGGCGGGAAACCTGGCGGCTCGGCACGCCCGTTCGCCGTTTCTGGCACTCCTGAACACCGACATCAAGGCCGAAGCCGGGTGGCTCGAAACGCTGGTGACCACGGCCGCCGAGAACCCGGATGTGGCCGCCGTCTCATCCAAGATGCTCTTGTATGACAGGCCCGGGGTCTTGAACGGCGTCGGTGGATGTATGAATCGTCTGGGGTACACCTGGGACCGTGGTATGTTCGAGACTGATCGCGGGCAATACGACCGGGTCAGCGAAGTGCTGTTTGCCTCTGCTGGGGCCGCGCTCTTTCAACGGACGCGGTTTCTCGAAACCGGAGGCTTTGACGACCGGTTCTTCATGTACCACGAAGACGTAGACTTGTGCTGGAGGTTGTGGCTGCGCGGATACCGGGTTTTGACCGCGCCCGGTGGCGTGGTCCATCACCACTTCGGCGCCACTACCCGCAACGCGCGAGGCCTCGAGTGGCGGGAGCGCCTCGGCGAACGGAACAATATCCGGTCGATGCTCAAGAACTATGAAGGCGCCAATGTCCTGCGCGCGCTGAGAGGACTCCTGCTCCTTCGCCAGGCTCCGCGCAGAAAGCTGGTCCTGATCCGCAACCTGGCCTGGAACCTGTCGGTCCTTTCGGAGACGTTGCGATTGCGGCGATCCGTCCAAGAGTCCCGGATCCGCAGCGACGAAGAAATGAGTAGACTGATTGAGCAGAGGAGCGATGTCCCTATCCGCATCTGATACTTCAGTCGTCACGATCAACTGGAACGGGCGGCACCATCTGGAAACACTCCTGCCCTCCCTGATTCCCCTCACTCCGAGGGAGATCATTGTGGTGGACAACGGCAGCACGGATGGTTCGGTCCGTTGGCTGAAGCGTGAATATCCGGCAGTTCGCGTGATCGCCAACTCCCACAACCGAGGGTTCGCGGAGCCCAACAACATTGCCGCTGAGGCCGCAAGCGGTTCTGTCTTGGCCTTCATCAACAATGACATGCGGTGTCACGAAGACTGGCTCAAGGCGGGCCTCGAGGAACTCGAAGGGGCGGCGTGCGCGGCATCTCGAATCCTGGACTGGCAGGGTGCCCGGATCGACTTCAACGGTTCTTCGATCCAGTACCTTGGTTATGCCCTTCAGAAGGACATCGGCCGCGTGCTGGAGGAGGTCACGGCCGGACGCCGCATCCTCTTCCCCTGCGGAGGAGCCATGTTCATCCGCAAGGATGCCTTTCTGAAGGTCGGGGGCTTCGACGCAGATTTCTTTGCCGTTTTCGAAGACGTGGATCTGGGTTGGAGACTCTGGCTCTGCGGTGAGGAAGTGCGATTCAGCCGGAATTCGGTTTGTTACCACCGCGGCCACGGCACGTTCCGAGCACACAGCACGGCCAAACTGCGCTATCTAATGCATCGTAACGCCCTGCTGACGATCATCAAGAACTATGCCGATGCCCAACTCCAGACGATCCTTCCCCTGGCCGTCGTGATGGCTTTGAAGCGGGCCGTAAGACTCTCCGGCGTCTGCCGGGAGCGCTTCTATCTGTGGGCCGAGTCCGAGATGAGGGCCGAAGCGGGAGACCCCACCTTTCACGTGGACTTCGAGGATGCCCTGAACCATCTCGTGGCCGTGGACGATGTCCTCGGACAGCTGCCGGCGCTCATGGAAAAGCGAAGGCAGATTCAAGCCCTCCGAAAACGGCCCGACGAGGAGATCATCGGGCTTTTCGGAGATCCGCTGCGCTCCATCGTCGAGGATCCGGACTACATCGAGGCCGAGGCCGGTCTCTTAAGGGGACTGGGGCTGGACCGTCTTTTCGATGTCGACAGCTACGCCGAATCCTCAGGACGGTTCCCCAGTCCGGCCCCAGAGAGAATTCGGATGCTTCGCGAGGAGCTGAAGCAATTGCAGTGGACGGCCACGTGTGCGGCTCAGCATCCGCCGCTCCCCAAATCGGGCAGCCGCCTGCGACGTTTCCTTGACACCTGGCGGAGTCGCGGCCTGGCTACAGCCGTACGGCGGACCTGGGAGGCCTTGCGCCGTGAAGATTAGCGTCGTCATCCCAACCTTCAACCGAGCCGATACCCTGCTGCAGACACTGGGTGCGCTCGCAGACCAGTCTTTCCCCCGCGACGCCTACGAGGTCGTGGTCGTCGACGACGGCTCCTCCGACCAAACGGGCCCGTCGGTCGCGCACCTTCAGGAGCATTTCCCGGTCCCGCTGCACTACCTCTATCAGCCAAACCGCAAACAGGGAGCCGCCCGCAATCTCGGAGCCTTGAGTTCCAGGGGCGCGAGATTCATCTTCCTGGGCGACGATATCGTGCCTGCCCAAGATTTTCTGCTCGAGCACGAGCGCGCCCACGAAAACCACGCCTGGGACCCTGGGATCGCCGTCATCGGCTATACGACGTGGCCGCCACTACTTCGGCGCACACGGTTTCTGGACTACATCGGCGAGCAGGGCTGGCAGTTCGGCTTCTCCCTCATCGAGGATCCTTCCGATGTTCCCTTCAATTTCCTCTATACGAGCAACCTGTCCCTGTCGCGAGAACTCTTCCACAAGGCGGGCGGTTTCGACGAGGGTTTCCAGCAATACGGCTGGGAGGACGTCGAACTCAGTCTGAGGTTGAAGGCACTCGGCATGACGTTGATCTACGCGCCGCAGGCCAGAGCGTATCATTACCATTCGATCTCCATGCAGGATTTCGAGGAGCGCCAGAGGCAGGTGGGCCGCTCGGCCTGGAAGCTCTATGAGCGCCACCCCGAGATGGCGTCCTTCTTGAGCATCGACCGAATCCCCCGCTACAGGCGACGTGACCATCTGCGCATGCGGCTCCTTTCCTGGGCATGTCGCCTCACTGAGAAGGCGTCGTGGCCGGATCTCTCGCACTATTACCCGGATCTCATGAGCTACTATTACCTGCAAGGCCTGATCGAGGCACGCCCCGGAAATGCGAATCCCGGTTCACGGAGCCCACGACCGTGAAACAGGCTGAAGAAATCACCGTCATCATTCCAACCTGGAACCGCCGCGATCTCCTGGCCCACTGTCTGCGATCGCTGCGCAGCCAGACCGTCCCTGCCAAGGTTCTGGTCGTCGACAACGGCTCGACGGACGGAACCCTGGCCATGCTCGAGGACGAATTCCCGGAGATGACGGCGCTCCCACTGGGTCGGAACGTCGGGTTTGCGGGCGCGGTCAATGCAGGCCTCGGCAAGGTCACGACCTCTCTGACAGCCTTGTTGAACAATGACACCGAGGCCGATCCGGCCTGGGTTGAAAGGGGCCTCGAGGCGGCCGAACGCTGCCCCGAGTTCTCGATCTTCGCTTCGCGGATGGTGGATTTCTCCGACCGCACGCATCTGGACAGCGCCGGCGACTGCTACGGAAAGGCGGGGCTTCCCACCAAGCGGGGGCTCGGCGAGCCGATCGATCGGTACCCCGACGAGGAAGAGGTTTTCGGGGCAAGCGCGGGAGCCGCATTCTATCGCATGAGCATGTTCCGGGAGATCGGTCGGTTCGACGAGAGCTATTTCACGTACTTGGAGGACGTGGAACTGAACCTGCGCGCCCGCCTGCACGGCTTTCGCTGTTTGTACCTGCCGCAAGCGATCGTCTATCACATTGAGGCCGGATCCGATCCGGGACGACGGTCGCAGGGAACGGCGAAGCGCCCCCGCTCAGGGATCTACACGCGTGACCGCGTCTATTGGATCACACGCAATCGTTGGCAACTCATGGTGACCTACCAACTGCTCCAGCACCTCCCCTGGTTGACTTTGGGTTGGGGCCGGAGCTTTCTGTTTCATCTGCTCAAGGCGGGATACACTGCAGACTTCCTGCGCGGGCTTGCGGCGGGTGTGGTTCAGACGCCCACGGCGATTGGAAAACGGCGTCGAATGCGCCGGTCCCGTACAATCAGTATTCGGGAGCTATGGCGACAACTCCGAAAGTTCTAGCCGTTTGCGTGAATTGGAATGGAGCCGAGGTGCTGCTTCCGACCCTCGCAGCGCTTCGCGCCAGTCATTTTCCTGCGCTGGAGGTGGTCGTCGTCGACAACGACTCGAGCGACGACTCGGCTAAGGGCCTGGAAGGCGCCTGCGACGAGGTTCTCTGCCTGGATTCGAACCGCGGCTACGGCGCGGCGATCAATGCCATTGTACGCTCACGCCTTTCGAGTTCCCGTTGCCCTGAGTATTTTCTGGTCCTGAACAACGACATCCTCTTAGCGAAAGACACCGTTGCACGGCTCGTAGACGCGGCGTTGCGACATGGTCCCGGCGTCTACGGTCCGAAGGTCTTGCGGGCTGCTGCACCCACTCATCTCGAGGCCGCGTGGGGATGGCTGACACACAGCCATGTCCTGGCTCACTTCACCGCCAAGAATGCTCTCGATGATGCGCGCTGGAGCGGAACCCGACAGGTACCCCTGCTGCTGGGATCGGCCCTGCTCATTCACCGCTCGGTCTTCGAGCGCTGCGGTTTCTTCGATGAACGCTTCTTCATGTACCACGAAGAAGTCGATTTTCTGTATCGCGTCCAACTGTCAGGCCTGCCCTCATTCTTCTGCCCCTGCGCTCGAGCCTTCCACGTCGGCGGTCACTCGACGCGTAAAGACCCTTCTCAGAAGATCTACTGGACACGGCGTAACGCCGTACTGTTTCTACGCAAGCATCGGGTGTCCTGGGTTCGATGGAGCTATTTCCTGATCACGTTCCTGGCCAGCATCATCTTCAACGCCATCAGTCTCCGCTGGAGTCGCCTGCAGCCCCTGATTCGCGGCGTCGTCGACGGCTCGCAATTGGATCTCACCGCCAAATCGGGGAGTACGGTCTAAATGGTTTCCGACGGGGCTTCGGTCAGCTTCGTGGTTCCGTGCTACCGCAATCTGCGGACTGTCGGCTTCACCCTGCGCTCGATTTTTGCTCAGGAACACTGTTCGGATCCGGAGATCATACTTGTCGACTCCTCGGAAGAGAGCGTATCGGACTGGGTGAATACACATTTCCCCGGCGTCCGTCTGCTGCGCCCCGGTCGACGGCTGTGGGCGGGAGCAGCCCGAAACCTCGGAGCAAGCCGGGGGGATGGGGATCTTCTGGCCTTTGTGGATGCCGATGCCGTGCTGCGACCGAGCTGGCTGCCGACCCTGCGCAAACGTCTGGATGAGTCGAACGAGACCGTCGCGGCCGGCGGGTATGTCGAGAATGCCAACCCTGGCACCCTCGCTTCCCGCATTCTTCACTGGACCGAGTTCTCGGAATTCCTACCGGGTACTCCGAGTGGCTCCCGAAGGTTCCTGTCCAGTTCGAATCTCCTGTTGCGAAGGGATGAGTTCCTGGCGACGGGTGGTTTCCCCGAGCACGTTCCTGCCTCGGAAGATCGCCTTTTCTTCCACCACCTGCTGGAAGGAGCGCAGCGGCATGCCTTTTGGGACGGCTCGACCGGCATTATGCACTTTCATCGGTCACACTGGAACGAGGCGCTGCGACATCTCTATCACCTCGGCTACTGGGGTGGCCGGGTGCGAAAAGAGCAGCCGATTCTCCGGGGAGGACACTTGGGCTATGTTCCCTCGGCCGCGCTCATCCTGCCCCTTTATCGCACCCCGCTGATCGTCCTCCGTGCATGTCGCGCCCGGCCTCGGAACTTACCCGAAGCGATAGCGCTCTCGCCATTGATGTTGCTCGCGCTGACATCGTGGGCTCGAGGGTTCCGCGCCGGTCTCAAGGCAAGTCGGGAGCCCGACTGGGCATCGGGAGAGATTTCCGATTTGTGATTTTCAATTTGCGGGGCGTGTTGCCGAAATCCTTCGGACCCCCCTCGACCTTGGTACTCGTCC
The DNA here is from genome assembly GCA_037388505.1 of Acidobacteriota bacterium. GTDB lineage: Bacteria > Acidobacteriota > UBA6911 > RPQK01 > JAPXNP01 > JARRKC01. The sequence continues at coordinate 84,866 of JARRKC010000012.1, read as the reverse complement.
GTCGAGATTTGCAGATCCGATCTCACGCAAAGCCGTCACGGACGCCAAGGGCTCCAAAACAAAGAAATCCTTGGCGTACTTTGCGTGGAATAGTTGCCGAGGCTTTCCACTCTTGCCGAGCTTCAAACCAAACCGGGACTGAGACCATTTGGGCAACGCGCCCTTGGAACTCTCCGCTGTGGCGTCCAGGGGGTCGCTCATTGCATTCGCGTTCTGACCGCTTGTCTCCGCTCTCCGGTTTTCCAGCTACCGGCTTCCCAAATCGAAAATCTCAAATTCTCTAGTGCGGAATCATCACGCCGCCGAAGAATCCTCCCTGGCCCATCGCCGGAACCATCTCGTAGGACTGCGTAAAGCCGACACCGAAGACCGTATTGTTGTAAGTCCCGGCCAGACAGTCGAAACCCGAGAGAATCCAGCCGTAGCCCTGGAAGTTGACGTCCGCCTCCGGCACTCCCAACGCGTGTGCCAGAACTTCGGCGAGACGAACGCGCCAAGTCCCGCCAGGCGCCAATTCTCCATCGGGCTCCAAACCGACTCCGGGGGAATCGGGGCCGGTGACATAGCGGATGTGGGTTCCGTCTGAGCCGTACAGGTGCATAATGATCCGGCCACGGTCCGGAGCGCCCAACGGGAATCCCCCGATGAAGGGTGCGACTTCGGACGGCGCCGCACAGACATTGCTGATCGAGATCGCGCAATCGACACTCAGAGAAGGATCCTCGGCATCGGGAAGAACGGCCAGGTATTGAGCGAAAACCGCCCTGTAAGCCTCCGTTCCCGATTCCTGCAGGAAAACGGCGGGACTTGTTCCGCTCTGCCCGCTGGCGGCATTGACGTCACTCGAGAAATGAAAAAGACAAAGGAAGATTCCAATTCGAATCAGTTGGCGTGAATACATGTCTTGATGGCTCCCTCTCATTTCGAAACCGCCCCTCGGAGCGATCAGGAAGTAGAGGATGCCCAAGAAGGCGGAAAGTCTCAAGGGAGAAAGACCATCTGACGGGTCTGGTCGCTGGAGTAATCCCCGACGATGAGACGAGGGAAAGCGCTCGACGTACTCAAGCTGGCCATCAAGGCCAGGTCCGAGCCCTGGTTCTGAAACAGTACGACCCGATCCTGGTAGACGAGAGCGGTGAAACTGGCGGCAGGAATCGAGTCGGCGATGGTGTCGAGCGACTCCTTCCCCTGATACGTCGGCGGCGCCGAAAAAGAGTACGCTCCCGTGAATTGAGAACTGAATGTGACCGAGCGCTTGAGAGTCGAGTCAAAGACCTGCAGATACCGGACATCGATGGGTCCGGTCCGCTCGGTTGTCACGAGCGCCGCCGGTTTGAAGGGGAGCGTCAACTCTCGCAGGTAGTTGATGTCGGCTCCCGCAATTTGGTAGACGACCAGATTCGGATTGCTGCCGAGCGCACAGATCAACTCCTCCTCCCCGTCGTCGTTGATATCGTAGAGGGCGACAGAGAGGATCCTCTCATAGGGCATGGTCCCATTGAACCAAGCTTCCTGTTGACCGCGGACATCGTGATACCCGGCCAGGGACGTCCCCTGTGAAACGCCCTGGACCAAAATGATCTTGAGCGTCTGGGCCTGCGGCGAGGATTTGCTCATCAGGATTCCGTCCTGAGGCAGCACCAGCATATCCTGCGGAAAGCCCACAAGTCCGGACAGGACGTCGATCCGGCTGCCGTCGTCCAAGACGAAGTAGCCGTCCGCGTCTCGAGCGGCACGATGCAGAATGTCCAGAGGGTCGACGCTCCCTGAGTGGGTCAAAACGAGAAACCCCTCCTGGATCGAACTCGCGGGAGGAGGCGGGGGCGGCGGAGGCGGTTGGTCGCCCGAACCGGAGCCGTTGTCTCCACCGTTCCCGTTGTTTCCGTTGTTCCCACTGTTGCCGTTGTTTCCGCTGTTTCCGTTGTTCCCGTTGTTCCCGTTGTCCTGGTTTCCATTGCCGTCGGGATTCGAATCGCTTGATCCGCCGCCGTTCTGGTTGTTGAGTTCGTCCAGGAACACATTCCCCATAAGGCCGGTCTGGGAGTAGCTCGTTGACGGGAACAAACTCGTCATGGCCGACCGGTAGTCGGCCTCCATCCTGGAAAGCTCTGCCGCAACAGCGGGTTCGACTCGCTGGCGCCCTCGTACGGCTTCTCCTTTGTCGGCCCGGGGATCGCCCGATTGCCCCCCGCCGCGCGACGCCTGTGCGGACAGCGGGCCCCTGCCGCCCGTTCCCGGACGAGTGCCGTTCAAAACGTTTCGTTGCCTGTGGGGACTGACTACGGATCTCGAACCACGCGGCGCCGAATGCGACACGAAACCGCCCGCTCCCGAACCGAAGGGCGCCGAACCGCCGACGAACCGGGAGGCACTGGTCACGAAACCGTTCGCTGCTCCCTCGCGAATGAATCTCGATCCGTCATGATCGCGCCCAACCGTCGCAGCAGGACTTGGAGAGGAAATTTTGGGGATGAGATAGCTAAAGGTCGGGAGAGAAAGCAGGAGAATGGCGGCACAGACCCTCCAAAGCAGCTTTCGCAGACCGCGGATCCACGGTACCCGACGGAGATTGAGGCTCACAGAATCATCCCTTCCATTGGATCAACTACACATTAAACAACACTCCTATGCGTTTCAGAAAGCGATTCCTCTCACAGATCGCGCCCGACGCCTATGGAACGGTGAATCGGTCTCCCCTCATTTCCAGAATTTCCCCGAAACAGACACCGGGGACGGATTGCGATCGAGAGGGCGAACCAGTGCCCGACCAAACCTGCGTCAAGACTTCACTTCTTCTGCAACTTTCGGGATTCTGGGCCATCTTTTATTGTCGCTTTTGGGTAGGGACGGCTGATGAGTCATGTACAGCATGCTTGGCAAACGCGGAGATGGGCAGGTAAACTCGTCGATCTCCGATGTCGCAAGAAATCAGTCCTGAGGAACTCCAAAGACTTGTCGAAGGCGCCAAGTCCGGTTCCTCAGAGGACTTCCATCAGCTTTACTCCCTGTTCGTAAAGTCGATCTTTAACTTCGTTTGGCGGCTTTGTGGCGCGCCCGAGGAAGCGGAGGATCTGACACAAGAGACGTTTCTCAAGGTGTACGCGGAGTTGCCGAACCTGAGAGACTCGGGCCAGTTCAAATTCTGGCTGTATCGGATAGCGCGAAATGAAGTTTATCAAAGACTCAGGCGGACCAAGAGGCGACCGGAAGTCTCGATCGACAACGAAGAGGTCCCCTATTTCGAGTTTCTGGTTGACGAGTCGGACGGCCTCGACCCCGAACGACAGGTTCTTTCAGGTGAACTTCATGGAGTCATCCGGTCGAGCTTGCAGTCTCTGAAACCAAAATACCGGGATGTTTTCATCCTGGCGGTATTTGAGAAGATGAGTTACGAGGACATAACCAAGGTAGTCGGCCGGTCGTTGCTATCCGTCAAGACGGATATCTATCGGGCACGGTTAGCGGTCAAAGGAGCTGTCACCGACTACCTGACGAAGTCCAAGAGAAAAAAGTAGATGAATTGCCGGAGATGGCGTCGAGAGATCGTGGAATGGCTTGACAGCCGCACCTCGCATGCGGAAGAAGAGGCACTCTTCCAGCATTTGGCGGAGTGTCCGGATTGTGCCACGTTCCACGCCGAACAGCTGGAGGTCGACAGGGTTCTCCAGTCTGCGCGTGAGGTCAGGCTCGAACCGCCTCCTTTCCTGTGGCAGCGCATTGAAGCTCGAATCCAGGAGATGGAGGGAGCCCGTACCTCCCACCCGGCCTTTTCGACCCTGTTGGATCTGTTTCGACTGCCCCAGGCCCGCTACGGACTGGGGGCTTTGCTGCTGCTTCTTTTGACGGGTCTGGTGGCGATCGAGACCCGTCATTCCGGCTCCGTCGATCAGGAGATTCTGGCTCGCCTCGAGGCTTTCTCGATCAAGGTCGACGCCAATCCTTTCCTGGACCCTGAGCAGCCGCAAAATCCTTTCTTTACGCTGGAGCAGGCGAAACAGAAGAATCCGTTTGACCTTGGGGGAGTCGCAAAATGAAGAAAGTAGTGTGTCTTATCGCGCTGCTTCTACTCCTGGTTTCAGGCCAAGTCGCGGCTCAGAACTTGACGCGGCAGTCGTCAGATGACGCAAAGCTGCGTTATGCGGCGGCACAGCATGAGATCATCACGATCTTGATCAACGAGGGACAATACTCGCGGGTCCCGGTTGAATTCCAGAAGATTCTCGATCTGGGTTTCAGCGGGGCTCAGGAAGAGCTCGTTGTGAAAGAAGCCTGGGCGGTCGTGACTGGTCTCGTGGCAAACCGTCAGTTCGAGCCGGCACACCGAGTGGTCGACGAGGCGCTCCGGAAGACGGTGCGCAACGAAAACCGGTTTGCTCTGATTATGCTCGAGGGTAAGCTTTTCAAGCAGGAGGGGCGTCTCAAGGACGCCCTTAACGCGTACCGTCAGGCTCAACAGCTCCAGGAGCAGTAGGCAGTCGGTTTGAAGGGTTGGGAGGAGAGAGGAGTTCAAGAGCCTGGGTTCGCTTCGCAAGTCGACAGTTCTTCTTGACTTAGGCGAATTTAGGCTCTTGACCCTTTCCATTTTAAGTAGATACAATACGCGAGAGTTTTTGGGTGCAGAGCGGCTTAAAGTGGGGAAATCATAAATCTTTTGCACATTTAGTAGGTTTGGAGCTGAAAGTCTTAACCTGATTTTGTGTGTATTGAAAGGAGTGGAGAGCATGGGAAAGTCTAAGTGGATCCTGATCTGTGGTGTTTTGCTTCTCGCATTCGGCGTGAACATATCCGCCGCAGGAAGATCAGACTCACAGGTGTTCTTGCAGGAAGACGCCACGCCACAGTACTCGGCCACACTGGCCGCCTTCGCGGCGGAACTCCCAGCGACTGGTGAAAAGACCGCGGTGTCCGTCAGCAACACGATGGCCACGCCCGAGGTCCCTGGGCTCGATCTCAGCGGATTCCCGACCGGCCTCAACACGGAAGGTGCCGTTTGGGTCTTCTGCTACAACCGCATTGATGGATCGACGTGGACGTTCAATTCAGACAGCGACCCCAGTGTTGGAGCCGGTCTCGACGCCGCCGGAATGTTGCCGGCTGGCGGGACTTGGACGGCCTACGTCAGCGACATCTTGGGAGCGGCAGGGTTCGACGCGGCGACCGAAGACTTCATTGGGTACTGCTATTTCGTCGGCAACTTCGATGCTATAGCAGGAACCTACGTCAACACTTTCACTTCGGTATCCAGCCAGCAGGCGTTCCCGATGCAGTCTGATTTCACCGGCGTCCCAATTGTGGGAACTGAAGTTGCGCAGTAGCGGCGAATTGCACGTCAGCTAAGTTCAAAGATGCGAAAAGGGCTGGTTTCGACCAGCCCTTTTCCTTTTTCTGATAGTCTCTCCTCTATGCTCAACCTCCTCCTTCTCCTGTTGGTCTTGGGCCCTCCTGCAGACGGTTGTGAATCCGCGCCGGAAGGACTGACCCAGGCGGTGACGGCGTACTGGCACGCCCTCGAGAAACATGACAAGGTGACGGCAATGCAGTTCGTCTATTCGGAGGACCTCAACAGTTTTCTGAACCGGCAGGACGCCGACTTGAGGAACACACAGTGCGTGGGGATCAACCTCGTCAACGACGAGACCGCAAAGGTGCTGGTCTCGTTCGACCGCGCTGTACTGCAGACCTACCTGAAGACCGAAGCCACCGACACCTGGGTCAAGACGGAACAGGGATGGAAGGTTCGCGTCGAAAAACCCGCCTCGGTCACCGACAGAATCTTTCACGCGATCGAGACGATGCCCCGGCCTCCCCTGCCGGCGCGACTGGATGTCCTGCCCAAACGCTTGGCCTTCTACGCAATCTCACCCCAGCAGACTGCCCCTCTCCAAATCCGGAACGGCCTGGATCTGCCGGCCGAGGTCGTCAGCCTCGACTACGACGCGTCGATGCTGACCATCGTCAAATCCGTCACGACCGTACCTTCTCACAGCACGGGGAGAATTGCGTTCCGTTATTCGGGGCCAAAGCTCACCGAAGAGAATGTGCAAGGAAGAATCACTCTGAAGATCCGCCAGGGCGACGCGACCCAGGTCTTCGAGATTCCCGTCTTCTACAACTACATGAACGATCTCGAGCGCTGGTTCACACGACAAAAGAAAGTGAACCCGACGCGCCCGCCGAAATAGAGGGCTGAGGCCGCGTTCCACCTCGGTTGGGGAGGTCAACTCGACGGCGTGTTTTCAGAGCCTCGCGGGCCCTTCCCGGAAATCACCACCCGGCCGCCGGTTCCCGCAGGACCTTTCTCACTGCTTCTCAGGCTTGTCAGACGCCGGCTTCGGCTGCTCGGCCGCCTGCTTTTCCCGCTTCTCGATGAGGGCTTTCTGCTCCGCCTCCTTCTTGTCGATGAACTGGTAGGCGTTCTTCATCGCTCGCTTGAACTCCAATGTCAGCTCAGCCGAGGTCGCCATATTGCGGATGACCTTCGGAGTTATGAAAATCATCAGCTCGAAGCGTCGTTTGTCGTTCGACGTCGTGCCGAACAGAGCCCCTACGATGGGGATATCGCCCAGCACGGGAACACGCGACTTGGTCACGCGGTGACTGTCGCTGATCAAACCGGCAATGCCGATCGACTGACCGTCCTGCACGAGAAAAGAACTCTGGATGTACTGCCGGCTGATCGTAGGCGTCAGATCGGATCCGCCTGCGACCGAACTGACTTCGAGGACGACATCCATCGTGATAAGCCCGCTTGCACTGATGCGAGGAACGAACAAGAGGGTCGTTCCCGTAGGCCGATACTGGATCGAATTGATGAAGTTCGTGGTCCCGCTGGTGAGAGGGTTGCCATAGGAAGCCGAAGTGACGGGCACCTCTCCACCGATGTTGATCGAAGCTGGCGTACCGTCAAGGGTGAGGATACGGGGCGCCTCCAAGACCTCGACGTCGGTCTTGGCCTTCAGAGCGGTGATAATGGCCTGAATCTCGCGCTCACTCCCGACGATAGCACGCGTCGTCGCCGTCAAGGTTCCGGAGCCGATCGAACCGGACGTAGCAACCGAAGACCCGCCTTCGGCGGCCGCCCCGGCCCCCCGTGCCTGCAGGAACGCCGAAACGCCGAAACTAAGATTGTTGTTCAACTCCACTGAATAGATTCTGGCTTCAACCACACACTGACGGGGAAGCGTGTCCAGTTGTTTGACCGTGTTCAGAATGAAATCGATGTCGGACTCCGTCCCCTGGATGATCAGCGAATTGTTGAACTCGTTCACGACGATCTTGACGTTGCCGGCATAGACGGAGCGAATCTGAGACTGGGACGCGGAAGAGAGGGCCGGCCCCAACCTCGTGCCAAGCGCATTCCCCCCGCCGCCGCCGTAACCACCGTAGCCACCACTATATCCGCCATAACCACCATAGCTCCCATAGCCCCCGCCCCCATAACCACCGCCATAGCCGCCATATTGGCCGTAGCCGCCTCCGCCGAACTGGTTGAAGGTCGAACCTCCCTGTACGAATCCAGGTTCCCGAATGGCCTGACGGGACTGTCCCAGAGAACTCGCCTGTGCGCCCTGCCCTCCCTGTTGCTCTTCCGCGGCTCCGCCCGTTACCGAAGAGGGGAGTCCGGTCCCACCCTGATAGAGTTCGGCCAGGATCTGCGCAATCTGGACGGCAGTATTGTTCTCAACCTGATAGACGTAAGTCTTGATGTTGCTGGTGGATGTAGGCGCATCCAGCTTGTCGACCCACTTCCTGACCTCGGCAAGGACATCCGGTGAGCGTGTGACCACCAGGATGCTGTTCAGCCGCTCGATGGCCACGATGCGCACACCGGCAGCGGTATCCCCCGGTGCGAAGATCTTGGCGAGGTCCTCCGCCACATCAGTCGCTTTGTTGAAGCGGATCGAAAGCAGATCGACCGTGTTGAGTTCGAAATACCGGGTGTCGAGCAGATCGACGAGCGTCAGCACCTGCTCAATGTTCTTCGGATAGTCCGTGATGATGAGCATATTGGCGGGAGCAAAGTCGACCACCGTAGCTCCGGGAGAGAGGAAGACCTGGGCCATCTTCAACATGTCGTCCGATACGATGTAGTTGAGGGGCACCACATAGGTCACGACTCCCTCCCGAGACAGTCCCTGGGGACTCTCGACCTGGATGACGTTGGGACCGGCGGCCGTCTCTGGTCCCTGAGCCGCAGACGACACCTTCTGTGTGGAGGCCTCCTGGGGCTGCTGCTCTGTCGATGCGTCAGGCTGCTGGGGAGGAGCTTGCTCAGGAGTCGGCGTCTGCCCGGGCTCCTGTTGAGACGGTGTTTGGGGCGCTGTCCCCGTCGGCGGCGGGCTCGTCAGCACTTCGTGGGGGACGCTGGGTCCCTCGTTGATCGGAACGATGACGTAGTAGCCGTCCTGCTTGATGATGGCCAATCCGTTCAGCTTCAGCAACTGCTCGAGAACCCCGAACAGTTTGTCCCGCGGAATCTCCCGCATGCTGAAGATATTCACGGTTCCTTGCACCTGCGGATCGATCACGTAGGAGTAGCCCAGTTCCTGCATGATCGAGTTGATGACCTCATCGATCGGTGCATTCTTGTAGTTCAGCTTGACGCCGGGCCCCGAGGGAGTGTTCGTGTGCTCCAGCTGAGCAGTGACGGGAAGCTTGGTCTGATCGGCTCGATTGTCCCCACTCCCCGCCGGGTTGGCCCCGTTATCTCCGGTCTTGCCGGCCGCTCTCGCCGCCTGCATTTCCTTGACCCGCTGTTGGAACAGCTTCTTCTGTTGTTCGGCCGTCGGCTCCGTCTGGGAAGGGGCCGGCCGCGGGATGCTGCCGCCGCCCACAAGCCCCGTCCCCCGATTGGGAGTCGTCGCGGGCTCCTGGTAGAAGACGAGCGGTGAGGTCGAGGCCGCCCACAGGCTTCCGGACATCAACAGGCTACTGATCCATACCAGACTTCTCATTGTTCTCATTCGCTTACTCTCAGGCATTCTGTCCGCTGTTGCGCCGTGGACTCCCCATCCGGCGGTCATTGAGGGTTCGGTGTCGACTGTGGAACCGGCGTAGGAAAGCCCACCATGCCGCTTGCGCCGAGCGGCGAGGACGAGCGTCCACCCGTCGGAGATCGACGGTTCCCTGGATTCCTGCGCTGGTTCGTCCCCGGGCGCGCCCGTGGTGTAGCCTGTCTCGGGGTGCCCACACCCTGAAGCCCGGGACGGTTGCCTTGATCGGATTCCGACTGTTCGGGGCTCGTCGTTTCGACCGCCGCGTACTGGCTTCCGATCCGGACAATATTGACCGCAGCAACCTTCCGGGCGGGCCTGGCTGCGGGCGACTGGCCGGAATCGGTATCGAATATGCTGATCACTTCGGTCTGGTCATTCCACTTCAATGTCACGGTCGTATTCGTGATCCCGGACAGGGCCCAGCCTTGGACGAAATCACCGATCGCATAGGAATTCGATTCACCCTTCGATCTGGGAGTGTCGAACACGGTCAGTAGGGCCCGCTTGACTCCGCCGATCTCCGAGACACCCACCATCTCGGGTTTCTTCGGGAATTTCGGAGCTTCGGGGGCCGCTTGCTGGTCCGCATCCACCGGCTTGGGCCTGCGGTCCGGACTGAACAGGTCCCGCTCGCCGATGACGAAAAAGTCATGAATTGGAGGATCCTGCGTCAGGTCGGTGCCCGCCGGAACCTGGCCCCGCCCAATCTGAGCCTTGGCTTGATTCAGGATCTTTGTCAGATTCTGTTCCTGCCCGTAGCCCTGCCAGCTCTGCACCAGCTCGTAGGCGGCAACGGCGACCAGAAAGAGCAGCAAAAGATTGAGCAAAAGGATTCGTTTTGCCATGATTCTTTCTCAACCGGTCTTCGTCAGCCGGATGAAGCCCGAAACACTCATGCGCGGCTGGAGGCGAATATCCTTGCCCACCTGAAAACCATTGACGAAGAGGTCATCGACGACCAGGTACTTGGGATGGTTCGCCAGGGCATGCATGAACGCCGCCAGCTCTCCCATCGCACCCTGCAGGGTCAACTGAACCGTAACCTTCGCGTACTCCTCCCCCTGCTTCCGCTCTTGAAGCGGCGTACTCCGAGTGATCCCGACGCCGTTCTGCTCTGCCAGCGACCGCACCAGACTCTCCAGTTGGACCTGTGCGTCCGCCGGATCGCTGCTGTCGAGGAGCTGCGAGTGCAGACGCTGCAACTCCTGGTCCAAATACTCGCTCTCTTGCCGGTAAGCCGCCTCGCCGCCTATCGCGCGCACGTGCTGATCGAGCACCCGCCGCCTCTGAGCCAGCTGGTCCGGTGCCTCGGACATCGTCTGATACAGGGGAAGCACGACGTAGACGACGACCAGGATGAGTGCAACTCCTACCCCGCCGATGATCAGAACCTTCCGATCGCGCTTTGAAATCTTCATCTACTTGACCTTGGCCTCAAAATTGAATCGCTCTTGGTTGGCCTTTCGCGGATCCTTGGTAATCCAGTTCGTCTTGACACTCTCGAGGAACGGGGATTGGGCAAGGATCGGAAGCAGCGACGAAGCTTGATCCGCGTAACCCTGCATCGTCAGTTGTTCGCCTTGGATCTGCAGACTCGTCAGATAGGCGTCGTTCGGGATCCTTTCGGTCAGGTCCTTCATGACCGCCAGCGTCTTCTGCCTGTCCTGCAGCAGCTTCTGCAACTTCTCGACTTCCGTTCTCTTGGTTTCGACCTCATCGCGCAGCCCGAGAACGTGGTTGACTTCCCCCTGCAACCCCTGAATCTCAGAATCGACCTGCGCGGCGAGAGCTGACTGCTGAAAGTAGCTCCGGGTTCCCAAAGCGGCCAACACTGCCAGCAATACAATCGCCAGCACGTAAGTCGGAACAAGGCTGGCGCGAGTGTTGACGACACGGCGTTCTTCCGGTATCAGATTGTAGCGCGGGCCCCTGCGCAGCAGGCCCCGAATCCCCAGTCCTGCCGCGGCAAGCAGGATTCCCAGCGTCTTTCTGTCGACGCCCTTGTGCTTGAGATGGAGCCGCGAGGTGAGTAGTTCAGAGTCCGTGATCCGGGACTTGAGGGAACTCAGTTGCTGTTCGCTCCACTCTCCGACCAAGTACAGCTTCGAAAACGACGCAAACTGGTCGGCATAGGGATTCAGGCTCTCGGCCACCTGTCCGAGAACGGCCTCGGCCGAAGGCTCCTCCTGCATGGACATGACCTCGGAACAGATGTGCTGTTCCGAAGAAGACGCCATCATCTCAACCCGTCCCGACTGGAGACGCAGGACCAGAATACCCTCATTCTTGGGCAGCCCGTCTTCATGTGCGGCCAGTATCGCCTGCAGCCCCGCGGTCGAAAACGAGACGAATGCCGGATAGAGCTCCAACTCTTTAAACAGATCCAGGAGCTCATCGACGACATCCCGCCGAATCATCACGACTTGCAGCACGATTCTCTTCAGCTCTTCATCACGGGTGAGGACGTGGAAGTCGTAACTCGATTTTGCATCCTCCAGTGGCTCCAGCTTCTCGACCTGTGCACGAACAACACCATCCAGATTCTCCTCGACTTCGAGGGGAAGGTCGATCTCTCGAATCACGACCCAGTCGCGCGGAACTCCAACGGTGATGTTTTCGGAGTTGAAGCCGTTCCCGCTGCGGAACTGCTGCACCCGCGCAAGCAGCTCAGGACGGGGCAGTTCGCGAAAGCGGTCGATGATGAGATACGACTTCAGCTGAAAGTCCTGAAGACCTTTTTCGACTGAGGCCATGACCAGCCGGTCCGCCTGAATCTCAATACCCAGTGCTGAATCGAGATTGAACATCAGCTAAACCCTACAACTCTGTGTTGGACTCATTCCAGTAGAGAACCGCGTACCCCGTCGGCCCCCTGCCATCGACCCGCAATACGGCCCGAATCCGATTGACGACCTTTGATCCATTCACGTGTCCCAGACTGTTGACCGAGAAAACGTTGGTCGGCATGACGGAGAGAAACGTCAGGGCTTCCCCGCTGATACCCGGTATTCGCTCACCAATCTGGGCGGGATCGGTCAGCGGCTGCTGCGCACGAATCTGAGCGATCGCCACGGCGACGTCATAGTTCAGCCCAGGGATCGCAGCCAACACCGGGACCGGTGCCGAATTGACATTGATCTGTCGCGCGTTGGAAAACGTGGTCAAGTATTTCTGCAGACCATAAAGCTCGATCGGCTCTCCGTTATCAGACTTGGTTTTGATCCCATAGTAGATCTCGGGAGTCACCCCCCGAATCAGGAGCAACTCCTCCGGAACGTCGATGGGACCGTTCTTGGCAGGGTACGGCTCTTTCAAACCCAAATAGTAATCCGATTCCGCACCAAAATCATGCACCAACTCATCCGGATCGATCCAATCCTGAATCGAATCGGTAATCACATCCGCCGTCGGCCCGGGAACCCCGATCATCAACAACAGGTTGTAGATCAGATTCGGCGGCGCTGCGTTGACGCTGATCTTACCAGACTCGTCCCCTATGGCGACGTCCGCCCCTCCGCCGGCCAGGCTCAGAGAGACCGAACCCAGCAGGACATCCGGGACTTGCTGAAGGCCGGGGTTCTGTGCCTGCTGCTGGGCCTGGTAGAAAGCACTCTGCGTTTCGAGGATCCGATAAATCGCATACTCAATGCCTGCTCGCGCCATGTAGTACGACTGCTTTTGTTGAACGACGTTTCTTGCGGCGTCCACTTCGGTTCGGATCGATGCCGCAAAGGAAAGCGCAATCAGACTGAGGGCGAGCAACACCCAGAGCACGACGATCAGGATGGCCCCTCGGTCACCACGCATTTCACACTCTGAAGATGCCGAGTGTCCCAAAAAGTCTGAGTCCAAGAGCTGAACTTGCGTCATCATCAGAAGCCGACGTTTCCGAGCGTCGGGTGAAGGCCGGCCGCACTTCCCCCGAAAATGGCGTTGACCGGGACGAGCACATAGCCCGAATCGAAGTTGATTCGGATGGCCTCCGGGACGCCGCCCATCTCGTCTCCCCTCCAGACGGGAAACCAGGCGTAGCTCGAGCTGTTCTGATCGAATCCGTAATACTGGAACGAAAGGGTTTGAAGTTTTTCGACCAGGGGAAGCGGCTTCCCGCTGGGCGCCGTGACCATCAGGTTGAAGCTCTCCTGTCCGGTGTACCTCAATTCCATGGAACCCAGGTAGTAGTCTCCAAATTCGTTCTGTGCGAGTCCGTATCGGACGACGGTCAATCCGGGATTCTCGATCAACACCAACGGGGCCACGGTGACGAACACCACGAAATCGGGTTCACCGTCGAAGAGAGGAGCCTGTGCCGCCTGCATCTGGGCTATCGGGTCCGCGAGCTGTTGATTCGGGTCCGAAGCCATGACGAACCCCGCACTGGGACGAACGGGATAAAGAGAACCAATCTGCCTCTTGATCATCTCGAAGAGAACACGTTGGGTCGCGGCCTTGTCGATCCGGATCTGGCTTCGGTCGAAAGTATTGACGGCCATCCTCAGCGCCGAGAAGACGATTCCGGCCATCAGAGCCAGAATCGTGAGGGAAATGATCAGCTCGATGAGCGTGAAACCCCTCGTGGCCCGGCTGAGCTGCGAGTTCCTCATGGGTGGCGTCCTCCAAACAGGCGCTGAAGAGGATTCCCGGAGGGGACGAGTCCTCCCTGCTCCGGCTGGAGCGAGACCGCCTTCAGACAAACCGCCCGGTAGTGCTTCCCAAACCGATCGTGCTTGAACTGGATATCGACGACGACGCTCAGCAGATCCATCGGCTTTTGCGTAATGTCGAGCTTGAGCCCCTGATCCTCCGGCGGATTCCAGTACTGGACCGAAGCGGTGTAGCTGAAATCCTCGTCCAGGTCTCCCGAAAGTTGGATGGGGCCGGTGATCGACTGATCACTGAGAATCTCATTCATCACGTTCTCAGCGTGATTCATCGCCCGGTGAGCGAGGTCGATCCTCCGCATGTTGCCAAGACCACCGCTGAAGACCTGCATCGCGATCCCCACGCCGACACCCAACAGCGCCGTAGCGACGACCACCTCCAGCAGTGTGAAGCCCCTCCGTTTCATGATGTCCCCGCAGGCTGCGCTTTGATCAGGTGGCCGAAACCGGTGATCGGGCTCACCTCGATCTGGAGCTTCCTCCCTCGCTCATTGACGAGTGTGATGGTCCCGCCCGAACTCCTGCCGTTGCTGTAGAAACTGATCAGCATGGGGAGTTGTTCAGGATCGGCAAACGAGACTCCCTCCGGCAATTCGACACGTCTCAACGGCCGTTCGAATTCGTCCGTCAGAAGGTACGAAAAGGGCGCATCGGGGGTGTCGGGAGCCGTGAGAATCACCCGGCGGACATTCTGTTCCGACACGGCAGCCGAACGCGCCCACTTCATGTTGGTGATCAGATCGCGCGTCGCCGTTTCGAGTCTGATGCTGCCCAAACCTGCGATGAAGTTCGGAGCAATCACCAGCGCGGCGGCGCCCATGAGCACCAGCACGATGACGATCTCGAGCAGCGTGAAACCCGCAGTCCTATCACCAGGACGTAACATCCGCGTTATCGCCTTCTCCTCCTTCGACACCATCGGCTCCCAAACAGTAAAGGTCGTAGTCACTGTGCATTCCGGGAGACCGATACTGATACTCATGCCCCCATGGGTCCTTCGGAAGAGTACTCTTGGTCAAATAGGGGCCAGACCAGTTGTCGAGCCCGGGATTCTCCAGGAGAGCATTCAACCCTTCGGCCGTCGTCGGGTACCTGCCCACGTCGAACCGGAACAATCCCAGCGCACCTTCCAGATCCGCAATCTGGACTTTCGCAATGTTCGCCTTGCCCTTGCTTAGTTGGTCGATGACTCGGGGCCCGACAATGGTGGCCAGTAGACCCAGTATGACCAGAACGACGATCAACTCGATCAGGGAAAATCCTCGTTGAGCTGTGCCGCGTTTCTTGAATCCGTCTTCGTTCATCCTCATGCTGATTTCCTCTCATGGCCTCGGGTTGAAGCCGTGAATCCTTTCGTTGTCACATGGGAACGGCATTGATGCTGAATATCGAATAAAGCATCGAAACGACCATCACGCCGATCAGCAATCCCATGATCAGAATCATCGCCGGCTCGAACAAAGCTACGAGTCGCTTCACCGAAGTCTTCAGATCCCGGTCGTAGGTATCGGCAATCTGGAACAACATCTCGTCGAGACGCCCAGTCTCCTCCCCCACCTCGAGCAGGTGAACCGCAAAGAGTGGAAATACACCTTCCTCTTTGATGGGCCGCGCGAGCCCTTCTCCCTTCTTGACACCTGAAATGACGCGATCCATGGCGGTAGAGATCACTTTGTTGCCCACGACATCCCGAACGATGCCGATGGACTGAATCAAGGGAACCGCGCTGTGCAGAAGCGTCCCCAGCGTGCGCGCGAAGCGACTGACCTCGAGCCTTTGCAGGACACTGCCCAGGATGGGCAGATGCAACATTCTTCGATCCCAGTTGAGCCGACCCGATTCGGTGGCGAGATTCCTCCGCCAGAGGTAGATCGAGCCGATCGCACCACCCAGAAACAACCACCAGTAGCCGGTGACCACCGCACTCAAGCCGAGCATAATCTTCATGGGAAGCGGAATCGGCATACCCGCATTCTGGAAGACTTCGGAGAACTTGGGGATGACGAACGTCACCATCACGATGATCGAAGCGCTGCCGACCAGGGCCAGAATCGCCGGGTAGATCAGGGAAGAGATAATGTAGTTCTTCAATTCATCCGCACTCTCGAGATACTCAACGACTCGTGCCAGGATCTGGTCCAGGGTCCCGCTGATCTCCCCCGCGCGAATCAGGTTCACGTAGAGCTTGGGAAAGACCTGCGGATAGACCGCCATGCCTTCCGAGAGGGACTTGCCTCCTTTGATCTCGAGGAGCAGTTCACGACCGATTTCCTGCAGGTACTCGTTCTCGGTCAGGTCGCCGAGAATCGTCAGACTCCGATCCAGTGGCAATCCGGCTCGCAACAACGCCGCCAACTCCTGAGTGAAGATCAGGAGGTCGCTGCGCCGAACTCGTTTGCGCTTCCAGGGAAGTCTCAGTTCCGATCCGAAGATCCCATCCTCGTCGCGAGAATGGACCTTAATCGGAAGCTGTCCCTGTTCTTCGAGTCTGGAGAGAGCGACGGCTCGGTCGGCCGCCTCCAGGGTGCCTTCCACCACCCTCCCCTCCGGTGTCACCGCCTTGTACTCGAAAAAGGGCATTTCAATCCGATCCTCTGCGTCGATATGAGGATCCCGTGCCGGGGACCCTATCGTCCCGTCTACGCCTCCTGGGTAACCCGCATAACTTCGGAGATCGTCGACAACCCGGCACGGACCTTCCCGAAACCATCCTGCCGAAGCGTCACCATCCCATTTCGAATGGCGGTCTTGCGAAGCTGACCCGCATCCGAATTCGTGATGGTCAGTCGACGAACCTCATCGTCCATCAGCATCAACTCGTAGATACCCAGTCGACCGCGAAACCCGGTATTGCTGCACTCCTTGCAGCCCCTTCCTTCGTAAATCCGGCCCTCCCAGTCTTCCGTCAGAAAACCGATATCCTGAAGATACCGGAGATCCATTTCCTGTGGTTCTTTGCAGTGCGGACAGATGACCCGGACCAGGCGCTGCGCCAGCACACCCAACACCGAAGAAGCTATCAGATAGTCCTCGGCACCCATGTCGACGAGGCGCGCGATGGCGCTGGGAGCATCGTTGGTGTGGAGAGTGCTGAACACGAGATGACCGGTCAGAGCCGCCCGAATGCCGATCTCCGCCGTCTCCAAATCTCGCATCTCTCCAACCATGATCACATCCGGGTCCTGGCGGACGATCGACCGAAGACCCGCCGCGAAAGTCAGCCCGATCTGAGGGTTGACGTGAATCTGGTTGATACCGTTGATCTGGTACTCGACGGGATCCTCGATCGTGATGATTTTTCGGTCCGGCAGGTTGATCTTGGTGAGCGCCGCGTAAAGGGTCGTCGTCTTGCCGCTGCCGGTCGGACCGGTTACCAGGATGATTCCATGGGGTCGTTGGATCAGCTCTCCAACCTGATCCAGCATCCTCGTCGAAAACCCGAGGGACTCGAGATCATAGATCTGGGTGTTGCTCTTGTCGAGGATCCGCATGACCACACTTTCCCCATACATCGTCGGCAGAGTGGAGACGCGGAGATCGATCTCCCGGCCCAGAACGCGCATCTTGATGCGGCCGTCCTGCGGGATCCGCCGTTCGGCGATGTTCAATTTGGCCATGATCTTGATTCGGGAGATAACGGCCGCCTTCAGGCGTTTCGGGGGAGACTCCACATCGTAGAGAACGCCGTCGATCCGATACCTGACCTTGAGTTCTTTCTCGAACGGTTCGATGTGAATATCCGAAGCTCTGGCCTCAATGGCTCGCGAAATGATCAGATTGACCAGCCGAATGACCGGCGCCTCCGAGGCAAGGTCTTTGAGCTGTTCGATGTCTTCCAGATCGTCGCTCAGCGTGTCGATCCCGTCCTCGCCGATTCCTTCGACGATCCGCCCGAGACTCGACGACTGGTTCCCATAGAACTTCTCGATCAGGTCCATGACCTCACTTTCCGGTGCAAGGTAGACGTCGATGCTCTGAAAGCGCGAATAGAGCTTCACAGCGTCCAGCGTCGCCTTGTCCAGGGGATCCACCATCGCCAGGATGAGGCGCTCGTCTCCTTCACGACCGATGGGGACGAAGCGACACTCACGCATGAACTTGACCGAGAAAGTGTTTTCGAGGACCGGCACCGTAGGAAACTGCTCTGCCGTAACAAAAGGTATCCCGAGGTAATCGCTGAGATGCCTGACCAGATCGGTTTCGGACAGCGCTCCCAAATCCACCAGCAGCTTCCCCACGCGTTCCTGAGTCTGACTGCGCAGCGCGAGAACGGTGTTCAGTTCCTCCTGAGAGATCACGCCCTTCTCGACCAGGGCCTCTCCAAAGCGCTTGCGTACCATCAAATCCGAAAGCTGAATCATCTAATACTCCAGCAACTGAACCCGTCGTTTGAATTCGTCGAGGTTGATCTTTCGGGTGACGTAGTCGTCAATGTCTCCCTTTGTCGAACTGCCGACAATGTCGGTGCGTTTCTTCAGCGGATCTAGTTCGTTTCGGTCTTCGATGTGCGCACAGATCGCGACCCGTTCGTCACTCCTCAAATGCTTGAGCGTGCTGGCATAGTCCGCCAGTGATCGAATCACCGTCTGCCTGACCAACTCAATCTGCTCCTCAGTCGTCCTCCCGTCTGATACCGAAGGATTCGGGATGTCGCCACTGAACCCGCGAATCGTGCTCCGATTCAGCTTCAGTTGGAACGAAATCACAACGCCATATCCGGGAAGGTAGGCGGCCTGAGGATCGGCGGCGATCGCAAAAGGATTCTCGAAGTTCTGACGCAATACCTCGGTGACGATCCGCTCGAATACCCTGGCGTCCTTCTTCAGTTCGATCAGCGTCGGGTCTACGCCGACCTGCCCTGCGTACACCGCGGGTCCCGTCACCACCAGACCTATCAAACCACACAGTATATACCACATGGTGACACCCTCACCGTCTCGTTAGTCGCCTGAGTTGTTGGTTATTCTCTTCCAGAACCGTGAGGTATTTCTCCTCGAGAGAATACAGGTCGCCGTAAACCGTCTGGAGATTGACCTTGTTTCGGTCCTCCATATCCTCCTTGATGTCCAACAGCGCCTGGCCGATGACCTTCAAGGTCTCCTGTTGGCGGGCAACGACGAGGTCCTGAACCATCTGCTCGACCCGCTTCTCGCTCACCGGCTGATTCCGCCCCGGAATCAATCCAACGGACTGGAGTAGAGAAAAGGCTCCGAAGAGCACCATAATCCCGGCAGCGATCCGGCCGATATCGGGAAGCCACTTCCGCCAACGCCCGGATGACCAGGGACCGGCGGAGGCCTCCGAATCCGATTCACCGCCCAGATTCGCGGGCAGGTTCCACTCCGCGAGGGCCTCCCGGGTCTCCAGAAGTTCCCGATACTCACGGTCGCAACTGCCGCAGACGTTCAAGTGAGCAAAAAACTCATAGGAGAGTCGTGGCGGAACCTCCTCCCCATACATCACATCGATCATGCGTTCTCGGCACTGCTCACAGGTCATACGATTCCTCCATGAGTCGACGCAGCGTCTTCAACCCAACGTAGAGACGCGATTTCGCCGTCGACAATGGGACTTCCAGAACAGAGGCAATGTCCTGGAACCGGAGTCCCTGAAACTCCTTCATCAGGATCACCTCCCGCTGCTCGGGCGGAAGAAGCTGAAAAGCCTCCTCCAATCGCCGCAGGCGCTCCCTCCCTTCGAACGTCCGATCAGGCAGAACTTCTTCCCGCTCGCGCTGATCCACTTCCTTCTGCGTGTCTTCCAGTGGCACGGAACGGGAGCCCTTCTGACGGCGAAAACACATCCGGCATTCATTGAGGGCTATCTTGTAAAGCCACGCAGAAAAGAAGGCCGGATTCGAGAGTCGATCCAGATGCTGATAGGCCTTCACGAAAGTATCCTGGGTCAAGTCCCGGGCGTCCTCCCGATCACCCACATAGCGCCGAATGAATCCGTAGATCTTTCCTTCCCAACGCTGGACGAGCGCGCCGAACGATCCCCCGTCACCCTGGATCGCCATTTCCAGGAGATACTCATCCGTCTGGTGCATGGGCTTCGTACGTCTTAGATGCCGGCCAACCAGAAAAGTCTAGCCGGCGGCCCTTGGTCCTCTTTTCCGTCGAGACCTGTTATTGCGCCGCTTGAAAGTCACGGACACATGCAGACTATTGTTCCGGACACTGTCGAGACTATCTATTATCCGTCATCTGTCCGTCATCCGCTTCGGGCGCTGTAACCGATTGTTCAGTTGTGACTTACGAGGATATGCGACCAATGGACCAAAAGGTGCGAGGGAGAGAAGGCGGCCGGAGTGGAAATTCGAAAGGAAGGAGATGTCGTGAGACGGGGACGGGAAATCGACAGCCTCCCTGCTCCGGCCGACCGATTGTGGGACGGCCTGAGACCTATGGAACATATGGGACTCATGGGACCTTGATTCGAACAAGGTCCGACAACCGGGCCTGGCCCATTCGACCTATGGGTCCCATAGGTCGGGGCGTCCCAGTTCAGAGGCTATTCGGTGTCTTTGAAGAAGCGGATAGGATTGAGTGGCTGGTTGCGAAGCCGGACTTCGTAATGGAGGTGGGAACCGGTTGCCCTTCCCGTAGATCCGACGTATCCGATGATATCGCCCTTCTTGATCCGCTGGCCTGCCTTCACCGTGTAGCGGTCCAGATGGCCGTACCGTGTGACCAGCCCGAACTTGTGCTCGATGCTCACGAGCTTCCCGTAGCCCAGGCGTCGTCCGGCATACACGACCAAACCGTCGGCGGCCGCCAGCACCTTGCTCCCCTTGGGCGCCGAGATGTCGATACCGGGATGGAAATCCCGTTCCCCGGTGAATGGATCGTTCCTCATCCCGAAACGATCCGACGGATAGCCTTTTACCGGCATGAGGGATGGAGTCGAAGCCACAAGGATTTCCCGGGTCGTGTAATAGTCCTGCAACTGACGGAGCTCAGCCTGAAGGGTGATCCGTTTCCGATCCAGTGTCTTGAAGTGCCTGGAGAGATCGCTGTGGCTGAGACTCAAGATCGGATTCGATGAGTTGGCCGGTCCGCCCACGCCTCCCAACGCATCCGAATCGAAGCCGGAGAGAATCTTGAGTTTCTGAGCAGTGACCTGGAGAGCAGAGAGTTGATCACTGAGGTGTTTGGCCGAGAGCTTGAGCCCCTCATCCTGTTTCCGGAGCCGATCGACCTCCACCCGAAGACGTGAGTAGTCTCCTGCCCGAA
This sequence comes from Acidobacteriota bacterium, assembly GCA_037388505.1. Taxonomy (GTDB): domain Bacteria; phylum Acidobacteriota; class UBA6911; order RPQK01; family JAPXNP01; genus JARRKC01. The sequence goes on along the minus strand of JARRKC010000012.1, from coordinate 63,974 downwards.
TCCACATGCGGTAGTAATGAAGGGCCGAGAGACTGACACCGGTCAAACAGCACAACGCCACCAGAAAGCCGGAAACGAGCAGCCTGGCGGAGACACTGAACGATCGGCCAGAAGTGAGGTCCGCCCGGGAGATCGTGACGGTGAAGTCCCCTTTCGAGTCCTTCTTCACCGAGCCCCTCCCACCAGACGGAAAAAAACGGCTGAACAGACGCTCTCCCCCTTGTAGCTCTTTTCCCCGGATGCCAGACCCGGATAAGTATAAGTAGCGCCCGGACTTCCTGTCAAGAAGACAGTAGCGCAGGAACTCCCCACAAAATGCTCGGGTTGGTGGAGGCGGTGGGAATCGAACCCACGTCCGAAAGCCTTCAACAGCAAGCTCTACACGCTTATCCGGCTTCGATTTTACCGCGTCCGGGCATTCGAAACCGGCCAAGAGACCCGGGCGCGATTCTCCAGAAAGGGTCTCAGCGGCGCCCTGGAAAAACCGGCAACCGCCAACAAGTTCGCTGATATGACATTCCTGCCGACCCCGCGAACTGAATCGGTGGAACGGCTGCGATGGTTACGCAGCTAAGGCTAACTGATTGTTGGCACTTATTTTTTGTTGGCCATCTTTTTACGAGGTACGGCCACCTCGGCATGCACCTACTGCATCAACTGCTTCCGTCGAATCCTGTTCGCCCCCTTTCTTTGCTGCAACTCTACCATCAAAGACGTCCGAGCGGTGCCGAAGGTTGCGGGGATTTCCGATTGCCGATTCACGAGTTGCGAATTTGAGGAGTGAGGGATTGAGGGATTAAGGGGTTGAGGGATTAAGGAGTTGAGGGGTTGAGGGATTTCAGAGATTTGGGAGATTGGCGATCGTCCCGTCCGTGTCGGTCCGTGTCGGTCCGTGTCCGTCCGTGTCCGTCCGTGTCGGTCCGTGTTCCGCTCAAATCGTAAATCTCAAATTCACTTGACCGCCCGGACCCTATACCCGAGCGTGAACTCCCGCTTCGCATCCATGCGATCGAGGTAGTAGCAGACCAGAGGCGTTAAAAAGCAGAAGGTTCCCATGCTCAGGAGTTCGGCCGGAAACAACAGGACTCTCCACAGCCCCCTGCGCTCGAAGAACACGGTCTTGGGAATGTAGGAAAGACGGTGGCCGAGATAGTGAAAGTATCCCCCCATGGGATCGATTGCCCAGCGGGAGAAACCGGTGTCCCGGAGGAGGCCTTCGAGCGAGAACCTGGTGAACCGGAAGAAATCGTGGGGTTGCTGGTGCTCCGGCCAACCCTGGGGAGCAGTCAGGAAGAGACGGCCGCCCGGTTTCAGCATCCTGGCCATTTCTTCAATCGACTTGCGCGGGTCGGGAACATGTTCGAGCACCTGGGTATTCAGAACGAGGTCGGCACTTCCAGAGCGAACGGGCATCCAAGCCAAATCGGCGATCACGTCGAGAGCGCCGTAATCCCATCCCGCATCTCCAATGCCACGGTCGATCCCCACGTATCGACTGCGCGTGAAGAAGTCACGAAAACGGGACTCCCCAGCCCCCGCATCGATCACCACACCGGGAGCCTCGCGCGCGGCGGACCGCACGAAATCCCGAATGGCAAATTCGAGTGGATGAATACGCCGTTTCAGGAATTCCGGCAGTGCCTCGAAGATCCCATAGTACCCCGCTGCCATGGGAACGAGATGCTATCATTTTCACCACGGGATGGGGTATCGCGGAAGCACGTCGATGGCCCCAAAACTCGTCCGGGATCTCTGGCTTACTGGAGAAGCCCGTTCATGTTTGCCGTTCGAGGATTCATGGCCCTGCGATCGATGCGAATTCCCCTTCTGGCTGCTGTTCTTTCACTCATCCTCATGCAGGGCTGGGCGGTTGCCAAACCCAACGTGATCCTGTTCACGATCGACTCCTGCCGTGCCGACCGGTTCGGCACTTTCGGCTATCGCGGAGAAACAACTCCCAACATCGACCGCTGGGCAAGGTCGGGGACGATTTTCAAAGACGCCTACAGCACTTCCGCCTGGACGGCGCCAGGTCTGGTCTCGATCCTCACCGGGTTGTATCCACGCGTCCACGGGATCGACAGTCGCGATCGAATGGGATCGCCGACCCTGATGACGTTGACGAAGATGTTCCGAGCCGCCGGATACGAGGTGCCTAACCTGAATTTCTTTACGTTCGCCCCCTACTACCTTCATCTCGGACTCTCTCCGATCGACCGCCCCTATCTCGGTGACCGTGAATCCTCCGCCATCATGAACTGGCTGACGAAGAATGCCCAAGCCGATGGGAAGTCCTTCTTCATCTGGTACCACACCACCATGGTCCATCAGCCCTACCATCCACCCGATCCATCCGACCTCCCCGCACCTCTCGAAGAACTTGACCAGCGACCCGGCATCCGGGCAGTTCTCAACGGCGCGATCGTCCCCTTCGGTTCGGTTCAGTTCGAACCCGGGGACAAACCGATTCTGGACGCCTTGTACGATGCCGAGATGAGGCGCGTGGACCGTCTCTTTGGGAAGATCCTCGGACTCCTCCGGGAGAGAGGGCTCACGGATTCCACGCTCATCATCTTGTCGGCCGACCATGGTGAGGAACTGCTGGACCACGGCTTCGTCGGTCACGCCTCGACGTCGCTGCACGCCAAGCTCTACGAGGAACTGATCCACATCCCGTTGATTCTATCCTGGCCCGGACACGTTCCCGCGGGCCTGGTCGTTTCGGACCCCGTCAGCCAGATCGATGTTCTCCCGACGATCGCGCACCTCCTCGATTTCGAAAAACCGCGCGGCGTTCAGGGTGTCGATCTGTTCCAGAGCCGTCCCGACCGCCCGCTCTACATGGAATCCGTATCGGGAGGGAATCAGACTCCGAAGTCCCGCGAAGACGAATGGATCCGAGCGGTCAGGGTCGGACGCTGGAAATACATTTCCACCGAAGAACTCTATGACCTGGTCCTCGATCCGAAGGAGACGACCAACCTGATCGGGCAGGAGCCGGACGTGGCCGATCAGTTGAAGGATCGGATGGCGGCTTTCTTCTCCCAATGCGACGATCTATCCAGGAAGCTCTTTCCTGCAGCGCCGGTCTCCTCCATGACCGGCCCGGTCAGCCAGTGCCCCAGAATCTTCACCCCCGGAAACGGAACCGTGCTCGAATATGATCGCCACACCGGCGCCCTGCTCTTTGATTGGGAGGGGAATATGGAAACCTCCTACTTGATCGAATACGATATCGGCACTGGTGATCACCATGTTGAGGGCGAGTACGAGGTGCAGGGTAACCACCAGGTTCTTGGGCCTTTGCCCAGAGAACTTTGGAGCAATATGAAGGAGTGGAACCCTTTTCGGATCAGAGTATCGCCGAAGCAGGATCCACCATGCTGGAGTGAATGGGTTGAGTTCCGATTCTGAGACCGCCGATACGTTGCTGAAGATCGGACTGACGGGCGGAATCGCCTGCGGGAAGACGAATATCCTTCGCCGCTTCCGGGATTTGGGAACCCATACCATTGACGCGGACAAGTTGGCCCGCCAGGTGGTTCGCCCCGGTCAACCGGCTCATCAGGCGATCGTGGATCGATTCGGTGCCGACATCCTTGACTCGGACGGGAATGTCGATCGGCCTCGACTGGGGGAACTCATTTTCAGGGACGAGTCAGCCCGGCAGGACCTCAACCGTATCGTTCATCCCTGGATCCTGGCGGAAGAAGATCGGCGACTCGCCGACTGCAATACGGCCAAATCGAGGCTGGTCGTCGTCGATGCCGCTCTGATGATCGAGGTCGGCACCATCTCCCGCTACGATGTCATCGTGGTGGCGTTTTGCCCGCCGGAAGTCCAACTGTGTCGTCTCTTGCGCCGGGATCGGCTCACCCGCGAACAAGCTCTCCAACGCATCCAGAGCCAGCTCTCGATCTATCAGAAGCTCACCTTCGCCGACTACGTGATCGATACCTCCGGAGAGTTCTCCAATACGAAGGAGCAGATCGATCACACCTACCGGGAGCTGGTGTCGAGACTCTGAGAGCATTTCCGATTTTCGATTTGCGATTGAGGTGGGCGTCGGAGGTCGGGGAACGCGAGACTGAATACCGGACATCGTCCAAGTCAAGAATCTCCTATGAAAAACGCGCCGTTTTTCTGCCTCTGATTAAGCTGGGCGCCCCCCCGACAACAGGCCGCCCTGGAATCGAAAATCAGAAATCGGAAATCTAAAATCCAAAGTGATCGGTTACCGCCAGACGACCGACTGTCCACAGGATCCTCGCTCCCGCCCTGACGACACCGCTGAGGGTTCCACTGATCTTGGACGCGCCTCCAAGGCGCGCATTCCAGGACACTGGGACCTCGACGACCCTCAACCGGTTCTGGGCCGCCTTGATCTGCATCTCGATCGTCCAGCCCCAGGTTCGGTCCCGCATCGCCAACTGCTCGAGTGCCCGGCGCTCGATACAGCGAAAGGGCCCCATATCCCGATAGTGAGTCCGCCAAATGAGATTGACCAGGCGAACCGCCAGTCGGGTCCCCCAGCGCTGCGGCAGGGTCATCGCCTTGGTCGAGGTTCTCGAGCCCAGACTGAGCTCCGCCCTCCCGGAGAGTACGGGTGAAACCAACCTCGGAGTCTCTTCCGGAGCACTGGAACCGTCGGCGTCTAGAAAGAGAACGAGATCGGGCCAGGTGGCCAACCGTTCGATCGCTGCAAGGCAGGCCGAACCATATCCCCGCTCTCGGATCGAGACGACCTCCGCTCCGGCAGCGCGAGCCACTTCCGTGGTTCGATCCGCGGAGCCGTTGTCCGCAATGACGATTCTGGTCTCCGCGACCGAAGAGGCGGCCCGACGGCAGCGGTCAATCACTGCGCCGATGGAGGCCTCTTCGTCCAGTGCCGGAATGATGACGCCGAGTCTCAAGGGTGGGGGGTCCCGGCTGATTCACTGTGGATCAACAAAGCGGCCAGAAGCGGCACCATGAGCTCATGATGTCCCGTCAGACTGATACCGGTTCCCGATTCCTGAACCGGCCGCTGCACCACGTTCTGAGTGGGACGATAGTGCCGAATGAAGTCAAGATCGACCGTCGTGAAGTCCTTCAAAGAAAGGCCGGAACTGCGAACAACCGTCACGGCCTTTAGAAACACCTCCGGGAGAATCACCGCCGAACCCACGTTCAAGTAGACACCGCCGTCGTTCATGAGGGAGACCTGCTGGGTGAAGATCTGGAAATCCCGCATCGAACCGGCTCCGAGGGCCTCTCCCGAAGCCTCCGGATGACAGTGGATGATGTCCGTTCCGATAGCCATGTGAACGCTCAAGGGGAGATGGCGCCGGAATGCCTGCAGGCAAACCGAAACGGCACCATTCCGAGCGGAACTGGAATCAAGGAAGGAGCCGATGGACTCACCAATTCCCTTCCCTTCTACCACTCCTTTCGAAATCGCTTCATTGATCCACTGACCGGTCTCGCTGGCCATCCCGAACTGACCCGTACCCAGCTGCTGTTCGACGTTCTCGGAGGTCTTGCCCCAGCAGGCGAGTTCGAAGTCATGAATGATGCCGCTACCATTGGTGGCCATGGCCGAGATGAAGCCCCGGTCCATCAGGTCGACCAGGATGGGGCCCAGACCGACCTTGATCACATGCCCCCCAAAACCCCAGATGAGCGGCTTGCCGAGCTCTCGGGCGCGATGCATCTTCTCGACCAGTTGCCTCAGTTTCCGGCCGGCCAGAAGATCGGGAAGACAGTCCAGGAAGTCACTCAACCGATCCGAGGCCGGAGGCTGCCCCAGAGCTTCAAGTGAAACCTTGCTGGGACGTTCGGTCACCGAGTAGCGCTTCGTCCGCCCCAGATCGAACCGTTCGTATTTGCTCATTGCTCGCCGAAGAAGGCATGGAACGGACCGGTCTAGAGCACCCGCTGCAAAGCCCGTCCCGTGTAGGATTGTTGTTCGCGCGCAACCTCCTCGGGTGTTCCGGTCGCGATGACCCTTCCCCCCTTGGCTCCTCCTTCCGGGCCCAGATCGATCACCCAGTCCGCGCACTTGATGATATCCAGGTTGTGCTCGATGACGATCACGGTGTTCCCAAGATTGACGAGTTCATGCAGGATGTCAAGGAGCTTCCGAACATCCTCGAAATGTAGTCCGGTCGTGGGTTCATCCAGGATGTAGAGCGTGCGCCCGGTCGCCCGCCGGCTCAGTTCCCGAGCCAGCTTGACTCGCTGGGCTTCTCCACCGGACAACGTGGTCGAGGACTGACCCAAAGTGAGATAGCCGAGCCCGACCTGCTTGAGGGTCCGGAGCCTGGACTCGATCGGAGGGATGTTCTCGAGCACCTCGTAAGCCCGTTCCACGGACATCGCGAGAATCTCGGCTATGCTGTGGCCCTTGTAATTTACGGAAAGGGTCTCGCGGTTGTAGCGCGCCCCCTGGCAGGCCTCGCAGTCCACGTAGACGTCGGGCAGGAAGTTCATCTCGATCTTCCGCATTCCCTCACCCCGACAGACTTCGCAGCGTCCTCCCTTCACGTTGAAACTGAAACGGCCGGGCTTGTAGCCCCGCATCCTCGACTCGGGAAGGAGGGCAAAGAGCTCCCGAATGGGGGTAAACACCCCTGAATAGGTCGCGGGGTTGGACCGTGGCGAGCGCCCGATAGGAGACTGGTCGATTTCGATGACCTTGTCGATATTCTCCAGGCCCTCTATCTTTCGCACCTCCCCCGGCTCGGCAAGAGCTGAGTAAAGATGTCTGGAGAGGGTCCGGTAGAGCACCTCGTCGACGAGCGAAGACTTGCCGGCACCCGAAACGCCGGTCACGGCAATCAGTCGGCCCAGTGGAAACGTAACATCCACATCGGAAAGATTGTGGTGACGGACGCCGAGAAGATCGATGGAGCGGCCGTTTCCCTCCCTCGGTCTGCCAGGCGGCGCGATCTTCTTCCTGCCGGAGAGATACGCCCCCGTCAGTGAGTCGGAATTCGAGACGATGTCGGCCAGTCGTCCTTCCGCAACGACACGTCCTCCGTACAGTCCGGCTCCGGGCCCCAGATCGAGGATGTGATCGGCACTTCGGATCGTATCCTCATCGTGCTCGACGACGACGATGGTGTTTCCCAGATCGCGAAGCCGCGCCAGGGCATCGAGAAGGCTCTTCGTGTCCCGGGCATGCAAGCCGATCGACGGCTCATCGAGAACGTAGAGAACGCCGCGCAGCTGTGAGCCGATTTGAGTCGCAAGCCGCACTCGCTGAGCTTCTCCGGCCGACAGCGTCTCGGATCGTCGATCCAGAGCCAGATAGTCCAGTCCGATATTTACGAGGAAAGCGACGCGATGGCGGATCTCATCCAAGATCGGCCCGGCGACGAGCCGATCCCTTTGGTTCAGACGCAGGTCACCAAGCGCATGACTGCACTGATCGAGAGGCACTCGACAGTAATCCGAAATCGAGAGACCGTTGATGCGGACCGCTCGACTCTCGGGACGAAGTCGGCTGCCACCACAGGCTCCGCAGTCCGCCTCCCTCATGAAGGACAGCATCTGCTGCCTGCGTTTCGAGCTGGACGTGCGCTCGATCCGCTCACGGAACCATTGGTTGAGTCCGCCGAACCTGCTCCGATAGACATGTTCCCCATATCGGAATTCGAGCGGCTCCGGAAGCCCGTCTCGCAGAGCCGTCCGGAAAGCCGATGGAAGGGCGTTGAAGGGAGTCTCCGAAGACTCCCCCAGGTGCCTCAGCAGCGCCGCGGCAGCTTCCCGGAAAAGGTACTCCAGATCCCGATCGGAGAGGGCAAGCTCGACCTGACCGGGAGGTCGCTCCGGGGTCTTGACGAGCCGATTCAAATCGATCTGCTGAAACGAACCAATCCCGCCGCAGACCGGACAAGCCCCGAACTTGCTGTTGAACGAGAAACTGCGGGGCTCCAGGGCAGGCACGTCAATCCCGCAATTCACGCAGGCGCTCCGCTCCGAAAAGAGGTAGTCCTCACCTCCCTGCACCGAGGCTGTGATCAGACCGTCAGCAATCTTGAGCGCCTGTTGAACCGACTCCTCGATCCTCGCTCCGTATTCGGATCCGACCTTCAGGCGGTCAACGACGACTTCGATGGTATGGTTGCGCCGCCGGTTGAGCGCCGGCGGCTCTTCGAGCTCGACGATCTCACCGTCCACCCGGGCACGGATGAAGCCCTCTTTCAGGAAACGCTCGAAGAGCTTTCTGAACTCGCCCTTGCGCTCTCGCACGACCGGAGCCAGGATCGTCAGTCGACTGCCCTGAGGAAGCTCCAGGATGCGGCGAACGATGTCATCCACGGACTGCCGGGAGATTTCCCTGCCGCAGCTGGGACAATGGGGCAAACCAATGCTCGAGAAGAGGAGACGGAAGTAGTCGTAGATCTCTGTGATCGTCCCCACGGTCGAACGACTACCGCGGGCCGTGGTTTTCTGTTCAATCGAGATGGCAGGGGAGAGTCCGTCGATGGTGTCGACGTCCGGCTTCTCCATCTGCTCCAGGAACTGGCGGGCGTAGGTCGAGAGTGATTCGATGTAGCGCCGCTGCCCCTCCGCATACAGCGTGTCGAAAGCCAGACTGGACTTGCCCGAACCGCTCAGACCGGTGATCACGGTGATGGCTTGTCGGGGAATCGTCAGATCGAGATTACGGAGATTGTGCTGCCTGGCTCCCCGGACGACGATGTCCTGCATGGCTATATTCTAGCCCGCATTTCTCACCAGGGTCCGTTGCGAGGCGGTGGAGAGGCAGATGGCTGCAAGGCGCGCGACGAAGGCCCCCGCAGACGTACTGGACGGTACGTCGAGGAGGACGAGGAGCGGCAACGCAGCAGGCGCCTGCCTATCCGCCGCCGCAGCAGGATTCTGGTGAGGAATGCGGGCCGGCCCGCATCCGGGTCCAAGCTACTGAAGCACGACTTTGCAGGTTTGCACCTGACCGTCCCGCACGAAACTGATGACCAGGATGCCGTCTTTCGACGAGTCGATCACCTTTCGGATGTCCGTCGGCGACTCGACGTTCGATCCGTTGATCTGAGTGAGGACATCACCTGCCCGGAGTTCGAAACGACTGGCCGGGCTGCCATCCACGACGGAAGTGACGAGGAGGCCGGTGCCCCCGGGCACTCGAAAGTAACGCGCCAACTGCGCCGTCAGCGGCTCCACGGCAAGACCAAGCCGCACGGGAGAATCCATCGGAACCGGATACACCTGCAGCTTCGATATCGGTATGTCCTGACCGGAAGGGTTCGGAGACCAGACCTTGGGTATCTGGATCGCATAGGCGAACCTGGACGCGGATGCAACGGGCCACGAGCCCAGTTCAACCGACACGGTTTCCCGCCGCCCGTTCCGTTCTATCGTCAACGGAATCTGGCTTCCCGGGTTCTCCCAACGCAGGATGCGTACCAGTTTGGTCGTCGACCAAACTGCAGAATCGCCGAGCTTGAGGATCAGATCGCCGTCCCGCAACCCCGCCCGATCGGCGGGCCCTCCCTCGACGACCTTCTGGATGCGGACCCGGTCCGTTGCGCCGTCGAGCCAGATGCCAAGCCAGCCAGCGCGGATGTTGCCGCCACGCGCAACAATTTCGCGGAGGGAGGTCCGGGTCGAGTTGACCCCGATGACCCGCAGAAGCCTCGCGGCCTGAACCAGGCCAGCCTTCTCCATCCCCGTAACGAAACCGAAAAACCGGCCCGAGTCGTCGAACAAAGGAGCCCCGACAGCTTGTGAGGATCCGAGAACTCCGGCTTTCATGCGAACTCGGATTTGTTTCTCCGGCTCGAAATCGCCGTTAGTGAACTGCAGGACAGCCAGGGGCGCCGCAGTCCACTTCCCGGCCGGGGCGCGTGGTGCGTCGCCCGGAACAACCGAATACCGGGCGATTTGGTCCGATTCGTGGTCATCGCCGGACCAAGCCATCAGGTTCAGATTCTTGGCATCTTCAAGACTCCCGAAGACGACCGCGCGCTTTGCGAGTTCTTGAGCGTGGAGAACGGCAAGAGAGACGCGCTCGTCGATCCCCACGAACCGGGCGGGTGACTCTTCTCCATCCGGGAGTCGAATGTCGACCTGCGGTACGCTGCTGCCCAGATCCGCCCAAGCGCTGCCAATATAGGAGACCACATAGCCTCGGGAGTCAGCGACGATGCCCGGAAACTCACTGACTTCGAGAACAGAAGCTTCGGGAATCAGCTTGTTCTGATAGACGACCGCGGGGACTTTGCGCTTGAACTGGACCCGCACGAGAGAACCGCGGATTGTCGCTTCGACGGTCTCCCCTGCCCAGCCTGTTACGGACACGGCTGCTGTCACACCCAGACAGAGAAAGAGAAGAGCCGCTGCGCAGGCGCGCTGGCCTCTAATGACTGACATTGCTGATATAGAAGTCCTCTTGCAGCTGAGTTCGATGGATCTCGATGACGGAAGGCACGCGCAGGATCAGGTCCTCGCCCCCGTCCTGGGTGACGACGACGTCGACATAATCGGATCCGGTCTGTTCCTGGCCGACAGGAGCGGCCAACTGCATGACCACTGGTGGCACGCCTGCGTGGCGGTCAGTCACCCGGCTGGCTTCCCAGGGTCGAACGAACACCGCGAGGAGGAGTGCGACGAGCGCGACCGCGGCTGCAACACCGAATCGGCGACGACGACGTGCCTTTCGTTCCGCAAGCCTGGCCAGCACCTCGTCCCGGAATTCGGTCGGAACCCGAAATCGGCCACTGAGACTGCGCGAAAGATCTTCCAGTTCGAGCAGTTCGTCGCACAGTCTGCTGCAGTCGGGGCAGGCCGACAGGTGGGCCGCAACCTCCTCGTCGGTCCGGCTCAGAAGATCTTCGGCCAGACTCGTCTGCACGTGAACGCAGTTCATAGGACGCCGATCAACCTCTCGCGCAAGAGCATCTTGGCCCGGTGGATCCGAGACTTCACGGTTCCCAGGGAAATGTTGAGGACTTGGCTCGTCTCCTCGTAGGAAAGGCCCTGCACCTCCTTCAGGATGAATGGAAGCCGATATTTCTCTGTCAGAGAGTCGATGGCGATCTGAAGGTAGTGGGCCTTTTCCTTCGTGTCGAGGGTTCGTTCGGGGCAATGCCGAAGATCCGGTAGAGGAACGCTCTTCCCTTCGGGCTGGAAGAAGTCCAAGACATTGTGGAAGAAGAAGCGCCCCTTTCTCTCGCGTCGGCGCAGTTCGTCGATGGCAAGATTGGTGGCAATCCGATAGAGCCAGGTCGAGAACTGGTACTTCCCCTCATAGCGGTGTGCATTGCGAAATACCCGGATGAAGGTGTCCTGGCTCAGATCGATCGCACGATCATAGTCACGAATGATTCCGTTGATGTAGTTGACGAGCCGGTCCTGATAGCGATGCACGAGAAACTCGAAGGCGACGTCACAGCCCTCGAGATACTCTGCCACCAGGGCATTGTCGCCCAACCTTGCCTCGGATCCGATCAGTGCCGTGCTCTCCATCTAGTAGTTAAACGAGAGAAGTTGCCTAAAGTTCCAACCCCAAGTGAAAGGAGTCTACGGTGTTCCCGCGCAAACCACAGAGTCGCGGAGTTGGCGTCTCCCTTCCGGTTATTCCCCACGAAGTGCTAACCCTTTATTCTACAGCGCATCGATCTGATGGGAAAGGGACTTATTTCGCCTCGTACCAGGAGGCCCCGGTATGAAGGTCCACTTTGAGGGGGACGCTCATCGTAACGACGCCTTCCATTTCCTCGCGGACGGCTTCGCAGAGCGCCTCGACTTCTCCAGGCTCGGCCTCGAACACCAGCTCATCGTGAACCTGCATGGTCAACTTGCTCTTCCAGCCTTCCCGCCTGAGGCGCCGGCTGATCGACACCATCGCCATCTTGATCAGATCGGCCGCCGTTCCCTGAATCGGCGCGTTGATGGCCGTGCGCCTGGCGAACTCGCGGAGGTTGCGGTTCCGGCTCGATATCTCCGGAATCTGACGAATGCGACCGAACAGCGTCGCCACATATCCACACTTTTCCGCATCCTCGAGGGTACGCTGAATCCACTGGCTGACCCCCGAATACCGCTGAAAGTAGTCATCGATGAAGCGCTGCGCCTCGGAACGTTCGATCTTCAGGCCCTTGGCCAGCCCGTAGGCACTCAACCCGTACATGATGCCGAAGTTGATCACCTTGGCTCGACGACGCTGCTCGCGTGGATCGAGGGGACTGTTCGGACCGAACACTTCCCGCGCCGTCCGTTCGTGAATGTCCTCGTCGTTTCGAAAGGCTTCGACCAGCACGGGGTCTTCCGAGAGATGAGCCATCACTCGCAGTTCGATCTGGGAGTAATCGGCCGAAAGCATCAACCAGCCCGGCTCGGCGACGAAAGCCCGCCGAATCCTACGGCCCTGTTCTGTGCGAATCGGGATGTTTTGCAGGTTTGGATTGCTCGAGGAGAGTCGTCCGGTCGAGGCCACCATCTGGTTATAAGAGGTGTGGATCCGTCCGCTTCGCGGATCGACCAACTTGGGCAGTGCATCCGCGTAGGTGCCCTTCAGCTTCGCGAGTTCCCGGTAATCCAGGATCTGTTGTGCGATGTCGTAGGTGTAGGCCAGCTCCTCGAGCACCTCCACTCCTGTTGAGTAGTGTCCAGCTTTGCCGGTCCTCCGCGAGCTCGGCAAGTTCAATTTCTCGAAGAGGATGTGCGCAAGTTGCCGAGGCGAATTGAGATTGAATTCCTCTCCGGCAGTCCTGAAAATCTTCGCACTCAGCGAAGCGATCTCAGTGTCCAGCTCCCTGGAGATCTGATCGAGCAGTTCGGTGTCCACTCGGACCCCGGTCCACTCCATGTCGGCCAGAACCTGGACGAGGGGCATTTCGGTTTCGAGCAGGAGTCGCTCGAGCCCTTTCTCACGGACTCTGGGCAGCAGAGTTCGTGTCAGCAGGAGCGTTCCCATCGCCTGCCGACAGAGGTCCATCGGCTTCTCGTTCTGAAGGAGGAGGCCGGTTGCCTGGCTCTCGAGATTGAAGCCCAGGTAGGACTCCGCCACCTTTTGGAGAGAGAAGTCCCGTTGGTTGGGCTCCAGGAGGTACGCCATCAGCATGGTGTCGAGTGCCCCCGGCATCCCATCGAGCTTCCATCCCGCCCGATGCGCTGCCAGGAGCCACGGCTTGAGATCGTGGAAGACCCACGGAGAATCCTTCGAGAACATCTGCTCGAGGAGGTCGGACGATACAGCGATGACCTCCGCCGGAATGAAGCACGCCGACTTTGGATCGTCGCACAAGGCAATCCCCTGGAACGGGTTCGCCGCCTCTGTCTCCTCCCTGTACCACACTGCCACTGCCGTACGGCTTCCCTCGATACGCCCCCAGAGTGCCTCCAGCTCTTCACGACTTCCGATCCGGTTCACCCTGAGTTCCGGCGCCTTTGAGTCATTGGGAAGATCATCGAGGAGAGTCGTGAAGTCGAGCTCCTGGAAGAGACCGCGCAAGGCATCGAGATCGGGCTCCTCCACCTCGAGTTGCTTCAGATCGAGCTCCAGCGGAAGATCTCGGTAGACTCGGAGAAGTTCTCGACTCTGACGGATACTCGCTTCGTTTTCCTGCAGGCTGGTCCGATAACTCTTACGCGAGACCTTACTGGAGTTCTCGAGCAGGGCATCGAGGCCTCCGAATTCGGCGATGAGCGACTTGGCGCCCTTGTCTCCGATGCCGGGTGCGCCGGGTATGTTGTCGGAAGTATCACCGATAAGGCTCAAGACATCGATGATCTGATCTGGCCGTACGCCCCATTTCTCCTCGACCTTCTGGGGTGTATACCGGGTGTCGCTTCGCGTATCGAGAACCCAAATGCGATCGTTGACCAGCTGAAGCAGGTCTTTGTCGATCGTCACGATGACCACGTCCAGTCCCGACTCCCCTTCCGCCAGCGTGCTCAGAGTGCCGATGACATCATCCGCTTCGTATCCCTCGTAGCGGAGAACGGGGATCTTCATGGCCTCGCAAAGCCTGAGAATGTAGGGCAGCTGTTCTGCCAGATCCTCAGGCATCTTCGGACGATGAGCCTTGTATTCGCGGAACTGCTCGTGGCGTACGGTCGGACCTTTGCTTTCCAGGGTCACGGCAAGATACTCGGGGTGCTCGTCCTGCATCAGCTTCCGCAGCATGGTGGTGAAGCCGAATACGGCATTCGTGGAGAGGCCTTGCCGGTTGGTTAGACCCTGGATCGCGTAGTACGCGCGGTAAATGTGCGACATCCCGTCGACCAGGAAAAGTCGTGCCACGGCAAATCATGTTAGCACAACGACTTCACAGGAACTCGGGATTAGGGGAGAAGAGAGGTTCAGGGGATTTAAGGGATTAAGGGATTAGGGGATTAGGGGATTAGGGGATTAAGGGATTGGGGGAGTGGAACACCAGATTCCGGGTGCCGGCCAGCTTTGTCGAACTGCCGGAGGAGCCGCCCACTCTCGTCTCCCCAATCCGCCAATCCGCCAAATCCTCTTAATCCCTTAATCCCTTAATCCGCGCTCAAATCTCAAACTGCGGGTCGTCGCCCTTTGCTTCCACCAGGCGCTTGAGATACGCTCCGTAGGAACTGGAAGCCATCGTCTGCGCCCGCGCTTTGACTTCCTCCCGGCTGAGGTAGCCCATGTGCAGGGCGATTTCTTCCAGACAGGCGACCATCAGGCCTTGTCGCTGCTCCAGGGTTTGGATGAAGTTCGAGGCCTGAAGCAATGAAGCGGGCGTTCCGGTGTCGAGCCAGGCGACGCCCCTCCCCAGCTTCTCGACCTGCAGCGACCCTTCTTCCAGATAAACCCGGTTGACGTCGGTGATCTCCAACTCTCCGCGCCCGGAAGGCTTCAGCCCGGCGGCGATCTCGACGACCCGGTTATCGTAGAAATAGAGGCCGGTCACGGCGAAGTTCGAACGTGGTTTCGAGGGCTTTTCTTCGATGTGCACGGCCCGACCGTCACCGTCGAAGTCGACGACCCCGTAACGTTCGGGATCACTGACGGCATAGGCGAAAACCGTCGCGCCCTGCTCTCGACCAGCCGAGCGCCGCAGACACTCCGACAAACCGTGCCCGTAGAGCAGATTGTCCCCAAGTATCAGGGCGACGCGATCGTCGGCGATGAATTCACGTCCGATCAGGAATGCCTGAGCGATGCCTGCCGGGGTCTCTTGAGTGGCGAACTGGAACCGCAGACCGAAGCCGCTTCCGTCGCCCAGGAGGTTCTCGAAGGAAGCCCGATCCTGCGGAGTCGTGATGATCAGGATGTCCCGAATGCCGGCCAGCATCAGTACCGACAACGGATAGTAGATCATCGGCTTGTCATAGACCGGTACGAGTTGCTTGCTGATCGCCCTCGTCAGAGGATAGAGCCGCGTTCCGGCTCCGCCTGCCAGTACGATTCCCTTCATGATTCTCCGCCTGACTGGCTGAGGCCCAGACGTTCACGCCGATAGCCCCTGGCCTGAACCGCTTCGCACCAGTCCAGGTTGTCCAGGTACCACAGCACCGTCTTCCTCAGTCCTGACTCGAGCGTGTTGGACGGCTGCCACCCCAGTTCCGACTCCACCCTGCTCGTATCCATGGCATAACGTCGATCATGACCGGGCCGATCCGGAACGAAAGTCTTCAACTCGGAGTAGTGCCGGACTCCCGTCTTCTTCAGCGCGGCGTTCCTGCTCGTCGGCCTGAGATCGTCCAGAATCTCGCACAGGAGATCGACGATCTCGACGTTCCTCTTCTCGCATTTCCCGCCCAGGTTGTAGCGCTCGCCGCAGCGTCCTTTTCCGAGAACCTCGAGGATCCCCGAACAGTGGTCCTCCACGAACAGCCAGTCGCGGACGTTGCCACCGTCTCCGTAGATGGGCAATGGACGCCCTTCCAGAGCATTGAGGATCATCAGCGGAATGAGTTTCTCGGGGAACTGAAAGGGCCCGTAGTTGTTCGAGCAATTCGTAATGAGCGCGGGCAGGCCGTAGGTGGCGTTGAAGGCATGGACGAAATGATCCGCCGACGCCTTCGAAGCAGAATAGGGGGAGTTGGGGCACACCGGAGTTGTCTCGGAGAAAGCGCCGTCCGATCCGAGACTCCCATACACCTCGTCGGTGGAAACTTGAAGAAAGCGAAACCGGGATCTCGCGTCCTCGGACATGGACTGCCAATAGAGACGTGCTTCATCGAGCAGGACGAAGGTCCCGACGACGTTCGTGTTTACGAAGGCTTCCGGCTCGTCGATGGAGCGATCTACGTGCGTTTCTGCCGCAAAATTGAGGATGGCGGAAGGCTGTCCTTCCATGACCAGACGGTGGACGAGCTTCCGGTCGGCGATGTCGCCGTGGATGAAGCCGAATCGGGGATCGGATTCGCAGTCCTCCAGACTCTCCAGGTTCCCGGCGTAGGTCAATTTGTCCAGAACGAGGACACGGGCGTCCGTTTTCTCGAGACAGGCGCGCACGAAGTTCGAGCCAATGAATCCGGCCCCACCGGTAACGATGTACAGATCTTCCACTGATCCTCCCGTTGACGAAGCAGTATAGCGGAAATCCCAATTTGCGATTTGGAGTTGGGGGATTCAGGAATTTAAGGGATTGGAGGATTGGAGGATTGGAGGATTAGGGGATTAAGGGATTGGGGGAGTGGGAGTCTTCCCGTCAGTGTCAGTTCGTCCGTGTTCGTCCGTGTTCGTCCGTGTCGGTCCGTGTCGGTCCGTGTCGGTCCGTGTCGGTCGGTGTTCATCCCTGGCCTGCCCGCCCACCGACAATCGCAAATCTCCTATGCAACTTGCCTCTCTCGACTCCACTTCATCGAGAACGCCGGATTGCGGCAAAGCCGCAGCTCTCCTCCCCCCAAATCCCCCAATCCCTTAAATCCCTTAAATCCCTGAATCTCAAATCCCACGTCCCCCTCATCGACACCTCCCGTGCATCGTGCAAGAATTGTCACCTCCATGCGGAAAGGCGAGTTTCTTCCTGTTCTGAATTCCTTCTGGAGAGTCCCCGTCATTTTGCTCATGACGGGATTCCTCTCCACCTTGAGTGTCGCCTTTTCGCTCGTCGATCACTCGGGGCGATTGCAGCACTGGTGCGCCCGCCAATGGGCCGCCTTCATCTTCTTCGTGTCGCGGGTCGAGGTTGAGGTCGAGGGCCTTCAGTACCTGAAGCGCGGGCGAGGATACGTTTTCATGGCCAATCACCTCAGCATGTTCGACCACTGGGCATTCCTCCACTATCTGCCCTTCCAGTTCCGGTTCGCCGCCAAGGCTTCGCTGTTTCGCATTCCTTTCCTGGGGTGGCACCTCAAACGTTCCGGCAACATCCCGGTCGTCAGCCGGAACCCCCGGCAGACGCTCCGCTCCTACCAGGACGTGGCCAAGAAGATTCGGGAGGGCCTGTCCTTCGTCATTTACCCGGAAGGCATGCGAACGCTGGATGGTGTGACGGTCCGTTTCAAGCGCGGCGCTTTCCTGCTTCCGAAGCATGCGGAGGCCCCCATCGTGCCCGTGACGATCACAGGGGCCCATCGACGCCTCCAGAGAGGCTCGGTTATCATTCACCCAGGGCCGATGTCGATGATCATCCATCCACCGATTGATTTCTCAGACTACAGGAACTGTCGTCTCGAGGAATTGGCCGAAAGGGTCCGGAAGACGATCCTGGAAAGGTATGAACTGGAATGAGCGACGGCGCTACACTGATCTCAGAGATTCAGGCGCTGCTCAAGGAGAGCGGCCTGTCAGCTTGGCTCTTCTTCGACTTTCGGGGCAGCGACCCGATTGCGTACCGCATTCTCGGGCTCGATCCCGCATCCCATGCGACTCGCCGCTGGCTCTACCTGATACCTGCTGAAGGGATGCCCACGAAAATCGTGCATCGCATCGAGGCCGGCCGTCTGGATGCCCTGCCCGGGGAAAAACAGGTCTACCTGGAATGGACGGCCCTGCACGAGATTCTCGCGGCTGCTCTGAACGGACACACCAAGGTCGCCATGCAGTACTCCCCTCGGAATGACGTACCGTACGTATCGAAGGTGGACGGAGGAATGCTCGAACTGATTCGTCAGAGCGGAGTCGAAGTCGTCACTTCGGCCGACCTCGTTCAGCAATTCGAATGCGTTTGGGACGCCAAGCGTCTCCAAGGCCACCGTCGCACCGCCAACATCATCACGGCGTTGGTCCGTGAAGCTTTCGAGTTGGCGGTCGAGCAGATTCGGGACCAGGGGCACTCCGACGAGCTGGCGATCCAGGAGTTCATCATGAGGCGGCTGGCCAAGGAAGAGCTGGAAACGGACTTCCCACCGATCGTGGCCGTCAACCAGAACGCCGGCAATCCTCACTACGGCCCGGAACCCGCCCACCACTCCTCCATCCAAGCCGAGAGCCTCTTGCTGATCGACCTCTGGGCGCGCCACATCGATGCCGAGTCCGTCTTTGCCGATATCACCTGGACCGCCTGGATGGGATCGTCGGTTCCACCGCGCGTGGCGGAGGTCTTCGAGGTGGTTCGCCAGGCCCGGGACACCGGTGTCGAATTCTTGAATCGGCGCCTCGCTCGTGGCCACGTCGTCCACGGCTGGGAGGTGGACGATGCCGTGCGCAAGGTCATCCAGGACAAAGGCTACGGCGAGTATTTCATCCATCGCACGGGGCACAATCTCGGCCATGAGGTTCACGGCAACGGTGTGAACTTCGACAACCTGGAAACACACGACAACCGGGAAGTTCTACCCGGCGTCTGCTGCACTATTGAGCCCGGCATCTATCTGCCTGATTTCGGAATTCGTAGTGAGATTGACGTCTTCGTCAAGGAGGACGGGGTCGAAGTCACCACGCCCCCTCAGGAGGAGCTTATCTCGTTTTCGCTCGACTAGATGAACATCCTCGGCATCTCGGCCTTTTACCACGACTCGGCGGCTGCCCTGCTCCAGGACGGCAAGATCGTTGCAGCCGCCCAAGAGGAGCGTTTCTCGCGCAAGAAGCACGACCCTGCGTTCCCGGCCCAAGCCATCGACTACTGCCTCGCCGAGGCCGGGCTTACCGTACCCGCCCTGGACTACGTGGCCTTCTACGAAAAGCCTCTCCTCAAATTCGACCGGCTCGTCGAAACCTACTTCTCCTTCGCACCGCGCGGTTTTCGGAGCTTTCGCCAGGCGCTTCCCCTCTGGTTGAAGGAGAAGCTTTTCGCTGAGCGCACACTCGATCGGGGCCTGGACAATCAGTATCGCAGGCGCTATGTGTTTCTCGAGCACCACGAATCCCATGCCGCCAGCGCCTTCTTCCCAAGCCCGTTCGCCGAAGCCGCCATTCTCACCGTTGACGGCGTCGGCGAATGGTCGACGGCGACCATCGGGAGGGGGCGGGACAACCGGATCGAGATTCTGAGGGAGATCCGATTCCCCCATTCGCTGGGCCTGCTTTACTCCGCCTTCACCTACTACACGGGCTTCAAGGTGAACAGCGGTGAGTACAAGCTCATGGGGCTCGCACCCTACGGCAAGCCGCGTTTTGCTGATTTGATTCGAGACAGGCTGGTCGACATCCGACCCGACGGCTCGTTCTGGATGGATATGCGGTACTTCAACTACTGCCAGGGCCTGACCATGACCAGCGAGCGGTTCCACCGGTTGTTCGGAGCGCCGCCTCGGCGACGCGAGTCGCCCATCACCGACTTCTACATGGATGTCGCAGCGAGCATACAGAGTGTTACCGAGGAAATCCTCCTGCGGATGGCACGCCACGCCTTGGACGTGACCGGCTTGCGGCATCTGTGCCTGGCGGGCGGCGTCGCTCTGAATTGCGTCGCCAACGGTCGGATCCTTCGTGAAGGACCCTTCGAGCGGCTCTGGATGCAACCGGCCAGCGGCGATGCCGGCGGAGCCCTCGGTTCTGCCCTGTTCGTTTGGCACCAGCTTCTCGACCATCCACGCACGATCATGGAAACGGATTCTCAAGAGGGATCCCTGCTCGGCCCTCGTTTTCCTGGTGAAGCGGTGGAAGGGTTCCTGCGCGGAAAGAACGCCGCCTATTCGCGGATCCCGACGGAGGACGATCTCTGTCGCCGCGTTTGTGAGCTGATTACTTCGGGCCACGTCGTTGGATGGTTCCAGGGTCGCATGGAGTTCGGTCCCAGGGCACTGGGAAGCCGAAGCATCCTTGGGGACGCGCGCTCCTCAGAGATGCAGCGTGTCCTCAACCTCAAGATCAAATTCCGCGAATCGTTTCGTCCCTTTGCTCCTGCCGTGGTGGCTGAGAAGGCGAGTGAGTACTTCGCGCTGGATGGGGGCACTGACAGCCCGTACATGCTTCTGGTCGCGGACGTCCGCAGCGCCAAGCGCACGGAATGTCTGGATCAACTGACCAGGGCCCCAGGATTCTCCAAGCTCGCTATCCCCCGCTCGGTCATCCCGGCCGTGACTCACGTCGATTTCTCGGCCCGCGTCCAGACGGTCGACGCACAGCGCCACGGACGGTTCTACCGGCTCCTGAAGACCTTCGAGGAGATAACGGGCAGTCCCGTCCTGATCAACACCAGCTTCAACGTGCGAGGCGAGCCGATCGTCTGCACGCCTTCGGATGCGTACCGCTGCTTCATGGCCACCGACATGGACGTTCTGGTGATCGAGGACTGCCTGCTGCTGAAGTCCGAGCAACCGGCCGAAAACCGCGTCTCCCGTCAGGAACACCTGGCCAAATTCGAACTCGACTGACCGGGTCCGAATGCAGGAGACGGGGACGAACGGTGCGAGGTGCAAACGTGAAACGTGGAACCTGAGACGTGAAACCCCGCCCTTCCCTCCCCGTTGTAGAATGGCCCCCGGGGCAACGATGAGTCTGATCACGATCGACTGGCAT
This sequence comes from Acidobacteriota bacterium, assembly GCA_037388505.1. Lineage (GTDB taxonomy): Bacteria > Acidobacteriota > UBA6911 > RPQK01 > JAPXNP01 > JARRKC01. Next base: position 43,147 of record JARRKC010000012.1, on the reverse strand, counting down.
CCCGATCTTCGAAAATTGAGGCAGTTCGGTCTGCTGATGCTCGCCGCCTGTGCCGCGTTTGGGCTGGCGCTGGCCTGGAAGAACGACCTCCCGCTCCTGGCCCCGACCTGGAACAGGCTCTACGCGATCTGGTCGATCGGTCTCGCCTGTGGCCTCCTGGCGCTGGTTCGTCCCATCTGGCTCCGCCCACTCTACCTTTCCTGGATGGGACTGGCTTTCCCGATCGGATGGGTACTCAGCCACGTGTTGCTGGGCGTGGTCTTCTACGGCGTCTTCACTTTGGTGGGTGCGCTGTTTAGAATCCTGAGACGGGATCCGTTGCGGCTGAAACGGCGCGAGGGCGCCGCGAGCTATTGGGTGGAGCGCACCACGAGTCGTCGCGCCGCCGACTACTTCCGGCAGTTCTGAATGAAAGACGAACTTCGAAACGAACCGAATGAATTCGTTGCGGCCTCCAAGTCGGAGCGGACCGGAATCGTCCGTGAGTTCCTCGGCTTCCTGTCGCACAACAAGAAGTGGTGGCTGCTGCCCATCCTGATCGTTCTGTTCCTGTTCGGGCTGCTTCTCATTCTGGGCGGCACGGCTGCAGGACCCTTCATCTACCCGTTGTTCTAAGCAAGTAGCCCAGGCATCTTGCCTGGCCCGCCGGGAGGTTGGAAGCCTGAACTAGTCGATCTGCAGCCTCTTGACGACAAAGGCGATGGGGCGGTGATCGTCGCCCCCATAGACCTCGGCGATCGAGGGCAGAGGTCCGGTCGTCTCGATTTCCAGTCGGTTGATCCCCTTTCGAACCCGCAACCCGGTGAGTCGGATCAGCTTGAAGTCGGTCGGCGACGACCGCCGCTTCTCGACCCCCGCGTAGATCGTATGTCCGTTGAGGGTCAGCGTCAGATCCCTCTGCGGTACCAGGATCACCGCAAGTTCGAGTTCGATGCCCATCACGCGGTCGTCCGAGGAATGGAAATCCACGACCGCCGTCGGAGCGTTCATGATCCGCTCGACGTGGTCTCCGTGCGACTCGACGCCGCCCCATCCCTCGCCCAACGTCGGATAGAGCCAAGGACCGGGCGGTACGGTCGACTTGAACAGGAGCACCTGGTCGTCCTCCGATTCCAATCGGAAATACGGAGAGATCAACTGAACGAGCCGATCTTTCAGCGGCTCTTCGACGAAGTAATCACCAAATGAGAGGACGTTCTCGTCCCATTTGTGGACGACGGCGTACTGGATGCGAAGATCCCTGATCGCGCCGATGATGTATTCCCGCGGATCCGAGTCCACGATGTCCTCCCCTTGCAGCCCGGCGCCCGTCTTGGAGCCGACGAGAAGGAGTTGGCGAAGAAACGGATACCTCAAGGCTTGGGACCTGAAACGGGCGAACGGCTTGTCGATGGCGCCTCCAATGACGTCGAGGCGATGCCAGCCGGCACACTGAAGCACTCGATACGCCGTGCTCTGCAGGGGCAATTCGAGCACCGAGGCCCGGTCCCGGACTTCAGCCAGCTCGCGATAAGCCTGTGTCTCCGGCTGGGGTTTGAACATCCGGGAGGGCCACAGGGGCCAAAGCTCGAACCACAGAACGGAGAAGACGCCGACACCGACAAAGACCCTCCGCATGAGCCGGCGTCCTTCCAGTCGAGCCACCGCCAGCGCAAGGCCGACGCTCAAAACCAGAATCACCAGGAGGACATAGCGCGCCGTCGCTCACGTCACGCTGAAGGGAAAGAGATCGGCCAACCAGTAGTACGGAAGTCGGAGCGCGCGGATGGATTCGATTGGCTCGCCGACGGACCAGCCCCCGAGGCCGCCGACGGCGAGAAAAGGACCCAGTGCGAGAACCAAGCCTGCAGCGCCGATCACCCACAGTGAGCGACGAAGCCAAATCGAGATACCGCGACCCGCGACCAATCCCCAGACGGCCAGCACCAAAGAGGCGGTGCCGAGATAGTTGGCGCGCAGACTCGCATTGCCCAACCAGTTCGCTTCCATTCTCCAGACGGGAGCTCCGAACAACCAGTGGTACCAGGGAGGGACGATCAGAGACAACAGATCGGCCGAGCCGTCAACGACGAATCGAAACCCGCCGGCATCGAGACCCTGGCGACCGAGCAGAACGACCGGTGTGAACGGGATGAGCACAAGGCAGGACGCGCCTACTGCAGCCAGATAACCTCCGGCCCGGCGCCATCCTCGCTCGGACCGCAGGTAGAAGAGCGTCACCACCGATCCGGTCAACAGCAGGAATACCGTGAAGTACCAGGAGCTGAGGGAAGCAGCGATCAAGGACAGCGCCGCCAAGGCCAGAAACCTTCTGCGACCCGAGCCCAAGTAGCGCACATGGGCGTAGAGATGCCAGGGTATCCACTCGATGTGCACGATGGGATAGAGCGGATAGTTGGCGTAGTGCATCGCACAAAATCCGAAGAACAGCCCGGCCGCCGTTGCTCCGATGTTCGATCCGGTCAACGTGAAGGCCAGGGCCCACGCGCCGAGAGAGGCGAGAACGAAGGAGATCAGCAAGGACAAGTTGAGACCGACCAGAAAATCTCGTCCCAGTCCGAGCGCGTAGACCATGAGGCTCGGCAGGAAACCCTCGTGGATAGTGTAACCCGCCGGCGCGAGAATCCGATCGGTCTGGAGCGGCGAAGATCCCGTCGATAGCTGATCGCCGATGACCTTGGCATTGGCCATCACGACATAGTTCAAGCCCAACTGCAGGGTCGCCTGGCGGGCCTGCAGGATCAGCGGATAGGTGTACGCGACGGTCACCAGACAGAACAGGGCGACCGCCATGAGCCACTGCCGTCGTCCGGCGACATGTGGCGGGAGCGCTCGTGGTTCTTCCAGAGCTTCGTGGCTCACGGATTCGACCGAGTCCTGACAACAATCGACGATCCGCGCACCATCCATTCCTCGGGAGTCCGCCTGGTTCATCTGACCTCCAGTTCTACCGCCAATGAACGTCCCTGGCCGGTCCGATTGAAGAGAAAGAGGGAGAGCTGCCCGGGTGTGGCGAGCGCGCGGCGTGGTACCAGTGCCGTGCAATGGTCCACGCCGTAAATCGTGTCCAGGAGCACTCCATCCAGGACGACTCGTGTCGTAGGAGTCAGGCCCGTCGCGATGAACCACATCGGCAGGTCGGCCTCTCTCCCTGCAGCCACGCGCTGGGGGCCAAAGCGCGAGATGTGAAGACTCTCCAGCAACGGCGCGGAGCGAATCGGCTCGGTTTGCTGCCGGACAAATTCCCGCGCCGAGTCGAGTCGGTAGAGGAGAATGGCGGGATCCTGGTTTCGTTCTCGAAAGGTCTCCTCGAGAGTCAGCTTCGCGTGGCGGCTGTGGAGAAAATCGAGCAACTCATCGCGAATGTCGCTGCGGTAGGTTGCAGTCACGGGGAGGTAGAGTGCATCTCCCTGGACGGGCAGTCCGTGATAGGAACTGAAGAGATGCTCGAGATACGCTTCCCGCTCCGCCGCCGTCTTTCTCAAGATCAGCTGATAGACGACCTGTCGGATCCGGAACTGACCGCGATTCAGAAAATAGGGCTGCAGATGAAGTCCCCAGACCGTGAAGAGAACGTCTTGAGAATCAATCGAATGTTCGTTCAGATAGCGAACGAAATCGAAGATGGCCGGACTGAAGAGATGGCGTCCGCCGCTCCGATTCGTCGCGGAGATCACCCGGTTGCTTTGGACGAAATTCACGGTCACCAGCGCTCCGGCGAGCAGGAAGACGGTCATTCTCCGCGCGAACGGCCTTGCAGTGAACATCTGGCCGAGGCCGAGCAGGGCCGCCAGAGCGCTCAACTGCAGGAACGGGACGATGTACACGTAGTGCCCCACCCGGGTCGTGCTCGGGCTGATCAGGATGAGAAACAGAATGACCAGTGTGGCGAGACCGGGCGCGAAGCAGATCCGCTTTGCCCACAACCGTCCCCTCTTCATGAGATGGACGGCGAAGACGACCGTCACGAGCAAGACCAGCCCATAGATGATCGTGTAGAGCTGAGGAGCGTCGAAGTAACGTGGCAACTGATACAGCTTGCGTCCCAGATCGTTGGCGAACATGTCCAAGAGGTGTCCGTCTCCCGCAACGGTGTTCGTCGCGGCGGGATGAAACCGCCGTTTGATCAGCTCGGCAAACGTCGGAAAGCCCTGGCTCACGTTGTAGATGACGAAGTTCGCCAATCCCAACATCAGGGCCAGCAGAACGGTCACGCTTCGGGGCAACGGACAGAAGCAGCGAAGCGTCATTCGAGGATATAGAATCGTCCCTACGGCCAACAGTCCGGCGATGACCCAGCAGAAATAGAACATCTGGTTGGCGCAACCGAACAGCAACAGAAAACCGACGAAAAGGTCCCGCTTTCTCTGCCCGCGCCGAAAGAACCGCTCGAAAAAAACGCCCGCCAGGCTCAGATACAGGATTTGCAGCGAATCGGCGAAGCTGATCCGCACTTCGGGATAGTAGAGAGGCGACGTGACGATCAGAAGGGCCCCGAACGCGGCGAGATAGGTGTTGAACCTGGAGAGCACGAGGTAGAACGCGCTGATGGACAATACGAAGTAGAACCAGTGGAGAAATCGAATCCCGAAGAGGTAGTCGTCAAAGAAGGCCAGAGGAAGGAACCGGAGTAGATAAGCGGAGGAAATGTACTGCTTGAACATCACCGGAACGCGACGGCCCAGGATCTCGACGCTGTACACCACCGGTGGAAGCGGCTCGGCGTTCTGGTTGAGGATCGGGATGACGTTGATGACCCGGGAGATCTCATCCATCTCCATCCCCTGCTCGAGGGAGCCGCGAAAGAGAACCCCGCTGATCGCAAGGAGCAGAGCGATGAATAGGGCATGCCGTAGCCAGGGCTGAAGTCTGAATGGCATGGTGCACCGGTTGCTTCGATCCCGCCCGGCCCGTCTTGGGTGCCGGAAGCAGTAAACCAGTTAGATATGTTGGTCAACTACACCGATGAGTGCAAGTCCGGCCCGGATGGAGCGCCGTTCATCCAAGACCATGCCCTAGACTAATCCTAGACTTGTACATTCAGGAGATTGACACTTCATGGACAGGTTGATTAAGCTGAGTCCGTGAACGAAGCGAGGATCGAGGGAAGCCCACCCCGAAGACTGACTCAGCACTCGATCGGCGTCGTCTCCCGGAGGACCGGCCTCAAGCCGGACGTGATCCGAGCTTGGGAGCGCCGCTACGGGGCGATCCAACCGTCCCGGACGTCCACGAATCGTCGGAGCTACTCCGATGAGGATGTGGAACGCCTTCTGCTCCTTCGTCAGGCGACCATGGCCGGACGCCAGATCGGACAGATCAGCGCGCTGTCCATCGACGAATTGCGTCTCTTGGTCGCCGCCGATCAGGCGGCACTGGCTCGCGCGCCCAGAGGCCTACATCGATCGGGCGCGTCGGAAGACGCCGACAGCGAGTCCCACCTCTCGGGATGTCTTTCGGCGATCGAGAACCTCAACACGCAGGAACTCCAGTTCCAGCTCGACCGGGCGGCCGTCGACCTCAGCCATCCGAAGCTGCTCGAGGAGGTGCTCGTGCCCCTTCTCGAGAAGATCGGTCGTCTCTGGGAGGAGGGGGACCTGAGGATCGTTCACGAACACATGGCGTCCGGCGTCATCAGTTCGTTTCTGAACACGGTCCGACTCTCCTTCGCTGCCGCCGACAACGCTCCCCCGATGGTGGTCGGCACACCGATCCGCCAACACCACGAACTGGGCGCGTTGATCGCCGCCGCGACGGCTGCATCCGAGGGATGGCGCGTCACCTTTCTCGGCGCCAACCTCCCCGCTGAGGAACTGGCCGCAGCAGCGCGGAAGACCGCGGCGCGCGCCATCGGGCTGAGCCTGGTCTATCCGGGCGACGACCCACACCTGGAGCGGGACCTGGTCCGCTTGCGTCGTTTGCTCGGGCGCAGCGTTCACCTGATCGTCGGCGGACGATCGAGTGCCCGATATCAATCCGCTCTGCATCGAGTGTCGGCCATCCCGGTCTCCGATATCCGCAGTTTCCGATCCGTTCTCCGTGACCTGCGCCGTTAGGAGAGCGAAAAGGGTGCACCGACTGACCACGCCGAGGAACATTCTGATCGCCGGCTATGGATTCGTCGGTCGGGCTCTGGGGCGTCGCCTCGTCGAGCGGGGTCACCGGATCTGGGGACTCAAGCGCACTCCCGCAAGCCCCCCCGACGGGGTCGAGATCATAACCGCAGACCTCGGCGATTCTCTCGATCCGGCCCGACTCCCGGAAAGAATCGACCACGTCGTCTACCTCCTGTCCAGCAAAGAAGGAACGGATGCAGCGTATCGACGCGCTCGCGTCGACGCCCTCGCTCATCTGATCGAGGCTTTGACGGCCCGGAGAACCGGCCCGGCCCGGCTCCTGTTCGCTTCGAGCACGGGGGTTTATGCGCAAACCGACGGCTCCTGGGTCAATGAGGAAACGCCGGCTGCGCCGAACGGATCTGCCGGTCGCATTCTGCTGGAGGGGGAGAGTCTCGCACTGTCGGCTCCGTTTCCGACCACGGTCGTGCGATTCTCCGGGATCTACGGGCCCGGGAGGCTCCGCCTGCTCCGTATGATTGCCCGAGGCGAGCCGACCTGGGCCGAGGGTCCGCCGGTCTTCAGCAACCGCATCCACGTCGAGGACTGTGCGGCCGTCCTCGAGCATCTTCTGGCACTCGAATCGCCCCGGGATCTCTACGTGGCATCCGACGACGAACCGGTCGACCGACGAGAGCTGGCCCACTGGCTCGCGGCCGCACTCGGCGTCCCATCGGCGCCTCCTCTGCCTCCCGAGGCCCGCAGTCGATGGGGAAACAAGCGATGCTCCAACGCATGCCTGAAGGCCTCCGGATATCGGTTTCTCTACCCGACTTTCCGGGAGGGCTACCGGGAGATCATCCAGGACGAACTGGAGATCTGAGGCATCTGCATTTCTCGATTGCCGACTTTCGACAGAGTGAAGAGCTCTTTCGGTTTTATTGGACACACTCTAGACAATAGTGAATCTTTGTCCATATATCCTTCGTACAGATAGTTCGAAAGGCACGCGCCACACGAATCGAAACTGTAAATCGGACATCGAGAATGCTCCAAAAGGGGGTCCACCATGAGCAAGACGTTGAAGCCGGGAGACAAAGCACCGGAGTTCGAGGCTCTGGACGATCAGAGCCGGAAGGTCAGGCTGGGCGACTTCAAAGGGAAGAAGGTCGTTCTCTACTTCTACCCCAAGGACAACACGAGCGGATGTACGACCCAGGCCTGCTCGTTCCGGGATCTTCAGCCTGCTCGTCGACGCTGATCACAGTATTGCCACCGCCTACGGAGCCTGGGGCGAAAAATCGATGTACGGCAGAAAGTACATGGGGATCGTCCGCAGCCACTTCGTGATCGACGAGAACGGAACGATCGTGGACGTGCACTACAAGGTCAAGCCGAAGGACAGCGCTCCGGAAGCGATCGCGAGCTTGTAGGATTCGGCGTTGCCGGTTTTACGTGCCAAGTTCCTCGTGTTGGGTGCCGGGTGAACGGGTGCCGGGTGCCGGGAGTCGGGAGTCGGTTGTCGGGCCAGACGGGTATCTGGTGTCGGAAGTCCCGCTCCGCGGGACGGCAGGTGTGTAGCCCAGGATGGAGCCGACAAGCGGAATCCTGGGTGTCGGCCCACACCACATCGATCCAGAGTCCCACAAGGCGGGATTCCCCGAACCTGGAACGTGAAACGTGAAACCAGGAACGATAAGCCGTCAGGATTTCTTCGCCTTGATCAGATCGAATCGCCTGAGATCACGTAATACCAGCCGGCAAACCGCTCATTGAGCTCCTGGGCCTTCTTGCGGCCATCCTCGAGCTTCTTCTCCCAGGCATCGTGCTTCGCCTGGATGGCCTGGTTTTCTCGATCCTGGTCCGTCCATTTGTCTTTGGACTTCTTCTCGAAGGAGCGGTCTCTGGCCTGGGGCGGCTCTTTGTCGAGCAGGCTCTTGTCAAAAGAGGTGGTAATGAACAGATAGCGGTTCTCGGACTTGCTCTTCGCGGCCGGGGCCCCCTGCTCCCCACTGGAATTCGACTCGTCGGCGGAGCCGGCCACGACCTCACCAAAACGCAGCAGATATCGAATCCCCTCAGCCGAGGCGACCTCGAGCTCTCCTTCGTTCGAGACGAGGTTTCCGTCCCGAGTGAAGTAGTAGCCCTCGGTCTGGAGCGCAACGGCGTTCTCTCTGGACAGTGGCACCTTTCCTCCCGAACGCTTCAGATCCTCCGTCAATCCGGGCGGCTTGGTTCGCACATCGACGATCGTCAGACCATCGATAGCCCTCGTCAGCTGACTCATCTTTGCAGAGTCCACTTCCTGATTGCCCCGCATCCGGTTGGCCGTCCATTTCCCGCCGTTTCGTGTCAGTTCCAGAACATCATGTTGGTCGATCGTGCCCCTTCTCGTGTCGACCGAATAGTCTCGAAGAGTCACCTGTTGAATCTTCTCCGGATCGATCAAAAGGAGATCCTTTTCGATCCAGTCGGTGAATTTCGTCGAGATGTCGAGGTCGGAATGAGTCACGTAGATCCGATTCTGTCCGGGAACGCGGACGAATCGATAGTCGGGATGCCCGTCGAGCTTTTTCCCGAAGATGAGATCGGCCAAAATCTGGCCGTTCTTGTCCTTGATCGTGACCCGCTTGCCCCGGCCCTTGAGCGAAGAAGCTTTTTCGTCCAAAGGGTCGATAACTCCACAGGCTTCCTGGTCCGCCAGGTTGCTCGAACGGAAGTCGTCCTTCTTCAGACCGATGAGCCCCGCCGCCGTTTTGGCCAGACGATCCTTGCCGTCGGCCGGATAGTCGAAATGCGAAGGGATCGTCCAGCGGCCGTCGTGAAAGGTCACCTTGAAAGGCCGGGCGGCCGCCGTCTCTTCGCTGAAATCCACCACCTCGAGGGTCGTAGCTGCGTTCGGATCGCTGAAACCGGGGAAGAATGCCTCCCCGCGATCGCTGAAATCATCCGGAGTGGAAGGACGCGGGACGGTGGCGAACGCCACTACCAGCAGCAGGAGCCCTGCACCTCCGATGATCAGGGTTTTTCTCGTTTCGCTCATGATCATGACCTCAGTCGTCGTGCGGCCGCCGCGCCTTCGCGCTCGCGCCGTTGTCTCTTCAGAAATATCCAGACACCGAGCAGAAAGACCGGAATCGGCGGAAACAGCACGGCAAACGTCCGAATGCCGTTCTGAATTCGACGGGTTTGCTCCTCGGTCTTCTCCCGGCCGGCATGAATCTTGGCCTCCTTGGCCGACTCGATGTTGGCCTTGAGGACCTCGAATTTCCGGTTTTCCGATTCCTGGAGGTTGCGGGCCATCATCTGTTTGGTCTGATCGGAAAGGTCCGAACGCTGCCGCACTTCGGCGACTTTACGATCGAGGGCCGCCTGGGCCTCTTTGAGCGCCGCGTCGGCGTCGTTCTCGGCCTGCTTCTCCTCTTTGATCCGCTGGGTGATAAAGGCCCGCGTCTGTTCCTCGACTCTCTCCAGCGTCCGGTGCTTGACCCGCTTGCTGCGCAATGCGATGAACGACGGGTCCCCCGTCAGGACGTCCATGCAGTTGAGGAAGAACGAGACATTGTCGAAATTCAAGTTCTTCGGGCCTTGAGCACGAAGGTCGAAGAACTGCTGCGAGATGAAATCCACGTCCGCAATCGCAATGACGTGAATCGGCTTGGCCGTCGCTTTCTCCGCCTGCCTGGAGTCGCCTGAGTCGGTTTTGGAGTCTTGTTTCGCGGCGGGATCCTCAGCTTCCGATTCCGCGCTGGGGGCGGCTCCGCGAACCTCCGCCGCGATCGTGAAGACGGCGTCATCCGGAATGTGCCGAAGGTTACGATTCAACTGCGTTCCGAAGAAGTTGCGCTGTAGCAACTGAGAGTACTGAAAAGCCCCGGACACCTTGCCGGTTTCGACGAGCGGGATGAAATTCAGCTTCGTGTCGACCGCCTTCTGAAAGGCCCCCGGGTACAGAAGGACGAGTTCCTGCAATGGCGCCGACTCCGCCGCCTTCGTATTGAAAGCCTCGGCATTCTCATTTCCTTTGCCGACGAAGATCACTTCGGGCGGAAGACTGGCCAGATCAGGATGCGGATTGTAGGTGTCCCAGACAACGCGGGCAGAGTTCCAGTTGATGCCGATTCCGGCCATCAGGGCCCCGATGTCACCCTTCGGCTCCTGAGGAGCCTGGCTGCGCATCATCGGATTCATGTTGCCGCCTGGAGGTTCCGAAGGAGCCAGCCCGGGACTGACCAGCGGCAGCGGGTCCTCAAGCAGAAGCGTGGGCGTCCCTCGGTGGATCGCCGCCGCCAGCGTATCCATGGCGGGCTGGGTCAACGACGAGGGAAGGACGACCAACAGACCATCCAGGTCCGATGGAATCTCGGAACCGGGCTGCAGCCGAACCACTTCGTACTGCTTCTTCAGTTCCTCGACGATGGGCCATTCGGGCGCGTTGTGCATCGTCTGAAAGTCGAGACCCCCGAACACGTTGATGGCCGTCTGCAGCACGCCCACCTTCTTGCGGCCCGTTCCGGCGACGACACGAATGCTCCGCGTCAATTCGTATTCCGGAGACAACCCTCTGTCGAGGAAAGGAATCACCTGCTCCTCGGCGCCGCAGGTGATCGCGATGCCCATGAAAATCTGGTCGATACCTGCCCTGGCCCCTTCGAGGTCCGTGACCTGCCGCGGTACGATACCAAACTTCTCCCGGGCTTCCCGGGCTTCGGGGCTGAACGGCACGGTGTCCCGAAGCATGATCTGCACTCTCGAGCCGGCAATTGAGCCAATCTCATGCAAAGTACTCAGCAGGTTGGCCCGTGACTGCACGTAGGACTGCGGCACCTCCGGACTCACATAAGCCTGAACGAAAACCGTCCGTCCCTCGGGAAGCTCAGAGAGGATCGTCCTGGTTTCGCTGCTGACCGAATGCAGGTGTTCGGCCGTCACATCGAGGCGGCCTCCCGCTCGCCCGAGCAGAATGTTGATACTAAGCACAGCAAGTACCACTCCCACGACGCGAACGGTTTGGTGGAGCGTCGTAGGGCGGCCCTCCCACTGCTTGGGCCAATGCCTGCAATCGATGATCAACGTGTTGACGTAGAGCATCGTGGCCGCGAGCGCCACGAAGTAGAAGATCCCGGAGAGACTGACCACACCGCTCGCAAAGTCCTGAAAGTGGGCGACCAGACCGTTCGCGTCGAGAGTGTGGCCGAAGACCGGGCTGAGAATTCCGACCAGCGATCCGATGAACATAGCCAGAGCGCAGAACGCGGCGCCCAGGATGAAGGCAATCGCCGTGTTGGCCGTCAACTGGCTGGCCACCAATCCCAGGCTGATCAGGGCGGCCCCGAGCAGCCAGTAGCCCAGATAGTTCGAGAACATCACGCCCGGATCCGGCCGGCCCAGCCAGTAGAGAACGATCACGTGGCTGAGCGACAGGAGCAGCGCCGCCGTGTAGATCCCCAGAGTCGAAAGATACTTCCCGAGCACGACCTCGAAGCTCCTGGCGGGCATTGTCAGCAGGAGTTCGTCCGTGGATTGCCGTTTTTCTTCCGACCAGACCGACATGGTCAAAGCCGGGATGAAGAACAGCAGCAGAAAGGGAAAGAGCTGATTGAGTTCGTCCAGGTTGGCAAGATTGTTCAGAAAGAAGCGATCCTGCCAAAAGGCGGCAGCAGCGCTCAAAAATATGAAAAGCGTGATGAAGACGTAGCCGGTCGGATTGCTGAAGTATCGCCGCAAGTCCCTCAACACCAGGGCCTTGACGAATTCCTTATTGATTCTCATTGCGCACCTCCGTCGGCTGGGATTCGACGGACCGGGGATCCGGCCGATGCTCCCCGGACTGGCCGCCCGATTGACCCGGAGACTTCGGCGGCGGTGCACCGAAATTCGTCAACCGGTAGAACGGCTCCTCGAGTGATCCATCATGCCCCAACTCTCCTGGAGTGCCATCGAAGACCAGTCGGCCCGAGTGGATCAGCAATACTCGGTCGGCCGTGACTTCGACCTCGCGAAGAATGTGAGTCGATATCAGCACGGTCTTGGTCGAGGCCAGGTCGCGGATACCGCGCCGAAACTCTCGGATCTGATTGGGATCGAGACCCGCCGTCGGCTCATCCATGACCAGCACCTCGGGATCGTGCAGCAGCGCCTGCGCAAGACCGACGCGCTGGCGGTATCCTTTCGAGAGCTTGCCGATCGGCTTCTCCAGCACCTCCCGGAGGGCGCAGCGTTCCGTGACCCACTCGATCCGGTCATCGAGTTCTCCACCTTCCAGGCTTCGAGCCGCACCAAAGAACTCCAGAAGCTCCTTGGGGGTCATGTCCAGATAGAGCGGTCCGTTTTCAGGGAGATAACCCATCCTGCGCGCCGCCTCGAGTCGCTCTCGCTGAATGTCGAGACCGGCGATGTAGGCCGTGCCTCCGCTCGGCGCCAGGTAGCCCGACAGAATCTTCATCGTCGTGCTCTTTCCCGCACCGTTCGGCCCGAGAAAGGCCACCACCTGCCCTGCCGGAATCCTGAAAGAGATATCTTCGATCGCAACGAAGGAACCGTAGTATTTCGACAGGTTTCTTGCCTCGATCATGGCAATGTCTGACTCAACCATTCCAAATTGCCTCCCGGTTCGACTCGGCTGGAGCGTCCATACCGTCTTCCGTTTTCATCGAGCCGACGTTGCCGACTCGTGCTCAGGCCGACTTCACGTCGACCGCACAGATCCGATAGCCCTGTCCCAGCGAAGTCAGTGGGTCCCTCTTGGGGATGAATTCCTGACCGATGAAGCCCTCATATCCGGTCTCCATGATGGCCCGAACGATAGCCGGGTAATTCAATTCCTGGGTCTCATCGATCTCGTTTCGACCAGGCACGCCGCCGGTGTGGTAGTGGCCGATGTACTCATGGTTGTCGCGAATCGTGCGAATCACATCCCCCTCCATGATTTGCATGTGGTAGATGTCGTAGAGGAGTTTCACCCGTTTCGACCCCACGGCCTGGATGACGCGGGCACCCCATTGAGTGTGATCCGCCATGTAGTCCTTGTGATCTACTTTGCTGTTGAGAAGCTCCAGGCAGACGGTCACGCCCTTCTTCTCAGCGTAGCCGGCAATCCTCTTGAGGCCTGCGACACAGTTCTTCAATCCTTCTTCGTCGTCCATCCCTGCGCGGTTGCCGGAGAAACAGATCACGTTGGGGAGTTCCGTGGAAGCTGCAAAGTCGATCGCCCGGCGCAGCTCGGCTTCACAACGATCATGATTCTCGACGCGGTTCAGACAGTCGTTGATTGGACCCGTCCCGTTCAACATCGCACAGGTCAAGCCTTGTGCCTTGACCGTGGGAACGTCCTTGGGGTCCAGCAATTCAATCGACCGGTAGCCCAGCCTGCGCGCCTCTGCGGCCAGCTCCGCCAGCGGGATCGACCCGTAGCACCAGCGACAGACGGACTGTTTGACCTGCCCCTGAGTTGCTGCGAATGCTGCGGTTTCCGAAAGGCGAAGGGCGGCGATTCCGGCGGCGGCTCCAACGAGCGCTTGTCTACGATTTACCAGCTCAGCCATGGCTCACCTCCTCGATCAATGTCGATTCGAAACCTGATCACAAGCATCCATCAAATGCATAGTCACACGGATCTTTCTATCGGGGATCCCGACCGGCGTCGGGCAATCAAGGTCTTCGCTGCTGCACGGGCATCGACGAACGGGTCGGCGGTGTCGGGGTGTTGTTGTCATTCATGCCCCGTTTGGCGGACTCGGCACCGTCCGGAGGTCGGTTCAGGTTCCACGTCGGCTGGGCTCGATTATAGGACGACGACTCGTCCTCGTTCGGATTGGGATTCAGCGAGCCTGAGCTCCCTGGCGGAGACGGAGAACCTAGCCCACGCGCAGTGCCGATGCGGTTCGAACGTGTCGAAGGCAGCGCGCCGGAGGCCGGAGGGGTCCGGTTGAGCCCTCCGGGGAGTCCCACGATGCCGGATGCCGGGGTACGGGCCGGTTGCGCGCCGGGCACACCCACCAGGGAACTCCGTGCGGTCGTCGTAGAATTCCGCAGAACAGGCGACGTATCCGCGGATGGCATGGCACGGACCTTCCTGGAACCCTCCTGAACCAGCTGCTGAATGTTCAATCTAGCCGAGGGAGAGGGAGCGAGAAACGTCACCGAGAGGGCGTACAGCACGACCAGGACTCCCACGACTGCCAGGGCCAGGTTGATCTGATTTGCGTACTTCAAGGCTTTGCCTCTCCCGGATCCGGTTTCAGGCCAAGCCGATGCAGCGCCTCGCGCGCATACTCATTTCCGTCGTTCAGCGAGAGAGCCTGAGAATAGTATCCGGCGGCTCGACTGATTTGTCCGTTCACTTCCGCACAATAACCCAAGCCAGAATAGCTCATGTCGTCTCGGGGGTTCAAATTCACACCCCGGGTGAAATACCTGCAGGCTTCGTCGGTCTTTCCGCGGTTCGACAGGGCTACAGCCAAGTTGTAGTTGGGCAGGACTTCATCCGGTTCCTGATCGACCGCCTCCCGCCAGAGCGCCACATCGTCAGCCCAGATCCGATGACGTTCCTGGGTCATCGCATACGCTGGAATGATCAGCCCGGCCAGCACGAATATTCCAACGAGCCGGCCCAGAAGCGGACGTCGGAACCTTCCTCCGATAGACTGTGCGCCTGTCCACGTCCCCCACGCCGCGGCCAGGGCGAGTCCGGCAATGGCCAGGTAGGCGCGACTCTCACTGAAAGGCTCGCTGTTCGGTATGAGCACCGAGGGGAGAAGAAGCAGAAGGGCCCACCCCATTCCGATCCAGATCGGAAAGATACGCCGCCCGAGGGCCAGCGCCGCCACGCCCAAAGCCGCCACGGTACCGGCGGCGACGATCAGCGGGAGAGCGCTGATCACGGACGGTCCATGGAAGATCGAGAAGCGATTGGGCCAGATCATCCAACCCAGGTAGTGCAGCAGCACCAGCGGAGCCTGCAGCCAGAAGTCGACCCAGCCCGGATGGTTCCAGGCAAACTCGGCCGGTGAGGCGAGGACGAATCCATACACGAAACAGGCGAGATCGAACGCGGCAAGCACAAGTCCCGGCTTCAGAAGACGACGATCCAGCAGAATCAAGGGAACCAGCAGGACCAGGGCATCGGCTCGGCTCCAGACGGCCAACTGCAGTAGGAACAACGCCCACCAGGGATGGCGCCGGACGAGCAGAAGAGCCGCCAGACCGAACACGGCCATCAACAGCAGCGAACGCGCCCAGACGTAATCGACCGCCTGAGCCTGCGCCGGGTGGAGAACGAAAAGCAGGGCAGCGCTGAAAGCCACACCCCATGAGAACTTCCATCCACGAATCAACAGATATAGCAGGATACCGGCCAGAGCGTGCAGGAACACGTTGACCCCGTGGAAAGAAGCAGGCACGGCTCCAAACAGGCGGTAGTTCAGGTGGAAAGTCCAGAGTGTCAGCGGCCGCCCACCGTACATCTCGATGAACGAGGAATAATCGAAAGTCGGGGAGGTAACGCGCGGATTTTCGATCAACAGGGGATGATCGTCGAAATGAAAAGCCCCCGGGAACGAAGCCGAGTATGCTCCCAAAGCGACGATTCCCAGCAAAAGACAGATGCAGACCTGTTTCATGAAACCTTGCGATTGTGATGCCGCCGGGCTCAAAAAGTTCATCGCAAGCCGGGGCGTCCGCCCCACACCCCGTTCTCCCGTTCTCCCGTTCTCCCGTTGCCCGTGGAACGCGGAACGTGGAACGTGAACAGTGAACCGTTCGTTCGGGGCAGCGGGACAACCGGAGACGGTTGTCCTACCCCGCCCCATGACGTCGGCGTCAAAAACTGCCAGAATCCAGTATATGCTCGAAGACAAGCGTGGAAGACTCATCTCGACACAGGACGTTTATCGAGGAAGAATCGTTGATCTGATCGTCGACGAGATTGAAATATCGGGGAAAAGGACGATCCGGGAGGTCGTTCGTCATCCCGGGGGCGTGGTGGTGCTCGCCCTGACTTCCGAGGGGTCCATTCCGTTCGTGCGTCAACACCGCTATCCCGTGAACCGGGAGGTACTCGAGCTTCCCGCCGGCAAGATCGATAACCGGGAGGACCCGTCCGAGGCCGCCGCCCGAGAACTGGAAGAGGAGACCGGATTCCGCGCCGAATCGCTGATCCCAGCACTGAGCTTCTACTCTTCTCCCGGCTTCTGCGACGAACTCCTCCATTTCTTTTTCGCGCCCAAGGTTCGTCGCGTCGGCGCCAACCCCGAATTTGATGAACATCTCGAAGTGGAGTTCTATTCCCTGGCCGAGGCACTCCAGCTGATTGACCGAGGGGAGATCCAGGACGCCAAGACGATCTGTGGGATCTACTGGCTTCACAATCAGAACCATGACGCCCATCACGATTGACAATCGCCGGCCGGCGCCACGCTCTCGCCGGAGTTCGCTGGAATCCGGCCTGCCTGCACTCCCGCTTGGCTGGATTCCCCGGTTCAGGTGGCGTCCTCCAACCCGCCCTGACAACTTCCGCCAACTTTCCCCCAACCATTTTGCGTTGACACAGGTCTCAAGTTGGCGAGTGACACGAAAAGGCTCCTGATGACGCTGGACGACAACGAACTGGTCTTGCAGGCACGCGGCGGGGATGCAATGGCATTCGAAGAACTGGTTCGCCGCTATGACCGTCGCGTCCTGTCTACGGCTCTGCGTTATACGGGTGATCGGGAGACGGCACAGGATGTCTACCAAGAGGTTTTCATGAGAGTGCACAGGGCGATTGACTCGTTCAAGTTCGAGAGCCAGTTTTCGACCTGGCTCTTCCGGGTCGTGACGAATGTCTGTCTTACGCTTCGCCAGCGCGACAAGAGCAGTCGTCACATCGCCCTTGACGGAGAGTCGCTCTATCGGCCCGGCCGCGAGAGTGATTCCGGCAATGTGCCTCCTCAACTGGTTCGGCGGCCGACGTATGAGCAGGATAGATTCAGCTCGGAGATTGCCCCTCGGATCCGATTTGCTCTGGACGATCTGTCGCCGCAACAGCGAATGGTGTTCATCCTGCGTCACTTTGAAGGCTACAAGCTGCGCGAAATCGCGGAATTTCTCGATTGTGCCGAAGGGACCGTCAAGAAGCATCTGTTCACGGCGGTTCGCAAGCTTCGGGAGGAGTTGCGCGAGATTTACTGCTGAGGCAGATAACTATGGACCACCAAGAATTTCAGGAAATGATCGTGCTTCGACTCTATGGCGAGCTTTCCTCTGAGGACGAAGCTCGGTTGGACGCCCACCTGCTTTCCTGCGCATCCTGTCGGGAAGAGGCGGCCGACTGCTCGAAGCTTTTCCGGGCGTTGGAGGAGTACGGGCCGATCGTTCCGGCCGACGACCTCGTCGATGCGCGCGAAAGGCTGCTTCTGAGGCTTCCCCGGACGCGCACGCGCCGCTCCGCGGCAGGCAATCGAGAATCGGGCCGGCTCATCTCCTGGCTCACTTCGGGATACACCTTCGCTCGAGCAGGCGCAGCCGCCGGATTGCTCTGTGTGGGATTCTTCCTCGGATACCTGCTCTTCTCTTCGGGACAGACCGGCACCGGTTTACCGGGGTTGCTCGATCCTTTCAGGAGCAAGGATCTGAGCATTTCCTCGGTTCGATTCGAACAGCAGGATCCGGAGTCGCGTTCCGTGGTCCTCTCATTCAAGGTGGCCAGAGAGGTCCGCCTCGAAGGCGACCTTGACGACCCGAGGATCCAGCGCATCCTCGCGTACTCCCTGATCAGTGAGGACAACGCGGGGGTCCGGCTGCGCGCCGTCAACGCCATCGGCACGGAAGGGAAACCGGACGGTGAGACGGTCGCGGCGCTCATCGCCGCCATGAAGACAGACCCCAACCCGGCCGTCCGGAATCAGGCCCTGATCGCATTGCGACGGTATCCGCTGTCGACCGACATCAAGCGGGCCTTTGCGGATGTCCTGCTACAGGACAAGAACGCTCGCCTGCGGATCGAAGCGATCGATGCCTTGCAGTCGGCCGCAGGCGAAGGAGCGAAGTTCGATTCCGACTTGATTCAGCAACTGGGCCGAAGACTAGCCGACGATGAGAACAGCTACGTCCGCCGGAAGGCGAAGAGTTTCCTCTCAGAGGTCGGCTACAGCGCGAACTAATTTCGATTCAAAACAGAGGAGCAAGCAACATGATGACGAAGCAGAAAATGGCCTACCTTTTTCTTGTCACTGCGCTGGCGGTGCTGTCCCCGGCCTTGGGCAGCCAGCTCGCCACCGTATCCCAGTCGTTCCAGGTGGGTCCGGGCGGACAACTGGTCGTCCAGGTTTCCAGCGGTGATTTGGAGATCACGACCGGCGCGGGCAACGTTCAGATCGACGTGGTCGGAATGAGCCAAAGCGAACTTCCCGACCTGGATATCCATCAGAGCGACTCCACCGTCTACGTCACGTACAAGAGTCGAAACCGGCATGGCGGCAACATCCGGTTCGAGCTGAACATCCCGTCCGACTTCAACCTCGATTTGTCGACTGCGGGCGGCGATATCAGTGTCAACGGCAACCTGAACGGGACCATCACCGGTCACACTTCGGGCGGGGACATCAGCTTCAATGATGTCGACGGTCAAGTGGACGTCAAAACCTCGGGCGGAGACATCAAGGGCGGAGAGGTCCGGGGCAACGTCGATTTGACGACCTCGGGCGGGGACATCAAGCTGGCCTCCGCGAACGGCGAAGTGTCGGTCCGCACTTCGGGCGGGGATATCGAAGTCGGCAATGTCGGCCAGCGTTTGGAAGCCAAGACGGCGGGCGGTGATATCGACTTGGGCAACGTCGGCGGATCGGCCGAAGTCAAGACGGCCGGCGGTGACATCACGGTCGGCTCGGTCGACGGTTCGGCCGATTTGGCTACGGCCGGTGGCGACATCGAGCTCCAGGGCGCTAACGGTCCGGTGGAAGCCAAAACGGCGGGGGGAGACCTCCAACTGAAGAATGTGGCCGGAACCATCCAGGGCAAGACTGCGGGCGGCGAGATCTATGCCGAACTCACTTCGGTAACCGGTTCCAGCTCTCTGCAGACGGCCGGCGGCGATATTCAGCTGCGTCTGCCGACGGGAGTCGGGGCAACCATCCACGCCGTGATCCGGATTTCCGGAAACTGGGCGAGGGAGAGCAACCAGTACAACATCTACTGCGACCTCGCACAGATCACACCGATCAAGGATGCAAACGCGGAAGAGATTCGCGCCGATATCCCCCTCGGTGGAGGCGGACCTGATATCTATCTCGAGACGGTCAACGGAAACATCCGAATCTCTGGCCTGAACAAATAGGCCCCCCCGGCAACCTGACGTTGAATCTCAGCCTAACACGAAGGGCCGGGGAATATTCCCCGGCCCTTTGCTTTTGCAGTAGGCGACCGGGAAGTTCGAAGCGGGAAGCGTGGGTAGGATAGGCATTCTTGCTTGGGCCTGAGACCGCCACCTCACGAGCGCTGTACATACTGAGCTCCGAAGGTCAGACAGCGGGGACGGGAGGACCGGAGAACCGGAGAACGGGAGAACGGGAGAACGGGGGCCGGGAGCCGGGGCCGTGCTGCCGAAATCCATTGGACAATGCCTCGTCCTCGGCACTCGGCCCTCAAGATCGGCAGAAACGATTTCGCGCAAAGATGGGGCCGCTACGGACACCCAGAACTCTAGAACAAAAGAACCTTTGCATCTCTGCGGCTTCCCGAGATCGAGTTGCCGAGGGGATGCGCCGGCGCCGAGTGCCAAACCAAGTCGAGACCGAAACCATTTGGGCAACATGTCCCCCGAACTCGGAACTACTTCTCCCCTACCAAATCCATGAATCCCCGCCAGGCGAGCCACTTCACCTTTTCCAGCTTCGACTCGATCAGCCGGCCCGGATCATCGCTGTCCGACACGATGAGGGTCAAGGGGATCTTCTGGATGTCGCTCGGCTTCAATCTCAGCTCATCCCACGACAACAGCATTTCGATCGTCGATCTTCCGTTGTCCTGCCGGGCGGAAATCGATGGCGAGGCCGTTGCACGCTCCAGACCGCGGTAGCCCTCCAAGAGCCGACACCATTCGAAAGGCCCCTTATCCTGGTTCTGCGGGGACAACCACAGAGTGTAGTCGTAGTCCGCATCACGCAGGTGAAACTTGAAATAATCGAAGAAATACATCTTGTCCCGGCGCTTCTTCTGGGAATCGATCCAGACGGCATCCCTTCGAGTCACTTCTTGCACGTCCCAGACGTCGTCAGTCCAATTCAGAGCGAGGTAGAGGGAGTCTTCATCCCACATCGCCCGGATCTGCAGGTCGACGTCCTGATCATGGAAGGTGCCCCCTCGCTGAAGGCCATTGACTTCGGGAGACAAAGTCAGCGGAGTTACGCCGGCCCACTCCTGGAGATTCCCGTCTACGACAATCTCTCGGTCACGTTTGGGGACAGCCCACGTGGACTGGGACAATACCGGCGGCGTGATTAAACCGAATACCAAGATGAGGAGCGAAATGCGCATAGCGCTCCCCATCATATTGATTGCCGACACGTCGCTGCAAGGTAGCGGACAGACGGCCGGGACCCCGCCCTGGCCGTTGCCTCCTTATCCTGTTTCGATGTTAAGATATGGCCTTCAACGTGCTTTGATGAGATAAACGCGCTAGTTTCCTGCACCTTCGGTTGCCGATCCGGGGCGCGTTGACAGGACGGAGAAATGGCGAAGAAACCGCGGATTTTGTTCATCTCTGAAAACGGATACTGTCGGGCTCAGATGGCCGAAGGCTTCGCACGCTACCTGGCGGGATCTCTCGTCGAGGTCGAGAGCACGGGAACCAACGGCAGCACGACGACCGATCCTTATTGCCAGTGGGCAATGAATGAGGCTGGGATCGACCTGGCCGTGCTGGCGATGGAGCCTCTCTCCAGAAAGGATCTTTCTTCATACTCACACATCGTCTTCCTAGGCGAAGATGAGCATGACCGGCTGGCGCAGATCCCGTCGACGGCCCACACGAGCCGTTGGGAACTGCCCGACCCCGCCAAAGTCCGGGCACAGCCGCTCGATGCCATCAAAGCGTATCGGGCAATACGAAACGAAGTAGAGCGCCGAGTTCGGAAGCTGCTTACCGAGGCTCTCGAGCGTCAGCCCAGTTGAGGGATTCTGCATTGGCGATGTTTACTGGAAGGGGAATCGTGAAGACTACGATCACCAGATCGCTTCTGCTGTTAACCCTGTGTCTCGTCTTCTCCGAGTCGGCCTGTTTCTGGAAGCTCTGGAGTAAGCAGCCTCCGGTGGAAGATCGCACGCAAGACGTCTACGGAACCGTAGAATCCATCGACCCTCACCATCTCGTCATCCAGACCAGGCAGGGGGAACGGGAATTCACGATGGTGGACAGTTCGATCAAAGGGAGCGAGTTCAAGGCTGGCGCCTACGTTCACGTTTACTACAAGGTGAAAGATGGGACCCAGCAGGTCACCATGGTAGTCGAAAAGGTCGACAAGTAGCCTCATTTCTCGAGCTGGCATAATCCTGACAATCTCAGAATCGAGTGACTTGAATGAGTCCATCATCGAGCAGCGAACTCGCCGGAGCGGCCCGTATCAGGCGAACGTCCACTCAGGTCTCCTGGGCGATTCTGGTCGGCGTGGCGCTGTACGCGGCCGCCGTAGTCACGGGCTGGCTTCCCGCCCCTCCGCAGGAGCATGCGACCACGCAGGCCGCGGTTGAAGCACACCAGGCTTTCGTTCCGTCTTCGTGGTCCGTACTGCCGTTCGTGGCTCTGCTGCTGGCCATCGCGGTACTGCCGCTGATCGAGTCTACGAAACACTGGTGGGAATCGAACCGCAACCGATTCATCGTTGCTGCGATCCTGGCGGTGATCACTCTTTCCTACTATGGTCTCCTTCACCCGGGTGGAGTCGAAGACCACTTCACCCTGACCGGGGCCAGCCAGGCAGGCTGGCACACGGTCGAGACAGTCTTCAGCAACGCGTTTTTCGGAGAATATGTCCCTTTCATCGTCCTGCTGTTCAGTCTCTATGTGATCAGCGGCGGGATCAGCCTGCGGGGTGATTTGCCTGCACATCCGCTGGTGAATTGCGTCTTCCTGGGTGTTGGTGCAATCGCGGCCAGCTTCATCGGTACCACCGGCGCCGCAATGGTTTTCATCCGGCCGCTTCTTTCGACCAACGCCGAGCGTCGCTACAAGGTTCACACCGTTCTGTTCTTCATCTTCATGGTCTGCAATTGTGGAGGATTACTTCTCCCAATCGGCGATCCGCCGCTGTTCCTGGGTTATCTCCGGGGTGTCCCGTTTACCTGGACACTCCGACTCTGGCCCTACTGGCTGGCGGTCAACGGGGCGCTCGTGATCATTTACTACATCTGGGATCGGATCGTTTACAGCCGGGAACCGATTCGCGGGATTGCCAAGGATGAAGCTGAGATTCGTCCCCTTCAGTTGACCGGGAACATCAACTTCCTATTGATTCTGGGCGTGGTACTGGCCGTGGCCTTGCTGGTTCCGGGCGAGCCCTTCCTGGGTACTTCTTTCCGGCCACCGCTCTTCTTCCGCGAGATCGTGATGCTCTTGTTCGTGGTTCTGTCGCTGCGTCTGACTCAGCCGGAAGCGAGGCTCTGGAACCGTTTCGACTACCACGCCATCGTTGAGGTGGCAGCGCTGTTCTTCGGGATCTTCATCTGCATGCAGGCTCCCATCGAGATCCTGCATATCCGCGGTGCGAGCCTGGGGATTCAGTCGGCACATTCCTTCTTTCTATCGACCGGCGCACTTTCGAGCTTCCTGGACAATGCACCAACCTACGTGGTCTTCTTCGAGACTGCGGTAGCGCTGCCGGCAACGGGGAGTTCCTTCCTGAGGCTGGTCGGCCATCAGGTGATCATGAATCACCATCTGGTCGCCATCAGCCTCGGCGCGGTCTTCATGGGCGCCAATACGTATATCGGCAATGGACCGAACTTCATGGTAAAGAGCATCGCGGAGCAGTCCGGCGTCAGGATGCCTTCCTTCTTCGGGTACATGGGATATGCCCTCCTCGTCCTCATGCCGATCTGGATCGTGTTGTCCATGGTCATTTGAGGTTTCGGCTCAAGTAGTGGAGACTGAGACAATATGGAGTCGGGCCGATTCCGGCTCATACCGACGAGGATGCCCTATGAAACGATTTTGCTTGGCCGGGTGGCTGCTTTTGGCGATGCTCTGCCCCTTGCGGGCCGAGAATCGGCAGAACGCAGTCGTCGAGTTCCTCCAGGCTGTCCAAAACGGTGTCCAGCCCGGACAGACCTTCGTCATTCCCCAGAGCGACCTGAACGCCTTCATTCAACAGCAAATCGCCCAATCCCGCGTTGCTGCTGTAAAGTCGGTTTCCGTCACCCTCTCGGAAGGCACCTTCGACTCCACGGTCGTCGTCGATTTCGACAAGCTGCAGGCGCAACAAGGCGTGAGTTCGGTGATCAAGAGCATGTTTCAGGGCGAGCAGGTTCTGAAGCTCGAGGGATCCGTCTCCGGGAAGGATGGTCTGGTTCATTACGAAACCGAGTCGGCCTCAGTGAATGGAATCCCGTTACCGGCCTCGGTCGTCGACATGCTACTCAGTTCCATCGGGAAGGAGCAGCAACCTCCCTTCGACCCGACGAAACCGTTCCCGCTCCCGCAGGGGATCAAGACACTGACGGTGGAAGCGGGGGCAGTGCGGCTGACCAGCTAGAGGAAGCGGGAACAGCAATGGGACGGCCTTGGGCCTGTTGATAACAGTGTGAAGCCTCGGCAACTCGATTCCACGCAAAGCCGCCAGGTACGCAAAGGAATTCTTTGTTTTGGAGCCATTGGCGTCCGTGGCGGCATCTTTGCGTGGAATCCGTTCTGTACGGCTCAACGGCCGGGTGGCCCAAGTGAGGCAGCAGCCAGCGGATTTCGGCAACGTGCCCTCGAAACTCGGAACTCGAAACTGATCTGCCGTGCTACCATGCCGTGCATCCATGTCCTGGCTCGATCAGGTTGATGCCGGCTTACTCGAGGGCGCGATTCGGATCGTCCGCGCGCTCCGGGAAGCGGGCCACCAGGCCTACTTTGCCGGCGGCGCGGTGCGCGATTTCCTCCTGAGTCGGCCCGTCTCCGATATCGACATCGCCACTTCCGCAGAACCTCGGGAGATCGAATCCCTCTTCCCCACTACCCTACCCGTGGGCCGTCAATTCGGCGTGATCGTGGTCGTGGAGGGACCTCACCAGTTCGAAGTCGCCACCTTCCGCCGGGACCTGGGCTATACGGACGGCCGACACCCGGCCGCGGTGGCCTTCTCAAACGCTGTTGAAGACGCTCGGCGTCGAGATTTTACGATCAACGGTCTGTTCTATGATCCGGAGACGGAGTCCGTCATCGACTATGTCGACGGCCAGGAGGATCTGAAGCGCCGCATCATCCGCACGGTGGGTGACGCGGAGACGCGGTTCGCGGAGGACAAGCTGCGGATGATGCGAGCGATCCGTTTCGCTTGTGAGTTGGATTTTGCGATCGAGCCCTCGACCTACCGCGAGCTGGTCGCCCAAGGCGGGAAAATCATCCAGGTCAGTAGCGAGCGGATTCGGGATGAACTGCTCAAGATCCTTACCGGACGCGCCCCTGCGCGGGGACTCGAATTGCTTCTCGACTCAGGATTGCTGGCGGTCGTCCTGCCCGAAGTTGCCGCCATGGCCGGAGTGCCCCAACCACCGGAGTTCCATCCGGAGGGAGATGTCTTCGTCCACACCTGCCTCATGTTTCGCCGGGCGGGAGCGCGGACTCCCGAACTGGCGATGGGCATCCTGTTGCACGACGTTGGAAAGCCTCCAACTTTCAAGATCGCCGAACGCATCCGCTTCGACGGACATGCCGAGGTCGGAGCCAAAATGGCGGATACGATCTGTCGAAGACTCCGTTTACCCAACGACACGCTGCACGAGGTGGTCGACCTGGTTCGCGACCATCTTCGTTTTATGCATGTCCGTGAAATGCGTGAGAGTACTCTGAAGCGATTTCTGCGGAAGGAGAATTTCCGGGACCACCTCGAGTTGCATCGACTCGATTGCCTGGCCAGTCACGGAGACCTCACGAACTCAGCCAGGAGGCGATCCGCCCTCGCCCTCTCCTCAGTGGTCATGACCTGATTCGAGCCGGTCTCGAGCCAGGCCCGCTCTTCTCGAAGATCCTCGCTGCGCTGGAAGACGCTCAACTGGAGGGAAGGATCACCTCCCGGGAACAGGCGATGGAGTGGCTTCGACGGACCTGGCTGGCAGAGCGCTGAGCCGGGGTTCGCTGAGGAAATCGGCTTGCAGAGCGCCTCCCGGCAGGGGCACGCCGATCCAAACGGGCCGGGATTCCCTCAACTTCTCCTATCTTGGTACGAATAGGCCGTTTACCCGCGAATGACTTTCCAAAATCAATCTGGCCCATTTCCCGGGACAGTGGTATAAGGGAGGTCTATGAAAGGACGTGCTCTTTTTTGGGTTGCTTTTTTGGGAATCATCATCTTTACGTGGGGCTGCTCCAACAAACCTGTGGAGCAGGTTGCAAGTGAGGGAGCACCCGGGGAGGAGGCTACAGAGGCCAAGCCAATGCCAGGCGATGTCGTGACGATCCCTGCAGGTGAGTTCACAATGGGAACGGACAACGATCTCAGCCGGTACAAACTTGCAGAACCGGCTCACACGGTCGATCTTCCGGCATACCAGATCGACGTTTACGAAGTCACCAACGGGCAGTTCGTTCGCTTTCAGCTGGAGAGCGACTACAAAGCCCAGGGGGATTGGCGGTCATACTACACGATCGGCCGGGAAGACTATCCGGTCGCGAACGTGACCTGGGACGACGCCAAAGCTTTCTGCGAATGGGCCGGAGGAAGGCTGCCTACGGAGGCCGAGTGGGAGAAGGCGGCTCGCGGAACCGAACAATTGAAGTACCCCTGGGGACCGGTGTTCGACTGGACCAAGGCGAATACGAACGAACACGGTGTGCGTGATACCGTCGAAGTCGGCAGCATACCGACCGACAAGAGTCCTTACGGCTGCTATGACATGTTCGGCAACCTCCAGGAATGGACGTCCGAAAAGCTTGCGCCCTATCCGGACGCCAAGCAGGTGGACCCGAAGGTCTTCAAGCGGGGCTTGATTGCTCTTCGCGGCAGTTCGTATGCGTTGAAGGGCGAAAGCATGGGACTCTATTCGCGGACGGGTGCTGTTGCGGATGCGCAGCAGGGATATGGTTTCCGCTGCGTCAAAGACATCGCGCCGGCTACAGAGAGTCAGCCCTCTGAATCCAAATAGCGTTTTCACGGTTCATTGCCGTTCCTTGGATGGGGTCTGTTGACCCGGAACGGCGAATACCCTTAGAATTGACAAGGTTTGGCGCGGGGTGGAGCAGTCCGGTAGCTCGTTGGGCTCATAACCCAAAGGTCGAGGGTTCAAATCCCTCCCCCGCAACCAACTGATCGTCACAAGGGCCGCCCTCGAAGCGGCCCTTTTCTCTTGGGTTTCCCCTACCGATCGATCATGAGCGGACAGAGCCTGATAAGCTTGGGTAGATGGCACCCAATTTCGAACAGCTCCTGCAAATCATTCGCGTGGCAGCCTGTGAATACGATGGAGTCCACGTCGTGCTCGCATCTCGAGATGACTTCACTTTTCTCGAGAACACACCCCGACTTCGGGAGGAATTGCAGGAAGCAATCCGAGACGGCTACCAGACACTCGGCCTCTTGGGCTGGGAGACAGCGGACGGACGCGTCCGGGCCCACAAGATGTTTTTCCGGTGGCACCAGGAAGAAGAACTCGCCAAGCTCTTCGATCAAATCTGCCAGGTGGGCGTAAACTCTGTGGGCCCACCCCTCGGCGACCACCAGGAGCAAGGTTAGCGCCGGCACGAGCAACACCAGGTTTCTGTTTCAGCGGGCAAACGACAGCCGTATCGGAGACGTACCGGGCGACGTGCCGATGCTACAGCCGGTCCGCTGCTACCGGTCCGACACGTCGTCGTGGCGCTGGCGCTTCACCGACTGCTCATTGCCCATTCGGGGCCGGATTGACCTTTTCGTAGACGAGCGTTCTCTTCAGGTGCATGAACCCCGACGTCATAATCGATACGATGGTCATCGTCTGGCCGTCCTCCGAGAGCGACCTTTCTTCAATCGTCCGCGTCGCGCCCATCCGCCCGTTCGAGGTGGATTCCGTGATGAGCCGGTTCTTCTTCCATTTTGTTTTCGACGTCGCCACAAGACCACCGGGCAGCGTGTTCTCGTTCTTCTTGCCGTCGGTCGTGTAGTGGAATTCCAGAGTCTCCTGTTGCGTCCCGAACGTCATGGGTTCCCTGACGATCAGTCGGGATCCCGCTTGCTCGATTTCCATCACCCGAGCAACACCCATCATTTCGGGATCGCCCCTGCCCGGACCTTGGCCACCGAAACCTCCGGGGCCCCGCATACCGCCCGGCGGCATGCCGGGTCCGCCCATTCCCGGTCCACCCATGCCTCCGCCCATGCCTCCACCGGGTCCACCCATGCCTCCGCCCATACCCCCGATATCTCCCCCGCCGCCTCCCGAGGGACCACCGCCCGGCATACGAAAGGTCGGGCGCCTCAGCTCGCTCTTGTCCCGATCGAATTTCCAGGTTCCAGAGAAATCGGGTTTGCCTTCCTGGGCCAGCAACCAGCCTATCGCCAGGAGGGAACATGTGGACGTGAGTACGATCGTCTTCGTCTTCATTTCGAGACCTCTCCAAAGAAGCTTAAACTGATGCTCATTCTACTCCTGCCACAGCCCCTCGGCCGAGAAGTCCAGACACGACCGCATCCCTGAGGACTGGCAATCAGTGCGAGATTGGGCCATCATGCGATCGGCCAGACACTCTTCGCTGAACGGGGGGGTTCGAAGTCTGCCGATGAACAGTGCTGAGATCAGACAAGAGCGCCGCTCTATCGACCAGACCCGTGAGCCACCCTCGAACGTTCTTTCGGGCCTGCGCTTCGTCGGGCCTGGGTTGATTCTCTCAGCTGCCATCGTTGGATCGGGAGAGCTGATCGCAACCACGTCTCTGGGGGCAAGAGCCGGGTTCATGCTGCTCTGGGTCATCCTCTTCGGATGCCTGGTCAAAGTTGCCGTCCAGCTCGAGTATGGTCGCTTCGCGATTGTTCACGGCCTGCCCACATATCAGGCATGGAATCATGTCGGCAAGTTCCGAGTCGGTCCGGTCCACTGGACTGTATGGGCCGGAGTCCTCTACATGATTTCGTCGTTGGGGGGACAGGCCGGCGTGCTCGGCGGAGCAGCCCAGGTAGGCACCTATGTACTGCCCGCGATATCGGTGGGCGCCTCGGTCGGTCTTGTCGTCCTGTTGATCATAGGCCTCCAGTTTCAGGGAAGGTATGGCCCAGTCGAGATCGTGGCGACGGTGCTGAACGTTCTTTTCGTGGGGACCATCATCTACTGCGTCGTCGCTGTTCAGCAAACCGGATATGCATTCTCGTCGAGCGATTTGTTGTCCGGTCTTTCCTTTCAGTTACCGAGAGAGACCGTCCCCCTGGCCGTCGCAGCCTTCGGTATCATCGGCATTGCGTCTGGAGAGATCTCCACGTACCCCTACTGGTGCCTGGAGAAGGGCTACGCCGCCTGGACGGGGCCGCACGACGATTCGGAGACCTGGGCGCGCCGCGCGCGGGGTTGGATCCGAGTCATGATGCTGGATGCCGTCCTTTCGATGGCGATCTACACGCTCGCGACCGCCGGGTTCTATGTCCTTGGCGCAACCGTGCTGCGTGCCAGACCGGTCCTGGCTGACGGCAACGAATTCATCTACCAGCTCTCTGCTCTCTTTACGGACTTGCTGGGAGAAGGAACCCGTGGCGCATTCATGCTGTGTGCGTTCACGGTCCTGTTTTCCACGATTTTTGCGAACACGGCGGCATTCTCCCGGCTCTGGACTGACTTTTTCGGTCTCTGCGGTTGGCTGGACTGGCGGCGAGACAGCCAGAGACGTCGATTCGTCAGGATCGTGACCTGTGTCTTTCCTGTGGTTTGCGGCGTCATCTACCTGTTCGTACAGAGACCGCTGCTGTTGATCGTCTTCCTCGGAATCACCAACGCTCTCTACCTTTTGGTCGTGGCGTATCAGGCGATCGTTTTCCGCTATGGTTACACCGACTCCAGGCTGCGGCCTGGCATCTTCTACGACCTGGCTCTCTGGGCCAGCATCGTTTCGATCGGTTTCATGGCCGTCCATACGGGGTTTTCGCTGTTTTCGTGAGAGGCGGTTCCAAGCGGGGGGCTTGTTGCCCAAATACTCGCAGGCCCGACTTGGTCTGAAGCTCGGTAATCGTGTGAAGCCTCGGCGACTCGATCCCACGCAAAGGCGCCAAGGGCGCAAAGGATTTCTTTGTTTTGGACCCCTTTGCAGTCCCTGCGTGGAATCGGTTCTATAAGGCTCGACGGCCGGGTGGCAGGGTCGAGACAGGGTTCACTCGAGATCGAAGTTGCCGAAATCGGCGTAGGACTGGCTGGGAGTCATGTTCGGGTTCTGACAGAAAAGCCCGACCTTGGCACCGATCCACACGCCTGGTGCGGCCGGAAAGGTTTCTCCGAGCTTGTGGTACTCCCGACCGTCGCTGCTGTAAGAGAATGTGCACTCGGCGACGTTGTCTCCGGGGTTTTCGATCTGGACTCTCAGAAAGGCGCTTCCCGAGGGAGCGTCGGCTGACTCGAGCTCCCGTGTGGCGTCGTTGGCCCGGTCATAGGTACCCTCGAACATCCCGATTTGCAGTTCACCGGCCTCTCGGAAGAGTGCGAGGTATGCCCATTTCCGTCCCATGACGACCAGGCCGCAGCGTTCACCGTCCTGCTGCGCATGAAACTCGGCCTGGGTCGTCACAGTGAATGAGGGTGCGGGAAACTTCTGCAACAGAAGGTTCGGCACGAACCACAAGTTCCCGTTCTGAGTGAGATTCTGGACCGCATTGAGTCGGAGAAATCCGGGATTCGCGGACAGCGAGTACCAGTCGTCCCGAGGATTGGCGTGCCACTGCCATTGGAGACCCAGGGTCGGTGCGTCGAAGTCGTCGGAGGTTTGAGGCACGGCCACCGGATACGTCTGGCCGACATCCGGTTTCGTCCACTCGGCCACGGGCTCGCCGATGTCGTCTCCGTTGATGTCTTCTCCCATCAGGGGCCAGCCTTCCTCCCAGTGAACCGGCTGCAGATGCACGATCCTGCCGTATGGCCCTCGATCCTGGAAGTGCATGAACCACCATTGGCCGGACTTCAGTTCCACGATCCCGCCCTGATGGGGGCCATTGATGCCCGTGCTCCCTTTGTGGAGAACGACTTTGGCCTCATAGGGACCATAGATGTTCCTCGAACGTAGCGCCGTCTGCCACCCCGTCGGGACACCTCCGGCCGGCGACAGAATGTAGTAGTATCCGTCCTTTTTGAGGAACTTCGGGCCCTCGATGGTCGGCTGGGTCTTCTCATCGTGGAAGATGACTTTCCCGTTGTCCAGGATCCTGCGTCCATCCGGGCTCATACGGTGAAGGTAGAGAATGTTCGCCTGCAGCTTGCTTCGGACCAGATAAGCGTTCCCGTCCTCATCCCAGAACGGGCAGGGGTCCTCCCACATTTCCACGTTGACCACGTGATGGAGGTCCCATTTCCCGGTGGGATCCTTCGCCGTGGCGATGAAGAGTCCCTCACGGGGCGTACAGAAATAGACGTAGAACAAACCGTTGTGAAAGCGGATCGAGGGCGCCCAGGATCCCTCACCATGAGCCGGCTTGTCGAATTTCTGGAACGGCAAGCGGTCATAGACGTGCCCGACGATCTGCCAGTTAACGAGGTCCTTGGAGTGCAGAACGGGGATACCCGGCATGCAGTTGAAGCTCGAGGCGACCAAGTAGAAGTCATCGCCGACCCGGATCACGTCCGGGTCGGAATAGTCTGCAAAGATGACAGGATTCTTGTACTTGCCGTTTCCCAGATCCGGAACCCAGGCCTGAGCAAACAGACTTGGCGCCGCGATCCAGAGGAGGACGCTTAGCGACACTGCGAATCTCATCGGTTACCTTCCTGTCATTCCGCGTACGAGTTCAGTCCCATTCGACAGGTGCTATTTTGCCTTTCAGGGCAGCCTCTGCAACCCCTCGTACGTGACTTTCCAGGTCCCGTCATTCGGAAACCCTGGAGCATGAACATCCGGGGCTTCGTCCCAGCCTGCGGCCATCATGTCGACCGCCATCAGCAGTCCCCCGTTCCCGGGCAGATAGATCGGGAGCCGTTCGTTCTGGAGATTGTGGCCGTTGTTCAGGTAGGTGTTTTTCTGAACGTCCATGAGCAGCGCATCGACGGCCAGATCGGGGGCTCCGAGCCGGGCGGCTGTCATGGCCATCAAAGGAAAATCCCATCCCCAGGTGCTTTCCCAGTCCCAGGACTTCAGCACCGCCTCGAGTGTCTGCTTCATAGCCGCGCGATCGACCTGATCGTTGGGGAGCATCCCGTAGGCACCCAGGAGGGCCGGGTGGTCCCTGCGGTTCGCCGGATCCGGAAAAGTGTTCAAGGCGGTCTCCGCATTCTGATAGAGACCGTCATTCATGGGAAGACGCGAGAGATGATCGAGGACCTCGTCCCACTTCGGGTTTCGCTCCAGACCCAATCTCTCCCGCCAGGCTTGGGCCGTCTCCAGGCCGAACCTCCAGTAGGACAGCTCGAAGGTCGGGTTCATGACCGATTCGGGTCCGTAGATCTCCTGGGCTGGAATCAGGGGAGGGCCCAGAACATAGCGGCCGCCAGCCTTGTCCCAATGGGCATAGGAAGCCATGAACTCGGCCGTCTGGAAGACCAGATCCTTGTACTGATCCAGGATTCGGCGCTCTCCATAGTAGCGATAAATGAGTTCGGCATCATAGATGAGATGGGGCTCCTGCCAGATCAGAAAAACCCCGATCGAGGAAGGGCTCTCGCGCCCCTGAGGGCCGACCATTTTGGGCCATCGGACACCTGCATACCCCTGTCGCTCGGCCTTCCGGCGGGCTTGCGGGAGAATCCGTGAATACCAGGAGAGACTGCGCTCCAACATCTCCGGATGGCCCCAAGGCACGAAATGAGCGGCGTGCCACCAGTGCATCTCCAGGTGGAACTTTCCGAACCAGCTGTTGAAGGTCAGTCCCGTTTCCTGGGGCGGCAGCGAGCCTGAGCACTGGATGGCCGTCAGATAGCGTGAGAGGACGATGCGTCGCTCCAACTCCGAGGCTCTCGGATCCGTGCTGCCGGAGAAGTCAACCGCCCCGCCCGTCGTCCAAAACTTCTTCCAGAAATCATTCGATGCCTGGAAGGTCTCCGGGACATCTGCAGATTCTCGGCCATCCCCCTCTCGGAGAAACCGGCAGGTGAACTGAAATACCCCGCCGCCGTGAATCTCCAGGACAAACGAATGCTTCTCGACTTCCTTGAAGTCCGCCGAGCCCTGCCAGCGGATTCCGACACGGTAGCGGGTCTGGTCGATCGTCCGCTCGATATCCACGGAGTCGCTGTTGCGGCGGGAGATCTCAGAGCGGTGCCCCTCCGGATGCTGCCAATTCGAAGGATCCTTGCCCCAAACCGGGGAGGGATAAGGAAACTCGAAGGCAATTGCGGTCTTTCCGTCCAGCAAAGCTTCGGACTCGACACGAACGGCGATCTCATCGAGGGTCGGATGAGACGCGGTTTCCACGACGAATTCCCGGCCTTCGAGCGTGAAATGGCTGTTGATGACTCCCTGCCAGATATCCAGAGTCTGGTGGACATCGGTGAGGTCTCTCGGCTGGACAGCGGATCCATCCGATCTGTGCAGGTGGAAGGCAATGCGCCCAAGGTTGATCCGCTGGGGATTGGCCCGCAACCACTGACCGGCCTTGCTTCTTTGATCCGAGGCATAGGGGACCTCGCGCCCGTAGGTGTTGTATTTCCGAAAGGTCCGGTCGAGCGTGTAGTGCTCCGGATTGGGAAAGCTGTGCCATCCCCACTGGGACTCCGTCAGAAGCGGGATGCAGTCCTGATAGAAGTGCGTGAAGGTCTGCAGACCGGTGATTCCCGCCGTAAAAGCGAACTCTCCGTTGCCGACGGTGAACGGAGACAGAGGGTCCAGCTTCGTCACCGATGGAATGTGCCTTCGGACCAGCGCTTCGCGGTCGATGCGATGGACATTGGGCGACGGCTCGATTACGCAGGAACTCAAAAAGAGAACCGCCGCCAGGGGCCACCATCGTCTTCCGAACATGTCCGCGTCTCCTGATTCCCGCCGCCGAGCAACCCCGTGCACCACCGCGCAGTCACTATGCAGTGTCCGACGTCGAACGGCAACCCTTCAGTGAATTTGAGATTTTCGACTCCCTGCGCTTCAATTCGTGGATCACAAATCACGTCGGGCCTTTCCTCGGCCTTCCGTCCGACGTAAACTTGAAGCGCAACGCTACGGGGAGCGAGGTTCGACCGCACGCATCCGCGGTCTCGAGTATTTCTCTGAAAGGACAGACATCATGACACTGAAAAGGTCGTTCGCGCCTGCCCTCATCTGTCTCCTTATGGCCGGAATTTGTGCCTTCGCTCAGGCCCAAAACAAGGTCGTCATCAATGCCGATTTGGGGACGGTAACCATCAACAAGAACATCTACGGTCATTTCGCCGAGCATCTGGGGAACGAC
This sequence comes from Acidobacteriota bacterium, assembly GCA_037388505.1. GTDB lineage: Bacteria > Acidobacteriota > UBA6911 > RPQK01 > JAPXNP01 > JARRKC01. The sequence goes on along the minus strand of JARRKC010000012.1, from coordinate 9,384 downwards.
ATCTACGGCGGGTTCTGGGTGGGACCGGATTCGCCCATTCCGAACACGAGGGGACTCCGCAATGACGTGATCGCCGCGATGAAGGAGATCAACCCTCCCAACATTCGCTGGCCCGGTGGCTGCTTCGCGGACACCTATCACTGGAAGGACGGCATCGGACCCCGCGCCCAACGCCCCTCGATCATCAATACCCATTGGGGCGGCGTCACCGAAGACAACAGCTTTGGGACTCATGAATTCCTCGACTTGTGCGAGATCCTGGGTGCCGAACCCTACATCTGCGTAAACGTCGGCAGCGGGACGGTCGAAGAGGCGTCCCAGTGGGTGGAATATGTCAATTCGGACGCCGACAGTCCCATGACCAGACTGCGCAAGAAGAACGGTCGCGAGAAGCCTTGGAACGTCAAGTACTGGGCGGTAGGCAACGAGAGCTGGGGCTGCGGCGGCAACATGGACGTCGAGTACTACGTCGATCTCTTCAAGCGCTTTGCCACCTTCATGCGGGGTCGCCTTTACCGGGTCGCCAGCGGAGGCACGGATTCCGACTTCAACTGGACCGACACCCTCATGAAGGAAATGCAGAACCGCGGGGGGAACTTGCTGCAAGGCTATTCCTTCCACTACTACACCTTCGCGGGCGGCTGGAACAACAAGGGCTCGGCCACCCAGTTCGGCGAGAAGGACTGGTTTGCGACCATGAGCAAGACGTACCACGTCAAGGAGATCCTTGCTCAGCAGATCCGGATCATGGATACCTACGATCCGCAAAACCGCGTCGGTTTGATCGCGGACGAATGGGGCAACTGGTTCAACGTCGAGCCGGGCACCAATCCAGGCTTCCTCTTCCAGCAAAACACCCTGCGCGATGCCGTGACCGCGGCGCTCTATCTGAACATCTTCAACAATGATGCGCGCCGCATCCAGATGGCCAACATCGCCCAGACGATCAACGTGCTCCAGGCGATGCTGTTCACGAAAGGCGATCAGCTGGTCAAGACGCCCACTTTCTACGTGTTCAAGATGTACAAGGTGCACCAGGATGCCACACTGCTGCCCATCGATGTCCTGTGTGAGAAATACACCGTGGGAGAGGACTCGATACCGGCCGTGACCGCGTCCGCCTCGAAGGACAGTCAGGGCCGGATCCATATCTCCGTGGCCAATCTCAACCCGAACAAGGACATCCCACTCACGATCGATATGCGGGGTGCGGGCCAAATGAGCTCCAACAGCGGGCAGATCATCACGGCATCGGTCATGAATGCCTACAATGACTTCGGCAAGCCGGAGGAAGTCAACATTCAGCCGTTCTCGGGTTACACGCTGAATCAGGACTCGCTGTCCGTGCAGCTTCCGTCGAAGTCGGTCGTGACGATCGAGCTGGCACCGTAACCAGGATAGGCATCCTCGCTTGTCCAGATGCCGACGCTGCGGCTACCCGGAAAGCTGGAAGGCGCACCGAAGCCGCGGCATCTGGCTGGTCCGTGCCGGACTCGTTCGTTCGGAGCACCAAGACAAGCGGGGACGCTTGTCTTACGCGACGTGGGGCTTGACCGTTTCGACCGTATACCGGGCGCCTTCGAGCGCCCGGTCGGCGTCCTTCTTCGAGTAGAAGCCTGAGGGCGTCAGATCTTCGGCACCGTAGAAAGCCAGCTCACGGTCCCGGCGCAGTTCCTTCGAGATATCGGCAAGACGCTGGAGTTCGCTGCCGATCTCCGCAGGGAGACGATCCCGCTCGGCGAACAAGACGTCGGAGACATCATGGGTTCTCGGAGCCTCTATGCCGCAGGCGCGCAGAAGGCCTTTCAGGGTGAGTTCCACGATTTCTTGCGATTCACGAACGACATCGGCCCAGCTCTCGGCCTCATACAGAACTTCTACCGCCTTGAGCCGAGCTTCCGCCCGCCTCACGTAGTCTGCAGCCAGCGTCACGTTTTTCACAGCCGTTTCCTCACTTCGCTTCAACCCAGTAGGGTTGGCCATGAACGACCCGCCGGACGATACAGCCGGAGGCAATGTCTCTGCGAATCTGTCCCAGCCGTGCCGGCAGGTCGAGACTTCTGGAAAAGAGCACGATCCCGTCCACGGCCACCTCAGCCCAGAACGGAGTGGGCTTTCCCCCGAAAGGTGGAAGGTGGACAAAGTGAGGCTCCACGGGATGGTCGTCCCAATGCACGGGAGAGGCATCCCATTGCCGGTACAGTTCACGGGTTATCTCTACGCTGTCGTCTGCTACGATCAACAGGTCGATGTCCGATTCTCGCCGCGACTCTGCTCGCGCCCAGGAACCAAAGACCAGAACCCCGACCAGAGATCCTCCGAGCAGGGCGGCAGCGAAAGCCACTGCCTGTGATGCGCCCGCACCAAGTGGAGATCCGAAGGGAGCCGCCAGCTTCTGGATGCAGTAATCGTTCAGTGATACCCCCTTCGCCGCGGCTGCCTCCCGGAGGGCGGCGTGCAGGCCGGGATAGAGACGCAACAAGAAGCGACCCGACGCGGGTTGGTATTGATGTGAGTCCTTCATAGTATCATCTACTCAGATAATGATACTACACAGCCCGAAAAGGGGTCAACGGCGGGGGATTAGTGTCGTGTCTTCGAGCTGCTCGGATTGAGGGCGTTGGTCCAGGCAAGGGCTGTCCGAACGGCAAGGCAGGCCGGCAGCCTGGATTACTCTGAGGGAGCGGCTATGGTGGAGATGGTGTATGTTGGGTCCGTCGACGTAGATTTGTGCGGAGATCTCTTGCTCGGAGTGTCCAACGAGTACGGATCTCGCATCCAAGACGGGGTATTTCGCCATGAAAAAGGTAGGGATAGGAATGCTCGCAGCGGTGGCGCTGGTCGTGGGCCAGACCAGGGGAGCCGACTTGATTACCAACGTGGACGGCCGCACCACGATGAGCCTGAATGGAAAGTGGGAGACGATCATCGACCCTTACGAAGCGGGGTACTACGATTATCGTTACGAACCCAGCTCCAACGGCTATTTCAAGAACCGGCACGCCCGCGACAAAAGCGACCTGGTCGAGTACGATTTCGACGAGTCCCAACTGCTGAACGTCCCGGGCGATTGGAACACTCAGAAACAGGAACTGCTTTTCTACGAAGGGACGGTCTGGTACAAGAAATCCTTCGACTACCAGAAGAAGCCGGGGACCCGCGTCTTCCTCTATTTCGGTGCCGCCAACTACCAGGCTCACGTCTACCTGAACGGTGAGAAGCTCGGCGAGCACACGGGCGGCTTCACGCCCTTTGACTTCGAGATTACCAGCCTGCTCCGGGATGAAGACAACTTCGTCGTCGTTAAAGTCGACAACACCCGCCACCGGGAAGCTCTCCCGACCCTCAACACCGACTGGTGGAACTACGGCGGCCTGACACGCCGCGTCATGCTGATCGAAGTACCTTCGGTTTTCATCGAGGATTATTTCATCCAGTTGAGCAAGGGCTCTCAAAACCACGTCTCGGGCTGGGTCAAGATCAACGGCGACCATCCCAGCCAGACAGTTCGCGTGCAGATCCCCGAAGCCGGGGTCGACCGATCCTTTGAAGCCGGCCCCGACGGGCGGGCTCGAGTGAGCTTCGACGCCACTCTCGGGCTGTGGTCCCCGGAGAATCCGAAGCTCTACGATGTCGTGATCTCGACGCCCACCGATACGGTCCACGATTCGATCGGGTTTCGGACGATCGAAGCGCGTGGTACCGATATTCTGCTCAACGGCAAGCCGGTCTTCTTGCGAGGCGTCTGCATCCACGAGGAAGCGCCCTTTCGCTCGGGACGGGCATTCAGCGAGGCTGACGCGCGGACTCTTCTGGGCTGGGCCAAGGAGTTGGGCTGCAATTTCGTCCGCCTGGCCCACTATCCGCACAATGAGTTCATGACGCGCCAAGCGGACCGTATGGGTCTGATGGTCTGGTCGGAGATTCCCGTCTACTGGACCATCCTCTGGGAGAATCCGGCGACCCTGGAAAATGCCAGGAACCAGCTCACGGAGATGGTGGCGCGCGACAAGGACAAGGCTTCCGTCGTCCTCTGGTCGATGGCCAACGAAACGCCTCGCAGCGATGAACGTCTTGTTTTCCTGAGGCAGCTTACCGAACTGGCCCGGACACTCGATCCGACGCGTCTGATCACCGCTGCGACCGAGGTCCACTACACCGACCCGCACACCCTGACGATCGATGACCCGCTGGGTCAGTACCTGGATGTGTTGGGCTGCAACGAGTACCTCGGCTGGTACGACGGGCTGCCTGAGAAGTGTGACACGGTGCAGTGGAAGAGCGCCTATGACAAGCCTCTCATCATGAGCGAGCTTGGCGGCGGCGCCCTGTATGGTGACCACGGCGATCCTCTGACCCGTTGGACCGAGGAGTTCCAGGAGAACATCTACAACCACCAGATTCCAATGCTGAAGAAGATCGCTTTCCTTCGCGGCATGACTCCCTGGATCCTGATGGATTTCCGGTCGCCGCGCCGGCCGCTGCCCCGGATTCAGGACTTCTTCAATCGAAAGGGCCTGATCTCCAATCGCGGCCAAAAGAAGAAGGCGTTCTTCGTGCTGCAGAAGTACTACGAAGAAAAGGCGGCGGCGTCAGTCCGCGGACGTCAGTAAGCGTCAGAGCGCGAACGACGTGAGCCGACCCCCTGTGCGGCCGCCGACTGCTTGACTTGCCTCCCGGAGCGAACCGCTACGGCAGCTTGGCGGGAACGGCAGGCGGTGGGCGGTCCGGCGAGCGTTCACCCGGGGCGGCAGGAAGTCCGCGCAGCACTCGTTCATGTTCTGCACGACCCCGAACTTGACTACCTGTTCCCGGCGCGGGGCCGGAATCTCTCCATGAGATACGAGACCGTCACGACCGTACCCAGAAGAAGGTATGGCTCGATGGCCAGTCGATAGCGGGAAAAACCGACCAGTCCTACCGCTGCCGTGACGTACGCCACGATCAGGATCAGAAACACTTTCACCTCCCGAGGAATCTTCCCGAGAAACAGGGAGGATGCGAAACCTGCCGCAATCAGCACGTTGAGTCCGGCGATCAGAATCATGTAGAGAAGGACAGAGCGTCGAATTCTCATCAGTAACGCCCACCGATCCGCTGTCGAGGAGCGTATGATCTGGAGCCCGCTGACATCCTGCTCCATGCCGAAGAACTGGTAAACGTCGAAGCGACCCGGATCGACGAAGAACACGACCGAACCACGGGCGTACAGCCAGAGAGTGGCCGGCCAGCGCTCGAGCCGACTCGTCCAGAACGATCGCCAGTCGCCATCGTCCGCTTCCGCGAAGCTCCTCGTCTTGTCGTAGGAGCGCTCGCTGCGCGGCGTCATGTAGCGGACGTAGCGGGATACGATCGAGCTGAAGTGGTAGTGTCCGGTCCGCAGCTGGTTTCGATAGCTCCAGAGCGAGACCGAAAGCAGAGGCAGCAGCGCAAGGAGGACCAGGCTCCGAGGCCGCCGGCGAAACGAAAGCCATCCCCAGAAAATGAGGTTCGGGATCCAGAAGAACATCGCGATCGGCTTGGCCAGGGGCGCCAGAGCGAGAGCAAGGTTCATCAGAAGTGCATAACGCCAGTCCCCAAACTCCAGGTAGCGAACAAGACCGTAGAGAGCGAGGAGGAAGAGGAACTGGAGCAGGATCTCCGCCATCACCGTCTGGCTGTAGATCACCTGAGCGGGATAGAGAAGGAAGCAGGCCATGCAGACCCAGCGGAGCCACACCTTCACTCCCAGATACCGGAGAATCGCTCCCAGCAGCCAGGCGGAGGCCAGGCTTAGTCCGATCTGCAGGAGGGCAACCAAGGCGCCGTCCGACGTGAGCTTCAGCGGAAGCCACAAGATCAGCGGATAGAGCGGAGTCCTTCTCGAGTAGAGAGCCGGATCGCGTCGGCCTGCCAGGCTGCCGGAGTAGAACGTCCCCGACTCGTACAAATTGGTCGCGGCCGACGCGTACTCATAGGAATCGAGAGTCCAGCGGGTCGACGGGTGAAACTGACCATAGATGAATGCGGCGCCGTAAACGAGCAAAACCGCGCTCAATAGGATCAGGTGAAGTCGCTGGTGCTCATGGTTCAAGGGCCGAGGGTTCCCATCTGTCGGGCCGTCTTCCACGGCCGAACGACAGGGTCATCAGTTCCGGACGACATCGCCGGTCTTGATGCCCTCGCCGGAGATCACCGTGGCCTCGCTCGAATCGGCATCGACCTGAGTCACTTTGATGCGAGCCACCTGGGAAGTCAACTCCCTCAGAACACGACCGGTCGCCGGGTCTTTGATCGTCTGTTTGACCCGTTCGACACTGAGCTCGGTACCGACCTGGACCCCGGCGTTGGAGCCGACGTTGATGATTACCGTGCCGCCTTCCGCATAAGCGACCAGGCCACGGATCTCCACTTTGTGAGTCGGGACTTTTCCCTGGGCCTCGATGAGCTCCTGCGAAACCTTGGTCGAGGCTTCGTAAACGGCCTCTCCGAGGATAGTGTCTCGAAAGTCACTGCTCGTCATCTGAATGTCGCCGCCGCCGTAGCCGCCGCTACCGCCGCCGGCGCCTCCCAAAAGGAGTCCGCTACGCGACGACACACCTTTTCCTTCAGCCACGGCCAGGATCTCGCCTGTATTGACGTCGACCAGACGAGCATTGATGGCCACGTTGGCTTTCCCCTCTTCCTTGCCGATCTTCCCGCCGCCGAAGCCGCCCCAGTTTCCGCCGAAACCTCCGAAGCTCTTCTTCTTCTTCTCGGTTCCGAATTGCGTGATCGCTCCGACTACGATCGCATCCACTCCCAAGACCTTCCCGATCTTGGCGGCCGAGGACGAATCGGCCCGGTCGCTGTTCGAGAAGTTCTGTTCGGCCAACACTGAGTCCAGCGCCTGCCGCTCGATGACGCTGTAGGTCCCGTCCTTGACGAGATCGGTAACAACGATGTCGGCGACACCAGCGCCAATGTCCCAGTTGTACCCGCCCCACCAGTGCTGAACGCCGGAGAAGTCGAAGTCCAGTACGGCGATGCGCTTCTTTTGCGGCGCAGCCTGGAGGGTCAGGCCAATCATGAGTGTAATCAATGCCATTAGCAGCGCATGTTTCCTCTTCATCTCTCGAAGTCCTTCCTTTCCGAAGACGAATGACTACCGTAACTTGACGAGCCGCTCTCCTTCGAAAGTGAGTGAATATGACGAATACCGCCAGACGTCGGTCCTCCCGAAACGGTCCCGACGAATCGGCGAGCCGAGCAAGCGAAGCACGGACTCCGCGTCCATCCCTTTGGACAGCAGCGGTGATCGACTCAGCCCGGAGCCGTCGACTGTATCTAGTCCCGGAGCCTGACTAAGCCACCGTTCGACGAAATCGGCTGATCGATGATTCTGGTGGGATTGACTCCACCCGGCGTCCCAAAATGGGATCCATGCATAACTGGGTCCGATGGACGGCAGAGTGTCATACGGAATCCATGACGATTCCCAGCCCTGAGGGTCATTCCAGCCGCCACCAGAACAACCCGGCTTCTGAAATCCTCCGGCCCCCCGGAAGCCCCCGTTGCGACCTTGCCAGTTCCACCCCCGCGACACACCGACTCCGGACATCGGAGGGAACGGGAAGAACCCGTTTGCCGCCTGGGCCGACAAGGAAACCATCGTGGCGAACATCGCGAACAGAAAACAAAAGTGTCTAAGTTTCATTCCAAGACAACGCAATTATACAAAGCGGCGCCGATAAGAAAAGCTCCCGCTCTTACCCTCGACATTACTGCCACGAATCCTTAGGCTTTCTTTTGCCATGACTGAAAACCTCCACGGCGTGACCATCTCATCGGTGAGGTCCGACCTGCTGAACGGCACATACTCGGCCGCCGAACTGATGGAGGAGACCTTCCGCCGGATCCGCAGCATGGAACCCGACCTCAACTGTTTCCTGACCCTGAACGATGAGAGCCTCGAGGAGGCGCGTCGGATCGCACGGAATGACCCACGGCCGCTCGCGGGCATTCCGATGACGGTCAAGGATCTGATTCTGACCCGGGACATGCCGACAACAGCGGGATCACGTGTCCCGCACCCGTTCCGGCAGGTGATGCGGGATGCGCAGTGCATCGGCCGCCTCCGCCGGGCGGGAGCGCTCATCATCGGGAAGACCGGGCTGCACGAGTTTGCATTCGGAATCACGAACGAGAACGAGCATTTTGGTCCGGTCCACAACCCCTGGGACCTCGAGCGAGTGTCGGGGGGGTCCAGTGGCGGGTCCGCCGCCGCTCTGGCGGCCCGGCTCGGTCTCGGCTCCGTCGGGACGGACACACGGGGCTCCATTCGTATCCCGGCCTCTTGCTGTGGCGTCTGCGGCCTCAAACCGACCCGCGGGCGAATACCTACCGAAGGAGTGATTCCGTTGAGCCCGACTCTGGACCATGTCGGTCCCATGGCCAACTCGGTCGCCGACCTCGAGATGCTCTTCGGGGTCCTCTCTCCCGGCTGGAGCCGACCGAAGCACTTGCGGCGCCAATCTTCACAGAGACCGATCCTGGGAGTGACTCCCTATTACTTCGATCGAATCGCCACAGAGGTGGCTTCCGCCGTAGACGGTGCTCTTCGCCTCTTTGAAGAAGCGGGATTCAGGATCGTCGATTTGGAGATCCCGGAACTGGGTGAGGTCTTGGCTGCGTCCGATGTGATCTCGCGCGCTGAAGCGGTGAGCTTTCACGATCCGCTTTTGAGGGAGTTTCCGGAGGATTATGGACCTCAGGTCCGCGAGCGCCTCATGACCGGCTACGACCTCAGCGCCGTCGATTTCGTCCGGGCCGAGCAGCAACGGCGCAGTTCGATACGAGCGTTTCGCCGGGCCTTCTGCAAAATCGACTGCCTCGTCTGCCCGACCCTACCCGTCACGGCGCCTCCGCTGGGAACGCGTGAGATCGAAATCGAGGGACAGCGAGAGCCCATCGTGCCATGCTTCGTCCGCCTGGTGGCTCCTCAGAATATGGCAGGAGTCCCGAGTCTCAGCATCCCCTGTGGATTCTCGAGATCCGGACTTCCCGTCGGCCTTCAGCTCATAGCCGGCCACCACCGGGAATCGGTCCTCTTCGAAGTCGGGAAGTTCTATCAGGAGCGAACGGACTGGCACCGCAGACTCCCGTCCCTCGCAGACCGATGAGGGTAGAGCAGATTCGGATTTCAGCCTTATCGGTGTCCGCCAACTCGGGAAAGGCAAGTGTGGGTGCCTCCCCACGCTCCCGCTCTCCCGTCCTCCGGTTCTCCCGTCCTCACCGGATGACCTTCGGAGCTCGACATGACCGACGCTCGAGAGGCCCCGGCCCCATCCAAGCCGATATCCTACTCGTCGCGCTCGACCTGTCTCAGCGCTTCCAGAACCGCACTGTGCAGATGGCCGTTCGAGG
>JARRKC010000011.1:0-61986 GCA_037388505.1 Acidobacteriota bacterium | reverse complement strand
CCCCCTGCTGCGCTAATACAAAGCCCGTCATCATTCTCCTAGCATCCCCGCCAAAATGAAAAGTGGAGTATAGCAAATTCTCGGCCAATCAAGAACAACCCGATCCTTGGCCCAACTTCACACCTCTTCTCAGGCCTCTGCACCGTACCGGATCTCCAGGTCAGTGGCAAGCCCCTCGAGCCCTCCGGAGATGATTTCTCTCTGAACCCTCTTCATCAGATCAAAGTAGAAGTAGAGGTTGTGCTGAGTGTTGAGCACACTGGCCAGGATCTCGCCCGAGACATAGAGATGGCGCAAATAGGCACGCGAAAAGCGGAGGCAGGTCGGACACCCGCACGCTTCGTCCAGGGGCTTGGGATCGTCCCGGAAGCAGGCATTCTTAATCCGTATCGGACCCTTCCATGTAAACAGCGTTCCGTTCCTGGCATTCCGGGTCGGGAGAACGCAGTCGAACATGTCGTAGCCGCTCTGCACCGCTTTGACGATGTCGAGAGGCGTGCCGACTCCCATCAGGTAGCGAGGAAGTTCGTCAGGAAGATCCTGTTGCAGTGCCTCCAAAACACCGTACATCAGCACCTTCGGCTCCCCCACGCTGAATCCCCCCATGGCGATCCCGTCGAAACCTGTCTCCCTCAATCGCTCCAGGCTCTCACGGCGCAGGTCTGTAAAGACGCTTCCCTGCACGATTCCGAACAGCGCTTGGGAGGAACCGGCCATGGCTCGTTTCGACCGTTCCGCCCAGCGCATGGAAAGCTCCATGGATTCCCGTGCCTCACTTTGACTGACCGGGTAGGGTGTGCAGTCGTCGAATGCCATGACGATGTCGGAGCCAAGGATTCTTTGAATCTCGATGGACTTCTCCGGCGAGAAGAAGTGCCGACTTCCATCGAGATGAGAGACGAAGGCCACACCTTCTTCAGTGATCCGATTCAGGGCCCGGTGGCTAAACACTTGGTAACCGCCGCTGTCGGTGAGAATTCCTGCCGGCCACGCCATGAAGCGATGCAGTCCGCCCATGCCCCTGATGATTTCCGGTCCCGGCCTGAGATACAGGTGGTAGGTGTTGCCCAGGATCAGCCGCGCACCCAGCCATTCCAGATAGTCAGGAGGCGTCGCCTTGACCGTCCCGGCCGTCCCGACGGGCATGAAGACCGGCGTCGTCACCTTGCCGCGTCCAGTTTCCAGTTCGCCGAGCCGAGCACTCGAGGCCGAGTCTCTGCCGGTGATGGCAAACGAAATCATTTTATCCTGGGATGTCGGGTCGAATTCGCCCTTCGAATGCAGCGGCACTCGGTCGCTAGACCTCCACCGAAAACAGACGGGGCCCGTCCGTCAGAAAGAGCAGCTTCCCGGAGCGTGCATATGCCAGACCCACGAGCATGGGGGAAGCCACGATTCGCTCAGGTTCACGGTCCTCGAAAACGTGGAAAACACCCTTTCGTCCCCGGTAGGAACCGACCAGGTTCAGGGTGCCCGATCGATCGAAAGCCAGACCCTGCGGGCGTCCGAAACCCTTGAAAAAGGGCTCGACCTTCCCTGAGCTATCGACCCGATAGACGGTGTCCTGAGTCGCCAGTGTCGGCCCGGTCACGAAGAGCCGATCGGCCGAGTCGATGGCCAGATGGTAAGCCGACACACTCGGTTCGAGTTCACAGTAGACCGAAACCTCGCGCTCCGGAGAGACCCGGTAGATCGAACCGCTCCGATCACCGACCAGGAGATTCCCTTTTGAGTCGAAGACCAGCCCCGTTGCGATTCCCAGACCCTCAGCGTACTTCTCGATCTGCTTGTCGAAGGTCGAGCGATAGACCGTTCCAGAATGTCGGCTCGAGATATAGATGAGCTGATCGGGCCCGATTGCGAGTCCGGTCGGGTTGGTAATGTCTCCCAGAAAGGGTTCCTTCGTACCGTCGGGCGTCACGATGAAGACGCCGAACGGGACGCTCTCGCCGCGTGATCCGCTGAGTGTCACGTAGATGTTGCCTGATGCATCCACAACGGGATTAGCAACACAGTGGAGTTCGTCGGCCAGGAGCCTCCCCAAGCGGATCACCGAGTTCGCCTCATGGCCATCGGAGTGGAGGAGGATTTCTCCACTCGAGGTCTCCGGTATGCGAATCGTCACGAAGTCTGGAGCGGCTCCCACGATTTCCGCATCGATCCCTCCGATGGAGACATTCAGATCCAGCGGTTTGCTCAGACTTTCTACCTCGAGCCGAACGATGCCACCGGCAAGAGCCACATTCGGAAGGCACCTCGTGATCTTCATCGACAGACACTATAGCATGCGCCAATGTCGGGCTCTCTCCGGCTGAGCGACAGCTGTCGCCCCTTTTGGAGATCGTCGGAAATCACGCCCCCGGAGCCGACTCGTTACGTATGCTCGGGATTCCGGCTCGCACGCCGTAGGCCCGAGGCGCTGCCCATTCCTCGACGGCGCGGACTGCATGGTAGACTGGTTTGTTGTCCATGAGCACAGAAGACTCACCTGGGGACTCCATCCAGGTCATTGGCGCATCACAGAACAACCTGAAGAACATCGACGTCGAGATCCCAATCAACGCTTTGACCGTCATATCGGGACTGAGCGGCTCCGGGAAGTCGAGCCTGGCCTTCGATACGCTCTACGCGGAGGGCCAGCGCCGCTACGTCGAGTCCATGTCCGCCTATGCCCGACAGTTTCTGGAAAGGATCCAGAAGCCTGCCGTCCGCGAGATCCGCGGCATCAGCCCGGCCATCGCGATCCGTCAGAAGAATGCCACCCGAAACCCTCGATCGACCGTCGGAACGGTCACCGAAATCTACGATTTTCTGCGCCTGCTGTACGCTCGAGTCGGGACCGTCTTCTGCCATCAGTGCGGCCGGGAGGTGCGAAAGGACACGGTCGATGAGATCGTAGCCGAACTGCTCCGCGATCATCGAGACCGGCGGATCTACATCACCTTCCCTCTTCGGGACAGCGCGCTCGACCTGAGAGGGGACGCACCGCAGGGGCGATTTCAGGAGAAGGATCTCATTGATAACCTTGTCCGCCAGGGGTTCCATCGACTCGTAGCGAAACCCGTCGGACAATCGAGACCATTGTCTCTGCCGGGCGATGCGCCGGGATCTCTGGACAGCCTTTTGGCGTTGGATGTTCTTGTGGATCGCCTGGCCGTGGACGAATCCTCCCGCGAACGACTTACCGATTCCCTCGAGATGGCCTTCGCCGAAGGAAAAGGGGTAGCCGAGGTTCATGTCCTCGCTGAAGAGGGGTCCGAAGCGCCGACCACGCTCCGCTTCAGCGAGCGCTTCGAATGCCAGTCGTGCGACATCACCTACCGTCCCCCGGACCCTCGGCTGTTTTCGTTCAATAATCCCTATGGGGCTTGTCCGACCTGTCAGGGCTTCGGGAACACGATGAATCTGGATCGCGACCTGGTCATCCCCGATCCCAAGCGTTCACTGCGCGAAGGGCCGATCGAACCTTTCTTGAAGACGCGGTACCGCAAATTCCAGCGGAAGATGCTCGAATGGGCCGAACGAGAGGCTATAGACCTCGACACGCCCTTCGACCGGCTGCCTGAACGGATCCGGGAGATGATCTGGCATGGGACCAAGGGATTTCCCGGTGTCAAAGGCTTTTTCGGGCGCCTTTCCCGAAAGAAGTACAAGATGCACGTGCGCATCTTTATTGCCCGCTACCGCGGTTATGCAAGATGCCCGGACTGCGGAGGTGAACGACTGCGCCGTGAAGCCAGGGATGTCTACATCAACGGTCTCCGGATTTCTCAGCTCACCCAGTTGACGATCCATCGTATCCGCGAGTTCTTCTCGACACTGCAACTCGGAACGGAAAAGGCCACCATTGCCCGGAAGCTCCTGGTAGAAATCGAGAAGCGGCTCGAGTTCCTCGAAGAGGTCGGACTGAGCTACTTGACGCTGGACCGTCTCACTTCGACCTTGAGCGGCGGTGAAATGCAGCGGATCCACCTTGCTGCCTCCCTCGGCTCTTCGCTGGCAGGTGCCCTGTATGTCCTCGACGAGCCCTCGATCGGGCTTCATCCGCGGGATCAGTCACGTCTCGTTGCGCTGTTGAAGCGCCTGCGCGATCTGGGGAACACCATGCTGGTGGTGGAGCACGAGCGCGAGATCATCGAGACGGCCGATCACGTGATCGATATGGGGCCCGGTGCCGGAGAACTCGGAGGCCACGTGGTCTTTGCCGGAGATCTGGAGGGCCTCCTGGCCTGCAGCGAGTCTCTGACCGGCAGATATCTGCGAGGCGAATCCAGGATTCCTACCCCCACCTTCCGCCGACAGCCGTCTGCCAGGAAGCTGCGGCTTCGCGGCGTCCAGCACAACAACCTGAAGAACCTCGATATCGATATCCCCCTGGGCTTGTTCGTTTGCATAACCGGGGTCTCCGGCTCCGGAAAATCGACGCTGGTTCAGGACGTCCTTTACGCAGGACTGATGAAGCAGCGCGGGCAGTGGAAGGGAGCCACCGGCCGCGTTCGGTCGATCGAGGGGGGCGAGAACCTGAGTGAAGTCGTCTTGATCGATCAGTCTCCCATTGGAAGGACTCCCCGTTCTAATCCGGTCACCTACATCAAAGCCTTCGACGAGATTCGGAAGACCTTTGCATCGCTCCGTGAGGCTCAGGCTCGCAACCTGACGCCGGCCCACTTCTCGTTCAACGTCCCGGGTGGACGCTGCGAAACCTGTCAAGGTTCGGGCGTCATCAGCGTCGATATGCAGTTCCTGGCCGATGTCGAGCTCGAATGTGAAGACTGCGGCGGAATGCGATACCAGAAGAAGGTGCTGGAAGTTACCTACAAAGGAAAAAACATTCACGATGTCCTGAACATGACCGTACGCGAGGCGATTCTCTTCTTCTCATCGCATCGTTCGCTGGTTCGACGTCTCCGGCTTCTCCAGGAGGTGGGCCTCGATTACGTCCGTCTCGGCCAATCTGCGACCACGTTGTCTGGGGGAGAAGCGCAACGCATCAAGATCGCGGCCTATCTTTCCCGGAAGACCAAAGGGCGGCCTCTGTTCATCCTCGATGAACCCACGACGGGTCTTCACTTCGAGGATATCAACAAACTCTTGCGCGCTTTCGATCGACTGCAGTCGGGAGGCGCCTCGATCCTGGTGATCGAACACAATCTCGACGTGATCAAAGGTGCCGACTGGGTCATCGACCTTGGACCCGAGGGAGGCGAGGATGGTGGCCGCATCGTCGTTCAGGGCACTCCGGAGCAGATTGCGGCCTGTCCTGAATCCCACACCGGTCGCTTCCTGGTCCCGTATCTCGAACAGCCTGCACAGAGCCGCACGGCCGAGTCTGCCTGAGTCTGATCGATCCGTCGCATTCCATGAAGCCGGGCACGTTTGCCCACACCTTCAAATCGAAGCGCCTTAGAGGATCTCCTCGATCAAGGCCGCAATACCCGCCCGTTCTGTATCGTGGACTTCAAAGACAGTATCGAGACGAGTCATGGCCAGCAGTGAAATCACTCCCGGCTGCACATTGCACAGGTGAATCCGACCGCCGGCTCGCCGGACGGCCAGATGAGCCCGAATGAGCCGGCCGAGATCTGCCGAATCAACATTCGCCATCAGCCCGAGATCCAGGAGGATTCTGCCCCGCCCCACTGAAACCAGCGAATCGATCCGATCTTTCAGCGGGCACCCGCCAGCCTCGAGCAAATCATGGCGAAGCGCCATGACGGTCACTCCCTTGACTTCCCGTTCTTGGCAAATGGAGACCAGGCGCCTTCTCAAAACCGTGCCTTCCAGGTTCCCCTCATTCTATACCCGCACTCGAGTACCGAGCGACGCCGGCTTCTTCCAAGGCGTCGAGCCGGCAGGCCACCCCGTCTTCACCTGGCCGGCCCGTACGGGGAACGGCTGTCGGGGGGGATGGATGCAATTGGATCGCCAGATTATGGAATACTTGTGACAACGGATCGAAATCTTACCGAACGTCACGTTGGTTTCTCGGACTCCGAGATTCTCTGGGTTGTCAGGAACGGCCTGAAAATCACCGGCATGCCCGCTTTCCAGGAGACCTGTTCCGATGCTGAGATCTGGGCCATCGTAGCCTTCATGAGGTCGTTGCCCCACATCTATCCCGAGGACTATCGAGCCGTCGTGAAAGGCGCCCCGGAAGGAAGAAAGGAAGAGTGAGCGCCAAGGTGACCCAAGGTGATCCGGCGCGTCCGGCACTTTGGAAGCATTGAAGGGAGATCAGACCATGAAGAAACGAGTATCGCGCGTAACGCTGTTCTGGAGTACGATGGCCTTTGCCGCTTGCCTGATTCTGGCTGCCGAACAGCTGCCCTCCACGAATCCCACCGATTTCTGGACCTACATCTCGAAGACCAACCCGTACAAGAGCTGGCAGCACTGGCCCGGCTTCCCCGGGAAATATCCCGGGACGAGTCCGCACGGCGCCTTCCTCGAACTCTATGTCAATGACATCGCCCTCAAGGCCGCCAAGGCGGGCGAAGACATGCCCTACGGCGCCATCCTGGTCAAAGAGAATTACGGCAAGGACAAAACGACGCTTATGTCCATCACACCGATGTACAAGGACCAGGGCTATAACCCCGGCGCCGGTGACTGGTACTGGGCCAAGTACAGCCCCACAGGGACCGTCATGGCAGCCGGGAAGGTCGACAGCTGCATCAACTGTCACAGAGAAGGAAAGGACTTCCTCTTCACTCCAGCCAGGCAGGAGTGAGATCACGTTTCTCCCAAAAGCAGAGCCAATTGCATCAGAACTTCTTCGACGTGGTCCAGGATCCAGAGATGGCCCGCTTCGGGGATGAAATGGGCGTCGCACCGGGGCAGACGTCTGGCGACAGACTGACCCAGCAGGACAGGGACATCGAAATCCTCTTCCCCGTGCCACAGGATGACCGGCCCTTTGACGTCCTCGACACGAAAGCCCCAGGGACGGGTCATGAGTTTCAAGTCGAGGCCAACGCCCGACGAACCCTGCCGATACGCTTCCCGAAGCGGCTCGAATATGAACGGCGCGAGCGTCTTCTCCTGCAAGACCTGACGTCCCGGTTCGGGCATGCGGCTGAGCAGCCACATCAGGTGGCGATCCCGCAGGCGCTTTAGACCCAAACCTGCCATGCCGACCAGGAGCGGAATGAAACCGGGAAGGTCACGAAACAGATGCAATCGCATTCGTTGACTTCGGGTCGCCTGCTCCAACACCCAGGGATCGTCGACGGGACCCATCCCACTGACCACAGCTGTCCCCCCTACGCGCCCGGCAAGTTGACTGGCCACCGCCAGTGCGTAGGGGCCCCCGCCCGAGACACCGATGAGTCCGAATGAATGCAGGTTCAGCCTGTCGGCCAATTGTTCGATGTCCTTCGGCCAGTCCAGAATCACACGCTGAGGCAGCATCGTCGAAAGTCCGATTCCCGGTCTGTCCGGTGCGATCAACCGGAAGCGGCGGCGGCGTGCAATGCTGTCCGCAAACGCGAAAGTCAGCCGCGATCCGGGAATTCCATGAAAAGCGATGACCGGGACTCCTGCCGGGTCTCCATACTCTGCGAAGGCCAGCCTGCGTCGATCCTCCAGTTCGATCGACCTGACCTCTCGCGGGATCTGGCTTTCTCCGCCCGGTGCCGTGCCGTGCAGGCAGCTGGACATCGTGCAAACTACCTCCTGCTTGCGGGCGCCTTGTCCGGTTCGTTCTTGAACATCAGCGGGATTATGGCATGCGGGAATCCCGAAGGGCATCCCCACCCAGCACGGATGAACACTCGCAATCGCCAACCCACCCGGATATAACACTGGTTGAACCCTGGGGGTCCGACGACCGGAAGGACCTTCTGAGGGGGATGGAAAGGAGCACCCGGAATGGACGTGGAACGTCGTCATTTATTGACAGGCCTGGGCCTGGTTGGAGCGGGGGTCCTCGTAAACTCCTGTTCGACCGTCGAAGAGAGCCAGCCTGGCGGAGAATCGTTTTCTGAGACCAAGAAGAATCAGGGCCGGAATGAACCCGAGGTCACGGCGACCGAAGACCTCATGAGAGAGCACGGTGTCCTGAGGAGAGCCCTGCTCGTTTACACGGAGACTGCGGCACGACTGGACGAGGATACCTCCCTCAGTGTCCTGGAGTCCCTGCAGAAGACAGCGCAGCTGTTTCATACGTTTGGTGAGGAGTATCACGAGAAGAAGCTCGAGGAGACCTACATCTTTCCCGCCGTGAAGTCTGCGGGAGGGCCGGCAGCGGGCTACCCGGATATCCTCATCGCTCAGCATCAGCGCGGCCGTGAGATCACGGACTACATCTTGTCCGTGACACAGAAAGCCAAGCTCGGAGGTTCCGACGTCGAGTCCCTCAAGAGAGCGATGGAGCACCTGGTCCTGATGTATCGCAATCATGCTGCGAGAGAAGACACGATTGTCTTTCCCGCCTGGAAGCTGGCGCTCCCGCCCGATCAACTCGACGAGATGGGTGAGCGGTTCGAGGAAATCGAACAGGCGCAGTTTGGAGCCGACGGCTACGAAGATGCCGTCCAAACGATGGGCCACATCGAAGCCGCCCTCGGTTACTCCGATATTTCGCAGTTCACGGCACCCGCTCCGTCGGGCACCTGAGCACGACCCAAGGCTGGTTCGGTGCAGTTGCCGAACGGCAGGGGGCGACTGGACGGACGCGCTACAGCGACTGGGGAATGTCGCATCTTTCGACGTGATGAGCTCTCCCGGTTGACTCATCGACTTCGAGGATGACGCTGGAAAAACGTGGATCACGGGTCTCGGGCTGGAAGCGCTTGCCAATGCCTTTCAGAAACCTCGAGACGGACTCCTCCACGCGCATCCCGATGACGGAATCATAGGAACCCGTCATTCCCACGTCGGTCACGTACGCGGTACCGCCCGGAAGGACTCTGGCGTCTGCCGTCGGAATGTGTGTGTGCGTGCCCACAACTGCCGAGACCTGTCCGTCCACATACCAGGCGAACGCCATCTTCTCGGCCGTGGCCTCCGCGTGAAAGTCCACCACGATGATCTTGATCGACGGATCCAGGTTTTCGATTTCCTGTTCGATCATCCGGAACGGACAGTCGATGGCCTGCATGAAGACACGTCCCTGCAGATTGATCACCGCCACCGGGATTCCGGACGAACTTTCACCGACCCAAACCCCATGTCCCGGCACGCCGGGAGGGTAGTTTCCGGGCCGCAGCAACCTGGGTTGGCGATCCAGGTAAGGGAAGATTTCCTTCTGGTCCCAGACGTGGTTGCCCGAAGTCAGCACATCGGTACCCATCCTCAAGATCGATTCGGCGATCGGAACGCTGACCCCGAAGCCCCCGGCGGCATTCTCGACGTTGACGATCGTGAAATCAATCCCACGCTCTTCCTGAACTTTTCCCAGGTTCTGCTGAAGCGCCCTTCGTCCACCCCTTCCGACAATATCTCCGACAAAAAGAATCTTCATGGAAGCCTGCGCGATGTTCTTTTCTCTATCTCGCGTAGTCGATCACACGCATCTCACGGATGAGGGTCACCTTGATCTGTCCCGGATACTCGAGTTCCTTCTCGATACGCTTGGCAATATCCTTGCTCAACCAGAAGGCCTGATCGTCCGTCACCTTGCCGCTTTCGACCAGAACCCGGATTTCCCGCCCCGCCTGCAGCGCAAAGGCTTTCGTCACACCGTCGAAAGAACCTGCCAGTTCCTCCAGCTTCTCAAGACGGCGCACGTAACTTTCGAGCACTTCGCGCCGGGCACCGGGCCGAGCCGCCGAGATCGCATCGGCAGCCTGAACGAGCACGGCTTCCGCACTTCGGAACTCCACATCGAAGTGGTGCGCCTCGATCGCATGGATGACTTCCTCGCTTTCTCCATACTTGCGGGCAATCTCAACGCCCAGCTGCAGGTGGGTGCCCTCCATGTTCCGATCCACCGCCTTTCCCACATCGTGCAGCAACCCGGCACGCTTGCAGACTTCTACGTTGGCGCCGATCTCACGCGCCATGATGCCGGCCAGATAAGCAACATCGCGGCTGTGGTTAAGGACGTTCTGTCCGTAGCTTGTCCGGTAACGTAATCGCCCAAGGAGCTGAAGGAGACCGTCTGAGAAATTGTGGATGCCCAGTTCGAACGCGACCTGCTCGCCTTCTTCCTTCAGCTGCTTGTCGAACTCGCTCTCGACTTTGGCCACGACCTCCTCGATCCGCGCCGGGTGGATGCGACCGTCACGAATCAGACGCTCAATTGAGACGCGCGCAATTTCCCGTCGCAGAGGATCGAATGCCGAGAGAATGACCGCTTCAGGCGTATCGTCGACGATGAGGTCGACCCCGGTCGCCTGCTCCAGTGCGCGGATGTTCCGACCTTCACGACCGATGATGCGACCCTTCATCTCCTCCGAAGGCAAGTCGACCACGGAGACGCTGGACTCCACGACGTGTTCAGCAGCACAGCGCTGGATGGCCTGTGAGATGATCTTTCGAGCCTCGATTTCGGCCCGCTCACGGGACTCTTCCTCAATGCGCTTGGCGAGCATCGCGGCATCCCGCATGGCGTCCGCCTCGATGGCCTGCATCAATGACTTCTTGGCCTCTTCCACCGTCAAGCCGGCAACCTGCTCGAGCTGGCGTGTCCGCTCCTCGGTGAGCTTCTGGAGAGCTTCCTCGCCCTCCGTCAACTGCCCCTCACGGCGATGGATGTTCCGAAGCCTCAGCTCGACCTCTCTGCGCTTCCGCTCGGCACGCCGCAGTTCGCGATGCGTCCGCTGCTCGGATTCCGCCACCCGCCGTTCCAGTTCCGTTGCCTTCTTACGTTGCTCCTGGACTTCCTGCTCGGCGGTCACGCGCCATTTGAAAATCTCATCCTTGCCCTCGAGGAGTTTTTCCTTCTTGATGCGCTCACCGTCCCGGAGAGCCGCTTTCTTCATCTCCTCCGCCTCATGAGTCGCTGCCTGGAGCTTCCGGTCCACGACACGGAGCCGAACCACGATCCAAAGGACAATGGCCGCTGCGCCGATCGCGCCGAAAATCAAATATTCCTGCAACATGCGTCAGTCCCCCAAAACGCCGTTGCTGGAGAAGAAAAGAGGCGAGAAAGAGTGTCCCCCGCTCTGCCGTGTGGCCAGTGAAATGAACCTGGCAAAACCAGGTGGGTTCCCTGCCGTTCGCCCCACGGGACGAAACTGGACTCCGGGATCCCCTTTCACATGTGTTGGCTCAATTACACATTAACCATCACGCACATCGCAGGGGCCAGTTACCATTCTAATTCAAACTGATCCGTCGGGCGACTCCGAAGAAGAGTGCTTTTGGATCTTTTCCAGCATCCGTTTCGACCGCTCTGCCACCTCATCACGCAGATGCTCGAGCTGATGTCGAGTCGATTGGTGCTCACCGATGATATTCAAAGCGGCCAGAATGGCCACTTTCAAAGTGTCAACCGTCGGGGTCTGCTGAGACACCTCGTTCATCTTCTGATCCAGCTCGGCGGCGAGTTCCCGGACGAATTCCGGATCCTCACTCCGCACATCATATTGCTGGTTGTAAATTCTGACCGAGATTACTGATCCCGCATCTTCACTCACGTAAGATCCTTATCGACTCATCGGTCGCTCGAGACTCGCAATGTGTTCCCGAATCTTGCTTACGCGTTTCCCTATTTCGGCACGCTGCTGTTTCAGATGCTCCAACTGGCGGTTCCTGGCATTACACTCCTGCTTGTATCCCTCTATTTCCTCCAGTAACTCTTGAATTGTCGCCTTAAGCTGCGCATTTTCACGGCGCACCTCTGCATAGCGCACAGTGAATCGGTCCAAAACCTCTTCCAATTTGTCGAGGTGAACCAGCTCGTCCACGGTTTCCATAAACTGAGGCAGCACTCCCTTCGAAGGAAGTCCCTCGAACCGTAGGCCCCGAAGCTTCCGGCCGCGACGATTACCGCTGGACGATGCCGAGCTGCTCTTTCAATGAGCCGACCACGACATCGCATCGCTCGGCGACTTCCGCCTGCGTCAGCGTGCGATCCGGTGCTTCAAAGGTCAAACGCACAGTCAGACTTATTTTGTCCTGGGGAAGACTCTGGCCGTGATAGAGATCGATCAATCGAAACGTTCTGAGCTCAGACACCTTAAGCGCCTGAACTAACGAGACTATTCTACCGTAAGGCACTGTCTTGTCAAGGATGAAGGAGATGTCGCGGGCCACCGAAGGAAATCGCCCGGGGCTGACAAAGGTTGGCTCGGGAACCGGCTTGGAGTAGATGGGCTCGAGGTCGAGCTCTCCATAGAAGACCCGGTTTGAGAACTTATATTCCTCCTGGAGTCGGGGATGCAGAGCACCGAGGAGTCCCACCCGCCGGCCCTCGATCATGATCGCTGCCGCGATTCCGGGATGGAGAAAGGCCACGTCATCCACTGGCTCATACTCGAAATCGAACCCAAGTTTCGCAAACACGCCGTCCAGCAGACCCTTCAAGTGGAAGAACCTCAGCTCTTCGCCTTGCACATTCCAAAAAGGATCATAGAACCGGCCGAGAGCTGCAAACCCAAGTCCAGGCTTCTCCGTTGTCGATCCGTTCTCGGCGGTGGTGTCCGGATGGTAGGTAGTCCCCATCTCGAAGAGCCGGACGTCATCGACTCCGAAATTGAGGTTCCGCCGGACAGAGTCCAGAAGGCCCGACAGCAGCGAGGTCCTCAGATGAGTCTCCAGATCGTTCAAAGGATTCGCAAGGCGCACTCCCTGCGGAAGCTTCCCGAGGAGCATCCCTTCCCTCTCCACATTCGAGAAGGAGAAGTTCACGGCCTGAGAGAAGCCGGCCTGGACCATCCCGTCCACGATCAACTGCTCGTGCCGGGCGGTCGGGCTGTCCAGGCCGGCCCGAAAGGGCCGCGGATAGCTCGACGGAATCCGGTCATATCCGAAATGACGGGCCACTTCCTCCACAAGGTCATCCTCAACGCCGATATCACTTCGGAAGCTGGGAGCGTTCACGCTCAGCGCCGTATCCCCCTCCGGTTCGGGCTCGAACTCCAGAGTCTGCAGAATGTCCCGGGCGTCGGCAAGATCGACGTCCACCCCCAGAACCTGGACCAACCTCTTGTGCCTGAGGACGAGGCGGCGCCGCTCGAAAGCTCCGGGGTAGATATCCATGACCTCGGTTGCGCATTTGGCGCCGGCGATGTCCTGCAGCATCTGGCAGGCCCGATTCAGAGCCTGGACCGGCATTTCGGGATCGGCACCCCGCTCGAAACGGAATGAAGCCTCCGTCGACAGGTCCAGAGACTTCGATGTTCGTCGGATTGACGCCGGGTTGAAGAAAGCGCTTTCCAGCAGGATCGTTCGAGTATCGACGGAGATCTCGCTCTCTTCTCCGCCCATGACCCCGGCCACCGCAACGGGTTCGACGGCATCGCAGATGGCCAGCATCGTGTCATCCAGCGTCCGCACCACACCGTCCAGAGTCCGAATCCCTTCGCCCGATCGAGCATGACGGACCACTATCCGATGCTCCGCCAGTCTCTGGTAGTCGAAGGCATGCAGGGGCTGGCCGAGCTCGAAGAGAATGAAGTTGGTGATGTCCACCACGTTGTTGATCGGCCGTTGACCGACCGCCTCGAGCTGTCCTTTGAGCCAGTCCGGGGACTCGGCTATTTCGACATCAGTTAGAACCCGGCCCGCATAGCGGGGACAGTCGGCGGGAGCCTCGATCTCAATCGAGGCTGGAAAGCGTCCCGCAGCGCCCGGATCGGTCGGCGGCGGTAGAGTGACCGGTTTTCGCAGCTTCAGACGATAGCGTGCCGCCAGTTCGCGAGCCACACCCAGGTGATTCAGGCAGTCGGGACGATTCGTCGTGATATCCAAATCCAGAACGGTGTCCCGACCGACGGCTTCGACGAGCTCTACTGCAAGGCCGACCATCGTCAATGAGCGGGCCACTTCGTCCGGGTCGATGCCCAGGATGTCGATGTCCACGAACTTTCGGAGCCAGTTCAAGCTGATTCTCATCTGTACCTCAGCCGATTAGTCGCGAAGCAGCCGTCCGGCCGGCTTGCGGAGACAACCGCCTCTAAAACTGCCGCAGGAAACGGAGATCGTTTTCGAACAGGAGACGTATGTCGTCGATCTGATACTTGAAGAGAGCGATCCGATCGATCCCCATTCCCCAGGCGAAGCCGGTGTACCTCTCCGGATCGTAGCCCACCATCTCGAAGACGCGCGGATGGACCATACCCGCACCCAGAACCTCGACCCATCCGCTGCGTTTGCACACACGACAGCCGCTGCCGCCGCAGAAGACGCAGCTGATGTCGACCTCGGCACCAGGTTCAACGAATGGAAAGTAGCTGGGTCTCAGCCGGACTTCGACTTCCTTGTGAAACAGTTCACGGAAGAAAGCTTCCAACGTCCCCTTGAGGTCCCCCAGTGTAATCCCCTCATCGACGACGAGTCCTTCCACTTGGTGGAACATGGGGCTGTGGGTGGCGTCGACCGAATCTCTGCGGTAGACACGGCCCGGGACCACAATGCGCAAGGGAGGCCGCCTGGCCTCCATCGTGCGAATCTGGACCGGTGACGTGTGCGGTCGCAGAAGAAGATCATGATCGAGATAGAAGGTGTCCTGGTCGTCGCGAGCAGGATGACCTTGGGGGATGTTGAGCGCTTCGAAGCTGTAGTAATCGGTCTCGACTTCAGGGCCGACAACGACCTCGAAACCCATGCGTACGAAGATGTCCGCCATCTCTCGCCAGAGGCGATGGATGGGGTGGACCGAACCGACTGGATTGGCATATCCAGGCAGTGTCACATCCACGCGCTCGGAGGTCATCCGGGACTGCTCCAGAGCTCCCTTGAGTTCGGCTTGACGAGACTCCAGCTGCTCGGTGACTCGGTCTTTGAGTTGATTCAGCAGCTGCCCCATGCGCGGGCGTTCAGGAGCGGGCAGGCGACCCAGGTTCCGCATCTCGAGAGCCAGCAATCCTCGATGCCGGCTGAGGTATTTGTCCCTAACCTCGGTCAGCGAGTCGAGATCCGAGGCTGCCTCGAGATCTTGCCGAAACGAGTCCCAAAGAGGATGAGAGAATTCCTGTTCCGCCACCTAGAGAGCCTGTCGCGCTGTCTCCGCAAGCTTTTCGAATCCCTTCGGATCGCGGACGGCAATGTCCGCCAACGCCTTTCGGTCGAGTTCCACCCCCGCCGTCTGAAGGCCATGTACGAACTGGCTGTAAGAGAGACCGCACTGGTGGGCGGCTGCATTGATCCGGATGATCCACAGCCGTCGGAAATCCCGCTTGCGCTGTCGCCGATCCCGATAAGCATACGACAGCGAACGCATGACCTGCTCTTTGGCGGCACGGTGCAGCTTGCTCTTCGTACCCCAGTAGCCCTTGGCCTGCCCCAGGATCTTCTTGCGACGCTTGAGACGCTTGTTTCCCCGCTTTACTCTCGACATGACTCTCTCTCAATCCCTAGAGGTTCAGCATCCTCTTGACTCGCTTCTCGTCTCCCGGAGCGACGATCGCCCACTTGGCAAGGTTTCGTTTTCGCTTCGGAGTCTTTTTGGTCAGAATATGACTGGCGTAGGCATGACGACGCTTGATCTTTCCTGTACCAGTCAATCGAAAGCGCTTCGCCGCGGCCTTCTTCGTCTTGAGCTTCATGAGACAGTTCTCCCTATGATCCTCTCACAGCCGGAGAGGTGAAGACGGGATTGTACCAGAAAAGGGACTCCTCAGTGGAAGGAATCCCACCCGAACCTGTGAAGTTCAGCCGGGCATTTCGGACACGATCATCCGGCGGTCAAGCTTTCTTGGGAGACAGGTACATGGTCATGGTGTAGCCCTCCAGTCTGGGAGGCCTTTCCACCACGGCCACTTCCGCCAAGTCATCACGCAGTCGCGCAAGAATCTGCTCGCCGATCTCCGGATGAGTGACCTCCCGGCCCCGAAACATGATCGTTGCCTTGACCTTGTTCTGCGCTTCCAGGAACCGGATGGCGTGGTTCTTCTTGAATTCATAATCGTGCGTATCGATCTTGGGCCGGAACTTCACCTCCTTCACGGTAACGGTTTTCTGGTGCCTCTTCGCTTCGTGAGCTTTCTTGTTCTGCTCATAGAGGTATTTGCCGAAATCCATAATCCGGCAAACCGGCGGGTTGGCCATCGGAGCCACCTCGACCAGATCCAGCCCTTTTGCATTAGCCATCGGACGGGCTTCGTCGGGGCTCATGATCCCCAACTGCTGGCCATCTTCATCGATCACACGAATCTCGCGAGCCCGAATGTGGTGGTTGACTCTAACTCTGACGATGTCTGTACCTCCTTTGAAACTTTGTTAACCGGGAAGAGACGGGAAGGATACCCATGCCCGTACAGCCTCCACCGACAACTGATACGGGTTACGACTACGGCTTCATAGCTCTCGTATCTACCAATTTTCTCAAATCGTCAACACATTCGGCCACTGATTTCGGCCCCAGATCTCCTTCACTGCGGCTTCGAACGGACACTGTTCCATTCTCGACCTCTCGCTCTCCGACGACCAGCATATAGGGGATCTTCTTGATTTGGGCTTCACGGATCTTGTAGCCGACCTTCTCGTTCCGCCGGTCCGCCATCGCTCTCAGACCCGCTTCCTTGAGAGTCTGCTCGACCTTCTGTGCATATTCGAGATGCTTCTCACTGACGGGGACGATGACAGCCTGCACCGGCGCCAACCAGACCGGAAAAGCCCCGCCGTAGTGTTCGATGAGGACACCCATGAAGCGTTCCATCGAGCCCAGCAGCGCGCGATGCACCATGACCACATGGTGGGCCTGCGAGTCCGCGCCGATGTAGCGAACATCGAATCGCCCGGGCAGGTTGAAGTCGAACTGGAAGGTGCTGAGCTGCCAGGCACGACCCAGAGCATCGATCAACTGGATATCGATCTTCGGCCCATAGAAAGCGGCTTCGCCTTCGGCACGCTCGTACTCCCAGCCCTTGTCCCGAAGGACATCGACCAGGACGGCCTCGGCACGGCCCCAGTCCTCCGGGCTCCCGGCATAGTCCTGTGGACGTGTCGGGTCCCATACCGACAGTGTGACTTTGAATTCCTCGAACCCGAATGACTTGAGAATGTGATCGGCCAGATTCAGCGTGGCGACAACCTCTTGCTCCACCTGATCGGGCCGGCAGAAGATGTGGGCATCGTCCTGGGTGAATCCGCGCACCCGCAACATGCCGTGCAAGGTCCCCGATTTCTCGTAGCGGTAGACCGTTCCGAACTCGGCCAGCCGGACAGGCAGATCTCGATAACTGCGCAGCGACGACTTGTAGATCAGAATGTGTCCCGGGCAGTTCATCGGCTTGAGCACGTACTCCTCGTCGTCGACGGGAAACGTGTACATGTTCTCGAGGAAATAGTCGTAGTGACCGGAAATCTTCCAGAGGTCGCTCTTGGCGATGTGGGGGGTATAGACGAACTCGTAACCGCTACGCAGGAGTTCGGTCTTGAGAAACTCCTCGATGACACCGCGCACAACAGCGCCATTTGGATGCCAAAAGATGAGCCCGGGGGCCACCTGGTCCTCGATCGAGAACAGATCCAACTCACGACCCAGCTTGCGGTGATCCCGCTTCCGGGCTTCTTCCAGGCGATCCAGGTGCTGCTTCAGCTCTTCCTCATTGAAGAACGCCGTGCCGTAGATCCTCTGGAGTTGCTCTCGATGTTCATCTCCGCGCCAATAGGAGCCGGCGATCGAAAGCAGCTTGAACGCCCCAAGCTTGGCGGTCGACGTCACGTGCGGTCCGGTACAGAAATCCACCAGCCTGCCCAATCGATAGCAGGACAGCGTTTCGTTCTCGCGCTCGGAGATCAGTTCAAGCTTGAGCGACTCCCCACGATCACCGAAGAAGGACAGGGCCTCCTCCTTGCTCACCACCGAGGGCTCGAAAGGGAGGTTTTCGGCCTCCAACTCCCGCATGCGTGCTTCGATCCGCTGGAGATCGTCCTCCGTAAAGCGGTGCGGAGTCTGAAAATCATAGTAGAAGCCCTCGCTCGTGGCGGGGCCGATCCCCAAATGGACATCCGGAAAGAGGTCCATGACAGCCAGGGCCATCAGGTGAGAGGTCGAATGGCGCAACACTTCGAGCGCATCCTCCCGGTTCTCAACACTTTCAACCGAACCGTCCCTGCGGATGATCTCGAGTCCACCCTCTTCCAAATTGCTGCTCCTACGAGTCGCTCTCACCGTCAAAGTGAGACCTTACGCGCAAAGAAAAAAGTGGTAGGTGCGAGCGGATTTGAACCGCTGACCTCTTCCGCGTCAAGGAAGCGCTCTCCCCCTGAGCTACGCACCTACACTGGGGTCCTAAGATTAACACAGCGCTGAATAGTGATGGAAGTTGAGCGATCCGGAATAGGCAGGAGCCACCGAGCACACTTCCGCTCCTGCCCGTCCCGAAACCCAATCTAGTTGATGGCGTCCTTCAATGCCTTTCCCGGCGTGAACTTGGCCACCTTCTTGGCAGGAATCTTGATGGGCTTGCCAGTCTGCGGATTGCGTCCTTCACGCGCAGCCCGCTTGGACGTACCAAAAGTCCCAAAGCCGACCAGGGTCACTTTCTGGCCCTTCTTGAGCGCCTTCGTGACGTTGTTCACCACCGAATCAACGGCCGACTGCGCCTCGCCTTTGGAAATTTTGGCGTCCTTCGCTACTGCATCTACCAATTCCCCTTTGTTCATTTCTCCTCCTTAGAGCATTGTTCACTCAGTTGCGAGAACCCACAACGGCTCTCAGTTTAGCAGATATTATGCAGCTTTCCCCTGAATTTTCTCTGACGGTCGGGATAATTCTTCCCTGAGCTGCCCAAGGGCTGCCTTGTACTGCTCCTGACGAACAGCTTTGTCGAGACGATTGTAGAAATCGTCTCCCAGGTCTTCCGCGTCGTTGTCGCCGGAATTCTCGAAGTAGAAATTGGAGATGAAATCGCGCTCGGGTGAAAGCACGTCCGGAGCAATCCCCGACTTCCTCACCTCATCGGACTGCAGGGGCTCGTTATCGGGGCGTATGATCAGCGCGGTAGAGAGGAAGAGCTTGGAACCGTCCTGGAGCCTGAACTCTGACTGAATCGATCCATGTCCGTTCGTGCGCTCTCCGACAACCTGCGCCACACCATTGTCCTTGAGGGCGGCGGCGAAGATTTCGGCCGGGCCACTCGTTCCGCCGTCGACGAGTACGACGATCGGCAGATTCGAAACCATGGGTTTGTTCGTCGAGCTCGTCACCTTGTTCTCCCTGTCTTGGCCCTTGATCTCGGCGATCGTCTTGCCCGGAGCCAAAAAGAAATCGCTCATGGCGGTGGCCTCGGCCAGCGATCCGTCGGCCGTTGAGCGCAAATCGATCAAAAGACCATGCACGCCGGCCGAAAGGAGCATCTTCAGCTTTGAAGCGACAACCTCGGATTCGCCCTTTGCGAACGACGGAAGCCGAAGGTAGCCCACGTCCTTCTCGACGACCTCCGCGGTGGGTCTCTGTGCCGCAAGGGCGCGCCGCTGCACAGTCACTTCTTCAGGTTCGGAACGCCGGGACCGAATCACCCGCAACTTGGTGTCCGTCCCCAACGGACCCGCCAGCCTCCGCTGCGCCTCCCAGACGCTCATCAGAACCGTCGACTTCCCGTCGATCGACTCGATCAAATCTCCCGTCCTCAATCCGTCCTGATCCGCCGGGCTTCCCTCACTGACGGCCACAATGTAGGCGTACCCGTAACGCTTTGAAAGATAGATCCCGAGCTTGCCGCTGGTGTCGCGGCTGGAGAGTTCGTCGTAGGTTTCCTTGTCAACGAAGCTGCAGAAGGGGTCGAGCCCCTCGACCATGCCGTGCAAGGCTCCTTGGAGAGCCTTCTGCATATCGGGTTCCTGGACGTAGTCGCGACGGACGTGGTCAATGACACGCGTAAAGACCGAGAGGTCTCCATATGCCTCGTCACCGGCAGAGACCTTCTGAAGGATCCCCCCCACAAGTCCGTAGCCGACGATGAGCGAGGAGAGAAGAAGGACGATCAGTTTTGCTTTCTCACGCATGAATTCTCCGGATCATTCGAGGAAGACATCGGAATGGTGTTCCGATATAGCTTAAGCAATGATGCCTTTTTGGAGCAAGTCGATTGCCCTGCTTTCGGCATACAATCACCAGAATAGTATGACACCAAATGGAGAAGAACCGGCAACCGAGAGCACCCGGTCCGCTCGGTGGATGGCTCTTGACGTCGGAGACAAGCGCATCGGCGTAGCCGTCAGCGACCCCCTCCGGCTCACGGCCCGCCCGCTGACGACGCTGGCGCGGACCCGAGACGGAGCCGAGTATCGTCAACTGATCGATCTGCTCCAGAGGTGGGCCGTCGAGCGACTCGTCGTCGGCGTTCCCCGCCGGCTGAGCGGCGAGACCACGGCCAGCACGCAACTCGTCGAGTCGTTCATTGCAGAATTCGAGGGGATCTCCGGCGTGCGGGTCGAACGCGCCGAAGAGAGGCTCTCGAGTAAGGAGGCTGAGCGACTGATGGCCGAGATGAGGATCCCGGCCGAACAGCGCCGCTCGAAGCGCGATGCTTTCGCAGCTGCACTCATTCTGGAATGGTATCTTGAGGAGAACAGTGGGACCCAGAAGTAGACGAGTCGGTCTGGTTGTCGGGGTGGTCGGAGTCTGCGCCTTCGCGCTGTGTGGCGTGCTCTTCTGGAATTGGTGGCATCAGGAGTTGAACGCGCCCTACAAGGGCTATCTCGAGGCCAAGCGGATTGTGGTCATCCAAAGAGGCTCGAGCGTTCAGGAGATCGGAGACAGTCTGGAGAAGGCGGGCATCATCAAGTCCGCGTTCCTGTTCCGAGCCTCCGTCCGTAATCTCGGCGAACCCATCCTCCAGGCCGGTGAGTATGAGTTCTCGTCACCTTTGAGCATCGCTGAAGTCGTCCAACGGCTTCGTGTCGGGGACGTGCACAAGATCAGGGTCACCATCCCGGAGGGTTCGGATCTTGTCAAGGTGGCGGTCCTTCTCTGCGATTCCGGGCTGTGCTCCATCTCCGGTTTCTTCGACGCCGTGCGCGATACCACTCTGATCGCACATCTCGATCCGGAAGCACGGGACCTGGAGGGCTACCTGATGCCGGACACTTACGTCCTGACACACGGAATACCCGATCACAAGATCGTCGAGACGATGGTGGACAACACGCTCGAATTCTGGACTCCCGATCGGCTCGCCCGCGCTCACGAACTGGGATTCTCTGTACGACAGGTTGTCACTCTGGCTTCGCTCATCGAGAAGGAAACCGGGAATGCTCGAGAACGCCCCCTGATCTCGGCTGTCTTCCACAACCGCCTGCGTCTGGGCATGAATCTCATGTGTGATCCGACGGTGATCTACGGCGTTCGCCTGGTGAAAGAATACGACGGTGTGATCAATCAGAGCGACCTGGCCCTCGATTCACCCTACAACACGTATCGCTACCCGGGTCTGCCTCCCGGCCCGATCACGAATCCGGGACGAGCCTCGCTTGAGGCGGCCCTCCACCCAGCCCGCTCGGACTACCTCTATTTCGTTTCTCGAAACGACGGAACACACGTGTTCTCGACCAACTATCGCAGCCATGAGAACGCCGTGCGTCGTTATCAGCGATAGGCTTTCTGTTCGGGCGAGCCGCCGAGGCAAAGCCCTGGGATGATTCTTCCGAGGCCGAAGAGCGATATCGGAAAGCCCCGAGCGCAGGGCTTCCCATACACTTGAAGCGGACCGATGGTTTAAGATGGAAGCCGATTCAAGGCATGCGAAAGACGTTGTTTTCGTTCGTGACCATCGCTTTCTTCTGCCCGTTGATGCTGTGGGGGCAGCATGCGGCACCTCTGCGCGTACACGCTCCGCTGCCGAGCGCCTGGACGACCATGCACGACACGCTCAAGGATGCACGCTTCTCGATAAGCGAAGAGGATCGTGGAAAGGGAACGATTCTGACAGACTACCGTGAATACATATCCGGACCGTTGACCGAGGAGTACCTATCCAAGATCGGCCAGGCGCCGAAACTCGCCGACGCCTATTGGATCCGGGCCGAATACCGGTTCGACATCGAGATTCGATTCGTCGAGCAGAAGGAAACCTTAGTGACGGTCAATGCGGACGTCCGGGGTCTGAGGCGGGATTTCCTGGGCCATGAGACTTGGGTTCCGATTCCTACGAATGGTAGTCGGGAAGAAGATCTGTTGACACAATTTGGAAAACTTCTCTTTGGCGATCAATTTGCACTCGATGGCTCCAAGAAAGGCCTGTGGGAACGGGATAAGATGTTGGTTCCCCCCGACGTCTCGGGAACGATCCCGAAGACCACGTCGCCCGAACGACCATGAACCCCGAACTGCTGGACATCCTTGACCGCGGTCTCCGCTACTCACTGTGGCTCTTCCTCGCCTGCTATCTCGTCATCCTTTTCATCGGATGGTCACGGCTTCGCCGCCGAAAGAGGCAGATCGGAGAGCTTTTTGAGCAGATGCACACCCCCGAGGAAGAAGCCGAGTGGAGCAGAAAGACTTCGCTCCTGAATGAATGGCCGGTCGTCTTCAACGGCCTGATCTTGTCGCTCGTAGTCGGGATCCTGTTTTTCGTGGTGTACTGCTTCGTACCTCTACCGTTCGCCCAGAACCTCGTCACCACCTCGAACTGGCAGGTCACTCCCCTCCGAGTGACAGCGCTGCAGTACGACCGCTTTTACGAGGGTTTTTCCCTCACCGGCGATGTATGGAATCAGACCGAGTCTCCCATCCCGGACCTCGAAGCAGAAGTCGACGTCATCGGAGACGACGGGACGACCATCGACGAGGTCCGAACACCGGTCAAGCCGAAGGTGCTTCCGCCGGGCAAGTCGGGGACGTTTGAGCTCCGCTACACGGACAAATCCCCCCTGATCAAGGGGTACCGGATTGCTTTTCTGGACTCCGCTGGAAAGCAGATTCCCCATCTGACGGGATTCGATGCCGATTAGACGGCTGAAGCCCGGCAACCGAAGACGTCCCCTTTTCCGCCTGGTTCCGTATCTCAAACGGTATCGGTGGAGGATCGTCCTGGGGTGCCTGGCCGTGCTGCTGACCAATGCGGGTGGAGTGGCCATACCCTGGATCCTTCGCGAGGCCACCAACACTCTGCAACAACGGGGACCCAGCCCTGCTGTCATTCGAAACTATGCGCTCGCGATCATTGCGCTCAGCCTCTTCGAAGGGATCTTTCGCTTCTGGATGCGCCGCATTCTGATTGATGTCTCCCGATACATCGAGTACGACCTCCGTAACGATCTCTTCCGGCACTTTCAGCGGATGTCGGCGCCGTTCTTCCAACAACACTCCACCGGAGATCTGATGGCGCGGGCAACCAATGACCTTTCGGCCGTGCGCTCCGTTCTCGGCCCCGGGATCATGTACTCCGTGGACACTGGGCTGACGGCCATCCTTGCGGTCTCGATCCTCCTCAGTATCAGCCCGCGACTGGCCGTCGTGACTCTGATTCCTCTGATTGCGGTCTCCGTCTCGGTCAAGCACTTCGGACGACAGATTCATCAGCGCTTCGAGCGCATCCAGAATCAGTTCTCGGAGCTCACGACTTTGGCTCAGGAGAATGTAGCCGGGATCCGTGTCGTCAAGGCCTACAACCAGGAACAGGCTTTCATAGGCAGATTCGAGTCGGCCAACACGGAGTATTTCCGCCGCAGCCTGGCTCTGGTACGAATCTGGGGCGCCTTCCAACCTCTGTTGACGGTTTTGTTGGGTCTGTCACTCGCCAGTCTCCTTTGGTACGGAGGAACTCAGGTCGTCAACGGTGCGATCACTCTCGGAGACTTCGTCGCGTTCATCGCCTATCTCGCGATGCTCACCTGGCCGACGATCGCCCTGGGTTTCGTCATCAATATCTTCGAACGTGGCTCTGCATCGATGCGCCGGATCAACGAACTGCTGGATGCAGAACCCCAGGTCACCGACGGTCCGGCAGCCTCACCCGTCACGATCCGTGGAAAGATCCAGATTCGCGACTTGAATTTCTCCTATGGCACCCGCCCGGTTCTCCGTGGAATCGATCTGGACGTGCCCGAAGGAAGTACTCTGGCGGTGGTTGGGCGTACGGGCTCCGGTAAGTCGACCCTTGTCAATCTCCTTTGCCGTCTCCATCCAGTGCCACAGGGCTCCATTTTCATCGACGATGTGGACATCAATCACATCCCGCTCGAGACGCTCCGCAGCAGTATCGGCTACGCACCTCAGGACGCGTTCCTGTTCTCCGATACAATCCGCGGAAACATTGCTTTTGGTAATCCCACGGTCCAGCAAGAGGCCGTCCACGACGCCGCCGAGACGAGCAACATCCTCGCCGAAATCATCGAGTTCCAGGATCAATGGGAAACCTTCGTCGGAGAGCGGGGGATCACCCTTTCCGGAGGCCAAAAGCAGCGTGTAGCGATCTCCCGCGCAGTCCTGGTCGACCCTCGGATCCTCATCCTCGACGATTCCCTGTCCGCGGTGGACACGGAAACCGAGGAGCGGATCCTGCGTGGGCTCGCAGCTCAGCTCAAGGGACGCACGGCCATCTTGATTTCGCACCGAGTGTCCACGGTCAAGCTGGCCGATCAGATCATCGTTCTCGATGACGGACGAATCGTCGAGAGAGGGAGCCACGACGATCTCCTGGCGCTGGACGGTTACTACGCCGATCTGCATCGAAAACAGCTGCTGAGGGAAGAACTGGACATCGAGGCATGAACGCTTTCCACGAAGAAGAGAGCCTGGGCAAGATCTACGATCACCGGCTTGCACGGCGGTTGCTCCAGTACTTGCGGCCTTATCGGTGGATCGTGTTTCTGTCCGTGGTTCTGCTGACGATCGCCTCGTCGTTTCGCCTGATCGGCCCTCTCCTGACCGAAATTGCCATCGACGACCATATCCAGAAGGGGGACACGGCCGGGCTCGGTCGCATCGCGCTGCTCTATCTGGGCGTCCTCCTGCTGCAGTTCGTCATTTCTTTTGCGCAGACGTATATGACCAATTGGACGGGCCAGAAGATCATGCTCGACATGCGGATGGAGATCTTCAGTCACATCCAGCGACTGGACCTGTCCTTCTTCGATCGGACTCCAGCAGGCCGCATCATCACGCGCATGACGACGGACGTCGACGTCCTCAACGAACTATTCACCTCCGGAGTCGTGAACATCTTTGGCGATCTCGTCTCTCTGTTCGGAATCGTGATCCTGATGCTGTGGCTGGATTGGCGTCTGGCCCTGGTGTGCCTGGCCGTCATCCCCCTGCTCTTCGCAGCCACGATGGTATTCAAGCACAAGGTGAGAGGAAGCTACCGGCGAGTCCGAACGGCGATTGCCAGGATCAATGCTTTCCTTCAGGAAACCATCACGGGGATGTCGGTGGTCCAGATCTTCGTTCAGGAAAGGCGAAAAGCTCGTGAGTTCGACGAACGGAACCGCGAACATCTCGAGGCCAACCTGGCGTCCATTTTCTACTATGCGGTTTACTATCCGATCGTGGATATTCTGGGGGCCGTATCGATCGCCCTGATCATCTGGTACGGGGGCCTTCAGTCCATTCAAGGCGCCCTTACACTGGGTATTCTGGTGGCGTTCATCCAGTATGCCGAACGCTTCTATAAGCCCATCAGTGATCTTAGCGAGAAGTTCAACATTCTGCAGAGCGCCATGGCCAGTTCCGAGCGGATCTTCGGACTGTTGGCCACCCCTCCGGTTATCGAGTCTCCCCGAAACCCCGCTCGCCCCGGACAGATCGAGGGAGCCATCGAGTTTCGCCGTGTCCACTTCTCCTACAAACCGGGCGTCCCGGTGCTGCGGGACATCTCTTTTCGGGTCAGCCCGGGAGAGAAGATCGCTATCGTCGGCGCAACCGGTTCCGGGAAGTCGACACTCATCAACCTGCTCTGCCGCTTCTACGACGTGGATGACGGAGAGATTTTGTTGGACGGGGTCGACGTGCGGAAGATGAAGCTGGACCAACTGCGCCGGTCGGTCGCCGTTGTGCTCCAGGATGTCTTTCTGTTCAGTGCCTCGATCGAGGAGAACGTCGGCCTCTGGGCCCACTCGATCGGCCGTCATCGTATCGAAGAGGCGGCTCGCCAGGTCCATGCCGATCGTTTCGTCCGCCGGCTCCCGAACCAATACGCAACGAGGGTTAGCGAGAGAGGCAGCTCTCTGTCGGTCGGGCAACGGCAGCTTCTGTCCTTTGCTCGCGCCCTGGCCCACCAACCCAGGATCCTGATTCTCGATGAAGCGACCTCGTCGGTGGATACGGAAACTGAGTTGCTGATCCAGGACGCACTCAACCGCCTCATGGAGCATCACACCTCTGTGATCATTGCTCACAGGCTCTCAACGATTCAGAAGTGCGACCGAATCATCGTTCTCCACAAGGGTGAGATCAGGGAGGAAGGAACGCACTCGGAACTTCTCCGCAAACGGGGCATCTACTACAAGCTCTACCAGCTTCAGTACAAGGACCAGCTAGGTATTCCCTTGGAGATGGACGAGCCGACGGTGTCGGGCGCCCGAAGATCCTCGGTTGAGCTTGGGGAGTAGAATGAACAGACCGAAGGTCAAGGGACCGGCGCGCCGGTTCGCGCTCCAGCTGGCTGGAACCGTGCGGATCCTCCGCTCGCTCCCTTTACACTGTTAGAGTCCGGGCTAAATAATGAGGGGCAATCGTCCGATTATTGGGGGGGAGACCTGCGCTTGAGTATGGAGAGACCAGACAAGGCTATCGAGGTTCGGCTAGGCGTCTTTGTCGATGCCGAGGTCCTTCAGATACTCTCGCGAGAGCTTGCCGAGGAGTACCGGATCATTCCTCTGCGATGTCTGGGACGGGGACTCCTGGTTGGCTCGGACGGGGAGCTCAGCCGAGATGCGATCCAGCACCTGACCCATGTTGTGGGACGCCCGGTGGCGTCGATTCCGTGTGAGTTCGGTAACGTCGAGGACACGATCAAGGCCCTCTACGCTCCCGGACCGGGTCACCGTCGCATTGGTGAAATACTGACCTCGGAGAACCTGGTGACGGAGTCGGAGCTTTCCGATGCATTGGAGCGCCAGGCCGTGGACCCCAAACCGCTGGGTCAGATCTTCCTGGAGCTGGGCATGATTTCCGAGGAAGAGCTCAACCGCGTGCTCGCCGATCAGGAGCGCACCAACAACCCTTCCCTTCTACCCTCGCTTTTCCTCGACCCGCAGTTGACTCAGTCGCTTCCCGAGTCGGTCGCCCAGCAGCATCAAGTCCTTCCGATAACCATTTCGGGTGATGAGCTGGTCGTGGCCACCGCCACGCACCTCGAATCGAGCACCGCTGCGGAACTCACCTCCCTCACCGGCCGGAACCTTCATCCGATTCCTGCTGTCCCCGAGGAAGTCAGGCCTGCCATCGAGCAACTTTATGGTCGATTGCGCAGACGGAGGGCAAAAGAACTCCGTCTCGGTGAGGTCCTGATCGAAGAGGGGCTCATCTCACAGACACAACTGGATACATGTCTAGCCGAGCAGAAACGCAGCGGCAAGAAGCTCGGCGAGATCCTGATGGCCAAGGGCTGCGTCGGCGAAGACGCTGTCTTGAGTGTAGTCGCGAACAAACTGGGGTGTGAGTACCGTCGCTTTGCCACCTCCGAAATCGACCTCGATCTGAGCCGATTCCTTCCCCAGCGATTCGCCGAGCAGAACCATGTGTTGATGCTCGAGAGAGACTCGAAGGCTTCGGGCGTCCTGGTGGCGATGGCCGATCCTGCGGATCTCTCCTTGCGGGACATCCTCGACGGGATCCTCGCGCCTCACAATCTCTCCGTTAAACCCGTTCTCGCAGCCCCCGGCAACATCGAGGCGGGCATCGCCTATAGTTACCGTTCCCGCGGCCTGATCGACGCCAGTGAAGAAATCGAGACGATCACCACAAAGGCCGGAGGTGAGGATCTGGAGTCTTCGGTCCAAACGCCCGAAATCAAACGGATGGTGAACCAGCTCCTCTACAGTGCCGTCGTTGAGAGTGCCAGCGACATCCACATCGAGAACCTCGAGACGAGCGTGGGCGTGCGGTTTCGTGTCGACGGGGTCCTCGAGGACCGGGTCACTCCGATCTCGAAAGAGAACATCGCCAATGTGATCTCGATTCTCAAGGTGGATTCAGGACTTGATATCGCCGAACGAAGGCGGTCCCAGGACGGAGTCTTCAAGAAGCGGATCGGAAAGGACCGATTCATCGACTTTCGGATCAACGTGCATGCCACTCCCTTCGGAGAAGACGCTGTCATCCGTATTCTGGACCGGGACAAGAACCTCCTGCCTCTCGAGAAGCTCGGCTTCGCCGAATCCACTCTGCAGACCTACCTGAGGCTGGTCGAGAACCCCCAGGGGCTGATTCTCTTTACCGGGCCGACTGGATCCGGTAAGACCACCACCCTGTACTCGACACTCACTTATCTGAACAAGGGCAATCGGAAGATTGTGACCGCTGAGGATCCCATCGAATATGTCCTGACCGGGATCTCCCAGTACCAGGTCAACGAGACCATTGGGAATACGTTCGACGACTACGCCCGACGTTTTCTTCGAAAGGATCCCGACATCATCCTCATCGGTGAGATCCGCGACAATAAGACGGCTCGGGCCTGCGTCAACGCGGCCATGACCGGACACCTGGTCTTCAGCACCCTGCACACGAACGATTCGGTTGGAGTTGTGCGCCGACTCCAGAACCTGGACGTGGCGCCTTCACTGATCGGTGACTCGCTCATCCTCGTGGTTTCCCAGCGTCTGGCTCGCCGGATCTGCCCCCACTGCCGCGATCCTTACACTCCTTCGGAGCGGCTGCTGCACGATTTCTATCCCCGGGGTGTTCCCGAAGGGCTCGAGTTTGTCCGTGGACTGGGATGTGAGGCTTGCCGGCACAAGGGATTTCGCGGCCGAGTGGGTCTCTACGAGTTCTGGGAGGTACATCCCGAAGCCCGGCGCCTGATTTCCCGCGGAGCCCCAGAGGACGAGATCCGCGAGATTGCTCTTTCCGAAGGGATGCGGGTCCTCCTTGCGGATGCTCTCGCCAAAGTTGCCGCCCAGCAGACTACGCTGGAAGAGCTGAGCCGCGTCGTTTCAATCGATCAGCTGCAACGCTACGCCGCGGCCATTTGACGGAACTGGGCAGTTCCCAGTTGCGGTCTCCGAGTTCCGGGGTTCAGAGAGTCCCTGCTGAACAGCCCTGGTCGGGTCACGCCCTCAGGCCAGAAACAAGCTGGAAGCTTCTCTTACTCCCGTCCTCCCGTTCTCCCGTCCTCCGGTTCTCACCGGCTGCGCCGGGTGGAACATGCTTCCAGCCTGTCTTTCGCGGTGGTCGAGACACCCTGTTTCCAGGGTTTCAGGGTCCCGAGTCCCCCGGAAACCGGAACGAGGCTACTCCAGGTCGACCAGCCCCTCGGCAGCATGACGCTCCCGCGGCGATGACGCTTCGAGCAACTCCCGAACCGCCGGCTCTCTTTCCGCAAGGCGGCCGACCGTCCGGGGCTCGAAACCGGTGTCCAACACGACGGCGCCAACCTCCCCTCGAGGGCTCCGCAGGCCCTCGAGCTCCGTCAAGGTGAACCGGCCTGCAACCGCCCCCACCCGGCTCACGACGATGCCGAAACATTCGTCGTCGCCATCCATCTCGAGAACGAACCATTGCCAGTCGGTCGATCTGTCGTAGAAGCGGGCATGAATCAAGGTCTCACGCAAAGGGGTGACGAGATCAGAGCCGATCGGCGGAATGCGGTCTCTGACGACCTCTGGAAGCATCGAACCAAGTCTCATTGGTCCGTCGGCTCCTGCGCCGCCCAGGGCGGAACCGACGGCAACAAACGCTGAAACTCGCTGATCAGGTCGTTTTCGTAGGCATCGTCGAAATCACCGGCGAAGAACCGCTCAACTCCCTCACCCAGAAAGCGAGCCCAGGATTCTTCTTCGTGTCCCGGGTTGATGGGGAAGAACCGGGCTCCGTTGGCCCGCGCCGCCCGAAGGTCTCCCGGAGCATCCCCGAGCATCAGGACTCTGTCGACTGGATACCGCTCGCCGATGGCAAGCTGAAGGTGCTCTTTCTTGCTGCCCATCTCCTGTCCTGCAATGACGCGGACGAAGCGATCGATCCCATGTTCTTCCCATTCTCGACGCAGCGCCTCAATGGGGGTCGCGGAGCAGACGATGATGTCGGCCCGATCGGCCATCCGCTCGAGGCTGGGCGGTACCGATGGAAAGGGAGGTATCCCGTGAACCAGTTCCGCGATCGTCCGGTTGACGGCTTCGCTCCATTCGAGAGCGCGCCGCAGGACCGGATCTCCGGTTCTGTCGACCTCCAGCTGAAGAGCCGGATTGCCCAGCTTACTCTCCCGCTGCATCCACTCACGAAGAGTTTCGACGCGCGGGATTGCCGCCTTGCGTCTTTGCACCTCTGGCCACTCCCCGAGCAGGTCGAAAACCATAGTCAGAGCTGGAAAACGATTGATGCCTCGCCACTCGGAATAGAGATTGACAAACTCCGCAGCCGCCCGGGCGAATTTCGAGACCGGCTGGAGGTCCCAATAGCGAACGATGTTGGGAATGAAGCACTCCTTGTGCTTGATTTCCATGGTGTCGAATGCACAGCCGTCGGAATCGATTGCCACGAGGTAGTCCTGCTTCGGCTCCAATTCGCGAAGTTCAGCTTGAAAATCCATCTCTGATCCTTCCTCTTCATCTACTCGTCAACGGTACGCTGCAGGAATATACGCGGGCAGTTTGACATCGGCAAACACCGGATCGAGGCGTGCGAAGCGCTGCAACCCATTGAGCAGTGGGACGCTGACCCACTCGTCACCGATCAGAGGCCGGGCGTAACGCACGAATTCGTCCGTCACATCGATCCGCCTTTCCGAAATCCACTCCATCGGAAAGCGCCGTTCGGAGTTCGCGACCACCTTCAGCGGGACCTTGTCGAACTCGACACGGTAGAGGGATCCAGGGCGGCGAATGATCGTCGACATGTACCCGGATCCCTCCTCAGCGGCAATCCGCACCGCATTCAACCCAACCTGGTAGGCTTCATCGAGGTCCACCGTAGAAGCATAGATCATCGTATCGCGCTGGTCGGTTCCAGAGACCTGCCCGCGGGCCTTACCCCTGGCCTTCAATCCGACGCGATTGAGGTGGTTCACGATCACCTGGGCCACCGTCGTCTCACTCGCGCCGAATTCGGTATGCCCAAAGGCATCCTTCGCCTCACCAAGCCGCCCCACGTCGAAACCCTCGCTGACCACAAGAAGCGCTCTACCGTCTGCCCGGATCTGATCAGCGACTCGATCGGTCAGCTCGTCCAGACTCACACCCGATTCCGGCATGTAGATCTGCAGCGGCATCTCCCGGTTGGGATCCCCGAGTCGGGCCGCGGCCGGAATGAAACCGATCTTCCGACCCATGGCCTGCACCACCAGTACAGGATCAGCCGGACTCGATCCCCGGTTCTCCTCATCCAGATTCTGGACGTTCAGGGCCCAGTAGCGCGCCGTACTCCCGAACCCGGGAGTGTGATCGACGAGTTTGAACTCGGAGTCTCCCACATCGTTATCGATCGTCTTGGCGACGCCCACAGCCACCAAGTCCAACCCTCGACGGCCCGCCAGGTCGGCGATCTTGTCGGCCGTGTCCATGGAATCGTTGCCCCCGATGTAGAAGAAATATCCCACATCGTGCGCCCTGAAAATCTCGATGATTCGCTCGAAATCTTCCTTCTGATCAGCCTTCAGTTTGTAGCGGCAAGTTCCGATCGAACCGGCGGCCGGGGTCGTCCGCAGAAGCTGGATCTCCTCCTCGGGTTGAGCGGTGAGATCCAGCAGCTGCTCCGACAAGACGCCGAGGATTCCGTGGTAGCCTGCGTACACGCGCCCGAACCGGCCCGCGTACTCGCGACAACCCACGATCACTCCCCGAAGGGAATTGTTGATGACGGGAGATGGTCCCCCAGATTGCGCCACGACCACATTGCTCGCTTCTCCCATGGCCCCCCTCAATAGCCAAAGCCCCGTGTGGACCACACGGGGCTGACATCCTCGGATTCAGAATTCGACGTCAGGATGCGTGGATCCTCTCCCCTGCCTGCTCCCACTGGGTGTGGAAGAACTGACCACGGGGGCGATCGACGCGTTCGTAGGTGTGCGCACCGAAGAAATCGCGCAACCCCTGCAGAAGATTGGCAGGGAGCCGCGAACTGCGGTACCCGTCGAAGTAGGCCAGCGAGCTCGAGAAGGCCGGAACCGGAATGCCCCAGCTCACTGCCATCGCCACAACACGCCTCCAGCTCTCCTGATTCTCCTCGATGGCCTGCTTGAAGTAGTCGTCCAACATGAGGTTGGTCAAGTCCTTGTCGCGATCGTAAGCGTCCTTGATCCGATTCAGGAAACGGGCGCGAATGATGCAGCCGGCTCTCCAGATCGAAGCAATCTCACCGAAATTCAGATCGAAGCCATGCTCCTCCGACGCTGCCTTCATCAAATCGAAGCCCTGCGCGTACGAGCAAATCTTGGAGGCATAGAGTGCGCTCCGGATGAGATCCAGAACCTCGTCCGTTCGAGCGTCCTGATGTCGGCGTTTGGGACCCGACAAGACCTTGGCGGCTTCGACCCGCTGCTCCTTGAGAGCGCTCATGAAACGCGCAAACACGGCTTCGGCGATGGAGGGGGCAGGCGTTCCAACATCCAGTGCGGTCTGGGCCGTCCATTTACCGGTCCCCTTTTGACCGGCCGTGTCCAAGATCACGTCGATCATCGGCTTGCCCGTCTCCTCATCCGACTTGGCGAGGACCTTTGAAGTGATCTCGATGAGATAGCTGTCCAGGTCGCCTTCGTTCCAACCCCGAAATACGTCGGCCATCTGAGCGGACGACAGACCCAGCCCCTGCTCCATGATGAAGTAGGCCTCGCAGATCAACTGCATGTCGCTGTACTCGATTCCGTTATGAACCATTTTGACGAAATGTCCTGCGCCACCTTTGCCCAGCCACTCGCAGCACGGCTTGCCATCCTCCGCTCGAGCTGCAATGGCCTGCAGGACCGGTCCGACTTCCGGCCAGGCGCTGGGATCGCCGCCGGGCATGATCGATGGTCCCCACAAAGCTCCTTCTTCCCCACCGCTGACCCCGCTTCCGACGTAGCGGATCCCCTGTTGGCCCAATTCGCGCCAACGGCGCTCGGTATCCTTGAACCAGGAGTTCCCGCCATCGATCAGAATGTCCCCTTTGTCGAGGTGCGAAAGGAGCTGCTGGATGACATCGTCGACCGGCTTCCCTGCCGGAACCATCATCAGAATCTTGCGAGGAGGCTCCAGCTTGGAGACGAGAGCTTCGAGGGAATCCGCCAGAGTGATCTTCTTGCCGGAGAACTTTCCAGCCAGCTCTTTCATCTTCTCGGCAGAGACGTCGAAGCCGACGACGCTGTAACCGTTCCTCTCCATATTCAGGGCAAGGTTTTGCCCCATGACACCCAATCCGACAACGCTCATCTGTTTTATGCCCATTTCACTCTCCGTGTGTCTAAATTCGCCCCGGGAGCGGAGGAAACGACTCTGTTCCTCCCACAACCGAAAATATCAGATCAGAGCAGATTCTTCCGCCGGATGATCCGGTGCTTTCGGAACCCGACCGGACCTCCTCCGAAACGATGGGCCGAGAACTTCCTGCATGAAGGTCCCCGCGCCCCTGCATCGTCGGACTGCATCATCTTCCCAGCCATTTCGTGTATCGCCGCGCAGTGCGAGAGGAGTGTTCTTTGAAATCGCAGCTCGAAAGTCAGAAGTCTCAGATGCCCTTTCCGGCGATGTCCTCAACGGCCGACCGAATCTCGGAGAAATCACGAAAAGAGGTAAACTCCACGCCGTTGGCTCGGCAATGTTCCTCCAGGAACCGTCCTTCTTTCGCGAAGAGATGATCGACGAGCGGAATCACCGAGACGTCCGATGTTCCGTCACCGACATAGACGACTTCATCTCCTTCCGGCAGGGCCTCCAACAAAATCCACTTGTCGTTCTGCTCTTCGTGGCGGTATCGCCAGCCGCTGGAACTGATTTCCACCGAGTGAGCGAAGATCGGCACCTCGAATCGGCCGACGAAGGCTTCGACCACGGGACGCATTCCCGAACTCAAAATGGCCAGCGGGATCTCGCGATCGCGACACCACTCAACGAACTCCCCGAAGAACGGGTCCACGACGACCTCAGTCCTCAGGAGGGCCAGCGCTTCTTCCCATTCGGCGGAAATGGTGGCCAGTTCATGTTCAACGGCCTCGAACACCGTCATCTCACCGGATACGATCTTCGACAGGATGCTTTCACGAAAATCGGGGCCTCCTCCGAAGCGTTCGGTCAGAAAGACGATCGAATCCAGATTCGTGATCGTTCCATCAAAATCGCAGAATACCCGCAGCATCGGCGAAAAGGTAACATATTCATCGAACCTGAACGATCTGAAGGATCAGAGAGCGAGGAGGAGGCCATGGATTTGAGGAGTAGGCTTCAGCAGGACATGAAGGCCGCGTTGAAATCGGGTGACAAGGTCGTCCTGAGCACGGTGCGGATGCTACAGTCGAGAATTCTCGAGCGCGAGGTCGAGCTTCGTACCACGAAGGGCCGGGATTACCATCTCAACGATGAAGAAACGATCGAGGTGATTTCCTCTTATGCAAAGCAGCGCCGCCAGTCCATCGAGAGCTACCTTCAGGGTGGCCGGGACGATCTCGTACGGAACGAGCAACAAGAGCTGCAGGTCGTCGAACGTTACCTCCCCGCTCAGCTGGATGAGAGCGAGCTTGAAGCGCTAGTCGACCGAAGCATCGAAGAGACCGGCGCCCGGAGCCTCAAAGATCTGGGCAAGGTCATGAAGGCCGTCATGGCGGAAGCCCGGGGTGCCGCTGATGGCAAGATCGTGAATCAGATCGCCAAGCGCCGCCTGCTCGAGCGACAGAACGGGTGACGATACAGCTACATTTTTGTAGTCATCGTAGACCCACCCTACATTTCTGAACGGCCGAGGGAGACGATCGGCGGACCTCGGCAAGAAGAAAGGTTCTCAGGCCTGGCGCCGGGAGGAC
The DNA here is from genome assembly GCA_037388505.1 of Acidobacteriota bacterium. Taxonomy (GTDB): domain Bacteria; phylum Acidobacteriota; class UBA6911; order RPQK01; family JAPXNP01; genus JARRKC01. The sequence goes on along the minus strand of JARRKC010000011.1, from coordinate 26,845 downwards.
GCTGGCGGAGTTCCTTGGGCTTTTCATAGCACTTCGCGCTGCAATCCTCAGCGGCAGAGGCGGCGTTCTACGAGGCCCCCCTCATCGGCCTTCTCCTCCCCCGCGAACTCCTGCAGCGGAGACGGTTCCCCCGTCCCTATCTCCATTTCATACATTTTCGTATGCCGTAGTCGAAGAAGGGACAAACACGTCGCTTACTCGATCTCTGATCAATCACCGTAAATAGTTGCCTAAACACCACTTAATGGATATTTGCCGTTTTCCGCTGAACTGGCACGGCAACTGCTCAATGGAGTTCGCATGTTGAGTTGGAAACTATGGATCGAGAACCCAACCGTATCTGAGCAGTCATCAATTCCGAGGAGGTACTGAATTCCATGAGTCCTGAAACCAAGATCGCACTGGATACTCTCTGGGTCGTGCTGGCGGCCTGTCTCGTCTTCTTCATGAATGCCGGGTTTGGCATGCTCGAGACCGGCTTCTGCAGATCCAAAAATGCTGTCAACATCCTCGCCAAGAATTTCATCGTGTTTGCGGTTTCAGCCATCGCGTTTTGGGCTGTTGGTTTTGCCTTTATGTTCGGTGACGGAAGCAGCATCATCGGATCCGCCGGCTGGTTCCTGCTGGGGCCGGACAACAGCCCGGCGGCCAACGATGCCTATTCGGGAGTTTACTCCGCTCTCAGTTGGACCGGAGTTCCCTTGACGGCGAAGTTCTTCTTCCAGCTTGCGTTCGCTGCAACGGCGGCTACCATCGTAAGCGGTGCTGTCGCTGAGCGAATCAAGTTCCTCAGTTTCATCGTTTTTTCATTCATCCTCGTCGCAATCGTCTACCCCATCGGCGGGCACTGGGCATGGGGCGGCGGCTGGCTGTCCAGTCTCGGCTTCGCTGATTTTGCCGGTTCTACCGTCGTGCATAGCGTTGGTGGTTGGGCGGCGTTGACGGGAGCCTTCATCCTGGGTGCTCGCGACGGAAAATTCGACAAGAATGGAAGGGCCAAGCCGTTGCCAGGTCATAACATGAGCCTGGCAACGCTCGGGACCTTCATCCTTTGGCTGGGCTGGTTCGGGTTCAACCCGGGAAGCACCATGGCCGCCGATCCCGTTGCGATTTCCACAATTGCCGTCAACACGTTCATGGCGGCCGCGGCTGGTTGCCTGATGGCCACGGTGACCGCTTGGCTGGTAATCGGCAAGCCCGACCTCAGCATGATTCTCAACGGAACCCTGGCCGGCCTGGTCGCCATCACCGCGCCCTGTAACGACGTCTCCATTGCGAGTTCGCTCGTCATCGGTACGGTGGCGGGCATCCTGGTGGTCTTCGCGGTTCTCTTCTTCGATCGGATCCGCATTGACGATCCAGTCGGCGCGACGAGCGTGCATCTTGTCAATGGAATCTGGGGCACGCTCTCCGTAGGCTTCTTCTCCGCGCAGAGCGGTTTGTTGTTGGGACACGGGTTCCATCAAGTCCTCGTTCAACTGGCCGGAATCGGTGCCTTTGGAGCACTGGTGCTGGTGACTTCAAGCCTTGCCTGGCTCGCGATCAAGGCCGCGATGGGCTTGAGGGTCTCCCTCTCCGAGGAGCGCGAAGGCCTTGATATCGGCGAGCACGGAATCGAAGCCTATCCCGGCTTTGCCCAGAATTCGCCCGAACCTGAAGCTCTCGAAATTGCCTGAGGCTACACACAGAAAAGCCCATCTGCTGGCGGCACAGCAGATGGGCTTGAACCATCACTAACAGAGGAGCAAGCGATGGAACGACATGAATGCTACCACATGCTGATTGCGGTCGGAATACTGATGTTGTTGACGACAACACTTTCGGCCCAGGCGAGTTCGGACTCGAAGTATCCGCTCTCTTTTTCGGGAGACCTCACGCCCGTCAGTAAGTACGTGTGGCGTGGACAACGCCTCACCGATGGCTGGAGTCTGCAGCCGTCCGGAACCCTCGGCATCGGTGGTTTCAATTTGAACGTCTGGGGCAACATGGATCTCGCCGCGGTCAACGAAGGCGATGCCCTGTTTCTCAGAGAGAATCCGTCGGCCCCTCCCGGAGGCGGCAACAACGGGCTTCAAGGACAGCTTTCGGAGATCGACTACACATTCTCCTACAGCCTCGACCTGAAGAATGCCGGAGTCGATTTCGGTACCATCTTCTACACGTTTCCGAATCGGTCGGCTTCGCTTCCGTCGACAACCGAGGTGTATGGCGGGGTGACGCTCTCCAACCTTCCTCTGACTCCTTCGGCCACACTCTACGTCGACGTGGATGAGACCGGAAAGACCGGATCCAACGGGCTGTACTTCCTCCTGGGCGCAAGCCACAGCTTCGCTTTCGGGCGCAGCCGCTTTCCAGGCGTGGACCTCTCGTCGACGCTTTCCTTCGTCAACAGCGGTTTTGGTGAATACTACTACGGAGCCTCAGAATCGGGAGCCCACGACTTCTCTTTCTCCGTGTCGGCCCCGATCAATCTGGGGGAGCACTGGTCCGCCGGTGCTTTTCTGACCTACTCGGCGCTGCTCGGGGATTTCCGTAACCACCAGTACCTAAATCCCCGGCGGGTTTACCTCGGCACAGCAGGAACGCCCGCCGGCTCCGCCGATACGGTCTGGGGTGGATTCAATCTCAGCGTTGAATTCTGACACCTCGATCCACACAGGTTCGGGCCCCCTTCCCGGGGGCTCGGATCCGGTCTGGACTACAGACCCCCTGCTACGATGACCTGTGCGGTTCGGCCGCGCAGGTCATTGCCCACTGTTCTTCAGCGAAAGCGACGGCAGTCGATGCCGTACTTCCGGACTTTATAGCCGATGATCCGCTCGGTGCTCCCCAACAATCTCGCTGTCTTGGCGCGGTTCCCGCGGGTGCTCTTCAAGGTATCCTGGATCAGATCCTTCTCGTACGCCGCCACGGCATCGCTGAGGTTCACGCGGACCATCGTGTCGGAGGCCTCTGCGGTCTGAAGTGTGGGGGGCAAATGATGCGAGTGGATAACGTGTCCGTCGCAGACCAAAATAGCCCTTTCTATGGCGTTCTCGAGCTCTCGAACGTTTCCCGGCCAATGATAGCTGACCAGCATGTCTATGGCCGGTGTGGAAATCCGCCGTATGTTCTTCCCATGCTCCCGGGCGTACTTCTCGAGAAAATGATCTGCGAGCAGCAGAATATCCGGTTTGCGCTCGCGCAAAGGAGGCACGAACACAGAAAAGACGTTCAAACGGTAGTACAGATCTTCACGGAAGCTCCCATCGGCGATAGCGCCGTCAAGGTCCTTGTTGGTAGCGGCGATCAACCGAACGTTCACCCGCAGGGTCTGTGTCCCGCCCACCCGCTCGAATTCACGTTCCTGCAGAACCCGCAACAGCTTGACCTGGAGGGATGGGGCCAACTCCCCAATCTCATCGAGAAAGAGTGTTCCTCCCTCGGCCAGCTCGAATCGACCCTTCTTCTGGGCCTGGGCTCCAGTAAACGCGCCCTTCTCGTAGCCAAACAGCTCGGCCTCGATCAGGGTCTCCGGCAGAGCCGCACAACTGACTCGGATAAAGGGCTTGCCGCTCCGCAACGAATTGTAGTGGATTGCGTGGGCGATCAGCTCCTTTCCCGTACCCGACTCGCCCCGGATCAGGACTGTCGTGTTGGTGCGCGCGACCTGGGTAATCCGCTCGTACACTTCCCGCATCCCGCTGCTGTTGCCGATGATGTTCGAGAAGTCGTAACGCTGCTTGAGTTCCTCACGCAGGTGGATGTTCTCCTCCAAAAGGCCCTTCCGCGCGTCGTCGACCAACTGCGAGACTTTCACGGCTTGCCCGATGATCGAGGCTGCCACCTGAACGAAACTCAAGGCTCGGTTGTAGTCGCGGTCGTCAGAAAAATGAAGTTCCGTGGCAATCACGCCGAGCGTCCGGGAATGCAGTGTCACGGGAACACAGACGACCGAGAACTCTCCCTTGCGCCGCCTTGCACTACCCAGGATCATGGGCTCTCGGCTGGTCTTCGGCACGACCACCGGTTTGCCGCTGTCCATGACATGTTCGATGATCGCCCGCGCGCTCTCCGCCAACGAGGCCGACATACCGTCGCCGTCGTCGGGTGCCAGAACCAGCATCTCCTGACCATCCTCCCCGGAGAGCGTCACCAGAGCCGCTGAGATGCTCGGATGCTCGCCCAGGATCTCCACCACGTCCCGCAGCGACTCCTCGAGACGAACCGTATCGGAGAGCGCCCGGCTGATGTCGAGCAGAGTCTGCAAGCGCCGCGCTTCCGGCGTCAGTTCATTCAACCTTTCAGCGCGTTTTGCCGACCGCCGAACAACCATCCGTCTGACCTCCGATTGATCTGTCTTCACTGGACTTCCAGCTTCGACAATTGCTACCCAATATCATCACAGTTTGTCAAAAAGTGCCGACAATTTTGAAAACTGTAACATAGAATCTACAAATCGGTAAGTTCTTGCGTAACAGCTCAGGTGCCCTCCTCACCGGGAACAATGAGTCCGCGCCCCGGCTTTGCCCTTTCAAGTCGGCCCGCTCACGCCGGTGGTGTTCATGTTCGCATCTGCTAGACTGCTAGACTGAGAGTAGGGACCATCAACGAGCAGGGAGCATCCATCATGACTTTTGTTTCCGATCTCGAACCTTCAGCAGTTTGGCGCCATTTCGATCAGATCCTGACCATTCCGCGGGGCTCCAAGAACGAGGCAAAGGCCCGAGAGTACGTCCTTCGGGTCGCTTCCGATTGCGGCCTTGACCCTGAGGTCGACGACGCCGGAAACGTACTGGTGCGCAAGCCCGCCGGCCCAGGCGCCGAAGGCGCCGATACCGTCGCGCTTCAAGGTCACCTTGACATGGTGAACGAGAAGAACTCCGATGTCAGTCACGATTTCAATCGAGATCCCATCCAGCCCGTTCGTTCGGACGGGTATTTGACCGCCGACGGTACGACCCTCGGTGCAGACAACGGGATCGGCATCGCGATCGCCCTGGCTCTCCTCGAAGAAACCAAGCTGAGCCACGGTCCCCTTGAATGTCTGTTCACCGTCGATGAGGAAACCGGTTTGACCGGGGCCGGAGCACTTTCGCCCGCCTTGCTGAAGGGCTCTTGCCTGATCAATCTCGACTCGGAGGAGGAAGACGTCGTCTACGTGGGTTGTGCCGGAGGCTCCGGACAGAACCTGACCCTGCAAGTGGAACGCAGAACCGTCCCGGCTGGTTGGACCGGTCTTCATCTGGAGATTCGCGGCTTGAAGGGGGGACATTCCGGCACGGATATCAACCTCCAGCGCGCCAATGCCATCCAGATCGTCGCCCGACTGCTACACCGTACCAGCCAGTATCAGGGCTTCGCCCTGTCAGGCTTGCGTGGCGGCAACATGCGCAACGCAATCCCTCGGGAGGCCCAAGCTGATCTGGTCGTCGAAGCTAGTCAGGTCAAGTCCCTCAAAACTCTGCTCGAGGAGGCGTTCGTGCGGGCCCGCGCACAGTTTCGACCTGCGGATCCTGAAATGGAGCTGGTGCTCGAAGTCGCCGCTCCCAGTGCCACCGCGCTGAAACCGGATTCCGGAAACAAGGTCATTCGCCTCCTGCATGGCCTTCCTAACGGAGTCATCGCGATGAGCTATGACATACCGGACCTCGTCGAGACCAGCACCAACCTGGCGACCGCCGAACTCGACGAGGCGGAGTGCCGGATTCACCTCAGTTCTCGAAGTTCCTCCGACATCGAGCTCAAGGAGCTCCAGCTACGTATCGCCGCGGTTGCGAAGCTGGGTGGCTGTGACGTCGAGACCGTCGAGGGCTACCCGGGCTGGCAGCCGGATCTGAACTCCCCGTTGCTGGGCCAGGTCCGGAAGACCTATGCACGCATGTTCGGGTCGGAACCGGCGGTCAAGGCGATCCACGCCGGTCTCGAGTGCGGAATCATCAAGCAAAAGTATCCCGACCTCGACATGATCTCCATCGGTCCCCAGATCGAGTTTGCCCATTCGCCGGATGAGCGCGTGGAGATCGCTTCGGTCGGGAAGATTTACCAGCTGGTTCGGGAACTGCTGGTGGATCTGGCGCGGTAGTCCGCCAGCGAAACACGTGAGTCTCGCGAATGGGTAGGATAAGCATCCTGCTTGTCTCCCCCGGTCGGCCGTCACCCTCCCGGAAAGCCCCGATGGCCAGCGAATTGCGCCAGTCTCGCGAATGGGTAGGATAAGCATCCTGCTTGTCTCCCCCGATTTAACGTGACCCTCCGGAAGGCTCCATGGCCAGCGGAGCGCAGTGATCCCGCCACAAACCCCGTCGCCTGGTGACACTTGCGCAAACCTGTGTCCCAGGCCTTCGCGTCATCGCCGTTTGATCAAAATCGCATCCGACACAGGACGCTCCCCGGTGAGATCCGAAGGATGGTTCACTACCTGCCCGTACAGGTAGAACGTGGACGACCCGCCGCCGTCCAGATTGAGTGCGTCGACACAATCAAGCGAGAGCATCAGATCGGTCAGCTCGGCGAGAGTCATGCCGACGCTGAGGGACTCATTGCGACCGTCCACTACGACCAGGACCCAGGATCCGTCGGACCGAATCCCGACGGCCGTTCGCGGATGGCGCTCCTCGACGAAGTTGGAGCGGATACGCTCCACTCCGTAGTCACCGATCCTTTCGCCATGCCGAATCAACAGGGGTGTTCCACCGACGATGAAATCCATCTTCCGCCAGGCTGCTTCAGGCTCGCCCTCGGGCGATGCAAACTCGAAAGAAACCCGGGCCGGTTCACCAATGCAGCCGGAGGGGGCATCGTCCACTCTCCGACTCCCGAATGAAACGACCAACCCTTGCCGTGGAATGGCGGCATCCCCCTTTCGAGTCGCCCGAATGACGCGGCCGCCGCGATCGACCGCAAGTTCGACGCCGCCGCCGTGGGCCAGGGTGGAAGGGCCGAATTCGTCCGTGTAGAGCACTACCTGCCAGGCGCCCCGTTCACGGTTGAGACCATCGATTTTGTATTCGCGTTCTCCAATTCGGATCTTCCAGCGCATGGCGACCCTGCCAATCACGACTGTGTTGCCGTCTCGAGCCCACCCGATGGCAGCGCGCGGCAGCCGCGGATCCGAGAACCACTGATCCTCGATCTTCAGGATCCCCACCGGCTCACCATCGTAGTCGCCGCCGATGCGGAAGAATCCACCGTTGACACCGACAACCGCTCTTTCCCGACGGGCCATTGCAGATACCGTCTCACGCCCTGTCCCCTGATCCAGGGCTCTGACCGCCTCAATCGAGTACTCATGTGGATCGATGACCGCAATGTGCATCGAGACCGGGCCGGCACTTTGTCGGTGCTCATAGGACAGACCCGCCTGGGCAGAGCAGGTGACAACATGCGACTGGCCAAGCCACAGGACCAGCAGCACTGTCTGAATTGCCCGAATCGATCTCAAAACCAAGAACCTCGCTGCTTTCGATCCGAAGCCGACGACCCGTCGACGGCGTCAATCCTTCTCATTGGCTTGTTACCCGCTTAATGCTTTCCCTAGAATAGTCTAGTGCCTGAAAGCAATCATCGACTATGAGCTCGGTAAAGTACAAAGACTACTACCAGACACTCGGAGTCCAGCGATCCTCCAGCCAGGACGAGATCCGAAAAGCTTATCGGAAGTTGGCCCGCAAGTACCATCCCGACCGGAATCCGGGCGACAAGAGCGCTGAGGAGCATTTCAAGGACATCCAAGAGGCCTATGCTGTCCTGTCCGATCCGGAGAAGAGGCAACAGTACGATCGCCTCGGTTCTGGATGGCAGCAAGGCGCCGATTTCACGCCTCCGCCAGGCTGGAGCGGAACACGCGTCGAGTTCGGGAACGCCGCCGATTTTCAGGACATCTTCGGGGATTTCGGTGGATTCAGCGACTTTTTTCAATCCCTTTTCGGAGGCCGGGGACGGGCCGCGTCGTCTCAGTCGGCCCAGAGTGGATCCCGTGTCTGGCGGTCGCAACCGGCCCGCGGTGCCGATGTTGAAAGCGAAATAGAATTATCTCTGGAGGAACTTCACAAGGGAACACGGCCGACCGTTGTGCTTCGTACGACCGAGGTCTGTCCCGATTGCCAGGGCAAAGGAGTGCGGCGCATGAGCCGCTGTTCCCGCTGCCAGGGCACGGGAGAGCTGACGACGCGGAAACGCCTCACGGTGAGAATTCCGCCGGGCATGAGGGACGGATCGGTACTTCGGCTTTCCGGAAAAGGAGGGCGCCAGCGGCCGGACGGTCCCGCCGGCGATTTGTATTTGCGGATCCGGATGAAGCCCCACCCTCTCTTCGAAGTCGTCGGGCAGGACGATCTTCAAATCGAAGTCCCGATAACTCCGTGGGAGGGCGCCCTTGGAGCAAAAGTCCCGGTCACCACGTTGGACGGCTCGGTGGAGGTCACGATTCCACCAGGCACCGAGGGAGGCGCAAGGCTCCGTCTTCGCGGACAAGGCATGAACAGACGAGATGGAAGCCGCGGCGATCTTTACGTCCGTGTCCGAATCGCAGTTCCAGCCCAGCTCTCAGCGGAAGAAGAGGAGCTCTTCCGGCAGCTCTCCGTCAAATCCACATTCAACCCGCGCAAGCATTGACGAGCATTTCGTCCGTGCCTAGACCTCCTGCGTCTCGTCGGCTGCGGATCCGGGGACAGGCACGATCGGCTTGAGATCGAGCGGTCCGAGCTTGTATTCGGTCGGCCCAAGCCTCAAATCCGAGGCCATCATCTCATCCCAGTTCGTCTCCTGGCCTGAATAAGCGGAGATGCGACCCATGATCCCCACCAGCGTCGACACTGCAGTGTTCCGGGCCTCGTTCATCGGCTTATTCTCCCGGATGGCGGTCACCAGGTCGATATGCTCCTGGTCATAGGCCGACCCAGGGGCCGTGTCGTAGCTGGCGCCTTCCTTCGGCGGCTCATCCGGCTCCCACTTCCAGACCACTTCGCCTGATGGTCCATAGATCGTGTCGGCGCAGTTGCTCGCCCCTCGCGTGCCGACGATGAACTCCGAAACGTTTGTGGCACATCCGTCGATTTGACGACACATGCTCAGTACGTGAACGCCGTTCTCCATCTGATAATCGATACTGAAGAAGTCATACTGGTCACCTGTGACGCGGCGGGAGCGGCCTCCCATGCCGACCGCTTTGACGGGATGGGAGTTCGTGAACCAGTTGACGACATCGATGTTGTGGACGTGCTGCTCGACGATATGGTCGCCCGACAGCCAGCACCAGTTGACCCAGTCTCGAATCATCCATTCCATGTCCGACCAGTTCTTCTCGCGCTCTTTGTACCAGAGCTGCTCCTGATTCCAGTAGCAGCGTGCCGCAATGATCTCGCCAATCGCCCCATCCATGATGCGGTTGTAGGTCTCGATGTACGATCTCTGATGGCGGCGCTGTGTTCCCGTAGCCACCTTCAACCCGAGGGCTCCCGCCCGCTCGGCGCTTTCCATGATCGATCGAGCCCCGACTGGATCCACGGCCACGGGCTTTTCCATGAAGATGTTTTTGCGCGCCTCCACGGCAGCCCTGAACTGTTCGGGGCGAAAGTGAGGCGGCGTGGCCAGGATCACGTAGTTCACATCCAGATCGAGCAGATGCCTGTAAGCGTCAAACCCGACGAAACAGTTCTCGTCCGGAATCTCGACGCCTTTCTGTTCCTTCAACTGGCTCCGGCAACCGTCGATCCGGTCCTGGAACAGATCGGCCATAGCCACCAGTTCGAGACCAGGACCAGCGCCCAGGAAATTCAACGCCGCACCCGTGCCCCTTCCCCCACATCCGATCAGCCCTGCCCTAATGGGCTCACCTTCGGGGGCCGTGGTCGGGCCAGCCTCGACCTTCGGTCCGAGAGACAGCTGCTCCTGTTCGTTACCCCCAGTGGAGCAGGCGGCAAGAATGACACCCGCCGCAGCGGCCGTGCCGATGAAGTGGCGTCGGTTCAGGCCGGATTCGCCCAACTTCTCCTCATCTCTCATGATCCTGTACTCCTTTCCCTCACATAATCATCGACCATGGCAGCCACGCCGCCAACCCCCCAAGGCGATTTCCCCGCACTTCTTACTCCGATTCATATTCACGCACGACCCTGAACCCGACATCGGTACAGTCCGAATACCACCAGACGCTCTTCGGCGTCTGCGGGTCCGTCCTCAGCCAGGTGCCATGGCGAGTTCGATCACGCGCTCCGCACCGCAACTCGAGCACATCGCTCTTGAAAGATCCGCCCCGAACAACGTGCTCGCTTCCTTCCGACGGCCCGGTTGGGTCCCCAAGGGATGAATCGGCAACGCCGATCCCGACGTAGGCGTCCGGCTGGTACCGATCCATGCAGAATTCACGAACATTGCCGAGCATGTTGTACAGTCCCCAGGGGTTGGGCTTGACCGTCCCGGGCGACTGTGTCTTGGAGCGGCTGTTGCCGCGGTAGACGGCGTACTGAGCCAGAGTTGCTTCGTCGACGACGGCTGTTCCGAAAAGTGCGTGGAGCCATCGCTCGTACCAGGAAACCGCGTCCGTGCCCTGGAAGAAATAGGCTCCTGTGGTCCCTGCCCGGGCCGCATACTCCCACTCCGCTTCCGTGGGCAAGCGGTACTTTCGGCCGGTGACCTTGGAAAGCCAGTCACAGTACTTCGTCGCCGCGAAATAGGTCATCGTGATGGCCGGACGACGACCCTTCCCCCAGCCCTGGTCAGGCGAGCCGTAGGGCGGTGTTGGACCTGTCAAAGCGTCGGCGGAGGTGGCCCCCTTCTCGTTCTTGCCCCGAGTGACAGTCTGGGCGTAATAGGCATCGAACTCACGCCATGAGACTTCGAACTTCCCCATCCAGAACCGACTGAGGTTCACCTCCCTCTGGGGTGACTCGTCCGGCTGGTGTCCGATTTCCGTTTCAGGCGTTCCCATCGTAAAACGGCCACCCTCCACCGCAACCATTTCAAAACGCACACGGCTACCCGGTATTTCTTCGGTGTAGTTTCGGAAGGCGCCCGGCTCCAGCTCGGAAATCAATGGCTCGGTCGGTTCGGAGGTCGTCGTGACCTCCTCGGAAATCTGCATCTGTTGTTCCGGCCCCTCGTGGAAGTGACCTGTCCAGAGGTGACAGTTGATGCAGCGGACGTCCGCCCGATTTTTCCGATAGTGGAGGTGAGCATCGACACCTTTGTCGGAGAGACCGGTCGGAAACAACTCCTGATGACACTTCAGACAGGCCTCTTCGAAGGTGAAACGGCCGGCCTCATCGAGTGTGCGCTTCGATTCCCAGTCGATCTCCGAAAGGTCGGTGAGGTAGTAACCGTAGATGTCCCGTACGCCCGCCTTCGTCTTCTCGACGAAATAGGGCAGACCTTCCGGCGGGAGATGGCAATCGACACAGCCAACCACGACACCACTCGGGTTTCGGAAATGAGGGCCCTGCTTCCAGGTGGCCGTGGCCTGAGGGTGAACGTGACAACTCTGACAGTAAGTGTTCGTCGACGTCGATTGGGTAACGAAAACCCCGACGTACATGACCGCGCCCGTCAGAAGACAGCCTGAAACCAAGCCCCAGAACAACTTGCTCTTGAACAAGAACCGTCTCAACAACCCCACTCACCCGCTCCCGAAAAGTCCTTCGATTCGAAGCGCCGTCAGCCCCCCCGCGGTCCGAGCACGAAAACAGCGCCAAGTGTCACTGATTCCCGGGGTGCGGTCAAGGAGGGAAGCCCGTCGATCGTACGACGTCGACCCGGCCGTTGGCTTCCCGGGAAATCCGTGATTCCACCCCGTCGAGTCCTTCGATGAGGCGGTTTCCATCGGACACTTCCATCACCGATAGAGCGGTTGCGAGGGCGTCCGCCGTGAGCGCATCCGGTGCGATCACGGATACCTCCCCTCGATAACGCACTCCCAAACCGGTTCGCGGGTCCACGATGTGGGAGTATCGGACACCGTCGATCTCGGCAAACTGAAACCGGTCCCCGGACGACGCAATGGCACATTGTTCCAGTTCGAACTTCTCGCCCCCTCCCAGTTCATCGTCAAGCCGTACTTCCCAGCCCCGCCTTCCCGGAGGCGCGGCCCCGAGCCTCAGATCGCCTCCCGCATCGACCAGGCATCGAGAAAACCCACTGGAGCTCAGGATTCGAAAGATCTCGTCCGCTGCGTACCCCTTAGCAATTCCTCCCAGATCCAGGTGCATACCCGACGCGGTCAGACGGAGCGAATGCGTACGCGGGTTTAGGAGGACCTTCTCATAGCCCACGCTCGCCAGGGCGCGATCCAGTTCCACGGTCGTCGGCAACCGGCTCGTCACGCGGCAGCGCCTCCATAGCCGGACGACCGGGCCGACCGTGATGTCGAACGCTCCGCCCGTCAAGCGAGAGAAGTGAAGACACCGTTCGAGCAAGTCGAACAGCAAAGGGCTGACCACTCGAGGGCGCCGGACTGCTATGCGCTCAGCTTCGGAAACCTCGCTGTCCTCACGATAGTCACTGAAGATCTGCTCCAGTTGCTCCGCACGCTCGAATGCCTGCGTGGCGGCTTGCCGAGCCGCAAGCTCGTCGGTTCCGAACAACACGATGCGGAACCGCGTCCCCATCCGCAGGCTCTGAAACTCGAATCGAAGGAACTGACCACTGGCGGCACGAACGAAACTTCCAGAGACAAATATGCAAATCAGGAAGGTAATTATCAGCAGATTTTTGAGACTGGACTTCAGGTACATGATCAACGAAAGTGGAACGAAACGTACTTAACGGTCCGACCTCGCTCCAAGTGTTTTGATTCGAATGTCGTCCTGACCGACAGTAGTTCATCGTCGACCGGTTGCTCATGGATGTCCGAGACGACGTCATCCACCCGTCCGCCCGCAGCCCGGACCGTCGAGAAGAGGTCTTCGACCGTGGCGCTGTCATCGGTCTTGACATGAACGGTGCCCCCCGGACCCAGAATCCGCCGGTACATCTCGAGAAACGGCAGCGACAGGATGCGATGCTTCGCCTGCCGGCGTTTCGGACGTGGGTCGGGAAAAGGAATCCAGATCGTCTCGATCTGTCCGTCGTCGAAATAGAGGCTGAGGTCCGCAATATCGGCCCTCAGGAAGGCGACGTTCGGAATGCCTCGCAGCAGGGCCTGACGGGCAGCCTTCCAGAAGCGATCACTTCGTTTGTCGATCCCCACGATGTGCCGTTCCCGAAAGCGCTCCGCGAGGGCCAGTGAGTATTCACCCTTCCCGCAGCCGAGTTCCAGGATCAGCCCGTGATCATCGCCGAAGAACCCCCGCACCCAGTCTCCCCCGGGGCCCACGTCATCACGATCGAAGCAATTCGAGAGGTCCTTCACTTCCTCGAACCGCCGTCGTTTCTTTCTGCCCATCTCCAACCGCCAAACTGCAGGAAACCATGCCCACTACGAACGTGCCGCCGATTCCCTCCGCGCCTTGGCCCTGTGGCGGTTTCGCAATCGCTCGAACTGACTTCGATAGCGAGGAAGTTCGGCTACGGCGATCCCACTGAACACCAGCATCATTCCCGCGATCACTCTCAGCCTGATTCCACCGCCGAACACGATTGCGTCAGCGAGCAGGGCCACGATCGGTGTGACGAAGATCATGGTCGAGACCGACACCGCGCGGCTTTGGGAAAGCAACCAGTAGTAAAGTGAAAACGCCAGTGCGGATGCTATCACCGAAAGGTAGGCCAGTCCGAAAAGGGCGGGCCATCCGGGCACCAAGACCGGCCTGGTCTCAGTGGCCATCGAAAAGGCAAGAAGGCCAACCGACCCAAACATCATTTGCCAAAGAGTCAGAGTCGCCGGATGGAGTCCGACGAGATCCTTCTTGATCAAAACAGTCGCCAGGGCTCCGCCTGCAGCGCCGACGACGACGGCGGCTGTCGCCAGGCTGACCGAATCGGCCGCTGCGCCCGAGCCAAGGCTGTCCGAGTAAGTCACGAAGACTCCTCCAAATCCGAGGAGGAGCCCGATGAAGACCCCGGCACCCAGTCGTTCACCCGGCAGGAGCCAGCGAGAGAACAGACCCGTGAAGATGGGAAATGTCGCGAACAGAATCGCCGTGACACCGGCACTGAGATGTTGCTCCGCCCAGTAGATCAACCCGTAGTCGAAGGCGTACGTCAGAACCGCAGTCACAAAGACGAGCTTGACGACTGCCATCGGAAGGCGGACCGGAACGCGCCTCCAGGCCACGAACAGGGCCAGCAAAGGAACGGCCAGCAGGAACCGCAACCCTGCGCCCAGAAAGGGTGGAAAACCCTCGAGTGTCAGTTTGATGGCGACCCAGGAGAAGCCCCAGACAAAACACAAGAGCCCGAAGACGAGGAGACTCACGACTGACTCGACTCAGAAATTCCAATCAGCTTACTGCCCCGGCGAACCACCCGCATCGACATGACGTACAGGCTGGGCACGACGAACAGAGTCAACAGCGTCGCAAACCCGAGTCCGAAGATCACGGCGATCGCCATGCTCGCCCACCATTGACTCGACTCGCTGCGCGTCGCCCACTCCATGACGTGGAAATCGTAACTGATTCCGGCCGCCATCGGAACCAGTCCGAGAATCGTGGTCCCGGTCGAGAGGAGGACCGGACGAAGGCGAACCGTCCCGGCCTCGACCGCCGCATCGACCAACGGCATCCCACGGTCCTCGAGTTGGCGAGCGTAGTACAGCAGAACGATCGCATTATTGACGACGACGCCGGCCAGGCTGATCACGCCAACGCCCGTCATGATGATCGAAAAAGGCATGGCGAACACGATCAGACCGACCAAGACGCCAATCAGCGACAGGACGACCGTCGTCATGATGATGAACGGAATGGCCAGGCTGTTGAACTGTGCGACCAGAATCAGCGTGATCCCAAGCACGGCAATGATGAAGGCACGGGTCAGGAAGCTCGCGGCCTTGTCCTGTTCCTCCTTCTCACCCGCGTACCGGAGCTCATATCCGGACGGAAGCTCCATCCGACTGAGAATCTTCTGGGCATCCGCCAGGACCTCATTGCTCAACCGTCCTTCCGCGTCGGCAGTCACCGTAATGACTCGGCGCTGGTTCAGGTGCCGGATGGTGCCCAGACCGCCCGTATACACGAATTTCCCGAAGGAGCTCAGCGGTACGGGTTGTGCCAGAGCGTTCGGGATCTGAAGCTTGAGCAGATCGTCGACGTCCAAACGCTGGGCCAGGGGCAAGCGGATCGTAATGTCGTACTCATCACGAAACTGTCGATAGGTTCCGACCTTGTTTCCGAAGATTGCCGTCTTGAGGTAGTTGCCCACTATGGCGGTGTTCACGCCCAGGAGCATGGCCCGTTGGCGATCCACCCGGAAGGCCAGTTCGGGCCGAGAGGACTCGTAGTCACTCTGCAGGTTGACCAGGCCCGGCACGTTCTCGATCGCCCGCTTGACCTCGTCGCTGAGTCTCTCGAGCGTAGCAAAATCCTTCCCGACGATCCGCACCGTAACCGGAGCGCCGGTCGGTGGCCCCTGTTCCTCCTCTTTCACGTCGATCTCCGCTCCGGCAATGTCCGAAAGTCGGTCGCGGATCTCTGCAATGACTTCCTTCGAAGGCTTCTCCCGAACCTCATATTTCCGAAAGATGAGCGTGATGCTGCCGACTTGAGGCCCTGTCGCACTCGGACCAATCGTGTTGCCGCCGCCCATCCCCACGTTGGTGACATAGTGATCGAGATACTGGCTGTAGTCCCGCAGGCGCGCCTCAACTTCTTGGACGATTCGATTGGTTTCCTCGATGCTGCTCCCCTGGGGCAGCCGGATGTTGATACTGGCCCGTAGCGGATCGAATTCGGGGAACAGGACCACCCCATGGTCCTTCCTGACGTAGAGCATACCCAGCGTGACCAGGACCATCACCGCCAGGATCACCGTGACGAAGCGATACTCGATGGCAGTCCGAAGCACCCGCGCGTACGCCCGCAGGAAGATCGGCTTCCGTTCACTGGTCCGTGGCTTTCCGCCCGACAGGACCGAGCACACGGTCGGATTGATAACGAGGGCCACGAACAACGAGGAAGTCAGCGTGATGATCAGCGTGATGGGCAAGTACTTCATGAAGTCGCCCATGATGTCCGGCCAGAACAGCAGCGGACCAAACGCGAACAACGTGGTGGCCGTAGATGTGATCACGGGCCAGGCCACCTCTGCTGTGCCCAGCTTGGCGGCTTCGACTCGATCGTATCCCAGCTGGATGTGCCGATAGATGTTCTCGACGATGACAATGGCATTGTCGACCAGCATGCCCAACGCCATGATCAGACCGAACAGAACGATCATGTTCAAGGTGAGACCCATGACCTGGATCACGGTGAAGCTGATCAACATGCTGAGCGGGATGGCTACGGCCACGATGGTGCTGGTGCGGAAACCCATGAACAGAACCAGAACGACGACCACGAGAATCAGACCTGACAGGATGTTGTTCTCGAGGTCCTTCACCATGTTGAAGATGTCCTCGGACTGATCCAGCGTCAGGTCGAATCGAACTCCCGCCGGCACTTCCTCCTGAGCCTTCTCGAGAATCTGATCGATCGCCATCTTGATCGGAACGATGTCGGCCCCGACGCGCTTCTGAACACTCAGAGTCAGGCTGGGCGTTCCGTCCAGGCGAGAATAGGTGCTGCGATCCTTGAAGGTATCGCGTACAACTCCTATGTCTGAAAGATAAATCGGCTTTCCGTTGACGACCGCCAGGATCAGGTGCTCGACGTCGTCCGGGTTGTCGAACTCTCCGGGCACGCGAACGTTGAACTTGGTTCCCGGTGTTTCCAGGCTCCCTGCCGAGATGTTGACATTCTCACTGGGGACCAGTCCAAGCAGTTGCGCCAGCGTCAAACCGTAGGCGGCGAACCGGTCATGATCGACTTCCAGCCGAATCTCCCGCTCGAGGCCACCCAGGACGTCGCAGTTCAGGACGCCCGGGATTTCCTCGATCACATCCTCCATGTCATCTGCGATTTCCTTGAGCGCGACCTGCGACACCCCTCCGGAGATGTTGATCAGGAAGATCGGGAAGTCGGTAATACTGATCTCGCGAATCGTCGGCTCGTCCGCTTCTTGTGGGATCTCGCCGCGAACCTGGTCGACCTTGTCTCGGACGTACTGGAGCGCATCCTCGATCCGAATATCAGGGTAAAACTCCGCGACCACCGTGGACATGCCCTCGGCACTGACCGACGTGATCTCTTTCACCCCCTTGACGCCGGCCATTTCCTTCTCGATCTTCATGGTGACGGACGATTCGACGTCTTCAGGTGAGACCCCTTCATAGGATGTCGAAACCACAACGTAGGGAATCGGCACGTCCGGGGCACCTTCCCGGGGCAGCGTCACGTAGCTGTAACTGCCGGCCACGACGATCAGCAGGATCAGCACCCAGACTACGACTCGATTGTTGATGGCGGCGTCGGAGAGAATCACGGCTAACCTGCGTTTCGGATGGCGACTTGCTGACCCGGCCCGACCTGGCGGTGGCCCTTCACAATGAGTTGATCTCCGCGGTGCAGACCGCTGAGCACCTGCACCTCGGTTCCCCGTATCATACCCAGCTCGACCTCACGCTTCTGCGCGAGACCGTCCTCGACGACATAGACAACCTTGCCGTCTTCCAGCGGTATCACCGAAGCCAGAGGAATCATGACCACGTCGCGCAAGACCTGACGGGAGATGCGCGCGCGGATGATCATGCCCGCATGAAGCATCCCGCTGGAATTGTCGAGAGTCAGTTCGATCGGCGTGGTTCGGGTGGAGGCATCTGCCAACTCGCTGATATACGTGACCTTCCCCGTGAATTGACGACCTCCGAGCGCATCCACTTCGATGGTGACCGGCTGGCCCATTCGAATGAACCGAACATCCTTCTCGGGGATCTGGATGCCGACCTTGACCTGAGCGATATCGACGATCTGAGCGACCGTGTCTCCGGGCGAGACATACTCTCCCCTTTCGCGGTCTCGGGAGTTCAAAACACCGGTCAGAGGCGCTTTGATGACCGTGCGCTCCATATTGGTCCGCGCCACCTGGAGATTCGCTCGGCTGACCACCATCCGGGCCTTCAGCTCATCCACTTCGCTCTTGCGGACGACACCTTTCTCGAGGAGCTCCGAGGAACGACCAAACATCTGCTCGTCATATTCGGCCTGCGCCTTCGCCTGGTCGAACTGGGCTCTCTGCAAAGTGTCGTCCAGGCGAAACAGGATCTGACCCTCGCGAACAGGTTCGCCTTCCTCGACCAGCGCTTCCTCGATCCGCCCCCGTTCTTCGACGGGGACATCGATGACGAGCCGGGGCTCGATCGCACCGGGAAGCAGCAGGAGGTCCGGCATCGTCCTCACCGGCTCGACGGTGATCGTCTCCACATTGACCGAGATCTCCTCCTCCGGGGGCACGTCTTTGACCGGCGTCGGCATTCGTGCAACCAGAAAGACGACGATCCCAGCGGCCAGGATGATGGCAAGCGAGATACACAGTTTGATCCACGAGAATCGACGAGGTGTCATCCCTGTTTCTCTCTTCCCCAACTGAAACGAATTCAGCGTTCGATAAGTTGCACGAAAATGGAACTTAAATTTCTTGCACGAACCGATCCACCTGTTTGCTGCGACCGCTTGGGATAACTCTGCGCCCTCGGTGAAACCCCAGTGAATCAGGCTTTCGACGCTTGCACGACTTTCAGAGACGCTATAAGCAGAAAAGCTGGAAGGCGGCGACCTGGGTCAAATCACAGAATCACTCACGTCAAAAACCTGCCGAAGGAAGCCTGCGCTCTCTTGACTGGCGAAAGACCACTCATTCAGCCAACCGCATCGATCCGAACCGAATACTCTAGTATATCAAAATTCTTTGCATTCCATCGGAGCGATGCTACTATGGCTCCATCCCCACGGCGCCTGGAGTTGATCATGACTGAAGTCCGGCAGTTGGCGTTCCCAACTTTACATCTTCAGCACACTCCTACCCCACAAACGCGGAGGTGAGCCATGAACCTTGTCCGTAACCTTGTCTGGTGTTCCTTATTGGTCGCGCTTTCGGTTGCCTGCGGTCCGAAACCTGACGAGCAACTGGCGACGGCCATTGATCAGGGGGATGCCGCCGCCATCAAGACTATCCTCGAAGCAGGTGCCAATCCCAATCTCAAACTCGGTGATGGTGCCTCTCCACTTATGATTGCGTCCGACAAGGGTTTGGCCGATGTCGTCGACGTCCTGATCGGGGCGGGTGCCACGGTCAATGCCAAGGACCTCACCGGTCAGACGGCCCTGCTTCACGCCGCTTCCAAAGGGCACACGGAGATCGTGACCCGACTGTTGCAGGCCGGCGCCGACATCAGTGTGCCGGATTTCGACGGCAAGACGCCCCTCATGCGCGCCGCTGCGAACGGGCACATCGACACGGTACGGACTCTGCTCGACGCCGGTGCCAAGCTCGAGCAGACCGACAACGCTTCCCAGACCGCGTTGACCCATGCGGCGATAACCGGTCACGCTGACATCGTCGCGTTGCTGGCCGACGAGGGAGCGGACATCGATCAGCGGAATTTCGAAGACTGCTCGCCTCTCATTCTGGCGGCTGGCGAAGGACGAGAGGAGGTCGTCCAGGTCCTTCTGGATAGGGGTGCAGGAATCAATGCCTACGCCAAGGATGGCTGCACGGCCCTGGCGCGTGCATGCGAAAAGGGCCATACGGAAGTCGTCCGCGTCCTGCTGCAGAACAAAGCCCCGGTCAATGCTCGTGACAAGATGGACCGGACCCCTCTCATGCGCGCCGCTGAACAGGGGAACACGGAGATCGCCCAACTCTTGATCGACAACAAAGCCGACGTCAACCTCGTCGACAAGTCCCACCAGTCGGCACTGCTGTGGGCTGCTCTGCGCGGGAAGACGGAGACCGCCAAGTTGCTGCTCGAGCACAAGGCTGATCCGAATTCCGAGGACACCAATGGCTGGACACCGCTCCGCTATGCCGAGAGCAAGGGCCACGCGGACACGGTCGCACTCCTGAAGGAGGCGGGCGGACACTAGCCCCGGAAGAGTTCCGAGGTTCCGAGGGAGAACGGGTGGCCGGGAGAACGGGTGGCCCGGAGGACCGGTGGCCCGGGAGAACGGATGGCGCTGTGCGCCACCTCCTCCCGTTCTCCCGTTCTCGGGTTCTCCCGTTCTCGGGTTCTCCCGTCCTCCGGTCCTCCCGTTCTCCGGTCCTCCCTCGGAACCCCGGAACCTCGGAACTCTTTTATTCGGGTGGCCGGTCGAGGTGAGCCAGGTCCGAATCGCCCATCTCCATGCCTCCGGGGAAATACTGAAGCCACCGGCGGTCCACCAGTTCCGCCGTTTCCCGGGAACAATGGAGTTCTTCAGGAAAGTCGGGTTTGATCCGTGCATCGATCAGGATTGGAGCACGGTAAGAAACGTGGTTTCGGACGACCCGCATCCCCGCAGCATGAATATCCGCGGCCGGTTCGAACCGGGTGAACGTGGTCCACAGGAAGTTGACTGCACTCGATGCGGCACGGCCGGGCTCATCCGTCAGCACCAGCAGCGGCCACCTCTGGAACGCGGGATGCGACACGACTTCCTTCACGAGTGATGGATCTGCCCGGCGTGACGCTCCTCCAATCACCAGGCAGCCCGGACAGAAGACCCGAACCTCACTCACACCGGAGGGCAGACGGACTTCAGTGCGGAAATCAGCCGGAAGTTCGCGCACGGCTTCACCGAGTCCCAGCCAGACGCCCTTGGAACCTTCGTTGACCGCCGGTCCTGTGTAGTCGAGAGTATCCATGGAAAGATTCGAGAAGACATAGAGGTCCGTCTCCGGATTCGTCCTCGACAAGATGTGCTCGAGTACCTTCTTGAAGTCCCGCAGGTCCACCGGCCGATCGACCACGAACAGGAACTTGGTCAGGGAGAGTTGCCCCTCCCCCAGGATTCTGAACGCGGACATCATCGCTTCCCGGTGGTACCGCTCCTGTACCCGAGCTGCCGCCAGCGAGTGATAACCGGTCTCTCCATAGGACCAGAGCGCTTCGACGGAGGGCATGACCAACGGAAAGAGCGGACTCAACAGTTCCTGCAGGAGGTCTCCGATATAGAAATCCTCCTGTCGCGGCTTTCCCACGACGGTCGCAGGATAGATGGCATCCTGCCGATGCAGCATGCGCTCGATCTGGAAGACCGGGTAGTCATGCCGCAGGCTGTAGTATCCGTAGTGGTCACCGAAAGGTCCTTCAGGATGGCGCACCTTCGGAGGAACGTGGCCGAGCAGTACGAACTCCGCCATGGCCGGAATCGGGTGAGGGCCAATGCCCTTAACGACGGGGAGCCGCCGCCCCATGAGAAGCGAGGCCAGGACGAGCTCCGGGATGTTCTCGGGCAGCGGCGCCACCGCCGAGAGAATAAGGGCCGGAGGCCCACCGAGGATGACCGTGACCGGCAAAGGTCGCCCAAGATGCTCCGCCGCGGCGTAGTGGAATCCGCCCCCCTTCCCGATCTGCCAGTGCATCCCGGTCGTCCGGGAATCGTACACCTGCAGGCGATAGATTCCCAGATTGTGCCCGCCGTGTTCGGGATGCTCCGTGTAGACGAGCGGCAGCGTCAGGAAGGGTCCCCCGTCATCGGGCCAGCACGTGAGAATCGGAAGTGCCCCGAGATCGGGATCGCGCGCGATTTCCGCCACCGGCCCCTTTCTGCGCCGGCGCGTGCCGATTCGCAGGGGTAGAGCCCAGAGATCCCGGAAGCGCCAGAGCCGTGACGGAGTTGGAGGCATCAACATCCGGGCGGCCTCGGCCATGCGACGGACCAGGGCCATCGGGCGTGGCCCGAAAGCCCTCTCCGCTCGACGAGTCGTCCCGAACAGATTCGTCACCAGCGGAAACCGGGCACCGCGAACTCGGGTGAACAGAAGCGCCGGTCCTCCGGCTGCGATCACGCGCCGATGGATCTCGGCTGCTTCGAGCCGAGCATCCACCTCGACGTCCACCGTCACCAATTCGCGGTCGCGTCGCAACTCTCCCAGGAATTCCCGCAAATCCAAGAACGCCAGGCTCCGCCTCCTCACCTCCAGCCTCTCCTGGAACGAGCCGCGACTGCTTGACCGACCTCTCGGAGCGCCCATACAATCGGCCGGCGTATGAACGTCGATCCTCGAACGTCGTTTCGCTCAATCCCTGGGAAAGGGGTACATTCCGCGATGTCACACTATCACGAGATTCTGATTCTTTTGGGGCTCGGCTGCGCCTTTGCCGCATGCGGCACCTTGCAGCGTCCGTCTGCGCGTACCGAGGAAACGGACCGTCCGTTCCAATATCAAACTGAACAGTTTGCCGACATTCGGATTCTGCGCTATCAGGTGCCGGCCTTCGACGAACTCACTCTCCCACAGAAGAAGCTTGTCTACTTCCTGTACGAGGCGGGCCTCTCCGGCCGCGACATCTTCTGGGACCAAAACTATCGACACAACCTGCGTGTCCGGGCCACGCTGGAGAACATCGTGCGGACTTATGACGGCGACCGGACCTCGGACAATTGGAAGAAGTTCATGGTCTACGTCAAAAGGGTCTGGTTCTCGAACGGCATTCATCACCATTACTCGACCATCAAGATCGAGCCGGGGTTTCCCGAAGAGTACTTCGAGGAGTTGGTGAAGACTTCGGATCAGGCGACTCTGCCGCTGCGTTCCGGGCAGAAGGTCGACGACCTTCTCAGCGACTTGAAGCCGATCCTTTTCGATCCCTCGGTTGACTCCAAGCGCGTCGATCTGGATGACGGGGTCGATAATGTCCTCGATTCCGCCACGAACTTCTACACACCGAACCTGACCGAAAAGGAGGTCCAGGAGTTCTACACGAAGTTGGCGACAGGTGCCGGCCCGAACCCGATTTCCTTCGGCCTCAATTCACAGCTTGCCAAAGAGGGCGGCCGCATCTTCGAGCGGGTCTGGAAGGTCGGCGGGATGTATTCCCCGGCGATCGAACAGATCGTCGCGTGGCTCGAGAAGGCAGCCGACGTGGCCGAGGAACCCCAACGCTCGGTTATCGAGAAACTGATCGACTACTACCGTACGGGCAACCTCTCTTCCTTTGACGACTACAGCATTCGCTGGGTCGAGGAAACGGCCTCGGATGTCGATTTCATCAACGGCTTCATCGAGGTCTACGGTGATCCTCTCGGCTACAAGGGGACTTACGAGTCCCTCGTCTATTTCACGGACAAGAAGGCCACCGAGAGAATCGATGCTCTCAGCCGTAACGCCCAATGGTTCGAGGATCATTCTCCGATCCGACCCGAGGACAAGAAGAAGGAAGTTCGAGGCATCTCGGCGCGGGTGATCACAGTGGCGGGGGAATCGGGAGACTCTTCTCCGTCCACACCCATCGGCGTCAACCTGCCGAACGCCAACTGGATCCGCAAGGAGCATGGATCGAAGTCCGTGAACCTGGGAAACATCGTCCATGCCTACGATGAATCGTCCAAGACCAGCGGCGTTCTCGAGGAATTCGCCTCGAGTCAGGAGGAGGTCGATCGCGCCCGCAAGTATGGCTCGCTCGCCGACAATCTTCACACCGACCTCCACGAAGTCATCGGACATGCTTCGGGACAGATCCAACCGGGAGTCGGCACTCCGAAGGAGACGCTTCGGAACTATGCCTCGACTCTCGAGGAGGCCAGGGCCGACCTCGTGGCGTTGTACTTCCTCATGGATCCGAAGTTGGTCGAGCTGGGTGTCATGCCATCGCTGGAGGTGGGTAAGGCCGGGTACGATGACTACATCCGCAACGGCCTGCTCGTCCAGCTCGCCCGGATCAAGAAGGGCGAGAATCTGGAAGAAGCGCACATGAGAAACCGCCAGATGATTGCCGAGTGGGCCTATGAAAAGGGGAAAGCCGATCACGTAATCGAGAAGATCGTCCGTGACGGAAAGACCTACTTCGCCATTCGAGACTATGAGAAGCTGCGGCTGCTGTTCGGTGAGCTTCTTCGCGAGATCCAGCGCGTCAAGTCCGAAGGCGATTACAGCGCGGGAAGGCAGCTGGTCGAAGAGTACGGGGTGAAAGTCGACCCGGCGCTCCACGAACAGGTCCTCGACCGCTATGCGAAGCTGAAGATCGCTCCGTATGCCGGATTCATCAATCCTCTGTTGAGGCCGGTGACCGATGACGCCGGCGAAATCACCGATGTGGTCGTCGACTATCCGGAGGATTTCACCGAACAGATGCTGTACTACGGACAGCGCTACCATTTCCTATCCGATACCAACTGACGGAGCCCCTGACCCATGTGTGGTCGTTACACTTTGACCCAGGCCGGCGCTGTGCCCGACCTCTTCGAGATCAGCGAGCTCAGAATCGTCCCGCGGTTCAACATCGCGCCTTCTCAGGAGTCGCCGGTCATTCGGCTCGATTCCGAAGGCCGCCGCGAGGGTGTCTTCTTGCGCTGGGGGTTGATCCCACATTGGATGAAGGAGAAACCGAGCGGCTCCCCGATGATCAATGCCCGGGTGGAGGGGCTGGAGACCAAGCCCGCCTTTCGCGCGGCCTTCAAGTACCGACGGTGTCTGGTCCCGGCGGATGGATTCTACGAATGGAAGCAGATGCCCGGGAGGAAGCGAAAACAGCCTTACTTTTTTCAGCTCCATGACCGTGCGCTCTTCGCTTTCGCCGGTCTGTGGGAGCACTTTGAGAAGAACGGAGAGGCCGTCGAGTCCTTTACAATACTGACGTGTGATGCCAACCATCTGGTCGCCAAGGTGCACGATCGGATGCCGGTGATACTGCCGCCAGACGGCTACACTGCCTGGCTCGATTCCGGGACGGAGCCCATGGTCCGCCATCGCCTGCTGGCACCATACGATTCTGAAGCGATGGACTTCTACCCCGTGAGCCCTCGCGTGAACAGTCCCGCCAACGATGACGAGGCGTGCATCGCTCGGTGGTTGCCGAACGCCTCGCAGTAGTGCATCTGCATCGTTTCATCCATTCGCGGCAAGTGCCGGCACTGGAGATCAATACAGAATGACGGAAAATGACCCTCGAGAAGTCACACTCTATTCGGACGGTGCCTGTAGCGGAAACCCGGGACCGGGAGGCTGGGCATTTGTGCTGAGACACGAACCTTCCGGGAAGGTCTTGGAGAGTTCCGGGGCAGAACGTTACACCACCAACAACCGGATGGAACTGCAGGCCGTCATCCAGGGGCTCAAGGCCCTCAAGCGGCCCACTCGCGTGCACATCGTCACCGACAGCGCCTACGTCAAGAATGGACTCGAGAGCTGGATGCCGGCCTGGAAAGCGAGAAACTGGAAGCGCAAGACCAGCGACGGCCTGAAGCCGGTCAAGAACGTCGAGCTTTGGCAGGAGCTGGATCGTCTTCTGCAGGACCATTGCGCCTCGTTCGAGCACGTGCGCGGTCACCGCGGCCATCCGGAAAACGAACGTTGCGACGAGCTGGCGGTGGCGGCTTACAAGAAACTCATGGCAGAGCGGCCGCGACAGTGACGGGGCAAACGAAGCAGGAGACAGGTAGGATTCTGGTTCGAGCGGCCTGACGTTTTTCATGCCTTTGAGCAGTTCGAGCCGAAGGAGCCGGACTGTCCCCTCATTCGGGATTCCCGTTGAAGGAAATCGAAAATCCCGAATCTCAAATCCTCCCCGGTTTTCCCCTGCTCCCCGATTCACATATATTGTGGTGATGAATGAAACGCGACATCCCACTGTTCAGCTCACCCGGCGGCCGCGGCGCAATCGTCGTACCGCCTCCATACGCAGTCTGGTTCGGGAGACGCACCTCCAGCCCTCCAACCTGATCCTCCCCTTGTTCGTCGTCGAAGGTTCGGAACAACGTGTTCCCATCGAGTCGATGCCCGACTGCTTTCGATTGAGTCCGGACCTGATCGTTGAGGAAGCCGGCCGGGCTTTCCAGCTGGGGGTGCCCGGCGTCGCCCTGTTCCCGGCCCTGCCCGACGACCAGAAGGATCATCTGGCGTCCGAGTCCACCAATCCTGACGGGTTGCTGCAACGCACGGTCCGCAGCCTGAAACGGGAACTCCCCGAACTGACCGTGATCACGGATGTGGCCATGGACCCCTATTCCAGCGACGGACACGACGGAGTGTTCGAAGACGGCCAGATCCTGAACGACGCCACCCTGCCCATTCTGGCGGCGATGGCGGTCAGCCAGGCTGAAGCCGGCGCCGACATGGTAGCTCCTTCCGACATGATGGACGGACGGGTGGGATATCTGCGCCGAGCCCTCGATGAGAAGGACTTTACCGATGTTGGCATACTCGCCTACTCCGCCAAGTATGCCTCGGCCTGCTACGGTCCATTTCGGGATGCCCTCGATTCGGCGCCGAAATCCGGCGACAAGAAGACCTATCAGATGGATCCGGCCAATCGTCGCGAGGCGGTTCGCGAGGCCTTGTTGGATGTCGAAGAAGGCGCCGACATGGTCATGGTCAAACCGGCACTTCCCTACCTCGACGTGATCGCTGCCGTGCGTGAGGCGGTGGCCCTGCCGGTTGCAGCCTACAACGTCAGCGGTGAGTACGCGATGATCAAAGCGGCCGGTCGGATGGGTTGGATCGACGAGCAGTCGGTCATGATGGAGATCCTGCTCTCCATCAAACGCGCCGGCGCAGACATGATCCTCACCTATTTTGCGACCGAGGCCGCCCGGGCACTCAGAGGAGTTTGAGGTTACGATTTTCGATTCGCGATTGGGGGGAGACAGGAGACAGGAGACAGGAGACAGGAGACAGGAGACAGGAGACAGGTAGGATTTTGGTTCGAGCGGCCTGACATTTCTGGTCTGTTTGACCGGCCGGACTCGTCTGACTCGTT
>JARRKC010000010.1:0-64121 GCA_037388505.1 Acidobacteriota bacterium | reverse complement strand
CTGTGCACTACTTTCGCAGAGGAAACGACCTGGTTGCGGCAGGATTCCTGGTGTTCATGGTGGGTGAGACTCTGGTCGTTTCAGGCGCAGCCATGGATCTTGTGACGAGCGCTCCCGCGTTCGGTGCCGGAGTCGGCCTGTGGGCCGCCTCCCTGGCTCTGATCAGCGCAACCAGGGCTATGCCTGCTTTTGCCAGAGGCGCCGGGTTCGTCGCAGCAGTCTTATTCACGATCGTGGCGGTACAGATCTTTGCGGGGACCCCACTGACGCCATTGTCGCAGCCACTTCCCTTCTTTGCCTACCCGTTCTTGGTTGCGACACTCCTCAGTTGGGCTTGGGTGGACTATTCGAGGTCCTCCTAGCAGTGCAGAGGTAGGACAAGCCGAGCGAGGTCCTCCCCTTCTTTCCCTTGCATCTTCAACTTTTCCGGAAGGGAGTAGCCGCTCACGCCCGTCAGATTGGTCTGGGCCTCTGTGACGAATAGCCGAATCTGCAGTAGAGGACACGGACGGCGATACAACGCCGACAAGCTGAACCCGCATCCCAACGCAATTCGAA
The DNA here is from genome assembly GCA_037388505.1 of Acidobacteriota bacterium. Taxonomy (GTDB): domain Bacteria; phylum Acidobacteriota; class UBA6911; order RPQK01; family JAPXNP01; genus JARRKC01. The sequence continues at coordinate 63,563 of JARRKC010000010.1, read as the reverse complement.
GGGCCGCTCTTCGGGGCGGCCTTTTTCCATTCCAGCAAAGCGATTTATTACCCCAGGCGTTACCCCAAGGCCGAAAATGGCCACACTTCGCGCTCTTTCCTTCCTGCAAGTTATTGATTCTATTGGTGGGTCGTGCTGGATTCGAACCAGCGACCCTCTGATTAAAAGTCAGATGCTCTGCCAACTGAGCTAACGACCCACCTTGAGGTGCGCTCATTCTAAAAGATGCAGGCTGCGCCTGCAATCGGCTTGGCTGGATCCGAGTAGGATAACCGTTCCCGGTTGTCCACCTGCCGAGGTCGCGGCAACCGGGAAAGCAGGCCGCCGCGTCCAGACCGTGGCGTTCGCATGCACGGTGCCGAGGTCGTTCGTTCGGAGTGACCGGACAACCGGGGACGGTTGTCCTACCGACGAGGTCGCCGCAACCGGGAACGCTGGTCGATGCATCGACGCTGCGGCGGCCGTGAGGGCAGTACCGAGGTTGTTCATTCTGAGCACCGGGACAACCGGGGACGGTTGTCCTACGTTTGCGCTGCGGCGTCCGTGAAGCCGGTGCCGGGGTCGTTCGTTCGGGGCACCGGACAACCGGGGACGGTTGTCCTACTCGGCGATCTTGTACTGGCAGAAGCGGATGTTCTCTTCGATCTTGGCTCGTTCGTCCGGGTCCTTTTCGAGCTCATCCGCTCTTTGCAGCAGTGGAAGGGCTTCGGAGTATTTCTCGTCCTGGATGTAGGCGAAGGCCGTCATATGAAGCGCCTGACTGGAATCCGGTTCCACTTCCCGCCAGCGGCGCAGGCACTTCAGGGCTTCGTCATACTTCTCCTGCCTGAAGTACAGATACGAGGCGTTCTTCAAGGCAGGCAGCATATAGGGCTCCTGACGGAGTGCCTTCCTGTAAAGCGTGAGGGCCATGACGGGATCGGACTCGTGAACGCCGGCACCGTCATTGAAGGCCTTGACGGCTGAAGAGTTGTACCCTTGCCGCGCGACGGCCTGGGCCTGACCGAAGACGTAGTCGTTCAGATAGCGCAAGGCTCGACCTCGGTTGCGCCCCTTCCAGGGCTCGAAGGCCGGGCGGTATTCCTCGGCGAAGAGCTCCAGGAAGACGAAGGCATCCAGCTGATCGTCGATCGACAGTTGGCGGAGAAAGTCGAGATCGTCGTCTTTCAGCAGGCGATCCGCCGATTTCAGCCGATCCCAGACCTCCACGGTCCTCCCCAGGCACATCTTCTCCGCTTCGGCGCTGGGGAAATAGAAGGGTTCGTCATCCCGGTGCTCGTCCTTCCACTGGAGTTTGCAGTTGAGATACTCCCTCCAGGCCGGGACCGTCTTCGGCAGAACCGAGGCCAGCAGGCTTTCATATTCGTCTCCTTCGGGCGGAATCAGCAGCTGCAGCGGAACGACCGAGGTATGTCTTTCGAGGCCCTTGGCGCCGGCACGCCTGACATTCTCGAGATCGCGCCAGGCCAGAGGGTAGTCCGGGTCGGCCAGTACGGACTCCAGGAGCATGTCCCACGCCTTCTGTCCCTGACCCAGTTTCCCCAGTGCATCCGCGGCGAAGCGATAGGCCGGAGCATTATTGCGATTCAGCTGGATGGCCTGGAGATAGAACTTCAGCGAATCCTCCACTTGTCCGTTGAGAAAGTAACAATCCCCCAGATGCAGATAGGCCCGCCCGAAATCCGGATCCTTCTTCAGAACCTTCCAGTACCGGTCAACGGCCTGCTTGTAGTGTTCGGACGCGAATTCCTTCTCGGCTTTCTCGTAGTCCTTGCAGGCGTCCGAATCGTTGGGCTTAGCCCGAACCCCGTGAAACGGGACCGTCAGATCCAAAGACGTCAAGTAGGTCCCCACATCGTCGATCGACAGTCGTCGGCCCAACCGCAGTTCGGCGTATCCTCTCGACAACAGGGCTTTCGCCTCGGGTCCCGCCCCTGCTTCAGCCTGCAGTCCAAAAAGACTCTGAGCAAGCTGAACGTGAGCCCGCCCGTCGTCCGGAGCCGTCGAGAGGATCTCTTCGATCTGCTGCCTTGCCTCTTCGAACTTACCCTTTTGGAGACTCTCCTCTGCCTTCTTGTGGAGTTTTTCCAGCCCTTCGATGTCCTTCCGAAACTTCTTCGGAAGATCGCCGATCAAGTCCCTTGCCTCACCGCGAATTCGAGCCGACTGCGATTTCATCAGCTCAAGCAGTGCGGCATAGGCCTCCTCGTGGCGGTCCAGGGCAGTCAGGGCACGAGCTCGTCTCAGGATGAGCCATTCCACCTCCCGAAAGGACTCGTCGACGCCGTAGAGCCGTTCGATGGTCTGCAGGCTGGTCTCGAAGTCGCCGTTCTTGAAGCTGGCCTCGATCAGATCCACCAGCAGCGGCACGACCACCGTCTTGTCGCCCGAATCGTTCAGCTCGAGGGCTCGGGTCAGGAAGCGCTGGGCCTTCTCGAAGTCGTCCCGGTCGAACGCGCGCCGTCCCGCCAGCGCCTGAAGCTCCGGATCATCCGGAGATGTCTTGGCCCGTTCGTTGAGCTGCTCGGCGGGAATCGGATTGTCGAAGATCCCCTGTAGATTCTCCATCAAGGTGGAGGCGCTCGAAGAGCCGGTGAGTCGATCGATCTCCTTCCCCTCGGAGTCGAGGACCAGGATCGTCGGAAAGACCTCGACGTGAAACCGCTGACCCATTTTCTGGCCTTCACGCTCCTTGTAGGCATCGACCACCATGAAGACCTGGGACCTGGAAAACGCGATGAATTTCGCGTCCGTATAGACATTCCTAGCCAGTTCCCGGCAGGCCGGACACCAGTCGGCCGAGACATCCAGCACGATGAACCTACCATCGCGCGATGCGGCCTCCTTGGCATCGTTGAGGGTCTTCACCCATTCGATCTCGGCACCCAGCAGGGGAAAGGACAGGAAAAGGATCGAGACAAGCGAAAGGAGAACTCGTCTGGGCATACTACCCCTCTCTGGACAGGCTCTCCGGCTCAACAATTTAGCCCATCGGCGAGTCTGACGCCAGGGTTTTGTAGGACAACCGGGGACGGATGTCCGCCTGCCGGGGTCGTGATCGTAGGACAACCGTCCCCGGTTGTCCAGCTGCCGAGGTCGCGGCAACCGGGAAAGCGGGTCGATGCATCACCGCTGCGGCGGCCGTGGAGGCGGTGACGGGGTTGTTCGTTCGGAGTGGCGGGACAACCGGGGACGGTTGTCCTACTCGGAGAGCTTGTCCTGGCAGTAGCGGATGTTCTCTTCGATCTTGGCTTGCTCGTTCGGGTCCTTTTCGAGTTCGGCCGCCTTCTGGAGGAGCGGCAGAGCCTCGGAGTACTCCTGGTGCTGGATAAAGACGAAGCCCAGCAGATACAGAGCGCGGCTCGATTCGGGTTGCACCTCGCGCCAGCGACGCAGATAGCCGAGGGCGTCATCGTAGCGTTCCTGTCTGAAGTCGAGGTCGCAGGCATTCTCGAGCGCCGGCAGCATGTAGGGTTCCTGACGAAGAGCCTTGCGATAGAACTCGAGGGCTCCGGCAGGGTCCGAGTCGTGGATCGCGGCACCCTCATTGAAGGCTTTCAGAGCGGAGGAATTGTAGCCTTCCCTCGCCGCGGCCTGGGCCTGGCCGAAGACATAGTCATTCAGATAGAGAAGGGCCCGATCGTGATTCTGGGCCTTCCACGCCTCAAAAGCCGGCCTGTATTGCTCGGTGAACAGCTCCAAGAAGACGAATGAGTCCAGCTGTCCGTCGATGGAAACCTGCCGCAGGAAGTCAAGGTTATCGTCCTTGACCGAACGATCCTCCGATTTGAGCTCGTCCCAAGCCTGTACAGCCCTTCCAAGGCAGGTCCTTTCCTCCTTGGCATCGGCCAGACGGTGGGAACCTTCCTTCAGTCTCCGTTCCCTTCCCTCCATTTTGCAGTTCGCGTATGCCGTCCATGCCGGTCGAGTCTTTGCCGGAAGCGAGGTCAACACAGACTTCACCTCGTCCCTCGAACCGGGGATCAAGAGCCGCACCGGAACGACCGACGCATGTCGCTCAAAGCCCTCACCACTCGTCTTGCCCCAGGTTTCGAGATCGAGCCAGGTCTCCGGGTAGTCGGGATCCGCCAACAGCGACTGCCGGTACATCTCCCAGGTGTGCTCGGGCTGGTTCAGCTGGCCATAGGCGTCCGCAGCGAGACGAAAGGCCGCCGCGTCGTTGGGATTGACCTTCGTTGCCCGGAGATAAGTCTCCAGCGCATCCTGAATCTGCCCGTGGAACAGAAGACAATCTCCGAGACGCCGCAGCGCCTTGCCGAACGTCGGATCGGCGTCCAGGACTTTGCGGTAGCGTTTGGCGGCCCTGTCGTATTTTCGACGGGCGAAATCCTTCTCGGCTTTCTCGAATTCCTTGCGAACTCCGCGGTCGTCGGGTTCGGAACGAACCCCGTGAAGAGCGACCGTCAGCCGCGAAGCGGTTTCGTACGTGTCCTCGTCGTCGAGCGACAGCCGGCGTCCGAGCCTCAGCTCGGCGTAGGCCCGTTCCAAGGTCGGTCCGGCTTCGCCGTGCGGCGGCGCTTCCGGTTGGAGACCGAACAGGGCTTCCGCCAGCTGGACATGGACGAGGCCATCGTTGGGCTTCTTTGAAACAAGCTCTTCGGCCCCGCGCTTGGCCTGCTCGAATCTCCCCTTCTTGAGGTCCTCGGTGACTTCTTTTTCCAGCTTCTCCCGCTCCTCGATGCCCTTGCGCAGCTCTTTCGGGAGGTCCTTGAAGACATCTCGCGCTTCCCACCGCACCCACTCCTCCGGGGAATCCAGATCCGGCACGATCAGATCGTAGGCTTCCTGATCGCGGTCCAACTCGATCAGCGAACGGGCTCGTACCAGTTTCAGTGACTCGATTTGCCGCGCGCTATCGTCGACCGCGTAAAGCCGGTCAAGGGCGTGCACCGCCTCCCTGTAGTCGTGGTTACCGAAACCGGCCTGCGCGAGGTCGGACAGCAACCTGGACATCGCCGCGGAGTCCTTGGGGTCGGTCAGTTCGACGGCTCGGGTCAGAAAATGCTGGGCCTCTTTGAAATCGCCGCGTCCCACAGCACGGCGCCCGGCAGCCGTCTGAAGCCTCAAGTCGTCCGGTTTGGCATCCGCCCGCTCATTCAACTCCTTGATCGACAAAGGAGTGTCGAAGACCATCTGCAGGAACTTCCTCAATTCGGCGGCGGACAAAGAGCCTCTGAGGCGATCGATTTCCCTTCCCTGCGAGTCGAGAACCAGGATGGTGGGATACGCCCTCACCTTGAAGCGCCCTGCCATCCATTCACCCACAATGTCCCCCGCGTCGATCCGCGTGAAGACCTGGCTCTTCGAGAATTCCACGAACTGAGGATCCGTATAGACCTTCTCGGATAACTCTCGACAGGCGGAGGACCAGTCGGCACAGACGTCGACAACGATGAACTTGTGCTGGTTCGAGGCCAATGTGACCGCCTCGTCGAGGCTCTGCACCCAGTCGATCTGGTCGCCGTAGGCCGCAGTCGCCGAGAGGAGGACCACGAAAACGGAAAGCAGAACTTTTCTCGGTACCTTCTTCACTTGCGGGCGCTCCGCGCACGTACATTAGAACATGAACAGGACATCAACGATGATTGTAGGACAACCGTCCCCGGTTGTCCCCGTGCCCCCGAACGGACATCCCCGGCAGCCGTGTATGCGGACGCCACGGTTACGATGCGCCGGCCAGCGTTCCCGGTAGCCGCGACCTCGCCAGCTGGACAACCGAGGACGGTTGTCCTACGTTCGTCCTACTCGGGCCGGAGGTAGACCGTGAACTCGTAGACCTGGGGACGAACCCGATAGGCCGGCAGCGTTTTGATGGCCGTGCAGCCTACCCCGCTCACCCGGTGATCGATATCCAGCGTGATGGCGTTGCTCTTGCGCAGCTGCCAAGGGTATTCCGCCCGGTAAAGATTGTCGGTCTCGTAAGGTCTGGCACTGATGTTCAGGAGATCGTCCCCCGAAATGCGAAGCCCGTGACCCTGACCCGAGCTCAGAACGGCCCAGCGAACATCGGTCCGGTTGCCATAGTCCTGCGGGATCAGATAGGGCTCGAACATATCGGCGACCGACGTCGAATAGACACCCACGCGAGCACCCGTCTTGCGGTCGGGGTAGGTCTCGAAGGGCCCCCGTCCGTACCACTCGAGCCGGTCGAGGGAAGAGTCTACCTCGAGCTCCATGCCCACTTTGCCCAGCCAGTCGGGCATCGGCCCTCGAGGTTCCACCCTCAGACCAATCGAGATCGCCCCGTCCGGCGTGAAGCGATACTGCCAGGACGAGAGGAACTTCGTACCCGGATGACGGGTCGTACTCTCCGCATCCAGCCGGACCACGGCCTCACGGCCGTCCGACGGTTCGAGAGTCACATTCCGTACGGAAGTATGCAGATCGTCGAGACCGAATTGAAACCATTCCTCCCCCATGTCGGGCGAGCCCCAGGATCGCTCGAACTCGTTGGCGACGGGAGCCCGAAAGACGCTCAGACGAGGACCGCTGCGCAACAGCTCCCTTCCCCGCACGGTCAGCGAAGTCAACGTTCCCGATCCGCCGTCCAGAACGTAAACGAAATCCTTCCCCTCGATCCGAATCGAGTCTCCTGTCCGGCTGACCTGCAGCGGCCCGGTCGAAGAGGATACCCTCGCAGCCGGCTTGCGCGATGGCTCCCACAGCCGGAACTGCTCCCAAGCCACCTCATGACCGGCCTTCGCCCAAGGTTGATCCTGTCGAAGGCGAAAGCTGACATCGAGCCAATAATCGCTGGACCCTCGGTCGGCCGGCCGGTTCAACGGAAGCGTCACGACCTGCGCTTGTCCGGGAGGCAAATGCACTTCAACGGGGCCGTGTTGAACGACCTTACCGTCCGACTCGATCCGCCAGTCGGCCTCGAGCTCATCCAGATTCGTAAAATCGAACCGGTTGGTTATGCGGATCCGACCCTCGTCCACATTGACGGCTTCGATCTTGACGGGCTGGGGGCTCTTCTTGAGCTGCCACAATTCGGGTTGCGGCTGCCGGTCCGGCCAGACCAAGCCATAGCTGCGCGCTCCGATTCCCAGAGAATAGAACTCTCCGGCCTCCTTCACGGTGTCGAAATCCAGCCGGAGAACCGCCTGTTTCTTCAATTCCGGAAACGATTTGACCAACTGATCTTCAGACAGCGCCTCAGCAAAGATCCGCACCAGGTCGACGACGGCGTCGACCAGGTATCCGGCATGCTCCTGTCCGATCAAATCGGCCTGACGTCCAATATTGACCGGGAAACGGGAGAGGTCGATGGGGCCCTGGAGCGGAGTCCGGGCCGCCACCGTGCCATCCACTCCCAGTCGCAGTTCCCTGCCGTCGTAGACCCCGCTGAGATGGTGCCAGTGTTCGACCCACCGATCCGGTACGGGAGCCGTCGCCGAGACCCTGGTCCCGTTGCTCTGAATGTAGAACTCGAGATGGCGTTCATCGCTCTGGACCAGTCCCCAGGAGCCACTTCCTTTGTTGACGAACCAACCGCAACCATTCCATGGACGCGGAAAGATCCAGAAATCCACCGTCAGAGGCGCGGCCGTGACATCGAGTGCGGGATCGCGATAGACCTCGACGAAATCATCCTGCCCGCTCAAACTGACGGCGCTACCGAACCGGCCGACGACCAACCGAGCGCGTCCCAGCAGCGCGGCGTCGTTCTGCGCGGGCGATGAATCCGGGCTGAGCCGTATGGGCTCCGTGATGCCGGGGCTGATCCAGTCCCAGATGGCGCCTCCGGTCAGCCGCGGGTATCGCCAGATCAGATCCCAGTATTCATCCAATCCGCCTAACCCGTTTCCCGTGACCGCGATGTACTCGTCCATGAAGGACGGACGCGGATCCACCTCCGGGCTCACCTCGGCCACGACTTTCTCCAGGACCGAAGGAGTCGGGTAGCGGGGACCGACGATATCTTCGCAGCGGGTCGGATTGAAGGCCTGGGGATCGCCGCCCATGTAGTCGTTGTTGCCGCCGTACATCCAGGCCGGCCGCGTCGGATCCAGCCGCTTCCCTTCTGCGATGATGGCGCAGATATTGTCGCCGGAACCGCTCTCGTTGCCGGCGCTCCAGAAAACGATGCTCGGATGGTTGCGGTCTCGAAGGACCATCTTCCGCCCGCGGTCCACGTAGGCGGCACGCCAGGCCGGATCCTCGGACAGGTAGGTCGTAGCGTGGGCTTCATCTCCGGTCTCGTCGACGACGTACATTCCCAGTTCGTCGGCAAGATCCAGGTAGCCGGGAGGCGGGGGATAGTGCGAGGTTCTCACCAGGTTGATGTTGTACTGCTTCATCAGGATCAGATCGCGGCGCAGTGTCGCCAGATCCACGGCTCGCCCCGCTCTTGGATCCTGCATGTGGCTGTTGACTCCGTTGAACTTGACGGCCACGCCGTTGACCAGAATCTGTTGGTTGCGAACCTCGACCTCGCGAAAACCGATGCGGCTTCCCAGCACCTCGAGCGTCTCGCCACTCTCACCGAGCAGTTCGATCGTCAGCTTGTAGAGATTCGGCTTTTCGGCCGACCACTTTCGAGGATTCTCGATTTCCTGCGCAAGCCGGACCGTATCGTCGGCACCCACGTCGACGGTCAGCGGCGCCTCCGGCTGCAGGGTCGAAACGGCCCGCGTGCCGTCCCAGAGCCGAACCTTCAGTGCCACCCGGCGCGGAGACGATGAATCGTTCCGGAGACTGATATCGAGCGCCAGCCGGCTGTTACGGTAGGCATCATCGAGGTCGGTCGCCACGGAGTAGTCGCGCACGTACGTCGAGGGACGCGCAATGAGGTAGACATCGCGAAAGATCCCGGACAACCGCCACATGTCCTGATCTTCCAGATAGGTCCCGTCGGAGAAGCGAAAGACCTGAACCGCCAGGAGGTTTTCACCCGGCTTCAGGTAGGAAGTGACATCATATTCGGCCGGCTCCATGCCGCCCTGGTTGTAGCCGACTTCGCGACCGTTGATCCAGACGTACGAAGCCGATTTGACGCCGTCGAAGTGAAGGAAGATCCGCCGGTTCGACCAAGTCCCGGGCACGCTGACGATCCTCCGGTAGCTGCCAACCGGATTGAACTGTGAGGGCACCCGCGGAGGATCGGCCCGAAAGGGCTGGGAGACATTGCGGAACTTGGCGTAGCCGAAGCCCTGCATCTGCCAATCACCCGGAACCCGTATGGAGTTCCAATGGCTGTCATCGAAACCGGTTTCGAAGAAGTCCGCCGGCGATTCTTCCGGAACCCTGGCCCAGTGGAATTTCCAGGTCCCGTTGAGAAGCAGGCAATGGGTCGATTCCGTCCCTTTCAGAGCCAGAGCGTCCTCGAGACTCGGGTAGGACATCAGTGTCGCGTGCGGCTCCACCTGGCCTCGCTCGAAGACGGCGGGGTTCTCCCAGTCGCGGGGTTGAGCGTGGACGAACAGGGTCGACGCCACGCAGATCAGCAGGGGAACCAGGGTTCGACTCATGACGAGGCGAATTCTATGCGGGCCGGGCAAAGGGGGCAACCGGGAAGAATCCGGAAGGGGAGACAGGAGACCGGAGACAGGCACTCGGGACTTGCAGTCCTCCTGTCTCCTGTCTTCCAGCTCCCAGCTTCTAGCTTCTAGCTTCTGCCGGGAGGCTTCGCCCGGCGCAGCATGAACAGGATCAGGCAACCCATCAGCGATCCGATCAGCGTTTCCAACCCGACACCGAAAGTCAGGTGTCCCACGATGTGGCGGACGTGACCGATGTCGCCCGGAATCGAAAACTGCGGAGCGGTGTAGATATTCTCCACGCCGGCGGCCACGGACAGGGAAATGGCGAATACGATCAGGACCTGGCCCCAGAGAACCAGGAGGAACGAGGAGAGGACGACACTGGCGTACCCGCCGAACCGTTTGAGATGGATCAACAGAGCCGCCAGGATGACGCAGATCGGCACGAAGACTCCGACGCTGAAGACCTCGATCAGCCACATCGGGGCGCCGACCTCGCCGAGAATGAACCGCAGGGCCCACACGGCGCCGATGACTCCGAACAGCGGGGTCAGCAGTTGTACGTGCTCCAGGAAGCCGTGTCCCGATACCTTCATCAATCTCCCTCCGAACAACCGAGCTCTGCTGCGAACCGACGGATCTCTCCTCGCCACTCAGTTCGGGCACCAGTCGTGTCACAAACCCTCATTCCATCCTCCCCAGCAGCCGATGCTCGTCCTCCACCCGCACGATGACCAGTGTCATATCGTCCTGGGGATCCCGGCGCGTCCAGGCGCTCACACTATCCAGGATGATTCTCTGCAGGTCCCGCACCGATTGGTCCGTATTCTTCTCGATGAGGTTTCGGAGCCGCTGCTCCCCGAACTCCTCCTCAGCCGGGTTGGTAGCCTCGGTGATGCCGTCAGAGTAGAGGACCAGTAGATCTCCACGCTTGAGTTCGGCAGCGCCACAGCGATAGGTCCGGTTCGGAAACAGACCCAGCGGAGGACCTCCCACCTGCAGCTGCATCGTCCCGTCTCCGACTACGACCGGCACCTGATGCCCGGCATTGACGTATTCGAATCGGCCGCTCCCCGGGCGCCACTGACCCACGAAGAAGGTAGCGAACCTCTCCGGCTCGCTGAAGTCATGCAGGTGGTCATTCAGAAGACGGCACACTTCACAGAGCGAATCATTCGTTTCGATGAGCGCACGAAACCTGGCCTGAATGTTGGACATCAGTATGGCCGCCGAGACCCCTTTCCCGCTGATATCGGCAATGGCCAGTGAGATACGGCCATCCGGGCACTGGATGATGTCGTAGTAGTCTCCGCTGATTCCCTGGGCAGGAATGCAGATCGCCGAGAAACTGAGACCGCGATCCAGAGGCAGAGTCTTCGGGAAGAGCGCGGCCTGGACCTCGCGGGCGATCTGCAGCTCCACGTCCTTGCGCGCCAGTTCGAAACGGCTCTGCTTGAGTTCCTGCTGAACCCTGAAGAGCGAAATCAGGAGAACCCCGACCGCCGCAGTCGCGCCGAAAGTAACGATCCAGGTCAGGATCGTCGACGAGGGAATCAAATCGCGTCCGATGAACAGCAGGAGGCCCGCGATCACCAGGAAGCCCAGCACGTACAAGGTGTCCCTCAATTCAGTTCTCTCCGCGTTTCGCAGGCCACATCTTGCATGAGACTCCCGGGGGATTATAGGACAACTGGGGGATCTACGACCTGCGGCACGCCGAGGCTGTTGAAATCGACCGATCGCTACAATATATTCCACGCGTGACGAGCCAAGATCAGAACCCGAGCAGTTTCGTCGAAAGACATATTGGGCCGCGAGAGGGCGAAATCCGGGAGATGCTCGACTTGCTCGGGCTCTCTTCTCTGGACGAGCTCATTGACAAGGCGGTGCCGTCCTCGATTCGCGTCGATGCACCCTTGGATCTGCCCCAACCGCTGAGCGAATCCGAAGTCCTCGAGGAACTCCGCCGGCTGGCCTGGAGCAACCAGGTCTGCCGATCGTTCATCGGGCAGGGTTATTCGGACTGTATCACTCCTCCGGTCATTCAGCGGAACATCCTCGAAAACCCGGGTTGGTATACCCAGTACACGCCCTATCAGGCCGAAATCTCACAGGGGCGTCTCGAGGCACTGCTCAACTTCCAGACGATGGTGACCGACCTCACCGGCATGGAACTGGCCAACGCCTCTCTGCTCGATGAGGGCACGGCCGCGGCTGAGGCGATGTCCCTATGCTACTCCGCTCGGGGAGACGAGAACCGTAACCGCTTCTTCGTTGCCGATGACTGCCATCCCCAGACGATCGACGTCGTCAGGACACGCTCGACCGGTCTGGAGGCCGAGATCGTGGTGGGTGATCTGGACAGTTTCGTTCCGGATGCTCGCTATTTCGGTGTCCTGCTCCAGTATCCGGCCACCGACGGGCGTATCCACGAATTCGAGGAGCTTGCGAGGCAGGTCCACGACGCCGGGGCCCTGGTCGTCGTGGCGAGTGATCTCCTGGCGCTCACATTGCTCGAGGCACCGGGTCGGCGGGGAGCGGACGTCGTGGTTGGAAACAGCCAGCGATTCGGCGTTTCACTCGGCTTCGGCGGACCCCACGCCGCCTTCTTTGCGACGCTCGACCAGTTCAAGCGCCTTCTGCCGGGACGTGTCGTGGGCGTCTCCAAAGACGTCCGGGGCCGGCCTGCCTTGCGCCTTGCTCTGCAGACCCGCGAACAACATATCCGACGGGAAAAGGCCACGAGCAATATCTGCACGGCCCAGGTTCTGCTCGCCATCATGGCGTCGATGTACGCAGTCTGGCACGGGCCGGACGGCCTTCGACGCATCGCCCGGCGTGTTCACGAACTGACGGCCGGACTGGCCGACACTCTGGAATCCCTCGGACTGGAACTGCGCCACAGCGAATTCTTCGACACCCTGCGTATCGGCGGTGCCGACCCCGGGGATGTTCGCCACCGATGTCATGAGAAAGGGATCAACCTGCGTTTCTTCGAGGATGGCAGCATCGGCGTCGCCCTCGATGAGACCACTGGTGAAAGTGACATCGCGGATCTCGTTTGGGTGCTCACCGGCGAGGATACGCAGCCTGTTCAGGGCCCCATGGTTCGTTTCCCTGAATCGGCCCGCAGAACGTCCGATTTCCTGCGCCATCCGGTCTTCAATCGCTCCGGCTCGGAGACCGATCTTCTGCGTTACATTTACCGGCTGCAGTCTCGAGACCTTTCCCTGACCGCCTCGATGATTCCTCTCGGCTCATGCACCATGAAGCTGAACGCTACCGTCGAGATGCTTCCCGTCACCTGGCCGGAGTGGAGCCGCATCCATCCGTTCGCTCCGGTCGAGCAGGCCTCCGGCTACCTCGAGCTCATCGCGGGCCTGGAGCGCATGCTGGCAGAGATCACCGGTATGAAGGCCGTATCGGTTCAGCCCAATTCCGGCGCTCAGGGCGAATACTCCGGTCTGCTGACCATCCGCGGCTACCATCGGGCCCGCGGTGAAGAACACCGCAGGATATGTCTGATTCCCCAGTCGGCCCATGGAACCAATCCCGCAAGCGCCGTCATGGCAGGTCTCAAGGTCGTCACGGTTCGCTGCAGAGAGAACGGCGATATCGACTTGGACCACCTGCGTGAACTCGCTGAACGCCATCGTGATCAACTGGCTGCACTGATGGTCACTTACCCGTCGACACACGGCGTCTTCGAGGAAGGCATCCGAGACATTTGCGAGATTATCCACGGCGCCGGAGGACAAGTTTACATGGACGGGGCCAACATGAACGCCCTGGTCGGCATCTGCCGGCCCGGAGACTTCGGCGTCGACGTGTGCCACCTGAATCTCCACAAGACCTTTTGCATACCCCATGGAGGCGGCGGTCCGGGTGTGGGCCCGATTGCCGTCCAAGAGCACCTGGTCCCCTATCTGCCCGGCCATTTCCGACTCGACCGCCGGGAAGGTGCCGTCAGCTCAGCTCCGTATGGTTCGGCGGGAATCCTGGCCATCTCGTGGGCTTACATTCGGCTGATGGGCGCGGAAGGCCTGAAGCGAGCCACCCAGATGGCGATTCTCAACGCCAACTATGTGGCACGCCGGCTGACCCGGGAGTTCCCCGTCCTCTACAAGGGCAAGAACGGCCTGGTGGCGCACGAGTGCATCCTCGATTGCCGGACCTTCAAGCGCAGCGTCGGCGTGACCGTGGCCGATCTCGCCAAGAGGCTCATGGACTACGGCTTCCACGCACCGACCGTCTCATGGCCGGTCGTCGAGACGATGATGGTCGAACCCACCGAGAGCGAACCGCGTGAAGAACTCGATCGCTTCTGCGAAGCGATGATCTCGATCCGCGGTGAGATCCAGGAGATCGAATCGGGAGCGGCGGATCCTTCCGACAACGTACTGAAGAACGCTCCCCACACTGCAGACCTGGTCACGGCCGACGAGTGGCCCCACCCTTACAGCCGTGAAAAGGCCGCCTATCCGGTGGCCTCCTTGAGGGACTACAAGTTCTGGACCTCGTGCTCCCGGATCGACGACACCTTCGGCGACCGGCATTTGTTCTGCTCTTGTATCCCCGTCGACCAGCCCCTCGAAGAGGTCTTCAAGGAACATGCCTGACCGCCCGGCATCCGGCACTCAGCCGGTGAATCCGGGATAAAATGAAATATTCAGGCACCCGGGCTCGTTTACCTATATGTGGGGCCGCCGTCCGAGAGTGTTTTTCGAGGGCTCCCGGGGGTCGGCTTCTTGATTGGCCGGAACCGGAGCGGGTTCCGCAGGCGAGATCGCTGGAGTGAACAAGTGTACGAGCCTAAGCGTAACCATGAGAGCTGGAAATGAAGGGAGTGCAGGCTAAGGGGCGATCCATCTGAACCATGAGAATTCGCGTTGGCTTTTTGTGGGAAGCTACGGTGATTGCTGTACGCTCGATCATCGCGCACAAGCTCCGGACCTTCCTGACCCTCCTCGGCATCATCATCGGCGTGGCATCGGTCATGCTCGTCGGCGCGAGCATCGAGGGGCTGCAGACCTATGTCATGGATACGGTATCCCGAACACTCGGGAGTGATTCGTTCATCGTTGCCAAGTTCGCTCGTCTCGGGGAGGTCAGCCAGGAAGAATGGGAGGAAATGGTCCGGCACAACAAGGACATCCACCTGAGCGATGTCGAGTTCCTGCGGAAACACTGTGCCGACTGCCGTGAAATCGCCGGTGAGCTCTCTTCCAGCCGAACGCTCTACCACGACTCGCAGGAACTGTTCGACACCAGCGTCCAGGGTGTCACGGCCAATCGGATCTTCCTGGGCAACCAAGACCTCCAGGAAGGTCGCTTCTTTACGACCGAGGAAGTAGCTCATTCACGCTTCGTCGGAGTCATCGGTTGGGACGTCTACGAGAAGTTCTTTCAGGGCCAGGACCCGATCGGCAAGGAGATCAAGCTCGGAGCCGAACCCATCAAGGTCATCGGCGTCCTCGAGAAGCTGGGTTCGAGCTTCGGGCAAAGCCTGGACAATACGCTGTTCCTCCCGATTTCCTCCTATCAGAAGATCTATGGCACCCGTTCCAGCATCGTGATCCGGGGCAACGCAGTCTCACGCGCTCGTTTCGACGCGGCAGTGCAGGAAGTCCGCACGGCCATGCGCATCCGCCACAAGCTGAAGCCGAGCGAGGACGACACATTCGGGATCATTTCCACTGATGAGATCAACTCCTTCGTCGACCAGTTCGTCCAGAGCATCGCGGCGGTGATCATTCCCATTACCGCCATCTCGCTGGTCGTCGGCGGGATCGTCGTCATGAACATCATGCTCGTTTCGGTGACCGAACGGACGTTCGAGATCGGTCTTCGGAAATCTCTCGGAGCCAGGCGCCGGGATATTCTGAATCAGTTCCTGATCGAGGCCTTCCTGGTGGCCGCCGCCGGAGGACTCATCGGTCTCGGGATTGCCACCATTGCCGCCAAGATCATCCAGGCGCTCACGCCGCTGACGATGACCATCAGCATCGGCTATATCGTCCTGTCGATCGGCTTCTCCGGCGGAATCGGGATCATCTTCGGGATTTACCCCGCGTTTACCGCGTCCAAGCTCAATCCGATCGAGGCGCTGAGGGACGATCAATGAACCTCAATCAGTACGTCGAGAACATCTACATGGGGCTGGACACGCTGCGCAGCCACAAAATGCGCAGCTTCCTGACCGTGCTCGGGGTCATCATCGGCGTCCTCACCGTCATCGTCATCTCGTCGATTCTGACGGGGATGCGGCAGAGCATCATCAATCTGGTCGAAGAGTACGGAACGCAGAACATCTATGCCTTTCACCTGTCGACGGGACCACACGTCGGGCGTCGCGACCGTCAGGAATGGCAGCGCAAGCCGCTGACCGTCGAAGACGCCGAGGCCATTCGCAGGGAAGCGAGCGCCATCGAGGATGTGAGCTATCAGGCTTTTGGCTTCAGCAACCCGACCGTCAAGTATCGGGATAAATCGTATCGCCAGGCCCAGTTGCAGGGTGTTTCCCCCAACCATGGTGCCGTCACGAACATCGCTCTCGATGAAGGCCGGTTCGTGAGCCGCATCGATGATCTTCATCGAAACAAGATCGCCATCCTCGGGGTCAACGTCGTGGAGGCCCTGTTCCCCAACTACGATCGTGTCGTGGGCCGGGTGATCGAGATCGACGGCCATCGTTTCACGATCGCGGGCACTCTGCAAAAACGAAAGGCCACCGTCTTCGGATCGAGCGACGAGGACAACATCATCTACATTCCCTATCGCACCTTTAGGAGCCTCTATCCGAAGAGCGACCTCCTGCTCATCATCGCGCGAGCACGCGAGGGACAACTGGCCAAGGGCCTCGATCAGATCGAGGCGATCCTGCGCCGTCAACGAGGCGTTCGCTTCAACGAGAAGGACAATTTCGACCTCACCACCGCAGACCGCATGATCGAGCAATTCGACTCGATCACGGCCAGCGTCGGCCTGATCGCCATCGCCATTTCCGGCGTCGGACTGCTGGTTGGCGGCATCGGCGTCATGAACATCATGCTGGTGTCGGTGACGGAACGTACCCGGGAGATCGGGGTGCGCAAGGCGATTGGAGCAAAGCGCCGTGACATCACCTTCCAGTTCCTCTTCGAGGCGATGACGCTCACAACCAGCGGAGGTGCCTTGGGGATCCTGTTCGCTGTAGGGGTGAGCTATCTACTGCTGTGGCTGTTGCCGAACATTCCGGCGCAGATCCCCATGTGGGCGGTGACCGTGGGCTTCGTCGTCTCGGTGTCCGTCGGTCTGGTCTTCGGCGTCTGGCCCGCGGTCAAGGCGGCACGCCTGGATCCGATCGAAGCGCTGCGCCACGAATAACGAGCGGGATCCTATCCCAGCTCGGCCTGCAGTTCTGAGACGTTGTAAGGCTTCATCAGGACGGCGTCGGCTCCGGCTGCCTTGATTTCATCTTCAGGGTGGGGAACGGCGTCGGCGCTGATGGCCAGAATCCGTACACCGGCCCCGACCGTTTTCCGGATGAGCCGGATCAAAGACAGGCTGACGTCTCCCGGCAGCAGCATGTCGATCAGAACGACTTCGGCGTGCATGCCGGCCAGGTGGTCCAGCAGGTCTTCACGAGCCGTCAGAGCCACGGCATCGTAACCCAGGCTCCGCAGGATGAACTGCAACGAATAGAGGTTGTCCGTCGTTTCCTCGAGGACGACGATCTTCTTCGATCCGGCGGCCTTCAACTGAGTCATGACTTCGCCTTCAGCTTTCCACGCAGCAGTTCGTTGACCAGTTTCGGGTTGGCTTGACCGCCGGTCTCGCGCATGACCTGGCCAACGAAGAATCCGATCAGTCCCTCCTTCCCCCCGCGGTACTGTTCCACCTTATCGGGGTTGGCATCCAGCACGCGGTCCACGACACTGTCAAGCTCCCCTTCACTGCTGATCTGACGCAGACCCTCGCGCTCGACGATCCGGGCCGGCGCTTCGCCGCTCTGGTACATGCGACTGAAGACATCCTTGGCCGTCTTGCCGCTGATGGCTCCGGTGTCGATCAGTTCAACGAGTTCAGCCAGATGGTGAGGAGCAATCGGGCAATCCGCAATCTCACGCCCATCCCGTTTGAGCTCCCGGGTCAGGTCCCCGATCATCCAGTTCGCCACTTTCACCGGCGGTGCCTTCCGTGCGGCTGTCTCGAAGTAATCGGAGAACTCCCGAGTCTGAGTGAGCAGCCCCGCCAGGCTCTCATCGAGGCCGTAGTCGGCCTCGAGCCTCGTCTTACGGGCGTCGGGCAGTTCCGGTATGCTTTCCTGAAGCTCGTCGAGCCACTCCTGCGAGATCACCAGCGGAAGCAGATCGGGTTCGGGGAAGTAGCGGTAATCATGAGCTTCCTCCTTGCTCCGCATCGCTTCCGTCGATTGCGTCTGTTCATTCCAGAGCCGGGTCTCCTGGATGATGCGGCCGCCCTCGAGAAGCACGGCCTTCTGGCGCTCGATCTCATAGTCGAGGGCTCTGCGCACGAAGCGAAAGGAGTTCAGGTTCTTGATTTCCGTCTTGGTTCCGAAGGCCTCGGCACCCACAGGACGGATGGACACGTTCGCATCACAGCGAAGGCTGCCCTCCTCCATGTTTCCGTCACAGACTTCAAGGTAGAGCAATACCTGTCGCAGGAAGCTGAGAAATTCGTAGGCCTCCCCCGACGAGCGGAAGTCCGCTTCAGTCACGATCTCGATCAGGGGCGTGCCGGTACGATTCAGGTTGACCTGCGTGGTCCCTCCCTGGTCATGAATCGACTTTCCCGCGTCATCCTCGAGGTGGATCCGGTTGATCCGAAATCGCTTGGACTCCGCCGCCGACGGGGGCTCGGAAGGATCGGCCGGGAGCGAAATCGTCGCGATCCCCTCCGCAGCAAGCGGCAGGTCGTATTGAGAAATCTGATAGCCCTTCGGCAGGTCCGGATAGAAGTAGTTCTTCCGTGCAAACAGGGACTTGCGGTTGATTCGACACCCCAGCGCCAGGCCCGAGCGGACCGCCATGGCTACCGCCTGACGGTTGAGCACGGGCAACGCCCCGGGCAGTCCCAAACAAACCGGGCAGGTATTCGAATTCGGTGGAGCGCCGAACCGAGTGCTGCAACTGCAGAAGATCTTGCTCTGCGTCAGAAGCTGTGCATGTACTTCAAGGCCAATGACCGGTTCGAACTCCATCCGAAGACCTCACTTCATCGAGGAGACGCATCAGCTGATCGCGGGCTGACGGGTCTTCGCCGGCCACATCGAACCACCTGACGTCCTTCTCTCTGCGAAACCAGGTGAGTTGGCGTTTGGCATACCGCCGCGTGTCCCGTTGCGTCAGCTCAATCGCCCGATCCACTGAAAGTTCACCCCGGAGAACCCCGACCGCGTAGCGGTAGCCCAGAGCCTCGAAGGCCTTGGCCGACGGCGCGTAGCCCAGCTCGAGAAGATGCTCGACCTCTTCCACGAGTCCCTCAGCAAACATGCGGCTTACGCGGGAGTTGATTCTACCATAGAGCTCAGAACGCGGGACGTTCAGGCCAACCTTGAGAATCTGAAAGCCCCGTAGGGGCTCCGTCGCCTTCTGCAAGCTGCTCATCTCACGCCCGGTGAGCAGAAGGACTTCCAGGGCACGCACGATCCGAACCCGGTCCTCCGGCTGGATCGCGGTCGCCGCGGAGGGGTCATGTCGAGAAAGGATTCGATGGAGGACGGCCGAACCCCGGCGGCGAACGATCCGGTCGAGGCGACTGCGGATGTCCTCGGAGCGTCCCGGACCCGAGAAGATGCCGTCGACCAGGACCCTCAGATACAGCCCTGTACCGCCCACCACGAGCGGAGTGTGGCCCCGAGATGCCACTGCCCGGCAGACCTTCCTCGCCTCCCGCATGTAGGCTCCGGCACTAAAGTACTCGTCCGGCCCGACCAGATCGAAGAGATGGTGGGGTACCCGGCTTCGATCTTCGAGACTCGGTTTGGCCGTCCCGATCTCCAGATGCCGAACCATCTGCATCGAATCACCGTTGATGATCTCGCCGTCGATCACGGGCGCGACCTGAAGAGCCAGGGTACTCTTACCGGAAGCGGTCGGACCGAGAAGGATGATCAGCAGCGGCAGTCGCGACGACATAGACGGGAGTGAAGGTACCACAACACGCGGCTTGAGGCCGCGTGGAAGGGGCCAAGTCCCAAGAGTCGGGAGAACTGGAGAACCGGAGAACGGGAGGACGGGAGAACGGGAGAACGGGAGAGCGGGACCTGCGGCGGAGCCGCTTTCAGACTCTTGGGAGGGATCTCCGGCTTTGCCGCGGGACTCTGCTACTCGGATGTCTTGGGGGATTGGTCCCTTGGAGCTTGGGATTCGCCGCCCCTGGCGGCATACCAGGGAGTGATGTCGATGCCGCTGTAGTAGTGCTTCAGAATCTCCATGAAGGATTTGCCCCGCTGAGCCAGTTCGACGGCACCGATCTGACACAGCCCGACACCGTGCCCCCAGCCCCGGCCCCGAACATGCAGCTTCTCGATGAATCCTTCGTGGTCCTTCTGCACTTTCATCGAGAGGATCCAGTTGCTGCGCAGACCGAGAGCGAAACGGACGTCGTTTCCGCGCAGCACCTTCTGCCCGCGCTCGCCCGTGAACCGCATGGTCACCACACGTCCATTCTCACTGACCAAGAGCGTCTCGAGGTCTTTCAGGCGGCCCACCCCCGCGTAGCGATCCAGGACGGCGGCGCGCTCACGGAGATCGATCCATTCATCCCACTCATGGTACGGGCTCTCCTCGTCCCGACACCGTGCTCCGCCCTTGAGGTAAGCGATGGGATCTCCCTTGAAGACGGCCGCAAAGTCTTCGGTTACTCCCCCGCAGGTCGAGCAGTACATCGACAGGATCGGCTTTCCCTGATAGGTTGCGACCATGCCCCGCGTTTCCCCTACGGCCCGATCGGAAAGCTTCTGCTCACTCATCACTCCACGATAGACCTGAGAGCGGCTGTCGCTGTAAACATCGAATCCCCGGTCGGCATTTTGCCCCAGCGCCGAGATGGCAAAGGTTCGAGCCGCCACGCACTGCGCCTTGAGGGCTTCGAGATCCGGGTACTTTTTGGGACCCAGCTCCCCGGGTACGACGCTGCGCAGATAATCCTCGAGCGAAAGATCGTTCACGACCACGGCCTCTCCCAGGGGATTGATGAAGATGTCGAGAGCACCGCGGTAGGCCGTTTGATCGAGGTAGAGCCACTTACGCTGCGGAATCAACCGAAAGCCGGTCCCATGCCCGATCACCTCGGTGGCGTTTCCCCGGGGTGCGGACAGAGTCACGCTCCCCGGAGTGACTTCGACGAAAAGACGGTCTGCCCGCTGCTCACCAATGACCTCATAGCGGTGAAATCCGGACCTCAACAGAACGCGGATGTGCGGCTCGGTCCGGCCGGCCGCCGCCGTCGGAGGGGTCGCCGTGATCTTGGGGGCCTTTCGGCAGCCGGGAACCGTAGTGAAAAGAAGGCCGCAGATCACCAGGAGTACACAGAACCCGGCATTGGAACCTCCCTCAAGACCGCTCAGCTTTGTAGACACGATCATCATAGTTTAGAGATTCCGGGTGTCGATTTTCACGTCGGATTGGCTTGCGGCACGGGGAGGCAGGGAGGACGGGAGAACGGGAGGACGGGAGAACCGGAGGACGGGAGAATGGGAACCCAGAGCTGGGAGCATCACCTTCGCAACCCGGAACTCGAGGGCGTGTTGCCCAAATAGCGTCAGCGGAGGCTCACGCCACGAGATGAGGACGCGAACTCCGGCTGTGCCCTTTCCCCAAGTGACCGGCTGTCGCCGCCGAGGCAGGCACGACGGGGGGTGAGACGCCAACGGCGTCGTTTCATCCGAGAGCTTTGGGCAGTCGCCCAAAGTCAGGTACCGTCCGAAAGACGCCCCAGCGCTGTAAGCGCGACTCATCATACCAGCACGCCCCTTCTCGTTCGATCCCGGAAACTGAATCGCGCCTTCAGCGCCGACGTCGACCGGAGCATCGGTGTCCTGGGCCGTTGGCCCAGGCTCGCGGATGAACCACGCCGTTGGCGTGGAAACAGTCTCGGTAAGGGCCCGAAGACAATCGAGTATCGCTCACTGAACGGGCTTTCCGGCTCCCCAGGTTTGGGCAACACGCCCTCGAAACTCGAAACTTCGGCCGCCTCCCAGCCTTCTGCCTTCTGAATCGTAAACCTCAAAACCCCCGACGCGTCAGCGACCGCTTCGACTGCTCGACGACCTCCAAGGCCACCGCCAGGGCCGCACGCCCCGCTTCTCCCGAGCAGGCCGACGACGGCTTTCCACCGCAGATCTCCGACATGAATGCCGCCAACTCCGCCTCCAGGGGCTCTACCGGGGTGATGTCAGGCGTCCGCTCGATGATCTCCCGCACACCGTCCCTCTCCTCGAGACTGTACATTTCGAGAGTCTTGCCGTGAAAGTCGAGCGAGACATAGTCGTGAGCCTGAAAGAACCGCAACTTGCGGACGCGCTCCCGACTCACACGACTGGCCGTCAGGTTGGCGACGCAGCCGTCGTCGAACTCGATCCGGGCATTGGCGATGTCCACACGAGGCGTCAGAACCGGAATCCCGACAGCTCGAATGTCCCGGATTTCCCGGCCGGTCAACCACAGAACCAGATCCAGGTCGTGGATCATCAGGTCCAGAACCACATCTACGTCCAAACTTCGCGGAACGAAGACGCCGAGGCGATGAGCCTCGAAGAACTGGGGACGTTTCAGATGGGGCAGCACGGCCTGCAGCACGGGGTTGAAGCGCTCCACATGTCCCACCTGAAGCACCCGTGATTTGCGCGCAGCCGTCTCGATGAGCCGGTCGGCCCCCTCCAACTCCGAAGCGATCGGCTTCTCGACGAGCAGATGAATCCCCCGCTCGAGAGCGACAAGGCCAACTTCCACATGATCCTCGGTGGGCACGGCCAGCGTGACTGCCTCGACTCGCTCGAGCAGCTTCCGGTAGTCGCCGAAAGCCTCGCAGCCGTGGGCATCCGCGACCGTTTCAGCGCGCTCCAACCTCGAGTCGGCGACGCCCACGAGTTCGACCCCTTCCAGCCCGGCCAGGATCCTGGCATGATGGCGGCCCAATGACCCTACTCCGATGACCCCAACCCTAATCCGCATCTCGAAATCCCACGATTGTGACCTTCAGGGCATCGGCCCGCGCCAGAAGGTCCGGTTTGTCGACGATCAAAGTCCGGCCCGCGTCCAGAGCCAGCGCCGTCACGTGACAGGCCTGGCAAACCTCCAGAGTCCGGAGCCCGATCACCGGCACGTCATAACGCATGTCCTGATTCGGACGACTGACCTTGACGACCGTCAGGGGCTCACCGGAAACCAGATGCGATGCCCGCCGGATCGTCTCGTCGGTCCCTTCCATGGCCTCGACGGCAACCGCCGCCTGGTTCTTCACGACGATCGTCTGGCCCAGGTCCAGTCTGGCGATCTCCCGTGCAACCGAGCGTCCATAGGCGAAGTCCCTCTCTTCTTCCGGGGTGGGCGGACGCCGCGTCATGACTCCCTCGGTGGCCAGAAGATCACGCAGGAAGAGGGTGGAGTCGATCAGCTCGATTCCTTCCTCCTCCAATACCCCGATGACGGCTTCGATTAGCGAACCCGTATTCTTCCTGTGCAGCGACGCCAGCAACCTGATCATCCGGACATCCGGCAGTTGCCTCAGATGGTCGAGAGGTGATCGGGAACCCGGGGCAAAGATCCGCACGTGCTTCACCTGACCGACCATGAGCCCCTTGTCGACCTCTTCGCTTCTGAAGACCTTGAGGAGACGTCCCAACTGGCCGACACCCATCCAGTGCACGGAGATCGATGCCCCGGCACGCTCGGCCACGGTCTCGATGGCCGGATCCGTTTCCTCCAGAATCGCGGCGACGGTGACCGGTATGCCCTGCCGGCCCGCCTCGCGCACGACCTGAAGCGGCAGCGGACCGTTTCCTGCGATCAAACCCAGTCTGCGAATCGATGCGGGTGTATCCATGGATCAGCGGATGACCCCCCGCTCCGAGGTCTCGATGAAGCGAACGAGCTCCTCCACTTCCGAAGTCAGCGTTCCCGACGATCGGAGCTGGGCAAGGGCATCTTTCAGTTTCATTCCGCTGTGGAAGAGAGTCCGGTAGGCAATCTTCAGAGCCCGCACGCAGTTAGATGTAAAACCCTTGCGTTCCAGTCCGATCGTGTTGGGACCATAGTTGCGCGCCTCGGTGCGAACACCCACGGTCTTCATGAACGGCAGCGCATCCCGGGTGATCACGCTGTAGCCGCCGATGAACGCATGAGTCCCGACTCG
The DNA here is from genome assembly GCA_037388505.1 of Acidobacteriota bacterium. Lineage (GTDB taxonomy): Bacteria > Acidobacteriota > UBA6911 > RPQK01 > JAPXNP01 > JARRKC01. The sequence goes on along the minus strand of JARRKC010000010.1, from coordinate 39,699 downwards.
GCAGAACTGGTGGATGCCCGTGAAGGCTCCCACCGTCGCGCAATTGTCGATTTCGACGTGCCCCGCCAGGGTCGCCGCGTTGGCCAGGATGGTGTCGTCGCCCACCCGGCAGTCATGAGCGATGTGGACTCCCGTCATGAGCAGGTTTCGACTCCCTACCAGTGTGTACGAGGTTGCCACACCCGTGCCTCTGTTGATGGTCACGAACTCCCGGATTCGGTTTCCGTCGCCGATGACCAGGAAGGTCTCCTCGCCTTTGAACTTCAGGTCCTGAGGATCGGTACCAACGGCGGCATGCCCGTAAATCTGATTGCCGCTGCCGATCGTGGTGGGCCCTTGCACGAGGCATGAAGGACCAACCACCGTGTTCTCCCCGATCCGCACATGGTCGCCGATGACCGTATAGGGTCCGATGACGACTCCTGCGGCCAGCTCGGCTTTCGGGGATACGATCGCCGTTGGATGAATCTGCGGGGAACTCGCCTCGGCCATGGCAGAAGGCCTCAGGATGAAACGACCGCGTCCCGGTCGACCAGCGAGAACATGATCGATGCCTCAGCGACGACCGCATCCTCCACATAAGCTTTCCCGGTCAGCTTCCCGACACGAGACTTGATGCGATCGACGACCATCTCCAGACGTAGTTGGTCTCCCGGACGGACGGGTTTGCGAAACCGGGCGGACTCGATCCCGATGAAATAGACCAGTTTCTCTTCGCGATTCGGCTGAGTCATGAACACCAGGACTCCGCCGGCCTGGGCCATGGCTTCGATGATCAGGACACCCGGCATGATGGGCACGCCCGGGAAATGCCCCTGAAAGAAAGGCTCGTTGATAGTGACGTTCTTGAGCGCCACGATCCGCTGCCTTTCTTCGTAAGCCACGATGCGATCGATGAGAAGAAAGGGATAGCGGTGCGGGAGATGCTTGAGGACCTCCTGGATATTCAAGACCTGGTCAGTTTTGTCCATTTGATCCGCAATTAAACAATAGTGCGGAAAAGGAAGGCAAGCGGCCGCGCCCGCTCTCTCTGCAGCCGCTTGACTGGATTGAGACGCTTATTGCTGAGGGGGATTCGCCGGCGCCGGCGATGCCGCTCCGGACGTAGTCGCCTGGCCGCCCGCCACCGGGTGCTTTTGATCGTAGAGGCTGATGATCTCCGTGGTGATGTCCAGCCCCTGCGAGAAGTAAGGCATGGTCGGCGAGTCGAGGAAGACCGCGCCCACCGAGTTCTTCTGAGCGTAATCCGCTATGACCGCCTGGATCTTCTGACTCATTTTGTTGAGCAGGGCGGTCCGCCGCTGGCTGATGTCCATCTGGTTATCTTCCTGCAGCCGCTTGACGCTGCGGCTCTGGTCCTGGATCGACTGCTGCATTTCGGCGGCGGTGTCCGGATTCAGCATGCGGGACTGGCTGGCGTACTGCTTCTGGAGCTCGTCAAGCTTGCTCTGTTCGGCCTGGAGCTTCTTCACGAGAGCTTCCTCATAGGCTTGCAGCTCGGAGAGCTCCTTCCGGCCCTCGGCGGTGCCCTGGAGCACCTGGGTCGTGTTGATGAAAGCGATCTTCGTCCCACCCGTCTGGCCCGGCTGGGATTGCTGGGCCTGTGGAACAGGAGCAGCCCAAAGGCAGCTCATACTGATCACTGCGGCGGCGATTGCCACGCCATATCTCATTTTCCAACTCCCGTTTCGATTCCGAAGTCTTCTGCTCCGGACATCTTCACTCTTCTCGAGTATTCGCTCGATACTTGCCAATTTCATCCTCACTGACCCGGCTGTTGCGACGGCGATTGCTGCGGAGTGGCAGCCGGGGTCGACTTCGCCGGAAAGCGCTGATTGTAGCGCGCTATGATGTCCGACGTCACATCCAGGGCCGGATTAACCCAGGCCTGACTTTGATCTCGCATGAAGATCGCATCATAGGACTTTTCCTTGGCGTAGTCGCTGATGACCTGCTGTACCTTCTCGCTGATTCTCTGCATCAGCCGGTCCTGCCGCTGGTTCAGGTCCTCCTGGATGTCCTCCTGGAAGCGCTTCAATGCGACCTGCCTCTGTTGGATCTGCCGCTCCATCTCAGAGGCTGCGTCAGGGCTGAGCGTCCCGCGCTTGCTCTGATAGTCCTCCTGGAGATTCGTCAGCTCCTGGTTCCTCTTGTTGAATTCCTGCTGCTGTTGGTTCACGTAGTTTTGGAATTCGGCAAGCCCTTCCTTGCCTTCGTCGGTCTGATACAGGATCTCCTGACTGTTGACGAAGGCAATACGGGTCCCCTGGCCGAACAAGACGCCACCGCCCACGACGGCGAACAACAACGCCGGCACTGCAAACACACGACCTCGATATCCCATGGGTCTCCTCAGCTCCTTCAAAGTATCCAAGAACTAGAAATTATAACCGACACTAATCTTTATGTTCGTCACCGGCTCGTGCAAGCGAGACGGAATTCCCCGATAGACCACGCTCGTATCGAGACGAAGTGGATTATAGGCGAAAATCAACCGAAACGGCTGGTTGATGACCGGCAGATTGAACTGCAATTCCAGACCGGTCGACATCCGCCACACGTCGTTCGTGCTGTTCAGCAACTGCACGGAGGTGTTCTCGCCGAGCAGACTTAGATTGTCCTTCCGCAGAATGAACGCACTGCCGAGATCGACGAAAGCCGCGGCTTGAAGCGGCCCCACGAGGGGAATCCGATACTCTCCGGTGAACAGAGCGCTGGTATCGCCTCCGACGGGAATCAGCTGCTCCGTAATGACGGGCATTCCGGTCGTCGGATCGATGATCGGATTGCCGGCCCCATCCAAGCCCGGCGTCCGAGTAAAGGCCCAAGGTGTGACTGATCGGATGTCGAAGCCGCGTATCGAGTATTCGCCTCCCGTGAAGATCCGCTCGAAGAACGGCGGTGTCATAGGCGAGCCGTTCGGCAGCGTTCCAAAGGGGATGATGTGGGTGAATCGGGCTCGAAACGCCAAGCTGTTGCGGCCATGAGAGAGCCAGTGGTCAGGTCGGAAGAACTGATATTCGACGAAAGGCCGAATCAGGTTAAACTTTCCCCCGAAAGGACCTCCCGCAATCGGGACTTCGACGCTCAGCTGGGATCCCTCGGTCGCCGTGAAATACGCATTCTTGGAGTTGTAGATGAAATTCGGAGTAATCTCACTGCGCAGCAGGCCGCTCTGAGCATTTTCGATGCTGCCCCCGGGAGTGAAATAGCGCAGTGAATTGAGCGCGTAGGCCGAGTAAATGTTGTTCGTACTCGCAGTGTCGATGCTGATGTTTTGGAGCGAGTAGCTCAGACCGCCGCGCATCCAGCGACCCAGCGGATAGGAACTGCTTAACGTGAAACCGCTCTGCTTCTGGGTGTAGAGCGTCAGGTTGTTGTCCTGCGAGATCATTCCGTAGAACAGCGAGTAGGTGTCGATCCGATACCGCTGATTGTAGACCGAGAGGCCCATCGACATTCGCGTGTCCAGGAAGTAGGGCTGCGTGTAGGAGACCATGTAGTTGGACGATCTGGTCCCCGCCAGCAGCGAAACGTCGATGCGGTCGCCGCGTCCCCTAAAGTTGTTCGTCGAGTAGTTGACGCCGAAGAACCCTCCGGAAATTCCGCTGACACCGCCGGTCACGCCGATCGACTGCTGGCTCTTTTCCTTGACCTTGACCAGGACATCGACCTCACCCTCCTGGGGGCGCTTGACGACGTCGTAGTCCTTTTCCTCGATCTTGTCGAAGAAACCCAACTGGTTGAGTCGGCGAATCGAGTACTTCAGGAGGTCGCCGTTGAAATCCTGTTTCTCCTCCAGCAGAAACTCGCGGCGCAGCACCTTGTCCTTGGTCTTGGTATTGCCCGAGAAGTTGATCTGGTTGACGATGTAGCGCTTACCCTCGGTGACATTGATGGTGATGTCGACCGTCTTGGTATCCATGTTCGGATTGATCTCCGGGCGCGCGTCCATGTCCAGGAAGCCCAGCCTGGAATAGAGCTCTTTGAGTTTGTCGACGGCGTCCTTCAATTGGGTGTAGTTGAGGACGTCCCCTTCCTTGGCTCCAAAACTCCGTTGGACCGCCTCCTGACCGAAGGTCTGAACCCCGTCGACCTGGAACTTCCCGACCCGATACTGCTCTCCTTCCTCAATCGGTATCGTGATGTAGTATTGCTGCTGGGTCTTGCGAAATCCCCAGAGCAATCCCCGCGGGCCTTCCACGATCTCGACCTTCGGGGTTCCCGCCTTGGCCATCATGTAGCCGCGCGAGCGGTACTTCGCAAGCAGGTTCGTATAAACGTCATACTCGAGTTTGTCGGGGATGTATTTGTCATACCCCTTGAACATCACGATAGGACCCCGCTCCTTGTCGAGCTCGAGCGAGTCTCGCAATTCGTCGTCGCTGAACACCGTGTTGCCTTCGAACGAGATCTTGCCGATGCGAACTTTCGGGCCTTCGTCGATCTTGAAGATCAGCTTCACCGACACGGAACTGATGTTTTCCACGTCGGCCTCGACCGTGCCCAGGGGCCTTCCGTTCGTCTCCAGCAACAGCCGGATAGCCTGCCGCGCCTTGGGCAACTTAGCTGGGTCGAAGGTCGAATCTCGGCTGAGCCCAACCTTCATGTCACGGAATTTCTCGAGGACGTCCGACTCCTTGAACGAGCTCATCCCCTCATAGGCGATATCCCGGATCAGCGGACGCTCCTTGACCTCGAAGATGACGATGTAACCGGTTTCCCCCTTCTCCAAAAGGACACGAGCGTCCGCGAAGAAGTCGGTGTTGAGCAGGTTTCGAAAGTCCCTCAAAATCTGCTGCTTGTTGTAGGGATCGTTCTCCTTGGATTGGATGTAGAAGAGGATCGAGCTCTCAGGAATCCTCCGATTCCCGACGATGCGGATTTCCTCGATCCGCTGAGGAGGTTCCTGGTTCTGGCTCTGGCTCTGTGCCCCAAGCGCCGCCTGGCTCGCCAGTGCAAGAAGCAGGATTGCCGACACGGTCCACGACCGCCCCATTCGAATCCCACCGTTGATCGAACAATGCATCGTCTCTCGTCTCACGCTTCGCTGCTCCGGTTCTGGATCGTGACAGTCAACGGCTCTTTTCCAAACAAAACGACCTGAAAAAGGCAAAGCCCCCATTTAAATGACGCGCCCACGTGTTTTCAAGGGCCGGGAGAAAAAAGGTGTACGGAATCGCCGTGCTGTGGGTTCTCAGACGACGTCATACGAGAAAAGAGCTCCTTCGACCTGTGACCCATCATTCCGATAATAGAGCGCGTCTTCCTTCCAATAGACGGTCAGAGTCTCGTTGTCTTTCAATTTCCCCTGAATTATCAATTCGGAAACCGGGTCCTCAATGTACTTCTGGATCGCTCTGCGCAGTGGTCGCGCCCCGTAGGACCGATCTTTGCAGGTCACGTCGATGATCCACTTCTTGGCATCGTCGGTGAGCTGGATTCGAACCCGCTTCGATTCCAGGTTCTGGTTGACCTGAGTCAGCAGCAGGTCGACGATCTCCTGCAGATCCTCCTCGCTCAGAGAATCGAAGATGATGATCTCGTCCAGCCGGTTCAGGAACTCGGGATTGAAGACTCGCTTGACCTCTCCGAGGATGGCCTCTTCAGCCTTGAAATTGCTGTGCTCCGCGTCGGCCGTGAAGCCAAGCCTTGACTTGTTCACCAAGTGGCGTGCCCCGATGTTCGAGGTCATGATGATGATCGTGTTCTTGAAATCGATCGTATTCCCGTGAGAATCGGTCAACTGACCGTCCTCAAAGACCTGCAACAGCAGGTTGTACAGATCCTGATGGGCCTTTTCGATCTCGTCCAGCAGGACCACCGAGTACGGATTGCGGCGGATCTTCTCGGTCAATTGGCCGCCCTCCTCGTGGCCGACATAACCCGGTGGCGACCCGATCAGTTTGGAGACCGAGTGCTTTTCCATGTACTCGGACATATCAAAACGAACCAGCGCCTTCTCGCTTCCAAACAGGAAATCGGCCAGGGACTTCGCAAGCTCCGTTTTGCCCACGCCGGTCGGCCCCAGGAACAGAAAGGAGCCTACGGGACGGTTGGGACTCTTCATCCCGGCGCGGCTCCGGCGAATCGCCCGGGCCAACGCGGAGACCGCTTTGTCCTGACTCACGATCCGCTGATGGATGTATTCCTCCATGCGCAGGAGCTTTTGCATCTCCTCTTCCTGGAGTGACTCCACCGGAATGCCCGTCCAACGCGAAATGACTTGCTCCACCTGGGCCTTGCCCACCACCGGAACCTGCTGCTTGCGGGACTTCCAGCTCTCCTTGTGGGCCTCGAGGCTCTCCCGTTCCGCCTGCTCCTGTTCCTTCAGTTCGGCAGCGCGCTCGAAATTCTTGGCCGTAATGGCGATGTCCATTTCGTGAACGATCACCTTGATGCGATTCTGGACCTCGGCCACCTCCTTGGGAAGCGACGTGTTGTCCAGTTTCACCCGCGCTCCGGCCTCGTCCAGCACATCGATCGCCTTATCCGGGAGGAACCGGTCCGGGATGTACCGATTCGACTGGTAAACCGCTGCGAGAATGGCCTCATCGTTGTAGCTGACCTGATGGAAAGCCTCGTAGCGATCCTTGATGCCGCGGATGATCTCGATCGTCTCCTGCTCGGTCGGGGGAGACACCTTGATCGTCTGGAAGCGTCGCTCCAGGGCCCGATCCTTCTCGATCGAACGACGATACTCGTACGGCGTCGTGGCTCCCACACACTGGATCTCCCCGCGTGAGAGCGCCGGCTTGAGGATGTTGGCCGCATCCAGCGACCCCTCCGCCGATCCGGCTCCCACCAGCGTGTGGAGCTCGTCGACGAAGACGATGAAGTTCGGATTTTCGGCCAGCTCTTTCATGATGGCCTTCAACCGCTCCTCGAACTGTCCTCGATACTTGGTCCCTGCAACGATCAGCGAGATGTCCAGCGCAAGGATTCGTTTGTCGCTCAACATCGAAGGCACCTGACCGTTGACGATTCTCTGGGCCAGACCTTCGACGATGGCGGTCTTTCCGACGCCGGGCTCGCCGATCAGGACGGGGTTGTTCTTGGTTCGACGACAAAGGATCTGAACGACCCGCTCGAGTTCGGCTTCTCGACCGATGAGGGGATCGAGAGCGCCGTTCATGGCCGCTTCCGTCAGATCGCGGCTGAATTCGGTGAGGACCAGACTCTCCTTGGTCTTCGTGGTGGGCTTCTCCGGCGCCGCCCCGGCCAGCTCGTCGCGAACCCGGCTCAGACGGAGCCCCCTTTGCTGGAGGATATCGGCTGCCAATGAGTCCTCGGCACGCAAGAGGCCGAGCAGAATATGTTCGGTCCCGATGTAGTTGTTGAGCAGCCTGTCGGCTTCCTCGCTCGCGTACGTCAGAACCCGTTTGGATTGATCACTCAGGGGCAGCTCGACGGAGGTCGAGACCTTTTCCCGCTTCTGGGTGCGCCCCTCGACTTCTTTTCGGATGGAATCCAGGGTGGCCTGGGCGCGGGGAAAGAAGCGGCCCGCCAGCTGCTTGTCCTCCCGAAGCAACCCCAACAGGATATGCTCCGTCTCGATGGACCTTGATCCTAATTGGCTCGCTTCGTAACGGGCAAAGAAGATAACCCGTCTTGCCTTCTCCGTGTATCGCTCGAACATCGGCTAACTTCGGTTTTGATCGGATCTTTATTAAAACAGAATTGCCGGACTCACCGCAAATGAACCTGATCCCCCCAAAAGGACGTTTCGGCGGGCCCTTGCACCCGGTTCTACTCCGCCAATTCCGGGACTCTCCGGCCTGTCTTCAAGTCTAGTCGAAACAGCCGACCATTCTCCATCCTTGTACAAACTCCACACATCTCCGCCAAGCTAGGGTTGTGTGTAACGATAATGGAAGTCAGCTGATAGATCTCGTGAATCCGCACGAGTACTTCGTGTATGGATTCGGAAGTCCGTTCGTCGAGATTTCCCGTAGGCTCATCGGCGAGGAGCAGTTTCGGTCGGCCCGCCAGTGCCCGTGCGATGGCCACGCGCTGCTGTTCCCCACCCGAAAGTTCCCCGGGCTGATGCTCCATCCGATCGCGCAGCCCCATTTCAGCGAGCAGCGAGGCCGCCGTCGCAGAGGCTTCTCGGAAGGAGACGCGGCGCAACAAAAGAGGGAACATCACATTCTCCAGGGCGGTGAATTCCGGCAGCAAGTGATGGAACTGGAAGACGAAACCGATCGACTCGTTGCGGAATTCAGCCAGCTCCGGGTCCGTCAATCGGCCGAGGTCCTGCCCTTCGAAGAGAATCGTTCCCGAGTCGGGCTTCTCCATCGCTCCGACCAGATGCAGGAACGTACTCTTTCCCGAGCCGCTTTCCCCGGTGACGGCCAGCATTTCTCCCTGCGGGAGATCCAGAGAGAGATCGCGAATCACCTCCAGGGAGCTCTCTCCCGATCGAAAGGACTTGAACAGACCTTCGACTCGAAGGAAGTCACTCATAGCGCAAAGCCTCCACCGGATCGAGCCTGGCCGCCGCGCGCGCCGGATAGAGCGTCGCCAGAAAGCTGATCAGCAGCGCCGCGGCCGAAATCAGCAACAGGTCCGAGGGCGTCCAGCGGAACGGGACATAGGGGATGGCATATACCTGCGGCTCGAGTCGAAAGATCTTGTAGGTATCGAAGTACCAGGCCGCCGCGACGCCCAAGACGTCGCCGATGACAGTACCGAGCACTCCGATGATGAGCCCCTGAAGCATGAACACCCGGGTCAGCGTCTTGGAGGTCCCACCCATGGCCGTGATGATGGCGATGTCGCGGCTCTTCTCCATGACCATCAGCGTCAGTGTGCCGATGATGTTCAGTGCGGCGACCAGAATGATCAGACCGATGGCCACGAACATGGCGAGTTTCTCGAGACGCAGCGCGGAGAAGAGGGGCCGATTCAGCTCGATCCAGGTACTCGTGGTGTAGCCGGGTCCGGCCCGGGCTTTGACGAGCTCAGCGATCTGCGGCGCCTGGTAGAGATCACGGATCCGGAACTCGATCGTCGAGACCTCGTCGTTCCGCAATCCCAGGAACTCCTGTGCATCCTTGAGCGGCATCAGCGCCCAGTGGGCATCATAGTCCCAGAGGCCGGATTCGAAGATGGCGGCAATGCGGAAGTTCTTTCTGCGGGGCATGCGCCCGAGGGGCGAGAGCTCCCCGGACAGACCCAGAGCGCGCGCATACTCTCCCGCAGAGATCGCCAGCGTGTCGGCGAGGTCCTTGCCGATGATCAGTGACGGCACATCCTCCGCAGAACCGAATTTCGCCAGACTTCCCTCTTTCAGGTGCGGAATCAAGTCGGGAGCCGAGTCGCTGTCGATGCCCTTGATGACGGCAGGCTCCTGGCGGCCGGCACTCTGCAGCAGACATTGTCCGTAGATGGTGGGAGTCGCCTCGAGGACGCCCGGCACATCGGAGACCCTGGCCAGCACTTCCTTGTAGTCCTCCAGCGGCCCGCCACCCATGCGCAGCAGATTCACGTGGGACGTTGCGCCCAGGATACGTCGCTGGAACTCTTCCTGAAATCCGGTGTTGAGCGCCAACGCGATGACCAGAGCCATCACTCCGGCAGCAACACCGAGGACGGAGATGAAAGAAATCACCGACACCACCGCCTGCTTGCGGCGCGCCTTGAGATAGCGAAGAGCGACGAATAGCTCGAGTTTCACTCTAACTCTGCCTGCGGGCGCAGATGTGGAAACAGGATGACCTCGCGAATCGAGTCTGAATTCGTAAGGATCATGGTCAGGCGGTCGATGCCGATACCCTCCCCCGCTGTCGGCGGCATACCGTAACGGAGGGCCCGGACGTAGTCCGCGTCCATTTCATGTGCTTCCAAATCTCCCTTTTCGCGTTCCGACAACTGTGCTTCGAAACGAGCTTTCTGTTCCTCCGGATCGTTAAGCTCGCTGTAGGCATTGGCCAATTCCAGACCTCCGATGAAGAGCTCGAATCGCTCGACGAACCGGGGGTCGGCGTCCTTGCACTTGGCCAGCGGCGAAAGCTCCACCGGAAAGTCATAGATGAACGTCGGCTGGATCAGTTTCGTTTCGGCGACGGTTTCGAAGAGGCGGCCGAGCAGCTTCCCCCAGGTCTCCCCCGGTTCGAATTCGATCCCGCAACGTTCAAGGGCTCTTCGAACCCCTTCGGCTTCGTGCAGCTCTGCTTCGCTCGGCGGTTCCTGGCCGGGCCAGAACCGGCGAATCGCTTCGACCATGGTCAAGCGGGTGAACTGAGAGAAGTCGATCGTCTCTCCGCGGAATTCCGCCCGGTGACCTCCCGTCACGGCCGCAACGACCCGCCCCAGGAGCTCTTCCGTCAAATCCATCAGATCCACATAATCACTGTACGCCTGATAGAACTCCAACATCGTGAACTCGGGGTTGTGCTGGGTCGAGATGCCTTCATTGCGGAAGTTCCGGTTGATCTCGAAAACGCGGTCGAAACCGCCGACGACCAGGCGCTTCAAGTAGAGCTCGGGCGCAATGCGAAGAAACAGCGGGATCCCCAAGGCCTCGTGATAGGTCCGGAAGGGTCGGGCCGCGGCACCTCCCGCAATGGGATGCATCATCGGTGTCTCGACCTCGAGATACCTTCGTTCCTCGAAGTAACGGCGCATCTCGGAGATCAGGCGTCCGCGACGCTCGAAGATGGTCCGAACTTCGGGATTGGCGACGAGGTCGAGATACCGCTGGCGGTAGCGCGTTTCCACGTCGACCAGTCCGTGCCATTTCTCGGGCAGCGGCAAAAGGGCCTTGGCCAGAAAGACCAGGTTCTCCACGAAAACCGTGAGCTCGCCGGTTCGGGTCCGCGCGACGACGCCCTCCACCCCGATCAGGTCGCCCAGATCGAGCAGCCGGTAAAGTTCGTAAAGACGTTCTCCGACCCGATCCTGACGTACGTAGATCTGAAGGCGTGCACCCTCGCCGGCCAGATGGCCGAAGCTGGCTTTCCCGTGGCCACGAATGGCCATCAGCCGTCCCGCCGTCCGCACCTTCGGTCGTACCTGCTCGAGCTCCTCCGCGGTCGAAGTCTCGAATCGGGCCACAATTCCGGGAATCGGGTCGGCATTGTCGAACTTGTGCGGGTAAACGTCGAATCCGAGCTCTCGAATCGCCTGCAGCTTGTCGTATCGTTGTCGGATGAAATCCACTCCAGCATTCATACCGTGCTCCGCTCTTCCCCTGTGAGAATCCGATCGAGGACACCGTTGACGAATTCCGGGGATTTCTCTCCACCGAATTTCCTGGCGATCTCCACGGCTTCGTCGATGATCACCGGAGCGGGAGTTCCAGCTGCCAGATGTTCGGCCACGGCCGTCCTCAACACGCTTCGGTCCACCGACGCGAGACGCTCGAACTTCCAGCGGTGCGTCGCCGACCGAATCATGCCGTCGATCTCTTCCCGTCGGGCAATCGCCGCCCGAAAGATGAGGGTGGCAAACGCCGCGGCTTCCTCCCCGGCGTGGTGGCAGCGCCAGAACAGTTCCTCGACTTCGTCCGCGCTCCCCACCCCCTGCTCTTCCTGAAAGAGCATCTGCATCGCAAGCTCGCGTCCTCGGCGACGACTCACTTTCCCGACAGCTCCCGAAACAGATTCACCATCTCGATCGCCGCCAAAGTCGCATCCACACCTTTGTTGCCGTGCTTGATGCCGCTCCGGTTGAGGGCCTGCTCAACCGTGTCGGTCGTCAGCACTCCATAGGTGACCGGAAGTCCATAGCGCAGGGCGACTTCATCGATTCCACGGGTCACTTCCCGCGAGAGGTAGTCGAAATGCGGAGTCTCGCCCCGGATCAGACAGCCCACGCAGACGATCGCGTCCACTTCTCCCGCCTCTGCCAACCGCCGCGCCGCAACCGGAATCTCGAAACTACCCGGAACCCGCAGCACAACCGCATTCTCATCCGCTCCACCCGCTCGCCGGTAGGCGTCCAGTCCAGCCTCCAGCAGCTTTTCGGTAATGGAAGAGTTGAAGCGACCTACAACGAACCCGATCCGAAGACCCGAAGCTCCGAGACTCCCTGCAAACTCTTTCACCATCTCACTTCACCTTCCCTTGAATACAGCCCTTCGTTTCTCGATGAAGGCCCGTGTTCCCTCTTTCATATCCTCGGTCCCGCACGCCAGCCCGAACAGCCCGGCTTCGACGGCCAGGGCCTGCTGGAGCGGCAGCCCTCCACCAACGCGCACAGCCTCGAGACAGCCGCCGACCGACAGCGGGCCGTTCTTCACGATTCTAGCAGCCAGACCGTTACATTCCTTCAGCAGTTCTCCGTCCTCGACGACGCGATTGATCAGTCCGATGCGGAAAGCCTCGTCCGCCGAAATCATATCTCCGGTCAGCAGCAGTTCAAGGGCACGTCCCTCTCCGACCAGACGCGGCAGGCGCTGGGTTCCCCCGTAGCCCGGAATGAGACCCAGCTTGACCTCCGGCTGACCGAAGCGGGCACTCCGACCTGCAACTCGAAGATGACAGGCCATCGCCAGTTCGCAGCCTCCACCGAGGCAGTAGCCGTTGATGGCGGCGATCACGGGCTTGTCGAGCCGTTCGATCCGGTCGAACAAACGCTGTCCCCGCCGCGAGAAAGCCCGACCGGCGAACGCATCGAGCTCGGTCAATTCCCGGATGTCGGCGCCACCCACGAAGGCCCTGTCCCCTCCTCCGGTCAGGATGACGGCGGAAACGTCCCGGTTCTTCGCCAGATCGACGAACAGGTTCTCGAGCTCCTCGAGCAACTCGGCATTGAGGGCATTCAATGCCTCCGGGCGGTTGATCGTCACCAGGGCGATACGATTGTCGATGCTCAGGATCAGCTTCGAATAGTCGTGCATTTTCGTGCTCCTCCCGGAGGATGGGACGACCTGGGACCTATCGGACATACGGGACCCATAGGACACGGTGCAGGTTGCGCGGAGTCCTATATTTCCTATCCTTCCTCTAGGTCCTATTCCTCTGAATCCCCCCTCAGGACTCCGGTGACTCCGCGGACGCACGTGCGATCAGACCCATCCCCTGGGCCATATAGTGAAGACCGGAAGCAACCGTCAGAACGAGCGCCAGATAGACCGCAGCCGTCGTTCCCGGCACGGGGAACTGCAACCAGTTCCCGACCAGCACGACCATGATGAGCAGAAGTTGGGATACGGTCGTGCATTTTCCGAGGACCGAGGGAGGAAACGCCCGCCGACCGATCGTCAGGTTGAAGATCAGCACACTGAGGACGAGCAGAAGATCACGGCTGATCACGGTGATCGTCAGCCAGAGAGGAATCCGGACGGTCAGCTCCAACGACCCGAACGTCAGAATCGTGAATGAGCTGACCAGAAGGAGTTTGTCGGCAATCGGATCGAGAAAAGTCCCCAGGTGGGTCCTTTGACTCCAGCGCCGGGCGATCAGGCCATCCAACATGTCCGTGAGGCCGGCCACCACGAAAGTCAGCAGGGCCCAGCCGACATAGCCGTAGACGATCAGCAGAATCAGGACCGGCACGACAGCCATCCTCAGAACCGTCAGTTGATTCGGAGAGACCAGCACGCCCATCCTTCCACCCTGAGGTTTGCTCATCGAGACGGCAACTCCGTCGCTAAAGGCTCCAAGTCGGCAGCCAGGTGCTCTTTGACGAAGGCCTGAATGTCTTCCAGAGAGCGCAGTCCGATCAGCTCCGAAACCTGTGCGGCGAGCTTCCCCGCCGAGACCTGGCGCAATCTCTGTTTCACTCTGGGGATGGCCAGCGCCGTCATCGAGAGACGACGATAGCCGAGACCGATGAGCACTGATGCATGCAGCGGATGCGCCGCCATCTCGCCGCAGACGGTCACGGGCAGCCCCAGATCTTCACCCACCTGCACGATGCGCTGGAGGCTGTGGAGGACCGCCGGATGCAGAGGATTGTACAGATAGGCGATTTCCTCATTCAGACGCCCCGCCGCCAACGTGTACTGAATCAGGTCGTTCGTCCCCACGGCCAGGAAATCACAGTGGGGGGCAATGGACTCGAGGGTAAACACCGCCGCCGGCACTTCCACCAGCACGCCCACCGGTATCGCCCGGCTCGCAGAAACTCCCAGTTCCTCCTCCACTTCGCGGATCAGAGCCCGTCCCTGCACCACTTCGTCGGCACTGGTCACCATGGGCAGGACAATGCGCAAGTCCCCATACTGGCGGGCCCTCACGATCGCCCGCACCTGCGGGCGGAAGACTTCCGGTTTGCGAAGGCTGAGACGAATCCCACGCAGCCCGAGAGCCGCCACCTCCTCCCCTGCGAAGAAACCGCCGCCGTTTCTCTCCGCCAGATCCAATGTACGAACCACCACCGGACGGTGGCCCATGGTGCTGCAGATGCTCCGGAACAGCTCCGTCTCGGCATCCTCGCCGGGGCGGGCGCCGCCCCGCTGCATCATGTAGACGTACTCGGAGCGAAACAGCCCGATCCCCTCAGCCCCCAGCTGAACGGCCGGTTCCACCTCGCGGCTGAATTCCGCGTTCGCAAGGAGGTAGACTCTCTCCCCATCGAGCGTGATACAAGGCTCCCGGTCAACGGGGATGGGCGCAGAGGCCGCCAGGATAGTCGCACGCTCCTTCGCGCGCTCCAGGAGCTCGGGAGAAGCACCTACCTCCACGATTCCCGATTCACCGTCGATCGCCAGATAGTCACCCGTCGCAATGTGCTCGCGCAGCCCGCCGAGTCCGGAGACGACAGGGATTTGCAGTGATCGAGCCACGATGGCCAGATGCGAGGTGTCCCCCGACTTCCCGACCACCAGGCCGCGCACCGACTCGAGCGGGAATCGAGCCAGCACGCCCAGTCCCAATTCCGAACCCACGAGGATCAGATCCTCAGTGGGCTGGGCTTCCTGCTCCGGGGCCAACGGGATCAGATTGTTGACCAGCCGCTCGATGACTTCCCGAAAGTCGAAGCCGCGTTCTTTGAAGAACTGGTCATCGAGCGATTCGTAGGCCGAGAGTAACTGGTCCGCCACATGCCGCACGGCTTTTTCCGAACTGTCCAGGTGGACGCGGATTCTGCGCTCGACCTCTTCCACGAGGCCACGGTCCTCCAGCATCAACAAGTGTGCTTCGATGATGTGGGAATGATCGCTGCCCAGTCGCTCCTCCAGAGTCTCCTTGTCTCGCTGGTACTGATCACGAGCTCGCTCGACGGCCGAGTGGAAACGCTCGAGTTCGGCGGGGACCTCATCCGACGAGATGCGAATTCGAAAAAAGGTCGGGTGCTTCGGTTCGACCCGATAGGCGACCCCGTAGCCGATTCCGGGGGCCACGCCGGTCCCCTTCAACAATCGAGGAGATGTTTCTGTTGGATGACTCAACGTTCTTCACCAAACCTGGTCTGAAACAGTTCTACCACTTCCCGGGCCGCAACTGCTTCGTCGGAACCATCAAACGTGATCTGCAGACGCGTTCCTTTTCGCGCGGCCAGAAGCAGAATACCGAGAATGCTCTTCGCGTCGATGTGCTGATCCAACCCCACTCTCGACAACTTGATATTCGATTCGTATCGAGACGTCAGCCGGACCAACCTCGCGGCTGCGCGGGCGTGAAGGCCGAGCTCGTTTTCGATCACGACGATGGTCTGAATCATTCTCCCAAGAGCTCGCTGGCGATCGAAATGTGACGCTGGCCCTGATCCCGCACTTTCCGGGCCAGCTCGGCCAGAGATTCTTCTGCACCCTGGTTGGCCAGCTTGATCACCATCGGGAGGTTGACACCGGTCACGATCTCGACGTGATCCTTTCGGAGAAGGGGCAGGGACAGATTCGAGGGTGTTCCCCCGAACATGTCGGTCAGAATGATGACCCCTCTTCCGGAATCTACGGAACGAACCGACTCGGCGATCTTCGTCCTCGAAGCCTCGACTTCGTCGTTCCAACCGATCGACAGGAAGGACATGTGCTGGATATCGCCGACGATCGTCCTGGCCGCCTCCAGAAGTTCCTCTCCAAGCCGCCCGTGCGTGACCAGCAGTACTCCAATCGGTGCCTGTCCATTCATTCCAGATGTAGATCCCGATGTACCAGGTTGACCTCGAAGCCTCCAGCGGACAGCCGGGCGGCGAGTCCGTTCGCGATCACCACCGAGCGGTGCTGTCCTCCAGTGCAACCGATGCCCACGGTGCAATACGACTTGCCTTCACGGGCATACTTTGGAAGCAGGTATTCTAGCATGCTCGCGATCCGACTGATGATCTCCGCGGACTCTTCGAACTGCTCCAGGTACTGGACCACTTCAGGGTCGTTCCCCGTCTTCTCCTTGAGAGCGGGAATGAAGTAGGGGTTGGGTAGGAACCGAACGTCGAAAACCAGATCCGAGTTGTAGGGCAGCCCTCGCTTGAAGCCGAAACTGACCAACGAAAGATTGAAGGGGCGCGCCGCTCCGGGACTCCGAAAGCGTTCGTAAATCAGACGGCGAAGATCGTGGACGGAGAGGTCGGCCGTATCGACGACCGCGTCGGCCATGGCCCTGACCTCACTTAGAGCCGCGCGCTCGGCCTGGAACCCCTCCAAAAGCGAGGCGCTGCGGGCCAGCGGGTGCACGCGCCGGGTCTCGCTGTAACGCTCTGCCAGCACCCGATCCGGCGCATCGAAGAAGATCACCTGCGACTCGAACGGCGATCGGCGGAGCCGACGGAAGAGCCGGCGGAAGTCCTCGACTCGTTCCCCAAGTCGCGCATCCACGACGACCGCCAGTTTGTCGATCTTCCCGCCGGAGGCGATCGTCACGTCGATGAGGCGGGGCACCAGCGCCGTGGGAAGGTTGTCGACGCAGAAAAAACCCAAATCCTCAAACGCCTTGAAAGCCGTATGCTTACCGGACCCGCTCATCCCCGTGATGATGACAACCTGTTTGCGAACGACTTCGCCCTCAGTCGACTCCGTCATCCTCCACCCCTTGAAGCTGGCGCTCCAGGGCCCCCAGAAAGGCCGCCGCAGGCTGGTACCCCTGTTTCTTCAGAAGCTGAAGGCGAACTGCAACCTCCACGAGGGTCGCCACGTTGCGACCGGAGGCGACGGGAACCACGATTTGCGGCACCCAAGCCTCGAGGATCTCGAAACGACGCTCGTCGAAGCTGATCCGATCGTCCTCCTGCCATTCGCGCCAGTGCACGAGCTCCACCGCCAGATCCAGCTGCTTCTGAGCCATCACGGAGGAGATCCCGAAGAGATCTCGAATGTTAATGATCCCCAGCCCACGAACCTCCATGTGAAACTTCATCTGGTCGGGACCGCAGCCCATCAGGTGCTCCGGACCCGATCGCCGAATCGTGACGAGATCGTCGCTGACCAGCCGATGGCCGCGCATGACCAGTTCGAGAGCACACTCGCTCTTACCGATTCCCGATCGCCCGAAGAGCAGCACACCCATTCCGAAAACATCCACCAACACCCCGTGAACGGTCGTCGAGGGCGCCAGCCTTTCCTCCAGGAACGCCGTGATCTCGTCGATGGCCCGGGCGCTGGAAACCGATGACATCAGCAGGGGAACGGCATATTCCCTGGCCAAGGCCAGCATTTCGGGGGGAGGATCGCTGCCTCCGGCCACGACGACGCAGGGGATCGACAGCTTGAACACGCGTTGGAGTGCTTCGGTACGCTCCGCATCGCTCAGAGTATTCAACAGGTGGGCCTCGGTACGACCCACGAACTGCACCCGGCCGGTGTCGAGGTACTCCGTGTACCCGGCCAGCCCCAGACCAAGCTTCTGAATCCGGGACGACGTAATCTGATTGTCGAGCCCGTTTGCACCTCCCAGGATCCGGAGTCCTAGAGGCTTCGCCTTAGCCTGGAACAGGTGCCGAACCGTCCTGTACGCATTGGTTTCAACCATATTGAAAAGGGGGTGGCCGCCCAGCCGGACCCGGCTCCGTGGTTACCGGCGGGCTACTGAAGAACCGAGGCCTTGCGCTCCCGGGAACCGGGGATGCTCATTTGGTCCCTGTACTTGGCGACCGTACGGCGCGTGATCTGAATCCCCTGCTGGCTCAGGATCTTCGAAATGCGCTGATCGGAAAGCGGTTTCTGGTTGTCCTCGACCTCGATGATCTTTCGAATCTTCTCCTTTACGTGTACGGTCGACACATTTTCGCCGTCCGCACCTTCGACTCCCACCGTGAAGAACTTTCGCAGTTCGATCAAACCCTGCGGCGTATGAGCATACTTGTTGGCGACGACCCGGGAGATGGTAGAAGGATGCACGCCGAGCTCACCTGCGATGTCCTTGATCAGCATCGGCTTCAGGTACATCCGCCCCCTCTCGAGGAATTCTCTCTGACGCTCGATGATGGCCCGGCAGACGCGAAAAATGGTCTGCTGCCGCTGATCGATGCTGCGAATGAGCTCCAGAGCCGAACGAAACCGCTCCTTCACGAAGCTCTTCGTATCCTTGGGGACATTGTCACCCTTCAGCAGAAGGCGCCGATAGGCCCGGTTGAGCCGCAGCTGAGGCAGGCCCTCATCGTTGAGCACGATCTGGTATTCGCCGCTGATCTTGTAGATATAGACATCCGGCCGGATGTAAACGGGCTCCCTGGAGTTGTACTGCTGACCGGGATTGGGTGAGAGTCTCCGGATCACCTCTAGCGCCTGACCGATATCCTTGAGCTCGCACCCGAGCGCTTTCGCGATCTCCTTGTACTTCTTCTTTTCGAGAAGCGGCAGGTATTCCGATACCAGGCTCTCGGCGAGTGTGCCGCCCAGCCCGTGTGCCCGCAACTGGATCAGCAGCGACTCCTGCAGATCACGCGCTCCGACTCCCAGCGGATCGAAGGACTGAACTGCGGCCAGGGCCTGCTCCACCGCCTCCGTCGCGACCCGTAAGCTGGCGGCCGCTTCTTCGACCGAGGTCATCAGGTAACCATCTTCGTTGATGTTCCCGATGAGGTATTCGGCAATCGACTTGATTTCCGGCATGAGTTCGGAGAGGTTCAGCTGCCAGGTCAGATGATCACTCAGAGAGGTCGAAGCCGACAGAAACATCTCGAAAGTCGGCCGGTCGTCGGGAGCCTCGTACTCGCGGTTGCGATAAGGGGTGCTCAGATACTCCTGGAAGAAGTACTCATAATCGAAGTCTTCGTCGGGGTTTTCAGCTTTCTCTTTTTCAGGTTCTTCGGCAGGTGTTTCTCCCCGAGCGGACTCGGGGTCCGCCCCGTCCGCCACTTCCTCGAGGAACGGATTCTTCACCAGCTCCTGAGTCATCAGCTCGGACAGTTCGAGCTGATTGAGTGTCAACAACTCGATTTTCTGCAGCAGCGAAGGCGTCATGGCCAGCCGCTGCGAGAGCGTCACATTCAGTGCTGGACGTAGGTTGCTTTTGTTCACGATCCGCTAGCGCGCCCCCTCGGACGATCCGCCTCCTGCCAAGAAACTGCTCACGCTCAGTATAGTTTGAACTGTTCCCCCAGATAAACTTTTCTCACCTCGAGGTCCGACGACAGTCGATCGGGTGATCCGGAGCGAAAGATCGCTCCTTCCTTGATTATATAAGCCCTGTCCGTAATCCGAAGGGTCTCCCGGACATTGTGATCGGTGATCAGGACGCCGATGCGCCTCTCTCTCAACCGCATGATGGTCTTCTGAATGTCGAGCACAGCCAACGGATCAATGCCCGCGAAGGGCTCGTCGAGCAGAATGAAGGAGGGTCTGGTGACCAGAGCCCGGGCGATTTCGAGACGACGCCGTTCCCCGCCCGACAGCGTGTAGGCCGGATTCTTTCGAAGGGCCGCAATCCCGAATTCCTCCAGCAGATCGCTGACGACCTGATCGGCCGCCCCAGGTCGCATCCCCAGGACTTCAGCGATGGCATACAGATTGTCCTCGACCGTGAGTTTCCGGAACGCCGAGGGCTCCTGAGGAAGGTAGCTGATGCCTTTGCGCGCACGCAGGTACATGGGCAGGAACGTGATGTCCTCCGAATTCAGAATGACCTGGCCCGAGTCGGGAACGGTCAGGCCGACGATCATGTAGAACGATGTCGTTTTGCCGGCCCCGTTCGGACCCAGCAGCCCCACGATTTCACCGGAATGGACCATGAGGTCCACATCGCTGACGATGACGCGACCGCGATAGCTCTTCGTCAATCTCCGCGCTTCCAGGGTTGGTACAAACTCTTTGATCGTCATACGTGTGGAGCTGCCGCACCGCTCAGAAGTCTAGCATTCGACTTCCGGACGGTCAATGCGGAACTTCTATAAGTTGTTGATCTCAATAAAGATACGGAAAGTCACGTATTTACTTCGTAGCAATGACTTGATCCGTCTTCCGAAGGTAGGTCGCCCGCTCGGTGCGCCAGTGACGTCCCTGCTCGACGATGTCCACGCCTCCGGCGGCCTCCAACCGGTCGAGACCCGACTGGGGCGGAGCCAAGAAGAAAAGCTCCAGGCGTGGGGCTTTGAGTGCCAGCTCCTCTGAATCGAGTCGAACTCGATCTTCGTAGACGGCATGGTGGGTTTGCGAATCGAGAACCAGTTGAGCCGCCTGGACCCGGAACTCCCGAGGGGCGTCTCCCGATTCGTCCATCCACACACTGTCCACCTCGCCCGCCGCTCGAAGGTCTCCGGGCCCTCCGTCGATCTGAAGGTTGTCGGCCTGAATCAGGTTGGAACCTTGCACCAATCGAGGACGATCGCCGGTAAACTCCATCTCTCCATTTGTCAGAGCCGCTTTCATCTGCCCGGCCGTCACTACCGACGGACGATCGCCGGCTTCGAAGGTGGTCTCCACATCTTTCTCCGCGAGAACCTCTTCCTTCACTCGATTCAGATGAATAGTCCGTGCGGAAGTTCTCAACGTTCCTCTCTCCGAGATCAGCTCGAGTTCAGGGCGACTTCGAGCGGTGACGTGAAGCAGACCTGCCTGGACGTCGTATCGTGCTTCATCCCCCGACAGATGCATCTTGTCCCCACGCGAGTTCTGCTGGTCGAGTGAGAATGAACCGCTCTGCACCGCCTCGTTGGCGACTCCTTCGGAATAGTCGAGGACCAGTGAATCACTCCTCGAGACGTTCGTGGTCCCGTTCTGATTCGTTTCGACGCGGACACCGCCCGTTGCCTCGGCCCGGCTTGGTCCTCTGTCGGAGAAGTCGAGTTCCATCCGGGAGGCGGTCAGCAGGCTGGATTCGTCACCTTCCCGGCTGTGCAACCGGCAGTTGCCGACGGCCGTGAGGCGATGCAGGAATCCTTGCCTGTACAACGCCGTCAGATGGTCACGCGCCTCGAGTCGCCGCTGCACCTGCCGGGACTTCGAAGTCAGCTCGACCGGACCCTCGGCCTGCATGGATTCGATTTCTCCCGGGCTGCGCATCTGCACGTCCAGATTTCGGCAATTCAAGGTCTGAAGTGGAGGATCGTCCCCTGCGCGGGCATCGAACCGCCCCTGCAGACGGACGTTTCCGGAGAGGATCATGCGGGACAGTTCACCGGTCGCCGCATCGAATTCGGTACGGCCCCGATCGGCCCTCCCGTCGTCGAGCGTCGCGGCGCTCGAGTGAACGACGACGTCCCCTTCGGTCGACAGGCTGTTCAGACTGATCCCGCTCGAGCCCGCATCACTGACAAGATGGAAGGGGACGACGATCCGGTTACCCTCCATGGCCTGGCTGCCGGCCGGGCCTGTCTCAACGAAGCGCGCCCGGACCGCCGCCGTTTCTCCTTGGCCGGCTGCTGAGATCAGACTCCCTGTTTGCCCATCCGTGGCTGGAAAGCCGATCCAGATCCGGTCCCCTGACAGCCTCCGGGCTGTGGAAAGCTGAAGCTCGGCACCGCCGGTCGCATGCAGCGACGTGATCCGGTTCTGGGGAGACAGGCTGATCGCGACCGACTCGGCCTCCAACCGTCGATCCTTCGACTGGATGCGAACCCCGTTTCTGAGCGCCACGCGACCGTTGGCGAGATCATATCGGGCGGACCCGGCCCAGGCATGGGCGGGGAAATCGCCGACCGGGAAGGATAGATCCAGCCCGCGGCGCGCATCCAGGAGTTTCCTTGCGAGGCGATAGAACAGCCCCCGACCGGAGCCCGTGAACTCACCGTGACTGAACCGGAATGCTTCGCGAATCGTGACGGTTTCCGCTGAAAGGTCGGCTTCCGCCCGATCGGCCAGGACTTCGGTCCCGTCTACCAGGCGGATGTCGACGTCCTTTTGGAACTCGATCTCCTTCTCATCGATCCGATACAGAGCGCCACGAGCCTGCACCCGATCCGTGACTCGACCTTGATCGTCCAGACCGACCAGCTGGACCTCATCCAGCTGGTGCTCCCCGCTCTCGGTCATCGTGCTGGTTTTGGCATAAACCTTGAAGACGACCCGCCCTTCCTTGAGCTGGGAGAACTCGAAGCCTGTGGAGTGGCGGCTTATTTCCGGCGGCAGCAACTCAGCCGGCTGCGGGGCGGGCTCGATTCCCCCGGAACGGAAGTGAATGCTGAGTACGATCGACACGATGCCGACCACAAGGACAGCTGCCAGCAGGATTCGGACTAGGTTGGACCGCAACATCAGACGTCTGCACCGCTTATTCTATCGAAACTAACGGCCATCCGGGCGGGAACAGACTTCAACCGTGCAGGTCTTTGACGGTAAGAAGGAGTCGCTCGTCACCGCGAAACTCCTCCCGGCTGAGCGTATAGGCGGCCTCGATCGACTGACCGATCGCAAGCCCGTCGGCCGCCCGGCCGTTTCGCCACCAGATCAAATCGACCGGCGTCCCGTTGGCCTCCACCGCCAGTTTGAGGTGCTTCTCCTTGAGAATCCAGGGTCCCGCCGAGATGACCAGATGGGAGGAGGCGAAGACGGGCACCGGATTCCCAATCCCAAAGGGAGCGAGGCGCTCGAGATCGGCACACATGGCGAACGACAGCTTGCCGACCGGCACCCGATAGTCGATTCGGAGTTCCGGTTCGAGCATGTCGGGAGAGAGCCTGCCGACAGCGTACTGCTGCAGCGTTTGCCGCAATTCCGCCACTCCGGCAGGGTTGGAGTACTCGGGCTTCAACGTGCAGCCGACGGCCTGCGCATGGCCTCCGTACCGATCGAAGAAGCGGTCTGCGTGTTCCAGCGACTTCAGGAGGTGAAAGCCCGGGATGCTGCGCCCCGAGCCCTGCGCCCCCTGCTCGTCGAGAGACAGAATCAAAGTCGGGCGGTGATGGCGCTGGACCAGTCGCGAGGCAACATTGCCGAGGACGCCCCGATGCCACGACCATCCACCAATCACGATGAAGTCGGACGCCTCGGTCAGATCGGCAGGGAACTGCGTCTCGATCTCGGCCAGGATTCGATCCTCTTCCAGCCTCCGCTCGACGTTCTTGCGATTCATTTCCTGGACGATCGCCGCGGCCTCGGCAGGATCTCGAACCGAAAACAGGTCCACGATCTCCTGTCCTCCGCCCATCCGCGTGAAAGCGTTGATGCGGGGAGCAAGCCGGAAGCTGACATCGACATGATCGACTCGCCCTTCGATCCCGGTTCCGGCCAGGAGGGCCTGCAGTCCGATGTTGGAGGTTTCCGGCAAGGCGGAGAGACCGAGCTTCACAATGATGCGATTCTCGCCCGTCAGCGGAACCATGTCGGCCACCGTCCCGATGGCCACGACTTTGAGAAAATGAGGGACGACCGAGGCGCGACCATACCGGTCGAACAGAGCCTGGACGATTTTCAGCACGACTCCCACCGCGGCGAGGTTTTTGTCGGGGTACGGACAATCCGGCTGCCTCGGGTTGAGGATGATCGATGCTCGGGGGAGTTCACTGCCCGGCAGATGATGATCGGTGACGATGAGGTCGAGACCCAGCTGGCGGGCGTAGTCGACCGCTTCATAGTCGCGGATTCCGCAGTCCACGCTGATGACCAAACCGACCGCATCCGCGGCGGCACGTTGCAGGATGTCCCGCTTGATCCCGTAGCCGTCGTCCAGACGGTGAGGAATGTGATAGCTCACTCGCGCGCCGAGCATTTCGAGAGCTCGCCGCAGAACGACCGTCGACGTAATCCCATCCACGTCATAATCGCCGTGGATCAGGATCTTTTCCCGGCGTTCGATGGCGGAAACCAGCCGTTCGACGGTCTCCGCCATGCCCTTCATCCGATAGGGATCGTGAAGATCTTCGAAACGCGGGTTGAGGAAGCGCTGGACTTCCGCCGGATCGGTCAGATCCCGGTTGACGAGCAGAGACGCCAGCAGTCTGGAAATGCCAAGTTCCCGGACGAGCACTTCGACCTGCTCAGGGTTGGGCGAGAGGGAGCGCCAACGGTAGTCCATCGGCGCTCATCCTAACAATCCGCACTGACTGGAGCGGAAACCCGGAGAGACTGACAGAACCGATTTCGCGCCAAGACGCTACGGACGCCAAGGGCTTTGAAACGAAGAATTCCTTTGCATGCTTCGCGGCTTTGCGCGAAATCGAGTTGCCGAGGTTACGCACTGCTGCCGAGCGTCCAAGCAAATAGGGGCTGAGACCACCTGGGCGACACGTCCTTGAGCTTTGGAGATTTCTTTAGTGCGCGAGATCCCGCGCTTCCTGG
Source organism: Acidobacteriota bacterium (assembly GCA_037388505.1). Lineage (GTDB taxonomy): Bacteria > Acidobacteriota > UBA6911 > RPQK01 > JAPXNP01 > JARRKC01. The sequence goes on along the minus strand of JARRKC010000010.1, from coordinate 15,161 downwards.
CTCAACGGTTGAACATCGCCCGAAGAAGTATTGACTTGCCAAATCAAGTGGACTTCCTGTCCATCGGACGCACGTTCGGTCACGAGGTCAATCCAGAACACCGGCGGATCGACCTTGCGGGGCGTCCATTCCTTGAACTTGAAGCCTTCCCGCTGCCCTTTGATGACCGCTGCCGCGATCTCGCTCTTCGATTGCAGCAAAGCATAGGCCTCGGACGCTTCCTGGGTCTTGGGGGGCGGCACGAACTCCTTCTGGACCTTCCCCTCGGCCTGCTGGCCGGATCCGGCCTGCGAGGGCGTCGGCGACGAGTTCGCAAACAGAACCCCCTCGAGGTCCCCTCCCGCGGCGGAAAAGGCGGCGGCCGTCGCGGATTCACTGACTCTTGGTGCCTTGGGAGGCGGAGCCGGCAGGGGAAAGACCTGCGCCGATGCGTCCGGGTTGCCGGCAATTCGAAGCGCCGCTGCCGTGACAATGCTCCGGCGGATGCTGCTTGACCCCAGGATCAGAAAGGTACACCCAAGCACGACGACGATCGTCAGAAAGTAGAAGATCTTGCGGCCGCGCGGGAATTCACTGGCCACCGGCGCATGTCGGTTCTCCATGATCTCCCGACGCAGTGAGGCGGCGTCCTGCACCAGGTCCTTCTCCTGCATCAACTCGGCTTGCTCTTCATGCTCAGCCATCGGTTGTTCCTAGACATTCTGCTGCGACTTCTGTCGCAGCCGGCTCTTCTCCTTGAGAAAGGCGGTAATGAAACTGTCGAGATCTCCGTCGAGGACTCGATCGACGTCGCCACGCTCCTCCTTGGTTCGATGGTCCTTGACCATCCGGTAGGGTTGCAGGACATAGGATCGGATCTGGCTGCCCCAGGCAATGTCGGCCTTCTGATTCTCGACTTCCTGCAGTTCTGCCCGCCGTTTCTCGAGTTCCAGTTCATAGAGTTTCGAGCGCAGAATCTTCATGGCCACGTCGCGATTCCGGTGCTGCGAGCGCTCGTTTTGGCACTGCACGACAATCCCGGTCGGCAGGTGGGTAATGCGTACCGCCGAGTCGGTGACGTTGACATGCTGGCCGCCCGCTCCCGAGGAGCGGTAGGTGTCGATGCGGAGGTCCTTCTCGTCGATTTCGACCTCGACATCATCCTCGATCTCGGGCGTCACGAAGACCGAGGCGAACGACGTATGTCGCCTGGCGCCGGCATCGAACGGCGAGATCCTCACCAGGCGATGAACTCCGATCTCTGCAGAAAGATAGCCATAGGCGAAATCGCCTTCGACGAGGAAGGTGACCGACTTGACCCCTGCCTCGTCCCCCGCCTGGAAGTCCGTAACCTCGGCACGAAAGTCGTGGTTCTCCGCCCACCGCAGATACATCCGCAACAGCATCTCGGCCCAGTCCTGGCTTTCGGTGCCACCCGCTCCCGGGTGTATCGTGACGATCGCATTCAGCGCATCATGCTCACCTGAAAGAAGCGCCTGCGTCTCGGCCTTGTCCATTTCGGCCTGGAGCCGGCTGAGCTGGGTATCGATCTCATGGGAGACATCCTCGCCTTCTTCCTGAAGCTCGATCAAGGCTCCCAGATCCCCGACCGAGGAACGGCACGATTCCGCAAGGTTGACGGCCCGCTCGAGCTGACGGCGACGTTTCATCACGGTCTGAGACTGCTCGGGATCTTCCCAGATGGAGGGGTCCGCAATGCGCGACTCGATCTGAGCCAGCTCGGCTTTCTTTCCGTCTATGTCAAAGATACCCCCAGAGCTGGTCGGTTCTTTCCTTGAGATCCTGGTATTGCAGGTCGATGTCTTCGATCACCGTGTCGTACCTTTCTCCTCGCCGTTCGTCCCCACCGTGGTCGCGAAGGCCAAGCCCAGCGAGACTATTATAACGAGATAACAGGGCCAGAAGCCGAGAGTGAGAAACGGTGAGTCACTGTTGTAGGCGACCGCATTGGAGACCAGCAGCGCCTCTCGAAACAGACCCGTCCGGAGCAGAATCCTGCCTTTGGGTCCGATCAGCGCACTGTACCCGCTGTTCGCGGCCCGGATACAGGTTCGCCGATTCTCAATGGCCCGCATCGCCGTCATCTCCAGATGCTGTGCGGGAGCCGCAGTGGGGCCGAACCAGCCGTCGTTGGTGATGTTGACCAGGATTCTTGCGCCCCGGCGTACGCCGCTGCGGGCCAGTTCAGGGAAGATCCCTTCGTAGCAGATCAGCGTCGTGAACGGAATCGATTCGACCTGCCCGACCGTGAGCCCGGCTCCCGGAGTGAAACCGCTCACCTCTGCGACCAATGCCCGGGTGTACCCGAACAGGGCGGCCAGAGGAAGGTACTCCCCGAACGGGACGAGGTGAACCTTGTCGTATTCGTAGGTCACTCTTCCCTCCGGATCGAGCATATAGGCGCTGTTGTAGTAACCCTTCTCTCCTTCCCGCGTACTGTTGAACAAGAGGTAGACGTGATCCCGTCTCACCCGGTCGATCCAGAATTCGCGGAAGTAAAAGTCTCGCTCGAAGCGGTAGGGATTCTGCGCTTCCGGAAAGACGATCCAGCGCGCTCCGGACTGTACGGCTTCATCGAACTGTCCGGCCAGCGTCTTGAAGTACTTGGTCGCGTAATGCGAGAGACTACCCTGCAGCGCGATGTCGCCCTGCGCGATGCCGACTGCGATCTGTCCGGCTGGCTGGGGCGTCCAGAAGTAGACGCGATACAGACCGTACAGGTTGACGAGTCCCAGCACGATGGCGACCAGGGCACCGAAGCGAAAGGCTCGGCGGACGATCATCATGAAGATCGCCGAGTTCACCAGCACCACCACGAAAGAGATCAAATAGACGCTGCCCACATCGGCCAGTTGGGCAACCCAGGAGTAAGGCAGCTGCGAATAGCCCAAAGCACCCCAGGGAAAACCCCCGAAGGGGAAGAAGTTCCGAATCAACTCGGTCATCAGCCAGATTCCCGGAGCTGCCAGTGCGGCTGCCATCCAGGAGCGCTCTGACGTCCACCGAACCAGCACCGGAAAGGGTGCCAGAAGAAGCGCCAGGACGAGGACCATGACGACCAGCGCCAGTCCGCCGATGAACCAGTTCAATCCCCCATAGACCACCAGGACGCGGGGAATCCAGTACAGGACGCCCCCCAAATAGGCCGCGCAGAACAGGAGATGCCCGACCGCCAGATCTCGGGCTTTTGCAGTAAAACACACGTACAGATAGGGGATCAGGCCGACCCAGGCCAGAGGGAACCACGAGAAATTCGGAAAGGACAGGGTCAACAGCCCTCCGGCGAGGATCGAGAGCAGAAGGGCGCGCGTCATTCGGTTTTGCGGACGTATGTGAGGAAGCCTGCCGCTTTCACCTCGGCCTCTTTGGAGCGGGCTTCCTCGATGGAGTCGAATTCACCGACCCAGACTCGGTAGAAACGGTCACCCAGGCGGGGAATCGGAGGCTGGATCCTGGCGGAAAACCCTTTCGCTTCGAGGCGGAGCAGAGTCTGCTGCGCTTCCTGTTCGCTGGAATGAGCGGCCACCTGGATGGTGTAGTGGGTGCCGCCCTGTTTCGATTCCGGCAGCGCTCCCGACGAGTCCGGCTTGGCTTTTTCCGGTGAACTCGTCCGGGTGGGCTCTTCAGCTGGCGGCTTATCGGACGATGTCTCCGATGAGCCCGGCGCTTCAGACGTCTCGGCCGGTGGTGCGGGGGTGGACGGAGTCAGGTTCTTGAAGACTTCGACCGGACCTTCCTCTGCGGCCTCGGAACGACCCGGATTCCCGACCGCCGCCTGGCCGGGCTCCGCCTTTCCGCCGATCAGCCGGTTACGGCCGAGTTCCAGCCCGATCAGAAAAAGACCGGCGACGCAGGCGAGAATCACCAGGTAGAGCAACATGGCTTCTCGGGGTCTGAATCGTGGTCTCATCTGTCTCGCTATTCCTTCGGCTCCTTCGGCGTCACTTTCCCGCTCAAGTGTGACAACAAATCGACGGGAATCGGAAAGACGATCGTTGAATTCTGTTCCGCACTGATTTCCGCCAAGGTTCCAAGATACCGCAACTGGAATGCGATCGGTTGCGCCGCAAGAACGTCGCCGGCTTGGCGCAGGCGCTCCGCCGCTTCGAATTCGCCCTGGGCATGGATGACCTTGGCGCGACGTTCCCGTTCCGCCTCGGCTTGGCGCGCCATCGCCCTTTGCATCTCGGCCGGCAGATCGACCGTCTTGATCTCGACCATGGAGACCTTGATCCCCCAGACGTCCGTGTGTTCATCGAGAATCGTCTGCAACCGGGCATTGAGGATCTCGCGCTGACTGAGCAGATCGTCCAGGTCCACTTCCCCGAGGACTGAGCGCAGTGTCGTCTGGGCCAGCTGAGAGGTCGCGTACAGGTAGTTCTCGACGGTAACAATCGCCCGATTGGCATCCAGGACGCGAAAATAGACGATCGCGTTGACCTTCACCGTCACATTGTCGCGGGTAATGACGTCCTGAGCCGGAACATCCATGGCCACGGTTCGAAGGCTCACCCGCTCGATCCGATCGATGGGCCAAAAGACCAGGATGATCCCCGGCCCTTTCGGCTCGGGCAAAACGCGGCCCAGCCGAAAAACGACGCCTCGCTCGTATTCGCGAAGCACGTGGATGACGGAAAGAAGATAGAGCAGCAGAACTGCAATAATGATGAATGTCGGCGTAATCAGCATGGATCCCTCCCTCGACTAGTACCGTCCACTTCGGGCGGTATTCTCAAGCATTCTTCCTCGCGAGGTTTTCCACCACCAGGTCCAGGTTGTGGGCGGACACGACGCGAATCCGTTCCCCCACCATGATCGGTTTGGCGGATGTGGCCCGCCAAATCTCACCGGCCACGAAGACCCTGCCGCCTTCCGGTCCGACTTCGGTCTGGGCGGTTCCGATCTCTCCAACCAGACCGGCTTCGCCCGTGGTCACCTGCCGTGCATGAGTGCGGAGCACAAGACGGAGGAGGAAAATGAAGATCAACGCGAACGGGACCGTGACGGCGGCCGCAATCGAAAGATCGATGCGCAGTTGCGGGTAAGGGCTTTCGATTAGAAAAATGAGCCCCAGGATCATGGCCACGATTCCTCCCAGCCCCAACACACCGAAGCCCTGGACCTTCACCTCGGCGACGAACAGACCAAAGGCCAGTATGATCAGCAACACTCCGATCAGGTTGACCGGCAGCAGCGAGAACCCGAGAAGAGCCAGCAGCAGGCAGATCCCACCGACCACGCCGGGAACGACCATGCCGGGATGCGTGAATTCGACGTAGAGACCGAGCAGGCCGACGACGCCGAGGATCAATGCGAAGTTCGGGTCGGCGATGTTGGAAAGGACCTTCTGGCGCAGGCTCATCTCAGCCGTACGTACGGGGATCCCCGCCGTCTGCAGTACCTGCCGCTCACCCGTGAAACGCGTGATCTCACGCCCGTTCAGATCCTTCAGCAGAGCCGCCTGATCGTCGGCGATGAGGTCGATCAGGTGGCCGTCGAGCGCTTCCCGGGCGGTGTACGATTTGCTCTCCTCCACGGCTTGAGCCGCCAAATCATAATTGCGGTTCCGCTGCTTCACGATGGCCCGTAAACTAGCCAGCGCGTCGTTCTTCACCTTCTCCAGCATCGTTTTGTCGCCCATCCCGAGCGGAAAGACGGGGTGCGCAGCGCCGGTGTTGGTTCCGGGAGCCATGGCAGCGACATCGGCGGCCAACAGCACGAAGAAACCGGCCGAGGCGGCATGCGCTCCTTTCGGGGCCACATAGCAGACCACCGGAATCTTCGAATTCAGGATCGTCTGCACGATCTGCTGCATGGAGACGCCCAGCCCGCCCGGAGTGGAAAGACGGATCAGAACGAACTCGGCCCCTTCCGCTTCCGCCTTCTGGAGTGTCTCGTGGATGAAATCCGCCGTCACGGGATCGATGATCCCATCCAGATTGATCTTGACGATGTCCGCCCGGACCGTTGACACAGCGAACCAGATCGATAGAAGCAGGAACCAATGCTTCATGAACCCCCATGGTAACCCGGCGCAGGCTGGAGCGAAACAGCGAATTCATGCCCCCGGCTTGCTTCCAAGGCATCTCCTTCTCTCCTGGGACCACTCTCCCCAGGATCCCGTATAATTCCCGCATGGTTCGCGTGCTGCTGTTTGCCTCCCTGAGAGAAATCATCGGACAGGGCGAGATCGAACTGGCCTCCTCTCCGGAAGTCCGGACCGCCGGCGATCTTTTCGACCTCCTGTGCCGCCGTCAGCCGGCCCTCGAGGCCTATCGGACGAGAGTGCGAGTGGCCGTCAACGAAACTTACGGAAGCTTTGACAGCCCGGTCGCCGATGGCGATGAGGTTGCGCTGTTCCCGCCCGTCAGCGGAGGCAGCCGATGATCCGGCTTACCGATGCGCCGATCGATCCGGCCCCGCTGATGGAAACCGTCCGCAGCCCGAAGGCCGGTGCCATTGCCACTTTCGATGGACGCGTGCGGGACACTTCCGACGGTCGGAGCGTAACTCATCTCGTTTATGAGGCTTATGAATCTATGGCCCTGCTGGAGCTGGATAAACTGGTACGAAGTGCGCGCGATCAGTGGGCCCTCGAAGGCGTCAGCATCGTCCATCGGATCGGGCGGCTGGAGATTGAAGAAACCAGCGTCTTCATCGCCGTCAGTGCGGCTCACCGAGCCGATGCCTTCGCCGCCTGCCGCTACCTCATCGACTCGATCAAGCAGACGGTCCCGATCTGGAAGAAGGAGTATTTCCGGGATGGGAGTGTCTGGGTCGAGGGACCGTAGGACCACCGCCCCCGGTTGTCCCGCTGTCGTGGTCGCGGCAACCGGGAAAGCTGTCCGGCCATCGAAGCTGGGCCGTGCGCATCACGGTGCCGGAGTTGTGCAATCGGGGCACGGGGACAACCGGGGACGGTTGTCCTACTCGGCGACCTAGTATTCACTCCGGCTGGCGAGCGCCCGGGACAAGGTGGGGCTGTCCGCGTACTCAATGTCGCTGCCCATCGGAATACCCAATCCTATACGTGAGATCTTAATTCCTAATGGCTTGATAAGCCTGGATAAATAGAGAGCAGTAGACTCACCCTCTGCGGTCGGATTCGTGGCCACGACGACCTCTTCCACCTGGCCGTCGGCGAGCCGCGTGAGCAAATTCCGGATCTTCAACTCCTCCGGACCGATTCCATTGATCGGCGAGATCACGCCGTGCAAAACATGATACAGACCGCGGTAGCATCCGCTCTTTTCGATCGACAGGACATTGAAGGGTTCCTCGACGACGCAGATCGTATGCTGATCCCGACCGGGATCCCCGCACAATCTGCAGGGATCGACGTCGGAGATGTTGTTGCAGACGCCGCACAACCCCAGGTTTTCCTTCAAAGCGATCAAAGCCTCAGCGAGACCTTTGGCCTCTTCGTCCGGCCGTTTCAGGAGATGAAATACCAACCGCTGAGCCGATTTCGGTCCGATGCCCGGTAGCCGTCGAAACTCGTCGACCAGGCGCTGGATGGGATCCTTCGAGTGCGTCGCGGGGGAATTCATGCTATCCGAGACCACCGAGCAATCCTCCGGTCAATCCGCCCAACTGCGAGTTCAAGACTTCATCGGCCTTCCGAGAAGCCTCGTTGACTGCCGCCAGGATCAGATCCTGCAGCATTTCCACGTCGTCCGGATCCACCGCCTCGGGCTTGATCGTAATGGACTTGAGGTTCTTGCGCCCGTCGACGACTGCGGTAACCATTCCGCCGCCGCTCGAAGCCTCGATGGTGAGGTTGTTCATTTCCTCTTCGAGCTTCTCCTGGACACTCTGGGCCTGCTGCAACATCTTCTGCAACTGCTTCTTATTCATGAAACCCTCTCACGGCACGGACCGATCGGCTCGTCACAACCGTTCAGTCTTCGAACTCTTTGCGCACGACGACCTTCCCCGGAAACCTCTCGAGGAAAGCGCGGACCTTGGGGTCATCGGCCGGATTCCCGACCGGCGCCTTCTTTTCCACATTCTCTTCCACCTGGATCTCCACGTCCGTCTGGGTACCCACGATGTCGGCGAAGGATTCCGATAGGCGTCCCCGCTTGTCCTCGAGCATGGAGGCATGGATGGCCTCACTGGCCGGAAAGCGGATCCTCAGATGGCCGTCCGAGTAAACCACGTCGGACGCACAGCGCAGCTGGGTATAGAGAGACTTGAAGTTCTTCTGGAGTCCGTCCATGAAGCGACGCACCGTGTCCTGGCTCGGCGCCGCCTCGGAGTCGCGGGCAAAACCGATCTGCGACCTGGGCGCCGAGACCGGCTCGGCCGACACGTTCCGAGACTCCTGCCTTGCTCCGATGCTCCTCACCGTTGATGTGGGGACCCGCGGCGCCGTCTCTCCCGATCGGAGTTCCCGAATCACCTCCTCGATCGAGCTCAGCTGGGCCACTTCGACCAGCTTCAGGAGGCTGATCTCCAAATGGACGTTCGGCTGGGAGTGCCATTTCAGTTCATTGGACGTCTTGTTCAGGACGTCGTAGAAGCGGATCAGATCCAGCTCGCTGAAGCGCTTCGCCTGCTCGAGCAATCCTTCCTTTTCCGAATCCGGGAGTTGCAGCAACTGCTCGTTCCAACCCGCCACCCTGCAGACGAGCAGACTCCGCACCCGTTCGATCAGCTTGGAGCAGATCATCTGAGCGGCCACCCCCGACGAGGTCAGCTCCTGGATTCCGGCGATCAACGCACCCCGGTCTCTCTCGCAGACCGCGTCGATGAGTCCGGAGACGACCGCATGATCGATTACCCCCAGCAAGACTTTCACATCCTCGTCCCGGATCTGCTTGCCGCCAAACGCGATCAACTGATCAAGTGCGGACTGAGCGTCACGCATGGAACCCTGTGCCAAAGTTGCCAAAACACCTAAGGCGTACTCGCTGATCTCCACCTCTTCGGACCCCGTGATCAGACGCAGTCGCTCGAGAATACTCTTGAACGGAAGGGGCTTGAATTCGTACTTCTGGCAGCGCGACACGATGGTCGCCGGGATTTTGTGAAGCTCCGTCGTCGCCAGGATGAACTTCACATGGGCGGGAGGTTCTTCTAGGGTCTTCAGCAGTGCATTGAAGGCTTCGTTCGTCAGCATGTGGACTTCGTCCACGATGTAGATTTTGAAGCGGTCGCGGGCGGTTCCATAGCGGACGCTCTCCCGCAGTTCGCGGATGCTGTCGATGCCGCGGTTCGAAGCCGCGTCGATCTCGTGAACGTCCACGGAGTTGCCCTCGGTGATCTCGAGACAAGAGGGGCACTCGCCGCAAGGCTCTTCCCCGAGTCCCTGATGACAGTTGAGGGCCTTCGCCAGGATGCGAGCCGTGGTGGTCTTCCCTACCCCGCGGACACCCGAGAACAGGAAGGCATGGGCGATCCGGCCGGTGCTCAAGGCGTTGCGCAGGGTCCGGGTCACGGTCTCCTGCCCCACCATGTCTGCAAAACTCTGGGGCCGCCACTTCCTGGCGGTGACCTGGTAACTCATGCTCGGCTCACTTCATCGGGACAAAACCGGAGAATCATGCCCTGAGGGACAGGTTCCGGGTTACCTGCGGCACACGTTCGTGTCCTCTTAATGCTGCTTCCTTCCGGACCTGACATGATTCGAGGGGAACGTTGCACAGGACCCGAAACCTGACAAGTTCACTCCGCCCCGAATATACCATGTTTGGTCCGGCGTTTCCCTTCCCTGCCGAGGCCCGAACCTGACTTGACTTGGCGCCGGCATGAAGGCTCTAATGTTAAGCTTTTACGCGAGTGCGGAGGAGTACCGAAGTGGTCGTAACGGGCCCGACTCGAAATCGGGTTGTCTGGTGAAGAGCCAGGCACGTGGGTTCGAATCCCACCTCCTCCGTATCCCAAGGCCGGGTCGATGAGGCCTCGTAACCCGGACGGACGGCAATGAGCCGAAGCGAGGCGGCCGGGAAGCGGGAGAAGTCCGAAGTTCGAGGTGCGAAGTGCGAACTTCGGCGGCGACAGTGTGAAGTGGAGAGGTGTCCGAGTGGCTTAAGGAGCACGCTTGGAAAGCGTGTGTACGGGTAACCGTACCGTGGGTTCGAATCCCACCCTCTCCGCCACCTCCTCCCTGTTCGCTTCCCCCCGATCCGACGGCTGGTCAGCCCTAACGGCGCCCGCCGCGTTTCAGTTCCAGCAGCAGGTACGCCAGCCAGCCTGCGGCCAGGGCGATGCACAGCGCACCGATGGCGACGTCGCGGTTGTTGATTTCCTCGCCGAGCCCCCGCATGAGGTTGGTGAGCCCGACCGCAAAGCCGAGAATGCTCACAGCGACTCCGATCCAGAATCGACTCCCTGGCTTTGGCATGGCCTCTCCGCGCTTCTCAGCTGAACCACTGGCGCTCGCGTTTCGGCAAATCGTTCAGGACATCGAGGGTGATGTTGACATCCTTGACGATCTGGAAATCGAACATCCCGACGCAGATGAAATCGGCGCCGTTCTCGAAAGCCCAGCGGAATCCGTCCTCGGGCTGAAGAGCACCTGCCGCCAGCACCTTGAATCCCATGACGGGGACCGTTGCCCGGCGAACGAACTCGACCGTGCGCTCGGGGAAGAGACAGAACATGTTGTTGTGGAAGCGGTTGTGGTCGAGATACTGCTCCCCGTCGACTTCGAAGGGAACCCGATTCTCCATCGGATGCGCCGACCAGTACCGATCATGGTGCATGGTCTTCATGTAGTAGTCCGGCAGGATCCCCGCATCCTCGCACGCAATCAGCGCATCGATCGTATGGGAGGCCAGGCCGGCGGTGTATCCCTGGCTGCGGATCCGGTCCATCATTTTCTCGATGACATCGATGCGCTTGTCGCGGACCAGCCAGTCACACTGATTCCCCTGGATCTGGATGATGTCCACACCGTAATCAATGGCCTGATCGATATCGGCGAAGTAGTCCGGCCTTTCCAGATCGGGTGCGACCTGCGAGATGACCTTTATCCTGCTTCCCGTGACTTTCTTGTACTTCTGCAGCACCGGATTCGAGGGGAAGCCGATATTGATGGCATTGATCCCCGCCGCCTCCGCGGTCATCAGAGTCTCGAAGATCTTTCGCTCCGTATTGTAGGCACGAAAAAGCGAGGAGACGTAGATCAGGTCGCGGGCGTGGGCCCAGCCGCCGATGAGGTTCCCTCCCAGGACCAGCCGGCTGATTTCATGATCTCCGATTCTTCCCTTGGGCAACTCGCCCTTCAGTTCGGACAAATCGGCCCGGCCCACCTGAACGGTGGCTCCGGACAGGGTGTCGACCCCATAGGTCTGATGTTCGTGGGAGGCGCCCCATCCCATGATTCCCAGTGCCGGCACCGTCGCGAGGTTCTTGAGTGCTTCTCTTCTCGAGTTTCCGGACAGGCCGGAAACTGCTTCACCCACACCGTCTTCCGTCTTGCTCATCATGAAAGACTTCAAAGCATGGAGCCCGTAGCCCCGTTCTCGCATGAACAGGAGTGCGATGAGAGCGGCGGCTTCGATGAAACTCTTGTTGACGATGTAGAGATTCCCTTCGGTCGAGCCGAACCAGGCCCCGGCGAAGGGAGGGTAGGCGAAATAGTAGAGCCCCAACAGCACGGCTCCGGCAGCGGCGGCGGGGCGAATGAACACTCCGAGGAACAGCGCGAGGCCGATGAGGATCAATCCGTAGACATTCAAAGGATCGATCAAGCTCATGGCCGCGGGCGAAGATGCAAGTCCGTGATAGAAGCCCGACAGGAAGCCCGTCGCGTTGACCAGATAGCCATGGGCGGTCCAGTCTGGAGCGATCCACTTGGAGACACCCTCGTAAAAGAAATGCCAGCCGATGGCCATCCGAAGGAACGTGATGAAGAGCCGCTTCCCGTTCATGCGGCTAGTGTAGTTGGCCTGGTGGGACCTGTCCATGCTCGACATCGAGCGTCCGCAGCAGCGCAAGGGTCGCGCTCATTACATTCGCGCACTGACGCTCACGCGCCGGCGCTGCGCTCGGACGATGGAACGTGCAGCGTCCGGTTCGGTGCATGAACGTGAGTGCTGCCCGCAGTTCCAACCGTCCCGGACTGATCAGTCTCCGACGGGCCGCCCGCCTGCCGAACCTGCCAACTGTCGCTCGTGTTCATTTCGGGGCAACATGACTGGGATTCGATTACCGCGCAGGGGTCGCTCATTACATGCGCGCTCCTTAGAAGACGTTGGGGAAGAAGACGAAGGTGAACAGCAGGCCCGCGATTCCGGTCACGATTCCATAGATGAACATGGGAAGGGCGTCACGCTTGATCAAAGCGCCTTCCATACCGATCAGGCCAACCGTTGCCGACACGGCCACGATGTTATGAATGCAGACCATGTTACCCATCGCCCCTCCCACGGTCTGCAGCGCGATGGTAATCACATGCGAGAGGTGCAACTGGGATGCCAGGCCGTACTGGAACTCCGAGAAGAGGAGATTCGACACGGTATTGCTGCCGGTGATGAAGGCCCCCAGCGCACCGACAAAGGGCGCAAAGAACGGCCAACTCGAACCGACAACGGCGGCGGTCGCCTTGGCCATGCTGAGCGGCATGGACGGATATCCGACCGCATTGATGCCGGACTGCTTGAAGATCTCGACGAGCGCGACGGCAAACAGGAGGGCGATCGTCGGATCCTTCATTCGCTTCACCGAGTCGACCCAGGCGGCACGAACCTTTGCCCCCGGCATGCGGTGCAGGAAGATCGTCAGAATCGCCACCAGAGCGAACGGAATGACGCCGGGGAGATAGAGCGGCTGAAGGGCGAAGTCCACACTGTCGTGGCCGAAGATATTGGGCCAGCTCAGCGTGATCGACGAGAGCCAGGAACGCAACGGCAAAAACGTCACCCGGGTCAGCACGAGGATCAGACCGATGAGAATGTAGGGCGTCCAGGCCATCCACTGACTCATCTTCGGTTGAAAGACCTGCTCTTCAGGCGCCGAAATGTCGCCCGTCCACTCCTTCTCCCAGGCCGAGCGCGGCCCAAAAGTCCAGGTGTCCTTGGGGACGAACCAACCTTTGCGGGCGGCTGTGACCACGACCGCCAGTCCGATCAGTCCCCCAAACAGCGTCGGGAATTCCTCTCCCAGGAGAAACGCGGTACCGACGTAGGGGACCAGGAACGCGACCGAAGCGAACAGACAGAACTTCCAGGCTCTCAGTCCCGGCCTCCAGGACCTCTCCTCGCCGAAGTATCGCGTCAGCAGGCAAACGATCAGCAGCGGAACGACGAATCCCATGAACGCGTGAAGGACGGCCGTCCAGCGAGCCATGACGTCGAGGAACCCGTCCATGCCGTTGAAGTGTGCCGCGCCGTCGGCGATGGCCGCATCGATGTGAGGCTCGAGAGTGCTCAGTCCGAACCAGATCGGTGTGCCGGCCGCGCCAAAGCTGACCGGGACGGAGTTGGCGACGAGCGATACCATGGCGGCCGCCAGCGCGGGAAATCCCAGGCTGAGGAGGAGAGGAGCCGCAATGGCTGCGGGCGTGCCGAAGCCTGCCGCACCTTCCAGGAACGCACCGAACATGAAGGCGATGATGACCGTCTGGACGCGCCGGTCCTGGCTGATCCCATGGAACCCGTAGTTGATCGTCTCCATGGCACCGCTGTCGCGAAGCGTGTACAGGATCAGGATGGCTCCGAAGACGATGATCAAAACGTTCAAAGCGCCCCCGAAGCCGTTGATCGTCGATGCCGCCAGGAAACCGGCGGGCATCTTCCAGACGAGGAACCCGATCAGGGCGGTCACCAGCCAGGCCAGAGGCATGACTCGGGTGGCCGGCCAGCGCATGCCGACCATGAGAACGAGCGCCAAAGCAATGGGAAGAACCGAAAGAGATGCCAGAACTCCAAGGGACATGAGCTCACTCCTGCCTGGTGTCGTGCCAGAATCCACCTCGAGCTGCGCCACGATCTCACCTCGAACGCGGCTCTCGAGAGAAGTCCGTAACGATTCTAAGTCTTCTCAGCGAGGATGCAATCCGAAGAGAGCCTTCGTCGGAGTTGATATACTCCCGTCGAACGTGATTCCGGGGTGAAACTCAGGAAGACCGGCCTTCACGAAATGGTTGCACGTTTTTGGAGCGTTGGGGCATGGAACTGCAGAGCGCCTTACACTACCTGCTGCTGCTGTGTGCGGGTCTGGTCGCCGGCACGGTCAATGTCATTGCAGGCGGGGGATCCTTCCTCACGCTGCCGATCCTCATCTTCATGGGACTGCCGGCTCTGATGGCGAACGGGACCAACCGCGTGGGCATCCTGCTTCAGAATGTCGGCGCCGTGGCGGGGTTCCATCACCATCGCGTCCTGGACTGGAGATCGCTCGTCTGGGCCGCGCTGCCCGCAACCGTGGGAGCCTTGCTCGGTGTCTGGATCGCCTTTCAGGTCAGCGCGGAGAACTTTCAGAACATTCTCGCCTTTCTCATGGTGGCCATTACACTGTGGAACCTCTGGAATCCTTTCGGGAAACGCAGTCCCTCCGCGTCCGCGACGCGCACCTCGACGCAGTCGCTGCTCCTGGCCGGGGGCTTCTTCTTCGTGGGAATCTACGGAGGCTTCGTTCAAGCGGGAGTCGGGTTCCTGATCCTCGGCGTCACCACGGCGGCCGGCCTCGACCTGGTCAGGGGCAATGCGGTCAAAGTCCTCAGCATCCTGGTCTTCACGGGGATTTCACTGGCGCTGTTCGCATGGCAGGGACAGGTGGACTGGATCTACGGCCTCGTACTGGCCGCCGGAACGGTAACCGGGGGTCAGTTGGGGGTCCGGCTGGCCATCAAGAAAGGCCATCAATGGATCCGGGCCGTCGTGACCGCCACGATCATCGTCTTTGCCGTCAAACTGTGGTTCCTGGGATAGACACCCAACGTTGAATCACTCTCCGAGCGGGAATCGGCGCCCATCCTTGGTTCCCCGGGGGTTATACTCTCATGGAAACCGCTCGAACGAAATCAAGACGGACATGCAGCAAGCAGAGGTCACAAGGTTGTTCGGTCCCATTTATCCGGACGACCGACTGCTCCGCGCTCCTCAACAACTGGCCGCATACGAATGCGATGCTCTGACCTCGTTTCGATCCCGTCCTCTGGCCGTCGTGCTGCCCGTGGACGAGGCCGAGGTGATCGAGACGGTCAGAGTCTG
>JARRKC010000009.1:0-132415 GCA_037388505.1 Acidobacteriota bacterium | reverse complement strand
GAAATCCAGTGGCCTTCAGGAGAGAAGCAGGAACTCACACAAGTGCCGGTCAACCAGATCGTGAAGGTCGTGGAGAACAAGGGGATCCAGCAGGAGGCCAATCTCCAAATGGCCGCCCGGAAATAACCGCACTCTTCTGTAGAGGCGCCAGAGGTCTCGGCAGCTTTCGAAGTCATGGCGTCGAAGGTCCGGACTTGCCGGGCGGCGCCGGACCGATACCTATCGAGCAACGATCTCATCTGTGCCTTGGACCATCCCAGCACGATGAGGTCGTCGCTCAGATCGGGCGCACGGGTAGTCCTGAAATAACGCATCGGAGATCCTCCTTTGCCTTCCCTTGAGATGCTGCAGGATCAAGACGGGTCTTATATGTGTAGGAAATACGAAGTGTTTTCCTTTCGGCCCGGTGGACGGGGTGGACTGAACTGGAAAGCTCCAAACCATGGAACTTCGAGATCCGGGAGCATGTTGCCCAAGCCTGGGTCGACAGTCGTCCCACCTTGGATCGCCCTCCCTGTTTTCCGCCACGAGTCATTTCGCTCGAGGCAGATTCCACGGAACCCGGAACTCGGAACCCGGAACTTTCGGGGCTACCGCAGCACGACGGCGGCATTGCTGCCCTCGCAGCTGAAGGCCGTCACCAGTACGTTGTCTCCAGTGAGAGGTTGGGGTGTGCTCCGCAGCGAAAGATCCTGCGGGTGATCTTCTGTCCCGGCCGTCGGAGGGATCTCGCGGCGCTGGACAGCGGCCAGCGCTGCTGCCGCTCCGATCGCACCCGCTGCACCGAGGGTCTCGCCGCAAGAAGCCTTCGGGCAGGAGATCGGAATCCCCGCGAGATTGTCTCCGAACACCCTTCGCAGGGCCTCCAATTCCATGAAATCACCACCATGGCTGCCGCTGGCGCTGGAAATGATGCCGCCGACCTGTTGCGGGCCGATGTCTGCTGTCCGCAGGGCCTCACGGATGGCTCTTTCAGCTCCAACCGCATTGAGCGAGAAGCCGTCGATGCGTCGGGCATCCTGAGATGAGCCGACGCCGGCCACCTCGGCCAGCGGTGTCGCTCCGCGGCCAACAGCGGTCTGCTTCAACTCCAGAGCAAGCAAAGCCGAACCCTCGCCCAAAATCACACCGTCCCGTTCCTCGAGAAAGGGACGTGGATGTTGGCTCGAGGACAACAACCCGTTCTTGCGGAAACCCAGATAAGACTCCTCGGCGATCTCCTCGACGCCTCCGGCCAGGAGCATTCGTGCCCGGCCCAACCGCAGGAAATCCGTCGCATACTGGATGGCGATCAGACCGGAGGCGAGTCCGGCGGAGATGGTCGAATTGACGCCTCCCAGCTTGTGGCGGATCGCAGCTTGACCGGCTGGGGAATTGATGACGGTATTTGGAAAGGCCATGGGATTGACGTATTTGACACCATCCTCCAGGCCGCTCCAATCGAAGGAAGCGATGCTGTGAATACTCCCGAAAATCGTCCCGCAAACCAGACCGAGGTCCGGATCTCCTTCGTTGGAGTCAGGAGGCACCCGCTCCACCGAATCCAGACAGAGCTGTGCCGCAACCGCCAATAGTCGTGCACTTCGGTCAAGCACGCGAATCCCTTTGGGTCCCAACCAGCGTTGAGGCGAGAAATCTTCGACCTCGCAGGTGATCGCCTGGAGATCGTCGCCGAAGTCGATGACCTCGCTGCTCGTCATGCCGACGCGGCAGTCGAAAAGCGCGGAACTGAACTCCTCGAATCCCGCTCCGATCGATGTGATCACCCCGGCTCCCGTAATGACAACAGGCTCGCTCAACCTTCCCACCTCGCCAGGCATAGTGCCGCGTTGTTGCCCCCGAAGGCATAAGCATTGTTGAGAACGATTCTGGGTTCCGTCCGGCGTGCCTGATTGGGGACGTAGTCCAAGTCACATTCCGGGTCGGCCTCTTCGTAATTGATGGTCGGCGGAATGACCCCCGTACTGAGCGCGAGAGCACAGCAGGCGGCCTCGATGGCGCTGGCGGCGCCCATCGTGTGACCGATCATCGACTTGATCGAACTCATGGGTATTCTTTCAGCGAGTTCGCCGAAAAGCCGCCTTGCGGCCAACGATTCCACACGGTCGTTAGTGGGAGTACCAGTGCCATGAGCACTGATGTAGTCCACCTGTTCGCGGGCGACTCCGCTCTCTTTCAAGGCGGCGGCCATAGCCCGCATGGCGCCGGCGCCTTCGGGGTGTGCTGCCGTCATGTGATGCGCATCGCAGCTGACGCCGTACCCGAGGATTTCCGCGTAGATATTCGCCTGACGTGCCAGGGCCGATTCCAAAGGCTCCAGGATCAGCACGGCGGCGCCTTCGCCGGGAACCATCCCCTTCCGGTTCTTGTCGAAAGGCTGGCAGCGCTCGGGAGCGATCGCGCCGAGGCGTGCGAAGCCCATGTAGGTGATGCGTGAGAACGCATCCGCCCCACCTGCGAGCATCAGATCGGTCCTGCCGATGCGAAGGAGATCGTAGGCGTAGCCGATGGCATAGTTGCCCGCTGCACAGGCCGTAGGAATCATCAGTGATGGCCCCCTGCAGCCGAACTCGATGGCCACATTCCCCGGGATGACGTGACACGGGTATTTGGGAAAGATCTCGCCGGGAATCGAGTCGAAACCGCCGGCCTTGCGCGCATCGTTGTACTGTTCGACAAAGAGGGGCTCTCCGGATGTAGTGCCCATGGACACCCCGATCCGGTTGGAATCAAGGCCCTCGAGTTCGATTCTTGCGTCCTTGATCGCCATATGACCTGCGGCCACCGCCATCTGCGAGGCCCGCCCGAGTTGCTGAGGCGGCTGCTTCCGGACATGATCCCTGGGGTCGAAGTCTTTGACTTCGGCCCCCAGACTCACGGGGAACTCGCTCGTGTCGAAGGAACGTACCGGTGCGATCCCGTTCGTGCCGGAAGTTACGGCCTCCCAGAAGGCCTCCTTTCCCGATCCGACCGGGGTAACCATACCCAGGCCTGTGATGACGATTCTGCGCATCTCTGTTGTCTTTCCCGGACCCTCTCGGATACCGGATTCAGCCGCCGCTTACTGAGGCGAGGTCGCGGGAAGGTGCTTCATGACCACGTCTACCGCCTGATCCACATTCTTGATCTCGCGGAATTCCTCTTCCGGAATGTCGATCTTGTACTCCTTGTCCAGGGCTACCATCAATTCGATGGCCATCAGCGAGTCCACTCCCAGTTCCTCGATGAAACTGGCCGTATCGCTGACCTCGGAGGGATCCATCTCGGTCAATTCGGCCACGCGATTTCTGACCTCTTCTCTGACTCTTTCGGCTGTAATTTCTGACATTTTCCTCTCCTCAATGAGAACATTCTGATCTCTCAGTTACTCTTCGGCTCTGGCATCGGACGATGAATTCCGTGTTCTTCGACCAGGGAACGCAACAGCCGTAAAGCCGGGCGCGTGTTGTATTCCGAACGGTATCTCCTATGGGCGTCGTCATTTGGATAGTGCTCATCCTGGCGGTACGGGTACCCGGACATGCCGTGGAAAGGCAGAGGTTCCACGGTTTGCGAAAATGCGGTGTTCAAGTCTCCGTCTTTGGCCCAACCGTCGACGAACAAGAGAAACTCCCGGACCCACCCTTCCTTCAGCGGAGGCAAAGATCGGCTGGGGAAGAGCAGTTGAAGTTCGTCCCCCGATCCCATGATGACGAACTCGTCGTCGATGCTGGAGAGCACAGGAGCGACCTCTCCATAGCGGGTGTACAGGCCAGGGGTCGGGTTCCACATCGATTCGGGTCTCCACTTGGCATACTCGAACCGCTCCGGCTGAGTTCGCTGAGGATGCACGACGGTAGTGGAGAATCCTCGAAAGTGCAGATCGGCTCGGCGAAGTCGGGGCTCGGCCGTCGAAACCTGAGGAGGTCCGACATCCTCGCTGAGAAACGCCTCGTCCCAGTAGACGCAAAGGCTGGTTACGATGCGGACCTGCCGGGAAGCGGACAGGAACTTCCCCGTCAGATCGACCACGATGGTCTTCGGCTTTCCCGCCGGCACTCCCATGTCGTCGACGACGGTCTGCCAGTTTCCGTCTCCATCCTTGACCTGCAGGTAGGGCATGATGAAGCCGGAGGTCCGATCCTGGGAGATCCGGCGGATGGTACTTCCGTCGGCCCAGTCCACCCATCCGTTCAGTACCAGGATGGCCCGATTATCAGGAGCCGCGCCGGGCCCGAAATCCATGATCAGGCTATGGGGCTCGGCCACTCCCACCATGTTTCTGGAGAATCCGGCCGGGTAACGACGATCGCGCTTCAGCAGTGCAGCGCGCACGTCGTCTCCCCGATCATCGCGGGCACGGACCGGGTAGTGACGGTCCCTCACCCCAAAGAGGCGAAACTTGGGATACGGAGGAGACTTGAACTTGTCGCTGGTGAAGATACTCGTTCCTTCCGGATGGTCGACCGCGATCAGCCTGATTTGGTCGAGAAAGCTGACTTCCCGAAGCTCCTCCGTGACCCGGACCTCATAGTCCCCGTTATCGTTGGCTTCGAGAGCTCCGGGCGGGATCTGAATATATTCATCGTGATCGACGGGAAAATAGACGCCGTCACCCGCCGCCGCACCCAGGGGGGCCACGCCGAGCACGTCCGTGATGAACTGGAATCGGCTCCCGTTCCATGTGAACACCATCGGACACGATCCGGACAGGCGTTGTTTTTCTTTGAAGGTCAGAAGCTTGCCGACAGGCTGCTCCGTCTCGTTCTGAATGAGGCCGTTGGGCCAAGTGATGCGGACGGTATCCACCTGGCCGAATGTTCCCAACCCAAAGTGCAACGGAACTCCCTCGTAGATACGCTTCTGGTAGAGCCGGCCGGCTTTCACCTCCACCTCGGCGCCGGGAGCAAGACGGGCGTTCCGCACGCCTGTCAGCTCCACTTCCAGCCAATCGGCTGAAGGCTTCGCGCAACTCCTCAGAGCCCGCAACGTTCCGTTGGCATCGAGGAATGCGAGGTCGACCCTGCCGTCGGCATCGAGATCACCGGCCACCAACCGGCGAGCCCCCTTCATCGAGTCGATCGTGGCGGCTTCACTGAAATGTCCCTGTCCATCGTTACGGAAGAGATGGTCGCCGCTGACGATGTCCAGAAAGCCGCGGTTGCCGAGATCCGCCAGTGCTATCGGCCGCGAACCGACCACGAGGTCACTCGCCTCCAGCTGCCCGGAGTGATTCCAGTAGACGCGAACACCGTGTTCGGAGCTTCCCAATAGATCGGTCCAGCCGTCGTTGTTGAGATCGACCGAATGGAGTCGGGTCGTGTCCGAGTCGACTCCGGGAAGATCCGAAGCCGCAAACAGCCCGGCGAGTCGGTCACGATATAGAACAGGTGACCGGTCCGCGTAGGCCATGACCAGGTCGGTACCATTCGTATCTTTGACCAGATCGACCTGGCATCCGACCACGGCTTCCCCGTCGACGAATGGAAAGAGCGGAGTCTGGTCGCTGAATCCGGAGTTGCCGTCATTGCGGAAAAGGGATGACTTCTTTCCCAGCAGGAAGAGGTCGAGATCAGAGTCGTGGTCAAAGTCCATCCAAAGGGCGGCGGAATAGGCGTTCTCAGCCACCGGGCAATCGATGCGTTGAAAACCCTGCTCGGTGGTTCGCAGCAAGGCGATACCGCGATCCAGGATGACGCAAAAATCGACCTTGCCGTCATTGTCGAAGTCCCCGGGGGCCACGGTCCGAATCTTCCCGGGCTCTGCTTTGAAGACTTGCCGCGATTCTCCTCCGAGGGCGGGAAGTAGTCGCACCTCCTGATCCGACCATGCCAGGACAGCCGGCTCCGTTCCCTGCTCGGGAGAGATCAGTTCGAGACCCAGGGGAGTGCCGGCGAGTTGAAGGTCGGAAGGACTCGGCTGAAAATCGGCCGCCGTCGGGAAGTTCCGGGCTGAGTCCTGCGGCGCTGCCATGGGGTCGATGACGTCGAGGATTTCTGAGTAGTAGCTCCAGTCCAGGTCCTCTGGAACAGCGCTGGACGCCTGTTTGCGCTTGTTTTCCTGGAACTTCTTGAACGCCTCCTGGGCATCCGCCGTCCGTCCCGCTGCCCGATAGGCGTTGTAGATCTGGAAATAGGGGCCCGCCAGATTCGGATCCAGCTCGGCCGCACGCTCGAACTCCTTCAAAGCTCCCGCCGAGTCACCGGTGAGCTTGAGAATGACACCGAGGTTGTAGTGTGAGATCGGTTCATCGGGAACCAACCGCACCATCTCTTCGAACTCTTCTCGTGACTTCTCGTACTGGGCGGCCTTCTTGTAGACGATGCCCAGATTGAACCAGGTGTGCGGGATCCTGGGATCCGCCTTCTGGGCGGCCAGGAGCTCCTGAATGCCTTCATCCGTCTTGCCTGCCCGCAGGAGGGCCAAACCATAGTTGACCAGTTCCCGAGGAGAGCCGGGCGCCAAATCCAGAGCCTTCTTGAACATTTCCACGGCCTGGTACTGGGTCGTGGGATTCTCATAGAATGCCTTGCCCAGGTTGCGGTAGTGCCAAAGCTCATTCTCCTGGCCATCCTCCGCCAGAAGAGAGGAGGATAGACCGGTCAGAAGGGCGATCAGAACGATCCCAAGCTGTCTGCCGCTCATTTTCGCAATCCGTTCCTCTCTGCCCGATCAGGGCTTTCGAATAGTAGAGACATCGACGACCCCAGAGCCCTCGCGAACGTAGGAAACCCGGTCCAACGGCACGGAAATGGTCTCCTCTCCTCCGCCGGGCCACCGAATGCGCAACTCATCGATCTTTTCGGCGGACCCGATCCCAAAGTGCAGCCGGTAGCTGCTTTGGGCGGAGTAGCCGTCCCCACCCGAGATTTCCCGCATCTGACGGGCTCCGCCGGCCGTCAAGGTCACACGAGCGCCGATCGCATCGCGATTCGACTTTGTCCCGATCAGCTGGAGCGTGATCCAGTGGCCGGGCCGGCTGCTGACGTTGTGGTACAGAAGGGACGGTTGGTCGGCGTTAGTCTGGTAGATATCCAGGAGGCCATCGTTGTCGAAGTCCCCGAGGGCGACGCCGCGCCCGTCCAGGTCGTTGTCCACTCCCGCCTGAGCGGAAATCTCTTTGAAGATGTTCATCTTGCCCAGATTCTGGAAGAGCTTGCTCTTCTGGTATCCGCTCCAGCTCATATCCTTGATGGCCGGCCAGTTGGATAGGTCGCTGAAATCGACTCCGGGTCTGATGATCATTTCCACCAGAACGGGAATGTAGTTGTCGTCGCTGGCCGAACGGAGTCCATTGACGGCGAACAGATCGAGCCAACCGTCGTTGTCGAAATCCCCGAACTTCGCACCCCAGCCCCACAAGGTGTCGCAGGTTCCGGTTTCCCGCGAAACGTCGGTGAACGTCTCGTCACCGTTGTTGTGCCAGAGCATGTTGCATTCCTTCATGTACTCATCGGTGATGTTCGTGACATAGACGTCGAGGAATCCATCGTTATCATAGTCCGCGACCTCAGCATTCATCCCCTTCTTCGTGTCGTATCCGATGGCAGTCTGCGAAGCGTCCCGAAACGTTCCGTCACCCTTGTTGAAGTAGACCCGGTCCGTTCCGTAATCACTGGCCACGTAGATGTCGGGCAACCCGTCGTTATTGAAATCGCCAATGCCGCAATCGAGGGTCCATCCATGGCCGTTTGCAAGGCCCGCCTTCTCGGTGGCGTCTTCGAAGCGACCTCCCCCGAGATTCCGCCAGAGCGTGACACCGCCTCCGTTGGTGGCGTTGTCCAAATCGCGGGGCAGGACCTTGGTGGTCGACAGATCCAGCAGGTTCACCGGCGGAAAATAGTTGCCGAAGATCAGATCCAGCAGACCATCGTTGTCGTAATCGAAAGTCGTAACGGAAAGAGAGTTGGCGAACTTGTTCATCCCACAGCTTGCGGTCACATCCTTGAACGTGCCGTCGCCCTGGTTGTGAAACAGCACCGGAGTTCCGAAACGCGCCAGTACCAGATCCTTCCAGCCGTCGTTGTCGTAGTCGAAGAAGAGTGCGTCGGCTACGATCGTCTTGGGATCATTCCCGCCGCCGACTCCAGCTTTCTCGGTCCGATCGCTGAAGACGAGATTGCCGTCATTGTGAAACAGATGATTGGTCGTTCCTTGATCGGAATCGGTAACGAACAGATCCTCCAGACCGTCGTTGTCGTAGTCGGCCACGGCCGACGCCGCCCCGCCGGAAGTGAACATACCCAGAACGTCCGAGTAAGGTCCCTTGAACCGACGGGTATGGTGCTGGTGCCGGACTCCGGCCTGCTGTCCGATTTCAACGAATCGGATCTGGGATGAGGGGTCGTCCGCCCCTGCGGCCTGCAGGGTGCCCACGAAGAAGAGAAGGAAGAGGGTGGCCTTCATTGATGTTTCCATAGGTCGGACAAATCCGTGTTTACGCGAACATTGGGGTCGTAGGAGACACTGACGATCGAACCCAACTCGTCGTTGCTCGCCGCCAGCCTCTTCTCGAGCGCCTCATCCCCGGGGTACTCCTCGAGGCCCTGTTTCCAGAACTTCCTGGCCTGTTCCGGTTCATCCATCTTCCAGTAGCCATCCCCGAGGGCAATGTAGGTGCGGACATAGACGCCGAGTTTGGGACCCGCCTGCTGCATCTTCAGCGCAACTTGCAGGTCATCGATACCGAGCTGAGTGCGGTTGAAGATCTTGGGCCAGAACAGGTAGCTGTTGCCACGGGTGTAATAGGCGATCCAGCTCGGCTCGAGGTCGATGGACTTCGTAAAGTAACCCAAAGCCGTATTCGCGTTGAGAACCTGAGTAATCGAACCGGAATCGGGAATCTTGTCGACGTACGCGAATCCGAAATTCAAGAAAGCGTTGGCCGCATCCGGATGGTCCGCTACCAGCTTTTCGAAGAACGCGATGCTGCGGTCGTAGGCCTTCTCTTTGATCACCGCCTGGCGGTAGTCGTTGCCATAACGGAGATTGTTGGGCTCGGCTTTCAAGGCCGCCTCGAAGTGGTTCAGGGCTTCGTCGACGTTGCCCGAGGAGACCGCCGCAACGGCGGCGCTGTAGTCCTGCTCGCCGCTTGGGGCGGCTGTCAGGAACACAAGCAGTACCAGAAAAGGTTTCACCATGTTCTTTCAACTCCAAACCTCAGAAACGAGTCCGCAGCGGCTGAGATTGGCCCAGCCGACAGGGACGCTATTCGAAGTTCTTGATCCCTTCGTTCTCCTTGATCCGATAGATACGATTGGCGGCCAGGTTCTGAAAGGTCTGGATCTGGCCGCTCGGCCAGCGGATCTCCACCTTCTGGATCTCTCTGTTGTCCGCCAGGCCGAAGTGCAGGCGATGGGTGCTCTGCGAGGCGAACCCGTTGCCGCCGTTGACGAAACTCAGTTGCGTGCGCCCGCCGGCGGTCAGACGCATCTGGGCGCCAACGGCATCGCGGTTCGACTTGACTCCCTCCAGCAGGAACTCCACCCAGTTGCGATGTCCGTCGAGGGGTAGGTTGTTCCGGAACAGGAGCGGTGTCGAATTGGCGTTGGCAACATACATATCGATACGACCGTCGTTGTCGAAATCGGCCAGAGCGATGCCCCGCCCGTCCTTCAGAGAATCGAGCCCGAGGGACGGTGCCTGATCGGTGAAGATTTGGCCCTTCTCGTTGTGAAACATCCGGCTCTTCTGGTAACCGCTCAGGGTTTTGTTCCCCATCGGAGGCCAGTTGCGAGCGTCCGCCAGATCGATTCCCGGCTTGACGATCATGTTGAAGATATCGACGACGTAATTGTCTTTGCCCGCCGACACCCAGCCGTTGACCACGTAGAGATCGAGCCAGCCATCGTGATCGTAATCGAAGAACTTGCCTGCCCAGCCCCATCCGGTGTCGTATGTGTCCGTTTCCCGAGAGACATCGGAGAAGGTCAGGTTCCCGTTGTTCTTCCACAGGAAGTTCCCTTCGCGCATGTACTCATCGGTGATGTTCGTGACGAAGATGTCCAGAAGACCGTCGTTGTCGTAATCGCCCCAGTCGACATTCATTCCCTTCTTGGTGTCGATGCCGACGGCCGTCTTCGTGACGTCGGTAAAGGTCCCGTCGCCGTTGTTTGCGAAGAACCGATCCGTTCCGAAGTCGCACGAGAAGCCCGCCCCCGTTGTTTGCGGTTTCGAAACTCTCCGGGAAGAAGCGCGGTGTCTTGGGTTCGAAGACGTCAATATCCTGGAAGTAGCCGCCCACGAACAAATCGAGGTCGCCGTCCCGATCGTAATCGAAGGCAACCGAGGTGATGGCATTCATGTATCGGTATAGCCCTGCCTGACGCGTCACATCACGGAAGGTGCCGTTTCCCAGATTCTCGAACAGCTGGTTGTGTCCGAAGCGTACCACCAGCAGGTCGGGATCGCCGTCATTGTCGTAGTCGAACCAGAGCGAGTCGGCCGAAGCGTCGTCGGCATCATTGCCGTCGGCGACGCCTGCCTGACCGGCGACGTCCGTAAAGGTCATGTTTCCGTTGTTGCGGTAAAGGTGGTTCTTGCCGTCGAGTTCGGAATCGGTCACGAAGAGATCTTCGAAGCCGTCCCCGTTGAAATCGGCTACCGACGCCGAGGCTCCCAGAGCGGTATAGCCCTCCATGATATTGGCATAGGGGTTATCGAAGGAGCGGTTGTGGTGCGGGGCCTGGACGCCCGCACTCTGAGTGAGGTCCAGAAACCAGGACTGCTTGGAATCGGCCGCAGCGATCAACAGCAATCCGAAGCCCACAATGGCGAGATTCCGGATACTCATTTGTGTTTCACCTCGAAAGTTCTCGCGCGCAGGCCCGGATCACCCTCTGTGACCTGGTAGACCCGATTTGACTGGAGATCTCGAAACGTCTGGAGAGTCTTTGATTTGGGCCAGCGAACCGTCAGTTCATCGACCTTGTCGGCGTTGCCAACACCGAAATACTGGCGAAGTGTGCTCTGTGAGCCGTACCCGTCTCCGAGGACCACCTCGCGCATCTGGAGCTTTCCGTCTGCGTGGATGGTCACCCGCGCACCGACCGCATCCCGGTTGGAGTTCGTGCCCACGAGTTCGACGGCAAACCAGTGACGACGCCCGCCGACCTCATTCTTCAAGAGGGCGTGGTGATCGCTGGAAGCGGAAACCGCAATGTCCAGCGAGCCCCGGTTCCAGAAATCCGCGACCGCCACCCCGCGGCTGTTGGTGATCAGATCCGTGCCGGACGGCCTTCCGATCTCGACGAAGGTCCCGTCCCCGTTGTTGCGGAGCAACCGGTTGTGCTCCCAGCCGTGCCACGAAGTCTGCCCGAAGTGGTCGGGGTCGAAGAACATTCCCGTCTTGTATTCAGCTTGCCGGCTGACCACGTTGTTGAGGAAGTCGAGTTCGATCTCCGTGCCGGGGTCGTTGTACACCCAGCCGTCGGCTGCATAGATGTCTTTCCAGCCGTCGTTGTCGAAGTCATACATTCCAGCGCCCCAGAACCAGCCGGGAGGATTGGCTGAGGCCTTCCAGCTCACGTCTTCGAAGGTGCCGTCGCCTTTGTTGCGCAGCAGTGAATTGCCGGAAGCCATCTGCTGGAAAACGCCCACGAAACCAAAGCCCGACTGTCGGAAAATCTGAAAGTACAAAGGCATGTCCGTCAGCCACACCCCTTGGGCGAAGGAGTTGTACATGTAGCGACGAATGGTCGGAGACTCGGCGAACCAGGCATACTCGGAGCGGATGTTCGTGACATAGAGGTCGAGACGGCCGTCGTTGTCGTAGTCGCCGAAGGTCGCATTCATGCCGGCGCCATAGGCCAATGTTCCGGATTGGACCGTGACATCCGTAAAAGTGCCGTCCCCGTTGTTTCGGTACAGGGTGTTTCGGCCGAAGTCGTTGACGACGTACAGGTCGGGCCACCCGTCGTCGTTGTAGTCCCCGAAGACGGTTCCCAGGCAGAGTCCGATCTCGCCGACGCCTGCCTGATCGGTGACATTCGTAAAGGTCCCGTCGCCATTGTTTCGATAGAGCTGGTTGGGCTCGCCGTTGCGCGCGTAGAAGGTCGTGGGGATTCTCTTGCGAGGATCGAGGTACCTCCCGACGTACAGGTCGAGGTAGCCGTCGTTGTTGTAGTCGGCCCAGGAAGCCACCGTCGTGCAGGAATCCTCGCCGATTCCCGATTCGGCCGTTACGTCCGTGAAGTGACCATTGCCGTCGTTGCGGAAGATTTGATTGTGTTGAAAGGTCCGTGAGATGAAGCAGTCCTCGTCGCCATCGTTATCATAGTCGGCAAAAATGCCCACGCTGACTCCGTCGAGACCGGCCAGGCCTGATGCTTTCGTCACGTCCGAAAAGGTTCCGTCCCCGTTGTTGTGAAAGAGCTTCGATTCAACGCCATCGGGAATGAAGAGATCGCAGTAGCCGTCATTGTCGTAGTCGACGGCCGTGATGCCGCCGGGCCCGTAGATGATCATGGCGAACTTGAGGCTTTGCTCCAGAAAGCCGGGGTAGTACTGGTTCTGGAAATCGATTCCGGCCTCGTGTGCCACGTTGACGAATTGAGGCTGGGACGAGATCAGGCGGCCCCCCTCGACCAACTCGGCGCCCCGGAGGAGCGGGGGCTCACTTGGTGAAAAGCGCATCCGGAAATAGGCCCGATCCACTCCCGAGCGGCTCTCCGAACGAGGTGTCCCCAGCGCTTCGAAGCGGACGGTCGCGACCCAGTCTCCACTCGAATCCCACTCCTCCAGCTTATCCACGTAGAGGTGGATTGCTTCGATCTGCTCGAAGGACCGGAGGTAGTCCATCCATTCACTGACAGCTTGCTGCTTCCCGGCAGCCTTTTCCCCGCCGATGAACCGGTATTCTCGCAGGCCGTCCTTTTCCCGGAACCCCTTCAACCTGGTCAGACCGAGGAGTCTCCCAGAGTAGGAATCGTCGAAGGCGGCCGCCAGGGCATCGGCATCCATGGCTTTCATGTGCCGGGCCAACTCGCCGAGCTGAATGCCGATGGCCTTCCCCGTGTGAAAGAAGACCAGGGAATCGGCATTGACCTTTCGAAGGATGAGCACGCCCGCGATAAGAATGACTGACAGCGTGACAGCGCTCACCCCAAGTAAACGGGATTTCGACATTAGTCTCCTTCGTCGGACGGGCACCCCTCCCGTCCGAAACCACCGGCTAAACGGTTATCGTGTTCCTAACAATCGAAGGCATTGAGTAGGATTTTGTTGAGGATTGTATGTGAATTGAGGTTCCTTATTCAAGTATTTGGTCATTAATTTTCGATTAAATGTTTAGCCAATTTAGTGACTTGACTGGAAACTCGCATGGAAGCCCGGATGCGTCTTCTGTCGGAGGGGCAAACGGGCGACGGGTCCGGCCGATACGTTCTCGGCATCGAAGATCAGGAAGCTCACCTGGTCGGTGTCAGCCCGGAACTCCTGAATGATGATGGCCCCTGTGGAATCACCCGCCGGATGCGGAACGTGGACGGGTTCACCGCCCAGATAGACACCCTTGGGGGCTTGGTAGACGTCGTCAACATCTCCGGCCTCCCAACTCCCGCGCACCAGCTGGTCGAAGAACTTTCTGCCTGGGCGACCGGAGTGGGAGATCCCGAGCATCCAGAAATCCGTGTAAGGTTTTCCGACTTCGCTGGGGTTCACGGAAGGAAAGTCGGGCGACCGATCATATTGCATCTGAAAGCATTCCAGTAGCTCTCCCTTTTGGGTGTCGATGACGTAGCGGGTCGGATGACCCGCATCGACGGACTGGTAGAACTCGGGGACCGGTTGATACTGGGGATAGATTGGATTTCCGAACTCCAATACATCGAGGTACAGACGATCTCCCGTCTCAAAGGCATTGATCAGGTGGAGGCAGTGCCCGGATTCACGCGAAATCCGGAACGGCGGCACGTCGCAGTTGAGGCGCGGTACGACGAAGATCGTGCTCACCTTCTCGGGTCGCCAGGTCAACGCCTCCATGACCGAAAGGCCTTCACCCCAAAAGCGGCTGAAATCCAGCTCCAGAGGGCTCAGGAAGAACACTGCAAAGCGAGATGTAATGGCAAAGTCGTGATTGGTGTGGGGCGCTTCGAGCCGGAATCGACGTCTTCCGGTCAACCCGCCCGAGGAGTCGAACTCGTACACGTACAACTGCGGGTGTGTGTTCGAGAAGCTGATTCCGAAATTCACCATGGCGTTGCTGTTCGGATCCAACTTGGCGTGGGCCGCAAAGGGACTCACTTCGTTGAGCCTGCCACCAAAGTCGAACTCGCCTTTGGTTTCGAGCGTGCGCGGATCCAACTCGAACGGAATGGATTGCTCGGCAAAGGCCAACAGCCGGGTGCCGAGGGTGTACACACTCACGTTGACGGGCGGCTCCAACATGACGCCCCGCCGCAGGAGGTCCTCCTCGAACGATGTTCCAAAGGTGCGGTAGATGGCTCTTTCCCGAGCCTCCTCTTCGAGCAGCTTGCGCGTTTTTACCCACCGGCTGATGAACTGGACGCCTTCCTGTCCGAAGTGGAGGGCCCGGACCATACCGTCGCCATCCAGCCAGTGACGATACTGGAGCTCTCCGCGCTGAAACCGAGCCGGGCCGTTCAGATAGTAGGAGCCCTGAATCCACTCCGGGACCACTCCCTGACTTGCCTCAAGCCGATACGAGTCTTCCAACTCGTCGAAGAGAAGCCATTTCTCGATCCCCGGGGCCCAATCCTGTGTCATACACTTCACTCCATCTTTCCGATCACCTGTGATCGGTTCTGGCCGGCATCGATGACGCGGTATATGGAAACCGGCTCGGTCTTTCCCTTCAGCAGCTCTTCGCCCACGCTCTCGAAAACGAACGGTGCATCCACTCCCAACCTGGTGGCGCTGCTTATCAGAATTGAAGGCCCGAACCTCTTGCAGAGGCTTTCGATACGAGCGGCGACGTTCACCGTGTCTCCGATCACCGTGTACTCCATCCGCTCCGGGGATCCGATGTTGCCGACGATCGCCTCTCCGCTGTGTATTCCTACGCCAATTGTGAGCTCGGGGATTCCCTCCGACGTGAATTTCTCGCTGAGTAGTTTCGGGGCCGGCGGCATGACACAACTCGCCGCCACGGCTTTCCAGGAATGATCCTCCAAGGTGATAGGGGCGCCGAAGAGCGCCAGTACGGCGTCAGCGGTCAACTTGCCCGGAAACACGAACCGGAGGGCGTGAGAGAATGCGAACATGAACGCGGACCCCACGCAGCGATTCAGCAGCCGGGTGGAGTCCTATGTCCGCTTCCGGCCCGGGTACCCTTCGGAAATCCTCGCCGCACTCGAAGGCGAATGCGGCTTCAAGCCCCAGTCGAGAGTTGCTGATATCGGTTCGGGAACCGGAATTCTAACCGAGTTGTTCTTGAGGAACGGCAATCCCGTCGCAGCCGTCGAGCCGAACCGCGAGATGCGTGAGGCCGCCGAGCGCCGGCTCGGGCGGTATCCGAATTTTCGGAGCGTTGACGGTCGCGCCGAGGCCACGACGCTGGACAGTCGAAGCACAGACTTTGTCACAGCCGCTCAGTCATTTCACTGGTTCGACCGTGTCGAGGCCCGATCGGAGTTCCTCCGGATTCTGGCGAACGACGGATGGGTGGTGCTGATTTGGAACGAACGCGATACCTCTTCGACTCCCTTTGCCAGGGCATACGAAGAATTGCTGCACCACTACGGCACCGACTATGAAAGGGTCGACCACCGACGAATCGACCAACTGGTCCTTTCAGGTTTCTTCGGCACCCCTGGTTTCGCGAGCCGGAGCTTCCCCAATTGCCAGATTCTCGACCATGAAGGCCTGCGAGGACGTCTCTTCTCCTCCTCCTACACCCCGGAGCCGGGACACCCCAATTACGAGCCGATGCTGCGAGCCGTTGATGTCCTGTTCCGAGAGTATGCGGTCGAAGATCGGGTCGTCCTCGAATACGAGACGCGAATGTACTTCGGCCGACTGACTTAACCTGAGGGTCGAATGAGCCGAGGATGATGGACTGGCCGGTCATTCCGGTCGAAGGGCCTGCCGCCTCCAAGTACTGGTTCTCCCGTCCTCTGGTTCTCCCGTCCTCAAGCTCTCCCCGGCCGGACCCGAGTTCTTCGGATTGGAGATTCCCTCCTCGCTCTTCATTGCAAATACGGAAGCAGCTCGGGAGAATGAAGCCCATGAAAAAAACGCTGTCAGTGAAGACGGAGCGGAGGATACAGCTCAAAGACGTGACCAGACAGATCCAGGAGGCCTTGAACGAAACGGGTATCCAGGACGGGATCTGTGTCGTCTACAATCCTCACACGACGGCTGGACTGGCCATCAATGAAGACGCCGACCCGGACGTTGCCAGGGATCTGGAAAGCGCGTTCGAAGCCCTGGTGCCGTCCGTGCCCTTCCGTCACTCGGAAGGGAACTCACCCGCCCACTTTCTTTGCTGCACGACCAACCATTCTCTGCAGATCCTGGTCGAGGGCGGTCAGCTTCAGCTCGGACGGTGGCAGGGGGTCTACTTCTGCGAGTTCGACGGCCCCCGCCACCGCCAGCTTTGGGTCAAAACGATCGGAGCATAGGGCGGCCTCACAAGGAGGAAACCCTTGTGACGGCTGACAAATCCCAATCAGGACTGGATACTCCGGCTGAGTTATTCGTGCTGAAAGGCTGAGTCGAAAGCAGCGCCCGGAGGCTGAAAATCGATCGCTTTCAGATAGGCAGCCGCCTCGGTGGCCCCTTGCTCGCGGTCCATCCCCGCATCTTCCCACTCCACTGAAAGGGGTCCGCCGTAGCCGATGTGGTTCAAGGCCCGGATGATCTCCTCGAAGCGAATATCGCCGCGTCCGATGGACCGAAAATCCCAGTACCGGTCCTCATGACCAAAGTCCATGTGTCCGCCGAAGACTCCCGCCCGGCAGGGCGTGTCGGACCAGTAGACGTCCTTCATGTGAGCATGGACGATCCGCTCGCGGAACGTGTAGAGGAAGGCGATGTAGTCGACCCCCTGGTAGCCGAAATGGCTCGGGTCGTAGTTGAAGCCGAATGCAGGGTGATGATCGACTGCCTTCAAGGCGCGTTCGGCACTCGAAATGTCGAAGGCGATTTCGGTCGGGTGCACTTCGAGCCCGAAACGAACGCCGAATTTCTGGAACACCTCCAGAATCGGGATCCAGCGGCGCGCGAAGTCCTCGTAGCCCTCCTGGATGGTGTTGGGACCAACCGGGGGAAATGAATAGACATACGGCCAGATGCTGCTTCCCGTGAACCCGTTGACGATCGTCACCCCGAATTTGGCCGCAGCCTCGGCCGTCCGCTCCATCTCTTCGGCAGCCCGCTGCCGGACGCCCTCCGGGTCGCCGTCGCCCCACACATGCGGTGGAAGGATGGCCTTGTGTCGAGAGTCGATCTGATCGCACACAGCCTGTCCGGCGAGGTGGTTGCTGATAGCGAAACATTTCAGGCCGTGCTCGTTCAGGATCTCCCAGCGCCGGTCACAGTACTCGCCCTCCTCGAGCGCCTTGCTGACCTCGAAGTGATCCCCCCAGCATGCGAGCTCGAGCCCATCATATCCAAAGGACTTTGCCTTCTTGCAGAGGGTGACGAAATCGAGATCCGCCCACTGCCCGGTGAACAAGGTGACTGGTCTGGCCATGTGATTCTCCCTCCTCCTTGGAATTTGAGATTCAGATTCTCAACCGGCTGAAGAGCTGATCGGGCTCCAGCCGCACGCCGATGTAGAACTTTCCAAATTCGCCGAACCGCGAGCTGGCCTCGTCGTAGCGCATTTCGTACAGAAGCTTCTTGAAGTAGAAGGGGTCATCCGAAAACAGCGTGACACCCCACTCCCAGTCGTCCAAGCCGATCGATCCGGTCACCAACTGGCGCACGTTGCCCTGGAATTTCCGCCCCGTAATCGCGTGGCCGGCCATGTACTTCTTGCGCGTGTCGAAATCCAGCAGGTACCAGTTCTCTTTGTCGCCGCGCTGCTTGTTCATGGGATAGAAGCACATGAGCTGATGTTCGGGAATCTGAGGGTACAGACGCTCGTTGATGTAGACCCGCATCCGTTCGCGGAATGCGTCCATCTTCTGCTGATACTCGGCCGACTCGGGCGTCAGCCCCTCTTTCTCACGCAGCGTGCGGTCATAGTCTTTATCCTGCGACATGTATTCGGAGATCTCGCTCATCGACACGAAGGCGTCGATGGGCTCGAGCACACCGCCCGGCAGTGACGTCAAGAAGGCGAACTCCGTGTCGTTGAGCGCCTGCAGGTCGGGAGCGACCATCATGATCGCTAAATCGGCCTTCAGACCCCAGATGGTATAGCAGTTTAGCTGGCAGTCGTCGTGACGGAGAAATTCCGTCGCGACACTACGGAATCGCTCCAGTGAGTGAGACCGCTCCGCAGGATCGACCTGCTCCCAGACTCGTCTATTGATGCGGAAGAAGAGGTGCGAGACGAACCACCCCTCATTGGCGTGAATTGGCTTCATATTAGCGCCTACTATAGGACACGGCTCGCCGTGGAGACAACAGAGGCCGGCGGGCCAGAGCGCCTTGACGGCCGTCCTGGATTAGAACTACGAAACACCGACGGGTTATGATGGCCCAATGAAGTCTCGTTTGGTGTTGCTGCCCTTCGCAGTCTGTCTGTTGTTCACCGGTATGATATTCGCGTCGGAAGATGATGTGGTCGCCACGGGGCGCGGGCTCACGATCGACCGAGCGACGCTGGAGAAAAGCGCGCAGGAGGATTTACACCAGCTCGACCTCGATCGCAAGCGGGTCGAAGCCGAACTGGAGAAGCGCCGCTACCAGATTCTTTCAGGGAAGCTGAAGGAGCTCGTTGGACAGCAGTTGCTGAAGCTCGAGGCTGAGAAACGTCAGATGACAGTGCAGCAACTTCTGGTGGAAATCGGATCGAATGCCCCTCAACCCACCGATGAAGAGGTCGAGAAGGTCTACGAAGCGAACAAGAGTCGGCTCCAGGGACCGAAGGAGCAGGTTCTACCGCACATCCGCAAGTACGTTCAGGACCAGAAAGCACGAGATGCTTTGGCCAAGTACGTGGATGGGCTGACGAAAGAATACGGCGTCGAGATCAACCTCCAGCCGATTCGCTTTGAGGTCGCATCCGCAGGGTCGCCCTCCATGGGCCCGGCCGACGCCCCCGTCACGATCGTGGAATTCTCTGATTTCCAGTGTCCGTACTGTGCCCGTGCCCATTCGACACTCGAGAAGGTGGTCGAAAACTATGCCCCGAAAGTCAGGCTGGTTTTCCGGCAGTTTCCTCTGATCAAGATCCATCATGATGCGGAGCGAGCAGCCGAAGCAGCCTTGTGTGCGAATCAGCAGGGAAAGTTCTGGGAAATGCACGACGCCATGTTTGCCGACCAGTCGAAGCTGTCGGCAGAGGGGCTGAAGGAAACCGCGAAGACCCTCGGCCTTGATGAGACCCAGTTCAATGCCTGTTTGGATTCGAACGAATTCAAGGACGAGATATCGGCGGATTCGGAAGCCGGAGCCACGGTCGGCGTATCCGGAACACCCGCTTTTTTCATCAACGGCAGGCCTTTGAACGGCGCCGTCAGCTACGACGTCGTCGCCAAGATCGTCGACGAAGAGCTCGCCAAGACGGCGGGAAGCCACTAAAAGAATTTGCGATTTGGGAGGGAGACAAGCGTCCTCGCTTGGCTCCGCCGGTGGCCGCTGTCTCTCGATCGTCGTTGATGCTGAGCTCCGAACATCAAGAGAGAACGGGAGGACGGTAGAACCGGGAGTCGGGACACGCCATATTCCAGCTCCCAGCTTCCAGCTCCCAGCTTCGAGCTACCGGCTTCCCCTTCTGGCGCCTTCTGGCCGCGCTCAAATCCCAGCTTGGAGATCTTCAGCCGAGTTCACGATCGTTTCCCAGGCTCGTTCGATGTGTGCCCGCGTGGTTTTCAGGTTTCCAATGGCGACGCGGAGGGTGAAATGTCCGTGCAGGCGGGTGTGAGAAATGAAGAGCCGCCCCGTGCGGTTGACGGTTTCCAGCAACGTTTCATTGAATCGATTGAGCGCCTCTTCCCCCCGCTCCACCACCTTCGGAGGAACCGCCCGAAAGCAAACGGTACTGAACGGTACCGGCGCCAGGCGTTCGAACCGGGGGTGTTCGTCGATCCATGAGGCCAGCGTGTCGGCCCATTGAATGTGTTGCCTCAAACGCGCTTCGATCCCCCGCCGTCCGAAATAGCGAATGACCATCCAGAGTTTCAGCGACCGGAATCGGCGCCCAAGCTGAAGGCCATAGTCCATGAAGTTGGTCGCCGGCTCCTTCGAGCGCAGATACTCCGGGATCAACGAGAATGCTTCCCGCAGCACTTCGGGCCGCCGGCAAAACAGCACGCTGCAATCGATCGGGGTGAAGAGCCACTTGTGCGGATTGACGACCAGGGAATCCGCCCGCTCGCAGCCTTCCAGGACCCATCGTTTCTCGGGAAGGATTCCCGCAACTCCACCGTAGGCGGCATCGACGTGGAGCCAGATTCCATGATCCCGGCAAACTCGCTCAATCTCGGGAACCGGGTCCACGCTGGTCGTCGAGGTTGTGCCGACCGTGGCGGTCACGCAGAAGGGGATCCAGCCTTCGGCCAGGTCTTCGTCGATTGCGCGCCGGAGCTCGTCGACCCGCATCCTGAATTCCGCGTCGACCGGGATCTTCCGGATTCCCTCGAGACCGATGCCCAGCGCGAGGCCCGCCTTTTCTACTGAAGAGTGAGCCTGTTCCGAACAGTACAGGCGGAGACGGCCATGGGAAGGATCCGTCCGAAAGCCATTTTCGCGGGGGTTCATGCCCGGAACGAGCTGGCGGGCGGCGGCCACGGCGTGGAAGGTAGAGATCGACGCCGTGTCGTAAATGATCCCCCACCGCGGTTCCTGGAATCCGAGTAATTGCCGGAGCCAGTCGAGGACCAGTTCCTCCAGTTCGGTGGCGGCCGGAGACGTCCTCCAGAGCATCCCGTTGACATTGAAGGCTGCGCTCAGGAGTTCACCCAGGATGCCGGGACCCGAGCCGGTGACGGAGAAATAGGAGAAGAAAGCCGGGTGATTCCAGTGCGTCAGCCCCGGGACGATGATCTGCCGAATATCACCCAGAATGGTCTCCATCTCCTCGCCTTGTTCCGGGGGACTCTGGGGCAGGTTCGAACGAATCTCGCCCGGCTGCGTGCGCGCCAGTACCGGATACCGGTCCAAATGGGCCAGGTAATCGGCGATCCAGTCCACGAGTTCATGACCGTACCGTCTGAATTCCGAAGGATCCATGTCTCCGAGAGGTCTGTTCTCGCTCATGACTCTGATTCTGGGAGATTGCTGACTACCCTACGAGACTTTCATATCCAAGCATCTTCCTGAGATAACCCATCTGACCCATATGGTAGGCCTCGTGGTACACCAAGAACGAGAGTGCTCCCCGGACCGACTTGTCGTCACCCGGGAGAGACTGTGGGGATTTGGCGAACAGCTGTTCGGGAGTCATTTTGGGGAGCGCCGCCAAGAGGAGGTCTGACGTCTGGTCCCACGACTCGAGAACCTGATTCAGAGCAGGATAATCGTTCGGAGTCTGCATCGCTGAACCACGCGAGAAGAGGTCGGACCAGGGGAAATCACGGTCTCCGCCGGTCAACTTGAGCATGCGACAACGGGACAGGGCCAGATGCCCGGTGATCCAGAGCATCGAATTGGACTGAGGCCCGCCCCGGCGATGCAACTCTTCCTCACTGAGATTCTCCAGCGCCGTCTTCAGGAGGTGGTCCCCCAGCTTCAAGTGGTTTGCTATCTGATCGAGTACGGGATCCATTATCTATCTCCCCATAATGTCGGTGAAGTCACGAACCCTGATGTACGGCAGGGCCACACGAGACAATGTACCAATGCCTGGCTTCCGGAGACAAATCGCAACCCACCCCCTGCAGGCTTTCTTGCCGCGTCCCGGCATTCATGCTACAGTCCCGGGCACGCTGCAGACGCCCTCCCGGACGCCGTCGGAGCGGAGTCCGGCAGAGAATGCGGGTCGAGTTTCACGCGAGGAGGATGAATGAAGGATTCTGACGTTACGCCCCCCAGTCAGCCGGAGGTTTCCTTCAAACCTTTTGTTCCGGCCGAGGTACGAATGCCGGAAATGACCGTTCGTGCGGTCGTTCTCGGCGTCATTATGGCCATCGTACTGGGTGCCGCCAATGCCTACCTTGGAATGAAGGCAGGTTTGACCGTGGCGGCGACCTTCCCCGCTGCCGTGGTCGCCATGGCGGCTCTGCGGCTGGTTGGAGGCAGCATCCTCGAGGAGAACATCGCGCGAACGACCGCTTCCGTCGGAGAGGCCCTGGTCGCTGGGGCGATCTTTACGATTCCGGCC
Source organism: Acidobacteriota bacterium (assembly GCA_037388505.1). GTDB lineage: Bacteria > Acidobacteriota > UBA6911 > RPQK01 > JAPXNP01 > JARRKC01. Next base: position 110,043 of record JARRKC010000009.1, on the reverse strand, counting down.
TTTGTGATCAGCGGTGTCTGGGACAATCTGCATTACCTCGAGAGCACGGCCATCATGCTCATTGGCGGCGTGCTCGGAGTCCTCTTCGTCATTATGCTGCGGCGGACGCTGGTCGAAGAGGCAGCCCTGCCGTTCCCGGAAAGCGTAGCCGCAGCCGAACTCGTCAAGGCCGGTCAGGGTGGCCAGACCGGTGCCGTCTACGTCTTTGCGTCCATGGGGTTCGCTGGACTTTGGGAGCTCGTCAAGAACACTTACGGTGTCCACCTCGTCGCGGACCACGCACGTACGCTCATCCAGCTTGGAACCTCCAAGATCACGCTGATGGGGCGTGAGGTCAGCTACCGCGGCGGCCTCCTGCTCGAATCGCCGGCAGCATCTCCACTGCTCGTCGGAGTCGGCTTCATTGTCGGGCCGACAATCTCGGCCATTCTGTTCAGTGGCGCGTTGACCGGCTGGTTGCTGCTCGTACCGCTGGGTCTGTTCCTGAACCCGGAACTCTCAGCAGGCGTCACGTCGACCCAGCAGTTGCTGGAGTTGAGTGATGCAATCTGGCTCCGACAGGTTCGCCCCATCGCCGTCGGGACGATGATCGTCGCCGCGTTCTACACGTTGTACAAGCTCCGCAAGTCCCTTATTGCCGGAATCGTGAAGGCCATCAAAGACCTGCAGGCCGCCAAGCAGGGGGCAGGTACCATCAACCGTCTGGAAACCGATTTGAATTTCAAGAGGGTGGGTGTGGCGATTGGGCTGCTGGCGGTACCGCTCTTCTTCCTGTACTGGTACTTCAGCGCTTCCCTCGAGGGTTCGGTCATCCTGACGATCGTCATGGTGATTCTGGGCTTCCTGTTCGCCGCCGTGGCCGGCTATCTGGTCGGTCTGGTAGGCAGCTCCAACAACCCCATCAGCGGGTTGACTCTGAGCACCCTGCTCATCGCCGCCGTCTTCATGGTTCTCATCGGGGTGAAAGGTACCGACGGCATCCTGGGTGTACTGGGTGTCGCAGGGGTGGTCTGTTGTACGGCTGGGATAGCCGGCGACATGATGCAGGACCTCAAAGTAGGGCACATCCTCGGAGGTACGCCCTGGAAGATGGAAGCCGCCGAGATGATCGGTGTGGTCTTCGCAGCGTTGGCTCTCGTCTATCCGATGATCGTCATGGACAAGGTCTATGGGATCGGCAGTGCCGCCCTCCCCGCCCCCCAGGCGGGTCTGATGGCCCTCATGGCGAAGGGGATCGTGGGCGGCCAGATGGCTTGGCCTCTGGTCATTGCCGGCATGTTCCTGGGCGTCGCTCTCATTCTGATCAATGCGCCCGCCCCGATGCTGATCGCCGTCGGGATGTACCTTCCCTTCTACTCGACAGCCGCCATCTTCGTCGGTGGTGTTTTCCGCCTCATCCTCGATCGGATCATGGCAAAGCGGGGCCTGAGTGAGGGTCAGAAAACCACCGCGGTCAATACGGGTATCCTAATGTCCTCGGGATTCATTGCGGGGGAATCACTGATGGCGGTGCTCCTGGCTTTCTGGGTCCTCGGAATTACGGCGATCGGCCTCCCGCAGTTGCCTCAGATTCTGAACAGTGCCTGGCTCGGCTACCTGATCTTTCCCGTGTTGCTGCTCCTTCTCCTGCGTATTCCGCTGAAGGCGGCCTCGAAAGGTGGGGCGCCAGGTGTCAAAGTGGAGTAATGGCGCTTCGTAAGTGGTTCCTCGCGTGTCGCCCGGTGCGTCGTCTGGAGTGGCATGAGGAGGACCAGCGGGTCATTGTCTTGCGGCCGCGTCTGGGCGAGTCCAAAATCGGGCGCAAGCTGGCGCGGATGTTGGGGTTCCCGGACTACCGCATTCGGCTGGACGAAATCGGCACGGTCGTCTGGAAGTGGTGTGACGGAGAATCGACCGCGGCCGAGATCGCGGGAAAGATGAAGGAGCGATTTGGAGCCAAAGTCGAGCCAGCACAGGAACGCCTCCAGACCTTCATACTCCAGATGAGCCGGGCGCGAATGATCGAAATCAGGGTTGAGCAGCCCCCGCCCGACCAGGAAGATGTCTGAGGAAGATTGGGGAACGGGAGGACGGGAGAACGGGAAAGATTCTGTTCCGGTCCGCCTGACATTTCCGACCTGGTGGACGAGGTGAGCCGGATTGGGAATCCCCGACCGCGGAAGCGCTGAACCTCTCGGAACCCGGAACCCGGAACCCGAGGACGTGTCGTCAAGCCGTTCGCACCGGTACAGATGCATCTCCTAATGCGGTAATCTAGTACGCGGCAGTGCGGTCTTCCGTAAGCCTGCATGTCAGTGTCGAACCCTGAGGGGATGGAAATATGGCCATCCAGCGTGTTGGAATCTCAAGAAACGCAGCTCTGCAGCCGGCTCTGCGCCTGCTGGTCGTCTGTCTGGTGGTCGGCCTGTTCGTGTCGGCGACGGGAGTCGTCGCTCAGTTGCCCCCGATTCCCCAGGATTCGGGAATCACCGGATTCGGTTTGTCGCTTCGAAGGCTGTCGACTACTGGATCCGTGCTCTGCATCACCGCCCATCCGGATGACGAGAACAATGCTCTGATGACCTTGCTCAGCCGGGGCAAGGGTTACCGGGTCGGCCTTCTCACCGTGACCCGTGGAGACGGAGGCCAGAATGAGATCGGCCCGGAGCTGTTCGAAGCTCTGGGGGTAGTGAGAACCGAGGAACTCGCCTCGGTGCACCGCTTCGATCATGTCCAGCAGTTCTTCACGAGAGCCTATGAGTTCGGCTACTCGTTCAGTGTCGAGGAGACTTTCGAAAAGTGGGGCCGTGAACAGATCCTTTCGGATATCGTGCGCGTCATCCGTACGTTTCGTCCTACCGTCATTCTGACCCTCAGCCCCTCCGGAGAAGGAGGAGGACAGCACCACCAGGCGTCAGCACAGCTGGCTGCCGAGGCGTTTCAGAAGTCGGGTGATCCGACCTGCTTTCCCGAACAGATTGAGGAGGGCTTGCGGCCCTGGCGGCCCTTACGCCTGTTCCAGTCTCATGGACCCGGCATGGAAGGACGAGAGGTCGGTGGTGATGTTCAGATTGACCTCGGCGGATTCGATCCCCTCCTGGGCGAAACCTACGCCGAGTTCGGTGCTCAGGCCCGCAGCCAGCACCGCACCCAAGGTATGAACGTGCTGCCCCAACCGGGGCCCATGTCGACTTCGTACTACCTTGCCAGCAGTCTGGTGGATTCCTCGCACCTCCAGGGAAGCTTCTTCACTGGAATCAACGTCAGCCTTGATGCTCTGTCGAAGTCGGACTCGCAACTGGAGTCGTCGGTCACCCTGCTCGAAGGGTACGTGAACTGGGCTGTGGAGTCCTTTGCACGCGCCGACTACGATTCCGCTCTCAGGGCTGTGATGACCGGACTCGAGTCGATCCGCAAAATGGAAAAGACGACTCGAGACCCGGAAGCCCTGTTTCTATTGGGCAAGGAGGAGCAGGACTTTCTCGAGGCCGCGGAAAAGGGTGCGTTCGTCGATGCCGATGCGCTCGTAACCGGAGGGTCCGACGGCACGGTCGCTCCCGGAGGGACCGTGCAGGCCCAGGTTCGATGCTTTCCCCGAACGAATATGCCCGTTCAGCTCCTCGGCGTCCAGCTTACTACTCCGGAAGGCTGGACGGTTCAGCCTGAAGGCTCGGGAGAGCATCGCTGGGATTTCAAGATCGACGTTCCCGCTGATGCTCAGCTGAGCGGACCCTACTGGTCCCTGGACACCCCGGGCGTCGATCGTTACAGCGTCGAGCCCGGGTTCACCGGAACCGAAGACTGGCGTCCTCCCTTTGTGAAGGCGCTGATCCGCTATCGGATCTACGGCGTCGAGGGGGTCTGTGTCCGCGTGCTCCGCTATCGCTGGTTCGATCCTGAATTCGGTCTCGAGCGCCGCATGGAACTCAAGGTCGTTCCCCGCTTTTCTGTTCGCATTTCCCCGTCACTGGCGATCGTGCCGGTGAGTCAGCCCAAGAGCCACGTCTTCGAGGTAACCGTTCGAAAGGAAGGTGCTGGTGCTGCAACCGCGGAGCTCAGGCTCCGAGGCGGATCCGGCTGGACCGTCTCGCCGGTGGTTTCCAGTCTGCAGTTCGGTGACGGGAAAGAGTACCAGCAGGGAATCCAGTGGATCTCTTATTCACACATCCAGCCGCGCATTCTTCTGAAGCCTGCGATGGCCTCGCTGGATGCCTTTGATGTGCGACTGCCACATGGTCTGAGAGTCGGTTACATCATGGGTGTGGGCGATGAGGTCGGGAAGGCCACCGAACAGCTCGGCGCCGACGTCACCTATCTCACTCGGGAGGACCTCGAATTCGGCAATCTGAGTGAGTATGACGTCATCGTGACGGGAGTGCGAGCCTACCTGAATCGAGACGATCTGATCGCCAACAACCAGCGCCTTCTCGATTACGTCAGACAGGGCGGGCACCTGGTCGTCCAGTACAACAAGTATGAATTCCTGGCGCGACCCTTCTCTCCCTATCCGCTGACGATCCATCGCCCGCATGATCGGGTCACGGTGGAGGAATCGCCGGTGAAGATCCTGGAGCCCAACCACCCGATTTTCCGCCAACCCAACCGCATTGGAGAGTCGGACTGGAACGGCTGGGTTCAGGAGCGCGGGCTCTACTTTCTGGGTGAGTGGGACAGCCATTACACGCCGCTGCTCGAGCTGCGCGACCCCTGGCCCTACAACGACAAGCCAAAGCGAGGCGCTCTGGTCGTAGCCGACTACGGAAAGGGAACCTATATTTATACCGGGCTCGCCTTCTTCCGGCAGTTGCCTGCCGGAGTGCCCGGAGCATACCGCCTGTGGGCAAATCTCATTGCCTATGGGTCGATGCCATAGCGGTCCGGACGCGAAACCGGAGGGGAGCCGGAGGAGTATCGCGGGATGCTTGCGATTGGCATTATTGGCCTCCCGAATGTCGGAAAGTCCACACTCTTCAATGCGCTCACCGCGGGTCATGCCACGGTCAGCAACTATCCCTTCACCACGATCGACAGCAACGTCGGGGTGGTTGCAGTTCCCGATCCCCGGCTGACCGCATTGGCGGAGCTCCTGAAACCTCAGGAAACGAACCCGACGTTCATCCAGTTTACGGACATCGCGGGTCTGGTCCGCGGTGCCAGCCGCGGGGAAGGTCTGGGTAACCAATTCCTGGGCAACATTCGGGCGGTCGATGCTATTGCGCACGTGGTTCGATGTTTCCGGGAGGGGGACGTCGCCCATGTCGATGGAACCGTGGATCCTTCTCGCGACATCGACGTCGTTGAGACGGAACTGCTCCTCGCGGATCTCGAGGTCATGGACCGGGCAATCGAGCGCCGCACGCGCACCTGGAAGACCAGCCCTCGGCTTTATGCGGCAGAAGAACAACGCTTCACCCTCTACCGTGAGGCGCTTGCTTCGGGCAAGCCCTTGCGGGATCTCGATCTGGACGATGAATCGCTTCAAGAGCTGAAAGGGCTCGGGATCCTCACGAGCAAGCAGGTGATCTACGTCGCCAATATCTCGGAGAATGATCTGAACGATCCCTCCGCCTCAATCGCAGGGCGCATCCAATTGAGCCGGATCGCGACTTCTCCCCTGGTCGTCCCGCTTTGTGCACAGCTGGAATGGGAGCTGCAGCAGCTCGAACCCGAAGAGAAAAGCGATTTTCTGCGAGCTCTGGGTTTGAACGAGACCGGCCTCGATCGGCTCGTTACCGCAGCCTACGGCATCCTCGGCCTGATCACTTTCTATACGATCGTCAACGATAAGCTCTCGGCATGGGCCATTCCTGAAGGCACGGCAACTCCCCAGGCCGCCGGGAAGATCCATTCCGACATGGAGAAGGGCTTCATTCGCGCCCAGGTGACTTCCATTGAGAAGCTGAAGAAGCACGGCAGCTTTCAGAATCTTCATCGACAGGGGCTGATCCGCACCGAAGGCCGAGACTACAAAGTCCACGACGGCGACGTGATTGAATTCCTGTTCTCGTAGGAAAGGCCGCGGGCTTGTTCCGATGCCCCGGAGGATCGGTGCCTGGCCAATCACCTCGGGCAGGACGGGTTCGATGCAGTGTTCAGCCCTCCCCGTGCCAGGGCTGCCGCGCCGGGGCAAGAAAGCTGCCTCTCCTACTATAATCTCTGCATGTCTGAAACCGTTTCACGCACGGAAGCAACCGCTCTGGGACGGACGTTTCAGGCTTTTCGGTATCGTGATTTCCGCCTCCTCTGGTTGGGAGCCTTTACCTCCACCACCGGGACGTGGATGCAGCTGGTGGCACAGTCCTGGGTCGTTCTTCAGCTGACAGGATCCGCCTTCTATCTGGGCCTGGTGAGTTTCCTGAGCCAGCTGCCCCTTATCCTGTTGAGCCTCGTCGGCGGGGCCTTTGCGGATCGCCGCGACAGGAGGAAGCTCCTGCTGTTTTCGCAGTACGTGCAGATGTCGGTCGCCGTCGTCCTGACCATCCTCGTAGCGTCGGGACATGTCCAGGTCTGGCACTTTCTGGTTCTGGTTTTCGTTGCGGGCAGTGGACAGGCTTTCGGGGGCCCTGCCTATCAGGCTCTGATCCCGACACTCGTAAAGCGCCGGGATGTCCCCAATGCCATCGCGCTGAACTCGATTCAATTCAACCTGGCGCGAATGATCGGTCCGGTGATCGCGGGCGCTGCCTTCGCGGCACTGGGAGCCGTTTTCTGCTTCGGTCTGAATGCTTTCTCTTTCCTTGCAGTCGTCATCGCACTCTTCATGATCAATACCTCCTTCGTGCCTCAGAAGACCCACGAATCGGTCGTCGTCCAGATCAAAGGCGGGTTCCGATACATTCGAAGCAAGGGTTCTTTGTGGCAACTGACCATTCTGGGGTTCGTAAGCACTTTTTGCGGGGTGCCCATCCTGACGCTGCTCCCGGTCTTCGCCAAGGACGTCTTCGGTCTGGGCGCAACCGGATACTCCAACATGATGGCGGTGTCCGGCGCCGGATCGATCGCTGGGGCGCTGCTCTATGCGACCTTCTCGAGGGCGTCACGGCAGGGATTGGCTGCACTCAAGATCCAGATCGTTTTCGCATTCTTCCTGGCGGCGTTTGCGCTGTCGCGCAGTCTGACGCTGAGCTGCGTCATTCTCTTTTTGGCCGGGGGGTGCCTGATCACACTGTTCGCGGCGATCACGTCGCTGGTCCAGTTGGCGACCGCCGACGAGATGAGGGGCCGGATGATGAGCATTTTCATGCTGGCTTTCCGTGGCGGGATGCCACTGGGCGACTTGACCGCGGGCTTCCTTGCATCGCGCGTTTCACCCACCTTTGCGCTGCTCGTGCTGGCCGGATTGCTGACCGTTTCAGCAAGCGGATTTCTCCTTGCGCGCAGCGGAGTGGAGCGCCTCTAGGGCGAGCGATTTGGCAACCGGGCCCCGCTTCGGTTATCTTTGGATGATTCGGGTAGCAATCGGAGTCATCCATTTTACAGACTGGGATTCCAGAAAGCCCCCGTGGCGCCAGCTGGTGGACCGCCCCACGTTGACGTGTGAGAGGTGGGCTGCTAGCCTGGACGATTAAATTTCAGCGTGGAGGAAGAAATGTCCGACAGAGTCTACATCTTTGACACGACCTTGCGAGACGGCGAACAGTCACCTGGCTGTTCGATGAACCTTGAAGAGAAACTCAAGATGGCCCGTCAGCTAGATCGTCTCAAAGTGGACGTGATCGAGGCCGGTTTCCCGATTGCCTCGGAGGGCGACTTCCAGGCGGTACGCGCAATCAGTGCTGAAATCGTGAATCCGGTCATCGCGGGCCTGGCCCGGGCGCACCGACTCGATATCGAGCGAGCGTGGGAGGCCATCAAGGAGGCGAGGAAACCCCGCATTCATACGTTCATTGCTACTTCGGACATCCACATGAAGCACAAGCTTCGCAAGAGTCCCGAAGAGGTTCTCGCTCAGGCGCGGGAGGCAGTCAAGATTGCGCGTGATCTGTGCGAGGATGTCGAGTTCTCTGCCGAGGACGCGACGCGCAGCGAGATCCCCTTCCTGGTGGAGGTCTTCGAGGCAACGATCGAAGCGGGCGCCCGCACGATCAACATCCCTGACACGGTCGGCTACACCGTGCCGCAGGAGTTCGGCCCGTTCGTCAGAGAAATCATCGATAAGGTCTCGAACAAAGAGGGCGTCGTTTTCTCGTGCCACTGTCACAACGACCTCGGCCTGGCTGTAGCCAACTCACTGGCCGCCTTGGACGCCGGGTGCCGTCAAGTGGAATGTACGATCAACGGCATCGGCGAAAGAGCCGGGAACGCGTCCCTCGAAGAGATCGTCATGGCACTCAGGGTGCGCAAGGAGCGGCTTCCGTATCACACCGGAGCCGTCACTGAAGAAATCTATAAATCGAGTCGGCTGTTGATGAACCTCACCGGTACGTTCGTGCAGCCCAATAAGGCCATTGTCGGCAAGAACGCTTTTGCCCACGAAGCGGGTATTCATCAGGACGGCGTCCTGAAAAACACACTCACCTACGAGATCATGACTCCGCAATCGGTGGGTATGGTCAGCAGCACGCTGGTGCTGGGCAAGCACAGCGGTCGCCACGCCCTGGCCAAGAAGTTCGAAGAACTGGGCTACAACCTGAGTCGGGAAGAAGTCGAGAGAGCCTATTTCTTTTTCACCAAGCTCGCAGACCAGAAGAAAGAGGTCTACGACGAGGACCTGGTAGCCATAATCCAGGATGGTATGAAGCTGATCCCGGACACCTGGCGTTTGAAATACGTCTTCGCTTATGGAGGCAACCAGGAACTGTCGAATTCCGTCGTCAAACTGGAACGGGGGAACACCGTTGGGATCGACTCCGCTTTCGGTGACGGTCCGGTGGATGCATCGTACAAGGCCATCGATCGAATCACCGGCCTCGCCGGTCGTTTGCTCGAGTACAGCGTGAGTTCCGTGACGAGAGGTACCGACGCGCTCGGCGAAGTCTTCGTCCACGTTGAGTTCAACGGCAAAGCCTACACGGGCAAAGCGGCCAGCGTTGACATCATCGATGCCAGCGCAAGGGCCTATCTGAATGCCGTCAACAAGGCCGCATATGAGCAGAAACGGGTCGAAGAGCACACCACTTCCGGCTCCGGCACGCTGCAGGTCTAGCGGTTTCTCTGGCGGGAATCGATTCATGGCTAAGACACTATTCGAGAAGATCTGGGATGAGCACGTCGTCGTTCAGGCCCCGGGGCAGCCTGCTGTTCTGTACATCGACGCGCACCTCGTTCATGAGGTCACGTCGCCGCAGGCATTTGAAGGTCTGCGTCAGGCCAATCGCTCCGTTCGACGAACCGATCTGACTTATGCGACGCTCGATCACAACGTCCCTACGACGGATCGCTCCCTCCCCATCGCGGATCCGATTTCCCGAACTCAAGTTGAGACCCTCGAGCAAAACTGCAGGGAGTTCGGAGTTCAGTTGTTCGGGCTGGATCATCCCAACCAGGGGATCGTCCATGTCATCGGGCCTGAACTGGGCGTCACCCAGCCGGGGATGACCATTGTCTGTGGGGACTCCCATACGTCGACGCACGGAGCCTTCGGGGCACTGGCTTTCGGAATCGGAACGAGTGAGGTCGAACACGTCCTGGCCACTCAGTGCCTGCTTCAATCGACCCCGAAGACCTTCAGGATCTCCGTTCGGGGGAATCTTCAGCCGGGTGTGACGGCAAAGGACGTGATTCTCTACATCATCCGGACGATTGGCACCGACGGGGCCACCGGTTATGTCGTCGAGTATGCCGGCGACACCATCCGTGGCTTCTCGCTCGAGGAACGCATGACCGTCTGCAACATGTCGATCGAGGCCGGAGCGCGCGCCGGGATGATTGCACCGGACGAGAAGACGTTCGAATACTTGGAAGGACGTCCGTACGCACCCACAGGTGCGGCTTGGAAGGAAGCCGTCGAGTATTGGGAGACTCTTCCCACCGATCCAGGGGCGGCGTTCGATCGAGAGCTGGATCTGGCCGTCGATCAGCTTCCGCCCCAGGTCAGTTGGGGAACCAGTCCGGGCATGGTCACGGATGTGACGGGGGCGGTGCCCTCGCCCGCCGACTTCCGCGACCCCGGAGTCCAGCGAGCCGTGGATCGCGCCCTCGAGTACATGGCGTTGAAGGCGGGCACGGCGATTCAGGAGATTCCACTCGATCGTGTATTCATCGGCTCATGTACGAACTCGCGGATCGGAGATCTTCGGGCGGCGGCCCGAATCGTGCGAGGCCGACGCGTGGCTGCGCAGGTCAAGGCCATGGTTGTCCCCGGTTCTCAGTCGGTCAAGAAGCAGGCGGAATCCGAGGGTCTCCACGAGGTCTTTCGGGAGGCCGGATTCGAATGGAGAGAATCGGGCTGCAGTATGTGTCTCGGGATGAATCCCGATATTCTCGAGCCGGGTCAACGCTGTGCCTCGACTTCGAATCGCAACTTCGAGGGTCGGCAGGGAAAGGGCGGGCGGACGCATCTGGTCAGTCCCCAGATGGCGGCGGCGGCGGCAATCGCCGGCCATTTCGTCGATATTCGAAACTGGGATCTGGACTAGTATCCCGATCCGATACGGAGTCAGAGGGCCCTTCCCGGGTGTGGAGGGGCCGGGACAAGGATCATGAAACCGTTCAAGAAACTCACCGGCGTGGCAGCGGCCCTTGATCGGGTCAATGTCGATACCGACCAGATCATTCCCAAACAGTATCTGAAGCGGATCGAGCGGACCGGATTCGGCCAGTTTCTCTTCGCAGATTGGCGCTTCCGCGAGGACGGTTCCTTGAACCCCGATTTTGAACTGAATCGTCCCGAATTTGCCGGAGCATCGATCCTCGTCGCCGGCGCCAATTTCGGCTGTGGCTCGTCGCGCGAGCATGCCCCGTGGGCGCTGCTCGACTATGGATTCCGGGCTATCATTGCTCCCTCGTTCGCCGACATCTTCTTCAACAACTGCTTCAAGAACGGTATGCTGCCGATCCGACTCTCGGAAGACCAGGTTCAGGAGCTCCTCCGATTGATCGGCGAGAACCCTGGGATGCAACTCACGGTCGATCTCGAAGCCCAGACCATTTCGGACGAACGAGGTCTCTCCATTCCGTTCGAGGTCGAGGCTTTCCGACGTGAGGCATTGCTCAGCGGTCTCGACGAGATCGGGCTTACGCTGCAATACGAGGAGCAGATCGGCGAATACGAAGCTCGCCGGCGAGTCTTCCGTTAGCGGTCGGAGCCATGTTGCACGACTGGAACCTGACCCCGCGCGAAGCGATTGCTCTGCAGAAGGAGCTTCGCACATCGATCCGCACCGACCTGGTGCTGCCCGAAGTGGAGTTCATCGCAGGGGTCGACGTTGCGTACGTCAAGACGACCGGCGAATCCGTTGCCACGATTTGTCGGCTGGCGTATCCCGGGCTCGAACTCGTCGATCACGCGATCGCCCGCCTCCGGACACCCTTTCCCTACGTCCCCGGTCTGCTGAGCTTTCGAGAGATTCCCCCCATTCTCGAAGCGCTGCGTCGCCTGGCACGCCCGTTTCAATTGCTGTTCGTGGATGGACACGGCCGAGCCCATCCACGGCGATTCGGAATTGCTTCGCACCTCGGACTCTGGCTACAGCAGCCGACCATCGGGATCGGCAAGTCCAGACTGGTTGGAAGTTTTGACGAGCCGGGGCAGACTCGTGGTGATCGTTCCGAACTACGAGATCGGGGCGAGGTGATCGGCAGTGTGCTTCGGACGCGCGCCGGCGTCAAACCGATCTTCGTTTCAGTAGGCTACGGCCTGGTCCTGGAGGATTGTGTCGAGTGGACGCTCCGCGTGACGCCTCGTTTTCGCCTCCCCGAGCCCATCCGCCAGGCCGATCGGCTGGCCGCGCTGAACAAATGAGTGCCGAGTTCCGAGGGTGGGATAAGCATCCTTGCTCGTCTGTGTCGACTTCTCTCGCCTCAGGTCTCGCGCCGCATCTTCTGCAGGAGCTCGAACGCCTGCCTCATGTCCCCGAGGTTCCGAATCGGGCGCCGGCGAATTCGGTCCTTTAGCCGGCCCGTCAAGACCGGAAAATGCCGCAGAAAGCCCTCGAGTACCGCTTCCTCGAAGCTTCCGGCTTCCGGCACGAAGCCGCCTGCACGTACATCCTCAGCTCTGGTCCGCAACTCCGTAAGCTGGCCGAAGCCCAGCTGGAAGAAAGAGACGAGAAAGTGCCGGCGAAGCCCGGCGGCCGCCTTTCCCAGTTGTTCTTCGGACCAGAAGCTCAACCCCAGGTTGATCCCCGAGAGAGCTTTGCGGATTCCATGCTTGATATTCGAGGGCTTTGCCGGAGAGATTCGATCCGCAGAGAGGACCTTGTTGCAGACGAAAAAGAGTTCTTCCACCAGTTCCTGGAGCCGCTCCGTCTCGAGAACAGACATGGCCTGCAACAGCAGTATGGGTCCGCCTCCTCCGAAACTCCCCAAATTCGAAGGGAGTTCCGTCGGTTCGTGCCCCTTCTGGCGGCGCTTCTCGGGCAGAGGGTCGGTCAACTGCAGAGGCGTGTAGATCTCGATCGCATCGAAGTAGTCTTGGAAGCCCAGATCTTCGATCCTGCGCCGGCGGCTCTGATAGGCCTCCTCTTCGAGTTCGCTGGGCGTCTGCATTCGAGCCTGAATGATCACTGTCCGAATCCAGTCGGCATCGAGCTCATAGAGGCGGGCCAGCAACTCACGGGCAACTCTCGCCATCTCGGGATTTCCCGGCAGCCCGATGAGAAATCCGCCGTCGGGCGTGATCACCGTCTCGCGGTCGGTGGGCTCACCGTCGAATTCATCTTCCTCGACGCGGACATAGATTTCCAGAGTCTTGAGAAAGAACGTCTGCCAGAGTTTGGGTTCGGTAGCCCGAACGAGCTTTCGTGCCACCGCGTCCTCGGCCTGGATCAGGTGGCGTTGCCAGCCGAGGAAGGCTGGGAGGTCCAGCCTGTCCTTGCGCCAGAGGTCCAGGTCCAACACTGTGGTCCACTGCTCCTCAGTCAGATGAGGCAGCAAGCGGGCCACCGCTTCGTCGTCCAGGTCCTTGATGCCGAAATAGACCTGGGCCGGCGGCAACCGCCGGATCAGAGAACGTGTATCCGCGCTCTCGAGCATCTGATTGAGGTCCGCCGGCGCGTAGCAGCTTCGGTAGACAACCTCTTCCGGCCGCCGAACGATCTCGCGGCGACGCTTGTCGATCTTGCTCACAGAGAGGATTATACGGGGTTCGCCGAGGAACCTGCCTGCGGACTGTCGAACTTCGAACCATAAGACTGCGGAATCTCACAAGAGAAGGCCCGGAAGGCTTGGTTTCATGTACACTGTCTCGGATTTTCCTGACGGCTCTGTTAACCAGGAACATACCAAACACAAGAAAAGGTGAAGCCATGAGAAAGAGTGCTTCGATCGGTCTCCTCCTCGTCATCATGGCGATGACCGGGACCGCATTCGCCCAACGTGGGACCGCCGAGACTACCATCAACGGGAAGACGATTGCGATCGACTACGGGCGCCCCTCGCTGCAGGGTCGGGACATGCTCGGGCGCTTGCCGGTGGGCCAATCCTGGCGCATGGGGATGAACGCTGCGACAACCCTGACGACACAGGCACCCCTCCGCTTCGGTGACCTCCAGGTCCCCGTTGGCAAGCACACGCTGACGTTGAAGCGCATAAGCGAAGGTTCCTTTCATCTCGTGATCACCCCGGATGGCGGCTCTCCCACGGAAGTTCCCGTCGAGACGATGAAGCTCGATGACCCCGTGGAGACTCTGACGATGGGCTTGGAATCCCAGGGAGATAACCGCGGACATTTCGCCCTTTCCTGGGGCACGTTGGCGATCGGCACGGACTTCACGGTCGAGTAAGCCCGTTACACCAGAATGTAGCGGAGGATGAAGAGTCCGGATGCGGCGGAGACAAGATACGGCACGTCCCGAAATCTGCCCTGAACGGTCTTCAGGAGCGTGTACGAAATGAAGCCGAACGCGATTCCTTCGGTTACGCTGAAGGTCAACGGCATGAGGATGATCGTCAGAAACGCCGGGAAAGCCTCGCTATAGTCTTTCCAGTCGATGCGCCGAACGCTATCGATCAGCAGGCAGCCGACCACCACGAGGGCAGGGGCGATCACGGGATAGAGTCGGAGTCCCTCAGTCTGGATTCCTCCTCCGACCATCTGCAGGAGGGGAGCAAAGAACAGGGCTCCGACAAACAGAGTCCCGGTGACCAGGTTGGCCATACCCGAGCGGGCCCCGCTGCCGATCCCGGCTGCACTCTCGATGTAGCTCGTGACCGTCGAAGTTCCCAGCAGACTCCCTGAGACCGTGCCGAGCGCATCCGAAAGCAGTGCCTCCCGGGCTCGGGGCAAGGTGCCGTCAGACCTCAGAAAGCCGCCCTCCTGGCTGACCGCGGTCAAGGTTCCCACGGTGTCGAAGAGGTCCAGCAGGAAGAACACGAAGACGACGGGCAACATCTGGGTCGTCAAGGCTCCGACCACATCGAGTTGGAAGAAAGTGGGCGAGATAGAGGGCACCGGACCGACGATTCCCTGGTAGTGCACCATGCCGGTCAGCAGAGCGGCGAACAGGTTGAACAGAATCCCTATCAAGATGGCAGCCTGGAATCCGAGGGTCAGAAGCGAAACCATGAGCGCTATGCCGAATATGGAGAGAAGCGTCGGTGGCGCGCTCAAGTCCCCGAGGCCGACCAGAGTGGCGGGGTTTTGGATCACGATGCCGCTCCATTCGAGCCCGATCACGGAGATCAGCAATCCGATGCCGACCGCGATGGCGTACTTGAGCGTGGCCGGCAACGCGTTGATGATGGCTTCGCGGAGTCCGAAAAGGGAGAGCACCAAGAACAGTGTCCCCGAAATGAAGGTTGCACCCAGTGCCTGCTGCCAGGTGAATCCCATGCCGAGGACGACCGTGTATGCGAAGAACACATTCGGCCCCATGCCGGGCGCCAGTGCGATCGGGTAGTTCGCAAGAAAGGCCATGACAAAGCAAGCCAGCGCGCTGGAAAGGCACGTCGCGACCATGACCGAGCCAACGTCCATGCCTGCCGTACCCAACATCAGGGGTTGAACGAAGACGATGTAAGCCATCGTCATGAAGGTGGTGACGCCCCCGACCAATTCGCGTCGCCAAGTCGTCCCTTTCTCCTGGAATTTGAACCACTTCTGCAGCACCGGCGCCTCCACGACGCAATGATAGTAGCATCAGCTGTCATGAGATCGACGATCCGGGCGGACGTGCGACGTGCGACGTGCGAAGTCGCCGCAAAGAGGTTTCGCGGTTTCGACGATCAACGGTACAATGGATGTTGACGACTATGGACAGCGGCATAGCCGAGCAAATGAAGATGTTCGCGGACTTTGTCCGGGAGAAAGGTCTGCGAATGACTCGCCAGCGCGAACTGATTGTCGATACGTTTCTCCGGACCGAAGGGCATCTCAGTACCGACGAGCTCCATGAGTTGGTTCGGCGCCAGGATCGAAAGATCGGGTACGCGACGGTCTTCCGTACGTTGAAGGCTCTGACCGAGTGCGGCCTGGCGCGGAAGATCGACTTGGACGATGGCCGCGCCAGGTTCGAACACTTTTACAGACACCCGCGTCATCATCACATCGTCTGCGTTCAATGCGGCCGAACCATTGAGTTCTACAGTCCGGAACTCGAACATCTGCAGGAAGAGATCGTCTCGCAGTATGATTTTCAGCCGGTACGCAACCGCTTTCAAATCTTCGGAATCTGCCGCGATTGTCGCAGACGGGAGGAGCCGCCCGAGGAGGTAGTGCACTCCGACACGATCTTCGCCCGAGACGCCCTGAAGATCGCTATCGAAACGGAGAAACGGGGGGTGCGCTTCTATTTGACGGCGTCCGAGATCGTCGCTCACGAGACGACCCGCCGTACATTTCTGGAAATGCTGCGGGATGAGGAAAAGCATCTCAGCAGTCTGGAACGTGAGTGGAGTCGACTGATTTCGGAACATCCCAAAGTTTTGGACGCTCCCGTCTTTCTCCACTTCGATTTCGAAGCACTGCAGAAGATCTTTCCTTCGAAGGAGGAAATCAATCGTCGCCTGCGTGAGGACATGGACGAAGAAGAGGCCTTGAGACTGGCGATGGCAATGGAAAAGGACGCCGCTGAGTTCTTTACGCGCTATGCCGGCAAGTTCAACGACACCCAGGGACGCGATATCTTCCTCAAGTTCGCCGGCGAAGAGATTGACCATTACAACATCATCCACCGTGCGCTGGAGTCTGTCCTCTCACGTGAATCGGAATGAGACCGCAGGTGATTCAACATTCGGGTTAAAATTCTCAGGGGGACAATTCGGCCGGAGGGAACCCGTATTTGTCGAGCTACGGAGGTTCATCAGCCGTATTCGGTGATCGCTTCTTGCGACGTTTCTTGGAATCAGGGTACTCTTTCACGGAGTTCCGCAGAGTGCGGAAATGTGAACTAAAACGCTGCCCGTGCAGCAGAGTGTGAGAAAGTTAGATGACGATGGTAGAGGTTTTGAGAAAGAGCAGTTTGTATCTATCGGTAATCCTCGGCACCGGCCTGTTTGCACAGGCTGGCGTCCTACAAGTGACCTGCGTCAATCAGAGCGGAGAGCCGCTCTCCGGTGTGAAAGTCTATTCGGAGGCCGTGGGCCAGAAGAAGACCGAAGACGAGAAGACGAATAACGCGGGAGTCGCCGTCTTTCAGAAATTGGCGGATGGCTACTATCGGATCTACGCGCATGAAAAGGGATATTCGCCGAGCTACACCGAGTGGGTGCAGCTTTCCGGAGATCAACAGAAGTCGATCTCGCTGAACTTCCAGCCCGGTAATGATGCACCGCTCTACTTTGAGAGCAAGGAGAAGCGCGCTGGGGCGCAGTTGGCCCTTCAGCAGGGTATCGCTGCTCTGCAGAATCAGAAGTTTGACGAGGCGGAGGCACAGCTGAAGACGGCCATTGAAGACAATCCTGCGGAACCGGCTCCCTATTTCAGCCTTGGTATGCTTTACGTACAGCAGAACAAGTTGGACCAAGCGAAGACGGAGCTCACGAAAGCCGTCGAGCTCTTCAAGATGTACAACGACGTACAGGGGGCATCCAACCCAGCCATCGGTCAGCAGCTGCAACAGGCGGAAAGCCAACTCCAGTTCCTGCCGGTTCGAGCTCTTACGGCCAAAGTCGATGAAGCGACCAAGGCTAAGGACTACGAGAAGGCTCTAGGCTACCTGGCCGAACTCCAGAAGCTCCAGCCGAACGATGCGCGTGTGTACTACACGATGGCTTACATGCTGGCGCAGACTCGAAAGATCGATGACGCACTTGTCAAGATCGACAAAGCGATCGAACTCGAGCCCAACGAACAGGATTTCCAAAACTTGAAGACTCAGCTGCTCGGGATCCAGAAACAACAGGCAGCGCGCGACCAAGCCAATGCGGCCAAGGACAGGGTGCGGGAGGTTCAGCAGCTCAACAAGGACGGCAAGTACGACGAAGCCATCGCCCGAGCCAAAGCAATCCTTCCCGACACCCCCAAGGAATTGCAGCCCATTCTGTGGGCCGAAATCACGAACGCAAACATCAGGCTAAAGAAGTACGCCGAAGCGGCTGAGGCTTATCAGAAAGACCTCGAACTCAACAACAAGCCGGTTTCCGACGGTCTGTACAAGCTCGGTGAGCAATTCGTGAGCAGGGGACAGCAGGATGCGGCGTGTGTCGTCTTCGAGAAGGTTCTCGAACTCGATCCGAACTATGCGGAAGCCTACTATCAGCTCGGGATGTACTATTTCTACGAGAAACAGGACAAGGTCAAAGCCAAGGAGTTCCTCAACAAGTACCTGGGTGTGGGCAAGAACAAGGACAACCTTGACAATGCCAAGAACGTCCTCGTCGTGATGGAGAAGCAGAAGGGCTGATCTGGGTCCGGTTTCCAGCCTCTGCCAGCTGCGAGGGGTGGCGAACGTCGTCGTCCCCTCGCGGCTCGGCGATCATATCGACAATCCGCGCCTTGTCTGCACGAGAGAGATCTTCAGGATTCTACGTCCGGGGAGGTTTGCGGGGCGTGGAACAAAGCAGTTGGCGTTTCGAGTAGCAAGAGAGTACAATAACTATTGGCGCACCACCCACACTAGGTCTGGTTGCGTCCCTCCAACGAAGGGGGCGGGCCACCAAGCCCGTCCCTTTTTTTAGGCTCCATACGCCAACTGCTATATCATTCGTTGCACGATTAGTGCCAATCCTTCCTGGAGAATCTCGGGAAACCTTGAACACACACGTGTATCGGGGTTTACAGCGACTGCTCCGGAAACCCGCTTCAGCCTTCCCGCCACTACATGATTCAGATTATTGGATTGCCATTCGGGTTTTTGAACGGTCCAGGGTCTGATTTTCACCGTGGGAGCCCCCGGGTCAATTGTCGGCCGGAGACGGGGAGAGTATCTTCTAACGCGTAAGGGGGGAACTCGTGGACGAAATGTGGGTTCTGGCGGGCTGTTTTGCGATCGCGCTCACGATTTCCTTCTTCACCTCCATGGCCGGCGTTTCTGGAGCGTTCGCACTCGTTCCTGTTCAGGTCAGTCTGCTTGGAATCACCGGTCCGGTCGTGAGCGCCACGAACCATCTCTATAACCTGATTGCGACTCCGGGCGGTGTTGTCCGCTATCGCAATGAAGGCCGCATGGCATGGCCGATTGCTTTGCTGATGGGGGCAGGCGGTGTCCCGGGCGCCGTCCTGGGCGTTTGGTTGCGAATCCGCTTCCTGACGGGAGGCGATGCGTTCCGAATCTTCGTAGGTCTGGTTCTACTGGTGCTTGGCACGAGACTCGCGACCGAAATGATTCGGACAAAGCCCCGCATTCGCAGGTCGGACCTGCTCGAACGCCTGTCTTGCTCATATCGGACTCTGGAGTTGGGCGGCTCCAGGTATGCATTTTCCTGGAAGTTGATCGCGGGTATCTCGTTCGGTTCCGGAATTCTCGGGGGAGCCTATGGGGTTGGCGGCGGAGTTTTCATGGCTCCTATCCTGGTCGGGGCTCTCGGGCTACCAGTCCACGGCGTTTCGGGAGCTCTGCTGGCTGGGACTTTCATGACGTCGGCGTCTGGAGTCGGCGCCTTTCAAGTGTTCAATCTGATCAACCCGGCTCATCATGCGGCGCCGGACTGGTGGCGTGGCATCGCCTTCGGGTTGGGTGGGCTCGTTGGCAGCTACAGTGGGGGACATTGGCAGGCCTATTTCTCCCCCCGCTTCATCCGGGGAATCTTGGCTGGAGCGGTTCTCATTGTCGCGGTCCGCTACCTGTTTACCTGAGACCGGCCGGGGAATCGGTCAAAAAAGACTAACCTTTTGCACTCGATCGGAACATAATTGTCGCGGGCGAGGCTTGACCGGAGGGAGGCACCCATGTCGGAGGCTGTCAGGTTGGAGCGGCGCGGGGCCGGGGTCCGTCAACTGAATCGTCTCACGACATTCGTTTTGGCCGGCGGTCGGGGCGAACGTTTGTACCCGCTGACGAAGGATCGGGCCAAACCGGCCGTCGCTTTCGGCGGCCATTACCGAATCATTGACTTCACGCTCTCCAATTGTGTGAACTCCGGCATTCGCCGCGTCTACATCCTTACGCAGTACAAGTCGATTTCTCTCGCCCGACACATCGGAGTGGGCTGGAATATCTTTCCGGCCGAACTCGAAGAGTTCATCGAGGTCATTCCCGCACAGCAGCGTTACGGGGACACCTGGTATCGAGGTACCGCCGACGCGATCTATCAGAACATCTACACGATAGCGCGGGACAATCGGGAGTTCATTTTGATCCTGGCCGGTGATCACGTCTACAAGATGGACTACTCCAGGATGCTGCGGTTCCATCTCGAGAGCGAAGCTGAGGTCACGGTCGGCGCGATCGAGATGCCGGCGGAAGCCGGTTCCCAGTTCGGCGTGATTCAGGCGGATGCCGACAACAGAATCGCCGATTTCAAGGAGAAGCCTGACGAGCCCGTGACCCTGCCCGGAAGGCCTGAGAGCATCCAAGCGTCCATGGGCATCTATCTCTTCAACCGGGAGGTCCTTCTTCAGGAGTTGATTCCTGCCGTCTCCGAAAGAGAGGGCACAGACTTTGGAATGCACATCCTCCCATCGATGATAGGGCGTCGCCGAGTCTTTGCCTACGAGTTCGAGGATCAGAATCGGCGGAACCCCGCATACTGGAGGGATATTGGGACGCTCGACGCTTTCTACGAGGCGAACATGGATCTCGTCTCGGTCGATCCGCAATTCAATCTCTACGACACTTACTGGCCCGTCCGAACTCACCAGCGGCAGTTTCCGCCCGCCAAAACCGTCTTTGCCGATCCGGGCGAAGGCGCCCGACGAGGCGAGGTTCTGGATTCGCTGATCTGCAACGGCTGCATCGTGAGCGGCGGTCGAGTCAGGCGATCCATCCTGTCTCCCCGTGTTCGCGTCAACAGCTACGCTCAGGTCGAAGAGTCGGTGATCATGGACGACGTCGAAATCGGGCGACGGGCCCGGGTTCGGCGGGCCATCATCGACAAGAACTGCAAGATCCTGCCGGACACGACCATCGGATACGATCTGGAGTCGGATCGGCAGCGGTTCGTGGTCACCGAGGGAGGTGTGGTCGTCATTCCCAGGTCGCGCATCGTCGGACCGGACGACGACCGGCCGCTCTGGATCGACCCCGTCGACGAAGGCCTCGAAGTGTAGTTCGATCGACTGACGAGAGCGGGTGGGAGTGACGGACCAGAAGACCATGCCGTCTCGACCCCAGGGGCGGTGTGCCTGGATTGTCCTGTACGATCCGGGCCGCTCAAGGCACAATAGAAGCGTTCCCTCGGGCCTGCGCGAACGCTGTTCTGAACGCACCACGAAGAGGAGAGGAACCGATCCATGTCCGACACTTCGAGTTTCGCAAACGTGAAACCTGCCCAGCGTCTCTGCGGAGCGTTGCCCAAGATCGGAATACGTCCGGTCATCGACGGTCGGAGACGAGGAGTTCGGGAGAGTCTCGAGAATCAGACCATGGAAATGGCGCGCAGCGCCGCCCACCTGATTGCGGAGCACCTGCACCACCCCAGCGGGCTGCCCGTTGAGTGCGTTGTTTCCGATACCTGCATCGGCGGGGTGGTTGAGGCGGCTCGATCGGCGGAGCAATTCAGACGTGAAGGTGTCGGGGTCTCGCTGACGGTGACTCCCTGCTGGTGCTACGGGACGGAAGTCATGGATGCCGACCCGTGGATGCCGAAAGCTGTCTGGGGTTTCAACGGGACGGAGCGGCCGGGAGCCGTCTACCTGGCGGCCGCTTTGGCGGGCTACTCCCAGAAGGGTCTACCGGCTTTCGGGATTTACGGGCGTGACGTGCAGGACCGGGACGACGCGACGATACCGGCGGATGTGCAGCAGGCACTGCTGCGTTTCGTCAAGTGCGGGCTGGCGGTCGCCGAGATGCGTGGAAAGTCCTATCTGGCGATGGGCGGAGTTTCGATGGGAATCGCCGGCTCCATCGTCAATCCGGATTTTCTACAGCGCTATCTGGGGATGCGAACGGAAACCGTCGATATGAGCGAATTCGTCCGGCGCATCGAGGAGAAGATCTATGACCCGAAGGAGTTCGACCGGGCGCTTGCCTGGGTGCGGCGGCATTGTCCGGAAGGAGAAGATCCCAACCCGCCGGAGATCCGATCCTCGCGAGAGCGCAAGGACTACGAGTGGGAGACGGTCATCAAGATGACACTGATCGCACGGGATCTGATGATCGGGAATCCGAGGCTCGACGAACTCGGGTACGGGGAGGAGGCACTGGGAAGGAACGCCGTTGCGGCCGGCTTCCAGGGGCAAAGACAGTGGACCGATCATTTTCCGAACGGCGATTTCATGGAAGCGATGCTGAACTCATCGTTCGACTGGAACGGGATTCGGGAACCTCTCATTGTCGCTACGGAGAACGACTTCTTGAATGGCATCACGATGCTGTTTGGTCATTTGCTGACAGATGCCGCCCAAATCTTTGCAGATGTCCGAACCTACTGGAGCGCCGAAGCTGTCGAGCGCGCTACGGGAGCGAAACTGAGCGGTCAGGCCGCCGGAGGACTCGTCCATCTGATCAACTCCGGCTCATGCACATTGGACGGCACGGGGCGCCAGACGCGAGGCGGAAGGCCCGTGATGAAACCGTATTGGGAGGTCACGCCCGAAGAAGTCCTGGAGTGCCTGGAGGCGACCCGATGGTGCCCGGCCGACCTGGGATACTTCCGGGGCGGGGGCTTCTCCTCACAGTTCTTGAGCCGAGGAGGAATGCCGGTCACCATGGCGCGACTCAATCTGATCGGCGGCCTGGGACCGGTGCTCCAGCTGGCTGAGGGGTACACGGTCGAACTACCGGAGGAAGCGAATCGAGTTCTGGATCGCCGGACCAACCCGACATGGCCGACGACGTGGTTCGTCCCCATCCTGAACGACGCGCTACCCTTCAGAGAGGTCTACTCGGTCATGGCGAACTGGGGAGCCAACCATGGGGCGATCTCCTTCGGTCATATCGGTGATCGGCTGCTGACCCTGGCCTCGATGCTGCGGATCCCGGTCTCGATGCACAATGTAGCACCTGAGCGAATCCTTCGACCCAGCGCATGGAGTGCATTCGGTGCCATGGACCCGCAGGGCGCAGACTACCGAGCTTGCGCCGATTTTGGCCCTCTGTATGCCTAGACAGTCCTCGAAGTGGAGCAAATCGGCAGGGGGACACCTCGCAGATCGTGGATAGAGCACGCCCGACGGCCGGGCCCGAGGTCCGGGGCCGTATCAATGGGAAGGAAGAGATGAAGCCTGAGTTCATCGCCGGCGATTTTGGAGCGGAGAGCGGACGAGTCATCGTGGGACGCCTCACGGGGCGTAAGCTCACGCTCGAAGAGGTCCATCGGTTCCCCAACCCTCAGGTCCGCATCCTCGGTCATATCTATTGGGACGTGCTGCATCTGTTTCGGGAGCTCAAGCGGGGTCTGATTCTGGCGGCACAGTCCGGTTGCCGTGAACCGGCCGGAATCGGGCTCGATACCTGGGGGGTGGACTTTGGGCTGGTCAATGAAGACGGTACTCTCTCCGGATTCCCGGTCGCCTATCGTGATTCCCGAACCGACGGGATGATGGAAGCGGCCTTTGAACGGGTTCCCCGAGACGAGATCTACCAGCTCACGGGAATTCAGCTGATGCAGATCAATACGGTCTTTCAGCTGTTGAGTTTGGCTCGGCGAGAAGCCTCTGCTCTGCAATCGGCCCGTCGTCTTCTGTTCATGCCGGACCTGTTCAACTATCTGCTGACGGGGGTTTCTTCTTCTGAGGAAACCATCGCCTCTACCTCACAGCTTCTCGACGCTCGCACCCGAACATGGTCGGACGGACTGTTCGAGAGACTGGGACTTCCGATCGAGATCATGCCCGAGATCCGGCCCTCAGGAAGCATTCTGGGATCGTTGTTGCCGGAGGTTCAGGAAGAGACGGGGGTCACGGCGTCCGTGATCGCACCGGCCGGACATGATACGGCCTGCGCGGTGGCGGCCGTGCCCGCCGCAGGCGACGATTGGGCCTTCTTGAGCTCTGGAACGTGGTCGCTCCTGGGAGCCGAGTTGAAGGCGCCGATCATCAATCAGGCGTCGCTCAAAGCCAATTTCACGAACGAAGGTGGATTCGCCGGTCGCATTCGCTTTCTGCGCAACAATATGGGGATGTGGTTGTTGGAGCGCTGCCGGGCGAAGTGGAGGGACCGAGGGGAGGATGTCGATTATGGGCAGCTGGTGGAACTGGCCGAGGCGGCAGCGAAGGCACGTAGTCTGTTCGACCCCGATCATCCGAATCTGTTGAATCCGCCCGATATGCCGCGAGCCATCGCCGAGTGTTGCCGAACCGCAGGCCAGCCGGTGCCGGAGGACAAGGGCCAGTTCGTGCGGGCCATCTTCGAAAGTCTCGCCCTCAAGTATCGGTTGCTTCTCGAGCATCTCGAGCGCTTGCGTGGGCGGCCGATCACAAGGCTCCACGTGGTGGGCGGAGGATCGCGAAATCGTCTGTTGAATCAGCTGACAGCCGATGCCACGGGCATCGAAGTCATCGCGGGGCCTGCTGAAGCGACGGCAACGGGTAACATTCTGATCCAGGCGGTCGCGGCCGGCTTCTTGTCCGGCTTGGATGAGGTCCGCGAAGTGGTACGAAACACGGTCGTGCCCGGGCACTATCAGCCGCGCGATCGGGAGGCCTGGGACGCACGCTACGAAGACGCCAGAAAGCTATTTCGCTGAGCCCTCCTGATCGGGTTCCTGTATCATTGAAGATTAAATAACCCTCATCGATATGACACGTTGTCAGGAGGAGACCATGAAAACAGTCAATCGGTTCAGCTCCTTCGCGATCATGATCGCGTCGCTCATAGTCCCTGCGCAGACGCTGTGGGCCACCGACGCGCTTACGCTACATGCGCTGAATTTCTCCGAAAAGCGGGATGTGAAGTTCGAGTTCCTGCCCACCCGCAGGGTCGGCGAGGCACGCATGGAGGGCAAGGTAAAGATCCAGGAGGGGCAATCCTGGATAGAAGTCAAGTACGACAAGATGAAGCCGGCCGTGTTATTCGCGGGTGATGTCACCTGCTACGTGATCTGGGCGGTGAACCGCGACGGGGCGGCTCAAAACCTTGGAGAGCTCTGGGTACGCCCCGGAGAGGAAGACGGATCTGCGCAGTTTTCCACCGGTTTCCGCAACTTCGCCGTCTTGGTCACGGCCGAAGCATACTACCAGGTCGACTCTCCGTCGGAGATGGTGGTTTTTTGGAATGATCAGAAGGCCGATCCGCCCGTCCGCAGCGATCCGATATTCTTCGACTCCTTCGCCGCCGCACCGGCGCATGGGGTGGAGTCGGTCGCAGACATTCGCTATGACGGCAAGAAGCCGCTGGATCTCATTCAAGCGGAGCGAGTGATGGATATCGCCCGCCGGCTCAATGCCGAGAAGTACGCTCCACAACTCTTCGCGCAGGCTCAGCTGGCCCTCGTTCAGGCGACGGGCAGTTTTGAACACAACGTCAAGGGTGGGGCGCAGCGATACGCGCGAAGCTCGGTCGCCTCCGCCAATGAGGCGATCCGCTTGACCCAGCGGCGCGTCGAGATGGAGAAACTGGAGCAGCAGATCGCCGAGCGGCAGAAACAGACTCAGGCGCTCGAGTCACGAGCAAGCGACGCTGAGGAACAACTGAAGAAGATCAGCGAAGAGCGACAGGCTGCGCTGGCGAACCTGAACGAAACGAACAAGCAGCTCGAAAGCCTGCGTTCCGAGCGCGCGCAGCTCGAGGAGGCCATGAACTCGCTCCAGAAGACGACCGCGACGTTGCGCCAACAGCAGCAACAACTCCAACAGGACAAGACTCAGCTCGAGCAAGACAAGGCGCAGCTGCAGCAAGATAAGGCGCAGCTGCAGACCCGCCTGCAGTCGGCCCTGTCTCAAGTCGCCGAGACACGCGCGTCCGCTCGCGGATTCATTGTGAACCTTCCCGACATCCTGTTCGATGTGGGGCAGGCGACGCTGAAGGAGCAGGCGAACATGGCACTGGCTAAGTTGGCGGGCATTCTCCTCGTCATGCCGGATCTGAACCTGAGGATCGAGGGGTACACGGATTCCACCGGCTCCGCGGAGTTCAATCAGAAGCTCTCCTTGCAGAGGGCCCGCTCGGTTTTCGATCTCATGGTCTCTCAGGGCATCGATGCGTCGCGCATGGAGACCGCCGGCTACGGCATGGAGCATCCTGTTGCCGACAACTCAACGGCATCAGGAAGACAGAAGAACCGGCGCGTGGAGATCGTCGTGGCCCAGGGCCACATTGCCGAGCAGTGACGAGATACGAGGAAGTAGGACTTATATAGAACGCATAGGACATATCGGACCGCGGATTCACCTGTATGCTCCAGGTCCCATCTATCTCATGCGTTCTCTTGGTCCTGTTCCTTGTGCAGCTGACCACCGGTTCCCGACAATGTTGTAGCTCAAATATCGCAGGGCGACAAAAGTGTGTCCTGCGTGCGTTCCACAGAGCGCTTCGTTGAGGTCGCCGAAATCGCTTTCGGATCCCACCCGACCGTCATGCCCGGTCGCCGTGGGCTCGACCGTAAGCCGAGCCCTGCATGAAGACGAGACAGCCAGGTACCAGAGTGTCTCCGTACCGGCTGTCCGTCCGAAACTGGCCAGATTCCGACCAAAATGTCCGTGTCCTTTGTCTCTCCGACCAAAATGTCATCTGACTCAAGCCACACCGAACGTGCCCGAGAGAGATGTAAGTACCTTTAAAGAAGGGCAAATCATGTCTCTTTGTGGGTTCTGCCAAGCCAGAGAGCCCATTGGCACACGTCGTGCTGTTTCTGCAGGAGCAGTACTGAAACAAAGGCAAGCTGAAACGAATTGCGAGGCAGGCAAGGAATGAAGAAGATCGAATGCATCATCCGCCCACACCTTCTCGACCCGGTCAAGAAAGCCCTGCAGGACATCGGAGTCATGGGCATGACGGTCATGGAAGTCAAAGGATTCGGCCGCCAGAAGGGGCACAAGGAGATCTATCGCGGAGTCGAGTACCAAGTCGAATTCGTACCCAAAATCAAGGTGGAGGTTGTGGCCGATGGGAACCTGTTGAAGGACGTTCTCGAGGCCATCATCGAGACTGCTCGGACAGGCAAGTTCGGAGACGGCAAGATCTTCGTCAGCGATATCGAAGATGTCATCCGGATTCGGACAGGGGAGCGAGCCGCACAGGCGCTCTAGCCTCTGGCCGACAGAACCTCATTGAGACCTCCCGGCGGTGACGAAGAAGACCATCTCCGCAACTGATCCATGAGGCTGAATCAGGAGCGGAGTTCGTCATCTCCGGAGATTCTTCCCCGCAGGACTCCCACGCAGCGGGCGGTGGGTCGGTTTGCCCGGCTACCGCCCGGATTACTTTGCCGAGAAGCCGGTGGACCCGGTCATTCGTCCGACACGTCCAGCCAGTCCGACTTGCTGCTGAAGCGCCGAATGAGCTATGGATCACACAATCCTGACCCACTCCTTTCGAACTGATAGGAGGAAAGAGTCTGATGAATCACAGTAACCATAGAGGTTGGTTCATGTGGTACGACCTGATGACTTCCAACATGAAGGGCGCTGAGGAGTTCTATCCTAAGGTCACCGGCTGGAGCGTTGAGAATTGGAGAGGCGGCCCAATGCCCTACCAACTTTGGAGGGTCGGAGAAGTCGCGGTAGGCGGCTCGATGGAATTGCCCGAGGAGGCAAGGGCGATGGGAGAGCCATCTCAGTGGCGGGCCCATGTCGGCGTTGCCGATGTCGACGGCGTCTGCCGCAGAGTTGAGGAGTTGAGAGGCCGAGTTGTGAGGCAGCCCCAGGACATTCCGCAAGTCGGGCGCTTCGCCGTCATCGACGATCCGCAAGGCGCCGTGTTGGCGATCTTCAGTCCTGGAGAAGACAGCGGTCCGGGCCCACAGAGTCCGCCGTCACCCGGCAGGTTTTCTTGGCACGAGCTGGCGACCAACGACCTGAACTCGACGATGCTCTTTTACACGGAACTGTTCGGTTGGGAAGAGACGGATACGGCCGATCTGGGCGAAATAGGTCCCTACCGTATGTTTGGCTTCGACGGTCACTCCTTCGGAGGGATGTTCACGACACCCGACTCCAGGTTGGGGCCTCCGAGGTGGCTCTTCTATGTTCTGGTCAAGGACATCGAAGGCGCAGTGACGGAGGTCCGTCAAGGTGGAGGGACGATCCTCAACGGTCCCATGAAGGTCCCGGGAGGAGACCTCGTCGCCGAGTGCCTTGACCCCCAGGGAGCGGCGTTCGCGCTGCATGCGAAGAAAGCGTAGAGCGGTTTTTCCCCGCCGCCGGGATCTGATCCACGGGGGTGGCTGAATGTCCTGTACCGACCGTGGTATCGACACTTCTGGTCCGGAACCACAACCCTATCCCGGCACCTCGGAAGGGGCTGGGAGCTTGCCCCATTCGCTGGAAGGCCTGTTTCCGATCGGATAGAGTGAGTGTATTCCGCCGGAGAATCTTGTTTTCTCCGTGCCTTGATGTTGGGTCCCACGATCGGAGCCGGGCGCTGGGCGGGAACCGATCCGGCCAGGAGGCAGACTGTGACGACACTGACGGAGACCTCGGAATGGAAGGCGCTCGAGCAGCACTGGGAGACCATGTCGCGCAAGCACATGCGTGCGTTGTTCAAGGAAGACCCTGAGCGTTTTACGAGATTCTCACTGCGATTCAAAGACATTCTCCTCGACTACTCCAAGAACAGGGTAGACGCTCAGACCATGCGGCTCCTGTTCGCATTGGCGCGGCGTTGTCATGTCGAGGAAATGCGGGATCGCATGTACCGTGGCGAGAAGATCAACGTCACGGAGGACAGGGCCGTTCTGCACGTGGCCCTGCGCAATCGATCGAATCGTCCAATCCGGGTGGACGGCATCGACGTGATGCCGGAGGTCAACGCGGTGCTTGCCCACATGCGCGAGTTCTGCTCATCCGTGCATTCCGGCGAGTGGAAGGGCTACACGGGCAAGTCCATCCGTGACTTCGTCAACATCGGCATCGGCGGATCCGATCTGGGTCCCGTCATGGTTACCGAGGCGCTCCGACCCTATGGTCGGCCCGGTGTGAACGTGCATTTCGTCTCGAACGTCGACGGGACCCATATTGCCGAGACACTCAGGCGCGTGGATCCGGAGACGACCCTTTTCATCGTTTCATCCAAGAGCTTTACTACGCAGGAGACCCTCGCCAACGCACATACGGCTCGGAGTTGGTTCTTGGAGAAGGCTGGATCCGAGTCCGCGATCGCACGGCATTTCGTGGCCGTTTCGACCAATGAAGAGAAGGTCCGGGAGTTCGGCATCGATACTCGTAACATGTTCGAGTTCTGGGACTGGGTCGGTGGCCGCTATTCACTCTGGTCGGCGATCGGGCTTTCGATCGCTCTTTTCATCGGGATGGACAACTTCGAGGAGCTCCTCGCCGGCGGCCACGAGCTCGACGAGCACTTCCGGACGACCAGGCTGGAGGAGAATCTGCCGGTCGTGCTGGGTCTTCTGGGAATCTGGTACAACAACTTCTTCCACGCGCAGACCCATGCCATCCTGCCCTATGACCAGTATCTGCACCGATTTCCGGCTTATTTTCAACAGGGCGACATGGAGAGCAACGGCAAGCACGTGACCCGCGATGGGCACAACGTAACCTACTCCACCGGACCGATTATCTGGGGGGAGCCGGGCACCAACGGACAGCATGCCTTCTATCAGCTCATTCACCAGGGCACGAAACTGATTCCGGCCGACTTTCTGGCCCCCGCCGAGACCCAGAACCCGGTGGGTGAGCACCATGCTCTCTTGTTGTCGAACTTTTTCGCGCAGACCGAAGCCTTGATGAAGGGGAAGACAGCGGATGAGGCTCGCCTTGAGCTGGAGGAGTCGGATTTGTCGGGGAAGGCGTTGGAACAACTGCTGCCGCACAAACTGTTCGAAGGCAACAAGCCAACCAACTCAATCCTCTTTCGCCGGCTGACACCGCGGACTCTCGGTTCCCTGATCGCCCTCTACGAGCATAAGATCTTCGTTCAGGGGATCATCTGGAACATCAACTCCTTCGATCAGTGGGGAGTCGAACTTGGCAAACAGCTGGCCAAACGAATCCTGCCCGAGCTGGAAGGTCCCGAGCCCGTCTCTAGCCATGACTCATCGACGAACGGTCTGATCAACTACTTCAAATCGATCCGACCATCTGCTCCTTGATCGTGCAGAGGCGTCACAGATCCCGGAGGGAGACTTGGCCGCAGCAGACGCATGAGTTGCGCCCGCCAGAAGAGATGGGGTCAAACAGCCGGAGGAGCAATCCGGTTCAGCGTTCCTCGGATCGGCCTCGGTGCCAGGTCCGGAGAAGTTCAGGCAGACGGCGCAGGGCAGCCTGAGCGCGAAGCTCCTGACGATGATCACGGGCCGGCGTTCCAGAGACGACGCTCCCCGAGGGGACGTCCTTGAAGACCGAAGCCTTGGCAAGAACCTTGACGTTGTCGCCAATACGCACGTGGTCAGCCACGCCGACCTGACCGGCCAGCACACAGTTGCGTCCGATTTCCACGGAACCCGAAATCCCGCAACAGCCCACGATGACGGTGTTTTCACCGATTCGACAGTTGTGAGCCACATGCACCAGATTGTCCAGTTTGACATGCGATCCGAGAACGGTCGCTCCAAAGGTGGCCCGATCGATACAGCAATTGGCACCGATCTCCACATCGTCTCCGATCTCGACCGTCCCGGTTTGCGGAATCTTGACCTGTGCGATCCCGTCGAAGACATAGCCAAACCCGTCCGCCCCGATCACGGTCCCGCTGTGAATGATGACCCGTTTGCCGATCGCGACACCGCGATAGATGCTGACGTTCGCATGAAGAATGGAACCCTCGCCGATGCGTGAGTCCGCTCCAATGACGACTCCGGGACCCAGGGTCACGCCATCCTCCACCACAACGTTCGCGCCGATGGTCACGAACGGCCCGATCGTTACGTCTTGGGAGATTCTGCAATTTCGTTCGATACTGGCTCGTTCGGAGATGCCCTCCGCATGAAAGGGCTTCTCCGTGAACAACCGCAAGATCTGCGCGAAAGCTACCTTGGGCTTGTCCACCACCAATAGGTTTCGTGACGGCAGAAGTGTGCCTGCAGGCACGATCAAAGCGGAAGCACCTGTTTCGGGGAGAGAATCCAGGTAACGCCCGGTAGCGAAGGTGATTTCGCCCTCACCGGCCTGCTCGAAGGGAGCAGCGCCTCGAATCAGGGTCGCTCCGTCTCCGGAGACGGTTCCACCGACGATGGCGGCAAGTTCGTCCAGCGTGTGCACTCCGCGATTAAAGCCCGCCGCTTATGCTGCGGTCAAGAGTCGGACATCCGACTGTTCGCATTCCTATCAGCTGAGCACCCTTGCAGCCGTGCGTCTACGCGTGTAGAGTAATATCTACGCTTGTAGATATGGACTAAATTCAATGCGCAACGAGAACGAAATACCTGATGTTGGTCCGCTGGAGTACCGACTTCTGCGGATTCTCTGGAAGGAAAGTCCGCAGACCGCTCGGCAGGTCATGGACGAGCTCAACCGCAAGTATCGCAGGGATCTCAAGTACACGACGATCATGACTCTGCTGACGCGTCTCGCCGATAAGGGTCTGCTCGCCGTAGATCGGGAGCGACAGCCCTTCCAGTTCCGTCCGGCGGTGAGCCGGGAGAATCTGGTGCGCCAGCGCCTCCAGGAGTTCGTTGATCTGTTTTTCGACGGGCGCCCTGCGGATCTGGCGCTGCGACTGGTCGCCGAGTCGGAGTTCTCCGACGAATCGATCGAACGTCTGGAGGAAATGCTGGACCGGCGGCGTGAAGATCACAGGACGTCCGGAGGCGACGACTGATGGAGACTTTCAATCAACTTGGGAGTATTGTCCTGTTCTGGGCCGCTCAGGCTCTCCTGTTCGGTACGATCCTCGCCTTTGTGACCGCCCTCGCGTGTTCGCTGGTGTTCCGCAAGGCAGGACCGGCTCTGCACGGTGTCCTTTGGACCATCGTGCTGATCCGATTCCTTCTGCCGCCCATCCTTCCTTCGCTGCCCTACCTGTCGGACGCCACGAACACTCTGACCTCGGAGGCCGCCTCACTACTGAGGGTCGGATCGGAGCCCGTCACCGGGGCCGGGATCCTCTCTCACCCGGTCGCAGTCATCACCCGGGAAAGCGGCCTGTCGACCGGAGCTCCGAACTGGGTCACGGGTGCTCTCACGCTCTACTTGGTGGGCCTGACCCTCCTGGCTGTGCGCTTTCTCCTGCGCAATCGAGGCCAACGCCGATGGATATCGGGGCAGCGTCTGGCGGATGCCGAACTGGTCGAGACGGTCCGCAGCCTGGGACGGGAAATCGGATTGAAGAGGGCCCCGGTCGTGAGGGTCACCGACGAGATGGTGAGTCCGCTCGTCGTGGGGGCTTTTCGCCCACAGCTGATCCTTTCGTTGCCGCTCTGGAGTTCCCTATCCGCCGAGGCGGCCCGGGCACTGATCGTGCACGAGCTTGCTCACCTTCTGCGGCGCGACCACATTGTACGTTCTCTGCAGGCCGTCGTTGGACTTCTCTTTTACTTCTGGCTACCCGTGTACTGGGTCTGCCGGCGTTTCAACCGAGCCGCCGAACTGGCGTGCGACCAGTGGGCGCTGGGGACGACCGGAGTCACCCGACGCGACTACGCCCGGTCACTCTTGACCGTGGTCCGATCCCTCAGCCGCGATCGTAGCTACGCGTCCCACCTCGCCTTTGCCAACAAACGATCTTCCATGGAGGAACGATTCGACATGATTCTGAACAAGAAATCCATATTGCCCGCCAAGCTGTCGTGGGCGCTCGTACCCCTGATGGGACTCTGGTGTGTCTTTGCTCTTGCCGGTTCTTCTCCGGCGGCGCCTCAAAACCAGAACGACGCCGTGGATCAGCCGGGAAAAGTGGTCATGCATATTCAGGGAGAGGTTTCGCACGTCTCACTGAAGGCGCACATTTTGCCCGAAGCAGACACGAATGGGGACGGTTACCTCAGCCTCGAGGAACTCCAGGACTTTCAGGCCATCAACCCCGATCGACTGAGTCTCACCCTTGATCCCTCCACAGGGAACCTCCAGGAAATCAGTGTAAGGATCACCGGAACCCCCCAGGAAGAGGGGGCTGTCTGGGTTGCAGCCGGGGAGGCGTCGGAACCACCGATCGCAGCAGTTCTCGAGCCACTGACGGAAATAGACCGTGACGAGATCCTGGTCCAGAAACCCCAGGCCGACACGGACGGAGATGGCCAATTGAGCGACAAGGAACTCCAGGCCTTTCTGGGAAGTGCCCCGAGAAGGATCGAGATTCACGCCGAGGCCGACGGTCCTGACGGCCCCGTTATCCGACATGTCGTCATCGATGGCGAAGATACTCTCTTCCACACGGCAGAGGAGGGGGACTTCACGTCGGGTCTGGACTCAGCCGAGCTTCTCCGCAAGCATCCGGAGCTGGACGAAAACGGCGACGGGGTGATTGATCCTGCGGAGCTGAACCGTCACGCCGGACACGCCGAAGTAATACGGGAAGAGGATGGGCCCACGCATCACCTCAAGATCGAAAAGATCGTCATCAACCATGCGAAGACGCCTGAACTCGACGCTGCGGCACGCCGAGCAAAGTTTCTCGAGGAGCATCCGGAAGCCGACCTCGATGGTGACGGCGTCATCAGCAAGGCCGAAGCGGAGGCCCTGGCCGCAAAGGCCGGGAAACCGTAGGGCCCGACGATACGGTTTCTTTCCGGCAGGGAACAGTCTGACGCGCCCGCAGAGCAGTCCGGGCTGCCCGCCTGTAGCCGGCGGCGGCCTGGACTCTCTTGTCTCCAGCCTGCCCGCATGTCACCATTGCTCTCATCCTCCGCAGTGAGGCGAGGGGAGTGGTTCCTATGACAAGGATCGAGCAGTTGCTCTTAGGCGCTGCCCTTTTAGCAGCGATGATGGCTTGCGGGAGTGAAGCGGTGGAACCGACGACAGACGGAAGTTTCGAAGCCGACGTGACATTTCTCAGTCAATACGTCGACACGGTCGTTCTCGAACAGGGAGATGCGCGCGTCGCGGTCGTCCCGGCGTGGCAGGGCCGGGTCATGACCAGCACCGCCTCGGGGGCCGACGGATCGAGTTATGGGTGGATCAATCGTGACCTGATCCGGAAGAAGGAGTTCCAGCCGCACATGAATGCCTTCGGCGGTGAAGACCGATTCTGGATCGGGCCGGAGGGGGGCCAGTATGCGGTCTTCTTCAAAGCCGGCGATCCGTTTGACTTGGATCACTGGCAGACTCCGGCGTCCATTGACACCGAACCGTATCAGCTGGTTTCGTCGAGCGCGACCGACGCCGTATTCAGTCATGACATCCATCTCGAGAACTATTCGAAGGCCGCCTTCGACCTTCACGTGGATCGATCGGTTCGGCTGATCGCTCCGTCCGCGACGGCTTCCCTTCTCGACGTGGATTTGAAGCCCGGAGTCAAGAGCGTTGCGTTCGAGTCCAGGAACATGTTGACGAATGCCGGCGACAGGGCCTGGAAGCAGGAGACCGGGCTCCTGTCGATCTGGATCCTGGGCCAGTTCAATCCCTCATCGGAAACCACCGTCATCCTTCCCTACCGTGGCGAAGAAAGGGATGAAACGCTGGGACGTGTCGTCAATGATGCCTACTTCGGCGAGGTGCCGCCGGACCGGCTGATTGTCCGACCCGGCGTCATCTTCTTCCGCGCCGACGGCACGTACCGCAGCAAGATCGGACTTTCCGCCGCCCGGGCGGGTTCCGTACTGGGAAGCTGGGATCGCGCGCATGGCGTTCTGACCATCGTTCAGTTCACTCGGCCCGATCAGCCCGCCCCCTACGTCAACTCCATGTGGGAGATCCAGAAGGAGCCCTACGCCGGAGATGCTGTCAACAGCTACAACGACGGACCGCCCGAACCAGGTCAGAAGCCCCTTGGGCCTTTCTACGAACTCGAGACATCGTCGCCGGCGGCGGCACTGTCGCCGGGGGAGACGGCCGTACACGTGCACCGTACGATTCATCTCACCGGTGACAGGGACGCGCTCGACCTGGTGGCTCGCCACGTTCTGGGCGTCGGTCTCGACGATGTGCCCTGGTGAGTCTTTGAACTCCCCCGACTTCTGCCAACGCTCGATCGAACTTACCGGTTCACAGTGCTCATGTCCGGGTAGCGGTCTCCGGCGGTCGCACCGCGCGGACACGCTTCGTCGAGCCGCT
This sequence comes from Acidobacteriota bacterium, assembly GCA_037388505.1. GTDB lineage: Bacteria > Acidobacteriota > UBA6911 > RPQK01 > JAPXNP01 > JARRKC01. The sequence goes on along the minus strand of JARRKC010000009.1, from coordinate 75,164 downwards.
GCAGGTCTTCAGGGCTGAGTTCGACCTCAAGCGCTCCGACGTCTTCCTCGATGTACGCGGAATGCTTGGTTCCCGGAATGGGAACGATGTCATCACCCTGAGCCAGGACCCAGGCCAGCGCAAGCTGTGCAGGAGCGACCCGCTTCTCGGCGGCGAGCTTGCGGATCGCCCTCGCCATCGCCACATTCTTTTCGAAATTCCCTTCCCGGAAGCGCGGCATTCGACGCCTCCAGTCGTCGGAGGGAAGATCGTCGGGGTTCTCGATCTTGCCCGTGAGAAATCCTCGACCCAGTGGGCTGTAGGCGACGAAGCCGATATGCAGCTCCCGTACCGCGTCCAGGATCTCCGCCTCCGGGTCGCGAGTCCACAAGGAGTATTCGGTCTGCAGGGCGGTTATGACATGAGTTCCGGCAGCTCGTCGGAGTGTCGACGGCGCTGCTTCGGACATCCCGAGATACCGGACCTTGCCCTGCTCGACCAGCCGGGCCATGGCACCGATGGTCTCCTCGATCGGGGTCTGCGTGTCGACGCGGTGTTGATAGTAGAGATCGATATAGTCCGTTCCGAGGCGGCGCAGAGAATCCTCACAGGACTTGAAGACGTACTCGGGGCGGCCATTGACTCCCAGGAAATGTCCTTCCTCATCGCGGACGTTGCCAAACTTCGTGGCCAGAATGACTTGATCCCGCACGTCGCGAATCGCTTTTCCCACCAACCTCTCGTTTTCGAACGGTCCGTACATGTCGGCCGTATCCAGGAAATTGATTCCAAGCTCCAGAGCCCTCCGGATGGTGCGCTGTGATTCCGCGTCGTCTCTCGATCCGTAGAATTCCGACATACCCATGCATCCCAGGCCGAGAGCCGAGACGCGAAGGCCGCTTGTCCCCAATTCTCTGTGCTGCATCTTCATGTTGGATTCCTTTCATCAACGGTGCTTGCGAAGCCTTGCTTCGATATGTCCGTCCAACCAGGCGTCGAAGAGACTGCGAACCAGGGAAGACCGATCTCGACCGGCCAGCCTTGCCTCGAGCAGTTGAGCGGTCCGCTTCCAGTAGAAGCGTTCCAGCCAGAGGATGATGCAGATCAGGAGAAGGAACAGGAGGATGTATCGCACGACAGATTCCCTTTCAGCCCCGCACGCTCGCAAGCCCTCCGCACGGACCCTCTCCATGCTGTCGGAGCGTAGGGTTGAGTGCTAACATGGCCGGCGCAATGAGCTTCCCATGTTTTCTGATTCCATCTCTCGTCTTTGCCGGCCTGGTGCCGCAGTCCGCAGTCGCCCAGGATCTTCAGACGAACACGGCGAAACTCGAACGCATTCTCAATGAGAATATCTTACCTTTTTGGTACCCGGGTTGTCTGGACCGCGAAGACGGCGGCTACGAGCTCAACCATGATCCGCAGGGCAAGTGGCTGGGGCCGGCTCCCAAGGCTCTCGTCACCCAGGCCCGGACCGTCTGGTTCTTCTCTCGTCTGGCCGCCTCCCCGTATGGGAAGCCAGCGTACGTGGATGCCGCGCGACACGGGTTCGAATTCCTCCGCAACAGAATGTGGGACCAGAAGAACGGTGGTTTCTACTGGCTCGTCGATTCCCCGGGAACGAAGACTTTGGACCCGGACAAGCACCTCTACGGTCAGGCCTTTGCTCTCTATGCCTTGTCGGAGTACTACGCCGCTTCTGGCGACAGCGAGGCTGTGCAGCTGGCTCACCGCCTGTTCGAACTGGTCGATCGGCACGCCCACGATGCGGTTTACGGAGGCTATCACGAGTCCTTCAGCCGTGACTGGACGCCGATCGACGATGCCAAGCCGAGTCAGATCGGGACCCCCAACAACACCAAGAGCATGAACACCCACCTCCATCTCATGGAGGCCGTCGCACGCTACTATGAGGTATCCCGGGAACCTCTGGTCAGGGAACGTCTGCGGGAACTCATCATGATCCTGAGCAACGCCGTGCTTCGAAAGCAGGTCGGTGCGTGCACGGACCAGCATCACCGTAACTGGCTGCCGCTGCTGGGTCCGGAGAAAAGCATCGTCTCCTATGGACACAACATCGAAAATATCTGGCTGTTGATGCAGGCGACGGGGAGCGCCTCAGTCTCGGATGGACCCCTGCTCGATCTCTACGTGACGCTCTTCGGATACGCTCTCGACTACGGCTACGATCGGGAACAAGGGGGGTTCTTCTATACCGGGGGATTCGGAACACCGGCTGGCGACCGCAGAAAGTCCTGGTGGGTTCAGGCCGAGGGACTGGTCTCAGCGCTCAGGATGTACCGTCGAACCGGAGACCCGATCTATCGCACAGTCTTCGAACAGACTCTCGAGTGGATCGTCAAGCACCAGGTGGACTGGAAGCACGGCGAGTGGTTCTCCTGGATCGGAACGGACGGAAGGCCCAGTGGGATGAAGGCCGATCCCTGGAAGGGTCCCTACCATGATGGTCGGGCCGTTCTCGAGTGCCTTCGACTGTTGGCGGAAAAGTAACTTCCGCCGGCTACCTCAGCAGAGTCCGAAAGGCCTTCTGCAGGGCCTCTGTGAGTTCCGTGATATCCACGCATCGGCCTGCTGCTTCGTTGACTGAGACCATGCGTTCTCGCAGCAGCTCTTCGTTGGTCCCCAGAATCCGAGCCATCCTCCCGTATTGAATCTCCAGCGGGATGGATCCGTGTTGGAGGACGGCCCGGCGCAGACGCCTCTGAGCGCTGCCCGCGATCTTTCGGGTTCCCCACAGCAATTCGTGTCGCGATGCGCTGGCAAAGCAAGGATATCGAAGAGCCGGACCGGACTGATTCCGCAGCGTCGTTCCCGTTCGTTCCAGGCGAGTGTCGACCCCGATGTTGCTCAAACCGGCTTGAAGCACCTCGGCGATCCGGCGATAGGTCTCGAGAATGCCACCCGATCCTGCCAGCAGGGGGCTGTTCGAAACCACCGAGTAGGTCAGCTCCGACCGGTCATGAAAAACGGCCCGGCCGCCCGTGGGCCGACGAACGATCGGAACGCCCTCGGCCGCGCAGGATTCGGTGTCGAGCGCCGACTCCGGATCCTGGTGCCGGCCGATCGACGCGGTGGGCGGGTCCCAGCGATAGAGACGAACGTAAAGCAGCGCATCAGGGGACGACTCCGCGATCTCGAGCCGTCGGCAGTCCTCCGCCATATTGTAGACGCCGTCCGAAGGATCCTCGATGGTCACACACGGGGTTGGATTGGCACTCGTCTTCACTACGGTAACCCAGAGGGGCTGCGTCGAAAACCGCTGCTGCTGCAACGGCTCACGTCCCTTCAAGGGACCACGGGTCACTCGGGAGCTGCAGCCCCGAGCAGAGAATCGATCGGGTAATAATCGAGGTCCTGCGCTTCGGCGACGGGACGGCAGGTGACTTTCCCGCGGTACACATTGACCCCGTTCTTCAGATGAGGATCGTCGCGGACGGCCTGCTCCAGCCCGTGAGATGCGATGCGGCGCGCGTAGGGCAGCGTCACATTGGTCAAGGCTCGGGTGGACGTTCGCGGCATGGCCCCGGGCATGTTGGTGACGCAGTAGTGCAGAACGCCGTACCGTTCGTACACAGGATCGCTGTGAGTCGTCGGGCGGGTCGTAGCGCAACAGCCGCCCTGATCGACGGCGACATCAACGATGACCGAACCCGGACGCATTCCCTGGACCATCTCCTCCGTGATGACCTTCGGCGCGTTGGCGCCGGGGATGAGAACTCCTCCGATCACGAGATCTGCCTTCTTCAGTGACTCGGCGAGGTGCATCGGGTTCGAAACCAGAGTTTCAACACGGCCGAAATAGAGATCATCGATGTAGCGCAGTCTGTCGACGTCCACATCCAGGACGCTCACCTGAGCGCCCAGACCCATTGCCATCTTGGTGGCGTTGAGGCCGACGGTTCCGGCACCGACGATGACCACCAGTGCGGGTCGCACCCCGGGCACGCCGCCGAGCAGCACACCACGACCGCCGCGGGGCTTCTGAAGGTAGTAGGTGCCCACGATGGTCGCCATGCGGCCGGCGATCTCGCTCATCGGCGTGAGCAGAGGAAGGGCCCCTCGACTGTTGGTGATCGTTTCATAGGCGACCGCCACGACTTGCTTGAGAAGCAGCTCCTGAGTCAAGCCGGGCAGCGGTGCGAGATGGAAATATCCAAAGACGATCTGCCCGTCCTTGAGGCGGGAGTATTCTTCAGGGACGGGCTCCTTGACCTTGACGATCATGTCGGACTGGGCCCAGACTTCGTCCGCCGTGTTCAGGATACGGGCTCCGGCTGCGACGTACTCTTCGTCGCAAAAGCCGGATCCCTCTCCTGCATCCTTCTCCGCCAGGACGGTGTGGCCGTCTCCAACCAGCGTGTGAACTCCAGCCGGAACCAATCCCACTCGATACTCGTTGTCCTTGACCTCGCGCGGCAGTCCGATCTTCATATGAAGTGATTCTATACCAGCGTTTACGGCTTGATGAACGATGTGTAGGCAACCCCCGTCTGAACCCCCTGCTGCGCCGCCTGAGCATAGACCACACGCAAGACCACGCCCTGACCCGAGGACACTGCGGTGACCGCATCCTTGAAGCCCTGAGCGGTTGTCACCGACTTCCCGTTGACCGCCGTCACGACCATATCCGGCGTCAGACCGGCATCGTCCGCCAGACTCCCGGGTGTGACTTCGATGATCAGAACCCCCTTCTGATCATCGAGCTTATGATCCGAGGCTTCCTTGGCAGTCAGCGTCTCGAAGGTCAGCCCGATTTCTTTGGGCTTCTCCTGCTCCTCCGGTTGGTCCTCAAACGAAAGGCCTTCGCTCTCGGCCCGCTGCTTTTCTTCGATCATCCGCTCCGCGAGCTGAACGTTGGTCTGGACGATTTGACCCTTGCGAACCAACGTGACCGGCACGGTCTTTCCAGGTGTCGTATTGGCAACCGCCGTCCGCAGATCCCAGAGGTCTTCGATTTCCCGGTCTCCGAACTTCACGATGACGTCTTCAGGCTTGATGCCCGCCTTTGCCGCCGGTCCGGAATCGCTGGGCTCGCCGCTCTCACCGATCAACTGCGTGACGACGACTCCGTCACCGTCTTTGACACCGTCACTGTCCTTACCGGCGACACCGAAGTAGCGGGCCAACTCGGGCGTCATGGGAAACGTGTTCATCGACACCCCCAACCAGCCTCGCTGGATCTTGCCTTCCGTGATCAGCTGATTGTACGAGTTGAGAAAGACCACCGAAGGAATGGCGAATCCGATTCCGGCAAACTGGCCGGTTCTGGTGGTGATGAAAGAATTGATCCCGACCACTTCGCCTTTCAGGTTGACCAGCGGACCACCGCTGTTCCCCGGGTTGATTGCGGCGTCCGTCTGGATGTAGTCGCCGAAGGAATTCGTTCCCGGAACGACCCGTTTGGTGGCCGAGACGATTCCGGCGGTGACCGTCTGCTCGAAGCCGAAGGGGCTTCCGACCGCGATCACCCAGTCACCGACCTGAAGGTTCGCGGAGTCGCCGATCTTGGCAGCCGGCAGGGGCTTTTTCGCCTCGATCTTCAACACGGCCAAGTCGGATTCAGGATCGACGCCGACGATCTTGGCTTCGTACGTGGAGCCGCCCTGAAGCTGGACGTCGATCCGGTCGGCCAACCTTCGCATGCTGCCGCCCTGCTCCGGAATCGGTGCTGCGACGTGATAGTTGGTCAGGATGTAGCCCTTGGCATCCACGATGACCCCGGAGCCAAGACTGTCGCGCTTCTGGCGGGTAGGCCCCCCATCCGGAGAGCCGAAGAACCGCTGCCAGAACTCATCCCCAAAGAAGTCTCGCAGAGCCTCGGGATGAGGATTCCGGCGGCCGGCCGTTTCGATGATGGACTGGGTGCTGATGTTGACGACAGCAGGCTCGATTGTCTCCGCGACCTTCCGAAAGGTCTGCTGCAGCGAGACCGCGTCCACCGAAGCGGCGGCGGAGTCTCCTTTTTCGAAAGCCAGCTGCGCGGCTTTGTTTACCTGCTGCGCCGCACTCTCGACTCGGTCCGACACGATAGAGCCGATCGTAATCCCCAACGCCAGGGTAATGAGTAGCGCCATGAAAGTCAGCCCCGAGTGGGACCGGATCCAATTCCGTCTGTTCATTCGATTCCTCCGTGGTCCGTGCTGAATAGATTATACGCAGAACGTGGACGAGGGTTCTCTGAATGAAGGCGCCTGCCTCACGGACCGCGAAAATACCGTCGTGCCGCCCGCATGACCCGGGGTGACAAGAGCAGCAGCGCCACCATGTTCGGGAAGGCCATCAATGCAAATGCCGTGTCGATCAGGTTGACCACCATACCGGCACTCCACACCGCCCCGGCCCAGAGGCTCGCAAGGTAGACCCAGTCATAGAAGCGGGAGTGCTCGGCCCCAAACAGATATGAAAAGCACTTCCTGCCGTAATATGAGTATCCGAACATCGTAGACAGCCCAAACAACAGCACGATGATCGTCAAAAGGAACTTCCCACTTTCCCCCATGGCCGTCTCGAAGACGCCGGCCGTCAGTGCGACACCCTGAATGCCTTCGGCGCTTTGCCAGTGACCGCCGCTCAGGATGATGAACGCTGTCAACGAGCAAACGATGATGGTGTCGACCACCGGCTCGATCATGGAGACCAGACCCTCGCGAATCGGCTCATCGTTTCGGGAAGCGCCGTGGGCCATCGGTGACGTCCCAATACCCGCCTCATTCGAAAAGGCGGCGCGTTTGACGCCGGTCTGAACCACCGTGAAGAATCCGATGCCCGCCGCGCCCCCGACGGCTGCAGTACCGGTGAAGGCATCATGGAAGATCTGAAAGAACACTTCGGGCACCTGGTGCATGTTCATCAGAGCAATAGCCACGGCACATCCCAAATAGAGCACGCACATGGCCGGCACCAGCATGCTCGCCACCCGGGCGATCCTGCTGACTCCGCCCAGGATCACCACGGCGACGGCCACGAAGATCATCATCCCGGTCCACCAACGCCCGATCCCGTAGCCCGAGTCCATGATCTCAGCCACCTGATTGGACTGGAACATGGCCAAACAACCGATCATTCCGCAGGCCGAGAACATGATGGCAAGGGGTTTGAAGGATTTCCCGAGGCCGTGCTCCATGTAGTACATGGGACCGCCCTGCAGATTCCCTCTGCTGTCCGGCCCGCGATACATGATGGCCAGGGAACAGGAGAAGAACTTGGTGGCCATCCCGACGATGGCTGCGACCCACATCCAGAACAGAGCCCCAGGACCTCCCTGGGTGATCGCAATGGCGACTCCGCCGATGTTTCCCATTCCGACGGTCGCGGCCAGCGCGGTGCTAACGGCCTGGAATTGGCTGATTTCACCCGGAACGTCGGTCTTCTCATAGCGACCCCTGAGGATGTCCAGTGTTTGCCGCAGACGGAAGAAGGGAAGGAACCGCGAGTAGATCAACAGCACGGTGCCCCCGCCGATCAGGAGCACCAGCAACGGCGGGCCCCAGGCGTAGCCGACGGCAACGCGAAGAATCTGACTGATCGTCTGCAATGACACCCCCGGAGACGTCAGGCCGGTTTGAGCCTGGCGTAGCTTTGCAGTAACTTCTTGGTACCGTAGGTCGGAAACTGGACCGTCACCTTCAAATCGTCACCGGCCGGTTCGATTTTCAAAATGCGCCCCTTGCCGAACTTCTCGTGGACGATGATGGCCCCCTCGACGAGTTCCTTGTTGCGGGTCTTCGCCGGGAAACGCTCCGCCAGGGCCCGCTTCATACTCTCAGCGGAATCGTAGCTGGTGCCCGCAAACGGTTTGCGGGGCTTCGGCTTCTGAGCCGATACTCGGCTTTCCAGAGACGCTGCACGAAGAAAGACAGGCTCCGCGTGGGAGCGGCCCCCGAAGAAGCCCGGGGCATATCGGCTCTCGATCAGTTGCGGCGGTATCTCCTGCAAAAACCGGCTGGGCTGATTGATCTCATCGGAATCACGCCCGTAGAACCGCCTCCTCCGCGAGTAGCTCAAATAAAGGTGCTTTTGGGCGCGTGTCAGGCCGACGTAACAAAGCCGCCGTTCTTCCTCGATATCATTCTCGGCGACAGAGCGGCTGTGTGGGAACAGCCCTTCCTCGCACCCGGCGAGGAAGACCACGGGGAATTCGAGCCCTTTGGCGTTGTGCAGCGTCATCAGCGTGACTTCGGCGTTCTCATCCACCTCGTCGATCTCCGCATGCAGAGCGGCTTCGTCAAGGAACTCCTGCCAGGATTCCCGGCTGCCACCCTGCTCGCGGGCAACGGTGATCAGTTCTTGAATGTTGAGGATGCGGCTGCTGCTTTCCTCCGAGCCCTCTTCTCTCAAGTGCTCCATGTACCCGCAGGTGTCGAGGATCTTCTCGAGCGCCACGTGCAGCGGGGAATCGACCATTTCACTGCAACGGTCGATCAGATCGACGAACGCCTTGAGGACAGCATGCGCTCGTCCCCCGAGACTCCGATCCTCGAGGATCTTGCCGATGGCGTCCCAGGCGCTGATCGATTCTTCCGAAGCCAAACGAAGGATCCGGCCCCGGGTGATCTGGCCGATACCGCGAGGCGGCTCATTGAGGATTCGCGTTAGAGACACATCGTCGTTATGGTTCAAGACCAGACGAAGATAAGCGAGGGCATCGCGGACTTCCTTGCGGCGGTAAAAGCTCACGCTTCCCACCAGCTTGTAGGGGATGCCCAGTCTGCGGAAGACCTCCTCAAACTGGCGCGACTGGAAGTTGGTTCGATACAGGACGGCGATACCCCGAAGCCCCTCTCGAAGATGCAGCAGAATCTGCTGACCGACGAACTGGGCCTCCGAAGCGGCATCTTCGGCGACGAACACCGTGATCGGATCTCCCTTGGGCAAACGGGTCCAGAGGGTCTTCTCCTTGCGATGGATATTGTTGGAGACCAGCGCGGTCGCCGCGTCCAGAATCGTCTGACAGGAACGGTAGTTCTGTTCGAGCTTGATGATGCGGGCACCGGGGAAATCGGATTCGAACCGGAGGATGTTCTGAATGTCGGCCCCGCGGAATCCGTAGATGGCCTGGTCTTCGTCACCGACAGCACTGAGATTCTTATGCCGGGTAGTCAGCAGGCGTATCAGCTCGTACTGAGGAGGATTGGTGTCCTGATATTCATCGATCAACAGGTTCTGGTACCTCTCGCTGAAACGGTTGCACAGCTCCGGCCGCTCCTTGAATAGACGGACCGTGAGCAGAATCAGGTCATCGAAGTCCGCCGCATTCGCTCGGCGAAGCGTCTGCTGATAATGCACGAAGATACCGTGGATATCCCTGGCGTCGAAATCTTCGCTCTTCTCCAGGTAATCTTCCGGTGACCAGCCCCGGTTCTTGGCCCTGCTGATGACCGCCCGGGCCTTCTCCATGGGGAGATCTTCGTCTTTGAGCGACACCTCCTGGTAGACCTGTTTCAGAACTCGCTTCTGGTCGTCCACGTCACAGATCGTGAAATCCGTGCGGTAACCCAGCAGAGCTGCATGACGCCGCAGCACGCGGACGCCGAAGGAGTGGAATGTCGAAATCAGAGGAGGCGTCGCCAGGCCGCCCAGCAGAGAAGAAACGCGGGTGCGCATCTCGTTGGCGGCTTTGTTCGTGAAGGTAACGGCCAGGACCTGATCCGGGCGCGCCAGCCCCCGTTCGAGAAGATAGGCGATCTTGTAGGTGATGGTCCGTGTCTTGCCGCTACCGGCACCCGCGAGAATGAGCACCGGTCCACTGACCGTCCGGACGGCTTCCAGTTGCTGTTCGTTGAGTTCCGCTTCGTAGTCAATCGCCATGAAAAATGCGGGTCCTGGAGCCGGGAACGGGAGCGACAGAATAGCATCCGGGCACGACAGGATGCTGCGGCCGACAAGAAAAGGGCGTGCCGGTTTCGCCCGGCACGCCCCAAAGAAGCGACAACAACGTTGTCAGAGCTGTGTTTCGGTTGGGCTGGAAGCCTAAAACCTCATCATCCGGAACGGGCCCGCTCCAATAACTCGTCCAGACCTGCGAGCGACCCGTTATGTGTCGCCCGATAAAGCTTCTCGAGCTGCTTCTGACAAGTCGCACGGTAAGGAGTGTTGCCCTGAGCGACTCCCTTGGCGAACGCGTCCATGGCGGGGTCGATCTGCTTCTGGTTCCAACGCGACATGCCGATGTAGTAGTGGGCTTCAGCCCGGAGGTCGCTATTCGGTGCGAGGTTGAGCGCCGACGAATAGCTCTTCTCGGAGTTTGCCCAGTTCTTGTTCTCGAATGCGCTGCGTCCGATGATCGAGTAGGCTACGGATTTTTGCTCGTTGGTGTACTTGCGCCACTCGCTTTCTTCGACCGTTGCCGGTTTCGGAGCCTTCGCCAGGGCATCGATGGTCTGCTTGGCGTACTTGCTTGCCGTGCTCCAGCTCTTCTGATCGGCATAGTAGCGCATGAGGGTCGGCAGAATGTCGAAGCAATTCTCGGGCTCAACCGTCGCGCAGTACTTCTCACCGTATTTCACAGTGTTGGGGAGATCGCCTGCGTACAGGTAAGAGCGCGCCAGGATCATCACCAGGTTCTCAGTGTCGGGCTTCGTCGCATATACCTGCGAGCCGTAGGCGGCCGCTTCTGCATAATGCTTCGAATTGTAGGCGGCCCACGTGGTCATCGTCAGGATCAGCGAACGGTTCTGATTGTCCTCGGGAACGATCTTGGTATCGACCTTGTCGAGGAACTTCTTGCCTTCCTGGTAAGCCTTATCCCACTGCTGTTTCTCACGATACTCGTTGAGCTTCTGCAGATACGCTCCCACGACGTACTCGTTCAATGACGATTGGGGATGCTCCTGCAGAAAGCCGATCATGGCATCCTCGCCATCGTCCACCGCCTTTTGGTAGGCGTTGTACTCCTCTATCGTGTAGTCCTGCGCGAACAAGGGTGCTGAGGTGAACAGAAGAGCGGCGACGAGCAGAAAGATGCTCCAGTCAAACCTGACTCTGTACCTTTCGACGGACATTGGTTCCAAACCCCTCCGTTATTCAAGTTTTGCTTTTGGTCGTCTCGTAGTCCTCGCTGCTGGCGGCGACAACGAACGAGAAAGCCATTGTAAGCAGCCAATTCTGTTCTGGCAATACTTCTGATGGCGAGGGAAGTTCAAAGTTGCGCCGCTATAATGACGTCCATATGCAATATAAGCCACATGAAGTCCAGGGGATACCCCTGTCCCGAATCGATTTCGGCGATGGGAAATATCAGACCCGGCTGCCCTGGAATCTGACCAGTGAATCTCTGCAGAAACTGATTGCAGCCGCTGGAATCGTAACGCCTCTGCGCCTGGAAGTACGCGACTCCGGCGACTTCCGTATCATCAGCGGGTTCCGGCGCCTTCAGATTGCACGGGAATTGGGACTGCCGGACATCCCCGCGCTGGTGGTCCAGGGCGAACCGGATCGCCTGTTTCTCTCCGCGGTCTGCGAGAACATGTCTCAGAATCCCGATTTGGACCTGAGCGAACGAGCCGGCGTCGCCGTTCGGATGCTGCGGGAATTCGAGTACGGCGAAGACCGTGTTGCCTCTGAGATCCTCCCTTTGCTCCGACTGCCGGCGACTCTGCATCAGCTCCACCAGCTTCGATTTCTAGCCAGGATGCCGGAGACCATTCAGCACGCCATTTCAGGGCGCTTGACTCTGCAATCGGCCCGGATCATCGGCGAATGGGATGACGAGGATGCCGAATTCTTCATCGGTGTCGTGAACCGTTACCAATTGGGCACCAACAAGCAGAAACAACTCCTGTCGCTCCTCGAGGACCTGCGTCGCCGGGAAGGATGCTCGGTGCGGAAGCTCTGGGAGTCGAGTGGAGCCGCTGCGATCGAGCGGCGGGAAGAGCTGGCTCCTACCGACCGCTTCCGGGCGTTTCGGGGTCTGCTGCGGCAACAACGGTTTCCGGTGCTCAGCCAGTACGAAGAACGAGCGGAAGCGCTCGAGCATGCCCTTTCCCTGCCAGCGAAGATCAAGCTTCTCTTGCCCCCCTATTTCGAGGGCGACCATATCGACATCCATCTGCGGGTTTCATCGCCGTCGGAGCTTCGCTCCCTTGTCGGGGTGCTCGAGTCGGCATCGAGTCGCGACGAGATGGAGAAGCTCTTCGATCTGCTGTAATCGGGCGAAGTGGCGAGTGGGATAGGCATCCTTGCTTGTCATTTTGTCATCGGGCTGCACTCTGCCGACAGCCACGAAACTCACCCTGTATACTGACGAAGTCACCGCAATGATTCCCTACCATCCTGAGAAGGTTCTGCTGGAAGCCGGCTGCGAGGACAGTCCGATCGCCCGGAACGTACTACGCAGTCTGCCTGATACACCTGTGGAAATCATTGAATCGGCCGAGGCTAAGGTCGAGGAGCTCAAACACTCCGATCTCAGCATCGCTCGAGCGAAACGGTCACTGCTTCTGGCACGCCAGAAAGGACGCTTCTTTCGCTCCTGCCAGGGCCAGAACTCCCGGACCGGGACGCGCAATGTCTGCTGCGACTACTTTGTCATCAACTTTGCGACCAACTGTCACCTGGAGTGCACGTACTGCTTTCTCCAGTCGTACCTGACGTTTCCGTACTTGATCGTGTATACCAACGTTGGGGATCTGCTGCGCGAGCTCGAACTCGCCTTTGAGGCCGAACCCGACCGAAGGTTCCGCGTGGGGACGGGAGAACTGTCCGATAGCCTGGCCCTGGATCCGCTGACCGGGTACAGCCGATTTCTGGTCGAGTTCTTCGCCCGGCAATCCAGAGCCCTTCTCGAGCTCAAGACGAAGACGGACTGCATCGATCAGCTCCTGGACCTCGATCACCGGAGACGTACGGTCGTCGCGTGGTCCGTCAATCCTCCGGCGATTCAACGGGGCGAGGAACTCAAGACCTCCAGCCTGGAAGAGCGGCTGTCGGCGGCGTCGCGCTGTGCCGAAGCCGGCTATCCGGTGGCCTTTCATTTCGACCCGATGGTGCATCATGAGGGCTGGAAGGATGCGTATCGCGAGGTCGTCGATCAGATCTTCCGGGCGGTTCCTGTCCATTCCGTGGCCTGGATCTCTTTAGGCGCGCTGAGAATGCCTTCGGGCCAGCGTGAATTGATGCAGGAGCGATTTCCTCAGAGCAGGCTTCCGCAGGGTGAGCTGGTCCCGGCCGAAGACGGAAAGCTGCGCTACTTCAAGCCGATCCGGGTGGATCTCTACCGTCACCTGCTCGACTGCATCGAGGAGCGCGCCCCGTCTGTCAAGATCTACGCCTGTATGGAGAGGCCGGAAGTCTGGCGGAAGGTCTTCGGTAAGGTTCCTCGGGACAACCGCGAACTGGGAGACTGGCTGACGAACATTTGAGATTAAGGGATTGGGGGATTAAGGGATTGAAGGATTGGGGGATTGGGAAGACGGGAGAGTGCGGCTCGACCGCAGCCTTTCTCGACCAGATCGCAAATCTCTGTCCTGGTACCCGGTATTCCAATCCTCGAATCCCAACTGCCCCTCAATCCCCAAATCCCCAAATCCCCAAATCCCTTAATCCCTAATCCTCTAAATCTCCCAATCCCAGATCATCCCCCAGGTATCCCTTGAGCGCAGGCGCAATATCCTGAAGTGTCGGTGTTGCAGGAAGGAAGTTGCAGAGTTCTCCCCACACCAGAGTCGGCACGGGATTTCGGGTGTGCAGACGCGTGGTCTTGTCCTCCAGGTTTCCGTGGTCGCTGCAGACCAGCAGAGAGGATCGAGTCAAATCGATGAGCTCAACGGCCGCTGAAACCAGGCGATCGGCCTCGTCGGCAACTTCGGCGGCTTCCTCCAGGGTGCCCCGATGGCCCGCCCGGTCCGTCAGGAAGTACTCATAGAGGCACAGATTGGAGGCCCGTGTGAGTGAGACGAGGACTTCAGCGGACTGCTCGACGGTGCGGACCGGCACGTCGAAACCGTTCCTGATCAGGCGCGCGTTGGTCGGGTCGAAGTAGACAGCGCGACCAGCAGCGACGTCGGAAACGGTCCGGAGCGGCACTCCGGCCGATTCGCACATCGCCGTCGTCGCGGAAACCCAACTTCGCTTTCTTTCGAGATAGCGTGGCGTATATGCATTGGCGAAGACCACTTCGCCGCCCAGAGAGCGGACACGTCTGAAAATGCTCTCTGCCCGGAGGCGGTCCTTGAGGGCTCGGTTCGGAAAGCCCTGCAGGTGGTAGCCGAGGTACCGTGCGGCGTTCTCTCCGGTGAAAAGCGTGACCTGGCCCGTCGCGCTCTGCGGCAACCCCTCGACGCCGAGGCAGGCATCGGTCCGAAGACAGACACCCTGCCCGGGCAGTCTGCCGTTTCGGTCCTCGAATTCGTTGAAGATGCGGGCGTCGATTCGGGCGAAAGGGTTGATCTCGGGATCATCCTTCCCGATCCCGACCCCATCCAGGAAGATCATGAGAACTGCTCGCTCGATCATCAGAAAATGTGCCTTCGGAAACCGGCCGAGGTGGGGTCCCTGCTCTCCGGTATAATATTCGTTCCGGTGGCGGATTCAAATCTTCGCCAGGAAGGCGGGTCGTGACATCGTCGAACTCTGCTCTCCCCAAGATGGCCGGCTACACGATCGTAGCGGCGGCCGTCTATCTCGTGGGACTCGCGGCTGCAACGTTCCTGCCGGGGAACATCCTCGGGGCCCTCGAGGACATTGGGGCTTTCGCCCTGCTCGTTTCCGCGGCGTACTACGGCTTTCGGGCATTTCGGTGGGGCAAAAGACGGCTCCTGTGGAAAGTCCGCAACAAGATCATCGTTTCTTTCGCCTTCGTCGGAATCATTCCCCTGATCATCCTTCTGATTATCGCATCGACGGTTCTCATCATCATCCTCAAACAGGTCAGCGGATTCTACCTGGAACATGAACTGGGCGTGATCACAGAGACCCTGGACACGGCCGGCCGGACGGCTCTGCTCGACTATCTGCGGCCGGGCGATCACTCGGTGGCTGCCGCCCGAAGCGCCGCTGAGGACGGCCTCCGAGGCCTTCCCTTCGGTTTGCGGCATGCGGCGTTCCTGATCTACCGTACCCAGCACGGATCGGGGGACTATCGTTGGATCGACACCGTCGTGGATCCGGACAACTCGCCTCCCCTTCCTCCCCCCATGCCGGCGTGGGTTCGCGACGGATACTCCGGTTTCACCAGGGACGACCAAAAGGTCAGTTTCACAGACGTAGTCGACTTGGATAGCCGCACGCGGTTGATCATCCAATT
Organism: Acidobacteriota bacterium; assembly: GCA_037388505.1. Taxonomy (GTDB): domain Bacteria; phylum Acidobacteriota; class UBA6911; order RPQK01; family JAPXNP01; genus JARRKC01. The sequence goes on along the minus strand of JARRKC010000009.1, from coordinate 59,923 downwards.
GCCCTTCGATCAGCGGACGATCGACTACCTGAAGCGGCGTACTTCACTGGAGGTCCTCCTGACCCGTGCTCCTCGGGAAAACCCTTCGTTCCAGCAGGCTTATGCCAGCCTCGGCGACGCCCAACAGGGGTTTTCGATCCATTGGGCAAACCCGTTCAAGCCGATCGCGTGGGACACCGGGCAGGCGGACGAACTTTGGTCCATCGCGCTCTCGGTTCCACTTCGAACGCTCCTCGACTACTTCTTCGACCAGGGTACGGGGCCCCTCATCGTGCTCTTGGTGTTGCTCGGTGTCCTTTTCGTAGCGGTGGAATTCATCTCCCTCGTCATAGGCGTCGCGATCGCCCGCGGGATCACGCAGTCCATCCACGACATCTATTCGGCGGTCTTGAGCATCCAGGCCGGAGACTTCAGCGTGCGGATCCCTTCGCGGCGCAAGGACCAGCTCGACAACGTCGCCGAGTCACTGAACGAGATGTCGACGAGCATCGTTCAGCTGATGGGAGAAATCGCGAAGCGAGAATCAATCGAGAAGGAACTGGAAATCGCCAAGGAGGTGCAAATCCAGCTCTTTCCGCAGCAAGTCCCGGCCCTTTCGCCTCTGCAGATTGCAGCGAGCTGCAGCCCGGCACGTCAGGTCAGCGGCGACTATTACGACTTTCTCGCTCACGGGTCCGGACATCTGGACATTGTCGTCGGCGACATCAGCGGTAAGGGGATTTCCGCGGCATTGCTGATGGCCAGTCTTCAGGCGACGATCCGTAGCGGACTGGGCGAGCTGAACGGTGATCCACGCGCCCGAATCTCCCAGGTCGTACGGAGCGTGAACCGACAGCTCTATCGGCGTTCCTCGCCGGAATCCTATTCAACGCTCGTACTCAGCCATTTCGATGCCGAGAAGATGCGGCTCTCCTACTGCAACGCGGGTCATCATCCGCCGCTGCTCTTCTCCGAGGGACGGGTCAGCGGACTGACGATAGGCGGGACCGTCGTGGGGCTGTTCGAGAATTGGGATTTCGAGGCCGGGGAGGTCACGCTTCGACCCGGGGATCTGCTGCTCTACTTCACCGACGGGGTCGTCGAAGCGGCCAACAGCGAAGGAGAGCAGTTCGGAACCGACCGGGTCACGGAAATCATCCGCAACAACCTCTTCCTCACGGCAGACGACATCCAGCAGCTGCTGCTCGACCAGGTTTTCGAATGGACCGGCGACGCGGACCAGGCGGACGACATCACGGTCGTCTGCATAAAAGTTGGATAGACTGCCCAGCGGCAAGAACCAAGCCCCGAGGCGCCAATTCCCAGATTCGGAACGCACGGATTTGCAGGGGCTCCAAACCGGATTGCAGCCTGGGATTTGGCTCCCCTTGGGACTTGGTCCCTTCCGAATGGCGTCATTCGTTGGGATTCACGAAGCGGAATCCGTAGAGGGTCATTTCGGCATGGCTTGCGCCCCAGCCTTTGGGGATGTCCTCGATGTAGAAGGAAAAGGCCCACTGGCTCAATGGCTTGATGGGGGGAGTGTAAGGGCCGGGTCTGAGCGGCGTATGGATCTGCTCCGTCACGAGCTTTTCGTAATTGTAGAAAGACACTTTGACCTGCACGACGTCGATGGTTCGATCGCCGGTGTTGTCGATCACGCCGGACAGCATGACGATCCGCTTCTTGTTGAAGTTGAGCCCCATCTTCATCTTGGTCTCTTTGAGCTCGACGTGGGAGCGGTAACGGTCGAACTCGGGATCCCCCTTGTGGAGTATGCCCGTCAGTTCCCCCTGGGTTTCTTCCGATTTCTGACAGGAGGTTATCGAAGCCGGCAGCAGAAACAGAGTCCAAAGGAGGGCCCAGTACTGCCAGGTTCGCGCACCCGTTTTCCGACCAGGTCCCCAGCGCATTACTCTTCTCCCATCAGGACGAACTGCGTTCGGCGGTTGAGGGCATACCCTTCCTCGGTGTGCCGTGTATCGAAGGGTCGTTCCTCGCCCAGGGAGACGACCGCGACCCGCGATGCCTCCATGCCGTGAGCCACAAGGTAGTCGCGAACGACGGCAGCCCGCTCATCGCCAAGAGCCAGGTTGTACTCCTCGGTTCCCCGCTCATCACAGTGTCCTTCGAGCAGCACGTGCAGCGTTCGATTCGCGGGTCGTTCAAGCCAGCGGATGTTCCCATCCAGCGTGAGCCTCGCCTCATCGCTCAGAGTCGCACTGTCGAAGTCGAAGAAGATCGGCTTCACCATCGCCGCAAACTGATCTTTCAAAGACAGGCCACGAATATCTTCCTGATCGACATTGATGTCCGGGGCGCCGCTCCTCACCTCCACAGTCACGCTCCGACTGATGCCACCACCGGGTCCCTCGGCTTTGGCCGTGTACGTTGTCGTAGCGTCGGGGAAAAACTTGATGCGCCCGGAAGGCTCGACGGTTCCAATGGCCGGCTCGATCACGACACGATCGGCGTTGCTGCTCTCCCAGCTCAGGAGCGCAGACTCACCCGGATGGATGACCGGCGGCTCGATTCGCAGCGTCAGTTCAGGTGCCGGCACGTTTCTGTCCGCAGGTCCCGATGTCGGTCTCCCCTCGGCCGCCCCGGGGGCGGTAGGAGACGGCACCGGAGGCGGTCGCTTCCCGCAGGCCTGGAGAAGAAGGACCATCCCAGCCAACCAGAGGAGTGTGACCAGGCGGCTCCACGCCCGGCCCTGTAGACGGTGCTTCCGTGACTTCTCGGTGTCGGGAGTGAACGGGAATTCGAGCATAATCGATCAGAGAGAACCGACGATCACCGTCGTGTAGTTTATAGTATCCAAATACCGAGCGGCAACACGTCGCACGTCGTTAAGGGTAACCGCACGAACGAGATCCGGGTAGCGCACCAGGAAGCTCCGTCCCAGCGAGAAAACCTCGATCGACAACAGGAGTCTTGCCACGGACGCGTTGGACTGAAGCTCGAAAACGAAGCTGCCCGTCAGAAACTCCTGGGCGGTCTCGAGTTCGTCCTGGTCCGGGCCGTCCTCCAGGAAGAGGGCGATTTCCCGCTTGAGTGAGTCCAGCGCAAGCTGCGCGTTCTCGGGTGCGGTACCCACAAAAGCGACGAACCGCCCCGGGTACACGCCACTGGAGCCCGTTAGATCGGCATAAGTCAAATAGGCGAGACCCTGTTCGTCACGGATCTTTCGAGGAATGCGACTGGTGAAGCCGGGACCTCCGCCGAGGATCGTATCCATAACCTGGAGAGCGTAAAAATCCGGGTTGGCCCGGGTGACTCCGAGGTGCCCCAGGTAGATGTTGACCTGTTCTTTGTCCATGGGCCGGTGGTCGTAGATCGGTGTCCGCTGCCGTTGGAGCCCTTCCAGACGAACCAGTTCGAAGTCGGCATTGTGCCAGTCGCCCAGATGAGAAACCACGGCATCGAGCAGGTCTCCGAAGTCGACATCGCCGACGGCCACCAGGACGCAGTTTCCTGGGCCCAATCGGCGGCGGTGAAACTCGACGACCTGTTCCCGTGTCAAGCGCGTGATGCTCTCCATCGTCCCCAGGACGGGTTTCGCGAGTGGAGTTCCGCTATAAACCCATTCGTTCAATAACTGGCTTCCGACGATCTGAGGGTCGTCGCTCATGGCCTGGATGTGATTGGTGATCTGATGGCGTTCCAGTTCGATCCGTTCCGGAGGGAAAGTGGGTCTGCGCAGCATGTCGGCCAGAAGCTCGATGCCGATCTGGAGGTCACCGGACTGGAGACTCAGGCAGGCGCCGGAAAGTTCACGCTCCCCGAAGGTCGTCAGTTCCGCCCCGATCCCCTCGAGCGTTTGCGAGATCTGTTCTTCTTCGTAGTGCTCGGTACCTTCATCCAGCAGTCGTGCCGTCAGAGATGAGAGGCCGGGAGAGTCCATGGGGTTCTGGTCCTTTCCGGCCAGGAAGAATGCACACAGGGAGAGCAGCGGAACACTTGAATTGGCATGAAACAGGAGCGTCAGGCCATTGTCCAGGACTCTCCGCTGGAAGGACAACTCAGTCATGGGCTCCTCCGACAGGGAGGATGCATTCGACCGCGCGATCCGGCTGCAAATAGCGAGCCGCACAGTTCTGCAGGTCCTCGGTAGTCACGGCCTGGATACCCTCAAGGAAGTGGTTTATCCTCTGCCAGTGGTCGAGCACGTCGAAGAGCCCGAGCTGGAAGGCCTGGTCGAATCCGCTCTCGAGATCCCCAAAGAACTGTGTGATGGATTGATTCCGTGCCTTTCTCAACTCGGCATCCGCAATGGGCTCCTCGATCAGACCGGCCAAGACCGCGGAGACCGAACGCCGGGCTGTCTGGGGATCGACGCCGTTGTTCAGCTCTGCCCTGATGACGAAAACATAGGGGTTCAGAGTTTCCTCGAATTCGGTCGTCACGTAGCCGGCCAGCTCCTCCTTTTCCACCAGCCGTCGGTGCAAGCGTGCGAGCTTTCCCTGAGAGAGGATCTTGTCCAGCAGCAGGAAGGGGATGAAGTCGGGCGAGTTGACCGGGGGGCTCGGGACCGAGAGGAGCAAGCGGGACACCTGACTCGGTCGGGAGAGCTCGACCGAACGCGGCCCGGCAAAGACCGGCTTCGCAACCGCAGGGCGCTGCCGCTCCCCGCTGCCGCAAATGTTCCCAAACAGGTCTTCGACGCGTTTCAACGTGTCGGTGGAATTGAAGTCTCCGACCAAAACGAGAGTGGCGAAACCCGGTGCATAGAACCGACGGTAGAAACTCAGGACCGCATCGCGGCTCAGTTGAGAGACATCGGCCCATTGTCCGATGATGGGATTTCCGTAGGGATGGTCGGGATAGGCTGCAGCGTCCGCAACCTGGCGCATGGCCTCCCACGGACTGTCAAGCCCCATCCTGATCTCATCCAGGATCACCTGGCGCTCCAGTTCGAACTCTTCCGGATCGAAGGTCGCGTTGATCATGCGGTCGGCTTCGATTTCGAGAGCGGGCAACCAGCGATCCGAGGCGAAACTGAAGTAATAAGCGGTGAAATCCTGGCTCGTGAAGGCGTTGCTCGCGCCACCATTCACAGTCGTGATGAAATCGATCTCTCCCTTCCCGAGCCGCTGAGTTCCCTTGAACATCATGTGCTCGATGAAATGAGAGACCCCCGTCACGCCGGGAAGTTCGTCCCGGGACCCCACCCGGTACCAGATCATGCTTGTGACGATCGGGACCGAGTGGTCTTCGCGAAGCAGGATCCGAAGCCCGTTTCCCAGGTCTACTTGTACGACATCGGTTAAACTGAACGCCAAGAGGCGGCGACTCCATGAAGAAGCTACGGTCAGTCATCCATGCCAGTTTGGCAACGCTTGCGATTATATCCACAACCGCCCTGCATGCCGAGCAGCCTGCGCAGATTCCATTGCCGAAAATCGAGCGTAAGTCGATGCTCAACGGGATGCAGGTCCTTTTCCTTGACGCCGAAGGGGATCGCTCTCCCTTCCTGCTAATGATTCAGAACGGGGCCGCCTTCGACCCGGTTGACAAGTGGGGCGTGACTTACCTGATGACCAGGATCCCGGTTGACAAGTGGGGCGTGACTTGCCTGATGACCAGAATGCTGATGGACCAGCTCGCGGAGGCCGACTATCTGTCGGAGTTCCAGACAAAGGGAATCCAAGTGCACGCCACCACTGACTGGGACGCGATCTTCATAGAGGGGAGCGCCCCTCCCCAGGAACTCGAGTTCGCTCTTCAGACGCTGGGTGAGATCCTGGCCAGACCCAAGTTCGATCAAGATGTTTTCGATCGCTTGCGTGCAGAACTGGTCGAGGAACTCAAGAAGCTCGACCGGGATCCCGAGTTTCAGAGCGAAACGCTCTTCACTTCCAGGATCTTTCAGGAAAACCCCTACGGTCATCCCGTTCGCGGAACGGTTAAGACGGTCTCGAATCTGTATCTGCGTGACGTGCTCATCCAGGCGAGGCGGTTGCTTCTGCCCAACGGGTGGGTGCAAGAGAAGTCGTTGCCTTTCACCTTCCGTCAGGCGACACCTCCTTCCGAGCCTCAGATCGCGCTTCTGAACGCACCGGTGGACGGCAAGTGTTTCGTGAGGTGGGGCTATCTTGGCGTGGAGAAGTCGTCTCGCGACTACCTCACCTTCAAAGTCCTGGAACAATACCTGACCCTGGCGATGCCGGACTGGGCCCAGGAGGTTCAGGATGCCAATCATATCCGGGGCTACGCTCAATGCGTCGCTCGTCGGATGCCCGGGTTTCTCCAGATCAGCATCGAGACTCAGCCGAAGTACGCGCCGGCCTACGTCGGCAAGTTCCTGTCGGCAATGGACCGACTTCGGACGGGTCCGATCGATGAGAAACGCTTCAACGAGGCCAAGTCCCTTGTGTTGCAGGAATTCGTGAAGTCCCTCGCCGATCCGGAGGCGAGAATCAGGGAAATCCTGACCTCGGAGCTGTACGGTGTGGGCTTGGGCTTCATTCCGACGTTTCCCTTGAGGCTGGAGCGCGTGACGCCCGAGGTCTTTCAGAGGGCCGTGAGCGAACAGTTCCCCGACAAGAGTTACGTAGCTGTGATAGTCTCACCTGGGGCGGACATGGATTCCCGCCTCGGGCAGTTCGGCCGGGTTGAAGTCTTGAATTAAGTTCTTTAACTCGCTAAAATTACGCCTGTAGGCGTCTACTCTCAAAGTGGGCATACGCCCACTTTTTTATTTTGGGCCGAAAATGTTGAAGTTGGCTCCGGAGATCAGGGCCCTGATCAGGGAGGTGGTTGAGGACGAAGGATACGAGTTGGTCCATGTAGAATTCGCCTCCGGCGGTTCGTCGTCGGTCCTGCGAATCTACGCGGATAGACCGGGCGGTATTACGCTTTCGGATTGCGCTGAATTGAGTCGGCACATCAGCGTCATTCTGGATGTCGAGGACAGGATACCAGGACGGTATGTCCTTGAAGTATCGTCTCCCGGAATCGAGCGCCCTCTTTTTTCGGAGCGCGACTACGAACGCTTCAAGGGTCAGGAAATCAAGCTGGCGACTACGGAGAAGATTGAGAACCGGCGGAACTTCACGGGAACGATCGAGGAGTTCCGCGACGGCGTTGTGACGCTGCGTTGTGACAAAGATGTATACGAGATCCCGTTTGGGATGATCAAGAAATCGAATCTCGTCTATCACTTCGAGTGACCGGGTTCCGGGTGTTCGGATCACGGGGTTTCGGTACATTTCGCGAATTGGGTGTATCTGGACAAAGGTAGAGATGGTAAACGCACTAAGCCAAACCATTGAGCAGTTGAGCAAGGAAAAAGGCATCGACCCCCAGGTGGTCTACCGCGCTCTGGAGGATGCCATGGTCGCTGCTGCCCGGCGGTTTTTCAAGACCGATGAGGAGCTTCAGGCGACGATCGACCCTGAAACCGGGCAGATCGAGGTATTTGCGGTGAGAGAGATCGTTGACGACGTCGAGGATCCGGCAACGCAGATGTCCCTCGAGGATGCCTTGAAGATCGACGACACATTTGAGGTCGGCGACTACGTGGAATTGCCCAAGCGGATCGATGAGTTTGGGCGGATCGCGGCGCAGACCGCCAAACAGGTCATCGTCCAGAAGGTCCGTGAAGCGGAGCGGGAAATCATCTTCGCGGAATTCTCCGACCAGATCGGAAATGTGGTCAACGGTATTGTTCGCCGCTTCGAGGGCAGGGACGTCATTCTCGATATCGGCCGTACCGAGGCGATCCTTCCTTTCAGTCAGCAATCGCGCAACGAACAGTACAACCAGGGCGACCGGTTGAGAGCGGTGATCATCGAGGTACATCGGCAAGCGAAGGGACCTCAGATCGTGGCCTCACGGAATCACCCCAGCCTGCTCGTCCGGCTTTTCGAGGGGGAGATTCCCGAAGTCTACGATGGAACCGTTGTGATCAAGAACGCAGTGCGGGAAGGCGGGGAACGTGCGAAGGTTGCCGTGGCCAGCAAGGACAGCACGGTGGATCCCGTCGGGGCGTGCGTCGGGATGAAAGGAAGCCGCATCAACGCGATCATTCGGGAGTTGCGCGGGGAGAAGATCGATATCATCAACTACTCGGATGACATTGTCGACTACACCATCAATGCACTAAATCCGGCCCGGATATCCAGGGTCCTGATCACCGATCCTACGGCCCGGGTCCTGGAGGTGATCGTCCCCGAGGATCAGCTCTCCCTGGCGATCGGCAGGAAGGGACAGAACGTACGGCTCGCGTCGAAACTCCTGGGATGGGAGATCAACATCAAGAGCGAAGAGGAGAAGAAGCTCGAGATCCTCAACCAGATGGATCATCTGGATCAGGCGGAGCGGGAGAAGAAGGAAGATATTCACCTTTCGCTCCTTCCAGGGGTCGGCGAGACGGTTCAGGGCCGCCTGGAAGAGGCGGGTATCCAAACCGTCCAGGAACTCGCCGACCGCAGCCTCGAGCAACTGATGTCCATCCAGGGGATCGGCGAGAAGACGGCTCAGCGGCTGAAGCAGAGTGCCGAGTTCCTGCTGGCCGCACCGATGTCCGCGTTGAATCTGAAGGAGGCGGACACTGGGAAGGAGGAGTCTGAGGAGACCGAAGAGCCGCAGGAGGTCCAGGAGCTGGGAGAATCCGCAGAGTCAGAAGCGCCTCCGGAGGAGGCAGCGGAGAACGGCGATGAGGAGGAAGTGCCTAAACAGGCTTGAGCATGGAACAGGTTACGGTAAAGGAACTGGCGTCCGAGTTCGATTTGAAGAGCTCGATTGTGATCTCTGAACTGAAGAAGATCGGAGTGTGGGTGCCGTCGTCTACCACACCGGTCGACACCGACATTGCGAACCGCATTCGCAAACGGCTTCAGATGATGGTCGAGGCCGAACAGGACGAGAAGGAGAAGCCGGAGAAGCCCAGGCGAGCCGCAAGTGGCTCGAAGGCGCGCCGTTCGATCAAGGAACTGGGGAAGCCCCGCAAACGCGTCACCAGCAAGAAAGTCGAAGAAGAGGAACAGGAGCCGCAGCCGCTGAGGGCGGCCGAATCCGCACTCAAGCCGAGAAAGGGTCGTCGATCCACCTATCTCAAGATGGAGGCGCTCAAGGAGGATATCGCGCCCCAGAAGAGCGAAGTGACGATCGAGGATGAGCCGGTCATCGAAAAGGTGGAGGCTCAGGCCCCCGAAGAAGCTCTCGCCGCTTTGGAATCCCAGGAAACTGTCGAGGAGCTGGCCGAGGTGGCCGAGGCGGAAACGGTCGAGGAGGCGCAGATACCCGCGGAGGGCGTGCAGGTTGAAGCGACCGCTGAAACCCAGCCGGTCGGCGAAGCCGCCGAAGCACCGGCTCAGGCCGAGGAAGTACCCGCTGGAACCGCCGAGGCAGCGATAGAAGCTGTGGCAGAAGCAGCTCCGACAGAAGGCGCTGAGGCGGCGAAACCAGAGGCGGCTGAAGTTCCCGAAGCTGTCGAGACGGCCGAAGCGGAGGCGTCTCCGGTCGCCAAGCCGGAAGAAGCCGAGAAACCGCAGCGCCTCAAGAAGTCTCTGGCCCTCAAGAGGAAGAAGAAGCGGCAGTACAAGGCCAAGGTCGCCCCCGCCCCCACCGAGGCGGCGCCCGAAAAGGGTGGGCCGTCCGAGGTGTTCTTCTCCGAAAAGGTCACGGTCAAATCCTTCGCCGAGCAGACGGGTCTCAAGAGCAACGAAGTCATCCGAGCCTTGATGCAGTTCGGGATGATGGTGAACATGAACCAGTTGCTGGATCAATCGACGGTCGAACAGCTCTGTCAGAAGTTCGGTATCGTGGCCAAATTCGCGACCTTTGAGGAAGTCACAGCCATGGAGGAGCAGGTTCCGGAACGCCCGGAGGATCTGGAAGTCCGGCCTCCGGTCGTGACGGTCATGGGCCATGTCGACCATGGCAAGACCACGCTCCTCGACCATATCCGACACACGCATGTCGCCGAAGGGGAAACGGGGGGCATCACGCAGCACATCGGCGCCTATCAGGTGGAGACGCACGGCAAGAAGATCGTCTTCATCGATACGCCGGGTCACGAAGCCTTTACCCGGATGCGGGCCAGAGGAGCGCAGGTCACCGACATCGTGATCCTGGTCGTCGCAGCTGACGATGGGGTCATGCCCCAGACACTGGAGGCGATCGACCACGCAGGTGCCGCGAATGTGCCGATCATCGTGGCCGTCAATAAGATCGACAAGCCGGGGTCGCAGCCGGACCGCGTCAAGCAGCAATTGAGCGATCGTGGGCTGGTCCCCGAAGGATGGGGCGGTGACACCATCATGGTGGATGTGTCGGCCAAAGAGGGAACGAATGTCGATTTGCTGCTCGAGATGGTTCTTTTGGTGGCCGAGATGCAGGAACTGCGGGCCAATCCGAGCCGTGCCGCTTCCGGTGTGATCCTGGAGGCGAAGATGGAGAAGGGCCGAGGAACCGTCGCCACCCTGTTGGTCCAGAACGGGACGCTCCGCGTGGGTGACAATTTCATCGGTGGGAGCGCCTATGGCCGTGTTCGCGCGATGTTCGATGATCGCGGCGACTCGGTCGATGAAGTCGGACCCAGCAGCGCCGTCGAGGTTCTGGGCCTGCAGGGGATCCCCCAGGCCGGGGACGCCTTCCAGGTGATCGAGGACGCGGGCAAGGCTCGGGAGATGGTCGAGTTTCGGCAGGAACAACAGCGTCAGCAGGAGCTCTCGAAGTCTGCGAAGGTCAGTCTCGACGATCTCTATGCCCAGCTCAAAGCCGGCGAGATCAAGGAACTCTACATCGTCTTGAAAGGGGACACCCAGGGGACGGTCGAAGTTCTCGAAGATACACTCCAGAAGCTGAGTACGGAGAAGGTCAAAGTCGAGATCATCCACAAGGGCGTGGGGGCGATCACCGAGTCGGACGTTCTGCTGGCATCCGCTTCGCAGGCCATAGTGATCGGTTTCAATGTCCGGCCGGAACCCAGCGCCAAGGCCGCTGCGGAACACGAGGATGTCGAGATTCGACACTATGGCGTCATCTACGACGTCTCCCGCGATATCGAACAGGCCATGCTGGGGCTGCTCGAACCGACCATTGCGGAGCGCTATCAGGGCCGGGCCGAGGTCCGGGAAACCTTCCGGGTTCCCAAGGTTGGTACGGTGGCGGGCAGCTACGTTCAGGATGGTCAGATTACACGCGGTTCCTCTATCCGCCTCCTGCGCGACAACGTCGTCATCTATGAAGGCAGGCTTGGATCGCTCAAGCGATTCAAGGACGACGTCGGTGAGGTCAGATCCGGCTACGAATGCGGAATCTCCATCGCCAATTTCAATGACATCAAGGTCGGCGACGTTATCGAAGCGTTCGTCCGGGAAGAGGTCGCGCCCCAGTTGAGCTGATCCGGCGCAGGCCGATCCAGGGAGGTGTTGAGAATTGCCGGTTCTTTTCTGCTCGCTTCAGCTCTATCTGCCGACCTGCCACTCGCTCAAGGAAAAGCGGCGAATCATTCAGAGCGCCTCCGAAAAGCTCCGATCCAAGTTCAAGTGCTCGGTCTCCGAACTCGAACATCAGGACCTGTGGCAGCGAAGCCGCCTCGGAATCGCCGTCGTATCTTCCGATCGCGGACTGCTGGATCGGATTGCCGCACGCATCCAGGAGGAGAGTGAGAGGCTTTTGACCGGTGAGCTGCTCGAATTCGATACGGAGATCTTGGAGCACGAATGAAGATCGTTCAGGATATTGCTGAATTCATCCACGCACACAGCCGATTCGTCGTGACCTCCCACGAGCGCCCCGACGGTGACTCGATCGGCTCGCAACTTGCGCTGGCCGAGGCTCTCGAGCAGTTGGGCAAGCACGTTGAGATCTTCGATGCGGATCCCTATCCTCCCAACTACCGGTCGCTCCCGCGGATCGAGCGGATCCGGATCGGCGAGCCCGTACAGGGAGACTTCGATGCACTCATCGTCCTGGAGTGCTCCAATCTCGAGCGCTCTGGAGTAAAGGGCTTGGATTCCTATCCGAGCATCAACATCGATCACCATCCGATCAACGACCTCTTCGGCGTGATCAACTGGGTGGACCCCGGTGCAGCGGCCGTCGCCGAGATGCTCTATCAGGTTCTGTCCGAGCTCGGAACGAACATTACGGTCGAGATTGCTACCAATCTGTATGCGGCGATCCTGACCGACACGGGTTCTTTCCAGTTCTCCAATACGACGGCCGAGACCTTCCGTGTCGCCTCGAGTCTCGTCTCTGCAGGTGCCGAACCCGCGGAGATCGCCCAGGCGGTTCTCATGAGCCAGTCCGAGGCTCGGATCCGTCTGGTCGGCAGGCTCCTCGACACCCTCGAGTTCGATCCCGGTCGAGAGATCGCCTGGGTCCGGCTCGACCGTGACATGTTCACCGAGACCGGGGCGGCGCAAAACGACACCGAAGGTTTGGCCAATTATCCCCTAAGTGTGGACGGTGTGAAGTTGTGTGCCTTCTTTCGCGAAGAAGGTCCGGGCGAATACCGGGTCAGCCTGCGCTCCCAGGGAGATCTCGACGTCGGTCGGATCGCGTCCAGATTCGGCGGCGGCGGCCATCGCAACGCCGCCGGCGCGAGGCTTCTGGGCAGTTTCGAGGAGGTGCGCCGAACGGTCGTCGACGCGCTGAGGGAGCTTCTTGCATCGGAACGTGAAAAGGCTTGAAACCGTCGACGGGGCTCTGGTCGTAGACAAACCAGCCGGTCCCACCTCTCACGATATCGTCCAGCAGGTCCGCAGGGTCGTCGGTACAAAGGTCGGGCACACCGGCACACTGGATCCGGCGGCTACAGGCGTGCTGGTTCTGGTGCTGGGTCGAGCGACGCGGCTCTCGGCACTACTGACATCCCCGGAGAAGGAGTACGTAGGTCGTCTCCGCCTGGGTTGTGTCACGGACACCTACGACGCTCAAGGCCGGGTGCTCGAAGAACTCCCCGTGCCGGAGATCGAGCGTTCGGCCCTGGACGTCGTCCTCGACCGATTTCGCGGTACGTTCGAGCAGGTTCCACCCATGTTCTCGGCAATCAAGATCGGCGGTGAACCTCTCTACCGAGCCGCCCGGCGCCGTGAGGTTCGCGAACGGCCAAGCCGCCAGGTGACGATCTGGCAGCTCGATTTGCTCGCGCTGGACCCTCCCTTTTGCTCGCTCAGAGTCGTCTGTTCCGCAGGAACCTATATTCGAAGTCTGGCTCACGACATCGGCCAGGGACTCGGTTGCGGAGCGGTTCTGGAAGAGCTGCGGCGCACGCGCTCCGGAAGCTTTCGGATTGAACAGGCCCTATCCCCGGAGAGGCTTGCCGATGAATGGCAGGATCGGCTTCTGCCGATGTCGCAGCTTCTGCCCGACCTCCCGGAACACCCCCTGAGCCTCGAGGAAGCGTGCGCCGTCGCACACGGTAATCCGATCCCCCCTCCCGCCTCCAAAGAAGGATCGGCGGGCGCGATGTGGAGGCTGACGTTTCGGGGCGATCTGGTTGCCCTCGCGGAATTCCGAGAGGCCGCCCTCTGTCCCAAAATCGTCCTCCGACCGGACCTTTCGGGTTAGCCGGATTCGGTTTGACACTCGATAGCGGCGCGTAACCTCGGCAACTCGACCTCGCGCAAAACCGCGAAGGCGCAAAGTGCGCAAAGGTTTTCTTTGTTTAGGAGGTTCTTGCGATCCTTGCGTCTTCCGCGTGAAAGCGGTTCTCCGAGGCTCAACGGCCAGGTTGGCCCAAGTGAGGCAGCAGCCAGGGGATTGCCCGAAACCCGGAACCCCCGGAACTCTGCGGAACTCGGAACTCTGAACTCGGAACTCTATTGATAGCTTTCTTTGATCCAGCGCTCGAAGGCTCCGCCCGGATCGCGTACGGCCGCGGCATCGATGACGAAACTGGCTCCGGGAGTGCGTTTGCTGAGGAGCTTGAGCGCGTGCTCGTAGCTCTTCACGAACGAGCGGCAATAGTCCACGAAAGCGGTGCCCGACTTCTCGGCCTGATCGGCCAGCAACTCGGTGGCCTCCGGTGTGAATGAGAGCTGGATGGAATACTCTTCTCCGATCTCCTTTTCGACTCGGCCAGCCTTCCACTGGAGCACCTGAGGGCGGTCGAGCTGCGGATTCTCGAGCAGTTGCTGGAGGCGTCCCGCAGGGTCTTCCGCCAGTTCCCGGCTGACGATGAACTCCCTGACTTCACTGTCCGGCAGATAATACTTGAACTCGCGGAAGATCTTCTCACAGACGGACATCAGACCGCGTGCTCCGGTCCGCTCCTCGGCAGCGGCTTCCGCAATCTTCCGCATCCCGTCGTCCGTAAAAAACACCTCGACGCCATACGCTCTGAAGTCCTCTCGATACTGCTTGAGGATAGATCCCTCGGAGTGCTTGGCGACGTCGAAAAGATCATCGACCGAAAGCGGCTGACAGTGTACGACGACGGGAAGACGGCCGGCGAATTCCGCCTCGAAGCCATACTCAATGAAGTCAACGGCCCTGACCCGTTCGTAGAGACCGTGTTCCTCATCGACGGACAGTTTCTCTCCCGTGAAACCGATCTGCTTCGAGCCGATCCTCTTCTTGATGATGTCGGTCAGGCCCTGAAAGGCTCCACTGACGATGAAAAGAATGTGCCCGGTGTTGATGGTCTTCTTCTCAACCCTGCCCTTGGTCTGGAATTCGATGAATGCCTGCATCTGGCTGGCAATGTCCGTCGCCGATCGCAGGGGAACCTCGGTTTCCTCCATCAGCTTCAACAGATTACGCTGAACCCCTCGACCGCTGACGTCACGCCCCATCATGTTCATGGAAGCGGCGATCTTATCGATTTCGTCCAGGTAGATGATGCCGCATTCCGCCAGAGCCACATCGCCGTTTGCCTGGGCCACGAGCTCGCGGACGAGATCTTCCACATCTCCGCCGACGTACCCGGTCTCGCTGAACTTGGTGGCGTCGGCCTTGGCGAAAGGAACACCGATCAGGCGCGCGATGTTCTGGACCAGGTAGGTCTTTCCGACACCGGTCGGACCGATCAGGATGATGTTCTGCTTCTTGTACTCGAGCCAATTCTCCGGACCCTTCAGGTTCTGGAGATGGTGGTAGTGATCGCAGATGGCCGTCGCGAGGACCTTTTTGGCGTCGTCCTGGCGAATCACGAACCGATCCAGGTACCGCTTGATATCACTGGGCTTATAGTTGAATTCCAGTGCCTTGTTGCGCGCTTCGGTGCGAGCTGTCTCTTCGTCCACTTCTTCTGTCTGGGGCTGGGCAAAGAGGTCGACTTGGACACCGGAACCGAGTTTATTCTGAAGGAACTTTCGAAGTTCCTCGGGGCTTATCTGTTTATCAGAACTCATTTTTGGTGCTCACCTCTCCGGCCCGGTTGGGGCCTATTCCTTAGATGCGAAGGACAGGCCAGGGATGCGCAGAATCGAGCAAACGTCAGTTTTCTGGATAGAAGTTGCGGACCCAACGATGTTTCCGAAGTTCGGAAATCATCCGGGCACTCAACGCAGGCCGGTCCGATGCCGCAACATTCGACCGGACGTGTTCAGTCTTGCGCATGCCTGGAATCACCGTGCTGATTGCCGGGTGATGAAGACAGAATCGCAGGGCCAGCTCGGGCAGCGTTTCAACTTCGCTGCCGAGCAGCTTCTCCAACTCCCGTGCACGCTCGAAGACCTCGCGCTTCCGATCGCCGGAGAAATAGTGCTCACGCCAGTCTCCCGGGGGAAAGGTCGTCTCGGGGGTAATCGTTCCGGTCAGCGAACCTTCATCGAACGGAACCCGGGCGATGACGCCCACGTCATATTGCCGGCAGGCCGGGAACAACTCGTCCTCCGGAGACTGATCGAAGATGTTGTAGATTACCTGAACGGCGTCGACCTTTCCGGAGCGAACCAGTTCGACCGCAGACGCCGGCCTGTGATCATCGATCGAGACGCCGAAGTACGCGAACTTCCCTTGCCTCTTCAAGTCCTGTATGGTTTCGAACCACTCCTCCCGAGACAGCCAAGACTCATCCCAGACGTGGAACTGGATCAAATCCAACTGTTCGAGTTTCAGGTTCGCCAGAGACTGGTTGACGCAGTTGACGATGTGGTGGGAAGGAAACGCTTCTTCCAGAGTGCCGTGCGAGGGCCAGCGCATGTTCTTGGGAGGAATCTTGCTGAAGACATAAATCCGCTCGGAACGTTCACGGACGACCTGCCCGACGAGCTTCTCAGAGTGGCCGCTGCCGTAAACAAGTGCGGTGTCGATGACGTTGACTCCCTCATCGACGGCAGTGTGAAGGGCCCGCAGCGATTCCGTGTCTTCGGCGCCTTGCCACATGGCGCCGCCGATCCCCCAGGCGCCAAACCCGATTTCCGACACTTCGATGCCTGTCCTGCCGAGTCTTCGGTGCTGCATTTGCTTCGACTATAGCAGAACTCTTCCTTCGCCCCGCCCATTTCGGTAGGCTTCCTCTCCATGAACGAATACGACGCCTTCACCATCCGTTCTGCCCGGCCTGAGGACACGCCTCTGATTCTCCAGTTCATCCGAGATCTGGCCGAGTATGAGAAGTTGTTGCATGAGGTTCGGGCTACCGAGGAATCTTTGCGGGAGTGCCTGTTCGGCCCGCGTCCCGTCGCCGAAGCGTTGATCGGGGAATTCGAAGGTCAACCGGCCGGTTTCGCCCTGTTCTTTCATAACTTCTCCACCTTCGTCGGGCGGCCGGGAATCTACATTGAGGACATCTTCGTGCGCAGCGAATTCCGAGGCCGGGGACTTGGCACCGCCTTCTTCCTCTATCTCGCGGAGTTGGCTCGCCGGCGCGATTGTGGTCGAATCGAATGGGCCGTCCTGGACTGGAACGAGCCGGCGATCGAATTCTACCGCCGACTCGGCGCCCGTCCGATGGACCAATGGAGAGTGTTTCGGCTGGACCGGGAAATGATCGGTCGGTTGGCAGCAGGCGGGGGAAAGGAGCCGGATATCGGGAGCTGATCGGGAAACCCGCAATCTGCGACCTTCCGGCACGACGCTTCAAACGTTCGGGCCCGCCGTGCTAGACTCAGGCCGATGTTCCCAGCTCTCTTGTTGATGATCACGACTCTGGGCGCACCGACGTTCGTCGAGGGAAGGATGGTTCAGATGTACGGCCGGGGTTTCTCATTTCAGGTCGCCGAGCCGTCGGGCTGGACGCTGGACACGAGAGCTGCCCCCCAGATCGCGAACTTCATATTCCACAGGCAGGGGGAAGACTGGCGTCATGCGGACGCCTTCATTTTGGCCCGCTTCGTCGGCAGGCAAAAGGGCGCTACACTGCAAAGCTTCATCGAAGACAATCTAGACAAGTTCGTCATGGCTTGTCCGGCGGGGAAGGAAACGAAGAGCAGACCTGAGGGACTCGCGAAAGTCGATCCTTTCAGTGTTCAAACCTACGACTGTCCGGGAGTGCGAAGGGAGATAGTGGCGACTGGGGACTTCAACCGCTATTTCGTGGTCTTCGTGCTCAGCTCCGAACGAGCGAGTGCGGCTGAAGCCGCGCTTCCGGCACTGCAGGAGATTTTGACGTCCTTTCAGTGGTTCGAGTATCCCAGGGCGCTGAGCAGACCGAGGGAAGACTCCGAGCCCGGAGACGCAGCTCCGAGGTGACGCGGGTTCCGCGCCGTCGCTGAGAACGGTTGCATCAATGAGGATCCTGATTCTAGGTGGGGGGGCCGTCGGAACGCTTGTCGCTCAGCGGCTGATTCGGGAGAAGAACGAAGTCACGATCGTCGAGGCGGCTCTGGATCGCTGCGTCGAACTGGAGGACGTTCTCGATGCCAAGATCGTGCAGGGAGATGCCTCGAGCTTCAAGGTCCTGGAGCGCGCAGGCCTTCTTTCCTCCGATATGCTGATCGCCGTGACTTCCAGTGACCAGACCAACGTGCTGGGCTGTCTCGTCGCGCAGGCCTTCTCCAACGTTCGGATCAAAGTCGCCCGGCTGCGCACCCATGAAGTGGACCGTTGGCGTTCGATCTGCACCAGCAAACTGCTGGGAGTCGACCTGGTCATCCATCCGGACAGCGAGACGGTGGCGCGAATCCTTCAGGTCGTGGGGCTCCCCGGGGTTTCCGAGATCATTCCTTTCGCGGAAGGAAGGGTCCGGTTGTTCGGCATGTCCGTGGATTCGAGAAGCTGGCTGGTCGGTCAAAAGATCTCCGACGTCAACACACGCGCCCAAGATCTGAGTTTTCTCGTCGCCATGATCTTCCGGGAGCGCCGGGTCATCATTCCGCACGGCGATGACGAGATCCTGGAAAACGACCATCTCTACGTCTTGGTGCCGGAAGCCTCTCTGGATCATGCCTTTGAGTTCATGGGGCTCCAGCGCCAGGAACGGGTGCAGCGGGTCTTCGTTCTGGGGGGCAAGCAGCTGGGCATCGAGGCGGCGCTTCGCCTCGAGGCGACGGGAGTTCAGGTCAAGCTGTTCGAACGAGACCTCGACCGCTGTCAGAAGATCTCAACCGTCGTCAAGAGCACCGTCGTCGTCCATGCCGACGGAACGGATCAGCGAATCTTGGCCGAAGAGAACATTCGTGGGACCGACGCCTATCTGGCGCTGACCGGTGACGATGAGGTCAACATCATCGCTTCGCTCCTGGCCAAGCGAATGGGCTCCCGAAAATCGGTAGCACTGGTCAACCGGATCGACTTTCTGCCGATGACCCAGCTGTTGGGCATCAATTCGACATTCAGCACCCGGCTGGTCGTCGTGGATCGAATCCTTCAGTACGTTCGCAAGGGAAGAGTCGTTTCGGTCACCACCTTTCGGGAAGAGGAGGCGGAAGCGATCGAACTGGTCGCTACGCCGGGATCGAAGTACGTAGGCAAGGCGTTGAGGGATGTAGCCTTTCCGCGTGGAGCTCTGGTAGGCGCGATCGTTCGGCCGACCGGCGAGGTCGAAGTTCCCCGCGGTGAGTCGGTGATCCAACTGGATGACCGGGTGATCTTCTTCTGTCTTGAAAATGTCATCCCAAAGCTCGAGTCGGCCTTCATCTACTAGGTAGTTCCCGTGATCAGATGGCCTGCAATCGTTCAGTTGCTGGGGTACTTCATCATCGGTATCGCAGCGAGTCTGATCGCCCCCTTGCTGTTTGCAGTCGTCGAGGGTGACGCCGGCGTCTATCCTCTCCTGGTCTCGCTGCTGATCGGCGGAGCGGTAGGTGCCGGAGCGGTCTTCCTGCGGCGAAGTGATCCTCACGAAATCAATCGTCGCGAAGGCATTCTGTTGGTGGCGCTGGCCTGGGTTGCCGCGGCGGTGCTCGGCGGGCTTCCCTACTTCTTCTCTTCCTATGTCGGGACCTTCACGGACTCGTTTTTCGAGTCGATGTCCGGCTTCACCACGACCGGAGCCACGATCCTCACGGATATCGAGGCGCTGCCCCACAGCCTGCTCCTCTGGAGGGCCATGACCCATTGGCTGGGAGGGATGGGGATCATCCTGCTCGGAATCGCCATTCTTCCCCTGATCGGAACCGGCGGAATGGAGCTGTATCGTGCCGAGTTCTCCGGGGCTCGATCCGAAAAGCTGAGGCCGAGGATCGCAGAGACCGCGCTCTCGCTTTGGAAGATCTACGTGGTGTTGACACTGGTCGAGTATGTGGCTTTGCGCTTTGCCGGCATGACGCCCTTCGATTCTGTCTGCCAATCCTTTGCCACCATGGCGACCGGTGGTTTCTCCACCAGGGGCCTGAGCATCGAAGCCTTCCAAAGTCCGGCCATTGAAACCGGAGCCATCATGCTGGCCATCGTACCGGGATCGACCTTGCCGCTTGAAACCTCCTTCCGGCAGGCGCTCTTTCAGGTGGTATCGATCATGACGACCACGGGCTTTTCTTCCACGAACTTCGCGCAATGGGTTCCCGTGGCGACATTCGTGCTCCTGATGCTGATGTTTATCGGCGGTTGTACGGGCTCTACGGCGGGCGGAATGAAGGTGGCGCGCATCGTTCTGTTGTTGAAAGTCATCGGTCGGGAGTTCCGGAAGATGGCGGAGAAGCGGGCCGTGTTCGCCATCCGTCTCGAGGGGAATGCCGTCGGAGAAGGAACGATTGCCAGTGTCCTGAATCTGATCTATCTGGCCTTCATCATTAACTTCTCAGCGTGCCTGATCCTTACTGCATCGGGCCTGGATCTGATCACCGCCTTCTCCGCGGTGTCGGCCGCCATGTTCAACATCGGACCCGGTCTTGGTTCGGTCGGGCCGGTCGACAACTACGCCCATATTCCCGAGTTGTCCAAATGGACGCTGAGCTTTTGCATGCTGGCCGGCCGCTTGGAGTTCTATACGGTTCTGGTTGTCGTCACGCCCATGTTCTGGCGCAAGTGAGGCGCTTTCGAGGCTCCGTTTTGACAGCGCTTTCGGTCTGTCGCTATAATCATCTTCTTTCGCCGGACAGACAGTTCTGGCCATAGAGACCTTTTCTGGAAGTTTGAGGGAAATCCATGTACGCAGTAGTGAGCACGGGTGGCAAGCAGTATCGCCTGACGAAGGGTGCGGTAGTGGATGTCGAACGGGTTTCCGGGGAGGTAGGGGATCAAGTCGTCTTCGATCAGGTCCTTTTCCTCGGCGGCGACGATGATCAGGCAGTTGGAGGCCCCACCGTCAAAGGTGCTCGCGTCCTGGGAACGATCGTCGAACAAGGTAAGGGCGACAAGGTCGTCGTTTTCAAGTACAAGAAGCGGAAGATGTATCGTCGGCGGACTGGACATCGACAGTTGCTGACTCGAGTTCGGGTCGAGGAGATCCAATCGGGAGGGTCATCGGCGCCCCCGCCGGCCCAAAAGGCCGAACGGAAGTCGAAGGCGAAAGCAGGGGCCCCTTCCAAGCCGACTCCGTCTGCCGAGACTGCGGCGGCACCGGTTGAGGAGTCTCAGAAAAAGACGGAGTCTGCGGAAGAATAAAGGGAATAGCACCGCAACAGGAAGGTATAGAGTCCATGGCTCATAAGAAGGGGCTGGGAAGCTCAAAGAACGGACGCGATAGTCAATCCAAGAGGCTTGGAGTGAAGAGACACGACGGGCAATTCGTCAATGCCGGTTCGATCCTCGTCCGGCAGCGTGGGACGCCCTTCAAACCCGGTCTCAATGTGCGCCGCGGGAAAGACGACACCCTTTTCGCCGTGGCCACCGGGCGAGTTCAGTTCAAGCAGCGGGGGCGGCTCGGCAAGTTTGTCTCCGTAGTGGCTTCCGACTAGGCTTCCGCGAAGCTGTCACCGGGCCGTAGGAGGATATCCTCCTACGGCCTTTTTTGTTCGAAGTGGCAGCCTGCGGCCGATTTGGCGCATGTTCATCGATCGGGCGAAGATTCAGGTCAGAGGGGGCGACGGTGGAAACGGCTGCGTGGCCTTTCGACGTGAAAAGTTCGTTCCCAGAGGTGGTCCCAGCGGCGGTGACGGCGGCAACGGCGGTGATGTCGTTCTGCAGTCGGATCCCCAGCTGAACACGCTCCTTTCTTTCCGGTACCGTCAACATTTTCGAGCCCAACGAGGCGCCCACGGGGAGGGAAACAAACGGCACGGTCGCAGCGGAGTGGATCTGATGGTGAAGGTGCCGGTCGGAACGCAGGTACTCCACGCGGAAACCGGCGAAATGTTGTTCGACTTCACCGAGCCGGAACAGAGTTTCTTGGTCGCCCGTGGGGGGCGTGGGGGACGCGGTAATGCTGCCTTTGCTACGGCCACTCGCCAGGCTCCGCGGGTGGCGGAACCTGGACAAGAGGGCGAGGAACTTTGGATCGTTCTGGAGCTCAAGGTTCTGGCGGACGTCGGGTTGGTCGGCTATCCGAACGCCGGCAAATCAACCCTGATTTCGGCCCTCTCATCGGCGCGACCGAAAGTGGCGGATTACCCGTTTACTACTCTGAGTCCTCAACTCGGGGTGATGGTCTACCATGAGTTCCGCTCACTGGTCGTGGCCGACATTCCCGGACTGATCGAGGGAGCTCATGAAGGGAGTGGGCTGGGAGACCAGTTCCTTCGGCACATCGAGCGTTGCCGCATCCTGGTTCAGCTCATCGATGTGGGGCCGCTGGGCCCGGATCACCCGATCGAGGCATTCGAAAAGGTGAATCGGGAGCTGCGGTTGTATGATGAGAAACTCGTCGCGAAACCTCAGCTGGTGGTGGCGTCGAAGCTGGACATAGCAGACCGGGCGAAGCTGGCTGTCCTCGAGGAGTTTTGTCGGCGGCGAAGTATCGAGTTCCTGGCCGTCTCCTCGGCCACGGGCCGAGGCATCGAGGAGTTGAAGGAACGTTTGATCCGCCTATGCGAGAGACAGGAACGTTGAGAGTCGGCGTGCTGGGAGGCACCTTCGATCCTTTCCATGGGGGACACCTGGCTATTGCCCGCGGGGCGGCCGAGCGGCTGAAACTCGACCATGTGCTCATCGTGCCGGCCAGGATACCGCCCCATAAGGGAAAGGTACGTATCACGGACGGATACCATCGGCACGCGATGGCGGTACTGGCAACCGAAGCCTATCCGAATCTGTACGTCTCCAGAACCGAATTGAATCGTGAAGGACCCTCCTACACGATCGACACGATGAGTGCGCTGGCGCACGAGCCCGGCCGCCGGGTCTGCTTTCTCGCCGGAGCGGACTCACTTCGTGAGATCCATCTGTGGAGGGAATGTGATAGGCTCTTCCGCGAACACTGTTTGGTGTTCGTGCCACGATCAGGCGTTGAAGTCGATTTGAGCGATCTGAAGATTGGCCCCGAGTTGAAGATGTTGATCCAGACTCTGGAGCCCGGTGAATGTCCGGAATTGAATCCAGGGTCGGCCTTCATCCTGCCTCTGAATCCACCACCCGTCAGTTCTACGGGGATCCGTGACGAGCTCTGCCGGGGCATCAGGCCGCCGAGAACCGACCTCGGTTCTCGAGTCTATCGTTACATTCGGAAGTATCGACTCTATGAAGAACAACAGAAAGGAACTGCTGAAGAAGATCTGCGAGGTCATTGAAGAAAAGAAAGGAGAGCAGATCGTCATTCTCGACATCTCGCAGATTTCTTCCTTTGCGGATTTCTTCATCCTTTGTCAGGGATTCAACCAGCGGCAGAACCAAGCCATTTGCGACGGGATCAAAGAACGTCTCAAGAATGAAGACCATCTTCTGCCGAATCACATCGAGGGCTACCGGGAAGCCGAGTGGATTCTCATCGATTACCTCGACTGTGTCGTCCACATTTTCTTGCCGGAAGCTCGCGAATTCTACAAGCTGGAGCGGCTTTGGAATGATGGGGTACGTCTGGAGCCCGAATCACTCATCGCCTGATCCTTCAGTGTGCCTCCAACCCCGTGGAGTACGCCTGTCCAAATGGCCCCTGAAAGCCCCGTCAGTCAGGCCGATCCGGGCCGGAATCACCTGACTTGCTCTCGAAAACAAAATCCTGTATGTTGTTGGGACTTTTTGTAGGTGCAGCTGAATTTCTTATGGATCGGAGCCACCAAGGACCCTCGCTTTTCTGAATTGGAGCGTCGCTATTTCGAGCGAATTCGACGGATGATTCCGTCGCACTTATCGGCGGTTCCGGAGTTGAAGAAAAGCGATCCGCGGGCCCATGCTGCACAGCTGAGGCGGGAAGAGGCAGCTCTCCGCCGCAGCATTGGAGACGGCTCATACTTGATCAGCCTTGATGAACGAGGCCGCGAGATGAAGAGCACTGAGTTCTCTTCCTTCCTTGGCGATATGTTGAGCCGGCCTGTTGATCGGTTGACGTTCGTGGCTGGAGGTTTCCTGAGCATTCCCGAGGGAATTCTCGAAGAATCTGATCTCAAGCTCGCGTTGAGCCGGCTGACCTTGCCCCACGAACTTGCGAGGATCGTCCTGCTCGAGCAGGTGTATCGCGCGTTGACGATCCTCAAGGGTATGTCTTATCACAAGTAGGAGAATGTGATGGAGAAGCAAGATATCGAACACTTTAGGAATAGATTGGTGGAGGCAAAAGCCGAAGTTTTGAACCGTGTCCGCAAGACCGAAGAGTATGGTCGTGATGAGGACTCCAACGGCGGAGAGGCGATGGATCTTCTCGATCAGGCATCCAAGACTTATACGAAGGAGTTTCTGTTCAGCCTCAGCAATGCCGACCGGAAGCTGCTGCAGGAGATCGATGCGGCTCTGGAGCGTATCGATGAGGGAACTTACGGTGTCTGTCAAAAGACCGGTGAGCCCATCGAGCGGAGACGACTGGAGGCGATCCCGTGGGCTCGGTTGAGCGTCAAGGCCCAGGAACTGGAGGAGCGGCGGCAGTTGCGCTAGTCCGAGTAGTGAAAAACACGGGCGACGGTCAAGACTCCCAGCCATTCCGGGCGCGCCGACCGCTTGATGAGTTTCCCCAGCTCTCCCACGGTGGTGCCCGTGGTCATGACGTCGTCTACAATCAGGATCCTTCGTCCCGTCAACTGATGTCCCGGATCGACTGAGAACGCACCGCGGAGGTTGCTCCGTCGCGCGCCCAGATTGAGGCCGAACTGCGGTGACGTATGCCGGCACCTGTGGGTCGAGCGATCGACGGGCAGACCGCACAGGCGCGACAGTCTTCGGGCCAGCAGAAGTGTCTGATCGTAGCCACGCTCCCGATGTCGGCGGGGATGGATCGGGACCGGAACCAGAATCTCGGGATGCTCCTCGGAGAAATGCTCGTTGAACACCTCCGCAAGCAGATTGCCGAGTGGGATGTCCAGGTGACGCAGTCCCTCGAACTTGAAGTGATGGATGGTCTTGCGCAAGAGATCCCCATAGAGTCCCCAGGCCCTGGCCTTGTCGAAGGGAGGGGCCTGTTCACGGCAGGAGGAACAGACGTACCCCTCGCCGAGAATATCCGTGGGAACGGGAATCCCGCACACCGGACAGAGCGGACCGTCAAGGCGCCGCAGTGAGGTCAGACATCGATCGCAAAGCGGGCGAGGATCCTCAAAGTGGACCCAACTTTGACACAGGCAGCAGACCTGAGGGTAGAAGAAACAGCGAAACAAACGCCGCAGCATCGCGATCAAAGGCAGCCTCCACAGACTATTAACGTTCGACCTGTGGCAAGTTGTGGTAAGCGGCCCCGAGTCGTCGAACCCGCCGATCAGTCGGCGTCGGCCACGATCGTGATTTCGACGCAGGGAAGCGGTACGGGAAGTTCCGGGATGCGCCCGCAGTAGAACTCCTTCATGCGGTCATAGGCTCCCAGTAGGATATCCTGGCGGTCCTGGCAGTACCCTCGAATCGCGTGATACAGCAGAGCCATCGTGACCATGAAGTCCTGCGCGGCGTCCGCCTGATCGGCCTGGGCAAACGAGTACTGGAGCGAGAGAAAGTTCTCGGGGTCCCGCACGTTCAAGTAGTTGTCGAGCAGGGCGTCGAGCGACTGCGCGCAATCGACGGCCGGAAAGGGAATCCGGTGCGCAACCATGGGCTTGCACCGCTTGAGGAGATCGGAAAGCAGACGACGGTGCATCGACCATAGATTCTTGAAAGCCTGTCTTTCAGCGGCGCCCCAGATCTGCAAGCCCACCGAAAACAGACAGCTCATCTCAGGCAGGATCGTGAACTGGAGATGAATCCCCGCGGCGTCACTGTCGTCTTCATATGGGCTCGGGTCCAGCCTCTTCTCGAAGTAGCTCGAGTTGGGAAAGAACTCCATGGTCGACGTGGAGTCGATGGCGTAGCGGAACTGGTTGTTCTCGCTGAAATCGCTGTCGAAGACTTCGCCGGGTTCGATGACCAACCGTTCGAAGAGGTCCCAGATGATGTCGTAAAGGGTATCCTCGGGATCGTTTATTGAGCGGTAGAATTCCTCAGGCCCGGCCTGCCGAAGCTGAACATAGTAGCGATCTTCCATCGCGTGTGCGGGTCGAGTATAGCGGATTCAGAGTTCGCCAACAACTCAGCGCATCCGGCCCCAGTCGTCAAGCGTGCCCGTATTCCTCACCAGGCCCCGGCGCAGCCGTGGGAGTCCGGTAGGAATGCGGGCTAAAGCCGCGTGCTCGATCTTTCAATCAATTTGGCCAGCTGATCGATTTGTCTCGACCTGGATTCAGTTGAAGGGCTCTGCAGGTCCTTCACGCTGACCACCCGGGAAAGGTCTCGATGGAAGAATCCCGTGAGGGTTCCATCGATACTCTGGGCCGCCTCGAGCAGCTGCGCCGCGAGCTCCTGCAATTCGGTCAGGGACATGGGCTCGTCGTAGTCCGGAACGTCCACCTTGCTGCCGAGATCGAGATAGCCGAGGTAGAAGTCGTTGCGGATCCGTTTCGCCGAATCGCGAATCTGACGGGTCGTCGTCCGCACCTCCTGGTTGAAGGTGGCGCGACCGATTTCGCCCCGTTTGTACGAGGCAATCAGGTGGTTGAGATGATTCGCGTGCAGGTTGAGGTCACGCGAAGCGGAGGACGAACTCTTGAGCGCCAGAGCCAGGGTTTCCGGGGTCAAGGGCGAATCGCCCTGAGCGTAACGCCAGAGGTAGTCGTATCCATGGGCGAAACGATAGTCTCGCATCAACCGCTCGACGAAATAGTTGCATCGATACCAGTCGCCGACCGAGATGTCCATATCGCGGCCATAGGCTTGAACGGGAATGGGGCCGTGACCCGAAGGTGTGCTGATGACAGGGATCGCCGGTCCCTGGCTGCCGTGAATCGAGGACAACGAGGTAGGGACGGTAACACGGGTGCGCGCCACACTGGTGGCGGCTGGAGCCGTCACCTGCGCCGGTCTCTCATCGCGTGTCGGACGCGCGGGCCGGTCTGAGTTCTGAGCCAACATGGCTCCGATGAACAGCGGCGCCAGAATCATGAGCCAATAAGGTCTCGCTGACATGGCCGCTTACTCCTTCTTTCCGAAAAATGTGACTTGTGATTGGCACACTAGGATAGACGCAGTGAACGATCAGAGGGGTCAGCAGATGCCAGACAGGTGTCCCCCAGGCTTTGCGCCAACGAGACCCTCTGACGTGACCTTCCGATTGCGCCGGTTTTGGAGCTGGTTCGCAACGTCCGATGCTGATGGCGGCACAGCCGCGGTGTAAAATCCGGCGCATGGAAGGCGTTCCGTTACAGCTGCTTCTGGTCGCGGGGGCCCTGATGCTCGTTTTCCTCAACGGCTTCTTTGTCTCCGCGGAGTTCTCGATCGTCAAGATCCGGTCGACACGACTCGAAGAATTGACTCGCAAGGGCTCGAAACGGGCCCCCAATGCACAGCAGCTTGTCGAGAACATGGACGAATACCTCTCCGCCACGCAGCTGGGCATCACACTTGCGAGCCTCGGTCTGGGCTGGCTGGGTGAGCCGGCGTTCGCAGAGCTATTCGCTCCTCTGTTCTCTTCACTGGGTGCGTTCGAACCCCTGGTGGTCCACAGCCTGGCTGCAGGAACCGCCTTCGTGCTGATCACGTTCCTTCACATTGTCCTTGGGGAGCTGGCCCCGAAATCACTCGCCATTCAGAAGACCGAGCCTGTCGTTCTTGCGACTTCCGGCCCGCTGATTGCGTTCTATCGGGTGTCCTATCCGTTTATCTGGTCGCTGAACTCGGCGGCCAATTTGCTGCTTCGGCTGTTTGGCATTCGACCGGCAACCTCCTGGGAAGGCGCTCATTCCGAGGAGGAATTGAGAATGATCCTGGCCCAATCGCGGCGCGTCGGCGTCCTGGACCAGGACGAGCAGAAGATGCTCGAGAGGGTCTTCGAGTTTGGTGATCGTTCGGCTCGCCAGATCATGCTGCCCGCCGGTGAGGTGAACTTCCTCGATACATTGAAGTCTTTCGAGGAGAACCTGCAGATCGCCCGGATGCATGGCCATACGCGCTATCCGTTGTGCGAAGGGAGC
This sequence comes from Acidobacteriota bacterium, assembly GCA_037388505.1. Classification (GTDB taxonomy): domain Bacteria; phylum Acidobacteriota; class UBA6911; order RPQK01; family JAPXNP01; genus JARRKC01. The sequence goes on along the minus strand of JARRKC010000009.1, from coordinate 32,150 downwards.
TTCGATCGGGTGATCGGGGTCATCCATGTCAAGGATCTCTTCTGGCGCTACCAGGAGCTTGGGCCGGAATTCGATCTGAAGGCAATCAAACGTCCCGTCCGTTTCGTACCGGAGAGCAAACTGATCAAGTCACTTTTGCCGGAGTTTCGTCGTACACGGACTCACCTTTCCTTCGTCGTCGACGAATTTGGCTCGACGATCGGGATCGTGACGCTGGAGGACATTCTGGAGGAGCTGGTTGGAGAGATTCAGGACGAGTTCGATACGGAAGTCCCGCCTGCGATGATCCAGAAGAAAGGCCCCGGCCAGTATCTGGTGCATGGCAGGACGCTGCTCGACGACCTGGGACAGGAGCTGGACGTGACGCTCGAGGATGATGAAAATGACACGATTGCCGGACACGTCATGATGATTCTGGGCCGGACGGCAAAGGTTGGAGATGAAGTCACCGTCGCCGGAACCTTCAGAGTTCGTGTGATCGGCATGCGCAACCTGCAGATCACAGACCTGGCTTTCGAGCGCCTGTCTGAGCGTTCTCAACAGGCCGAGGATCACTCGCAACAGTGACCGTGGGGCATGCGCGACACGGTGTTCTTTCGGGTTCGACTCGGGTGACACCCCGGAGACGAGGTGAGTCGGCTGGACCCAGGGTTCGTCTGACGGATTGCCATGCGGATCCTACTGTGGCAGTTTAGGTTCGAGGCCGCGCATTGACTCGGACAAAAGGCATGGAGGAAGGGTGTTGAACGCCAGGAGGATGCCGGCACTGTCGGTGCTGCTGACGTTCGCATTCGTGTCGGTCGCGCTGCCGGCTCAGGAATCGGCTCCCTCCTTGGAATCAGAGTTGGCGGCTGAGCTTGCCAAGACGCCTCTGCCTCGCTCGATGACGCTGCAGACGGGTGTCTTGCGCCTTCGCCCCGGGAAAGAGCGCGTAGCATGCAGGATTCTTCTCCAGATTCCATGGTCCGAGCTCGCGAAAGGCAAGCACCCGCACGACGGTGCGGTCTCGGCTGAATGCGCATTCTATGCCAGGGTGGTGGATTCCCAGGGGAACAGGTCTGCCGAGTTCTGCCGTCTGGTGTCGGGGAAACGGTCGCTGAGAGATCTGAAGGCGGAAGCATCGGCCAGTGTATCCCTGTCCGTAGATGCTCAGTTGCTCCCCGGTTCCTACACGCTGGAAGCCGTGGGGCGAGACCAGATGACGGGTCAAGCCGTTGCCAGGAAGCTGGACTTCAGTGTCCCGGCGGTCGAAGACGGAGTCGCGCTGAGCAGCCTCATGCTGCTGGGGCGCACCGAACCGGTGGCGCTCGGGCATCTCAATCCATCCGACGACCTGCAGTTTCACGGCAAGAAGATCATTCCCGACTTCAGCGGCGTCGTGCGCAAGCGAAGGGACGGTGAGGTCCGCTTCTACATGATCATTTACCCTCAGCCCGATGCACCCTATGAGCCGCAGCTCGGCATTGAGTTTTCACGCGATGGCAGGATCGCGGGCGCAACCCAGCCCCGCCTGCCCGAGCGGAATGACCGCGGCAACATCGCGTTCATCATCGAATTCGCCACGAAGCAGTTCAAGCCGGGCAACTACGTGGCCAGGGCGGTGGTTCGCCAGGGGGATTCCCAAGCCGAGTCGAGCGTGAATTTCCGGGTGGAGGCAGGGGAATAGTGGGACGGCCTGGGACTTGTGGGACTCATGGGACACAATCCGGCAACGAGTCTGCAACTGTCAGTTCGGGGCGATGCGGCAGACGCTTCGATATCCCACTCTCGGAACCCTGAACTCGGAACCCGGAACCGCACCATCTTGGGGCAACGGGGCGCTAGCCTACCCCTCTTCCCTCTCCACCTCTCCTCTTGCCAGCCAAATCGAAAAGACGAGCAGAGTGGGAGCCAGATCGAAGATGAAGTACGACAGGTTGAATACCGCACGATCCGCCAGCATGAGCTGGTACATATCGAACCATCGGCCCGCCAGGACCAGAATCGAGACCTGCCACAGCGAGCGCTGATCCATCCTTGCCCGTCGGGAAAGAAGGATCAGGCACGGTATGAACCAGTTGAGAACGGGCACCAGAAAGAAGATGCCACCCCAGGGTCCCAAGACTCTTCGAACGTAGTAGGCTGAGCCGGATGGGATCTCCACGTATCCGATCAACAGGTATTGACAAAACCAGATGCAGACCCAGAAGCAGGACGTGAAGAAGATGAAGCGGGAGATGTCGTAGAAGGCCGCCGGGCCGTTGCTCTCATTAATCCCGGCCAGGCGGGGCCACGCGGTTGAAACGTAACCCAGGAGAACGGCTGCAGTCAGAAAGAGGCCGGAGAAGTTGTAGATCGTGACCAGGGTCGTTTGCCATTCATCGGAAAGAGCCACGATCCAATCCACTGAGGCCAGCCAGAAGCTCACGGCCAAGCCTCCCAGAAACAGGAAAGCCCAACCTGTGCCCACTCGCCGTACGGAACCTTTGGATAGTCGGAATCCGGTCAGAGGAGCCCGGGCCAGCAGTACCCAGCAGATCAGGTAGAGGGCGCTGCGGGCCAAAAGGAAGGTTGGGTGGAGCCACCAGGACTGAAACCCCGCGGTTCTCGCTGCGGCGGGGCTGATGAGCTCTCCAGTGACGAGGGCGGCAAAGAACAGGATGGCGGCCATGGGCAGCGAACCGCTCAGGATCCGAGTCATGCGTTCGAAACGACTCAGCCAGATTGCTCCGGTGATTCTCCCAAGGGCCGGGATCAGCAGTCCCGAGAGACAGATCTCGATCCACAGGAAGAGGATCAGACGAAAGTCCAGAAGCTCACGAGCGGGATCGAGCGTCGTGCCTGCCACAACCAGAATCGCGCAGACAACGCCGGCCCAGGTGATGTGCCGTCTTCTCGAGAATCCGCTTCCGTTCATTCTCCCGACGCAGGTTGCAGCGGCCGCCGCCAGCCGCCGTCCGAAAGATCGTGCTCCTCGGAACGCATACGGTTCGCTTGGTTCAGCGGTATCGGATCGGGGATCCGCCTCACGCCCCCTTCTCCGGGACTCCGTTCCAGAGTTCGGGAGGAAAATACCCGCGTTGTCGCGGGCTGTCAATCCTGGGGAGAGCCAGCGGCACCCGCAAATCCCAGAGTCTCGGGATGTTGCGACGGCGCACCCGTCGATGGGCACGGAAGTCTATAATGTCTTCCTCGAAACGCATGGCGGGACGTCATGCTGTTCACTCGAGTCTCCGAAACCCGAAATCGAATGGAGGGGGCTGCACGTGAAGTCAGGCGGGCAGCACCGATGAAGCTCGTCGAGTGCGTCCTCAATATCAGCGAGGGGAGAGACCTGTCCCGGATCGACCGGATTAGCGGCGCTGCCGGAAACGTCTCCGGTTGTCACGTTCTCGACGTCCATTCGGACTGGGACCATCACCGCTCGGTGTTGACCCTGGTCGGTGAGCCGGGTGCTCTGGTCGAAGGTGTCTTAAGGGCTTCGCAAACCGCCGTGGAACTGATCGATCTCCGACACCATCGGGGAGTGCATCCGCGAATCGGTGCCGTCGACGTCGTGCCGTTCATCCCGCTGGCCGGGCTTACGATGGAGGAATGTGCCGGTTTGGCGCGACATTTCGGAGCGAGGATCGCCCGGGAACTGGAACTGCCGGTCTTCTTGTACGAAGCAGCTTCGCTCGGCCCGGAGCGGATATCGCTCCCGGAGGTTCGGCGGGGTGGTCTCGAGACACTCTTCCATCCGGTCGGGTCAGGAGACTTCCGGCGCCGACCGGACTTCGGTCCGCATGCCCGGCATGGGACCGCGGGTGCCGTGGCGGTGGGAGCCCGTGAAATCCTGATCGCTTTCAACGTTTTGCTGGCGAGCCCTGAATTAGCGATCGCCCGGTTCATTGCCCGGCAGATCCGGGAAAGTAACGGTGGTCTGCACGCGGTCCGGGCTCTGGGAGTCTACCTGGAGAGCTGCAATCGGGCTCAAGTTTCGATGAACCTCACGGACTACCGGAGAACCTCCCCCCTCCAGGTGTTCGAAGCGATTCGCCGGGAAGCGGCACTGACGGAAACGGCGGTCGAGTCGTCGGAGTTGGTCGGACTTGCGCCGCGTGCAGCTCTGCCGGCGGATCCGGCCGCCGACTTGCTGTTGAAGGACTTCGGGCCTGATCGAATCCTGGAGGTCCGTGTCCGTGAGGAAGTCGGAGTGGAGTTGCAGCTGTGAACACCGTCGGTCGGACAGACCTGCACATCGTACTTGTCGAACCGCAGATTCCTCCAAACACCGGAAACGTAGCCAGGCTTTGTGCAGCTCTTGCTCTTCCGCTTTACCTGGTCGGGCCGCTGGGCTTCGAGATTTCCGACCGACAACTGAAGCGAGCGGGACTCGACTACTGGCCTTTTGTCGACGTGCATATCCTTCCGGACGTGAAAGCCTTTTTCGATCCGATTCCTGCTGATCGGATGCATCTGTTCAGCAAGCAGGCTTCGACGCTGTACACGGAAGTCGCCTACCGAGAGGGGGACTATCTGGTCTTCGGGAGTGAAACGACCGGGCTTCCCGTCTGGCTGAAAGATCGATTCGCGGAGCGTCTCAGAACGATTCCCATGCGCTCGGCCAACGTGCGCAGTTTGAATCTCTCGAGCGCCGTGGCCGTCGCGACGTACGAGGCCGTCCGCCAACTCGACCTTTTCGGGGCAAGCTGACCGCTGTTCCGGACGACGGGAGAATGGGATGGAAGCCCCGGTAGGGGCGTGACTCCGTTAGCCCGGGGTCAAGCGACAGCGCGACCCCGGGTTGGCGAGCAACCGCCGAAAAACAGCGCCCCGGCAAGGGGCGCGATCGATGAACGGCGCCCGACCCGAACCGGGGTCCGACCACGGCACCCCGGACGGAGTCACGCCTCGGCCCGGGGCTTCAAGATCGAGACAGCATGGCCGCGAACCCGTGGCCGCGCCGAAACGGCTTGGCCCCGGGCTGACGGAGTCTGGCCCCTACCGGGGCCAAAGGCCCCCAAGGCCCCAAACCCCAAACCAGCTTCGAGCTTCCGGACGGCGAGCGCCCGTCTGTCGCAGGGGCTATAATGATTGCGGTTGAGGAATCGATTGAGTCGAATCTACAGCTCGGCGGTCCTATCCCTGGCCTTCCTGTTGCTGTGGAGTAGTGCGTCAGCGAGTCCCGGTCCAACCCCTGCGTGGGTCCCTTCCTTCGACGACTTGAGCAAGGAAGGCCTGTCGCTGCTTTCGAACTACATCAAGATCGACACCTCCAATCCCCCCGGCAGGGAGCTGGAAGCCGCCCAGTACCTGGGTGCGGTCCTGGAGAAAGAGGGGATCCCTTACGAGATCTTCGAGCCGGTGCCGGGACGGGCCAATCTGGTGGCCAGACTGGAAGGCAGCGGTTCGCGTGCGCCGCTCATTCTCCTCCAGCACATCGACGTTGTCCCTCCTTTGGAGGGGCCAGGAGGCGAAGAGGCTTTTTCGGGCGCCATCCATGACGGAGCCATCTGGGGGCGTGGCTCGCTCGATATGAAAGGGTTGGGGATCATCCAGCTGCTGACGCTGGCCGCACTGCAGCGCAGCGGACTCCCACTGACCCGGAACGTCATTCTGATTGCGACTGCGGACGAGGAGGCCGGGAGCCGATTCGGAACGGCCTGGCTGATGGACAATCGTCAGGAGCTGTTCCGGAATGTCGGGCTGGTCCTTACGGAGGGAGGCGGCAACATCGCGTCTGGGGGCCGGCTGGCCTACGTGGGGCTGGAGGGCAGTCAGAAGGCGCCGCTCTGGCTGCGACTGACGGCCCGAGGAAGCGGCGGCCATGGGGCGTTGCTGAGAGAGATGACGGCCACCCAAAGGCTCATTGACTCTCTGAGTCGAGTCTCTCGATACCGGAGCCCGGTCCGAGTAGGACCTTCCGTCGAGCGCTATTTCCGTCGCATTGCGCCCTTTCAGCCGGAGAGCGTTCGTCCTCTCTTCGAAGACATCCGCTCGGCGGTTGCCGATCCGGCGTTCGACCTCGAGAGGCTCGGCCCCTACTACGGTGCCCTGCTGGTCAACACCATCAATGTGACGGTGCTCCATGCCGGCGCATCAATCAATTCCGTTCCGTCCGAAGCCGTTGCGGAGCTGGACTGTCGGCTTCTGCAGAGTGAAGATCCCCAGGAGTTTCTCCGTGAAATCGAGTCTCTGATCGATGACCCTTCGATCGAGGTCGACAAACTGCTTGATGCCCGCGCTGTGCGCTCGCCCGAGAAACTGGAGTTGGTACAGGCCGTCTCGGATGCGTTGGATGAGCTGGGTGCTTCGGCAGAGGTGGGTCCCAGTGTACTCCCGGGCTACTCCGACTCCCGCTTCTTCCGGGCGCGGGGCATTCCATCATTCGGCTTCTCGCCGTTTCGGTCGGTCGGCGAGAACGGGCAGGGGATACACGGGCGAAACGAGCGACTCGGTCTGGACGACTTTCGTTTCGGGTTGGAGTTCTTCTATCGTGTCGTCGCCCACCTGGTCATGCCGTTGAGCTCGGACCTGAACACGCGATCTACAGTTTCTGGACGATGACGAAGGTTAAGTCGTCGGTCTGGTCGCGACCCTCCGTAAACTCCTCGATGGAGTGCAGAATGGCCGATTTCAGGTCATGGCACCCGCTGGCGGAGTTCTCATGGATCAGGGTCATGAGCCGTTCCTCGCCGAACAACTCGTCACGCGGGTTCATCGCCTCGGTCACTCCGTCACTGTAGACCACGAGAATGTCGCCGGACGACAAGGTCACGGGTGTTGCCGAATAGCGAGCGAAATCGAACGCGCCGAGAATGAGATCCTGGGCGGCCAGTTCCTCAATGACTTCCGAGGCGGTGTGATACAGATACGCCGGGTTGTGCCCGGCACTCAGAAACTGGCCGTTGCCCGCACTGTCCAGGCTGAAGAGGAACAGTGTAACGAAACGATTGGCGGGGGACTTCTCACACAGGTAAACGTTGACTCGATCGAGCATTTCCGTCAGCGAGGCCCCCACGCGGCATTCCATCTGCAGGGCACCCTGAACGAGTGAGCTGAGGAGTGCCGCCGACACCCCTTTCCCCGAGACGTCAGCCAGCACACCGGTGAGCGCGGAGTCTTGCCGGGGAAGGAAGTCGTAGAAATCGCCACCGACGTGCCGGGTCGCCTGGCTGTAGGCGGCGATCTGAAAGCCCTCGACCTGAGGCAGTTCCGATGGGAGCAGGGTGACCTGAGTCTCCTGGGCGAGGGCGAGTTCCTTCTCGTAGGCCTTTCGGTCTTCGAACGCCTGGATCATCTCGAGCTTTTCGAAGACATTGGCCGCCTCGTCGGCGAGTTTGGTGAGGATCTTCTGGTCCAGGCCCGTCAGCGCGTGCATCGCCTTGGTGCTGTCGAGATAGAGGATCCCGCGGACCTCGGCCTCCTCGGAATCCGTCGAGATCCATTTCAGCGGCATACAGGCAATGGCGCGGGTGTCCGCTGCCAGAATGCTTTGCTGATTCTCGAACTTCTTGTCCAGGTTGTGGGTCATCAGAACCGGTATGCCGCTGGAAACGACTTGCTGCACCACCGTCTGGCTGGTGCGGAACTCATGTTCCTGCAGCTGTTCGCCGAAGCCGTTGAGGCCCACCACGTACTTGAAGCCCGGGTCCTCCTTCAAAAGGACGTATCCCCGCTCCGCTCCGCTTAGTTTGAGAGACGAATCCAGAATCTGGCGAAATGTACTCTCAGGAGAGAAGCTCTTCTCCCAGTGGTACTGGAAGTTGAGGATGTGTGAAATCTTCTCGAGGTAGGAAGCCTCGGCTCCCGCCAGAGGGATGACCGAGGTCATCTGCATCACCGACTTCTCCAGTTCGCTGTCCCCCAGGGTTCCCGACAGCGATGAAACCGGTTCTGCGCCGGTCAGAAACTCGATCTGAACCTGGTCCCTCCCCAGGGAAATCCGGTCTCCGTGGTGCAATTTTCGCTCGGTTACACGCACACCGTTGACGAAAGTCCCGTGTGTGCTTCCGCTGTCGATGATGTAGAAATCGTTACTTCGCCGCTGGATGCTGGCGTGCCGGCGGGACACGTACGGATTGCTGATGACGATGTCGGAGTCGGACAGGCGTCCAACGCTGACCTGATCCCGGTCGAGTTCGATCGTCTCCTGTTCCCCGGCCGGTCCAGTCCACTTGATATGGGGTTTTTCCATGCAACTACTCTCCGCAGTGTCTTCGTCCGATTGTAAACGCATTTTCGCCGCGAGAGTAGGACGAGCATCCCTGCTTGTCCCGCTGTCCTGAAGGTCAGGCCCTGGTGCGACTTTGCCAGAGCGACAATTCCGGGTTCAACGCTTCAGCGGCTCCCGGACCTGCGGTTGATTCCGTGGTTTGATTCCAGTGAGACCACTGAGGCCACCGGATCAACGCATCGACGGTGTCAGTCCCGAACGGGACAATCTCTACCCCGGCACCCGGCACCCGGCACCCGGCACCCGGCACCCGGCACCCGGCACCCGGCACCCTATCCATCTCCTTCATCAGTCTTGCCTCGCCTGTCGGGCAGTCGTCCGGCATCACGCAGAGCCCGCTGCAGCAGATACTCGATCTGCCCGTTGAGACTCCGGAACTCGTCCTGGGCCCACTTCTGAAGGGACTCCAGGACGGCCGGATCAATTCTGAGAAGAAACGCCTTTCGTTTTGCCAAGTCAGTTGTAGAGCGTGCCCGTGTTGACGACCGGCTGAGTATGCCGGTCGCTGCACAGGACGACCAGCAGATTGCTTACCATGGCGGCCTTGCGCTCCTCGTCGAGCTCGATGACCTGTTTTTCGTTCAACATCTCCAGGGCGGTTTCGACCATCCCCACGGCACCTTCGACGATCTTCTGCCGGGCGGCCACTACCGCGCTGGCCTGCTGGCGCTGCAGCATGGCCGCGGCAATCTCGGCTGCATAGGCCAGGTGGCTGATACGCGCCTCGATGACGTCGACTCCGGCTCGTGCGAGCCGCTCCTGGATTTCGACCTTCAGCTGATCGGAGATCTCGGCCGTATTCGTGACCAGCGAGATCACACTCTCTTCGTGACTGACATAGGGATAGCCGGTGGCGAGACTCCGCAGGGCGGCCTCACTCTGGACGTGGACATAATTCTCGAAGTCGTCAACCTCGAAGACCGCCTCGGCCGAATCGATCACCTTCCAGACAACGACAGAGGCCAGCTCGATCGGATTTCCGTCTTTGTCGTTGACTTTCAGGCGGCCGGTCTCGAAATTACGCACCCGGATGGAGACTCGTCTCTTCGTGTAGAAAGGATTCGCCCATCGAAGGCCGGCGGTGACCTCACTTCCCCGGTAGGCGCCGAAGAGTTGCAGGACTTTGGTTTCGTTCGGATTCACGACGAAGAAGCCGGCGAATCCGATGCAAATCACCGTCATGATGATCGAACTCACGATAATGAAGACCACGTCGACGGCTTGGATCGAGATCACGAACCAGTAGATCGTCAGGCCCAGCGCCAGAAAATGCAGTAGAAGAACTCCCAACCCCGGTGTTGTTCGTGCTGGTCTTTCCTTGATCATTTCCCTTTGCTCCTTCTCCCATTCCCTGGGATGATTTCTAAATGATAGCACTATGCTAACAATACGGAGCGACGGAGCGATCTATTCAGGGCAATCGGGGAAAGGAGAAGAAGACATGCCGGACACGGGAGAACCCGGGACGGGAGAATGGCCGGCGGCCGGCGGAGTAATGCAGGCTTCCAGCCTGGTGTGTCGGGCGGGCTGCCAGCTCGCCGGGCAGTCGGTTCAACCGGACGACGAGACCCCGCGTGCTTTCGCATCCATCCCATCCATTCCGCCCACCTCGTCCACTACGTCCACTTCGTCCATGTCATTCACCCTGTCCACTGGATCCTCGCTGTCCATTGCGTCCACCAAATCGCGCGGACATGGAACGTCAGACCGTGCGGGACAGAATCGCTACCCGTCCTCCCGTCCTCCCGTCCTCCCGTCCTCCCGTCCTCCCAGCTTCGAGCTTCCCAAGCTAGGCATCTCGCCCCTTTGATGCTCTAATAACTTCGACATGACGTTGGTCGGAAAGACGCTCAAGCACTATGAGATCCAGGAGTTGATCGGTCAGGGAGGCATGGGCGTCGTCTACCGCGCCGTGGATACACGATTGGGTAGGCCGGTGGCTCTCAAGGTCCTCAAACAGGAGATCGCCGACAACTCGGATCGAAAGCGAAGATTCCTGCACGAGGCGCGGTCGGCGTCCGCCATTTCTCACCCCGCAATCGCCCAAGTCTATGATGTGGACGAGGTCGACGGTGTCTTGTACATGGCCCTCGAATTCGTCGAGGGCCAAACGGTGCGTCAGCTGATTGCCAAGCGCGAACTGGATCTGCTGGGCGCCGTGGAGATCGCTATTCAGGTGACGGAGGGCCTCAGCCGGGCGCACGCCAAAGGCATCGTTCACCGGGATATCAAGTCCGACAACATCATGGTGACCCCCGACGGCCGGGTCAAAATCCTCGACTTCGGACTGGCCAAATTGCTCGACCCCGACAGCTCCAGCATCTCCGGGCAATCCAACGTCCAAACGATGGCACAGACGCAGTTCGGAACGGTCATGGGCACCGTCGCCTACATGAGTCCCGAGCAGGCCCGGGGAAAGGACATCGACCGGCGCTCGGACCTGTTCTCTATGGGTGTTGTGTTGTACGAGATGGTCACGGGTGAGCTCCCTTTCAAGGGACAGAGTGCGCTGGATACCATGCACGCGATTGCCTTTGAGGAGGTACGTCCGGTGACGGTCGTACGCAGGGATCTGCCCGCGGACCTGCAGCGCATCCTCTCACGCTGTCTGCGCAAGCGGGCCGAGGATCGCTATCAGACTGCAGAGGCCCTGGAAGAGGATCTCAAGAAGCTCAAGGAGGTTCTGGAGACCGGCTCGCAGAGAGCGGTCACCTTGCAGGAACGAGTCGAAGCCGTCCGCGAGTGGCTCCGGTTCTCGATTCCTTTCGGAATCACCGGTGGTCTGGTCGCTCTTGTCGTGCTGGCCCTTCTGGGTTATCTGATCCTGTCCCGTTTTGATATCGGTAGCCTGGTTCTGCTTGTGTTGATCGGACTCCCGGTGTACCGGTACGTCCGCAACCGTCGCCGCCGCATGGTCAAACGATTCGTCGACAAGGTATCCAGGTTCCCGGAGGTGAAAGTCATCACCGCACGCGAGAATCTGATCACCGTCATCACCGAAAGCGCGACCGCCTCGCTGTACCTTCGTATCAACAGCTTGACCGAAACTCTCAACGGAAAGCTCTTCTATGGTGAGCCATTGCAGGTCGCGATTCGCGACGACGTCGATGCGGAAACGCTGCAGTCGATCCTGCGCGAGCCGGGGGTCCACTATTTCGGGGATTTGTTGTCCGGGTTCAACAGTCGTCCCTCCTTGGATCGTCTCTTCACGCTTTTTTCAGAACGTCGTGCGGCTTCTCACCATGCGCGGCGTTTGTCCTTGGGGCTCGGAGCTTTTTCGACTTTCCTCAGAAGGAGCTTTCACACAAAGTTTTCGTACTTTTTCCTCGTCGTTCGTTATTAGTAGGTGGGGTTAGGGGTTTGGCCTCCGCCTGGAGGGTTTGCCCGGGGGCGTGGTGTGCCCGCCACGGGGTGGTCGAGACGAATCAAGTCAAGTATGCCTTCGGTGGCGATTTCGGCAACCCGCCTTCGAGTGTCGAGTTCCGATATTGCTCCCGTTCTCCCGTTCTCCCGTCCTCCCGTTCTCTTTCCCGGGGTTCTGCTCCGTGGCCGAAACTGGAATAATCCCAGACAGAAGGAGAATTGGTTATGCTTCCGACAAATCGATCATCACACATTCTCGCCGCCTGTTTCGCCGGTTTCGTTGCGGCCTTGCTGTTAAGCTCAATAGCCATGGGCTCAGTTGCCGTGGAAAAGCATCCCTTTACCGTTCATGACATGCTGGCCATGGATCGCATCAGCGATCCGCAACTCTCTCCGGCCGGTGATCGGGTCGCTTTCGTCGTGCGCAAGACCGACCTCGAGCAGAACAAGGGGCGGTTCGACATCTGGATGGTGAACACGGACGGCAGCGGACTTCGGCAGCTCACCACCAACCCGGCCTCCGACCAGAACCCCCGCTGGGACCCCGACGGCCGACATCTCTGGTTTCTCTCGACGCGCTCCGGGTCTTCCCAGGTTTGGAAGCTCCCGCTGGAAGGGGGAGAGGCCGTTCAGGTCACCGATCTGCCGCTCGACGTTGATGCGATGGTCGTCGCTCCCGACGGCGAGAACCTGATTCTGGCGATCAATGTCTTCCCCGACTGCGAGTCTCTCCCATGCACAAAGAAGAGGCTCGACGAGCGCAAGGAAAGCAAGAGTACGGGAGTCGTTTACGATCAGCTCTTCGTTCGACACTGGGATACGTGGGAGGATGGGCGCTACTCCCATCTGTTCGCCCTGCCGACCGCAAGCGGCAAGGAGCCGGTCGATCTGATGCGCGGGATGGAGGCCAACTGTCCTTCCAGACCCTTTGGCGGAACCGAGGAGATCGGCATCAGCCCGGACGGGACTACGGTCGTATTCTCAGCCAAGAACGTGGGCCGAAGCGCCCCCTGGTCGACGGACTTCGACCTTTTTGCCGTGCCGATCGATGGGAGCTCTGCTCCCCGTTCTTTGACTGAGGACAACCAAGCCTGGGATACGGCCCCAACTTTCTCTCCCGACGGCCGGACCCTGGCCTACCTGGCTATGTCGCGCCCCGGATTCGAGTCGGACCGCTTCCGGGTCATGCTGCGTCCCTGGCCGGAGGGTAAAGCGCATGAACTGGCACCGTCCTGGGACCGCTCACCCGGTTCCATCAGCTGGACGCAGGACGGCCGGTACCTGCTCGCAGCGGCGGAGAACCTCGGGCAGGCTTCACTCTTCCGCATCGATGCGTCGAGCGGCCAGGTCTCGAATCTCCAAGAGCAAGGGACCGTCTCCTCCGCACTCAGCGCCGGAAACAAGGTGATCTTTGCGATGGACGACCTTCAGTCTCCGGTCGAGCTCTACTCCGTCAACCTCGACGGAACCGGGACGAAGGCCGTCACCGAGCTCAACGCGGACAAAGTGGCGGCGGCCAAAATGGGCGCGGCCGAGCAGTTCACCTTCAAGGGATGGAACGACGAAACGGTCTACTGCTACGTCGTCAAGCCGATCGACTTCGATTCCTCCAAGAAGTATCCGGTGGCGTTCCTGATTCACGGTGGCCCGCAGGGATCCTTTGGCAATCACTTCCACTACCGATGGAATCCGGAAGTCTACTCGGGAGCGGGTTATGCCGCCGTCATGGTCGACTTTCACGGTTCCACGGGCTACGGACAGGCATTCACCGACTCCATCAGTCGGGACTGGGGCGGGAAACCGCTCATCGATCTGCAAAAGGGGCTGGCTGCCGCCCTACAGAAGTATCCCTGGATGGACGGCGACCGGGTAGCGGCGCTGGGCGCCTCCTACGGCGGCTACATGATCAACTGGATCGCCGGCCAATGGCCCGATCGTTTCCGCTGCCTGGTCAACCACGACGGGCCGTTCGACCTTCGATCGATGTACTACACGACCGAAGAGCTCTGGTTTCCCGAGTGGGAGCAGGCCGGACCCTATTGGAAACACCCGGAGGAATACGAGAAGTTCAACCCGGTCCTCTTCGTCGACAAGTGGAAGAGCCCGATGCTGGTCATTCACGGAGCGAACGACTTTCGGGTTCCGCTCGGGCAGGGGCTAGGGGCATTCACCGCTCTGCAGAGGCAGGGGATCCCGAGCCGCTTCCTCTACTTCCCGGATGAATCGCATTGGGTGCAGAAGCCGGCCAACAGCATCCAGTGGCACGAAGAGGTCCTCGGCTGGCTTGCCCGCTGGATGAAGTGAAGCTCCACGCTAGTGGACTTCGATTCGGATGTCGGCCAGAGCTCTGTGGAGCTCCTTCATCGCCTCCGAGATCGTTCGGTCGATGTCGGCATCCCGAAGGGCCTGCTGGATTTCGATCTGCACGTTGGCAGCCCGAAGTGCCTCCCGTGTAGTCTCTCGGGACTCGCGCAGAATGGAATCGATATCGGCACTCTCGAGTGCATCGCGGACGATTCCGTGGATATTGGCGTCGCGGAGTGCCTGATGCACTTCCTCGCCGACTCGAGCTTGCTCAACGGCGCCCCGGGCCTGCTCGAGAGCATCGTGGACGATCTGGTGTATCTGGCTCAGATCGATGTTGATCTCGATGTTGTCAAGGCTTCGCACACTCTGCCGGGCGGGATCTTCCGACGCCTGGCTGGGTTCCTCGCTTTGGACCTGACGGGCGAGAACGACAACCGAGACACAGACGAGAATCAAAACCGAGGTCAATCCGACAATCTTCAGAGACTTCATTCCTCACGCTCCTCCAGCAGGGTTCAACGGTTCACAGATTTCTAAACGAGATCGGGCCGGAATAGGTTCAGTCCCCGGCGAGCTCGGAACTCGAAAGCTCGAAACTTCCCTCCGGTTTATGTAATGTTCTTTCATGAGACCTGCCCGTATCATCGCCCTCTCCATAACCGTCTTTTCGATTTTGTCCCTGTCGGTCCTTGGTGCCCAGGCGGACGAACCCGCCATGGACGCCGGGACCTTCGCTGGCCTGAAGCTACGGAACATCGGACCTGCTCTGATGGCCGGTCGGATCTCGGACATCGCCGTCGACCCGTCGGACCGAAGCGTCTGGTATGTCGCCGTGGGATCGGGAGGCGTCTGGAAGACGACCAATGCCGGCACGACCTGGACGCCGATCTTCGATCACGAATCCTCCTACTCGATCGGCTGTGTCGCACTGGACCCGAACAATCCGGCCGTGGTCTGGGTTGGGACCGGCGAGAATGTGAGCGGCCGCCATGTCGGCTTCGGCGACGGGGTCTACAAGAGCCTCGATGGGGGGGATACCTGGAAACGAATGGGGCTGGAGAAGTCCGAGCACATCGCTCGCATTCTGATCGATCCACGCGACTCGACCGTCGTCTACGTTGCCGCGGAGGGTCCCCTCTGGAGTTCGGGAGGAGAAAGGGGTGTGTACAAGTCGGAGGATGGCGGCAAGACCTGGAAACCTGTACTCCAGATCAGCGAGAACACCGGCGTAACCAGCCTGGAATTCGATCCCCTGAATCCCGACGTCCTGTACGCGGCGGCCTACCAGCGTCGGAGAACGGTCTGGTCATTCCTGGCAGGAGGGCCGGAGTCGGGGATCTACAAGTCCACCGACGCGGGGCAAACCTGGAGCGAGCTCGAAAAGGGACTCCCGAAAGGAGATATGGGGAAGATCGGACTGGCGGTCTCACCCGTCGACCCCGACTATGTCTACGCCACGATCGAAGCGACGGCCGACGAGAAAGGGTTCTATCGATCGACGGATGCCGGAGAGAGTTGGGAGAAACGAAGTAGCTATGTGGCTGGCGGCACGGGGCCTCACTACTACCAGGAAATCTACGCCTCACCCCACGATCTCAATGTGGTCTATGAAACCGACGTCTGGCTGCATGTTACCGAGGACGGCGGGAAGACCTTCCATCGGCTGGAGGGAGAGTTCAAACATCCCGACAATCACGCGGTGGCGTTCGATCCCGAGGACCCCGACTACCTGCTGGTCGGCTGTGATGGCGGACTCTACCAGACGTTCGACAAGGGTAAGGATTGGCAGTACTTCGCCAACATGCCGATCACACAGATCTACAAGCTGGCCCTCGACAACGACACGCCCTACTACAATATTTCCGGTGGCACGCAGGACAACAGCAGCCAGTTGGGTCCCTCCCGTACGCTGAACGCCAGTGGTGTGCGCAACGAGGACTGGATCATCACCAACGGCGGCGACGGTTATTCCACGCAGATCGATCCCAAGAATCCGAATCTGGTCTACTCGGAGATGCAGGTCGGACGGCTCGTACGCTTCGACAGGGCGACCGGCCAACGGGTCGACATCCAGCCCCAGCCCGGACCCAACGAACCGCCGGAGCGCTGGAACTGGGATGCGCCGATCTTGATCAGCCCGCATTCGAACACCAGGCTCTATTTCGGATCCCAGCGGATCTGGCGAAGCGACGACCGGGGCGATTCCTGGACGCCCATCAGCGGTGACCTGACGCGAGATCAGAACAGGTATGAGTTGGAAGTGATGGGTCGGGTCTGGAGCGTGAACTCGATCTTCGATCACTTCGCCATGTCCTACTACGACTCGACGACCAGCATCTCCGAGTCGCCCCTCGTCGAAGGCCTGATCTACGTTGGAACCGACGACGGGCTGATCCAGGTGACGGAGGACGGGGGGAAGAACTGGCGTCGTATCGATGGACTGCCTGGCGTGCCTAAGCTCTTCTTTGTCAATGAGATCAAGTCGTCTCCGGCCGACAGGGATACGGTCTTTGTGGCCGTGGACTGCCACAAGAGCGGAGATTTCAAACCTTATCTTTTGAAGAGCACCGATCGGGGACGCACCTGGACGTCGATCGCCGGAGATCTGCCCGATCGTCACCTGGTCTGGTCCGTGGAGCAGGATCAGGCCAAGCCCGATCTTCTGTTTGCCGGGACCGAATTTGGGATTTACTTCACACTCGACGGCGGAACCCAGTGGATGGAACTGAGCGGCGATGTCCCGACGATCGCCTTCCGCGATCTCGAGATCCAGCGGCGTGACAACGACCTGGTCGGGGCGTCGTTTGGGCGGGGTTTCTTCATCTTCGACGACTATACGCCCCTGCGGGATGTCAGCGATGCTCTGCTGAAGGAGCCGGCCCACCTGTTTCCGGTTCGGAAGAGCCTGATCTACATCCCCCGGGAGCCGCTCGGCGACCCGGATAAGGCCTTCCAGGGCGCCTCCTACTTCACGGCTCCCAATCCTCCTTTCGGTGCCGAAGTGACCTACTACCTGGGGCAGTCGCTGGAGACGCTCAAAGAGCAGCGGAGGGAGAAGGAAAAGCAGATTCGCCAGGAAGGCGGCAATGTCCCCTTTCCGGGTTGGGAGGAACTCGAGAAGGAGGCCCGGGAAGAGAAGCCCGAGATCGTCCTGACCGTGCGCGATGCCGGAGACAAGGTGATTCGGCGCATCTCGGGACCGGCCACGAAGGGATTCCATCGGGTGGCCTGGGATCTGCGCTATCCCTCGCCGAACCCGGTCCAGCTGGGCCAGTCCGGCTTCGTGGCGCCTTGGGAAAGGGGCCGCGGTGGTCCCCTGGTGCGCGCGGGTCGCTACACCGTCGCGTTGTCGAAGCTCGTCGACGGAGCGGAAACCGAGTTGGCCGCCGCCCAGCCCTTCGATGTCGCGGCCCTCGACGGCTCCACGCTGCCGGCGCAGGATCCGGCCGAAGTCCTGGCCTTCCAGCAGAAGGTGGCCGATCTGGTGCGGCTGGCCTCGGGCGCCCGGCGTCGACTCTCCGAGCTGGGGACGGATCTGAAAGGCATGCGGGCGGCGGCACTGAAGACTCCCGCCGCGACCGCGCCGCTGGTCGAACGGGTCTACGCTCTCGAGGGCCGTCTGGCGGATCTGCGCGACGAGCTCGCGGGCAACCAGGTCCGGGAGAGCCTGGACGAGCCGATCAAACCGGCCATCTTGGATCGGGCCCGCTCCGTCCTGCGCGCGAATCTGGACTCGACCTGGGGCCCCACGACCACCCAGCGCCAAAGCTATGCGATCGCCGAACAGGCGTTCACGGCCTTCCAGCCGAAGCTCCAACAATTCGCAACGGACGTCGCAGCCCTGGCCAAAGACCTCGAACAAGCCGGCGCCCCCTATGTGCCCAGGTAGCGTCAACTGTCTTGACCAGTCTGACTAGTCATGATTACACCGGACCCATGTCCAAGACTCACTCGACCTACGACGCCAAGGCGCGCTTCAGCGAGATCCTGCGCAAGGTGCGTTCGGGCCAAACGGTTCGCATCACTTGCCACAGCGAAGAGGTGGCGGAGATTCGTCCCATCTCCGGTGATGAAGAGACGCTGGCTGATTCATTGTCTCGACTGGAAGAGAGAGGGGTCCTGGATCGGTCGAAGGGAAAGATGAGGTTCGAGGCGCTGACGCAGAGGCCCGGAGCGCTGGAACGCTTTCTGGAGTCTCGGGAATGAGGGCGGCATACGTCGACACCTCCGTCGTGGTTGCGGTGACGTTTGGAGAACGGGTGGCGCACGAACTGATCCCGGTCCTGAAACGATGTGACCGCCTCCTCTCTTCGAACCTGCTCGAGGCGGAATTCCGCTCGGTGGTGGCGCGCGAAATGACCACGGAGCGGAACGAAACCTATGAAACAAAGGCCCGCGATTTTCTGGACGGGATCGACTGGATCCTGCCCGATCGGTCCCTGTCGGCTGAGATGGAGAGAATTTGCAGCGCCGGCCATTTGTGCGGGGCCGACCTGTGGCACATAGCCTGCGCCCTCTTCGTCAGCCCCGACCCGTCCCGAATCGCGTTCCTGACCCTTAACACGCGCCAAACTGAAGTCGCCAGGCAGTTGGGCTTCCCCGCCCATCCTCCGGGATAGAGTAAGGGGAGTGTAGGCTCCTGCAGAGAACCTGTGGGCAGCGTCTCGAAGCACGAGTTTCGGAAGCTCGCAGCCCCTTGGAACTCGGAACCAGTAACTCGCAGCGTGCTGGACGAGGTCGACGAGTCGGGTCGATATCTCGTCCGGAATCACTCCGGGGATCGCGGCTCATGGGACGAGCATCAGAATCGCTCGAGTCCATCCCGCGGGACCGATTCCGTCCACTCGCCACAACCCGGGCAAATCGGGACAGGCGTCGTGCCTCCCCGATGCGTTTTGGACCAAAACGGCCCGCTCGACACTCTCGAACATCGGAAAGTCGAGTGGGCTGTCCCCGAGTCCGATGGTGAACAAATCGCCCAGCTTGCTCCGGTAGAGTTGTGTGAGGATCCGGACCGCCTGGCCTTTGTCGTTGTTGCCCGTGATGTGGTAGAGGCGCCCCCGGGAGAAGCGGAGTCCTTTCACCGCAATGGAGGAAACGAGCTCGTCGAGACGGGCTTCGCTCCCATCGAACGTGAAAGGCTCATCAAAGGCACGCTGCTTCGCCAGACGCGACTGTTCGAGAGGCAGGCCGGTGAGTTCAGCAAACTCCCGGGCATCCATGTCTCCCACTCCTCTGACGGGAAAACCTTCGTCTCTCAGCTCGCACAGCGCCCGGCGAAGCTCGGAGTAGGGCGTTCCGAGGACCAGGAGAATATCCCTACCGATGCGTTCCTTGCACACCGGAATCGATTCCACCGCTTCCGGGGCGAAGTAGCCTTCCGGAACCACGATGCCGCCGCCGCTCTCCAGGATATAGGGATGATGGTTGTTCAATCCTTTTCGCCAGAACTCGATCTCCGCCCGGGACTTGCTGGTGCAGATGACCAGAGGGACCTTTGCCCGGCGCAGCCTCTCGAGTCCGGGAAGGGCCGCCTCGAAGGTGTAGCTCCGGGCATCCAGCAGGGTTCCGTCAAGATCGGAGAACACGACCGTCGATCGATGAGACAAGGCATCCTCCACGCACGCCCGTACCCGTGGGGCTCAGCCCAGGAACTGCGCCGCCCAGGAGAGCGAGATGATAGTCACGAAGTAAATCAGAACGACCGAGTACGCCGGTCGCCAGCGGCCGGCCGTACGCTGGAGCCCGGAGCGGACTTCGGCCGCGATCGCACTGGGCCGGACCATGCGACCCAAAACGGTGACCAGCAGGGCGATCGACACCGTCAAGACGAATCCAGCCACGTTCCACCAGAGCCATGAGACATCGGTCCACCGCCACAGGATGAGGTTGGCACCAATTCCCGCCACGATGCCCGCTCCGATGGCGCCCGCCCGAACCGATCGGGTCGCAATCCCAACGAGGAAGGTCGCAAGGATCGGTCCATAGAGCAGGCTCCCTACCGCATTGATCAGCACGATCGTGGTCTGTCGTGTCGAATCGCCGAAGCCGGCAAAGCCGACCGCCGCGACCACGCAGAAGACTCCCCAGAAGCCCGTCAGTAGCCGCGAAACACGGTTGTAGTGCCGGTCGGAACCGTCCGGACGAATGTAGACGCAATAGAAGTCCTTCATCGATGCGGCGCTGAGCGAGTTGATCGCGGAATCGAGGCTGGACATCAAGGCGGCCAGAATGCCGACCAGAGCAATCCCAACGAGCCCTTGCGGCAAAAACGTCAGAATGAAGAGCGGCACCATTCGATCGGGATCGCTCGCGAGTACCTGATGCAGTTGCCCATCCGAGAGACCTGCGGTAGCAGCCGCGCTGCCGAAGAGATCCGGGGATGCGAAGACGGCCCCGATGAAGACACCCATCAGACAATAAAGGACGACCAAGGGAAAGCGTCCGAATGCGTTGAACAGGAGCGAGCGGCGGACGCCGACCATGCTGCCCACCGACAACTCTCTCTGAGCTTGGCTTTGATCGCAGCCGTAGTAGGAGGCGTATAGGACGATCCCTCCCAGCGTCATCGGCCAGAAAGAGTAGGCGCCCTCCGAGGTCAGGCCCAGATGGGAAAAGTCGAGGACGATTAGTCGCTCGACTCCCAAGCTGTGCCACGCCTGGCCCCAGCCGACGAGATCCAGGGCCCAGATCCCGCAGACGAGAATGCTGATGAAGATGATCCCCATTTGCAGGCAGTCGGTCAGGATCACCACCCGCATCCCTCCCAGAACGTCGTAGAGGATCGTGATTGCTCCGATGATCACGATGGCTCCCACGGTGCTCAGGGGAAGTACCGTGGAGAGGATCAGACCTCCGGCCAGCACGGAAACCGCCGTCGCCAATCCCCGGCCCAGGTGGAACAGGATACTGACTAGGGTTCGGATCCGCCGATCGAAGCGCCCCTCGAGGTATTCGTAGATGCTGACGTGGTTTCCTCGGTGGAGAACCGGGAGGATCAACAGGGCGACCAGGAGAATTCCGATGGGGACGCCGAATTCGTAGCAGAGCCAACGCAGCCCCCCATGCTCCTTCATCGCGACGAAGGCAGGGGCCGAAACGAAGCTGATGGCCCCCAGTTGGGTCGCCATCGTGGAGAATCCCGACTGCCACCAACGGGTTTGGCGGCCGGCCAGGTAGTAATCGGTCAGCGTCTCCTGCACTCGGTGACGGCGCAAAGCCATGCCGACAACCAGCAGAAAGTAGGCTCCGATAATCGTCCAGTCGATCCAAGTCATCTAGCTCACACGGTGGCGTGATTCAGCCTCCTCCTCCGCCATCCTGCCGTACGGGGTGGATTCGATCGACGCTCGAAAGCGGTCCCGGTCGATCCCGTTCAGACTTGGAAAATAGTGGGGTTTCGTCGGCTCGGTACCCTTCTCGATGAAGCCTCTGGTGACCGCCTCCCGGCGAAGTTCGGTCTTGAGTTTGGGCGGACATATCCGCGAGTGGTACACGACGGACAAGGCCTGATAGGACATTTCCCGAATATGTTCCTGATCGCCTGCCTCGTGCAAGTGGGGATTCCTGGACTCGATCTGGTAGACCTCCACCTGATCCTTGATCCGGCTCTTGGCCGGTGGTTCGATGACCCCTCCGAATCTTTCCAGCAGGTCGATCAGGTGATTGGGCTCAATGGAGTACCCCGCCGAATATCCGATCGTGTTCGCCAACTCCATCGTCAAGGCGTGCTCGCCGGCATTGCCGGTCTTGATGACCTCCGTGTCGAACCCCGTGTAGTGGCTGATCAACCGGTTGAGAAACTCGTTGGTGCGACTGGAAGTTCGGCCCCACTTTCGGAAGAAGAGCTTGGATTCCACGATTTTCGGCTTGCTGTGCCAGGCAATGCGAACCATCGAGTAGTCGGATCGCGATATCGCGAACCCCGCAGCGTACTCGCGGATGTACTCTTCGACGGCTCCCGGGAAATAGTTGTCGGCATCGACGAAGCCGACATAGTCTTTGCCCGCCAGGCTCGCCAGGAGCGTGCCGATCAACATCCCCTCAGCCTTTCCATCCCGAATCCGACCCTGCCGGTTGAGAATCTCCTTGTAGCCTGCCTGCTCGAATGCCGTCGTCAGGATCGGGTCTTTCTGATGGACCAAGAGTGCATGTTTGCCCGTAAACGTACAGAAATCCCGCAGAACGTCCGCTTCCAAATGGAATCGATCGACCGGTCGAGTGGGACTGTTCGACACCATGATGATCAGGCACGGGTGGGGGATTCCGCAAAGGACCCCTTCGACCAGTTTCAAGCGCTCGCCCTTGATCGGTACGACGATGGCCGTTCTCTTGTGGATTTCCGACAGTTCCTCGTAGGGGACCTGTCGAATGGGTTGCTCCCTGGATGCATTCGCACCATTCGCCAGACCGGAATCGAGCTCGAAGACTCTCTGGAGTTCGCCGAAGCGAACCGATCCAAATCTCTCGACGGCTTTGGGCAATTCGATTCTCATTGCACTTTCTCGAGGGTCCCCTGGAGCCTGGCCGAATCGCGGGAGCGATCCAAGCCGTCCAGGTACCGGATGATGTCCGCGGTCAACACGCCCTCTGAGCGCGCGATTCGATCGAGATAGAGCTGGATGTGTGGCATGGGTTCCCAAAGGTCCTGCTCGCCGTAACGGTAGCCGTAACGGGAGGAACTCCCCAGCATCTCGACAACGGTTCGGGAGGGGTCGTAGCCGGTTCCGGACACCGCTTCCGGTGCATATCCGTTGCGGCGGGCAATTTCGTCGAAGGCGGAGTGGACGTTGGCGCCATGTTGAGCGGCTTCCTTCGGTCGAAAGGCCACGTTGGACGGAATTCCGATCGATTCCGAGTAACTCCGGTGGATCCACTTGCGGAAGGTGTCTTCCGGAGACTGGATCTTCAATTGCGGAGCAATGGCGAAGGCGGCCTCGACCACCTCCGGGTCGAGAAAAGGAACTCTCAGCTCGATGCTGTGAGCCATCGAGATCTTGTCTTCCCGTTCGAGGCATTCCTTGTAGAGGAGGCAAGTGTCTTCCCACGAGTGATCCAGAAACGACCCATACCCTTCCCGGCCGACGATGACCGAGTACCACGGGTATCCTCCAAACAGCTCATCGGCGCCCTGTCCGTTCAAGAGGACCCGCTCTCCGTTCTCCTGCGC
Organism: Acidobacteriota bacterium; assembly: GCA_037388505.1. Taxonomy (GTDB): domain Bacteria; phylum Acidobacteriota; class UBA6911; order RPQK01; family JAPXNP01; genus JARRKC01. Next base: position 9,114 of record JARRKC010000009.1, on the reverse strand, counting down.
CATCCTCACTGCGGCGTAGATCGGCACGGCCACCTCGACCTGGTTGAGGCAATTGTCTTCGATATCCCGAATGATCTCGGGGACCAGCGCCTCGATATCCGAGAGTGAGAGTCGAGCGGATTGAAGAGGATAATCGAGCTGCTCTGCGATTCGCTGGGCCCAGGCGAGGTCCCCCGAACCTTCGTCACGCCCGGCGGCGTAGCAGGTGAACGGAACCCCTGCGGCTTGGACCAGGTGGGCGATGAGCACGCTGTCGATGCCGCCCGAGAAGATGATCCCGACTCGGGAACGGCCCCGAACGCGTTTGCGCACTGCCGAAGTGATTGCCTGACCATAGCTCTCGAGGGCCTCGTCGAGACTGTCGATCCGGTCGCGCCGGCGAAGCTGTTCCGGGCTCCAGTACTGGAATCTCCGTCTCTCACCGGACTCGATCGTCATCATCTCACCGGGCATCAGGCGCTTCGTCGCCCGGGATCCGGCAATACGCAAGAGCGGCTTGCGCTCGGAGGCGAATCCCAGCGTCTGATCGTCGGTTTCGACGTAGTAGAGTTGCCGGACACCGATGCGGTCTCTGACCAGAACGGTCTGTCTCTGGTCCGTGATGGCGAGTGCGAACACACCGTCGAGCATGGGAAGCACCGTCTTGAGTGTCTCCTCGAGTTCGCCGACATAGTGCTGTTCGATGAGCCCGAGCAGCACCTCGCTGTCACTGCCTGTCTTCAACCGTTCCTGCGGCAGGGATTTCGCCAGGTCGCGGTAGTTGTAGATCTCTCCGTTGTGAAGCAGGGTCAGGGACCCATCGTCGCTCTGAAAGGGTTGAATGCCGGTCGCTTCACCCGTGATCGCCAGACGGACGTGACCGAGGGCGACGGTCCCGTCGACCCCTTCGAAATCGAGGTCGTCCAGTCGGGCGGCTCGTTGACAATGGGAACCTACCGCGAATCCGGCGCCGTCCGGCCCACGGTGCTGCATGGTTTCGAGCATCATTCGCAAACGGTGTCCGAGGGCGTCCTGCCTCCCGGAAGCCAAACCCGCTATGCCACACATTTCAGGGAATTCCTCCTCTGACGGTAAGAAAGGATACGTTGTCGAAGCCGCCTCTCGGCCTCATAGGAAACGTGCCCGGGATTTGTCTTCGATGCGCCGCTTGCTGACCCAACCGGTCAGGATCAGAAAGAACGCCAGAAAAACGAAACTCAGGAATTCGATTTCCAGGGAGAGGCCCTGATATCCACCGGTGGCGAACTCGGTCGCTTTCCAGGCCAAGCAGACGAACAGGAGTATCCAACCTGAACGTTGCAGCCATCGCGCCCCTCTACGTCGTGTCGGCAGCATCGATCTCAAGCGGTTCTTCCAGGCCCACCGCCAACGGGGCCTCCAGAACGTCGGGAAGCGGGTCGTCTGGCGTACCTAGCGCAGCTGCGATCACCTGTTCGTCGACCCGATCGGCCTGCATCATGGAGCCGACTCGAAGGAGCGTCGAGAGGAGCATGTGTTGCTCCCAGTCCTCCAGTTTTCCGAGTTGCTCGGTGAAACGTTCCTGCAACAGCGGGGGAGCGACCTCGGCGGTGTTTCGTCCGGCTGCGGTGCAGCGGACCAGCATACGGCGACGATCAATCGGATCCCTCGTCCTTTCTACGTAGCCACGATTTGCGAGTCTTTCCACGATGCCGGTCACGGTCGCCTGACTCAGGCTCACACTGCGCGCCAAACACCCGATGGGGACCTGTCCGTCGCGGTTCAGTTGTCTGAGCACGATGAGTTGGGGACCGGTCAACCCGCACTGCAGCATGAGAGCTCGTGAATGCAGATGGATCGCGCGACTGATCTTTCGCAGCGACCAGAGGATTTGTTCGGTCATCTCGAGAGGTGCCGTCATCATTTTCCGGGTTCTGCTACCCGCCTCCTGCGAGGCATCGAACGACGCTCACCACCCGCTTCGATCCCCTCTCCCGCATCCAGACGATCGGTGGCGGGCTTTTCGATCATCCTTTCATTACCCAATTCATAAGCCTGTTATTTCGTCGTCAAAATAAAAAGACAACCTATCTCGAAGCCGACGGCATTTCGAGACGGGAAGTATAGCAGACAAGTACTCCGGCAAATTCCGATGAAGGATAGATCTTAACACGTTTCCACTCTCGGCTCCAGGAGCCGTGCGTGGGGCGACTGGTGCAAACATGATATTTTGCATACTTAAGTTATCGAACACAGAAATGAACGCGAAGGCCCCTGTTTCAGATGTGTGACATCGCGCTGGCCCTTCCGGATGCGACCCGGAACGGCACCGTTATTTTCGCCAAGAACAGCGACCGACCGGCCGGTGAAAGCCAGGTTCTCTCCCCGTCCCCTGCACGGGAACCCAAATCCGGCACGATCGATTGCTCCTACGTTCGAATCGCTGATGCCCGTTCCCTGGCGACGGTGGGCACCCGTCCATACTGGTCGTGGGGATATGAAACAGGGGTCAACGAGGCCGGCGTCATCGGCGGCAATACCGCTGTTTTCACCCGGCCCCTTCACGACCCGGAGAACCGCCGGCAGCTCGGGCTGACGGGTCTCGAGCTGCTTCGGCTCGCGCTGGAACGCTCGGAGTCGGCGGAGCAAGCCGTTCGTATCGTGGCGGATCTGCTGGAAGAGCACGGGCAGTGGGGCTCGGCCGTTCGCGGTGCATCCCACGAAGAGGGCAGCTACGACAACGCCTTTCTACTCGCGGATCGGAAGGAAGGTTGGATTCTCGAGACGGCCGGAAGGGACTGGGCAGCCCAGAGGATCCCAACTGGAACCCGGTCCCTTTCCAATCAACTCACGATCCGCAATCCGGTTACGCTCAGTTCGGACCGCTGTCTCGGTACCGCACGGCGCCGTGGGTGGTGGCGCGGAGCGGACGAAGATTTCGATTTCGCCCTGGCGTTCAGCGATCACGAACACTTTGCCCGCCAGGTGTCCCAGCCTCGCTGGCGCAGGACGACAACCCTGCTGGAAGAGGCTGCTCCCGCCGTCGACGCGCGGACGATGATCCGTCTGCTGCGCGATCACTACGAGGATACTTTTCTGGGCGGGCCCTTGTTTAGTCCTTTTCTGCCCGATTTTCAAACCGTCTGCATGCACGACTCCCCTGCCGGTTTCACGTGGGGCGACACGGCCACATCCCTGGTAATCGAACTGGACCCGAATGTCCTCGAACCGCCCGTCTGCTGGTTTGCTTACCTGCCGCCCTGCTGCGGCGTGTTCCTGCCCTTCGTTCCCTTTCGCGACCGGCTTCCCGAGTCGGTCTGCCGGGTGGGGAGTGCCGGGCTGCAGGTTCGCTCCCCCGTCCGTGTCGAACCGGACCGTCCTGCAGAGAGCTCTCTCTGGTGGAAATTCCACCGTCTGGTCAAGTCGATGGCGCGAGAGTCTTCGCGCAGGGCGGTGGTCCGAGAGGCCTTCGATGCCATCGAGGATCGCCTGCTCCTTGCCGTCGAGCGCGGTGCCGAGGCTCCCGGTGATCTCCTCGCGGATGCCCTGGCGGAGGTGGAGGGCGTACTGAGCGAGTTCGCCCGGCGTTGGGACGTCGATTCGGGCAACCCGGTCAGTTGACGATCACCACCTCCACTCGGTCCGGGTTCTCCAGGATCTTGAAGACCGTATGGCCCCGCTCGTCGCGGCTGAAGTAGAGCCGGACGCGGTGTTCCCCGACCCGCAGGTTGGAGACCTCGATCCAGCGCAGCCAGGGGGGCAACTCGGGTGCGAGATGAAGGCGCCGTCGCGCTGCGTCGATCTCGAGTCCCAGCAACGCCTGAAGCAGTTGAAACGGCGCTCCCACGGCCCAGGCTTGAACCGGGCAGCTCGCGGGATAGTCCCCCGGCACGGAGAATACGCCTTCGCTTCGATCGAATCCGCAGACCAGTTCGGGGAAGGGGTGCTTTCCGAGGAAGAGTGCGGCCTCGAAGAGACTCTCGGCCAGCTTGGCCAGTTCGACCGATCTTCCGTATCTCTTCATCCCCGCCGCGATCAGGGCGGTGTCGTGAAACCAGACGCTTCCGTTGTGGTAGCTCATGGGGTTGTAGCCGTGGGCCTGGTTGGACAGCGTCCGAATCCCCCACCCGCTGAACAGGTCCGGCATCATCAGGCGACTGATCACGCGGTCGGCTCTGGTCTGGTCCAGCAGGTTGCAGAACAGGAGTTGTCCCGCGTTGGAGGTGATCGATTCGACCGGACGCCCTTCGGCGTCGATGGCCTGCCTCAAGAAGCCCTCGTCTTCCATCCAGAAGTCTCGCAAGAACGCTTCCCGCAGTGCTTCGGCCCAGCGCGTCAGCTTCGCGGACGTCTTGGGATCCTCGTCGGAAAGGATCCGGGCGGTTTCGACGAAGGCGCGATAGGCGTAGCCCTGGACCTCGACGAGCGCAGCCGGCACCTCGGCCGGTCGGCCGTCTTCGAGCATCAGCGAGGTTCGGCTGTCCTTCCAGCCCTGGTTGCGAATCCCAACGGGTGATCGGATATGCCAGCGAACGTATCCGTCCCCGCGCCTCCCACTTTGCTCGACCCAGGTAACACATCGACGCACGGCCGGCATCAGCTCCTCGACCTCTCGAGTCGGACCGATCCAGCGCCGAACCTCCGCATAGAGGATCAGGAAAAGGAGCGTTCCATCGACGCTTCCGTAGTAGCATCCATGGGGGATTTCGTCCAGTCCGGCCATTTCTCCGTCACGGATCTCGTGGGGGATCTTGCCGGGTTCGGCGTCTCGCCAGGGATCGTCTTTCGTAGCCTGCCGCTCGGCCAGGAAACGGAGCGTGCTGAGGGCCAGTTCCGGGTTGACCCAGAGCGTCTGCAGACCGCAGATCAAGCTGTCGCGGCCGAAGACGGCGTCGAACCAGGGGAGCCCGGCGACCGGGACGGGGCCCGTCGCGCTGCTCCTCATCAGCATCCGCAGATCGAGCAGCGCCCGCTCCAGGAGATCGTTGATCAGGTGGTTGGAGGTCTCGATCCGGGTGCAGGACCCGACCCACTCGTCGTAGCCCGCGCGAGCGGTCCGGATCGCGGAGGAATAGGCGAGCCGTGGCGCGACCGGCTCCGTCTGCTCGAGGGGGACGGCCTGCCACCGGACGGTCCAGGAACCTTGCGGCTCGATCCGCACCGTCCACCGTGCCGTCAGCCGCATCGGTCTGGCCGGGGGACGTGACGCCTCGGTCAGTTCCACCGGTGAACGGTAGGAGCTTTCCCAATTGGAACTGCTTTCCCATCGGGTGTCGAACAGTGCCGGCATGATGTCGGCCCAACTCCGGTCCGGATCGAACACCGGGGCCTTCGCATCCATCTCTTGCGGCACCGGTTCGAACACCATCTCGGTTCGTCTCAGGACCTCGTCATGTCCCCGATAGGCAAAGGACGCGCTTCCGGACGTCTCGCCTGTCTCGATCGGTTCGTAAACGCCCCGATCCCGGCGCAGCAGACCCCGGATTTCCATCACGTCCAGGTAGTCGGATTCGAGCTTCAGTTCGAGCCGGAATTCCGCGGTCCGTCCGGAGCAGTTACGGATTTCCATCTCCTCGTGCAGACCCCGCGACAGGACCTGGGTTCGCCGAAAGCTCAGCAGCCGGGCATCCAGAACGGCGCCGTCTTCCTGGACCAGGCTCGGATTGGTCAGCCAGACTTCGCACCTGTAGTTCTTCTCCGATGACGAGGCCAGAGAACGCAGTCCTTGGCCTTCGATTCTCCAGTAGAGCCCGGAAAGCGCCCTCATCCCGCGGTGGTAGAGGCCCATCCGTTTTCGGGAGGGAGGCACATTGCCGGCTCCGTCGCAAACGAAGAGGGTCCGATCGTCCCGCAGGAAGTGTTCGGTGGTCCGGCTCTCCTCCGGAATACCTTCGTCTGAGAGTGCCTTCAAGTGGACTTCTCCCAGGCTCGAGAATTCTTCCTCCTTCTTCTCGAATTCAGTCATGCCTTTGATTGTTACAAATCAGAGCGGAAAAGGTGAGGATCTCCCATCCAGCACTCTCCCGTCCTCAGGTTCTCCCGTCCTCCTCAGCGGTGCTAGAATCCCCTCAGACGCAGGCCCGGGTGGCGAAACTGGCAGACGCACAGGACTTAAAATCCTGTGGGGGGCAACCCCCGTACGGGTTCAACTCCCGTCCCGGGCATTTATTTCCAACGACTTACGGTTGGCGTACGTCCGGACTCGAGCGCTCCGTCAGTCGAAGTGTCTCCCGAAAATGTCCCGTGGTCTTCCTTGGACCTGTCGTGAGATGGCAGGTCGAAACCTGGTTTATCAAGCCCGGAGGATGTGCGAGACTAGAAGCAGATTTGAAAGTCAGAGACCTGATTCGGGAACTCGAACGGGACGGATGGCAGAAGGTTCGGACACGGGGCAGTCACCGACAGTTCAAGCACCCGATCAAACCCGGGACTCTGACGGTAGCAGGAAAGGCCGGCATTGACGTTCCGCCTGGCACGCTCAGCGCCATTCTGAAGCAGGCGGGTCTGAAAGACTGAGGTACAGTCCAATGCGATACATGGTGGTGGTCGAACACGGAGAAAAGAGCTGGGGAGCCCATGTTCCTGACCTTCCGGGGTGCGTGGCCGTCGGCGAAACGCGAGACGAAGTGCTGCACTTGATCCGCGAGGCCATCGACCTGCACATAGAAGGTCTGAAGCAGGACGGCATTCCCGTTCCACCTCCCACCTCGGAGAGCGAATTCGTGGAAGTAAACGCTGCGTAGGATAGGGGGCGTGAGCCTCGATCCGTCTCGATCGGGCTCCGGCATTGGAGGACGGACGACCGTTCCGGCTGAGTGGCTCAGGAGATTCGCTTGGGAAGACGCACCGGCTCCCGGATTCCCTCTCGGATCGAGTCGGGCGACCTTCGGAATGGACTTGCAGACACCCGCTTCCCAACCCGCACAACAATCGATCCGACTCACTGACGTCTGTCTGCCACTTTCGGCTATCCGAGACATCTTCTCTTGGTGGCAGTCGAACCGAATATCTCGGGTGGGCTTGACCTGGAGGTGGAACCTCACTGCTTCCGGCGTTTCTGACCTGGAGACGTGCGAATTCCCACTCTCACCGGAGCGAAAGAGATCCATGTCATCTCATGAGAGCATTTCGTCCCTTGTCCTTCATGATTGCCGCCGTTCTTATCCAGATTCCGTGCGTCGCCGCCGAACAAATCCGAACGATCCCCGTCATCGCGATCCGGATGGTATACGCAAAGACTCGACACGAAGTCTACCTAAGCGTGCCCGAAGTCTCGACGAACTATCCCAATTCGGTCACCGTCGTCGATTCCGCCACGCTGTCGGTCAAGAAGTCCCTTCCCCTGGAGAGCGTACCGACATTCCTGGCCCTCTCCGAGGATGAAACATACCTCTACGTAACTCTCAGCGGGGGTTATGTCACACGAATCGATCTGGACCGGTTCACCCGCGACCTCACGTTTTCAACGGTCGACACAGGGGTAGAAAGCTTGCGGAGCATCACTGACATTCGGGTCTTTCCGAACAATCCCCATTCGGTCGTGGTTGCTGTCGACCAGCAAGGCTCGGACCCTGTGTTGGCCGCGTACGAGGACGGAGTCATGCGGCCCAAGAAGACACCGACCGGTTTGGGAGTCAGGTCCTTCACTTTCGGGGCGGACCCATCCACGATCTGGGGGCATCAGAGTACCAGCGACCGTTTTGCTCTTTATCACCTGCAGGTGGACAGGGAAGGGATTTCCGTGCTCGACGAAGGGGTCCTGGGCCTCGCCATCGGCTGGTTCGAAAACCCGCGCTTCTGGAACGGACGCCTCTACACCACCCACGGACGAGTGTCCGACCCGGCCGCGATCCGGCTGGCGACGTGCTCCGCCAAGGGAGGGGAAACCGGCGCACTGTCCTTCGCGCTGCCGCCGGGAGGTCGGATCGCACGGTTGCTGACGGAGCTCGTCCCCTCGAGCGCCGGTCAGTCGGACGGCTACGTGCTCATCGAGTCGACGCAGGCGCTGGTCGGCCAGCAACTCTTTGGGACGAACTCGCTGACCTTGCTGTCTGCGGTGCCTCCACAGGTGATCGAATGAATCCTCTTTCTGGCGAATTGCGGCGATCGACACAGGCCGGGGCGCGAACCTCGCAGACAAGGGGGCCTTTCCCGTGGTGACGAACCGCCGTAGACAACGTAAGGTCGTGCCTTCAAACGAGATGTTCAAAGGTGAGTCACAGCCGTCAGGCGATCTGGCTGGTGTGTTTGAGTACGACGGAGAAGTCGCCTACTTCTACCTCTGCCGGAGAACAGCCCCCGAGAATGAGAAGGTTGTCTCGGCAATTCACGTATTGACGGGGAAACCAGATTTTGGCGCTGAGGATGTCTCGATTGCATGGGATGATCACAGAAGGAAAGTGGTCTCTGGATTCGCCGGCGGCTGTGGGCGGTCTTCGATGTCGAAACAGGCAAGGCGTACGGTGGGAACTACGACCCACGAGCTAAGGCGCAGATACCGATGAGCGTAGCCAGCTCCTTCGAGTCTGGCGGCACGTTGCACTGAAGAGATCTCGAACCCGGCAGGATCGTTGCGGTGGAAGTCAAGCGGGGTGAGGGTGCTCGCACGGCAACCCAACGTGCCAAGGATGCGGAGATTGCTCCAAAGGGAGGCAAGTTGGTTGATTTCGCAGTCCCGCACTAAGAGAAGAGATGGGAGGTCCACATGTTCAAACACATGCTCTGGTTTCTCTTCGCCGGGCCGATCGCATTCATTCAGTTTGCTGTTTCATCTGAAGCCCCGTGTTCGGCTGGCGCGCGTTACCCCGAACTGCTGCGTGGGGAGATTCCTCTATACCCACCGATCGCTCGGAGCGCACACATCACCGGAACTGTAGTTATCGAGGTTACGGTCGAGCGAGGTTCGGTAACGGGTGCTCGGCTGACATCCGAGAGCAACCCATATCTCGCGAATCCGTCACTCGCCAATGTCAAGGCCTGGCAGTTCCAGCCGGAGGATCGAACCACGTTCCTTGTTGAGTACGTCTACCAAATCCGAGGAGAGGAGACACTCTTGCCGGAAAATCCCAGGGTGGAGCTGGATCTGCCATGCCGGGTCAAAGTGACCGCCAGCCCGTTCAAGCCCACTGAAACCTACGGCTCCACTGATTCCAATGC
>JARRKC010000008.1:0-71099 GCA_037388505.1 Acidobacteriota bacterium | reverse complement strand
GCTCTGGGGGTCATCGGCAGAGTCCGCAAGCGGCGCCGTCTGTATTTGGCTGGAAACACACGCATTCATCTCGACGAGGTGGAGGGCCTGGGCTCCTTCCTCGAACTCGAGGTTGTGCTCTCCGGTTCTCAGACCGTCGCGGAGGGTGAGGCTGTTGCCCAAAGCTTGATGCGCGAACTGGGCATTCCTGAGTCCGACCTCATCCAGGGGGCTTATGTCGATCTGATCGAAGGAAATCAACGGGTCAGGTAATAGTGGACGGCGGGGGTGACGATCAGGGAGAGCACCATCGAGGCGGCGATACCCCCGATGACCGCGATAGCCAGGGGCTGGAGCATCTGCGAACCCGCACCCAGGGCCAGTGCCAGAGGAATCATGCCCGCGATGGTCGCCAACGCCGTCATCAGGATGGGCCGCATTCGCCGCTCGCCGGCCGCCAGCATGGCCTGTCCAGCGGAGAGTCCTTCCCGCCGGTATTTCTCATCGGCATCCAAAAGAAGAATGCCGTTCTTGGCGACGATTCCGACGACCATGATGAGGCCCATGAAGGACGAGATGTTGAAGCTGACCCGGGTGATCAACAAGGCCAGGAAAACCCCGGAAGTGGAGAGCAGCGCCGACGCAAGGATGGCCACCGGCGCGGCGAAGCCACGGAACTCGAAGAGCAGCACGATGAAGACCAGTACGACGGCCAGCACCAGAACCATGACCAGGTCTCGAAAGGACCGCTGCTGTTCTGCGTATCCTCCACCGTACTCCACGCGGATTCCGGCCGGCAGATGCACCCCGGCGACGGCCTTCTGGACCTCGGCAATGCCGGTTCCCAGATTCAACCCCTCCAGACGGGCCGTGACTGCCACGTCGTGTTGGAGATTGTCCCGGCGGATCTCCATTTGGCCCGGGAGTTGCTCCACCCGCGACAGTGCCCCGAGGGTTGACGTCCGGCCGGTGGAACTGCCCAGGATCGTGCTGCGGATGGCGTCGAGCGAAGCCCGGGTCCGCTCCGGGAATCGAACTCGGATCGCGTAGGAGCGGTCTCCGATGATCACCGGAGTGGCCGCCTCTTCACCCTGCATGATGGCACTGGCGTCGATTTCCACCTCTTCCGGCGTGAAGCCGGCTCGGGAGGCGACCGTCGGGTTGACGCGGAAGATCAGGGCCGGGCCGCTGATCGTATTCTCGATGCCGTCGAGAACATCGACTACCCCGGGGATCCTCGCGATCGCCTCGGAGACCTGAGGCGCCCATTCGCGCAACAGGGTCTGATCTTCATTGAACAGTTTGATCTCCACCGGCTCGGGAGCGCTGGTGAGATCCCCGATCATATCCTGAAGCAACTGGACGAACTCCACGTCGAGCATGGGGAAGCGCTCCCTGATCTTTCTGCGGAGTTCGGCCGTGATTTCGTCCACGCTGCGGCTCCGGTTCCGTTTGAGTTTGACGGTGAAGTCACCCGTATTCGCCTCCGTAACGGCGATCAGGCCCAATTCGAGACCGGTACGTCGGGACGTGCTCTCCACCTCGGGCGTATCCCGGAGGATCTCCTCAATGGACGTGAGTACCCGGTTGGTGTCGGCGAGAGAAGTGCCGGGCGGCATCCAATAGTCGAGGATGAAGCCGCCCTCGTCCATGGCCGGCAGAAGATCCGTGCCCAGGGACTGGTAGCAGACGAAGGAGCCGATGACCAGCGCCACACAACAGGCCGCCATGAGCCAGGGATGATCGAGGGCACCGCGCAGGATCGTCTTGTAGACCCGCAGCACACCGTTCAGGAAGCCGCCCGCCGCCGTCGATGCCGGCTGCCCGTCGGGGGAGGGCGCATGTCCTCGATGGCGTCGAATGAGAAAGTGACTGAGGGTCGGCGTCCAGGTCAGGGCCAGACCAAGGGAGGCCAGCAATGCCATACCTACGGTCAGGGCCAGCGAGCGGAAGAAGACACCCGTGACCCCGGTAATCGAGATCAGAGGCAGGAAGACCACGATCGGGGTGAGCGTGGAGCCCAGCAAGGGCAGCCGGATCTCCCGCAGGGCGCTGCGGATGGCCTGGCCGCGCCCTTGCCCGAGGTCCCGGTGCAGGATGATGTTTTCCACCACCACGATGGCGTCGTCGATCACCAGACCGACGGCGGCGGCCAGTCCGCCCAGGGTCATCAGGTTGAAGCTCAATCCCAGAACGCGCAGGGCGATGAAGGTTAGGGCGACTGTGGCCGGAATGACCAGACCCGCCACCAGCGAAGTCCCCCAGTCCCGGAGGAACACGACCAATACCAGCGAAGCCAGGGCCAGGCCGATGAGGATCGCGTCGCGGACGCTCTTGATCGAATCGTTTACGAGTTCCGACTGATCGTAGAACGGTGTCATCACGACGCCCGCCGGCAGGGATCGGCGAATGCTTTGGACCTCGTTGTGTACCTCATCGGCGACCGCCACGGTGTTGCCGTCCGGCTGTCGAAAGACGCTCAGCAGAACGGCCGGCTGAGCGTTGGCCGTGACCAGCGTGTAGACGGGTTTGAAAGACCGCCGGACGGTTCCGATGTCGCCGACGCGCACGGGAACACCGGCCGCCGTCGTCTTGACCACGATGCGCGCGATATCCTCGGGACCGTGGGCCTGGCCGCTGACCAGCGCCAGGACGAGCTGGTGGTTGCGCTCCAGCATCCCCGGCGAATCGACCATGTTGGTCGCCCGAAGCGCTTCGAGCAGGCCCGGGACGGTGACGGACGTCTCGATCAGTTTCGCCGGGTCCGGGATGATCTCGAATTCCGGTTCGTGTCCACCCTGTACGACCACCATGGATACGCCGCTCAAGCGGTTCATCCGGGGCTTGAGGTCATAGGTCGCCAGCTCCCAGAGACGGGTCTGGGGGACTGTCTTCGAGGTGAGGCTGTACCCCATGATCGGAAAGGCGGCGAAGGTGAGACGGTTGCTCGTGATCTGGGCCGTGGAAGGCAGCGACGAGCGGACTTCGGCCAGAGCGGCGTCGACCAGATTCAGCGTCTGGTACATGTCCACTTTCCATGAGAAGAACAGGTCGATCTGCGCAGTCCCACGACTGGTGACCGATCGGACCGCCTCCAGACCTTGCACTGTGTTGACCGCCTCCTCGATGGGACGGGTGACGGTCACGAGCATCTGATCGATGGGCGCGACACCGTTGTCGACGCCGATCGTGACGCGCGGAAAGTCGGTCGCGGGGAAGACCGCTACCGGAATCGAAAAGGCCAGATAGATGCCCACGGCGACACCGGTCAGGATCAGGAAGATCACCGGCTTGGAATGCCGAACGGTCCAGTGTTGTGTTTCGCCCGAAGAATCTTCGGACGATCCCTGATCGAATTGACGTTCAGTCATTCTTGCCGGCTTTCTCTATGCTGACCTGGGTTCCGTCTTCCAGGCCGACTCCCCCCTGGACCACGACCTGGTCTCCGGCCTCGAGCCCTTTCACGACCTGCGTTTTGTCATCCTCCTGGATACCGATCTCAATTTGACGTTCGTGGACAACCGAATCGGAGCCAACCACCATCACCCGCTCTTCGCCGCCCTCCGAGGGAAGAAGCGCCACCGACGGAATGAGCAGGGCGTCCTTGAGTGATTCGGCTATGATCGAAGCCTCGACCGACATGCCCGGTCTCAGACTGCTGCCGTGATTGGCGGCTTCAACCCAAACTTCGCCCGTCGTGCTGTTCGGATCGAGAGCCGGGCTCACCACAACGACGGTACCCGACAGGTGAGCGGGTGTGTCGGAAGAGCCGATCGTCGCCGTATCTCCTTCCTTCAGAAAGACCAGTTCGTCCGAGGGGACGTTGACGCGGGCGACCAGTCGGGAGGTGTCCATGATCGTCAGTAAAGGAGTCCCCGCCGTGGCCATGTCCCCGGCGAATCCCGGCCGATCGGTCACGACGCCGTCGATGGGACTGCGGATCTGCGCGTAGTCGAGTTGAACCTGGGCCGCCTCGTAACGTCCCTTGGCCGCATCCATCGCCGCCCTGGCCTCCTTGATTTGCTCCTCCTGCCCTGACTTTTTCAGGGAATCGAGGCGCTTCAAAGCCACTTCGTGCCGGCTCTGTGCCTGAACGTAGGCAGAGTTCGCCTCATCGACCAGCCGCTGCGCAATGGCGCCCTGCTCTTGAAGCTGCTTGCGGTTCTCGTAGAGCGTCCGAGCAACTTGCAGTTCTTCCTCCGAAGACCGCACGTCCGCCTCCGCCTGGGCGAGCGCCTCGGGCAGCGAAGCGGCGACGGTCCTGCGGTAACTGGCCTCGGTCTGCTCGTAGGCTCCTTTGGCTTCTGCGACGGCAGCCGCCAAATCCCGGTGCTCCAGTACGGCAAGCAGCTGGCTTCGATGCACGGTGTCACCCCGATCGACATAAAACTTTTCGATGGGGGCACTGATCTTCGGCGTCACGGCCGCCAGGTTGACCGGGTAGAGGATGCCCCGGGCCGTGATGATGCGCTGGATGGGTCCCCGTACCGCCGGCGCCACCTCGACGGGAGCCACCGGTTCGGTCTCGGGTGGTGCGGTCTCGGCACAACCTGCTGCCAGAACCAGGGTTCCCGCAGCCAGGGCGATCCCGATCTTCGTGCGTGCTTGATGCTTCAGCATAGGTCAAAGGGTTCCAATGAGGGACTGAATGTTGGAGAGAGCGGTGCGGTAGCGCGCGAGACCGTTGTCATAGGCGTTGCGTGCCTGATAGAGGGTCTTCTGGGCGTCCACGACTTCGAGCACCGTGGCCTCTCCTGCCTGATATTGGAGGCGCGTGAGCCGCAGACTCTCAGCCGCAGCATCGGCGGACCGGCGCAGCAGGTCCAGCTGATCCAGAGCCGACTGGGCCTCTCGATACAGTGAATGAAGATTCGAAACCAGCTGCTTCTGTGCAAGGGTGAGCGCCAACTCCGCCTGTTCGCGTCGCATCTGTGCCTGGCTCACCTTACTCCGGGTGGCTCCCCAGGTGAAGACGGGGATGTTCAGCGTGGCCTGGACGGAAGATCCCAGCTGGTTCCGCCCTTCCTCGTTGCGTACGGCGAACTGATTGGCGTTGATGCCGAAGAAATAGTCCAGGCTGAGCGACGGCAGATAGGCGCTGCGGGCCACGGACACACCGTACTCTTCCTGGTGAAGGTTCGCTCTGGCTGCGCGCATTTCCGGGCTCATCTCGAGCGCGGTCGTCTCAGTCTCGGCGTAAACGGGAAGAGGAGGCACCGATGCCAAATCGTCCACAAGGGTGAAGTCAAGGCGGAAGCCCGGAAACATGAGGACCGCCAGAGAGATCTGCGCCTGTTCGGCCGAAAGCTCGGTTTCCAGAAGGTCCCGTTCGCTCTGCTGCGCAACCAGTTGCGCCTTCAGCACATCCGCATGGGCGACTTCGCCCCCCTTTTCCAGTTGCCCGGTGATCGTGACGAAACGTCGAGCTTCCTCCAGAGCCTGGCGGGCATTCATGATGTGCCGTTCGGCAACGACCGCGGCAAAGTAGTCCCGGGCCACGGTCGCCGTGAGCCCGCGTTCGACGACATCCCTCCTCGCCGCAGCCAGAGCCTGGGCTGCCGCCGTTCGTCGATATTCGGCGAGGCGCTGGGGTGAGAACAGCTCCTCGTGGACCTCGGCCAGACTGTTGTAGACGTGCACCCCGTCGTTGGAAACGAAGACTCCGGGGTCCGTGCCGTTCCCCTGCGTATAGATGTATTGATTGAAATAGTCCAGGGAAGGGAGCAGAGCGGCCTTCGCCTGGCGGCGATCCTCATGGGCCAGCGCCACATCGAGATCGGCGGACTGCAGCTGCTGGCTGTTGGTGCGGGCCCGCTCCAGAGCGTCCTCCAGACTGATCGTCAAAGCTGCCTGTTTCTCAGAGGTCGGAGCGGTCTGAGCCATGATCCCGCCGGTCGAAAGAACCGGAAGAACGGCGGCAATCAATAAGGGGATGAACGATATCTTCGTGCCGGAAATTGCCGCGCGGACGGTTCTGGAGATGAATGACATCATGACCTTTCATTGTACCGAGATTGAAGTGCCGGCAATGTTGCAACCAACATCAAACCGCGCCTTCCGGCGACAAACCTACTTGCACGAACATGAACGGCAGGTGAACAGAAAATGAATATTCGTTCATGGACACGCCTGGAATCTATCAATGGCCGATCTCGCGCCGAGGGCGAGGGTAGTTCTTGAGCCCAAAACAAAGCCACTTGAACTTGCACTCCAAAGCAGGAGTCTTTGGAGAAACCGGCCCATTCGGAAGAGGACGAATCGGCAAGGCGACAGGCGTCTTGCTCCCATCCCGCTTGGTCCGACGAGGCAGCTTCCCATCCGGCCATGCCATCGGAGCTTTTGCGATCGCAACGGTGGTGGCCGAACGCTACCACGAGCGCCGCTGGGTTCCCTGGGTGGCCTACAAACTCGCCGGAGCCGTCGGGTTCTCGCGCGTGACCCTGCAGGAGCATTTTCCCTCCGATATCTTTGCAGGTGCTTTTCTCGGTTTCCTCATTGCGCACTACGACGTCCTGCAAGCGCATTCCCCGTAAGGCCTTGGATGAGTCGTAGATGAGTTCCAGATGAATTCCCGTTCATCTGCTTTCCGGGGGGCCCTGAGAGACTTCGTCGAAGTATATATTGGACCGAACCGATGGGGGACGATCATGAGAGTCCTGGTTATCGAAGACGAGAAGAGAATCGCGAGCTTCATCCAGCGAGGCCTTACGGAACAGGGTCACGCCGTCGATGTGGCCTATGATGGGGAAGAGGGCCTGTACCTGGCGGAGATTCATCAGTACGACTTGATACTGCTCGATATCCTCCTTCCGAAGAAGAGCGGCTTCGAGGTCTGCGAGGAACTGAGAAAGCGAAACAACCCAACCCCGATTCTGATGCTGACGGCGCGTGGCGAGCTCTCCGATCGGGTTCGCGGGCTCGACAGCGGAGCCGATGACTACCTGGTCAAGCCGTTTGCCTTCGAGGAGCTGCTGGCGCGTGTGCGAGCTCTGGCCCGTCGGCCCCGGCATATTGCGCCCGACGTCATCAGGGTGGGCGATCTCGAGATTTCCCGGTCGCGGCAGACCGCACGCCGCGCCGGAGTTGAGATTTCCTTGACCGCAAAAGAGTTTTCGCTTCTTCGGTACTTCATGGAACATCCCAATGAAATCGTGACGCGAACCATGATATCCGAGCATGTCTGGGATCAACGCTTTGACAGCATGACCAACATCATCGACGTTTATGTGAAGCGTCTCCGAGACAAACTCGACCGTGGCTTTCGGACGAAGCTCATTCACACGCGGCGAGGTCGCGGATACATCTTTGGTGTGTTGGACGATGCTTAGATCCGTTCGTGCGAAACTGGCCTTGGGCAACGGTCTTCTGTTTATCCTTCTGGTGACCGTTCTGTCCCTCTATCTCTACCTCAGCTACTCTCACCTGCTCCTCTCCGGTCTCGATCAGTCCTTGAGGGAGTACGCGGAAACGCTTGCCCAGAACGTGGCTGAAGACGACGCCGACGCCGATGAAGGAGCCGGGCCGGCGCGGAGCCTCGGGCCTCCGTCCGGCTTGGACCGGGACGAGGCGGAGCTCTCCACGCTCGCCGAGTTTACGGTTGGGGAGAAGGTCGCCCAGCTGATCGATCGGTCGGGCGAGGTGCTGGATGCTTCGACCGATGTCAATCAGGCTTCACCAATGGTGGACAAGGCGACCGTTGAACGTGCGATCCGGGGTGACTCCTACTTCCTGACGAGAGAGATCGTGGGACAGGGTAAGTTCCGCCTGTATGTTCGGTCTGCCCGGTGGAAGGAAGACGGGCCGACTGCCGCCCTCGTGGTGGGTGAACCAATGGCGAGGATCGAGAATGCCGTAGGGAAACTGGGCTGGCAATTGCTTGCCGGAGCACCGCTCATGGTGCTGCTCGCCATCGCAGTCGGATACCTGGTTGCCTATCAGAATCTGCGACCGGTCGGGAGAATGATTGAGGGTGTGAGAAACATCGATGGAAAGGGCCTGGATCGACGTCTGGTCGTCGAGAACCCCGAGGATGAGCTGGGGAGGTTGGCATCGACCTTTAACGACTTCCTCGATCGTCTGCAGAGAGCCGTCGAATCGGAACAGAGGTTTGTCGCCGACGCTTCCCATGAGTTGCGAACGCCGTTGAGCATTATCCGCGGTGAGATCGAAGTATCACTGACCAAGCGCCGCTCGCCTGCCGAATACGAAAGTGCACTCCGGATCGTGCACAGCGAGGTTCTCAGGCTGAACAGACTCGTCGATGCGCTCCTTCTCCTGGCTCGGGCTCAGGTCGGGAAGCAGGCCCTTCCCAAATCTCCGGTCGACTTTGGGAGACTCGTTTCAAAAGTGTGCATTAAGCTGAAACCCTCCGCGCAGGCGAACTCCATTCTGCTCGACTGTGACTGTTCCGACGAATTCGTGGTTCAAGGCGTAGAAGAGAGTCTTGAACTGATGGTCTATAATCTGGTCGAGAATGCCATCTTCTACTCGCGCGAAGGTGGGCACGTCGTCGTTCAAACCGGTGTTGCCCGGAGTAAAGGGTTTCTGGTAGTAGAAGACGATGGGGCGGGCATTTCCGAAGTCGATCTTCCGAAGATCTTCGATCGTTTCTATCGTGCCGACGCCTCCCGTTCCGACTCGAGAGGCCACGTAGGGCTCGGATTGGCCCTGGTCAAGCTGATTGTGGACATGCACGGCGGTTCGATCGACGTAGAGAGTCGGCTTGGAGTGGGCACGCGGTTTACGGTCTCCCTTCCCCTCGGCGCTTCCTAAGCAATCATGCATGCCTGTCCATCGGGAAGATGAACAGCGTTTCATCTGATCTTCACCCTGGGTTCAGTCGACCCCGGTTAACATCGCGGAGTTGAAAGTCGATTGTGTAAAGCGCTCAGAATCAAGAGAAGAATGGAGGCGAAGCTGTGAAACACCGGGTCGTGATTTTGACACTGGCTATGATTTTGCCGGCGGTCGTTCTGGCTCAGTCCGAGCGTGAGTCTGCCGAACGTCGAGAATCGGAAAGACAAGAAGCTCACCAGCTAATGGGGCAGAAACTGGTTATTGAATTTGTCGCCACTCATTCGGGACTCGCTGCTCTCGAGGTTCTGGTCACATCGGAAAACGGGTGCAAGATGGTGGCCGGCAGTGATCCGGGAGAAGTCGGGGAGAAATGCGGCGCTGATGAACTGGGAACGATTCGGACCGGTCAGCCCGTAGTGGAAACGCCGAACGGAAGGGATCCGCTCTACGAAATCACGCAGGCGTTACATGATTCTTCGGGGAATCTCATCGGTGCGGCCGGCATGGATCTGAAGCCCGACATCGGTTCCCGTGAGGCCGTCTTAGCCCGTGCGAAGACGTTGTTGGCGGAGCTGGAAGCGAAGATCCCCTCGAAGGCATGGCTGTCGCAGCCGGCCGAGCGAGATTGACCGATCCGACCCTGCACTCAGTCGAAGATTCCTGTTCGGAAGGAAGATGAACATCATTTCATCCGATCTTCACTCTGAATTCAGTCGAGCCTTGTTAGTATCCCGGTAAAGAGCCGGCTGCACGCCGGTTACATGAAAGATTCTTTCCAGGAAAGTAATGGAGGCAATGTAGTGAAACGCCAGGCAATAGCTTTGATAGTCGCTATGATCTTGTGGGCAGTCGGTCTGGCTCGATCGGAGCGGGAGTCCACCGGACGTCGAAGTCCGACCGGATCGGGAGTTGCCGTTGCGCAGGGACAGATCTTCGAGAAAGATTTCGGGGTCGACAAATCGTCTCTGGCAAATCGAGGTACGAATCCCTACATGATCCTCGAGCCGGGATACCGGTTGGTCCTTTCCGACGGCAAGGACACTCTCGAGATCACGGTTCTGAACGAAACCAGACGCGTCGACGGCGTGGATACCCGGATCGTGGAAGAACGGGAAACCCAGGGAGGCCGCCTGTCCGAGGTCTCCCGAAATTACTTCGCCCTCCACCCTTCTACCGGCGATGTCTACTACTTTGGTGAAGATGTCGATGTCTACGACGATGCCGGGAATATCGCCGGGCACGAGGGAAGCTGGCTTTCCGGCCTCAATGGAGCGCACTTCGGTTTGCAGATGCCGGGAAGTCCCGAAATCGGCCAGGGGTTCTACCAGGAACTGGCCCCGGGGATTGCGATGGATCGCGCCAGGATCGTTGCCCTCGAGGAAACGGTCGAAGTCCCGATGGGTGAGTTCGACCGCTGCTTGAAGACCGAGGAGTCCAGCGGAGTGGAGGAGGGCGTAGAGGACAAGTTGTACGCTCCCTATGTCGGTCTCTTGCGGGAAGAGGCGTTTCGCCTCGACCACGTCGAAGTGCCGAAGGACCTCAGCGGGATGCCCGAACCGGTCTCCAAGACCTTCCGGGCCGAATTTCCCGGGGCGAAGATCGAGAAACTCGATGTCGAAGGGGAAGACGGTTTGGTGGTCTACGACTTCGAGTTCTCGGAAGGCCACGATGAGAAGGAAACGGATATCACCGGCGCCGGGACGATGCTGGAGCACACGCTCGTCGTGGGCCCGGAAGACCTGCCGATGCCCGCGCTCCAGGCCGTTCGGAAGGCTGCGTCCGGCGCCTCGTTCGGTAGAATCGAGCAGATTGAGATCAGCTACAGAGTGGCGAAGGGCCGAGCCGTCAAACTGCCTGCAGCGCTGACCCGATACGCCGTTGCGTGGCAGGGCGAACGGAAGGGAGAGATCGTCGTCGACCCCGAGGGCAACATCATCGAATCTGAATAAGGTTGGATTCAGTCAAGATCGGATCAAGATGAGGTTGCATCGAATCAAGGCTGTTCGCAAGACAGATGAACAGCGTTTCATCTGATCTTCACCCTGGATTCAGGCGACCCTCGTTACCATTCTCGGAAGAGAGTCAGGCACACGAAGGAACCCTTCCAAACCGGCAATGGAGGCAAAGCCGTGAAACGCTATTGGATAGTCCTGGTAGTCACCATGATCTTGTCGGCGATCGGTTTCGCTCAATCAGAGCGGGAGTCCACGGAACGCCGAGAGTCGCATCAGCAACAGGCGCCTCGCACGATGGGGCAACAACTGGTCGAGCAGTTCGTCGCCACCCATTCGGGACTCGCTTCTCTGGAGATTGCCTTCATGTCGGACGCCGGGTGCAAGACGGTCGCCGCCAGTGCCCCGGAAGACATTGGTGAGGAATGCGACGCGGACGAGCTCGGGCCGATCCGGACCGGCAAGGCCGAAGTCGAAGCGCCGAGCAACGAGGATCCCATCTACGACATCACGCAGGCTTTGCACGACTCTTCGGGAAACCTCATCGGTGCGGTCGGGATGGATCTGAAGCCGGATATCGGTTCGCGTGACGCCGTCGTAGCTCATGCCAGGCAGCTGTTGAACGAACTCGAAGCCAAGATCCCCTCGAAAGCATGGCTGTCGGAGTCGGCCGGTCGATGAGGAGAACCGATCGATCCGTCGCGGCACGGTCTGATGCGGATTGCAGGCTCGCGCGATGGCGACTCCAGTGGAAAGCTTCTGTAGCTCCAGTGTTCCGGGTGATCTTCAATCCGAGGACTCAAGAAGTCAGATCGGCCTTCCCAGGGTCCTTTCGCCGCGAATCGTCGAGAGCGCTCGCGGTTCCGGACTCTACGCAGGAGGAGTCCGCACGATCCTGGCCATCCGGTTCGCTCGCCTGGTGGACGTTTTCGTGCAGTCGGCCAGGTCGGAGGGCTTCCTCCTGGGAGAGTACATACTGGGAAGCCTCACGCTTGCTTCCGGACGCGGACTCATCATCCAACGTTCGGCCGTACTTCCGGAGGATGATCACTACAGTCTGTTCACGGTCAGCGGCGGCCGGGCCGTAAAGCATCGGGTGACGATCGGGCACGAGAACGACAACGACGTTCAAGTGACCGGCGAAGGCCTGAAAGCCGGTCAGCAGGTCGTTGTTTCCGGCAACTATGAGCTGAAGGACGGAGTCGTTCTCATCGGTGATGCCCTCGACATTGAGGTGGACCGGGCAAAGGCGGCTCTGGAGGGTGTGGACCCCGAGTCGGTGACCCGGATGCTCTCCGCCTATCTGAGCGGAACCGTGACGACCAAAATCCAGCAGGGACCGAAGATGGTGGGAGTCAGAGTCTGGATTCCGGACAGCGCCCGATCCACTGAGACAGACATCGAACGGCTCTTTCTGCATGCCTCCGACGGACACCTCTTTCCCGTCAAGCGGATCGCCTCGGTCAAGGTCATCAACGGTCAGCATCAGATCATGCGTGAAGATCTGAAACAGATGGCCGCGGTAACGGGGCGGATCAGCGGTCGGGATATGGGCTCGGTCATCCAGGATGTGAAGAAGATGCTGCAACAGCCCGGACTTTTCCCCAAATCGGTGTACTACGCGATCTGGGCGGACTGTACGCGCAGCAGCAGATTGCCTTCAGAGGGTTGCTGATGGTGATCGTGGCGGCCGTCGTTCTGGTGTTCCTGCTCCTCCTGTTGCTTTATGAACGGTTCCGCGTCGCCGTTGCGATCCTCGCGACGACCCTGCTGGCCATGACGGCCGTGTTCGTCGGCTTATGGCTGACCGGAACCGAACTGGACATTTCCTCAATGATGGGGTTGACCATGGTCGTGGGAATCGTGACGGAAGTCGAGATCTTCTATGTCTCCGAATTCTATGAGCTGCCCGATGAACTGCAACGCCGAGGGGCCCTCGTCCAGGCGGGGAAGAACCGGATGCGACCGATCGCGATGACCACGTTTGCCACGATTCTGGCTCTGCTGCCCCTTGCTCTCGGCATCAGTCAGGGCGCGGCCATGTAGCAGCCGTTGGCGATCGCCATTATTTCCGGGCTGGTGGTTCAGCTCCCTCTCGCCCTGATGGTCCTGCCCGTCCTCATGGTCCTTCTGAAAGCAACCCGAACCCACTGAAGCTGCTCCTGGAAAACTGGCATGCTAGATGGTCAAGAAGCGTTGGGCTTGCTGTAAGGCCTCCCGGGCATTCGCGTTCTGCCGCTTCGCGATCACCGCGGCGAAGTAATTCTGGGCGACGGTGGTCGTGAGTCCGCGTTCGACGACGTCTCTTCTGGCCGTCGCCAGAGCCTGGGCTGCCTGAGCCCAAATCCAATCATTCGAAAGAGCGGGCAGCACGGCGGCAATCGAGAAGCAGAGGAACGGCACTCTGAAGCCTCGAGCCGCCGTCCGGACCGTCCTGGAGATGAATGCCATCATGGTTCCTTATTGTACCGGGAAGAGAGGGCCGGAAATGTTGAGATCTATGTCAGGTTACATTGTCCGAATTCGCAGCAATAAACCTACTCAACGACTTCCTGGATCGACTGCAGCGAGCCTTCGAATCGGAACAGCGGTTCGTGGCCGATGCTTCCCACGAGTTGCGGACGCCCCTCAGCGTCATCCGTGGGGAAATCGAGGTAACGCTGACCCGGCCCCACTCAGCGATGGGGCCGAGTCGCTGCGGTTCGTTTCTTCGGGTGGGCAGATCCTCCGGCCGCACGTGTGCAGGCGTTTCGGTATCCTAGAAGTACGAAAGGCTGTGCATGGCGGGGATTTTGGCCTGTTTCCTTTTGTTCGCTCTTCACGTTCCTCCGTTCTCGCAAGCCCAGCTGGGAGGCGACCGGGCTGTTGCGGGGTCGGGCCGGGCTCAGTTGGGAGGTCCCCCTGAGCAGAAAAGAGAGACGGCCGGCAGCCTGGTTCGAATCATCGACGAGAACGATCTCGCGGTTCCCGGAGCCCGTGTGGTTCTGACCGACAAGAGCAACGGCAGGAGCGCGGACTGCACTTCGGACTATGCCGGTGTCTGCAAGTTCACGAACCCCGGGCCGGGGCCATACACGCTTCGTGTCGAGAAGGAAGGCTTCTACGTTTTCGAAAGCAGGGAGCTGACGGCAAACCAGTCGGCGAACGTGGAAGTGACGCTCAACCATACCCAGGAGTTCTCCGAGAGAGTCGATGTGGTTTCCTCTCAGCGCGGGCTCAGCACCAGGCAGACGGCTTCCACGCAGACGTTGGACCGGGAAGAGATCCTCAACCTCCCCTATCCGTCGACCCGAGACTACCGAAATGCCCTTCCTCTCATGCCCGGCGTTCTTCAGGATGCGACCGGCCAGATTCATATCGACGGCTCGGAGACCTCCGAGATCGTCGACCAGCTGGATGGTTTCAACATCACTCACCCGGGCGACAGGAAGTTGGTCCTCAGGATCAGCACCGACGCTCTTCGCTCGATGGAAGTCTTGTCCGGACGCTACTCGGCCGAGTATGGAAAGGCTTCGGGGGGAGTGGTGGACCTGGAGACGGGTATGGGCGATGATCACTTCCGCTTCTCGGCCACGAACTTCTTTCCCTCGCTGCAGACGCAGGGTGGATTGAGCCTCGGCAGTTGGACACCGAGAGCAACCTTCTCAGGTCCCTTGAAGAAAGGTCGGGTATGGTTCTTCGATGCCGCCGATGCGGAGTATCGTCTCAGGAACATCACCGAGCTTCCTGCCCACGCTAATCAATCCCGCACATGGCGGGGCAGCAATCTGGCAAAGATCCAGCTGAACTGGAGTCCGACCCACGTCTTGACGC
This sequence comes from Acidobacteriota bacterium, assembly GCA_037388505.1. Lineage (GTDB taxonomy): Bacteria > Acidobacteriota > UBA6911 > RPQK01 > JAPXNP01 > JARRKC01. The sequence continues at coordinate 56,559 of JARRKC010000008.1, read as the reverse complement.
TGAGCGCGCTCGTGAACCGCCAGAACGCCGACTATCCGCAGCTCTCACGCTTTCGGCCGCTGGAGACCACCACGAAGCAGAGGAGCGACGCCTATCTGCTGACCGCCAGGGAGCAGTTCTTCTTTCAAAACCAGGCGCTGCTGGAGGCGGGCTTTGGAGTGTACACCTCGAACTCGACGGATGATCCGCTGGGTAACGCTCCCTACGTCGACCAGGTAGGCCAGTACTCCGGCAGCTACTACCGAACCCTCGATACGCAGGCGCGACGAATGCAGGCTCTCGTTCGATTCACGATGTCCCCGCTTTCGTGGTCCGGTCGGCACGTCCTCCGACTGGGAGCGGATGTGGATGGACTGATGTATCGCCAGAACAACGTCCGCGGGCCGATTCGTATCCTGCGCGAGGACGGCACCCTCTCACGCGAAGTCATCTTCACACGGACTCCACCGCAGAGGGAAACCAATCTCGAAACGAGTGCCTTCGTCGAGGACCGGTGGTCTCCGACGGATCAGCTTCATATCGAGGCGGGTGTCCGATTGGATCGCGATGATGTCGTACGGAAGGTTCTGATTTCCCCGAGGCTGGCATCGAGCTATCTGATGGGCGGAGGTCAGACCAAACTCAGTGCAGGTGTGGGCATCTTCTATAACGCAACGCCCCTGGATCTACTGACGGCCGCTCAGGCGGGAGAGAGGATCGATCGCTTCTATGGCCCGGACGGGCAGACCGTGGAGAAGGTTGCACAGACCGTCTTTGAGGCGAATCGACAGGGCCTCAGGGCACCGCGCTTCCTCAACTGGAGCGCGGAAATCCAGAGACAGCTGTCGAGTTCCATGCTCGTGAGCGCCTCCTGGATGCAGAAGGGCGGACGGCACGGCTTCGTGCAGGAGCGACTGAATCCGAATCCTCTCGAAGGCGGCCCCGTGGTCCTTGAAAACAGTCGCCGGGACCGCTACTGGGCACTGGAGCTCACCTTCCGTCGAAGCATTGGCAGCACCTCGGAGCTGTTCGCCGCCTTCACACGCTCCTCCGCTCGATCGAATGCCGTGGTGAACTTCGATATCGACAACCCGGTTTTCGGTCCGCAAGGCACGGGGCCTCTGCCCTGGGATTCTCCGAACCGTCTGCAGCTGTGGGGGTGGCGTCCGCTTCCCGTCTTTCGCAGTTTCCTCGTGGCCTACGCCCTCGATTGGCGGACCGGATTTCCTTTCAGTTACGTGAATGAGACAGAGGAACTCGTGGGCCCGCCTGACTCGCACAGGTTCCCTGGGTACTTCAGCTTGAGTGTGCACCTGGAAAGGCGTTTCAAGATCTTCGGTTATCTGTGGGCGCTCAGGGGCGGGGTCAACGACCTCACGGATCGCCCCAATGCGACCTACATCGACAACAACATCGACTCCCCGCAATTCCTGGCTCTGGGTGGAATCCAAGGCCGCACCTTCACGGGCAGGATCCGCTTCCTGGGGCGCAAGTAAGCCCGGACGCCTACTCGGCGGCCTCAAAGAAGACGGCGGGGGCTTTGATCAGGGCGTCGATACCCATGCCGAGCGCGACGCCCGTGCCGGTGACGAACCCCATGGAAATCAGGCCGGCCCCGGTTGCGTGGTCGTCGACCGCGATCAGCAAAGGAACGATCGACACTCCGACGCCTGCTATGGCGCCGATGATGGCCCCGTTGGCGAGTCCGTCGTTCTCGAACTTTTCCCGGCTCCGGATCCTCGAGATCGCATCCTTCGGAAGCGTGACCACGATCCCACGAGAATTCTCGAGCTGGACGGAGCGGTCGTCCGCTTGCAGGAATGTCCCCTGGACCCGATCCCCTGCCTTGAGCACAACGATGATGGGCAGGCCGTTGGGAATCGTCTCGACCTTCTCCCAGCGACCGGGAATCACCCCGGCCCAGGTCTGAGCGAACAGCATCGACCCGACAACGAACAAGATGGCCGCAAATCGTGCCATGGCGTCCTCCTCGGCCGAGTGAAACGCACATCTTGTTCCAGTGCCCCGAGTGATGCCGGAAGGGGCCGCCCTTGGGACGGTTGACGCGCCACTGTGCCTGGTCGGAGTGCCGACGCTGACGGCACTTACCGCAAGTAGCCGTTGCAGGAGATTGACACGAATCCGATCTGAGGGAACGTCTTACCCGGGGTCAGGCAAGTTGGCAAGTTGAGCTGTTACTTGGGCACGCGGACGGTCGAGGACGCTTGTTCCACAGGGTAGGTTGCGCTACACTCGGGTACACATTTCCGGCAATTCTTGTAGTGAGGGTTTAGATTCACAGTAAGAACGGACTTCGGACATGGGGCCTCACGGTCCTGGTGCCCGCACTTGCCGTCACGGGAGTACAAGGAATGAAACGTCTTCTCGTCGTCCAGTTTTCCGCTTTGCCTTGCCTCATTCTCTGGAGCGTGCTCACTCTGGCCGCCGCGCCGCAGAACCAGGCTGAGGCCGACCATCCCACCTTGTTGAAGGCGGCCCGGCTCTTCGACGGGGTCTCGGGCAGCGTGATCGACGATGGCATGGTCCTCGTCGAAGGGAACAAGATCAGTGCCGTGGGACAGAATCTGAATGTTCCCGAGGGCGCGCGGGTCGTCGATCTCGGCGATGCCACGCTGCTTCCCGGTTTCATCGATTCCCACGTCCACCTGACCATGCAGATGTCGGATAACTGGTACAAGGACTTCTATCAGGGGATGTTCCGCTTTCCCGCCGAGCAGGCTCTGTACGCCGAAATGTACGCCCGTCGGACGCTGGAGGCCGGGTTCACGACAGTGCGCAACGTCGGCGCGAGCGATTGGGTCGATATCGGGCTGCGCAACGCCATCAACGCCGGTGTTGCCGAAGGGCCGCGCATCCTGGCGGCCGCTCACGCCATCGGCGCAACTGCTGGACATGCCGACCAGGGTCCATTTCCACCCGATGTCGTCAAGCCGCTCGGTCCAATCGAGGGAATCTGCAACGGACCCGCCGAGTGCCGCGCGGCGGTCCGCTACCAGATCAAATATGGCGCCGATGTGATCAAGTTCATGCCTTCGGGGGGAGTGCTCTCCGCAGCGGATCCGGTGGATGTCCCCGAACTAAGTCAGGAGGAAATGGATGCTATCGTCTCCGAAGCCCACGCCTGGAATCGCAAGGTCGCGGCCCACTGCCACGGCGACAAGGCTGCAAAGATGGCCATCCAGGCTGGTGTGGATTCCATCGAACACGGCAGTTTCCTCAAGGATGACACGCTCGAACTGATGAAGGAGAAGGGTGTCTACCTGGTGCCGACGCTGTTCGCCGGATGGTGGGTCGGCCGCAAGGCGGATAGTTATCCTCCGCAGATTGCCGAGAAAGCACGGGCCGCAGCCGCTCAGATGCAGATCATGTTCCAGCATGCCGTTCGCATCGGAGTTCCCGTGGCCTTCGGCACCGATGCAGCCGTGGAGCCGCACGGCATGAATGCGAGAGAATTCTCGCTGATGGTGAAGAACGGCCTGTCTCCGGCTCAGGCGCTCTTGACGGCGAGCCACAACGCCGCCGACCTGCTCGGTATCAGCGACATCACCGGCTCCCTGGAGGCCGGTAAGGCCGCCGATGTCGTGGCCGTTCCCGGCAACCCGCTCGAGGACATCTCGGTGACGGAACACCCGCTCATGGTCATGAAGGGCGGAGCCATCGTCGTGGGCCCGAAGAACTAGAGCCCTCATGCCTCTTCGTCTATTGGAGTTGACGATCTCTGATCAGGAAGCCGGGCGCCTGCCGGCGTTACTGGAGAAACAATCTGCGTTGGGCGTCTGGCAGTTCCGATCCGCGAACGGCGGCGTGATGGTTCGAATCCTGCTCGACGCCGAGCATGTCGAGGCCCTCTCGGACATCTTGATCGACAGCTTCGGCTCCCCGGATGACTTCCGCATGATCCTCCTGGCCGTCGAGGCCACGCTGCCCCGGATCGAGGAGCCGGAAGAGAAGCAGGCTCTCGAGGAGAAGCAGTCGGGAGAGGGTTCCAAGCCGAGGCTCAGCCGTGAGGAGCTGTACGAGGATCTGGACCAGGCCAGCCGATCGACGCCTGTCTTCCTGGTGATGGTCGGCCTGTCCACTCTCGTGACGGCCATCGGGCTGATTCGGAACGACGTGGCGGTGATCATCGGAGCGATGGTCATTTCGCCGCTGCTGGGACCGAACGTTTCGCTATCGCTCGGATGCACGCTCGGTGACGTGGGTCTCGTGAAGCGCTCGCTGAGGGCTCTCGGGGCGGGAGTACTGCTGGCCGTGGCTCTGTCCTACCTGCTCGGAGCCTTGCTGAGAATCGATCCATCGACGCCGGAGATCGCGGCGAGGACCGGTGCGGGACTGGGCAGCGTCCTGGTCGCGCTGGCAACGGGGGCGGCCGGAGCCCTGGCCTTCACCACTGCCATTCCGGCTGTGCTGGTTGGCGTGATGGTGGCTGTGGCCCTTCTTCCCCCCCTCGTATCGGTCGGGCTGCTCGCGGGAATACGCGAGTGGAGGCTGGCCGGAGGCGCCGGAATCCTGCTGGTCGTCAATGTGACGTGCATCAATCTTGCGGCCGTCGCGACCTTTCTCGTTCAGAAGGTCGAACCGAGAACCTGGTGGGAAGAAGAACGAGCAAAGAAAGCCACCCGAATTGCCGTGTTCACCTGGGTCCTGCTCCTGGCTCTTCTCGTGGCGGCGATGCTGTACCAGCGCTCGGGGAGCCTGTAAGCCGCCTTCCCCGCTGCAAGGCAGGAGACTGTTCCGGATCGGAACACAATGGACCCATGGACGAGGCTCGAACTCGCCGCAGAGGAATCGCAGGACCTTCAATTACTAATGGCTACGGGCATCGTCGCATACTGGCCCGGGCGCGTCTGCAGCACCGTGGCGGCGATGGGCACGGGTGACGAGACTCTCAGTGAACCCCGGAAGCGGGCGAAGTCTACATCCGAGTCCCAGTTGAAGTCCGTCACATACCGAGCCGTGTGTCCGTTGATCTTCAGCGGGGAAGAGGTCGTGGCCTGTGCGACGAATCCGCCGTTTTCATCATAGAGGGTCAAGTTGAGAGGCGCTGCTACGTAGCCGAGGTTCATGACGGCAATGCCGGTGTTCAAGCCGTGGGCCAGATCGGTTTCCATGGGAGCCGAGAATCCATCTGTGATCATCGGGCTGCTGCCCACGCCGGCCGCTCCGACGGTGCCGCTGAACACGATGACTCCCGCCAATGGTTTCAGCGAGGCGACTTGAACGGAACCGGCGACCAGATCCCCTTCCATCCCCGTGCTCAGGATCTTGAGCCCTCGGGGGGGAATTGTCACCACGTATCCGTAGGTGCCCACCGGTTCGCCGTTCAGCTTGATTCTGGGAACTTGTCCGTCGTCGTTCCGCATCCAGATGGTTGCGTCCGCGGAATCGTTGGCGTCGAGATTGAACAGGATGATCTCGCTGAGCAGGCTGTCCGCCCCGGCGCCGAAATGCGCGAAGTAGAGTGAGTTCCCCGTATTTGGACTCGAGCCCAGGGGAACAACCGGCAAAGTGACGAACTCGCCCGGCCGGGTCTGGAGAACGGTGGCAGCGAGCAGACCATCGGAATCGACGCGTAGCTGGCCCATGAAACTGCTCAGGCTGACGGAAGGTTGCCAATCGAATTGATACGCAAACCGAGCCAGATGACCGAGCGCGGGAATCTTTGTCTCCGCCGTCGCGACAGAGTGACCGCCCGTGTCAAAAAGGGTGAGATTCAGCTGGCGTTCCTGATCGGAAGGGTTCATGACGGCAATGCCCGTGTCCAGGTCGGTCGCGACGTTGGTTTCGATGGGTGCCAGGAAACCGTCGGGGAGGGGCTCGGCGGCTCCAACACCGGCCAGGCCGGCAGGCCCCCGGAAGAGGATGACGCCCGAAAGGGCGTGATCGCCGAAGGCGGCCAGGGATCCCACCTTCAGATCGCCGATTCCGTCCGATGCGAGAGAACGCACCCCGGCCGGCGGAACGACGATCGAGTGCTCTCCCTGAATCTGGCCCCCGTCGAGATCCGTCACGAGGGGAGCCCCCTTGTCGTCGTTCAAGCGAAGGTCGACGTGCGCCGGGTTCTGACGGTCGAGATTCAGGATCAGGACCTGGCTGGACAGTTGACCGAGACCGTCGCCGAACTGAGAAAAGAGCAGGGGCGAAATGCCCAGACCGACGCGGAACGTCAACCGTCCGTCCGCCTGACCGTCCAGGTCGAGAGAACCTCCGTCGGGAACCTCGAGCACGGCTTTGCCGTCGACGGAATCCGCAGTCAGCGGAATCCATGCCTGATTCTTGTCGATCGCCCAGAACCTGGCCGTCGACGGCGGAACGATCGGGAAGGACGGAAAGATCTGGAATTCCTCGCCGGCAGTACCTCCAATTGCCGACAGTTCCAGCATTCCAAAGGGGAAGGGAACGGAAGGCCGTCCTGCCGCGGGAAGAGAGGCGTCATCCTCTGACAAAAGCCGGCTGCCCTGCCAGTCCAGACGTTGGGCGTCTCCTTCGTGAAGATCCATCTGAGACCGGAAACCGGTCGACGCCTTGACGCTGAGGGTGTCTTGATCGAGCCAGTCCGCGACACCGTCGGCGTCCGCGTCACCCTTTCCCTCATCGACGTCCGCGATGCCGTCTTGATCCGAATCGCGAAGATCGCTGAGGTTGCCGGACTCATCGATGATATCCGGGAGCAGGTGCCCTGTGACTCCTGCCAGTGCGCTCCGGACCGTGAGCGTTCCGGCGGCATCGTCCATCAGCCAGGCGCTGGCTCGAAGATCCACCACGCCCCGCGCAGCCAGGGTGGTCGAGGCGGCGAGGCGGACGGCGCCGAAGATCCGGATATCGGTCAGTGAATAGAGCTCCAGGGGACCGCTGGACTTGATTAGAACGTCGCTGGGAGACCAGATAGAGGTGTAATTCTTTCGCCCTTGAAACACCGTATTCGGAGGGAGTTCACGGGTCGTGACGTCCCCATCGTAGTCCTTGACTTCCGGATCCGTGGCCTCGAAACCGTCGGCGTCGATATCGGCTTCCAGAATGCCGTCTCCGTCGTAGTCGGCCAGAAAGGGACCGGCTGCAATAAACGACGGTAGAGAAGCGGCCGTCACCACTTGTGGGTGGGGGATCAGGGCGGCGAGACCCAGATCGATGACGATCCGTTCGTTCCCCTCGGCATACGAGGGGGAGGCCGCGAAGATGAAGAGGAGGGAGAGTCCGTACAGCCAACTTCTTCTCAACATGGCAGGCCCCTTTCCACGCGATACAACCAGCGCAGGGCGCGATTGAGGCCGGAGTGCGTCTGAAAGTCCGGTGCGGGGCTGTCGGCGATCGTGTCCGTGGCACAGCTGTCGGTACCGCAGGCACCGCTCTGGTCCCAGCGACAGAGATCGCTCGCACAGGCGCCCGAGCGGTCGGCGACGCAGGAATCGGCCTCACAGAAACCCGACGCATCGAAGGCGCAATCATCGGTGAGACAAGACAGGGAGGAGTCGGCGACGCAACTGTCCTGGGTTTCGCAGGAGCCCGACGAATCCGATTCACACGAGTCACTCGACATGCAGCCTCCAGAACTGTCGGAGGTGCAGAAATCGGACTGGGCACAATAGCCGGAGGAATCGCTGATGCAATCGTCACCATGACCGTCGCCGCTCTTATCGGATACGCAGGCATCCGCCTCACAGACACCGGACGAGTCCGCCGTACAGAGATCGTCCGCGCACTCCCCTGAGGCGTCGCCCTGGCAGAAATCCTGGTTGCAGTCCTTGGACGAGTCGCTCACACAGGAATCGACTTCGCATTCGCCGGAGGAATCGCTTTTGCAGGAAACGCTCAGGTCCTGGGCGCAGTCCTCGGCCGGTCCCCCGTCGTCCGTGCAGTTCCCCGAGGAGTCGCTGTTGCAGGCGTCGCGGGTACACTCTCCCGACGAGTCACTCGTCCAGTTGTCTGAAATACATTCCCCCGACTTGTCCGAGATGCACTCGTCCCCGGTGCAGCCCGCGGACTGATCCGATGCGCACTGATCGTCGTTGCAGTCGCCCGATCCGTCCACCTGACAGACGTCGCGAGTCTGGCAGAGGTGGCCCTCGGCGTCGCCGTCGCAGGTGTCTCGCTCGGTGCAGACATCGGGATCGCAGGGAGCAGCCTGCTGCAGATCTCCACCGATTCGGACCGCGTTGATTCGGCTCAGGCCGTGGGCGGCGACCGATCGAAACGGGAGAGCAGCGCCCAAGAGGCCGGAGATCCGGACAAGAACCTTCCTTCTCAGCATGGCAGATCCCCTTCCACGTGGTACAGCCAGCGCAGGGCGCGATTGAGACCCGAGTGTGCCTGAGGATTCGCAGGAGGACTGTCGGCGATCGTATCCGTCGCGCAGCTGTCGGTGCCGCAGTCGGGGCTCTTGTCGATTCGACATACGTCGCTTTCACACAAACCGGACTTGTCGGCCACGCAGGAGTCGACGCTACACGAGGAGGATTTGTCGGATCCGCAGGCGTCCTGCAGGCACTCCCCCGAAGAGTCCTCGACACAACTGTCCCATGCCTCGCACTGCCCGGAGGAATCTGCCGTACAGGAGTCCGTCAGGAGACACTCGCCGGAGCTGTCGGATTCGCACGCGTCGGATTGACCGCAATAGCCCGATGAATCGGCGGTGCATTCGTCCCCACTGCAGCCCTTGCTGGAATCGGAAACACAGGTGTCGGTCTGGCAGTCGCCCGATTTGTCACTGACGCATTCGTCGGCTCCACAACCACCCGACTTGTCGCTCGCGCACACGTCGATCTCGCATTCCGCCGAACTGTCCGCAACGCAGGAATCCCCGGAACAGTGAGCGGAGGAATCCGCGCGGCAGTAGTCTCCGGTGCAGTCGCCGGAGGCATCGGAAACGCAGGATCCGCTATGGTCATCCTCGCAGTCGCCCGGGCCTCCATCATCCGTACACACTCCAGACGAATCACTCTCACAATTGTCACGGGTGCACTCGCGCGATGCATCCGATGTGCACTGGTCGTCGTTGCAGTCACCCGATCCGTCCACCTGGCAGACATCGCGAGTCTGGCAGGCATGGCCGATGGTGTCACCGTCACAGCTGTCGCGTTCCGTGCAAACATCCGGGTCGCAGGGGATCATCTGCTGGTGGTCGGGGCCGATCCGGACGGCGTTGATCCGGCTCAGACCCTGAGAGGCGGAGGCGCGAGCGGACACGACGACTCCGAGCAGATTGAAGAGCCGGACCAACAGACTTCGTCTCAGCATGGAACACTCCCTCACGCATCGGCGAATTGAGGTTCGACCGAAGTTTCTGCGGCATCCGCAAGAATCTCGGCATCCTGAACCCGGAGTTCCGTATTGACGGCCATGGCACACTCGATCAGGTGTTTCTGGATCCGGCAGGAACGGTCTTCGTCGGGCCGATCCAGATTCCCATGGGTGTCGTGGGCATGTTTCCAACACCCTCCTCCGCACAGGTATCGGGCCCAGCACTTCGCACAGCCCGGGCGGCGATCGACGGTCCGGCCGTGAAATCGCTCTACCGCTTCAAACCGGAGCCCCTCGTCAACATGGCCCATCCGGTAGTCCTCGAGCCCGACGAAGCGATGACAGGGGAAGATCGAGCCGTCGCGGCTGACCGCGAGATAGGTTCGGCCGGCCCCGCAGTGATGCTGCAGTCGATTCCGGACGACACGGGTCTGACGGACGTTCCTGACGAGGTTCGTGTAGTGAAAGATCCGGTTCATTCTCACCCGGTCGATCAACAGAGCGGCCAGTTGCTCGTTCTGAACCTCAACGGTCTTCAAGTCGGCTTCCGAAATGCAGGAGCCGGGATCCAAACCCAGAGCCGGCTCGACATGGACCGATCCGAAACCGAGCTCGAAAAGATGCGACACGACTTCCGGAAGGTGAACGGAGTCATGGCTGAAGGTGGCCCGGGCAGGGACCCTGCCGGGACGCCTTGCGATCAGGCGCCGGATCCCTTCGATGGCTCGGTCGTAGGAACCGCGACCGTCGGCAGCGACACGCCATCGATCGTGCACGGACGGCGGACCGTCGATCGAGACCTGACAACCGATTCGGTACTGTTCGAGGAAATCAACAACCTCCTCGGTTAGTCCCAGACCGTTGGTTGAGAGTGAATAGGAGAACGACTTGTCCGTTGCTCGTCCCCTCCCGTCTGCATGTTCAACGATCCTCCGGATCAGTGGGAAGACCAGCAGGGGTTCGCCTCCGAAGAACACAAGGTTGAGCTTGTTCTGGCCCCCGGACACTCCGATCAGCCAGTCCACGGCCCGCGCTGCCGTTTCGAAGGACATGTCGCCGCCGTCATCGCCATAGAGATGCGAGGCGTCCGCCCAGTCGCTCGAACCATTCGACCCGTAGCAGTACCGGCAGCGAAGGTTGCACCGATGCGTGACCATCAACTCGAGGCTTCGGGGGCGCCGCGGACGGGGCAGGGCCCGCACTCGGGGCGATGAGGTGGTTGCTCGGATGAATCGTTCGGCCCGAAGCCGTTCGACGGCGTTCCGGACGGAGTGGAGACCGTGGCGGCCGATCAGCGGCTCGAGGCCCGTGAGATCGCCTCGCACGGGGCTGCTGATGAGGTCGAAGGTGACGGGATCGGCCTCGTAGAAGAAAAGAGTCTCGACGTTGAAAACGATTTTCTTGCCGAGCCGCTCGAAGGCGTGCACCTCACCCATCGCCTCGTCCGGGCGAACCAGCATGCGTCTGGAACGACTTCGAACCAGGATTCCCAACGTCGCTCTCCCCAAGGATGGCCTCATTTATCCGATACGTTGGAGACAGTGTCAAGGAGGGCGATGGGAATCCTGGAATTCTCGATTTGCGATTTGCGATTTGCCATTTGGAGTGAAGCTGGAAGTTCGGAGTTCGAAATGGGGAAGGCGGAAGACCGGAGACTCGAGACTGGAGGAAGCTCCGCGTACCGAGGGCAGGACGTTCACTCTGTCCGCCGACACACTGCTCCCAGCTCCGTTTCTTTCGTTCTCACGGGCTGATCCTCGGAACCAGGCGTGACCCACGCTCGAGAGGTCACGGCCGCAGTTCAGGACAAGCAAGGATGCCTATCCTACTCACGCTCCCGGCTCCCGTCCCCGGTTCTCCCGTTCTCGCCGACTGATCTTCGGAGTCCATGAGAACGACGCTCGTGGAGTCACGGCCCCAGTCCGGGACAGCAGGATGCTTATCCTACACGGCTTGACTACCCGATGGGCTGACCTGGGGGCATCGCCTGGCTTTCCGGCAGGTTTGTTTCGTCGGGGACGGCGATTCGCCTGTCGATTTCGTGAACGGCCAAGCGAATCGCGGCTCTTTGCATGTATCCCAGATCTGCGTCTTCCTGCTCCGACAGCCACGCCCTGAGGTCCTCCAGCTTGGCCAGCGTCACCGCGCGGACGGACATGGAGACGCGAGTGTCCCGACTGAGACCGAGCAGACCGCGGAGCACGGCGAAGTCCACGACCTGCTGCAGTTCCTGTCGCGAACCGGAGGCCGGTCGAGCTTTCCAGGAACGCTCGAGCAGCCGGTCGATCAGCTCTACCAATCCGAGGTTTCCTGGATCCTCGGCTTCGGACCGGGCCAATCGTTCGACTCTCGAGGGGTTCAACAGGAGCCCCACGATTCTGTCCGCCAGAGCCTCCGCCCCAGCGACCGGATCGAAGGCCGGGCCGGTGCGGCGTGGAAAGAGTTCGCGGGTTCCGGGAAAACCGAGCGGCCGTGGTGGAATTGCTCGAGAAACCTCGTCCGGGATTTCGAGTTGCGCGGGCGAGAGGCAGTCCAGCAGCGCGCCGAGTGCCCGGCGCTGGTCCGCGGGCGAAACCGGGCGGGGAGGGGATTGCCAGCCGTCACGCAGGGAGTATTCATAGTCCAGGCCGCCGACCCATTTTGAGACAGCCTCCACCTGGTAGCGGTGCAGATAGTAAATGGGGACCAGGACATCTTCCAGAGTGGCCATGGGACGACCGGGCTGGACGGCACCGGGGTTCAGCCCGGACAGCGCGACGTGGCGCACCTTCAGGAGTTCCGCGAGCTCGCCGACCGGGTCGGCGCCGTCGTCCCAGAGATGGGCGTAGGGATGCAGTCCGCCCTCAGGGCGTGCATCCTGATCGGTGATGAATCGCAGCCCCTGATCCCGATAACCCTTCTCCAGAATATCGTTGAGAGCCGCCTTCTCGTCCGTACCCGGAGGGAAGTCCTGATAACCATAGGCGATCGCAACCTTGTCCCACGCCCCGATCCCGGCGGCGTAGGCGTCGGCCATCGAGATCCGGCCCTGGGCGTCGAGCGAGATCCGAGGATGGGGATAGTCCATGACGGATGCGCGCCCGGTGCTGCTGGCCGCGAAGTTGTGAGTGAGCCCGAGTGTGTGTCCAATCTCGTGAGCTGCAAGCTGGCGGATCCGAGCCAGCGCGGGAGTCAGCGGGGAGCGGTCAGGCGGAGCTCCCGTTCGGTAAGGCGCCAGGAGTCCCTCGGCGATCAGGTAATCCTGACGCACTCGCAGCGATCCCAGATTGACGTGTCCCTGGAGGATCTCCCCTGTGCGGGGATCGACGATGGTCGCTCCGTAAGACCAGCCTCGAGTGGACCGGTGCAGCCAGTTGATGACGTTGTAGCGGACGTCCATCGGATCGGCGCCTTCCGGCAGCATCTCGATCCGAAAGGCATTTCGGTAACCGATCGCCTCGAAGGCCTGGTTCCACCAGCTTCCTCCCTCGATCAGAGCGCTGCGGACCGGATCGGGGACGCCCGGGTCGAGGTAGTAGACGATCGGTTCGACCGGATCGCTGATACGGGCCTTCGGATCCTTCTTCCTCAGCCGGTGGCGAGCGATGAACCTCCGGGTCAGGTCCTGCCCCAGCGGAACGGTGTAGTCGCGATAGGTCACGGGCCAATAACCGGACATCACGTGATAGGGGCGCGGCTCGTAGTTCGAGTCGGGCAGCTCGATGAAGGAGTGATGCTCGCGCACCGTGACGAATTCGGGCGTCGGCACGACTGAACGGATCTCCGGGCCCGGATCCGACCCGTGGAAAGTCAGGGTCGCATCGAACTCGGTGTTCTTCGGAAAAGACTTGGTTCGTGGCAGGTAGATCGCCGAGCGGTCCGGGTCAACGGCATATTTCCCCTCCTTATCCCGCGCCAGCGCTTCCGGGATGCGCCGATGATCGGCCAGAAGCATGGGAGTCAGATCGACCAGGACGTGCCCGTCCTCTTCCGCGGCAACCTCGAATCCCCACAGCACCGATTCCGCAAAACCTTCGCGGACACTGCGCTGCTCCGCAGGGTTGACGCTCGATTCCGCGCGATACGCCAGGTTCGGTTCCACCAGCAGAATCCGCGGACCGACGCGACGGAAGCTGACGATCATCTCGTCGCCGAGCTGTGCTCGGTCGAATCCCAGATCGTTGGAGCCGATGCCCGTCGACAGGCCGTTGACGTACAGGAACTCCTTGTCGAACTCGGGGATCTCAAGCCAGATTCGACCTTGGGCAGCGTCCCAAAAGAACGTGAAGAAGCCTGGGTAGCGCTGCATCCCTTTGGTCTTCGCGGCGATCGTCGGTACCCCTTCTGCGAAGGCGGAAACGGGCACCAACAGTGCGCAAAGAATCACGAGAAATCGAATCGACCGCTTCATCATTGCTCCTGCTCCGGCGCCGATCGCGCCCCTCAAAACAACCAACCCCGGGCCCGGCCTTCGAAAGAGGCGAGATACCTCTGGAAGAACTCCACCTTGGCCGGATCGGCCGGCGGAGGAGTCCCGAAGTGGTCCCCAAGATCCATGATCACCGTGTCGCGGGAGCTCGCCGCGGGCCAGTCCGCGAGCCCCGGCCCATTGGGATCGTTCGTTTTGACGAAGTGAACCCAATAGGACGACATCGCCTCTGCAATTCGGTGATCCTCAGTGGTGAAGGGGCGATCCGCCACGTTCAGGTTATCGAAGACGTAGGCGAGTTCCGAGGAATGGAACGACCCATAGCGGTCGGAATTGGGGCCCGGTTCGACATGGTTCCACAAGTAGACGAACGTCTTGGCCCGTCCGGTCTTCGATCGCTCCTCGGCCCAGAGGCGGAGCGCCACGCGGTAACGATCGCGTGTCGCCTCCTTCTCCACGCTGTCGGCGTCCGCATCTCGCGCGACCGGGTAAAGCTTCAGAAACTCATCAGTAAAACGACCGTAGCGCCGGCGAGCCTGCTCCTTGAAGCTGGCGACCGTGAGGTGACCGTAGTGCTCTCCGAAACTGGCCTCTTCCGCAGCCACGCCCGCCAAAACGGGGATGTCGCTTTGCCTTCCATCGGCGAGTGTCTGTCCCGGGGACTCGGGCAGGAACCAACCGTCGATGACCGGGCCGAAGCGCATCGCCGGAGCGCCGGAGGGGTCGGCAGGGCGGATGCCGAACCGGTCGGCGGGGAGGTCTCGAAGCTTCCGAATCGAATCGACCCCCCTCGACTTCAGGAAAGCCACACCGTTCTGCTCGCCGCGCTGGAGTGTAGCGCCGGTCGAGAGGGCATCTCCCGGACCGCTTTGGATGATGGCGGCGCTGAACAGACCTTTAGCGAGAGGCGAGGACATCAGGTACTGGACCGAGGCGGCCCCGGCAGACTGACCCGCGATCGTGACCCGATTCGGGTCTCCTCCAAGCGCTGCAATGTTTTCCTGGACCCATCGCAATGCCGCCAGCTGGTCCAGAAGTCCATAGTTCCCGGAGGCGTGGTGGGGAGATTCCTCGGTGAGCTCCGGGTGGGCGAGAAAGCCGAATACGTTGACCCGATAGTTGGCGTTGACCACAACGATGCCCTGGCCGGCGAGCCGTGTGCCGTCATACAGGGGGACCGAGCCGGAGCCGCTGTCGAAACCGCCTCCGTAGATCCAAAACAGCACGGGGAGCCGTGCCTGATCAGATTCCGCAGGTGTCCAGACGTTCAAGTAGAGGCAGTCTTCGCTGACCGGTCCCGGGATGACGAATTCCGTCGTCCATGGACCGAAGCCTCCGGTTTGGTCACGCTGATAGCAGCTGCGCGAAAAATGATCGGCGTCGAGGACTCCGCTCCACGGGGCGGCGGGCCGGGGGGGACGCCAGCGCAGGTCACCGGTCGGAGGAGCGGCGAAGGGGATTCCGAGAAAGGCCGAGACGGCTCCTTTGGAAATGCCTTCGAGTTGGCCCCCGGATACCTTGGCCGACCGAATGGCGGCATTGGCCGGGAGGCCGAAACAAGACAGAAGAATGAGTGAGCCGATCAGAGTCAACTTTGGTTTCATAGCCTGCTCCTCGGTGGTATCGGTGCGCCGCTTGCTCAGCATTCCATGAGGCGATGGCAAGCGCAAGTAGCAGGCGGTCTGCTCACGGTAATCCCGTCTATGAGTGCTGCCCTTCAGTCCCCAGAGTGCCCGAGGCGGGTCGAGACCTGATGACTCAGTAGATACGGGCCATGTCGCCCCGAAGCGACTGTTCCGTCAATTGACGATGCAAGGGCATGTGAAGCTGGTGATAGCGCTGCTGGGCGGACTCGAGGAAGGCGAGAGCGCGATCGCGGTCACCCGGGTCTCCCTTCATGAGGAGGAGTTCTCCATGCCAACGGGGAATCTCCGCCTGATCGATCCGGCAGGGGATTCGGTCGGCCGTCCGGGAGGCAACCTCAAAGTGGTGCTCGGCTTCCTGCCAAAGTCCTCCCGCGCCCGCCGCGACTCCTACCGCCGTCTCCACGAGACCGACGGCGTTGAAGAGAACAGCACTCCCGAGGTCGAGAGCCGAACGGACCGCAGGGTACAGAGCGCCCGCCTTATCCCACTCCTGGAGCCAGGCCAAGCCCAGAACCACCAGCAGTAAACGGCTCCATCCGCCTGCAGTCTGCGGCTTGGTCAAGGTCCGATCATCGATTTCTCCGAGCAGGCTCAGCGCTTCATCCCGTCTCCCAGAAAAGCCGAGAAAGAGGAACCGGCATCCCCAGTCCATCCCCTGACTGAAATCGGGCGGTTCGATTTCGACTGCTTCCCCGAAACACCGATCCGCGGACTCTAAATCGCCCGACCACCACTCCGCCAGGCCCTGCCAACTGTAGGCTTCGGAGATCCACTTCAAGTGCGCCTGACGGCAGAATTCCAGGTCCTGCCTGGCGAACGCTTTGAAGGAATCGAGATCGCCCGCTTCGAGAAGGTCAGCCATGCCCAGGACCCGATTCAGCATCCACAGACTCGCGAGATGCCCGATCCGTGTCGCCGCTGCCATCGAGTCCTGGGCGATTTCGCGCACGCGCCCCAGTTCGCCGATACCGAGCAGCCCCAGAAGACGGAAGACGCTGCTCTCGACATGATCCCAGGGGGAGCCCACGAGCAACCGGCAAGCCTGCTCTCCGGACTCCGCCGCATCCTGGAAACGCATGCGGTAGAAGGCTTCACAAGCCTTGTGGGTGAGCAGATATCCAAGCAGCCTCGAATCGTGCAGCCGGCGGGCCTCTTCGAGCGCCCGGTCCGTCAGTGGAGCCCCTTCATCGAGCCTTCCGGCCTGACTCCGAGAATGCCCGGCCCAGGCCAGCAAGCGAACGCGACGGACTTCGTCCGCGTCACCGAGGATGGTGATACCCCTTCGGCTGATGCGATGGGCAGCCTCGAGCTGGCCAAGCCAGATGAGCTGGCTGGACATGATGTCGCAGAGTTCCCCGAAACGGATCCGATCCCCCACCGTCTCGAGGAGCTCCAGTGCCTCGCTCCAGGCTGCATGGGCTTCCTGCCACCGGGTCAGACCGGTCAGAGCCAGTCCCTTCTTGAAGAGAAGACCGCCTCGGACAGCGGGATCCTCGGGGACGAGAGCGAGGGCGCGCTCGTAGAATCCCGCAGCCTCCTGAAACGCGGTCTTCGCCAAGGTCTCGTCGCCGGCCTGCGAGAGATATTGCAGCTTTCGTGCCGCGCCGACCATGGAACCGGCCGCGGTCAGATGATGGGCGATTTCGATGACCGGCCGCTCCTCGAAGGCCTCCTTGAAGGACTCGAGCGCATCAGCGACGCGCAGATGGACGGCCTGTCGTCGCGGGGGCGACATCAGATCGATTAGGGTTTGACGAACGAGCGCATGTGAGAAGGCATAGACGATGTCTCCGTTCATGCTGCACGGGTAAACCAAACCCAGGCGGCCCGCTTCCTCGAGGGCTTCGATTACAGCGGCGGGCGGACTCTCCTGGCAACTCGTCAACAGATCGAATCGGAACCTTCGCCCCATCACGGCGGCTGTTCGAAGCAGCGCGTGAGTGCTTTCGCTGAGCCTCTCGAGACGGCGGCTCAAAACGAGAAGGATGCCCTGCGGCACGCCAAAGTCCTCGAGGGAGAGATCCGTCTTCCAGCGTCCACTGTCGTCGAACAGGAGACCTTCGTCGCGCAGATGATCGAACAACTCTTCGATGAAGAAAGGGTTGCCCTCCGTGATCTGGTTGATCGATCGGCTGATGTTGGGGGGTACGGCTCTGCCCGCCAGCCTGCAGAGGAGCAGATTGACGTCCGCATCACTGAGCGAACTCAAGGGCATCCGTCGAATGACACGGTGGCGCAGGAGAGCACCCAGAGTATCGGCGAAAGCGCTGTTCTGTTCGAGGGTGTGAGGTCGGTGCGTTCCGATAATGAGCAGAGGCAGGGACGAGAGTCCGACGGCGATGTGCTGGATCAGCGCCGAAGTGGCGGCGTCAGACCAATGGAGATCCTCCAGGGCCAAGACGACCGGCCGCTCGCGGCAGAGGCGCTCGATCAGCTCCTTGACGGCGCTGAACAGGAGGTGGCGTTCGCGCTCCGGGGGCACCTCCAGGGGAGCGGGGATGTCAGGGAGTGCCCGCCGAATTCGAGGGGTCAGCCGGCCGATCTCCGGAGCAAGTGGTCCGAGGTACTCCAGCAGGGAACCGGAATCGGTTTCTTGGGTCAGGCGCTCGAGGACTTCGACGAAGGGCAGAAAGGGAGTCCCCGTCTCCAGTTCCGAGCAGCGGCCGGAAAGGGTCCGCATCCCGGCGCTTTCGGCCGAGGAGAGAACGTATTCGAGCAGGCAGGTCTTGCCGATCCCCGGCTCTCCCTCGATCAACACCATCTTTCCCCGGCCGCAACGGCTCTGTGAGAGCAGGTCCTGTAGGATCCGACACTCCTTCAAACGACCGACCAGGGGGCGTTGGCCCGTGGCCTCGACTTCGGGTTCGGAACGTCGAGGGATCACCGCCGGAGAGGAGCCCGGATTCGAACTCACGCCGACCGGGGAGAATCCTGCAATCCAGTCGAGCATCTCCGTCGCGCTTTGGAAGCGCTGGTTGACCGGCTTACGGGTGGCCCTGAAAACCAGCTCACTCAACTCGTGGGGAAGGTCCGGGCGCTGGCCGGAGATCATGGGAGGCGCTTCCAGCAGGACAGCCGAAATAGACGCAGCAACCGTTTCTTTCCGTGTCGAAATCTGACCCGTAGCCGCCTCGTACAGCACCATCCCGAAGGAATAGAGATCCGTTCTCTCGTCCAGCGGCTCTCCCCGAACTTGTTCGGGCGACATATAGGAAACGGTTCCTACCAGGGAACCGGGTAAGGTCAGTTCAGTGGCGTTGCCGGCGAGCGCGCGGTTTTGATCGGTCAGCTTGGCCAAACCGAAGTCGAGGAGTTTGACGCTGGATGCAGACGTCAGAAAAATGTTTTCGGGCTTGATATCGCGGTGGATGATGCCCCTCTGGTGGGCGGCCTGAAGGGCCTGCAGCACTGAGACGGCAATCCTCAGCAATGCATCGACACCCAACGGTCCGCGCCGAATGGCCTCGCGGAGGGTCTCCCCTTCGAGCAGCTCCAGGACCAAGAAGGGGCGGCCGTCATCTTCGCCGATATCGTAGATCGTGCAGATCGACGGGTGATTCAATGCGGAAACCGCTCGGGCTTCCCGGAGAAAGCGGTCACCCGCAGCCCCGTCCGACGCAACGGACTCAGACAGAAATTTCAGGGCGACGTCACGTTCCAGGCGCTCATCTCGGGCGCGGTACAGGATGCCCATACCGCCCCGCCCAATCTCCGCAAGAATCCGATAGTGGGAAACAGTCCGGCCGATCATGGAGCCCCATCGCCAGGACTCTCAACCGATGAGTGAATCACTGTGAGGCCACGGCCGACATCGGTCCCGCTCAGATCTCTCCATCCGTGAGAACGAGATCGATGTCATTTCCGATGGCCTCACCACCCCGTCGGCAAGCGTCCACTGACACTGCTGTTAATTCCAGATAACTATTATACACAAATATCAATCCGCTGGAATCTTGCCGAGCAGTGTCTTGAAGCCTCCCTGCCGGAACCGGTGGCTATCCGCGACCTCCGGGGGGAGGTGGTGGCGGGGGATCGGCACAACAGTCGGCCGGAGAGACGGTCGATACGGACGGCGCAGCTTGAATTTGCGGCGTCGTGGAGCCGGTATCCCCAGTCGGTGTACTAAATGCAAACATGGCTGCGAGAAAGAACGCTAAGTAATACAGGCGATACATTTGGAACCTCCCTCAAAGTTGCTGTTGGCGGGAGGTTAGAAGGCGAAGCCTTGAAAGGCACGATATTTCGGCACTTCCGATGAAATTCGCAGGATTCTTTCGGCATGTCCGAAAGCCCGGCCGTTTTTCCTTGACCCGGAGTTACGGTGGACCTAGTCTCTAAGTCGTGGAATTTGCAGCTCTGACTTGGCTGAACGCCGCTCTGCTCTTTGTCATTCTGGCACGGGGGTGGATGGAGAATCTGTGGGATAATTTCAAAGCTTTCTACTTTTATGTAGGATTTTCAGCCGTACATGCCCTTGGGTCAGGTGCAATTCTCGCAAGCTTGGGGATCGGTTCATCCTTCTATCGAGTCTGGTACCATGCTTCGCACACATTGATGATCTTCATCGGTGCCTGGTTCTTTTTCGATGTGCTGCGTTGCCTGGCTCCCTCGTCCGCGGCGGGAATCAAGTTGGCAAGATCCTTTCTGCTGGCCGCATTTGCGCTGGTTGTCCCCGTCCTGTGGACTGTGGCCAGGCTGGATG
The DNA here is from genome assembly GCA_037388505.1 of Acidobacteriota bacterium. GTDB lineage: Bacteria > Acidobacteriota > UBA6911 > RPQK01 > JAPXNP01 > JARRKC01. The sequence continues at coordinate 36,566 of JARRKC010000008.1, read as the reverse complement.
CGAATCCTTTCGACCGTCTCCAGGCGGTCTCCCTCGTCTACAAGATGGCGGTCTGCGTGTTGGCCTTCTGTTATGTGGCGGAGCACCGGGAGATTGAACTGGGATCTAATCTGGGCGGAATCTTGACCAGTATGGGGCTCCTGACCGGCTGTCAGTCATTGAACTTTATCAGTTACTTCAGTGGGGAGATTCAGCCCCGCCTGTTTCAGATCCTGGTCCCAACGCTCTATGCTGGTGCGCTGATCGTTCTCGTGTTCTCACTCTGGGAGCGTGACCCGGTCCGTTTCGATCCTTCCCGACGTGAACTGAATGTGAAAACCCAGCAGGGTTTCCGGGTGCTGCTGCGGTCACTCCTGCCACGTTGAGGGTGGTTGCGAGGGATAAGCTGCAGGGCGCGAAGCTGTCTGACCCCGTTGGTAATTGACGGTGCTTTTCGGTGATCCCGAATGTTTTGACAGACAGCTTTCGGTAATACCGAATTTGCTTGCAGGTCTACCGGGTTGTTGGAGGAAGCTATGGGGGTTCGGCCGGCCGTGCGTAGAAAGGGTGGACCGGTGGAGACGGAGTTGTAACCAAGACGGAAGTCATGCTGCTCACGATTCAAATTTACGTTCTCGTCCTCTTCGTCCTCCTCCTTCTGTTCCTGGCGTATAACCGACTCGGGACGGTCAGCCTGGATGAAGCTGATCGCGTTAGGTTGGAGAAAGCGAACTTGAATCTTCAAACGATCGTGCGACTGTTGGAAGCCCCTGACACCCAACATCTGCTGAAGAATCCGAAGACGCGGCTGTACGTTTTTCGGGAGTACGCCGATTCGCTGAAGCACGACGTTTGGACGCTCGTCCGAAGCGGGCAACTTCGCCTTTCGAGCGCGCTTCTGGCACTTCTCTTCTTCGGGGTCTTCTATCTGCTCCAGCTCAAGGCCTTGATTCACTGTCGCGCTGCCGACCTGATGCTTCTCGGTCGGCTCGAACTGGTGATCGTTCGATCACTTGCCGGCTAGTTCGGAACCGAACAAAGCGCTCCAGTTGATCATGTAGGTCTGAATGATGGCTTGGACAAAGTCGGGGCAGGTCTCCGTCTGGAGGAAGAAGTAAAAGCGAGTGTCCCGATACCGCCGCTCAAACCACAGGCCTCCGCCGAGCTGCTGCCCCTGTTCCAGATAGAGGATGAGACGGTCCAGCAGGGTGTCGCTCAGGTGAGAGGCTGCAACAGCCGAGCAGTGCCCGTCACGCTCTGCAAAGAGGGCACATCCTTCTGCACCTGACAGGGAGACGATTTCGCTCAAGCGAAACTCCTGGACCCGCTTCAGGTACAGAGCTTCGTCGGTGACGCGAACGCCCTCCGGTTCGATCGGCCAGACATCCTCGATGCCCACATCCAAAGCACCCAGAATGCGAAAGAGATTGTCGAGAGTGATCCGGTAGGCGCCGCTTTCGAGGGAGGCGTAAGAACTGACCGGGATGCCTGCACGCACGGCCAACTCCGTGACTCCGATCCCCCGGGCGGTGCGCAACCGCCGGATACGCTCCCGAACGAGATCATTGATGGACCCGTGATTCATGGTTTCTCACCCCTACCAACTTCTGCCAAAATTAGTCGATCGGAGGCGGTCTGTCAATGGTCTTGCGGGCCGGTTGAGACAGTCTTATCCTGGCTGTCAACTCAGCATCCCCACTTGGATACAGCTCCCAGTCACCAAGCCAACGGCCTGGACGGCGCTAGCGCGCACAGACTTCGTCGTAGGCCCATTCGAGCCACTTCGTGACGATCTCGAGGTCGGAGGACTCCACCGTCGCTCCGCACCAGAACCGCAAGCCCGCAGGCGCATCCCGATACGAACCGCAGTCGTAGGCCACGGCTTCGTCCGCCAGGAGCTTGACCATCTGTTTGACCTTGTCGCCCGGCAAATCGACCTTCAGACACACGCTCGTATTGGAGCGAGTCTGGGGGGTCTCTGCGAGGAAATCGATCCAGTCATGAGTCCGCACGAAATCTTCCCAGACCCGAAGGTTGGCGTTGCTGCGCTGGATGAGGCTCGAGAGTCCGCCGGCCCCTTCGGCCCATCGGAGAGCCGCGAGATAATCTTCGACCGCGAGCATCGAAGGGGTGTTGATCGTGGAGCCCTTGAAGATCCCCTCATTGAGCTCGGCGCCTTTCTTCATGCGGAAGATCTTCGGCATGGGCCAGGGAGGATCGTACGAAACGATTCGCTCAACGGCTCTTGGCGAGAGAATCAGCACGCCGTGAGCCGCTTCGCCGCCAAGGACCTTCTGCCAGGAGTAGGTGATGACATCCAGTTTCTCGTAGGGGAGGTCCATGGCAAATATCGCGGAGGTGGCGTCGCAAAGGGTCAGGCCCTTGCGGTCGTCGGCAATCCAGTCGCCGTTGGGCACCTTCACTCCGGATGTCGTGCCGTTCCAGACGAACACGACGTCATTGCTGAAATCGACCTCTCCGAGATCCGGGAGTTCGCCGTAACCCGCCTCGAGGACGCGCACGTCGTTGAGTTTGAGCTGCTTCGTAATGTCCGTCGCCCAGCCCTTGCTGAACGATTCCCAGACGAGCACATCGACGCCGCGAGGGCCCAGAAGCGACCACATGGCCATTTCGAATGCCCCCGTGTCGGAAGCCGGCACGATCCCGACCCGGTAATCTGGAGGGAGTCCCAGCAGTTCTCGGGTGTCCTCGATAGCCTCAGTCAGTTTGGCCTTCCCTCGATCGCCCCGATGAGAACGGCCCAGCGGCGCATCCTTGAGCTCGTCCAGTGAGAATCCGGGATGCTTGGAGCACGGTCCCGATGAGAAATTGGGATTGTTTGGTTTAACCGTCGGTTTCACAGCCATCCTCCGTTCTGTAGAGATCAGAATCATACGGAACAGATATGACCATCCTGCCAGAAACCGGCGGGGTCGATCCACCCGATCTTCATCAATTCAGTACGAAGCGGACCGTGACGTTGGCCAGTACCGGCCAGGGTTCTCCGTTGAGGATCGTTGGAGAGTACTTCCACTGACGAACCGCCTCTACGGCCGCTTCACGCAGAAGTCGGTGGCCGCTCAAAACCTCTACAGATGTCACACTGCCTTCCTCGTCGATGCGGACCTGCAAACTCACGATTCCCTGGATGCGTGCCGTCGCGGCAAGCGGAGGGTATTCGGGTTCGACCTTGCGCACGAGGCGGGCGGCCTGAACGCCGCTGCTGACATGCCGCGGTTCTTTGCGAGGAGTGGCCGGAGGCGGGGGAGGCGCCGGTTGCCACTTGGCGGCCCACGCCTCCGGAAGACCGGCGAGGCGCTCTCCTCCTGATGGTCCCCAGCGAAGCAGCTCCGCGTCCCGCGGGAGATAGGGGATATCATCGAGAAACACGGAGGCGTCGGGCGCCGCGGGGATGGCCTCTGGAGGAGGTTTCATCATGCCGGAGAGTTTCACGACGAGGGGCTCGCCGAGGTGCGGGAGCACCGGCACCGGTTGAGGGGGCGGGCTCGGTGGCGGAACAGGAGGTGTGGGAACCTCGGGTCGATCGAGAATCAGAAGGGTAAGCAGTTCGCTACCGGGGAGTTGCTGATAGAACAGGAGGGGGGCGACCAGTAGAACGGCCAGAACGGATCCATGCAGGAACAGTGAGAATGCCAGTACCTGGGGCGGACGGCGTTGCCGTAAATCGGACGAGATGATGAGATGGTCGAACATGGGTCTCTCCTTTCTCTTAAGGGAGACCTCTCGAGAGGTGAGGGAATCCGAGATTCCCCACTTTCGGCGCCTACTCAATTAGAACCGGTGCAGGGCGGTCGGTTCCCGTCTTTCTCAGTTAGAATTACTACAAGGAGGGGTCACAGGCATGAGAGTTCTCTTCATTGGAGGGACGGGCAACATCTCCACTGCGGTCAGCCGCCGAGCAATCGAGCTGGGAATCGACCTCCACCTGTTGACTCGGGGGCACCGCGTTGTCGAATTGCCGGCGGCCCACCGGATGACACTCGACATCGAAGATCGGCGGCAGGCGGTGGACGCGCTACGGGATCAGCACTGGGATGCGGTCGTCAACTGGATTGCCTTCGAGCCGAGGGACATCGAACGGGATCTCGAACTGTTCACCGGTCGAACCGCACAGTACGTCTTCATCAGCAGCGCCGCGGTCTACCAGAAGCCGCCCTCCCATCCCGTCATCACGGAATCGACGCCCCTGGCCAATCCCTTTTGGGAGTACGCACGCAACAAAATCGCTTGCGAGGAACGACTGGTCGAGGCGTATCGGCGAGACGGGTTTCCCATCACGATCGTGAGGCCCTCGCTGACCTACGAAACCGTCATTCCGGTCCCCATTGGAGGCTGGGACAACTACACGATCATCGACCGTATGAAGCGGGGAGACCCAGTCGTCGTGCATGGAGACGGTTCCTCCCTCTGGACGATTACCCACGCCGATGATTTCGCCCTTGGCTTCTTGGGTCTGCTCGGTCATCAGCAAGCCATCGGGCACGCGTTTCACATCACCTCGGACGAACTCCTGACCTGGGATCAGATCTATCAGGCCGTCGCGGCGGCGGCCGGAGTCGAGGCGCGGATTGTTCATATAGCATCGGACTTCATCGTCGCCGTGGAGCCCGGTCTGGAGGGGACGCTCCGAGGCGATAAGGCTCACAGCGTCGTGTTCGACAATACGAAGATCAAACGGTTCGTCCCTGGATTCCGGGCGACGATCCCGTTCAGAGAGGGCATACGCCGCACGGTGCACTGGTTCGAGTCGTCCGCATCTCGGATGCGGATCCTGCCTGAGAAGAATGCTCAGATCGATCGGATTTTGGCGGCCTACGGCGACGCCGCTTCCTTTCGACACGAAGTATGAAGTCGGGCGCCAACGGAGAAAAAAATGAGCGAAGAGAACCATCCAATCAGATCCGCCACCATGAGCATCAGCATCGATCTGCGTCTCGAGCAGTCGACGGCCTTCGACGTGATCGTCGAGGAGTTGACCGACGCTCTGGCCCGGCGGGAAATCGAGTTCCAGCCGGGTCTGGAGGGTCGCCTGACGTCGAAGGGATTCACGATCGGGAAGATTCTGGCCTGGAAACCTGGAGAGCAGATCCTGCTCCAGTGGCATCCGGCCGACTGGCAGCCGGGGATCGAGAGTGAGGTCGAGGTGCGGTTTGCCCCGAGTCCGACCGGCACGCACGTCATCCTCGAGAGCCGGGGATGCGACGTGCTGATCGACAGCGACGAAGAACTGGCGGCCTGGTTCGCGGGCGAATTGCTGGCCCCGGCCCTGGGAGCAATCGGTCCGACCACCTTGGGTGATTGGCTGACCGATCGAGCGGCCCGTCGCCCTTCCGGCGGCCAGGCCCGAACGATCTATCGAGATCCTCTGTATCACTATCCGAATTTCGGCGCCATCCTGGAGGAACTGGCCCTGGCGGCCGACGACTACCTGTTGGAAGTGGGCTGCGGGGGAGGGGCGCTTCTGAAAAGGGCGCTCCAAAGCGGCTGCCGAGCGGCTGCAGTCGATCACAGTCCGGAGATGGTTCGGCTCGCCCGTCTGGAGAATCGGAGTGCCGTAGCGGAAGGCCGCCTGGAGATTCGACAAGGCGATGCGGCCCGGCTGCCGTTTCCCGACGGCGCCTTCACGTGTGCGACGATGACGGGGGTTTTGGGATTCCTTTCCGAGCCCGTGACGGCGCTGCAAGAAATCCGCAGAGTACTCTGCGATGGAGGACGGTTCGTGATGCTCGGCTCCGATCCGGAATTGCGGGGAACGCCGGCCGCACCCGAACCCATGGCCTCCCGGCTGCGCTTCTACGACGAAAGGGAACTGGAAGAACTGGGTCGCAGCGCCGGCTTTCGGGACGTTCGTGTGGTTCGTCGAGAGCTTGAACGCTTCGCACGTGAGGCCGGGGTTCCAGAGGAGCACATGCCCCTTTTCCGGGGCCCGGGCGCGAGGTTCTTGTTGGCCCGGAAGTGAGGCCCAGCGAATTGCGCAAGCCCCGTGAAGGGGAAGGGAGCTTGCCAGCGAATTGCGCAAGTCCCGCGAAGGGGATGTGGGGCTTGCCAGCGAATTGCGCGAATTTCGCGGATGGGAAGGGAGCTTGCCAGCAAATTGCGCAAGTCCCGCGAAGGGGAAGGGAGCTTGCCAGCGAATTGCGCGAATCTCGCGAAGGGGATGTGGGGCTTGCCAGCGAGTTGCGCGAATTTCGCGGATGGGAAGGGAGCTTGCCAGCAAATTGCGCAAGTCCCGCGAAGGGGAAGGGAGCTTGCCAGTGGATTGCGCGAATCTTGCGAAGGGGAGGGTGTGCCAGCACGTTACGTCGATCTCAGGGAGGGGATGCCCGGCATATTGGCGAATCCTGCAGTCTCGCGGATGGAGCCGAAGATGCTGGCAGCCAGTCCTGTCGCGGCTACCGAAGGTCCGGGCAGCAGTCACCCGTTGATGCTTTGCCCGCTTCTCGCAGCCCCGGAAGCCCGGAACCTGCGAACCCGTTCTTTCGGGGTGCGCTGACCACCGAGAAAAGCGTGCTCTCGGAACTCGGAACTCGGAACTCGATAACTCGGAACCTTTTCCGACCCGGAGGGCGTCACGGAGCGGTCAGGATGATCACTCCCCCACCGGCGGGGACCTTCAAGATTCCCGCCAGTTCCTCCGCCAGGCGGTTGCCATCCATTCCCTTGAGGATTCGGACGTACAGCTCGAGTCGGCGGGCCCATTCTCCCTCCAGACTGTGCAAGGTGAGGACCTGACCTCTCTCGAGATTGACCCGGCGGCGAACCGGTTCGGCCTGACCGAACCGGAATGTCGAGACTTCTATCGTGGGGCTGGAGACGTTCCAGGATACGAGGTCCCAGAATTTGAAGTGGAAGATCTCATGAGCCCTCACAAAGCCCGGACCCCCCGTACGGATCTCCTCCTGGATCAGAGAGAATGCCGCCGAGGCCAGGACCGCCGCTTCGAATTCACCCGAGACGAGCATCCGGCCCATGACGATGCGAGCCTGTCCGTCCTGTTTCCAAAGAGCCAGGAAATCGCCATTGCCCGGTCGCCCAAGCCGCATCAGAGAGACGCTCAGGGGTCCCAGGCGGGCGTGACCCCTCCTCCACAGAGTCTCCGAGAAGGAGTCCGCCAGGTCTTCGGGCCGGCGAAACTGCTCTCCCTCGATGACCGCCCGCTTGGTCTTCGAAAGGATCTCCTCCAACAAGCTTGTCATGGTGTTGAAGGTGTTGCTGAGATCGTTGAGTTCACGCAGCCAGCCGGGCTGAACGCGCCAATCGTAGCACCCTGAGGCAACCACGTCCGTGGCCTTGCTGAGCCGCTCGACGCCCCTGGTGACCAGCCGCCCCGCTGTCCAGGAGACCAGCAGTCCACAGCTCAGGATCCCGACCAGGAACGCGAGGCTCTCGAGCAGGATAGTGTGTTGTCCCCGGACGACGGCGTTCGCGTCGATGTCGAGAGTCAGGAGTCCAAAGGGACCGGCCGCCGTGCGCAGGGGCGCCATCGCTCGAATGAAGCTGTCCCCGCCGGGATGGTCGAGTATGGGCGAGAAGAGCACAGAGTTGCGCGCCTCCATGGTGCTATGCGGAGACTCCGACATGGTGGCGGGTTCAGGGAGATCACCGAATTCAATGGGCGCCTGCTTGGGATCGAGGCTGCGAAGTACGATCCGTTCGATCGGGTTCTCCTTCATCAGGCGTTGGAGGGATTCACCGAAGGGAGTGGACACCGAACGGGTGCTTCCAAGCTCGGCTCGGACCGTGTCGGAGCTCAGGAACTCGGTCATCGCAGCGGTCAATGTATAGACGTCTTCGCGAAGCGCGAGGTAGGTCTCTTCACGCCGAGTCGTGTAGTTGAGGGCGGCCACGACAAGACCCAGGACCAGGAAGACAGGCGCGACGCCGAGCAGAATCTGCAGCCGGATTCTCACGAGGGCTCCTCCTGCCGGAGGTCTGCCGGGTCGCTTCTGCTGAGGAAGCCCAGCGTGAATTCCGGAAACTCGTTCAGAATTCTGTAGAAGTGTCCCTTGGAGATCAGCAGGCAGACGGCGCCATTGGGGCCGGCCTTCAGATCGGCCCCAATGGGCATTTCGTCCAGCAGCGAACGTTCACCGAAGACCGGGGGCATCGCGGCTCCCCCATCCCTGACGATTTGCCCGTCGATGACGGCAAACAGGCGCTGAAGGACATGCCCCGAGGCAATCACCCTGTCCCCCGGTGCGAAGCGCTTGACGTGGGTCACCTCGGCGATGGCGACGAGTTCAGAGTACCCAAGCCGGTCGAAAGGCGAGATGCTTTTGAGTCCGAAGATCTTCTCGGTCAGTTTCACTCGACCCTCCAGACTGAGATGAACAGATCGTCGCGGTCGGGTTGTCCCTCTTTCGAGGCGATCGAAGCGAGGAAATCGCGCAGCCGATCTTGGTGGTGAAGGATCGAAGGATCCAGGATCCTTGATTCCTTCGTGAGCCGGTGGATGACTTCGGGGTCCGTCAACAGCAACCCTTCACCACGTGCCACGCAGGGCGGCGCCTCCCTTTCAGTAAGGTTCAACAGGCGCGGGGCGCCGTTGCGGTCGATCAGCGCGCCGGGCAGCGACCCACGAAGTGAGAGCCGATGCTCGCCGGTGTCCAGGTCGATGTTGATGAGAGCCTGGACGCTGTCGCGGAAGAGGGGCTCGAAGAAACGGCGAATCGATTCCCACTGGCCGGAATGAACCTGGGCAAGATGCGTAAAGGTGGTGGCGAGATCGGACCGAAGCCGTACGGCTTCGTAGGGATCATCTGGAGAGGGTGAGACGATCCATGCGTACAGCTGGCTGGAGACTACGGTCCAGCCGGACGCATCGCGGCGGGCCGGCTGCTGGCAGAGTCTTCCACAAACGACGGGAGAGCCGTCCGGCACGCGGCTGAGGTCGGTTCTGGATGCCAGCGAAAGCACCAGTTCGGTTCTGCGGCGCTCGCGCTCCAGCTGTTGGTTGCTTCGAGTGAGCCCCTTGAGGGTTGTCTTCAGGGCTGCGCTCATATCGTTGAAGGAATGAGCCAGCTCCTGGAGCTCCGTGGGGCTGTCGACCTGGACCCTCTCCCCGAACTGTCCGGCTGCCACTTTCAGCGCCTCGGTCTTCAGCCGCTCGATGGGCCGAACGAGACGGTTGCTGACCTTGACGGCCGCCAGTGATGCGAACCCCAGGCAGAGGATGCCGATCAGACAGACTTTGAGGAGCGCGGATCGAGTCTTCTGTTCGATGATGGATATGTTGATGTCGGCCCCGGCGATCGCCCGTATATCGCCGTTGCGATCGTAAATCGCTGCGTCCGCGGACTTGATCAGCCCCCACTGTTCCCAGAACTCGATGTCCGAGAGATGCACGCCTCCCTGATGGAAGACGCGTACCGTTCCCTCTTCGGGAGGGTCGGAATCGACGTCCCCGATATTGGAGTGATCTTTGTCGGTGCTGGCATCGAGCCCGTAAATGATCTGGCGGTCCTGGCGGCCCAAAACGAACGTGTAGAGATAGGTCAGGTTGACCATCTGCTTGATACGGCGCATCGGGACTACGTATTTCTGATAGAGGCTCGTGCTCTCGCTGCGGAATCCGGGGTAACCAAAGACGTGGAGGCGGAACTCCGGCGGGACCAGGCGGGCCAGTCGATCGTTTCCCGTCCAGAAGACACCCTGATCTGGGTCGTAGGTCAGGAATCGGAGAGTCACGGGTTCCGCTTTGCCGTCGTTTTCAGAATCATCGTCCCCTGAATCCGGCGAAGAGAGAGCCACGGCCGAGATCATCGGAGCCGGCCCTCCGACTTCGATGCGCAGGATCTCCGAGCCGAGCGATGGTACTCCAATGAGAACGCCGGGTTCCGGCCCGTCGGAGAGCGATGCTAGCGGTCCCGTCTCGAGGTCTGCGATGTGCGAGACGCTCCAGTTGCGCGGGTCGATCGTTGCCAACCGCCCTCCAGCGGCGTAGAGCCGACCGGACCCCTCATCCCAGGCCAACGCTTGAAAGGACTCGTCGAAGTTCAGCAGCACCTCTGACTCGCCGGACTCGGGATTGATCTCCAGCAGTCGATTGCCGGGGGCCTCCAGGCCGAGAATTCGGCTTCGCCGCCGGTCCCAGGTGAGATCCAGAAAATGGGCCCCCAGGGAGGCTGCAGGCCGAGCGCTGCCGCTGGTGCGATCGATGTCGACGAGGCGCCCCTCGGTATCCGTACCAAGGAGGCGGTCGGTCCGCGGGTCGAAGACCAGAGCGGTGAGCCTGCACGGCTGCAGGATTCTGCTGTGATCGTCGGAATCGATGAAGGCGGCGGTCACCGTGCTGACCGACCGGAGTCGAGCGTCGAAACCGGCCAGAATCTCCGAATAGAGCGAAGCGTAGACCAGATATCCGGCGACACCCGTGACCAGGAAGAGGGTGGGGACGAGTATCAGCAGAAGTGCACTCTGGATCCTCATCTCTCGGATTCGGCTCATTGCACACCCAGCCTGGTTTCGAGCAGCCCGATGGCGATCCGCGGATGGCGGCGGGCTTCCTCCTCCACACCGCAAGCATCGATGACCAGAGCCTCGAGCCCCTCCGAGAAGGCGTCCTCCCGCCGTTCGGGGCTCCCCAGCAGGCTCTCCTCGCCGAAGGCCTGACCGATCTCCGGATAGCGGTGACCGTCGCCCTCGAGTCGAACCCGTCCCCCCAGAACCACGAACAGATCATCGGCAGCCTGCCCCCTCCGGTAGACCCGATCACCGTCGAAGTAGTCCATCAGCCGGCTGTGACGGGAGAAGGTCTGCAGTTCGGCCGTCCCGAAGCGACGAAACAGGGTGGCCTTGGACAACCGGTCGATCCGCTCGATGCTGTTCAGCGATGACTTTCCATCCACGCGCTCGAGCAGGGAGAGCACGGTTTCACAGAACAACGGCGCTCTGGGCCTGGTCAGGCGCGTGGCGAATCGAGTTGCCCCCTCTCGAGGATCGTCCTCCCAGAGAGCCTGGGCAGCGGCTGAACATTCCAGATCGAAAGAGCCATCGACCGCCTGCTCGACGATGCTCGCCGGATCGGCCGTCACAGCATCGAACCGCCTCAGGTAGACCGCTGCGGTCTCCTCCAGATCGGCTCGCGCGACCAGAGGCAGGAGCAATTTGAAGACATCGCGGCTGCAAGCCTGTTCCACGCTCTCGATGGCATTGGCGCGGACTCTGGGGCTCGTTGATCGGAGCGACGAACTGATCATCTCGAAGTCGGGGAGGCGACCCCCGATCGTCAGGATTTCGAGAACGAACTCCACGATGGATTGCTGAGCGTCCCTGTAAAAGAGCGACAAGACGTCGACTCCGCTGGAACGTTCGGTCAGATGCCGGAGTACATAGTGAAAGTAGAGGTAGCGATAGGCTCTTTCCAGCTCGGTCCGAATGAGCTCCGGAAGCAGCGCCTCGAACTGTGGGAACGCCAGCTTGCCGAGGGTTCTGGCTGCGATGGACCGAGCCTGGTAATCGAATCCGGGATCACCGAGAATCGCCACGATCGTGGGGACGCTGCCGAGCCCGATTTCGAGGATGAGCTTCTCGACCTTGCGACGCTCCAAAGGAGTCAGACCCTGGTCCAGCGACAGGAGCGGACGAAGACAGCCCGAATCCTTGATCTTGCTCAGCACGTCGATCGCGATGTCGCGCTCACGGGCGGATCCGTCGCGCACGATTCCGAGGACCTCGGGGACCAGATGACCGGAATCACGGTCGACCAGGTTTCGAATGGCGGAGAGGGCCTCATATCGGGCATCCGAATCCCCATCGCGAAGAAACCGCACCAGAAAATGAGCGTACCGCCCCTGGCGCATCTGGCCCAAGGCGCGAATACCTGCCAGCCGCTCCTTACCGCGGCCGGAAAGGAGTTCGTCAATGGCGGTCATCGCCCGCACACCTTCGTTCAAATCCCAACTGTTCCATCGAGCAACGGCGGCCGCCGCCCGCTGCCAGGCATCGCTCGAGCCGAGCAGGGGGCTGAGCAACTCGGACTGCACGAGTCCCTGAGCGCCCAGGACTTCGATGAATGTGGACTCCGACACGATTTCATGTCGTCCAAGCGCTCGTACGAGAGTCGTGAGAACCTCCACATCGGCATCTTGGACGATCTCGCTCAGCAGGGTATGGAGCTTCCGCCGGTCTCCGTTCCTGGCTCGGTCGAAGAAGGTGAGCAGAGAGTCGAGCGCCAGGCGCCTGTCGATGATCGTCATGAAACGGATCGCCGCTCGGGCCGCTTCCGGCTCACCCTCGGCGGCGAGTCGCTGCAGTTCTTCGATTTCGGCAGCATCGAGCCGATGGAGGAGTTCTGAGTCGGAGCGTGAGAAATCGAGCCATTCCCTCTTTAGGTTGGTCATGATGGCGGACAGATAGTCGCCTCGCAGAAATAGCGCGATCATGACCAGGGCAAGACTGGCCGCCAGGCCGGACAGAGAGATCTGGCCGTGAGACATCAAAGGAGCGCCGAGGAAGAGGAACAGGCCTGCCAGGGAGGCCGCCACGGGTTCCGAGATGCCTTCGGAGAAGGTCCTGACCTGGCTCTTATGGTGGCTGGGAACTCCGTTCATGACGAAGTTCCAGTTGTTGTTGTCGATCGAAGATTGGATGCCCTGGTAGGCGAAGAAGCCGAAAACGGCGGCACTCCAGCCGTAGCTCCCGTAGAGAAACGCAAAGGCGGCAAGGAACGTCAACGGCTGGACCAGGGCCAGGTTTCTCACTCCCAACAGAACCACAGCACGGCTGAACAAGAAGAAGTTGACGATTAGATTGAAGACATTCGTCAGCGCGAAAAGCGTGCCGAACAGAACCGCCAGTTGCTCTTTCCCGGCGGAGGACGAAAAGACTCCAAGGTACTGAAACTCACAGATGGTGGAAAGGAAGACCGTCGCGACGAGAATCAGATTCAGGAGAACGACATAACGGGATCGGTTCATGATTCGGCTCACCTCGATCGTTTGTTCGAGGAAGCCGTGGGTTTCGGTCTCGATCTCGGGATCGATCTTCCGCCAGTTCCGGTTGATCAGGAGAACGACCGGAAAGGACGCAACGGCGACCAACGACCACACCAGAAACAGGTGTTCGACGGGGAGAATCCGGGCCAGGAAGCTGACCATGCCTCCGCCGAGGGCGGCGCCGAAGGCAGATCCTCCCGCAAACACAGAGAAGAGCCGCTTGGCGTCGAGCATGTCGAAATAGCGATCCACGTAGTTCCAGTAGAGCGTGAAGAGGCTGATGGCCCAGAGAGAGGCGTACAGCTTGATGACGTAAAAGGGGATGGTGGTCGAGCTCCCTCCGGACGAGGCCGCCAGGAAGCAGAGCAGCCCTCCTCCGGCCAGCACCATCAGGGTGATCTTGAACTGAGCATCGATTCCGTAGCGGGTGGCCACGTACGAAAAGAAGGGTGTGAACGCCACCATGATCAGGGGCAACATCAGGTAGACCACCGGCAGTTGCCGGGCGCCCACGTGGACGAGGAACAGAGAATCGGCAGTACTGATTCCCAGCGCAATTCCCGCTTCGAGGAGTGCCCCGAGAAGGGCAAAATGCAGGACCTTTCGGCCTTCTGCTCTATGGATCTTGAACAGCCTCTGAAGGAATCGGCTCATTGCCCGCCAGTCTCAACCTCATCTGCGTCGCAGGCCCGCTCGTACGTGCTCACTCGCTCAGACCGATGTCATTTTCGGGAATCGGGTCATACATAAAATCGGCAGATCTGACGATAGGTTTAAGAGGGAGTGGGGAGTCCGGCACTGTGAGAGGACGCCACCGGCAAACCTCTCCCCGTCGTGTTCGGCGCAGACCGGACCGGCCATCGATGCTCGATTGTCGAGGAAAGATTATGAGATTACGCCAACTCCTGCTCCCACTGTTGATGAGCACGCTCCCGCTGACCAGTGTTCTGGCTGCCGAGGATAAAGACTCCAAGCAAGCTTTGAGTGCCTCTGCTGCGGCGGATCTGGTCTCGACCTATTACTGGAGAGGGTTCGACATCACAGACCACCATCCGGCCTTCCAGCCCGGCTTCACCCTGACTCACAATCCCTCAGGGCTCTGGGTCAATGTGTGGGGCTCAGCGGCCCTCGACGAGCGGTCATGGACGCGGGATGTCGATGAAATCGATCTCACCGTCGGCCTGGATCGCTCTCTCAGCAGCGCCGTAGACTTCAGCGTCGGGGCCATCGTCTACCTCTACCCTCGGCTGGATCCTGCCGAAGACTCGACCGAGGAGGCGTACGCGGGTCTGAGCTTCCCATCCCTGCCGTTGAGCCCGTCGGCGACTTACTATCAAGACTTCAACCTGGGCGATGGGGGCTATCTCCTGGTTGGAGGAAGTCATTCGATCGGGGCCCTCACGCTCAGCGCCGACAGCGGCTTCAATTTCAAACAGTACACCGACAAGACCGGCTTCACGGACCTCGTACTGGGCGCGTCCTACGACCTCTACCTGGGTACGAGCGGCACGTATCTCACCCCCTATGTGCGGTTTGCCGTTGTTGACGATAAGGAACGCAACCCGGACAACGCCGAGGTTTGGTTCGGACTTTCTCTGGGATGGGACCAGTAGCGGAAGGCGGCCCAAGGGATGTCCTATCGATCGAAACTGCTTCTCTCTCTAACGGTGCTCGTCTCGTTGACGAGCGTCGTGGCAGGGGCCATTCTCTACTACCACGCGCGGGAAGCGCTCTTCCGAGCGCTGCAGAGCAAGGTGCTGTCGATCGCAGCCACAACAGCGTCGTCCATTGACGGCGACCTGCATCAGCAGATCAAGACGAGAGACGACGAGAATCTGCCGGCCTATCAGGAACTCGTTCACCAGTTGCGCGAAGCGAGAGATGCCAACCGCCGTGCGGACACTTATGTCGCATACATGTACACCATGCTCTACAACCCGAAGAAACCGGGTGAGATCTTCTTCGGGATCGACCCAGAGGAGGATCCCGCAAAGCGTTCGCACGTGGGCGATGCCTATGAGGGCAGACCCGGGACGCCCCTGATCGTGACCGAGAACCAGGTCGACGGCGATTTCTCTGTGGATCGCTGGGGCACCTGGCTGAGCGCCAATGCTCCCATCAAGAATCGTGCGGGCGTCGTCGTGGCCGCCTTGGGCGTGGACGTCCGGGCGGAGGATGTTCTCGAGCGGCTGGCGGTCATTCGCTGGAGCCTTCTGACGGCTGTCGGGGCGTCCATCACGCTGGCCGTCTTGCTGTCCTTCGCGCTGGCCAAACGGGTCAGCCGTCCTTTGCTGGCCGTCCGCAACACGGTCGAGCAGATCGGTCACGGCGACTTCGAAGCCCGCGTGCACCTGCAGAGCCGGGACGAGTTCGGTCAGGTGGCCCAGGCGATCAACCAGATGGCCATCGGCCTCAAGGAACGAGAGGAACTCAAAGGCGCCTTCGCCCGTTACGTTTCGAAGGATGTGATGGAGGATATTCTCCAGTCTGGAGGGGAGCTTAGCCTCCAAGGCATCAGAAAGAAGGTGACGATCCTGTTCTCCGATATTCGGAACTTCACGACCTTTGCCGAGGGCCATTCGCCCGAGGAGGTGGTCGGCTTTCTGAACGAGTATTTCGAGTCGATGATCGACGTCATCTTTCGCAACAAGGGCACCTTGGACAAGTTTCTGGGCGACGGACTGATGGTTCTGTTCGGGGCACCGTTGGAAGACGCCGAGCAGGAGATCAACGCAGTCCGAGCGGCCGTCGAAATGCAGCAGGAACTCCGGCGGCTCTCCCGAAAATGGTTGAGGGATCTGAAGGCCGAAATCCGGGTGGGCATCGGCATCCACACGGGTCAGGCCATCGTTGGAAATGTCGGTTCCGACAAGCGGATGGAGTACACCGCCATCGGTGACACCGTCAACGTCGCATCACGCCTGGAAACCTCGACGAAAGTGGTGGGCGTCCCCATTCTGGTGAGTGAGACCACCTACGAGACGGTGCGGAGCGAGTTTCCGTTCGAGGACCGGGGTGCGATCTCGGTGAAGGGGCGAAACGCACCCATCGCGGTATACAGCATCGCGGCGGAGGAGCCCCGGGCGGAGGAAGCAGGGGGTCCGGAGCTGGGAGCTGGAGACCGGAGACAGGATTGATGAAAGGACTTGCGCGCATGGGTCGCTTCTCCGGCTTCAGGCTTGCGGACGTGCCTATGCGGGACGGTCGGCCGGGCGATCTCGAGGTCCGTCACGGTTGATCTCCAGGTAGACCCAAATGCCGTAGATGCCCACCCCGGTTCCCAACGGAATGTGGGGTAAATCGAGGATGGCGGCGATCAACGCGACGATGGGTCCCCAGGTTCGTCGTTTCAGCAACCCGTAGGCGGCCACGAAGTTGGGAATGGTGGCCACGGCCACCAGCGCAGCGAAGAAGATGCCCAGTCCGATCGGCAAAAGAGCCAGAATGCCGGGCATCGACGGATCCTGAGTTCTGGCGAATCCGAGCGCCACGCTGCACATGGAGAAAATCAGCAGCAATACGCCGATTCCGATCACTCCCATCACGCCAAGTCCGATGAACAGGGCTGCCAGAACGTCCTGATGGGTGCCCAGATTGCTTTTCATGTCAGGCATACGCGTCGGGACGCAGACCTATTCAGCTGCGTCCCGACATCCGCCGACGTTCGGACGACGTTGACTATTGGACGGTAAAGACCGCGGAGACCGGTTTGGGCGCACCCAGATCGACGGCTCTTTGGCCCGGTGACGATCCTCCGACGGTCACACGAAACTGACCTGGTTCCAGGACGCGATTACCCTCATTGTCGACCAGCTTCATAGCCTCGGCCGTCAGTTCGAACCGGACCTTGCGGCTTTGTCCGGGC
The DNA here is from genome assembly GCA_037388505.1 of Acidobacteriota bacterium. Lineage (GTDB taxonomy): Bacteria > Acidobacteriota > UBA6911 > RPQK01 > JAPXNP01 > JARRKC01. The sequence goes on along the minus strand of JARRKC010000008.1, from coordinate 19,766 downwards.
CACAGGAAGACCCGCTGGAAGCCCTTCAGATCGTATTGGGGAACGCGGACCGAAGCTTCGAGGTCGGTCAGATAACACTGGACGACCTCGTCAGCCGCGCGCTTGCCCGTGTTTTTGACCGTGACCTCGACGGTGACGGGTTGGCCGGCACTCACCTCGGAACGGTCGAGCACCGGGTTCTCGTACTCGAAGGTCGTGTAGCTGAGCCCGAACCCGAAGGGGAACAGGGGCTCCTTCGTCATGTACTTGTAGGTCCGGCCCTCCATGGAGTAATCCTCGTACGGAGGCAGTTGGTCGACCGACTTCGGGAAGGTCAGAGGAAGCCTTCCGGAAGGAACGGTGTCTCCGAACAGAACGTCCGCGACCGCCCGGCCTCCTTCCTCGCCCGGATACCAGACATAGAGGATGGCGTTGGCGATCTCCTCGATCTCCGGGATGGCCACCGGACTGCCGCCGGTCAGGACCACGATCAGAGGAGCGTCACCACCCTGGCGGAGTTTCTTGAGGTACTCGATCTGATTCTTCGGCAAGCCGATGTCGAACCGGTCGCTCTTGGTCGGCGAGGCCGGAGACTCTCCCTCTTCTCCCTCGAGGAGTCCGGTCAACCCCATGACGACGACGACCGCATCGGATCCGGAGGCGGCGCCGGCGCTGTAGTCAACGGGATTGACGTTCTCTCGATCGAGGAGGAAGGCATGCGCATACTGGAGTGTGGAGCCGGGATCGACCTTCTCCGTGATCCCCTCGAGGATCGTGTGGAGATTGCTGGAGACGCCGTAGTAGTTGCCCAGCAGGACGTCGGCACTGGCCGCGTTGGGTCCGACAACCTGCAGGTTCTGGATGGTCTTCTTCAGAGGCAGGACGCCGTCGTTCTTGAGCAGCACGATCGCTTCGTCCGCCGCCTTGCGCGCCAGAACCTGGTGTTCGGGTGAGTTGATGACCTCCGGGCCGATCTCGCTGTAGGGAACCATGTCGGGCGGATCGAAAAGACCAAGCCGAAAGCGCGTCTTCATCAGTGTAACGAGAGCGTCGTCGATCTGCGCTTCGCTGATCAGGCCCTGCGAAACGGCGCCCTTGAGGTAGGGTGAGACGCTGCCGCAATTCACGTCGACGCCCGCCTTGAAAGCAGCCGCCGCCGCTTCCTCGGGAGTCTTGACGTAGTGATGTCCCTCATAGAAATCGACCAGGGCCCAGCAGTCCGACGTGACATGCCCCTGGAACTTCCACTCTTTGCGGAGGATATCCTGAAGCAGCAGGTTGCTGGCGCAGGCGGGAACGTCGTAAACGCGGTTGTAGGCGCACATGACGATCTCGACGTTTCCTTCGGTCACGACGGTCTGAAAGGCCGGCAGGTAGGTTTCGCGAAAGTCCTTCTTCGGAGGTGCTGCGTCGAACTCGTGGCGAACACCCTCCGGTCCGCTGTGCACGCCATAGTGCTTGGCGCAGGCGGCCGCTTTGAGGTACCGGGGATCGTTGCCCTGAAGTCCGCGAACGAAGGCGAGACCGATTCGACCGGTGAGATAGGGGTCTTCGCCGTAGGTCTCCTGGCCGCGCCCCCAGCGTGGGTCGCGGAAGATGTTGATGTTGGGAGACCAGAAGGTCAGCCCGGCGTATTGACCCCGATTGCCAATCCGCTGCGAGGCATTGTACTTGGCACGAGCTTCATCGGAGATGGCTGACGCCACCTGGTAGACCAGGTTGTCGTCCCAGGTCGCGCCCAGAGCGATGGCCTGTGGAAACACGGTCGCCCGGCCGTTGCGGGCGACTCCATGGAGCGCCTCATTCCACCAGTTGTAGGCCGGGATGTCGAGACGATCGATCGCGGGTGCACGATAGTTGAGTTGGGCGATCTTCTCGTCGAGAGTCAGCTGTCCGACCAGATCCTGAGCCCGCTCCTCGACGGACAGATTTGGGTTGAGATAGGCCGGCTTTTCCTGAGCCAGGAGCAGCGGCAGTTGACTGAGTAACAAGCATAAGCCCAGACAGAGTCGCTTCATGGTTCGGTTCTCTCCCTTCCGGTTGATCGAAGGGAATCCTAAACCGGCAGGGCGGGGCGGTCAATGGGGAGTAAGAGTTCCGAGTTTCGAGTTTCGAGTTCCGAGGGTCCCGAGAGTCCCGAGAGTCCCGAGTTCCGGGGGGTTCCGAGAGTTCGAGTTTCGAGGGCGTGTTGCCCGAATGCTCTCAGTCCCGGTTTGGTTTGAACGCTCGGCACAGCAGCGCGTCACCTCGGCAACTCGATCTCGCGCAAAGCCGCTGAGTACGCAAAGGATTTCTTTGTTCTAGAGCCCTTGGCGTCCGTGGCGGCTTGGCGTGAGATCGGATCTGTAAATCTCGACGGACCAGTACCAAGGTCGAGGCGGGGTCCGAAGGATTTCGGCAACACGCCCTCGAAACTCGAAACTACTCTCCCGCTCAGGCTTCCGGAATCCGCTCGAAGATTCCCGTTGCGCGGTTCTTGCGGGCCCGGTACCAGGGAAAGACCTGTCCGTTCATGACGATGTAAACGCCATTGGGAAGGATCTGAACGGCGGTCATGGCCCCGCCGATGTTGAAGAGGCCGTCGGAACTGCCGAAGGCGAAAGGAATCATGGCTCCAGTCAGCACGATCGTCTTCCCGTGAACCTCGGTTGCCAGGAGGCGGGCCGTCTCGACCATGGTATCCGTGCCGTGGGTGATGATGATGCGTTCTTCCGGCACGCTGAGGCAGTGCTCCACGATCGCTCGCCGGTCCTGCTCGGTCATTTCCAGACTGTCGATCAACATGACCGTCTCGACTTCGGCCTCCAACCGGCAGCGTCCCAGCTTGAGGATCTCGGTGAGATGGCTCTCCTTGAAGAAGAGCTGACCCCTGAGCTCGTCGTACTCTTTGTCGAAAGTTCCGCCCGTAGCCAGAATCCGGACTTCCACGGCCCACCTCCCCGGTTGTCTCTCACGATAGGGAGTTCCACCTGTGGAAATCAAGAGGCGGTCGATCCGGCGAGTGCGTGTCGGTACTCGATGCCACGCTCGGCCTGGTACTCGAGGAGGGACTGGAACAGCTCGGAATCTTCACCGAGTCGCTCCGGCGGGTGGACCCCCGGTCGACGAAAGCGATGTCGGCAGAGGAGCTCGACGGCCGCACTGCAAGCAAACCCCGTCGTTCGTGCCATCGAACTGAAGCCGGTCGAGCGGTCCCGGTGGTCTTCCAGGCTCCAGGCATGGACTTCATGACCCCCTTCAGCGTTGGACCCTTCCACGGTCACGCGCATGACCGTGAATTCCGGATCGTCTTCCTCGAGTTGCCAATGCTCGAACAGGAGACGCGAAGTGACGTCCAGGGGCCGCACCGGCACGCCTCCCACATCGATTGGTGACACAGAGAAAAACCCGGCATCGCGCAACATCTGCATCCTCCGGGCGTGACCCGGGTAGCGAAGGGTCTTCTCGCGCATGTTGGGCACATCGTAGCTCTGGAGGAGGCTTCGCAACCCGTCCGTATTGAAGGCTTCGAGCGTGCCGATTCCCGAAAACTCGACCAGTTCGATCTCGGAAAGAGCCGGCCGTACGATATCGTTGCCTCTCTCCCGGAGCCGGGCGGGACGCGTATATTCCTCGATGACGTCGGCGGGTGAAAAGGGCGCCTTGTACTCGAAGGGTCTGGTCCGCTCGACGGGCAGTCCCCCGACCAAACACTCGAATCGGTCGACGGTTTCGAGTTCCGCGATGTGGTGTCCGAGCAGGACGTTGCTCATGCCCGGTGCCAGCCCCATGTCGACGACTACGGTCACGCCCTGGCGGCGGGCCAGAGCGTCGAGTTCGAGCAGATTCTCCGGTGCGAAGGAGATGTCGACCACGGGCCTGCGAGCTTCGATCGCAAGCTCGAGAACACGTCTGCCCAGGTGGCCGGGCAGAGCGTTCACGATGAGATCGAAGCGCGAGAGGATGTCGGCGAAATCCGCCGCTTGGGAGAAGTCGATCTGCAGTGTGCGAACGGAGTTCTGAGGGAAACCTTCGTCCAGCCGTTCCCGTAGGCAGTCGATCGCCGTGACCTCATGACGGGCCGACAGATCCAATGCTATGACTCGTCCAACACGCCCCGCTCCAAGCACCCCGATCGCCTGCATCATGATTCCGTCCTTTCCGGATTCGCTATTGAATCGGCTGGGACCGGTCGCGTCAAGATGCGCAACCTGACGAGTCGGCTCGTCAGGTTGTCATTTCGGATCCAAAAGTCATACAGTGGAAGGAAGATAGGAGGAACATTCCATGAGTGTCATTGGTAATGCAGGTCGTTCTGTCGCACGGGGTCTGGCGATCGATCAGGCCCAGCGCCTCGGCTCACGCATAGAGAAGTCCACAGGCAATCTCAAATCGGAAACCGGTCGGAGAATCGAAAGCCTCGCGGCTCAGATTCGGAGCCTCGGGAAGGATCTGGAGAGCCCATTCGAAGCTGGGAGGTTGGCTCGCGAATTGCAGCGGACGGCCGACTACGTCCGTTATCGCCGTTCCAGCGACATCGCGGCCGACACCTGGAGATTCGTGAAAACGAATCGCAGTGTCTGGGTCGCCGGAGGCATTGCAGCCGGACTGTTGGGCTACCTGTTGACGCGCAAGCATCGCTGATCCGTCGTCTGCGAGGTTGGATCGGGACATTTCGATTTTGCTTTGGAGGTCATCTCGCCTCCGAGTTCATCGGAGCGGCAAGGTCCAGCCTCACCTTCAGCGACGGTTCCCTCATCTTTCGAGACCGAGCGCAGCGTGCTGTGTCGCACGATTATGTTTGCGTTCATCGATGCCCAGGGCTTAATATCGCCTGCAGCTCTTACCGAGTCATGTCGCCTCGTTTCGAGGTTCTCAAACGCGTTTCTTGAGGGAGTAGGGAAGAATGGCAAGCAGCGGTGTAAGCCCTGTACGACAGGGGCAGGATAAGCGCGAGCGTGTACTGGAGACCTGCGATCGGTTCCTTTCGGACGGCTTGGCCCTCAAGAACTGGTTCGCGGCACGTGAGGCATCGGGGGATCTGAAGACATTCGACTTGGTCGAGACCTTCAACCGGCCGGACCGCAGCCAGGGCTTCTTCGGCGAGGTCCCGCTGAATGACCGCGTGTTGCCCGTCATGGGTGTGATCGACGAGGTCTTTTATGACCAGCCCAAGGCGCCGGTGTCCTCGAAGGAGGAGTCGGCGCTTTGGATGCGCGATCAAGTCCGTGAGTTCGTGCTCCGCTACTTCCTGCGGATCAGCGATTTTCGGAGGCCCCGCGGCGCAGTGGAGTCGAACAACGGTTCCTGGGCCGAGTATTTGGGTCCCTTCAACCTCCGTCCCGGTTCCGAGGTCGAGCGTGACGGGATGGGCTTCTCTCAGGTCTTCTTGAAGCGCGTCGGCGCGGCGGAGATCGAGACCGTTCCCACAGAGCAAGGATCGCAGGTCGTGGATCTCCGCGAGATCGGTTCGACCTACGAATGGGCGATCCTGCGATTGCAGATTTACCAGTTCAATGTGAGTGTGCGGCCGATGGGGTCGGCATCACCTCATCTCCAGGTTCCGCTCAAGGAGGAGAGCTTCCTCATCATCACTCCCGATTTCATCCGAAACGAGGAAGCTCCAGAACCCGGTGTGCTTGGAGAGTACGGCTTCGGGTACGCCTTCATCCGTAATCCTCGCCGGGGACCCTTCGCGTATGGTCCGGGTGAATTCGAAGCTGCTTTTCAGACCATCAACTTCAGGGTGATGGAAAGCGGCGAGACCCGGGTCAGAATGATCTTCACATCGGATCAGCCGCAAAAGGTGCTGAACCTCAATCTCGATCCGGTGGAGTGGAGTTTCGCCATGGCCGACTTCATGTCGCTCGGCCAGGCTTCACGCATCCTGGCTCCGTTTAAGAGCGTGCTCGAGCAGATGCCCTTTCGAGACTTCAACATCGATCCGACCGTGTCGACTCTGAACCTGATGAACACCCTGACCGCCGGCCAGGCTGCCCATCAGTTCTCGCTCTCCAAAGAGGAGCTCTACCGAGGTTTCCTGCGGCGTCACTCGATGCAGCACTACCAGACAGTGCTCGCATCCCTCCATACGTTTCGACAGATCCCGGACTGGCTCGACGAGGATTCTCTGCCAGACTGGGTCGTTCGAGGCGAGAGCTCCTAGGGCGCGGACACGAACGAATACGGACCGGCACGGACCTTCTTCCGACTCCGGTTTCCCCCGTGGTTCTGTTGTGTGTCCTCCGGTCTTCGGTCTCCTGTATTCCTTTCCCGAATCTCAGATTCTCTTGAATCCCCTCAGAACCTCCTCGAGATTGAGGCGCAGGACGATGGGACGGCCGTGGGGGCAGGTGTACGGATTCTCGCAGCGGAACAGTTCGTCGATCAGCCAGCGCATCTTCTCGGCCGACAGCGGCGTGTTGATCTTGACGGCTGCCCGACAGGAAAGCGAGATGGCGATCTTTTCCCGCAGCCTGCGCAGGCCTCGATCCGCGTCGGGGCCGTCAAGACGGAGTTCGTCGAGCTTGTCCAGTTCATCGAAGAGTTGGCCGAGAAGCTTCTTGGCGTCGATGCTGCCCGTGAGGGCCGGTACGCCGCGGACGATGAGCGTCCGCTCGCCGAACCACTCGACTTCGAATCCGTTCTGGTTCAGGTAGTCGAGGACCTGGCTCACCACGGCAACCTGCGCCGGTTCCAAGTCGACTGTCTCCGCAATCAACAGGCGCTGAACAGGCACCGTGGCGGTCCCGCCAAGTGCACGCAGGGCGCGGTCGTAGAGGATGCGCTCGTGGGCGACGTGCTGGTCGACCAGCATGACGCCGGAGCGATCGGTGGCGACGATGAAACTCTCGACGAACTGTCCCAGAACCACGGTTGCCGGACTCAGGTTGTCCGTGTGCGGGATTTCGCTCCCGTGAGGATCGTCGTTGGTCGCTTCGCCGACGGTCCCGGTACCCCAGACCTGGGAATCGTCGTCAAGCCGCCCCGGCCATCGTGATCCAGAACCGGTTCGCCCGACTGCCGCCCCTTCGTATGATCGGAAGAGAGGGCTGGTGGAGGTTCGACTCAGGAAAGCGTCGAGGCTGTCCCGTGTCCGATGGTCGTGGCCCACCGGATCGGTGCGGGCAAAATCGACGTCGCGCGCCAGGCTCGACAGATTCGAACGGTGCAGCAGCAGGCTTTGCTCGACGGCCCGCAGCACGGCGGAATGGACTTCCGATGAATTCCGGAAGCGGATTTCCGCCTTCGTCGGGTGGACGTTCACGTCGACCAGGGCAGGATCGATCTCGAGGAACAGGATGACCACCGGATAGGCCGCTGCCGGAATCAGATTCTGATAGGCCTGACGTACGGCATGGGTCAGGAGACGGTCCCGAACCATACGGCGGTTGACGAACAAGTAGAGGGACTGGCTGCTGTTTCGCTGTTCGTGGGGCAGGGAGGCAAAGCCGGAGATCCGGATCGTTCCGGCTGCGTAGTCGAGAGGAGCCAGCGCTTCGACGAGCCGTTCGCCGAACAACTGGAAAACCCGTTCACGCCCTTTGTCGACCGAGAAGGCATCGAGGATGTTTCGGGACTCATGGTCGAGGCGAAACTCGATGCCCGGGAACGCCAGCGCATAGCAGGTCAGCAGCCGGCTGACATGGCTCAACTCGGTAGCGGACGTCTTGAGGAACTTGCGACGAGCGGGCACATTGTAGAAGAGTTCGCGGACCGTGATTTCGGTCCCACCGGGCCAGGCGATCTCGAGCATGCGGCTCCGCCGGCCTCCCTCATACTCGATCTCGATGCCGGGAGCCGCCGCCGAATCTGAGCTGTCTCGATCGACGGTCTTCAGGATCGTCCTGGAGACCGAAGCGATCGACGGCAGTGCCTCCCCGCGAAAGCCCAGCGTGCGGATCTGCTGGAGGTCCTCGACCTGGGCAATCTTGCTGGTGGCGTGATGCTCGAAAGCGAGGGTCGCGTCCTCGGCCGTCATCCCATAGCCGTCATCCGTGACCCGGATGACGCGCTTGCCCCCTTCTTCGAGATAGACACGGACGGAGGATGCTTCAGCATCAAGCGCGTTTTCGACCAGTTCCTTGACCACGGACGCCGGTCGTTCCACGATCTCGCCCGCAGCGATCTGATGGGCCAGGACTTCAGGCAGGACACGGACTCTTCCCACGGTCGCATTATGGCAGACGACTCGGACGAGTTTGAGGGAGCCTAAAACTTCCTCAGCTGAATGTGCAGTTCTCTGAGCTGCTTTTCGCTGACGGTCGACGGCGCCGCGCACATCAGATCGATCGCCTTGGCCGTCTTGGGAAAGGCGATCACCTCACGAATCGACTTTTCACCAGCCAGCAGCATGACGATCCGGTCCAGTCCCAACGCGATGCCGCCATGGGGCGGAGCGCCGTAGCCGAGTGCCTCCAGCAGGAAGCCGAATCGCTCTTCCGCTTCCTCACGCTCGATGCGCAGGGCATTGAAAACCTGGCGCTGTACGTCCTCGCGATGAATACGGATCGAACCCCCTCCGATCTCGATTCCGTTGAGGACGACGTCGTAGGCCTTGGCCAGGACTTGGGAGGGGTCGCTCGAGAGGAGCTCGAGATCCTCGTCGCGCGGCGACGTGAAAGGATGATGCAGCGCGACGAACCGCTGCTCTTCATCATTCCATTCGAGCAGGGGAAAGTCGTGGACCCACAGGAAGTCAAACCGGTCCGTTGGAATCAGGTCCAGACGAGCCGCCAGATGCTGCCGGAGCGCTGACAGGGAATCATGGACCACCCGCCGCGGACCGGCCACCATCAACAGATACTGCCCAGGTTCCAGACCGGCCAGGCCGGCTGCTCGCATCAACTCGTCTTCCGGTACGACCTTGGGCAGTGAGCTCTTGACGGCCCCCTCCGACGGGATCCGGATCCACGAGACGGCACCGGCGCCATACTGCTTGACCAACTCGCTCAGATTATCGATGTCTTTACGGGAGTACTCCTGTCCGGCGGGGACCGGAATTCCCTTGACGACGCCCCCCTCTTCGAGAATCTGTCGAAACACCTGAAAGGGGGTCTCCGTGAACGCCCCACTGACGTCTCGCAGCTTGAGTTCATAACGGATGTCCGGACGATCGGTTCCGTAGTTCTCCACCGCGTCCGCGTAACACATCCTGGGAAATGGAGTCCCGACCTGAATTCCCGCGGCTCCAAACATCCGGACCAGGAGTCCTTCAACCAGCCTGAAAATCGTTTCCATGCGGGGGAAGGAGAGCTCGATATCGACCTGCGTGAACTCGGGCTGGCGATCGGCCCTGAGATCTTCATCCCGGAAACAGCGAACGATCTGAAAGTAACGATCGAAGCCGGAGACCATGAGGAGCTGTTTGAAGAGCTGGGGCGATTGCGGGAGTGCGTAGAAGTGCCCGCGGTGGATCCGGCTCGGAACCAGATAGTCCCGAGCTCCCTCGGGCGTCGATTTGGTCAGAAAGGGGGTCTCGATCTCGAGGAATCCCTGCTCGTCCAGCTCGCGGCGTGCTTCCAGGCAGACCTGATGGCGGAGTCGCATGTTCGACTGCAGGGGGCGGCGCCTCAGATCCAGGAACCGGTAACGCAAGCGCGTTTCTTCAGAGGCGGTCACGTCTCCGTTGATCGGAAAGGGGGGAGTCTGGGCACGGTTCAGGAGCCGCAGTTCCGAAGCCCTCACTTCGACCGTTCCGGTCGGAATCTCCTCGTTGACGGTGTCTTCACTTCGCTTGACGACCTCCCCGACGATGGCCAGGACGAACTCCGGACGGACTTGGCGAGCTTTCTCCAGACATCCGCTCTCGGGGCTGCTGACGATCTGTACGATGCCGCTGCGGTCGCGCAGGTCCAGAAAGACAAGGTTGCCAAGATCGCGAATGCGGTCCACCCAACCCATGACCGTAATGGTCTTGCCCACGAGGCTCTCAGTCACAGCCCCGCAGTAACAGGTGCGTTCGAGCTCAGCAAGATGTTCCATGCGAGTGTCTCCGCGTGAGATTCGACATTATACGCATAAGCGGCGGCATCTTCATCGTCGTTCGGATTCCGGGGCCGACTTCCGATCGATCTCTTCGCCCGTATCCGAGAGCAGCTTCGCCAGTCGTTCGAGCATGCGATCCCGGTGAGTCCCCGCCCAATAGATGCGACCGCAAGAGGAACACCTCCGAAACTCCGGCTGCGTACGGAAAACGTAGGGGGGAACCTGTTCTCGAACCGCCGCCCGGGATACGTCTTCGAGGGGGCTGTTGCATTCCACGCAGCGTGACAGGAAAGGGCGGTCGGCCGGGGTGTCGCCTGTGACGGCCAGAACTTCGCGGATTTGACTCCCCAGCCGCTTGCTCCGAATGAGCAGAGCGTTGTGGAGAGCGCGTCTCTCCACGAGCCTTCGGTCTTTGGTCAGGGCGATCCGGCCCTCCGCAACACAGCGGCGGACCAAGTCATCATCGTCCACGTCCCGCTGGTACTCGGTGTCGTAGCCGAGGATGCGCAGCCAGCGCGCCAGCGTGCCCAGCATTGCATCGGCAAAGAATCGATACTCGGTAGACGCCACGGGATCTTCGATCCGAAGCCGGCGCGGGTTCAGTTGCCGGCAATCTCACCGATACGCCGGAACCGTTGGTAGCGGTGATCGATCAACTCGTCCGGAGTCAACCCGGACAGTTCCTCGAGGCTGCGGACCAGGGCCGCTTTGAGAATTTCAGCGGCTTTGTCCCAGTCGTTCTGCGCTCCGCCCTCGGGTTCGGGAACGATCTCGTCCACGACCTTGAAACGGTGAAGATGTTCCGAGCTCAGCTTCAGAGCTTCTGCAGCCTCACGGGCGTGTTCCTGGTCCTTCCAGAGGATGGCGGAACAGCTTTCCGGAGAGATGACCGAGTAGATCGCATGCTCGAGCATCAGGACCTTGTTCCCGACGCCGATCGCCAGCGCGCCGCCACTGCCGCCCTCGCCCAGGACCGTCACGATGATGGGCACGCGAATCTGCGCCATGACCAGCAGATTCTCGGCGATGGCTTGAGCCTGCCCGCGCTCCTCGGCGCCGATTCCCGGATAGGCTCCCGGCGTGTCGACGAAGCACAAAATGGGACGACCGAACTTCTCGGCCAGGCGCATCAGGCGCAAAGCTTTGCGGTAACCCTCCGGGCGGGGCATGCCGTAGTTGCGATAGAGACGTTCTTTGGTGTTCCGGCCCTTCTGCTGGCCGACAACCATCACCGGAGAACCCTCCAACAGGGCCATTCCGCCGACGATCGCCGTATCGTCCGAGTAGCGCCTGTCGCCGTGGATCTCGCGGAAATTGGTGAAGACCCTCGAAACATAGTCCAGACTGTAGGGACGTTGTTCGTGCCGGGAAAGCTGAACCTGGTCCCATGCCGTGGAAATAGGATGCATCTGGCCTTCGAGTTCCCGGATTCTCTCTCTAAGACGGTTGACCTCGCCGGAGGCCTGCGGGGCTTTGCGTTCGGACCCAGCCCCCTCCGCCGACTGCTCGCCCTGATTCGGAGCGCTTGTGGTTTCCTCGTTCATGCGTCGTTTTGCCCGCTGGTCCCGCACTCCCCAGGGGAAGCCTTTGGGCTCCTGCAAACCGTGCTTGCCGCCGGTCGGCTTCTGCGATCTCGACAGACCGGCTAGCACGGGATCTCAAGTATACAGGATTTCTCACCGAAGAGACTCTCCACCTCCGCCACGAAATCGGGGGCCGGATTGACCGTCACGCTTTCGGACGGGATGACTTGGAGCGTGTAGCGACTCTTCTCAAACAGTTCGAACTCCAGTGCGCAGCAGCCGGGATAACGCCGGATGAGATTCTCGAAACGGTCGATCGAGCCGTCCTCGAGTGCCGGGACGGGAATCCGTATCATGGCCTTCTGGACGCCGGCCTTCCAAACCGAAGCCAGGTCGAGGATCTCGTTGCAGATCACCTTGACTTCGCCTCGAGCATCGACGTCACATCGCCCTCGTAGGCAAATAGGGCTGTCACCTTCGAGGAAGTCCTTGAAGCGCTCGAAGATGGCCGGCCACATCAGCACTTCGACGCTCCCCGTCATGTCCTCGAGCTGGAAGACGGCCATCGTATCGCCCTTCTTGGTCTGCAGCCGCCGGAACGCCGACACGACTCCGCCCAGTGAAACGTCCTGGCCGGCGATGTCCGGATTGACGTCAGCCACAGAGTAGCGGCAGAAGCCCTTCAACTCGGCCCGGTACTTCTCCAGAGGATGGCCGCTGAGATAGAAACCCAGCACCTCCTTTTCGAATGCCCACTTCTCGCGGTCGGTCCACTCCCCCCGGTCGGGGACTTGGATGGGCGGCTGCGGTTCGGCACCCGCCCCTGCGCCGAAGAGGCTCTTCTGTCCGCTCAAACGATCCTTGCGCCGTTTCTGTGCGTGCTCGATGGCACGATCGAGGGCCTCCATCAACGATTTCCGCTTTTGGTAGAGACCGTCCAGGGCGCCGGCCTTGATGAGAGACTCCAAAGCCCGTTTATTGAGCAGCCGCAAGTCGAGCTCCTCGCAGAATTCGAAGAACCCCTGAAAACGCCCGATCTCCTTCCGTTGCTCGATGATGGCTCGAATCGCCGCCTCTCCGACGTTCTTCACAGCCGCAAGCCCGAAACGAATGCGCCGTTCGCCGGCTCCCTTGAATTCGACGTCGCTCTCATTGATGTCGGGTGGAAGAACCTCGATGCCCATCTCGCGGGCCTCACCCAGGTATTGGACGATCTTGTCCGTGTTCGACATTTCACTGGTCAGCAGGGCCGCCATGAACTGAACCGGGAAGTGGGCCTTTAAATAGGCCGTCTGGTAGGCCAGCAGGGCATAGGCGGTGGAATGGCTCTTGTTGAAGCCGTACCCGGCGAACTGTTCCATCAACTCGAAGATTCGTCGCGCCTTGGTCGCGTCGACCTGGCGCTCGCGGGCCCCTTCCAGGAACTTCTTGCGCTGAGCCTCCATGACGGATTTCTTCTTCTTGCCCATGGCCCGGCGCAGCAGATCGGCTTCGCCCAGGGAGAAACCTGCCAGCTTGCTTGCGATCTGCATGACCTGTTCTTGATAGACGATGACGCCGTAGGTCTCCTTCAGGATCTGCTCGAGCTCGGGCAACTCGTAGGCGACTTCGACCCGACCGTGACGGCGATCGATGAAGTCGTCGATCATGCCTCCCTGGATGGGTCCCGGCCGGTAGAGTGCGTTCAAAGCGATGAGATCTTCGAAGCGGCTGGGTTGGAGCCGCCGCAGGATGTCGCGCATGCCCGCCGACTCGAACTGGAAGATCCCGCTCGTACGTCCTTCACAGAAGAGCTTGAGGGTCTCCGAATCGTCCAGTGGGATTTCCTGGAGCTGGACTCGCTCGTCCAGCTGGTCGCTGATCTGTTCGAGCGCCTGATCGATTACGGTGAGGGTGGTCAAACCCAGGAAGTCCATCTTCAGCAAGCCCAGCCGTTCCAGATCGGACATCGGGTACTGGGTCGTGATCTCATCCTTGTTGCTTCGATAGAGCGGTACGAGCTGAATGAGGGGTTTGGGGGCGATGACGACGCCCGCAGCGTGCGTCGACGCATGTCGCGCCAGCCCCTCGAGCCTCCGGGCGACATTCAGGATCTGGGCGTACTGCGGATGGCGATCGGCCATGTCCTGGAGTTCCTTGACCGTCCCGATGCTCTTTTCCAGGGTGACACCGGGACCGGCGGGCACCAGCTTGGCGATCTTGTCGACGTCCGCGTAGGGAACGCTCAGGCTTCGCCCGACATCCCGAATGGCGGCACGGGCGGCCATCGTCCCGAACGTGATGATGTGGCTGACGTTCTCGCGTCCGTAGCGCTGGGTGACATAGTCGATGACCTCGCCACGGCGCAGCATGCAGAAGTCAATGTCAATATCGGGGGGAGTTACGCGCTCAGGATTCAGAAATCGCTCGAAGAGAAGATCGTAATCCAGCGGGTCCACATCCGTGATGCGGAGGGCATACGAGACCAGGCTCCCGGCCGCCGAACCTCGTCCCGGGCCCACCGGGATCCCCACCTCTCGCGCATGACGGATGAAATCCCAGACGATCAGAAAATAGGCGGAAAACTGCATTTGCTGAATCACCCGTATCTCGCTATCGAGCCGGGTCCGGTAGTCCTCGATCGGGTGGCGGAGCCTTCCGTCGCGTTCGAGACGCTTCAGCTTGGTCAGACGCTCTTCGAATCCCGCCCGGGCGACCTTCTCGAAATAGGAATCGACGGTTTCTCCCTCGGGCACATCGAAGTCCGGAAAGATGTTGTGGGTTCCGCCGAATTCGAAATTGCAGCGCTCGGCGATCGACAGGGTGTTGCTCAGAGCCTCCGGAACATCGCGGAAGATCGCCTGCATTTCGTCGGGGGTCTTGAAGTAGAACTCCTCGGTCTTGTACACGAGCCGGTCGGTGTCACTGACCGTCTTGCCGGTCTGGATACACAGCAGCAGGTCGTGAGCGTGGGCGTCGTCGCGATCCAGGTAGTGGCAGTCGTTGGTCGCAACCATCGGAAGGCCGAGTTCCCTGGACAGACGCAGGACCCCTTCATTGACGATCTTCTGTTCGGCGATTCGATGATCCTGCAGCTCGAGATAGAAATTGCCCGGACCGAAGATTTCGCTGAGTTCGCCGGCTTCACGGCGGGCCACATCGTAGCGCTCGCCGACCAGGTTGGCGGCCACCGAGCCCTGCAGGCATGCCGACTGGCAGATCAGTCCTTCCGAATAGCGCGCGAGGAGCTCCTTATCCACCCGAGGGCGGTAATAAAAGCCCTCCAGATAGCCCAGCGAGACCAGATGAACCAGGTTGCGGTAGCCCTGTTCGTTGGAAGCCAGCAGAATCAGGTGATTGCTTCCCGACGATCGCCCCTCTCTGTGTTTTCTTCCCTGGCGGGCCACGTAGACTTCACAGCCGATGATCGGCTTGACGCCATGCTTGACCGCGCTGTCATGGAACTGAACGGCTCCAAAGAGGTTCCCGTGGTCGGTCAGGGCGACGGCCGGCATTCCGAGCTCGACCGCGCGTCGGACGACGTCGTCGATCCGGTTTGCTCCGTCGAGCAGACTGTAGTGGCTGTGCAGGTGGAGGTGGCAAAAACTCATGCTTCGATCTCTCGACAAGGACTAGGCTGGAGGACTTCCGCTACTCCCATTCAATCGTGCTGGGGGGTTTCGAGCTAATGTCGTAGACGACACGATTGACCCCGCGCACTTCGTTGACGATTCGATTCGACATCCGACTCAGGAGTTCGTGAGGGAGCGCCACCCAGTCCGCGGTCATTCCGTCCAGGCTCTCGACCGCCCGGATGGCCACCACGTTTTCATAGGTCCGATCGTCTCCCATGACGCCGACGCTCTTGATTGGGAGCAGAACGGCAAAGGCCTGCCAGATCTTCTCGTACAGGCCGGCCGCCCGAATCTCCTCCTGGACGATGGCGTCCGCGTCCCGCAGGACCCGCAGTCGATCCCCGGTGACGTCTCCGACGATCCGAACAGCCAGGCCCGGTCCCGGGAAGGGTTGGCGGACCACGAATTCCTCGGGCAGGCCAAGCTCTCGCCCCACCTGTCGGACTTCATCCTTGAACAGCTCGCGCAAGGGTTCGACGAGCTTCAGGTGCATCTTCTCGGGAAGTCCGCCGACGTTGTGATGGCTCTTGATGACTGCCGACGGTCCTTTGACCGACACCGATTCGATGACGTCCGGATAGAGCGTTCCCTGCACCAGAAAATCGATCGTGCCGAGTTGGGCCGCCTCGGCTTCGAACACGCGGATGAATTCCTCACCGATGATCTTCCGCTTTCGTTCCGGGTCCTGGACTCCGGCCAGCCGGTCCAGAAACCGCTGCGACGCATCGACGCCACGAACGTTCAGGTGGAGGTGGTGTCGAAACGTCCCCAGAACCTCCTGGAATTCGTCTCTTCTCAGCAACCCGTTGTCGACGAAGACGCAGGTCAGGCGATCACGGATGGCCTGGTGAACCAGCATGGCCGCGACGGTCGAATCGACGCCTCCCGAAAGTCCGCACAACACCCGGCCTTCACCCACCTGGCTGCGAATCCTGGCGACCGCCTCCCTGACGAAAGATGCGACGGTCCAATCGCCGCGACATCCGCAGACGCGGAACAGGAAGTTCGAGAGGATTTCCCGGCCTTTGGGCGTGTGGACGACTTCAGGATGAAACTGGAGGGCGAACACCCGTTGCTGCGAATCCTGGATGGCAGCCAGTACCGCCCGGGTACGGGCCACGACCTCGAAGCCGTCGGGAAGGGAAGCGATGTGATCGCCGTGGCTCATCCAGACCGTCATCCGGTTGGACAGATTCTGGAACAGTGGCGAGTCGGCAACGACTTCGATCTCCGCCTTTCCGTATTCCCGGGTTGCCGGTTCGACTCGTCCCCCCAGATGATGCACCAGCAACTGCATGCCATAGCAAATTCCGAGAATGGGACCGTCGAACTCGTAGACGCGTGGATCGGGATGCGGAGATCCGGGTTCGAATACCGAACTCGGACCGCCGGAAAGGATCAACGCAGTCGGCCGGCGTTTGACGATTTCCTCCCAGGGGGTGTCGAAGGGAAGGATCTCGGAATAGACGCGTGCCTCCCGGATGCGCCGGGCGATGAGTTGCGTGTATTGAGACCCAAAATCGAGGATGAGTGCGGTTTGACGATGATCTGACATCGGCTTCTTCAGGGTTCGAGGTCCGTCCTGCGGCAAGGAGTACGGTCCGGTTCGGACCGCCTCGGAAAACGAGAGTATAGCATCGAGATCCGACGGGGAGACCAGCCGCAGAGAACAGACATTTCGCATATGATGTCGGGTCATGCTCGATCCAACCTGGCAAGCGGCGATTCTGGGGGTTCTGCAAGGTCTCACCGAGTTTCTTCCCATCAGCAGTTCGGCTCATCTGATCCTGCTGCCCTGGATGGCGGGCTGGCCGCCCCTGGGAATCCTCTTCGATGTCGTGATCCACGGCGGCACCCTGCTCGCCGTACTGATATATTTTCGTAAGGATTGGAAGTCAGTTATAGATGAGATATTCACACGACTTCGAGGCCATGTATGGTGGAAGGGATCGGGGTCTCTCGTCGATGCGCTCATCGTAGGAACGATTCCCGCCGTGATCGTCGCGTTGGCGCTCAAGGACTGGATCGAACAGTATGCCCGCGTCCCGAAGGTGACGATCGTGACCCTGGCGGCTTTTGGACTCTTGCTGCTCTGGGCCGACCGGCGCCACGGCGAGCGCACCGTTTCCGGCGTCACGATGCGCGACGCATTCCTGGTCGGCCTCGCTCAGTCACTGGCGCTGGTCCCGGGTGTCAGCAGGTCGGGCATCACGATTACCGCGGCGCTCTTCCTGGGTTTCTCGCGGCGCGAATCCGCACGATTCTCCTTCCTGCTGGCCACTCCGATCATCGCACTCGGCGCCTTGGACGGAGGGTTGCTCCTCGCTCTGGGCGAGGGCGGCGGCGGTCTTCATGCGGGTGCCGTCCTGGCCGGAGTCCTGGTCTCATTCGTGGTTGGCTATTTTTGCATCAAGTACTTTCTGCAGTTTCTGCGCAGCCGGAGTTTCCTGCCTTTCGTGATCTACCGCCTGGGTCTGGCAGCCGTCATCCTGCTTCTGGTCTACGTGGTGTAGGCTGAACTCTTTTCTGGAAGCCAGAGCCACGGGTTTCAGGTGATTTCTGAGCGACGTTCGGAATAAAATGGAGCCTGTTGACGGGAGGACTCCAAGTGCGTCAAAAGCGCTCTTCTCCGTGCCGCCGCTTGGCGAGTGTGTTGATCTGGCAAGTCTGCTGGATCCTCTGGTGGTCACCGGCGATCCTTCGGGCGCAGGACCCGAAAGAAGCGACCGGCAAGCCGGATGAAAAGGTGACCTACATGATCGAGAACCCGCTGCTGCGGGAGTTTTTCGCCAATCAGCTGGTCGATGGAAGAATCAGCCAACAATCGCTGCCGGGCCAGGAATTCGTGGATCGATACGTCGATCTGCAGATCGAGTCATTCGCCCGGAAGGTTGACCAGGAGCTGAAAGAACTTGCCACGACGACCGACAGTCTCGATCGGCTGAGAACCAGATGGGTCGCTGCAACGGAAGGTCCCGCCCGGAAGGAAGCGGCTGCTGCGATGGCGGTCATGTTGCGGGGACTGGCAAAACAAGCCGACAGTCTGGCCGATCTCCTGCAAGCGGTCTTTCCGGACTTGCAGCGGAACAAGAAGCTCGACATGACGATCGAGAAGAAAGACGAGGCCGACGGGTATCTCCGGCAGATGACCTTCATCGATGCCCAGGTCTCGAAGGCGGAGCAGTTGATTCGGGACTATCTGTTCCGACCGGCCCAGACGATCGGCGTCAATGATCTGAGCTCGGAGAATATGCTGATGCGCCTCGATTGGGTGGAGGCCCTGGCCAAACGGGTCGCGGACAGGATTCTGTGAGACGACGGTCGGGCTCTGGGACGACCCGGGGTCTGTGGGGCAGATTGGACCTCAGCGACCCGGTCTGTGAGTGATTCTCATGAGTCTCAGATGTCCCAGCCTGTCCCACCGCTAGAACGCCAGTCGGAGCAGAAAGCTGTGACCCAGGGGGCGAAATGCAGGCCCCCGCGTCTGAGTCAGCTCGTATTCCAGGAAGAGCCGGTCACGAAACTTCCGGCCGATACTGAGACCCAGCTGGTTGAGATGCAGGTGCTCGGAGTCGATCGCAAAGGGGTCCCGTTCCCGGCCCTGAGCATCGAGACGCAGACCGGTCGAGTCGATCTGGTATTGCCCGTAAAGCGTTTCCGATGCCCAGAAAGAGGTCATCCCGGCTCCCGCGAAGAACCCCCAGGGAATCTGATGGTACTGCAGCCAGAGGCTGAGTCCGTGGTTGTGGCGGACCCCACGTTCATCGTCCACCAGAGCCCCGTCGAACAGGTCCCAGCGCCTCGAGGATTCGCGCAGGCTGGAATATTTGTAGTCGAGGCTGGCGAACAGGCGGTCCTCCCAGATATAGCCGAGACCGCTGGACACCGAGGGCATCCAGTAGCGGACCTGGCGATCCGAATCGGCCGTACGAAAGTTCAGGACGGACTCATCGATGCCCGTTCTGTTGAGAGACCCGTGAAGGGAGAAGTAGACATTATTGTGAAAGCGCTTGCGCCAGTGAGCGCCGGCCTCCTGCATGAAACCGCTCGACCCGAACTGAGCCAGAGGCGCCGCCGTCTGATCGACGAAATGCAGATCCTGCCCTGTAGAGCCGTGGATTCGCCCGAATCGGTAGGTCAGGCCCAGTGAACCCAGGGAGTCGTTGTCGAGATGATAGCCCACCGTCACGTGCTGCTGATCCGTCACATATCGCGTGTGAGCCTGCTCGCTCGAAAGCAGCATTCCCGCAGGTCGAAACTCGTACAGGCTGGAAATGTCTCCACCCTGGTGCGTCCAGTCGAGCGATACCGCCAACGTCCGTCCCGGCGACTTCCGGGCGACGAGCAGGAAGCCTCGGTGGGAGTGATTGGAGGAGTCCAGGTTGGGGGCAAACGGACTGCTTCCAAGCTGCTGGACGTCGATCTCGCCGCCGAAGGCGGAAGGCAACTGGCGCGAGATCTGGAAATTGAAGTTCTGGTCGAACCCGCGAAATTCGTACATGCCGCCCAATACCCAACGGTCTGTTGGGTAGACATAAGAAATGCGGCTCGACACCCCCTGCAGCCGGCGCTAGTCGGTGGCAAAGAGCTCGTTCAGGTCCAAGAACCTGCCGAGGGGGTTGAAGAGCGAAACTTCCGGGCTGGTAAAGGTTTGAGAGCGGGCAGGGTAGAGATAGAATCGCCC
>JARRKC010000007.1:0-74427 GCA_037388505.1 Acidobacteriota bacterium | reverse complement strand
AGAATCCCGCCCCTGAAAGAGCGTCCCGAAGACATTCCGATCCTCGCCGAGCATTTCATTCAACTGCTTCGCAAGAGAACCGCCAGACCAATCAGCGAAATCTCACCGGAGGCCGTTGCCCAACTCTGCGCCTATCCTTTCCCCGGCAACGTACGAGAACTGGAAAACGCCATCGAACACGGTTTCGTGATGTGCCACGGCGATTGTATCGATGCACATCACCTGCCCCCGCACATCATAGAGTGGAAGGCATCCCATGCTTCCAACCCGGTCGGGGTCCGCGATGAAAGAGCGATCATCGAGGAAGCTCTGAGGAGGAACCTCGGCAATCGCTCACGGGTTGCCCGGGAGCTGGGGATTCATCGTTCGACGCTGTGGCGGAAGATGAAGGGTCTTGGGATGTCGAACTGAGGGTGAGGGAGCGGGGGGACAGGGCGTATAGGACATATACGACGTAGAAGAAAGCTCGCGTCCGGTCCTACATTTCTTATTCGTCCTATATGTCCTATACGCCCTGTCTCCTCAGACTCCTGCAGCCGAGCAATACCGGATCTGCAGCCCTGGCTGGCGGATATCCTGGAAGGACCCTTCCATCCCAAGGCGGTCCGCCATCAGGACGGCGGCGGCGTTCAAATAGAACTCACCTGCACGACGAGGGCCCACCAGAACGACCGGTGAAACGAAGGCATTGGCAAATTCCAGGATCGGCCTTCCTCCGAAGACGGCTCCCTCGGAGGGGTAGCCCAAGACGAGAACCTGGAACTCACGCTTGACCAGACACCGGTGCAGCTCGGTCCACTCGTTGTTCTCGCACAGTCGGAAGCCCACCTCCAGATAGTCTCCCGCCAGTTCGTCATAGTACATCCGGAGCTCTCGCTCTTTTTCGATGGCCAGTCGGTCTCGCTCACTCTTTGAAATGTGGCGGGTGGTCTCCGGCGGGAAGGCGTAAGGGTCGGCCAGGAAGTGAAAGACGTTCAACTGTAGGGAATACGACTTGGAAAGCCTCAGGGCGTAATCAAAGGCCCAGTCACCCTGCTGGGAATAGTGGGCGCAGAATCCGACCGCTCGCAATGCTGGTACGGTCATTCATTCTCTCCTTTCGGGGCGAAGCAGATCTTCCCCCAGCTCATGTTTTGCTGATCTCCTTCAGGTAGTACTCCGAGTACACGGCGCCGATCGGATTGTTCGCCAGCATCCGATCCTTGACGAACAGCGTGGTCACCGGTGCTGCGCTGGCTCGCACGAAGACCGAATCGGCTCCCATGCACAGGCCGACGAGGACATTGAATTCCGAACCAAACTGCTTCAGAACCGAGGCCTGTCCCAGAGGGTTGCAGGGCAGATCGCGCCAGCCGATCGGTTCAAATCCGGGTTCTTCTATGTTCCCCGTATTCGCCGAGGAATTCGGAAGCTTGCAGCAGGCGGCGAAGACGTCTACGAAGCGCCGGAGGACCCCGCACAGGATCCGCGTCGGTTCGATGAGATCGATACAGAAGGCCACGCCCACTCGCCGGAACCCCATCTCGATCACGAAGTAGATGAGCTCAGCCATCCGGCAAAGTTCACGCTCCGACTCGAAGGTGATGTCGGCTGCCGCCTCCAGCATGCGTATGATCTCAGGAGAGGCAGGAAGGATCTCGCCGGATGGGCGAACACATCTTCCTCCGTTCAGGCAGACGGGCTCCGAACATGCCAGGCAGTCTCCAGCTGGAGGCTCGTCAAACTTCACGGCTGTTTGAGGCGACTCATCGTGGGTCGAGGCTGCGGTTTTCGGCGCCGGTGGAAGTTTGGACGAATGCGGGCGAGTGAGCAGCCCATAACCGCTACGGAGGGTTCCCCTTTCCACGGCGTCCACAACTTCGGCAATGGAACCGGCGACATTTTCAACGAGAGTCAGTTCGGACTCCAGCAGTGACTCCCGTGTTCCTGTGCTGTTGGCTCCGCAAATGAGTGTGTCGATGCGATGTTCGCGGACCAGGCTGACCAGTTCCACCCGGTCGTGGATGGGTTGCCGGATGGTCTCGCGTACGGTGACCCTGCCGTGATCGAGTACCAGCACAACCATGCCCTCGGCACAGGTGCTTCGCGGAGCGACGCGGTCATGCAACAAAGGAATTCCGAATCGCATTTGTTCTCTCTTCAACTTCCTCAGGGTGCACGTCTTGTGCCGTCCTACTGCAGGCACGAAGGGCGGATTAGGCCCGGATTCGTGCGAGTGGCGGTCGGAAGCGCGGAACTTACCGATTTTCAGGCGCTTAGGGCCTCGGCGTGGGGGGGTGACAGATGGGGGCGCAGTTCGCTTGGATGGGCAGATCGAAGAGGCGAAGCGCGGGCTCAGGTGTTGCATCAGGCGTTGCGTCACGACACTCTGTTGCAACGGGTGCAACATCTTCTCTTTGGGACCGGTGCCGGTGAATCCTTCCTCTCTCGAGGCACTCGAATGTCCGTCGGAGCCCCATAACCCACGCTTGGTCAAAAAGTTGCGCCGGCCCGTCTGAAGCGCGGTCTGGGTTCGCGGCGACAGAGTCCTGCCCACTGGCATGTGCTTTGCTGCTGGTGGAGCCATCGAAAGGTTTGTACATGGCTATGGAATCTGAAGCGCTCGAGATCGTCAGTACGCCGGAGTCGGCCGGCTGTCGCTACTCCTATTATGTCGAGCCGTTCGAGATGGGCGACCGCGTGGAGCGTTTTTTGGAGGCCTTTGCAGCCGTTCTCGAATATACGGACTACCGTCCGCTTCTGGATGCTTACGCCACGACCAGCGCAAAGTGCAATCGCTGTGCGGTCAGCTGTCCCATCTATCTTGCGACCCGAGACCCCCGGGACATTCCCTGCTACCGCACCAACCTTCTGCTCGAAGTCTACCGTCGCTATTTCACTCTTGGGGGTTGGCTCAAAAGCCGGTTTCACAACGGGTTCGAGCTGACCGAAGAAGTCATCGACGAAATGGCCGAGTTGTTCTACCGCTGCACGGCGTGCCGTCGCTGCACGAGGGAATGTCCACTCAGTATCGACCACGCACTCATCACCCGCTTGGGGCGCTATCTGCTGAGTCTACTGGGTATCGTCCCCAAGGCCCTCAAGGTGAGCGTGCGGGAGCAGTTGATGGGAGAGACCCGCAACACCTCAAAGGTGCCCCGGCGTGCTTTGATCGACACGCTCGAGTTCCTGGCCGAAGAAATGCAGGACATCCTCGGTGTGGAACTGGAGTTTCCCGTCGACCGGTCTGAGCGGGACTACGTCTTCTTTTGCGCAGTGAGCGACTATCTGATGGAGCCCGACACGCTGATGGGAAATGCGGCCGTCCTGTTCGCCAGCGGCGACTGGGAACGCTGGACCATCGGCGGCAGCTATTACGACGCGATCAACTACGGACTCTTCTACAGCGACTGGCACCTGGAGAAGATCATCAGCCAAATGACGGATGAGGTGGCCCGTCTCAGAGGGCGTCGGATCCTGGTCGGCGAATGCGGCCATGCCTCCCGCTCGGCTCACGATTTCGTGCCGATCTTCGGTGGCCGGAATGCGTATCCCGTCACCAGCTTCATCGAATACACGCTCGACTGCATTCGCCGGGGAAGGATCAGACTCGACCCCACTGTCGTGACCGAGCGAGTCACGTATCACGATCCCTGCAACATCGCACGATCGGGTTGGATCGTTGACCAACCCCGAGAAATCCTTCGCTCCTTTGTCCCAGATTTCGTCGAGATGGAGCCGCACGGACAGAACAACTTCTGTTGCGGCGGCGGCGGCGGGCTCGTCTCGATCGACGAGTTGCATGACTACCGCATGACGGTTGCCGGCGAGATCAAAGCCCGCCAGCTCGAGGAAACCCGTGCCGACATCGTGGTGGCGCCGTGTGCCAACTGCAAGAAACAGCTGAAAGAGTTGGTCGCCCACTACGGTCTGAAGTGCCGAGTCATGGGACTCCACGATCTGGTCTTCAAAGCGATCGAGATCCCCGGGGGAAAGTCTCCGCAGGAGAGGCGGGAAGAAGCCGAACTCATGGAGGTGTGAAAACAACAATGCAGGACTGGCTGAACCTGGCCCAAGGGCCGCTTTTCGCATTTTGCTTCCTCGTCATGTTCCTGGGGCTGGCGCGCCACGTGCTCCTTCAGGTGCATATGCTCGCCTTTCGAAAAGGAAGACGGCTGGGCAACGTGACATGGAACCGGGTTTTGAGGGACTCCATGGGTTGGGCTCTTCCCGTCCGGCATCTGATTCCCGGGACAGTCGTCTTCTCTCTGATCTCCTTTCTGTTTCACATCGGCGGCATCCTGGTTCCGTTGCTCCTGGCCGATCATGTCGTTCTCTGGGAGGCGTTTCTGGGAGCCAACCTCACTTCTCTCGATCCGACCACGGCCGATTCTCTGACTCTGGTTACGATTGCCTGCATGCTCGTTCTATTCATACTGCGCGTCTCACTCTCTCGTCTTCGTGCGATGAGCAGTTCGGGCGACTTCGTGCTGCTGCTTCTCGTTCTGTTCCCGTTCCTGAGCGGGTTTCTCGCGTCGCACCCTGCCTGGAATCCCCTCCCCTGGGAGTGGATGATGCTCCTCCACGTCCTGAGTGCCGAGGTGCTGATGCTCAGCGTGCCTTTCACCAAGCTGTCACACGTCGTTCTCTATCCGTTCAATCGGATTTCGGTGATCCATTGGCAGCTTCGACCGGGAGCCGGAGACCGCGTAGCCGAAGCGGTCTTCGGTAAGGAGGTGAGAATCTAGTGATTGGGATCCTGGTTGACGTGACACGGTGCACCGGTTGCGAGCGATGTGTCGACGCCTGCGTGAAGGCCCACGATCTCGATGCGGCTGGCGCCGATTACGATCGAGTCGCAAGCCGTGACCGGCTGTCGGAGCATCTGCTGAGCAGCGTCGTCCCGCTGGGAGAAGGACACTTCGCCCGCAAGAGCTGCATGCACTGTCTGGAAGCGAGCTGCGTCTCCGCCTGCCTGGTCGGGGGTCTGTCCAGAAGCAAGGAGGGAGCCGTACTGTACGATCCGGAGAAGTGTATCGGCTGTCGATACTGCATGCTCGCCTGCCCCTTTCACATTCCCCGCTACGAGTGGACGCAGACCTTTCCCATCGTCCAGAAGTGTGACTTCTGCATTCCCCGTGTCCGGGCCGGTCTGCAACCGGCATGCGTCGAGGCCTGTCCCAACCAGGCCCTGACTTTCGGTGATCGCGAGGATCTTCTGTCCGAAGCGCATCGCCGCATCGCAGACTCCGATCGTTATCTACCCCGGGTGTGGGGAGAACGGGAGTTGGGGGGCACTTCGATCCTCTACGTCTCGGATGTGGACCTTTCCGCCTTGGGCTGGCCGTCGCCCGGAACAGCTCCCATCCCCACGCTGACCGAGCCGCTCATATCCAAGACTCCCTATATCGGCGCGGCCGTTCTGACGGGGATCTACGCTCTCAGCTGGATCATCGAGCGTCGCAGTCGCTTAATGGGTTCCAATCCGGACGACACCGACACCCTGAAGGATGAATCTCGATGACGGCTCGAAAAAGACTGATTCTGGACCTCCTCTGGATGTGCGCACTCGCTGGAGCGCTGGCTGCCGGATTCCGTCTCTGGTTTGGATTGGGGGCCACCACTGCATTGTCCGACGCATTCCCGTGGGGGCTCTGGAAGATCTTGAACATGGTGGCCGGCGTCGCACTCTCGACGGGCGGATTCACTCTCGGGTTCCTGGTCTATGCTCTCGGCAAGAAGCGATACGCTCCCCTTCTCAAGTCGGCCATCCTGATCGCATTTCTGGGCTATGGATCTTCCTGTCTCGCTCTCTTGTTCGATATCGGTCTGCCTCAGAGATTCTGGCATCCGATCGTGTTCTGGAATGAGACCTCCTTCCTCTTCGAGGTTTTCTGGTGCGTACTGCTTTACTTCACTGTGACCGCGATCGAAGTCATGCCCATATTTCTCGAGCGACTCGGGATTCGGCGGCCCCTGCCCTTCTTGCATCGGATCGCCTTCGTGGTGGTCACTATCGGCGTTTCACTGTCCTGTCTCCATCACTCGTCGCTCGGCTCACTGTTCCTGGTCACCCCGCTCCGGCTGTACAGCCTCTGGTACTCCCCCATCCTGCCTTTGGTCTTCATCCTTTCGGCGATGGGCGCGGGGCTGATGGTCGTCGTCCTGGCGCGTCTCTTCTCCCTTTGGGTCTTCGAGCCTGAAGCTCTGGAAGACTCCGCCGGAACGGAAATTCAACGGCTGACCGGGTTGGCTCGGATTGCTGCATGGATTCTGGGCCTCTACCTCTTGCTCAAGTTGAGCGACCTCGCCGTCCGTGGCCAGTTTTCAATCCTCCTCGAGGCCAACCTGGAGAGCGGCCTGTTTCTGCTGGAAACACTGTTGCTGGCTGTGCTGCCCATTCTGCTCGTGGCCGTGCCGCGCACGAGGTATTCGCACGCAGGACTTGCCGCTGCATCCCTCTCCACGGTCCTGGGTTTGGTTTTGAACCGCCTGGACGTCGGCATCTTCGGCTACTTTCGCGACGCCCATGCCGTCTATTTCCCTTCTCCGATCGAATGGGCGCTGTCGATAGGGGTCATCGCCGCCGCTCTGCTTGTCTTTCTCTTCTGTGTCGAACATCTCTCGGTCTTCGACCATGCCGTTGGTGCTGAGCAGGCCGGCGCAACTCCAACAGGAGATCGTTTCGTCGGGACGCTGCGGATCCCCTCGATCGTGTTGCGGCATGGTCTTTACCGGGTGACCCTCTTTTCGGTCTTCTGGGTCCCGCTGGTCTGGATGCTGCTCTATCCTCCGTTCGCGACACATCACACGACGCCCGTGCAGCCTTCCCTCGGCCTCGACGCCAAGCGCTCCTTACTCTGGATCGACGGAAACCGCAGCGGGCTGGGGGTAGCCTTCCCTCATACCGAGCACCAGAAGCGGCTCGGTGGAGACGGGTCGTGCGTCAACTGTCACCACATCTCTCTGCCCCACGACCACTCCACACCCTGTTCCCGTTGTCATCGAAACATGGTCAGGGAGTCGCGGCTCTTCAACCACTCAGAGCACATCCGGCTGGTTGCTGCTGAAAAGAAACTCAGCGGTCTCCACGCAGGCAACTACTCCTGCGGGTTTTGCCACCCTTCGGGGCTGGCGAAGCAGGCCTCCACAGTGAAACCCTGCCTGGAGTGTCACCGAGAGGACATGAGCGCACAGAAACTCCAGCAGACGGGTCTCCAGCAGCCCTGTGGTTTTGCCGAAGCGATGCACGACACTTGTCTCAAATGCCACCGGACTCACACCGAGAAGCCCGAGCTCTCCCGCTGCTCGCATTGCCACCGAGAGCTCGGTCCGAAGCCCGACGACACGCACCCCCAACTGTTTCATCCGATCACCTTGGCAAGTTCCGGCGCATCCGAACTGCAAGGAGCGGAGAAAGGGTTGGAGCCAATCAGAACCCGAACGAACCCTGCACGGCTCTCAACTTCCTCACGCATGACCCGGGAATGAACGGCAGCGTCAGCTTGATGCGATCGGCGGGCAGGGGATTTGTCCCGCCGGCGTTCCGTCTGGGAGCGTCAGCGAGGGTTGCGCGAAGGTTCAATTGGGGGAGGCTGACGTTCCGGGGATACCGGGCCGCTTGGCGTCCCGACGAGTTGGGTTCTCTGTTTTTCCGGGGCGGCGAGTCAGGGAGTCGGCGGGCGTGCGCGGGGTCCCTCACTTCGTTCAGGCTCTGACGTTACAGGTTCCGTTGATCTCCGGTGGAATAGTCTTCAGGCGGGATCTATACTGCGGGCGCTGCTACCGGTCTCTCAAAGACGGACTGTGCCGGCCTGCAGAAATGCAAGGAGATGGACATGAGGAAACCAAATCGCCGTACGTTTCTTCGAAATACCGCCGTGGCCGCGGCGATCGGCTCGGTGGGCACGTCGGCGAAGACTTCCAGGCTGTTCGCAACGGGTGGCAATGTGCTTCCTCGTTGGCGGGGGTTCAATCTGCTCGACTATTTCGCTCCGGATCGTCCCCATCGGCCCGATGCATCCGTTTCGACGGATGATGACTTCCGATGGATGGTGGATTGGGGCTTTGATTTCGTCCGGCTGCCGATGGCCTATCCCCGCTACGTACGATTCGACCCCTCGAAGCCCATCACTCCGGATGCGGTTCTGAACTTCGACCCGCGGGCCATAGACGAGATTGAGCAGCTGGTGGGCAGAGCCAATCGGCACGGTCTGCATGTGAGCCTGAACCTTCACCGCGCCCCGGGGTACTGCGTGAATTCCGGCTTTGAGGAACCCTACAACCTCTGGAAAGATGAGGAGGCTCAAAAGGCCTTCGTGGCTCATTGGGCAATGTGGGCCGAAAGGTTCAAGGGGATCTCCAGGAAGAAGATCAGTTTCGATCTGGTCAATGAGCCGAGTCTGCGTGAAGACATGAATGACCAGCACTCGAAGCGAAGCGCGGTACCGGGCGCGATTTATCGGAAGCTCGCCAGGGAGGCCACCGAGGCGATCTGGAGGTTCAACCCGGACAGACTCGTCGTCGCCGATGGAAACAATGTCGGCTCTTCCATCATTCCGGAGATCACCGATCTCGAGATCGCGCAGAGCTGCCGCGGGTACTACCCTCACTACGTCTCGCACTATCGTGCCCCCTGGGTGTTCAAAGACCCGGATTCGGCGCCCCGGCCCGTTTGGCCCGGGACCATCGATGGTCAGGAATTCGGTCGGCCGCAGCTCGAGAGGTTCTACGCACCCTGGATCGGTCTGGTCAAGCAGGGGGTCGGAGTTCATTGCGGGGAGTGCGGCTGCTGGCGCGAAACGCCTCACAAAGTCTTCCTTGCCTGGTTCGGTGATGTTCTCGATATCCTGACGCAGAACGGGATTGGATTTGCGCTCTGGAACTTCCGGGGCGACTTCGGGATTCTCGACTCCGGCAGAAAGGACGTCGACTACGAAGACTGGCACGGTCACAGACTCGATCGCCCACTCCTGGATCTGCTGCAGAAGCATTGACACCGGGGAAAGCCTACTGTGGCCCAGAGCGCGGCAATTTCGTCACTTCAGGATATTCACTGAGGGCGAATGACGCACGGGACTGTTATCATCGGGACAGTCGGGCCGACCGGCAGGGTCGGCTCATCCAGGATCAGCCTTTTGGGAGGGGTAAATCGTTGAGAAATGAAGACATCATCGGCCTTTTCACGGGGGTGTTCGGCTGCAGTCTGGTTCTGATCATCGTCGGGTTCATCCTATTCGTCTGGTGGAAGATCTTCGACAAGGCCGGTTACGGAGGTCCCTTTGGGCTTCTGATGATCGTGCCACTCGCCAATCTTGTTATGCTCTGCGTTCTGGCCTTCGGCAAGTGGCCCGTTCTTCAGGAACTCGAATCCCTGCGATCACTTCGCAGCGACCCGAGTCGTGGCATCAGCCCGCCGCCCATGGGTTAGCGGGCAGCCCCGGATTACACTCTGCCGTAGATGCGAATGTAGGCCTCTTCGAGGAGGTTGTCTTCCCGGGAGACGACCTGCAGACCGGCTTCCTCCATCCATCGGTCGAGCTCCTGTGTCGCGATCATCTTATGGTGCATTGGCGAATGCCGCTCGAACTCGATCACGGCAATCCGACCTCCCGGTTTC
Organism: Acidobacteriota bacterium; assembly: GCA_037388505.1. Taxonomy (GTDB): domain Bacteria; phylum Acidobacteriota; class UBA6911; order RPQK01; family JAPXNP01; genus JARRKC01. Next base: position 64,829 of record JARRKC010000007.1, on the reverse strand, counting down.
AGGTCTCCGGCCAGGGTCTGCACGTACTCTTCCGGGTCGGGAATGTGATGGAGTGTGAGGCAGACGAACGCCAGGTCCACCTTCGCGGGGAGAGTTGCGCCGGAGCGGGCGGTCTGCACCACGGTCACGGTGGGAGCTCTGTCCGGGGGGAAGCGCTTCCGAAGGTGGTCGATCATTGTCGGGTTGGCATCGGCTGCAAAGACCCTTCCCGTTGGGCCAACGCAGTCGACGAACCGTTCGGTGAACAGACCACTGCCGGCCCCGATGTCAGCGACGGTCGACCCCGGTTCGATGCCGAGTAACCGAACCACCTCAGGGACGCGAAGCCGTTTGAGGCGCTTTCCGGATTCGAGGTGGCGGAGGAAGAACCGAGCCGCCAGCCAGTCGCGATAGCACCAGGCCAGGACCGCCCCGGCGGCCACCGGCAGTCCAAGCCAGAACCAGCGTCTCACAGCGACTCTCTTCTCAGCATCCTTCATCGACCTATACTCCATTCCTTCCCCGGAATTCAGTTTGTCTCTTCTCATAGATACCATCGATCGAGCAGTGAAAGGGTCGATCATACGGATTCCGGGGAACCTGTGGAAAGAGTGGTCATGGGTAGGAGTTGAATTTGACTTCGATTGGTTGAAGGCCCAGTTCCCGAAGCTCGAGTTCGAACTGCAACGTCATATTCAGTCCAGGCTTCTTCTCGAGGCTCTCGCATTGCGGAGAAAACCGGCTCGTGCATGTGTGTCCTTCCCGGCCGGCTCTCGTGGCATGCCGAATCGATCTCAGGTTTTTCACACATTTCTGGCTTTTGTTTCACCGTTCGTGCTTCCGGTAGTGCTAATGTGGAGAACAGTTGCCGCACCGCCTGCAGTGAATCCGTGTCGGATGATCTGCACAAAGCGGAGCTATGGTGTTCGAGCATCAGGATGAGGGGAGAGACCATGAGCCGAATGCTGTGGTTGATGAGCGTATGTGCCGTGCTGATGACCGGAACGGTGGCCCAAGCCGGTGATTGGTGGCTGGGGGTTCGAGGAGGGCCCAGCATCCCGCGTCTCAGCGGTGGCGGCAATGAGATCAGTCAGGGCTACTCATCCATCGCAGCGCCCAATATCGGGGGGTTTGCCGAGTATTCCTTCAATGATCGAGTCGCTCTCACGATCGAAGTCGATTACAGTGGCCAAGGCGGGGAAAGAGACGGGCTGCAGCCGATCACGGTCTCGCCCGAGGGGTTGCCGCCGATGCCACCGGGCCAGTATCTCTACGCCGATTTCAAGAACAAGAGCATTCTGAACTACCTCGAGGTTCCGGTCCTGGGCAAGTATCGCTGGAAGGTCTCCGATCGTTGGAGCTTCCAAGTCAATGGTGGGCCCTACGTCGGCTATCTGCTCAACTCCACGCAGAAAACCAGGGGCGAGAGCCAAATCTTCCTCGACGCCAATCGCACTCCCCTGACCATGGGAGGTTACGAGTTGCCCCCTGTCTCACTCGACGCCGACACCAACACGATCAATGACCTCAACAGGTGGAATGTCGGGATCACGGCAGGTGGAGGTCTGGCGTACAGACTCGAGGCACGGCATGTGCTCTTCCTGGATATTCGTGGAGAGTACGGTTTGAGGAGTGTCCAGAAGGACACGGAGACGAACGGCAACAACCATTCGGGTGCTCTGGCCTTCCTCGTGGGATACAGGTTCAACCTCACTCACCGGGAGTGAGACACTTCGAAGCGTACGGAAAGAGTTTCCGCGGTGCTCTCGCGGCTCGGCAATTGAATCAGCCGTCGCGAGGCGCGACGCCTTTGTCCGCTTTCCCGGTGCTCTCTCCGAATGAGGCATTCCCTGGCTCATAGTCTTCCAGGTTACTCAGTATCGTGGACAGATCGTTCTCAAAGCGTTCGATCCGGGAGGCCGTGAATCCACGGTAGAAGACTTCGGCCATGTGCCGGGACACCTCGACATAGCGATGCTCGAGGTCCCTGTCCTTTTGCGTCCGTTCGATCAGGACGGTTCGCCGATCGCGAGTGGAGGGCACGCGCTGCACCAGGTCGGCTTCCTCCAGCCGATCCAGCATGCTGGTCAAGGTGGATTTGTCGAGTTTGGTCCGGTGCGACAGTTCGGTGATAGGGATTCCGTCCTGCCTCCAAAGGACGAACATGATCCGTCCCTGCGCCGGGTTGAGCTGCTCGACTCCGTATTCCTTCAGCATCCGAGCGAAGATCCGGCCCCCCAGTTGATGCACCTTGGCCAGCAGAAAACCACCCTGACTCTGGTGCTTCATGTCGCTCACAACGCCCTCAAGACAGAATTCCTCTTGATCCCAGCTTCTCGCGCTATCGGTTGGGTGTGGAGTAGTGCCCCTGGAGCACCTTCCATTGCCCGTCCCGGAGAACGAATACGAGGGAAACCGCAAAGGGAGCCTCAAACGACCGGCCGTCCATCAGAGCAATCCTCGATACCCCTGAGGAGCTGACCAAAGCCGATTCCTTCGAAAGCACGGTCACGAACGTCTGGTCGAACGTTCGATTCAACGTTCGCACGCCTTGATATCCTCTCTCGACCGCTGCCTTTGCCTCCTCTCGCGTCTGGAAGAGGCGGCCATCCTGAATGATGGGCCCCTTCGCCTCGTCCAGAATCCAGTCGAAGAACTTCCCGACGTCGAGGCTCTCCGCCGCCTTGTTCATCTGTTCATTGGCACTCACGACTTCCTGCTCGATGCGGGCATTCTCCGATGCGGACAAGTTCGTGTCGGAGGCCTCCGTGAGGACAGTCAGGCCCAGGCCGACACCCAAGGTCAAGCACAGCATTCTCAAATACATGAATGTTCCCTCCTGTTCAGCGAGCGCATGCAGCCACGCTCCTGGTCAGATCTTCTGGAGCTCCACGAACCCGCTGCGCTTCAAGAAGCGAAGCATCGGGGTTTCCTGCCGGGTCGGCTTCGAGCCGCCGATCCACTCCGTGAAGAACCAGTTCAGATAATGGGCGTGCCCTCGATCCTTCCACCCGTCAATGAGGGCCAGGTGCCGTTCCGGGTCATCGTATTGGTGCAGGATGTCTTCCACCTCATCTTTGGTGACGCCGTGGTATTTCTCATGATGGATGATTCCGGGACCGTTGAGCCGTCCTCTCAAATGTGCCGGCTCCTCGGTCGGATACCCGAGAACCATCGCAATGAACGGAAAGCAGTACTCGGTCGGGAGATCGAGGAGTTTCCACACCCGTTCCATGTCCCCTCGATGGATACCGTTGGTGATCAGGTAGTCGATCCCCAGAGAACGTGCCGCAATCGCAGCCGTCTGGACTGCCAGTCCCACGTTGACGGTGGCCGTGACGAAAGCCTCCATGTTGTCGGGGAAGTACGAATAACCGAGATGCTTTGCGCTGGCCCTGACGCGGTTGAAGTCTACACAGTACAGAAGCATGCAGCCTCCCTGGTACGTGCAGACGTCTTTCATCAACTTTCGGTCTTTGACGACCACGATGGAGTAGCTCTGCATGTTCGAGGCGTTGGCCGCCCGAACTGTCGCCTCGAGGATAGCGTCGAGATCCGATTCGGGAAGCGGCCTGTCCAGGAAGTTACCATGGACCGTCCGCAGGGTGCGGATCGTCTCGAGCGTCTCGTTCGGAACGGAGGTGGTCTTCGCCGGCGGGGTGGAAGACGGCTCGGCTCCCAGTGCAGACTTCGTTTCGGGGCTAAGGATGGTCAGCCCGCCACCCAGCACGGCACTCTGTCTCAGAAAGGATCGACGGTGAGATTCGCCCTTCATGAATGACTCTCCCTTCTCGATGTTCTCAGCAGGTCAATTCGAATCCCCCATTGGCCGTCCAGCCCTTTATGATGTGAGGCGCCAATGAGATCACGGCATACTCCGGGCCGTCGGGGCCACCCGGATAGTACAGGGTCCACCCCTCCTGCCAGATGCGGTGTTTGAGGTCGCGATCGGTGACGATTTCAATCTCGCCTCCCAGCATTACACCGAAGAGATGCTGTGGATCGCAGTAGTAGATGGCCGCCTTAGCGTTGGTCTCGAGGCGTGCCATTTTGGAGGAAGAGACTCCAGTTGTCAGGTAGATCTGAAAAGGATTTGCGCTGGTCCTGTGCACCTTGGCGGCGGAGGGAAAGTGGGCGGAATTCCGGAGATTGTACATCGCCGTGGTCTGCGGAAAGCCGTCGGCGTCCACCGTCGTCAACATACAGACTTCGGCTGAGTCCATCAACGCGAGACAGCGCTGTCGGATGTCGATGTTTGAAGGCTGTGTCGCTTCCTCACTGTGTGTCTGCTCCGGTGGAATGATCTCTCCATCCCGACTCGCCGGGATGATGGATCGCCAGGCCACTTGCCACCGATCATCGGACTCGACGAAGGCCAGGACTTCATGGCCGACATCCTTGACCCGCTTGCCCTGGAACTCCCATTCGCAATCGTACCTGTAGGAGGCTACTGCCACAGGACCGAAGATGTCGATGCGCTCGCGATCTGCACTCATGCGATTGACGGTCATCTGTGAGCAAGCGTCACGATATAGTGCCAGACAGGCATCACGGCCCTGGGCGAACCTCTCGAATCCGGGGTAGGCCAGCACTGTGTCCCGGTGAAAGAGATGCTCCAGCGCGTCGAATCCTCGCTCTTTAGTGCAGGCTTGATTGATCTGAAGGATGTCCTCCCAGAGGGTTCGCCTGACGCGCTCGTTCCGGTCACTCATCGAGGCCCCTTTCATCTTGAAGATTCGAGATACGATAGTCCTATATAAAAGTATCTGTCAACCGAAATCTTTCTGTCCTGTTTGGTGACGATTGCAGTGCATCGTCTTCGGGGTCTAACCTGGACACATAACCCTCAAGGAGGCTTGGTGATGCATCTTCGCAGAATATGTGCGCCCTCTTTCGTGCTGAGCGTCCTAATCATGATCGGGTCGCCGGGGCTAAAAGCCGCCGACCCTCCTTACCGGTTGATCACGCAGATCCCCGTCGGCGGAGAGGGTTTCTGGGACTACCTGACCGTGGACTCCGCTGCGCACCGACTCTATGTTTCTCATTCGACCAAGGTCGTGGTGATCGACCTCGACAAGAACCAGGTCGTCGGCGAGATCTCCGACACACCCGGAGTCCATGGGATTGCGATCGCTCCTGAGTTGGGACGGGGCTTCACGAGCAACGGCCGTGAGAACAAGGCGAGCATCTTCGACCTGAAAACGAACGAGACGCTGTCCAAAGTCGATACCGGTGAGAATCCCGACGCAATTCTCTACGTTCCTGTGACCAAAGAAGTCTATACGTTCAATGGTCGAGGTGACTCGGCAACCGTGTTCGAAGCTCAGACAGGTCGTGTCGTCACGACCATCGCGCTACCCGGCAAACCCGAGTCTGCTGTTTTCGACCCCGATTCCGGCCGGATCTACAACAACATCGAGGACAAAAGTGAGGTCGTCGCCATCGACATCCACTCTCACGCCATAATGGCCCACTGGCCGATCGCCCCGGGCGAAGAGGCATCCGGTCTGGCGATCGACATCCGCCATCATCGGCTGTTTGCGGGTTGTCACAACCGCATGATGGTCATGATGGACAGCACGAACGGTCACGTCGTCACGACCGTCCCCATCGGTGCCGGTGTCGACGGGAACGCCTTCGACCCTGGTACCGATCTGGCGTTCAGTTCGAATGGTGAGGGAAATGTGACAATCGCCCACGAAGAGGATCCGAACAGCCTGAAGGTCGTCCAGACTCTACCTACTGCCCGGGGCGCCCGAACCATGGCACTCGACCCGACGACACACCGAATCTATCTGAGCACGGCCGACTTCGAATCTGAACCCGCCGGCAGTTCTCGTCGCCGGCCGACTGTGAGACCGGGAACATTTCGAGTCCTGGTCTATGGGGAAACAAAAGAGTAGCCCGGATTTGTCAGGACAGAGGGCACCAGACCCGAGCGAATTACTGATCGGGTTCGATCCGGACCTGGAAATTCGTCCCCTCCCAAGTTTTTTGCCCGGGCCAGTAGAAAGTGAAGTCCACGACTCCACCTGCCGGGAGTTTTGAAGTATCCAGATCTGCGACGTGTACGCCCAGGCCGGAATCATGCGTTTCAGTCTGGCGGGTCGACTCCCAACCGTCCGAGCTCCAATGCACCACCGCAGGGGACAAGGTTTCGACGCGCAGCACTTTGGCAGGCGACATCGTCCGGGACTTCTGGTTGAACCGCCAGATCGAGTACGGGGAGCCGACGTGGCGCTGGACGTAGCGCTCGACCGTTTGTGGGGGCATGTCGAAGACTTTCCCTTCGCGGATCGAGCGTCGGAGCTTGATGTACTCGGCGTGTGCCCAGACCAGGGGCATGGCCGACCCTGAGGGTCGGCCGAAGAAGAGTTCACGTTCCGGAATGTCAGGGGATTCCCACACCTGCTCTGAGAGCATCCCCCCGCTGTTGGCGAATGACTCCATCGCCTCCATCAGGCGTTGTGCTTCCTCCCGATGCCCCGCCGCCAGCTCGTAGTGCGCCCGCTCGCCCGTAAGAAGCGGCCATGCGCGCCCCGTTCCCGTCCCATCAAAGGGAGAGCCGTCCTCGTGTTCACCGTAGCCGTCGTCGTTGTAGCGCCGCCACAGCGGACCCTTCGGTGAGTCCACCTTCAACAAACTGTCGATCACTTTGATCGTCTGCAGTATGCGGGGATCCTCGGCGGCTCGCAGCCCGAAGCGAACCAGTGCCAGTGCATCCGGGCTGACGATCTGGCCGGCGGTTTCGACGCCTTCGGACGGAGGGCGGTTCTTGATCGGTACGTAACCCTCTGCGGGAGAAGCCCCTGCAGCGGTATCCGGTGGGGAAACGCGCACGTAGTATCCCTCCACTCCGACATTCTTCGCCAGAACAGTGTTCTTGACGTAGGTCCATCGTTCGATGCTCTCGTTCCAGGAGTCTGCGGTTTCCTCCAGGAACCGGGCGGTCGAGCCTTGGCCCTTCAGGTTCGCCATTTCCGCCGCGGCCAGCAGGGCGGCCACCTCCACGGCCAACGTAAACGGCGAGTATCCAGGATCTTCCTCCCAGCGGTCTTCTTGGGTCACGGGACCGTTCTGCACAATGTACGCGGCGGCGTTCCGAACCATGGGCCAGAAGGGATCGAAGCCCCGGCTGCCGAGGGCGCCCTGCCGGCGGGCCAGGTCCACGAGCAGGATCGGAAATGCGGTCTCATCCATCTGGACTCCTGTCCAGTACGACATTCCGTCGAGCCACATGTTCTGCGGCCAATGCCCGTCGCTTTCCTGAGTGGCTCGCAAGTAGTCGAGAACCCGGCGTGGGTCGTCCACCGCTCCCGCGGCCAGGAAGCCACCGGCTGTCTCGGCGAGGTCGCGCGGCCAGACGAGATGATAGCCACCCAGATCCTCGTCCCCTTTCGCAAATCCCCAGGGAATCGAAAGGCTCGCAATGAGCCCGCCGGGAAACCGGTTGGACTCGTGAATTCGCAGGACCGCCGTCGAAGTTCGATAGAGTCCGGCGTGATCTTCATCGAGGGGAATCAACCCCTCCTGCCATCTTCTCCATCCTTTGGCATACTCAGATCTGGCCTGTTCGACTCCGGCGAACAGGCAGAATCTGGCCCGAAGGCCCGCCTCAGCTGGAGTCCGTCCGAATGCCAGGACCAGAAGGAATTCCCCGCCGTGGGAACTCGACAGATCCACCTCGCCGGTGAGCGCTACGTTTCCGTTTTCGGCTCGCTCGTAGGCCCACAGCATCTGCTTGTGAGTGCTGACATCCTGCCATCCATCGGACGAGCCCACGTAGCCTGCCGATCGGTGAAGCCAGGGAACCGATGAAGCAAGGGCCAGACAGGTCTCATCCCGTTCCGCGAACAGCATGGGAATGCCTTTGAACTCGCCGACCCAGGCGGTGTTCCCGGCGCCGAAGTTTCCCAGATGGGGCGCCAGCAGCACATAGAGATGGTAGTCCTGAAACCCTCCCTGCAAGGTCTCGAACGATGTCTGCTGAAGCACCGCATCGCGGTCCGGGTCGGTCAGAATGGTCTTCTTGATGCGGTAACGGCCGCTGTTGCAGGTATTGATCAGCTGGTACGCGGGAACCCCTTTCTCCAAATATGAGACTTCACTCGTCGTGTGTCGCTTCTCCTCCGAGAAGAAGTCGCGACCATCCGTCACCATGAGACCGAAATCGCGGGTGCAGGCCTGATCCAACCGAGGGAAGTAGATTTCGTTGAAGATGCCGTGGCTGAGTGTGAACCAGATGCGGCTGCTCGCACTTAGAGCCGTGCCCACTCCGCTCTTGGCGCTGGAGGTCCAGCGCGGTTCGAGCCCGGGTGCGCCTGGAGCGAACCTCGCCTTCTCGATCATTGATGATCCTCCTGATCGTCACGCTGCCACTGGATGACCGTTTTGATCTGATCGGCTCCATGCTCGGCGAAGGCTTCGGAGTATCGATCGTGGGGGACGATTTGAGTAATCAAGCCGTTGACATGGCTGCCCCAGAGAGCTTTGGCCTGGAAGAGGTCGTCGACAGCCATCTGAAAGTGGTCACGTGCGGCATTGACACTCCCCAACATGACCTGATTCCACAGGACAAGCTGGCGAATCAGTTCCGCTCCATGGATTTTCAAAGGCCGGTCTCCCCCAGGGATCCCGGTCAGAACGTAAACGCCGTTGATGGCCAGTGCGTCCAATAGATTGAATTCGAGCGAAGCCACGCCGGTGGACTCGAAGATGAGGTCCATGGCTCCGAGAGACTCGTCGACCTTATCCGCCGGAATCTGGCGTCCATCGATATACTCCCCGCCGATCGCGGCCAACCAGCGAGGACGAGCGGTATTCGAATCTACGATATCGAGGCCGTAGACTTTGGCCCCCCTGAGGCGGAGCGCCAACGCGGCCAGCAGTCCGATGGGACCCATACCGGCCACCAGGCAGCGTCGTCCGTGCAACCAGGCGGGCGTCGCTGGAGCATCCGGCAGGCGTGCTTCCTGGACCTTGACGGCCTCTTCGATCGCTTTCTCGGCGACGGAGAGGGGTTCGCAAAGCACTCCGATCGAACTGAGTTCGGCTGGGACCCGCACGATGTATTGCTCCGTATCCACGACGAACTCGGTCTGATACCCGTCCAAACCCTTGATGCCTCGTTCGAGGTAGTCTCCCGTACAGCACATGTCGGGGCGGTTCATCCTACAGGGAAGACATTTTCCGCAGCTCCGCCTGACGGTAAAAACCGCATAATCGCCGGGCTTGACGCGTGTGACCTCCTTGCCTGCATCAACGACTCTGCCAAGCATCTCGTGGCCGATCACCAGTTCCTTTCTGTTCTCCGGGGCATCGGCCCGCCCGCCGGAGACTTCCTCCCGGTCGGTTCCGCAAATCCCCACCCGCAACACCTGCAATTTGACTTCGTCGGCATTCCTGATATCCGGCTCCTCACGATCCACCAGCTTGACGGTGGTGGTTCCTGGAATAATGGCGATCCCTTTCATCTCTTTCCTCCCGGCCTCGATCCAAAGAGGCCATGCGGATCCAGTTCGAAGTGATAGACCTTGGCGACCTCGAACTCGAGCTTTCGCAGCCACGAGAACTGGTAGGTGAGGACTCCCAGAGCGGCCCCCGCTATGGGACCGATCCAGTACACCCACCAGGCGGGCCAGGCCCCTGAAATCAGGGAAGGCCCAAAACTGCGAGCGGGATTCGTGCTCGTTCCGGACACCGGAGCCTCCAGGAAGACCATGACGGCATAGAGAAACGGAAAGAGCATTGGGGTAAACCGACGCAACCCGCGATGGCCGAGAAAAACGAAGAGGCCAAGGATCAGCGCATAGGTCGTAACGACCTCTCCGAGCGTCGCCCAGAGCGGCCCGTAGCTGCTGCCTGGCATTGTGGCGCCATAGTCGACGCTGGCGCCCAAATTCCCCCACAGAAGCAAGGGCAAGGCACCCAACGCAGCCCCGACGAGCTGCGCCGCAACGAAGCGTAGGGCGTGGGCCGTATGGAATTTCCCATGCAGCCAGAAGGCCATCGTGACGACCGGATTGATGTGAGCGCCACTCCACTTGCCGATCGCTGACACGGCGATGAGTCCTCCGGTCGTGCCAAAAAGAAAACCCGTGATGAGGCGCCGCAGCCCCGGATCCGGAAGGATACCCACGATTGGACTGGTGGGCGAGAAATCGAGGATGACGATGGAGAGGCCGACACCCACCAGGAGTGCGGTTCCGACCATTTCCGAGATAACGGGGGTCCAGGGAGTCTTCATACTCACAGTTTCTGCGAAAATGCATCCAGAGCGGCCGAAGTTCGGAAGGCTCGCGTACCCGGACGAACGTACCATGTACGAGAGAATTCCTTACGAGACCGAAACGGCTTGTCCACGAACCACTTACGCTTCGGAACAATTGAACTGTCTCCATTCTACGACGGCTGGAAGAACGCAGTGTGATGGTCCGGAGTGGGACTCCCATCCCCGGTTGCCCAGTTGACGAGATCGCGGTTGTCGGGAAAGCTGGCCGGCGCCTCGATGCTGCGGTGTTCGCATGCAGACGGAAGCGCGCATGTTTGTTCGGGGCACCGGGACAACCGGGGACGGTCCTACCCGGACCTCGTCACTGAGCCTCCGGCGGCTTGAATTCCGCCCGAACTCTTGGCAGACAATCCGGATGGTGTTTCTGAAGGAAGGTGATCAACTGCTCCCGGACAAGACACCGCAGGTTCCACGCAGTCGGGGAGTCCGGTGCGCTCATGAGAGCCCGAAGCTCTATCGTGTGTTCATCGGCGTCGGTAACCTGAAGCCCCCAAGCCTTCCCGTCCCACATCCCCGATGACTCCAGAACGTGATGGAGCTCCTGGCGCAGTTCCTCGACCGGAACCGTGTAGTCGGTATGGATGAACACTGTCCCCAATATATCCGCAGTCTGTCGCGTCCAGTTTTCGAAGGGATGCTCGATGAAATAGGAGATGGGGACGATCAGCCGCCGAAGATCCCAGATGCGAACGACCACGAAGGTGTTCCGGATTTCCTCGATCCAACCCCACTCACCCTCAACGATCACGACATCCTCGAGACGGATCGGCTCCGTCAATGCAATCTGAATTCCCGCGATCATGCTCGAGAACGTGGGACGTGCAGCCAGGCCGAGAACGACGCCGGCCAATCCGGCCGAAGCGAAGAGGCTCGCACCCAGACTCCTGATCTGAGGGAATGTCATGAGCATGATGCCCAGGGTGATGATGGAGAGGACCGCCCCGCCCACGTGCCGGAAGACCTGTACCTGTGTCTGGACCTGACGCGCTCTGAGATCGTCGCGTTCCCCCACTCGGTACTTCAGGGCGAGGAGATCATTGATTACGCGGGTGAGCGCGATCAGCAGCCAGGCCGTCGAGCCGATCAACAAAAGGAGTAGCGCATGGCTGAGAACGGTCTCTACACGAACTGGAAGCTTGAGCACGGGAACAACGATGTAGAGCGCCAGGGCAGGAAAGATCAGCGCGGCAGGGCGCTGCCCGTGTTGGATCAGGGACCGTTCTATGATGCCGGCCTCTTTGGTGAGCCGCTGGCCCAACGCGAAGAGAACACGATGAAGAAGGACGGCAAGCAGGATTGCTCCGAGGCCAATCCCGGTGACAAAGATCCAGGGATTCAGATTCGCAGCGATGTCTTCCATCGAATAGTAGTGAATTCATTATCGAATAGAGGGCGGATGACCTCAAACGGGTGGTCCCCTCAGTGCGACTGCTCAAGCGGCTGTTCGCTCGCTCCTATATCGTATGATGTGAAAGGGCCGGGGTCTTTGTTAGAGGAGCGGGTGATGGTGAAGATCGGCTGACGTTCTTCACACGGGGTTCGCCGAGATGCTTCCGCGCCAGAAGCGGGTCACTTTTCCCATCGGAAGCGACGCTTAGACGGGACTACGTTCTCGATGTCGGGGTTGGTTCGATTTGTTCTCGTTGGCTTGAATGTGTGCTGGAAAGGAACAGGGAGCAATGAAATGCTTCTTTGAGTTCGTTGCACTGTTGACCTTGATCTTCATATGGAACGCTTCGGGGAGGGCTGCGCCGGTCCAGATGCCCGAACCGCAGCCGCCATCGCCGAGTGGTTCAGCACCTGCCCCATCCACCTCGCAGTCGCTCTCACCTCCCGGCACAACGAGCCCGTTCCTGGGGAGCGTTCCGAGCGGCGAGCCGACCCCAGGCGAGCTGCCGCTCTCCTTGACGGACGCCGTGGAACGCGGTCTCCAATACAACCTGGGCGCGTTATTGAGTGGACAGAACCGACGGGCGGCCCGGGGAGCACGTCAGCAAGCGCTGAGCAAGCTTTTGCCGAACCTCTCAGCCGGTGTGAGCGAGACGGTCGAGCAGGTCAATCTTGCCGCCCTGGGGTTCTCCGGATTTCCCGGAATTCCTCAAATCATCGGTCCGTTCAGCGTCTTCGATGTGAGGGCCTACGCCCGACAAGATCTCTTCAACATGCCCTCCATTCAACAGCTTCACTCTTCGTCCGAGACTGTCAAGGCCACGGATTTGACTTACCAGAACGCACGCGACCTCGTAGTACTGGGGGTTGTCGGGCTCTATCTCCAGGCGATCTCCGGACGGAGTCGGATCGACGCGGCGCAGGCCCAGTATCGAACGGCACAGGCCCTCTACAAACAAGCCGTCGATTTCAAGGAAGCCGGTGTGGTCCCGGCCATCGAGGTTCTGCGCTCTCAGGTCGAAATGCAGTCCGAGCAGCAGCGCCTCATCTACCTGCAGAACGAGTTTGAGAAGCAGAAGCTGAACTTGGCGCGTACCATCGGTCTTCCGATGGGCCAGGCATTTCGTTTGACCGATGAAGCCCCGTTCCGACCGCTTCCACCGATCACGTTCGAGCAGGCTCTCTCGCGGGCCTACGACTCGAGGTCCGACTTTCAGAGTGCACAGGCGCAGGTGAGAGCGGCGTCGCTTGCCAAACAGGCCGCGGAGAGTCAACGCCTGCCCACGGCAGGGTTGGACTTCAACTACGGAACCATTGGACGCGCTCCCGGTAGCTCCCATGGGACCTTCACGCTGGCGGCAAGTCTCAAAGTTCCCCTTTTCGAAGGAGGCCGCATCGCCGGTGAGGTCTTGGAAGCGGACTCCCGGCTTCAGGAGCGTCAGGACGAATTGGAGAATCTGCGCGCTCAGATTCGATACCAGGTCCAGACATCGTTCCTCGACCTTCACTCGGCCGAGAACCAGGTATCGGTGGCCCAAAGCACGGTGAATCTGGCACACCAGCAGATGGATCAGGCGCGGGATCGCTTCGCTGCGGGTGTGGCCACGAATATCGAGGTAGTACAGGCACAGGCAGCACTTGCAACAGCGAACGAAAACTACATCTCGAGCCTCTTTGCCTACAACCTGGCCAAGGCGGAACTGGCTAGAGCAGTCGGGGGCGCTGAGAAGATCGTCGCACAATTCCTCCTGGGAGAGACGAGATGAGTAATGGTCAAGATCCGGAACGACAAGAGCAAGCGTCGGAAAAGGCCGAGCCAGGGAACAGCGATTCCGGTCCCAAACAGAAGACGCGTTCGTTCACTCGGCGACATCCTCGCTCCCGATGGATCGTTCCCCTCGTGCTCATCATTGTGGCGATAGTCGTCTACGAGGTCTGGAGCTACTACTCCGTCCGCGAGTCGACGGATGACGCCCAGATCAACGGCCACATTCACCCCATCAGCGCACGCGTCGGCGGCACGGTTATCGCGGTCAACGTCGATGAGAACCAATACCACGATGCTGGAACCGTTTTGGTTCAGATCGATCCGCGGGACTATGAAGTTGCGGTCGAGAGGGCGCAGGCCGACCTGACGGCCGCCCAGGCTGCACTTTCCGCCAGTCAGACCAGTGTTCCCATCACATCCACCACGACGGCCAGCGAAGTGAGCGGCTCCCAAGCAGGGGTCCAGCAGGCGCAGGCCGGACTGGAAGCTGCCGAAAGAGATTTGAACGTGCAAAAGTCGAGGCACGCCTCGGCGCAGGCCGATCTGCAACAAGCGCAGGCCAACTACCAAAAGGCAGCACGGGATCTGGACCGCATGAAACTGCTCATCGCCAAGGACGAGATCTCACAGCAGCAATTCGATGCCTCCCAGGCCGCCGCCCAGTCACTACACGCAGCCGTCGAGGCCTCTCGAGCGGCAGTTCACGGTGCCGAAGCGGCCGTACGAAGTTCGGAAAGCCAGGTGCAGATTGCACAGGCCAAGGTCGCGCAGGCCCGTGCTCAGGAGTCTGCAGCCAAGACGGCGCCCCAGCGGGTTTCGGTCAGCGTCTCCGAGGCCAAGTCCGCCGAGGCGCGAGTCATGCGTGCCAAAGCGGATCTGGATCAGGCCAGGCTGAATCTCGAGTACACGACGGTGAAGGCTCCGGTCGGAGGGATCATCAGCAAGAGAAATGCGGAGGTTGGTCAGGTCGTCCAGCCAGGCCAGCCTCTCATGGCGATCGTCCCTCTGGAGGAGATCTGGGTGACGGCCAATTTCAAGGAAACGCAATTGAAGGACCTCCGAGTGGGGCAGCCGGCCACACTCTCCGTGGACGCCTACGGGCGCGACTACAAGGGGCATGTCGAGAGTTTCTCCGCCGCCACCGGGGCGAAGTTCAGTTTGCTCCCGCCGGAAAATGCCACCGGGAACTATGTCAAAGTCGTCCAGCGGGTCCCGGTGCGAATTGCCATCGAAAAAGGCCAGGATTCCGAGCACCGATTGCGGTTGGGGCTGTCGGTGAACGCCACGGTGTACACCGGCGGAGGAAATCAGAAGAAGGAAGGGAGTCAGAGCGCGTCGCAGTAGAGCGGTCCCATTTGAGGGTGGGGAGAACTCTCGAGTATCTCAACGTCGGCGGCGACCGGCGGGAAGAGTCTAGGAAGGGAGCTTCAACATGGTGTATCGAGTAGTGACCATCGCCAGGGAGTGTGGGAGTGGTGGCGGCTCGATCGGCCGCTTGCTGGGAAAACGCCTGGGCTGGAACGTGTTGGATCGCTCGTTGATTTCGGAAGTGGCGAGAATTGCCCAGGTGGATCCACGATTGGCTGAACGCTACGACGAGTGTATCGACAGCTGGCTCTATCGCGTCAGCCGGAGAGCATTGTGGCACGGGGCCTTCGAAGGAGTCGCCAACCCGGCAGAGGCGTCGGTCTTTGACGCGAGATCCATGGCGGAGATCGTGGCCCGCGTCATCCGTGAGGCCGCCGAGTCAGGCAGCTGTGTGATCGTGGGCCGGGGAGGTCAATGTCTGCTGCAGGAGCGTGAAGATGTGTTTCACACCTACATTTACGCACCGCTCCGAGAGCGGATTCGTCGACTCCAGCAAAGAGGCTGGCCCGAGGAGGAGATGGATGCTGAGCAATACATTGAAGCGACCGACCAACGCAGGGCTGAGTGCATTCGCCAGCATTTTCAGCAAGAGTGGACGAACCGGCACCTCTATCACCTCATGATCAGTTCCTCCCTGGGCGAAGAGCGAGTCGCCGAGGCCGTGATCACCGCAATGGAAGAGAAAAGGGCGTAGCTTTGGCAGACCAGTCACTGGAAGCGCGGCCACAGATCAATCCCTGGATCGTGGCTTTCTCCGTCATGTTCGCCACCTTCATGGAGGTCATGGATACGACTGTCGTGAACGTCTCCCTGCCCCACATTGCGGGGAGCCTCTCGGCCAGCGTAGACGAGGCCACCTGGACGCTGACTTCTTATCTGGTCTCCAATGCCATCGTCCTGCCCATGACGGGGTGGTTGGCCAACTACTTCGGCCGAAAGCGACTGCTCATGATGTCGGTGACGGGTTTCACCCTTGCTTCGCTGGTCTGTGGCCTGGCTCCCAGTCTTCCCGTTCTGGTCATGACCCGCATCGTCCAGGGAGCAGCAGGAGGTACCCTCCAGCCCATTTCGCAGGCGATCCTCCTGGAGGCTTTCCGGCCCCAAGATCGTGGAAAGGCCATGGCGTTCTGGGGGTTGGGGATCGTTGTGGCACCGATCATGGGCCCTGTGCTCGGCGGTTACCTGACCGACCAGTACAGCTGGAGATGGGTCTTCTTTATCAACATTCCGGTCGGCATCACCTCGCTGATCATGACCAGGGCGTTCGTGTTCGATCCCGAGTACATCGGGAAGCAGATCAGAAAGATCGACTATTGGGGCTTGGGCATGTTGGCGGTCGGCATGGGTTCGCTGCAGATCCTGCTCGACAAGGGGCAGGAGAAGGACTGGTTCCAGTCCCACCTGATCTTGGCACTCGCCATCGTTTCGATCGGTGCCATCGTTATTCTGATCATCCGGGAATTGAAGGCACGGGCTCCGATCGTCGATTTGAAGGTGTTCAAGAAGCGCACGTACGCGACCGGTGTCTTCTTGATGACTACGCTCGGGTTCGTCCTTTACGGCAGTCTGGTTCTCGTTCCGATCCTGATGCAGACCCTTCTCGGGTACTCTGCCTACGAGGCCGGGATTGCCATGGCCCCACGGGGACTGGGGTCTTTTCTGACCATGCCCTTGGTCGGTATCCTCGTGAGCAAATTCGACCCGCGCAAGCTGCTCGCGATGGGCTTCACTCTGGGTGCCTTGAGCCTCTACCAACTGTCCGTTTTGAATCTGAGTGCCGGCTACTGGGATTTCTTCTGGCCTCAGTTCATCCAGGGAGTCGGAATGGCGCTTCTGTTCGTCCCCTTGACGACGACAACGATGGACCCCATCGCCAATCAGGACATGGGTAATGCCACCAGTATCTTCAATCTTCTGAGGAACATCGGCGGGAGCATGGGGATAGCTGCGGCCACGACCTTCACGGCGCGCAGTCAGCAGAAGCTGATCAACGTTCTCGGAGAGCACGTCAACCCGTACAGCTTGACATCGCAACTGACTACGAAGGAGATCCAGTCTCACCTCATGGCCAGCGGCTCCGACTCGTTCACGGCTCTCAATCAGGCGCATGGTGTCCTCTTCGGTATGGTTCACCAGCAGGCCGCACTGATCTCCTTTCTGCACGGCTTCCTTCTCATGGGAGGGATCTTTCTTCTCGTCCTGCCCGCGCTGTTCATCATGAAGAAGCCCGAAGAAAGCAGGGGGGCGCCCCCCATGCACTAGGCCTCCTGGCCCCCCATCCGGAGAGGAAAATCGAAATGAAGTATCGCTATCTCGGTCAGTCTGGTTTGCTGGTGTCACGAATCTGCCTTGGAAGTGTTGGGGTAATATTTCAGGAAACGAAGAGTGTCCGCCGTGGGATTTGTTGCCCGGGCCATTTGCATACTGACGGGATCCTGCGAGGCCAATTCTGGTCGACAGGAGGAAGCGTATGATCGCTCGATCTGATCCAAGTCACGAGGTATGGCCGAGCCTGCCTCTGAAGGAATGGCGCGACACTTGCGCAACTCTGCACCTTTGGACGCAAATCGTGGGGAAGATCCGGCTCATTCGGAGTCCCTGGGTCAACCACTCCTGGCACGTCACACTCTACGTGACGGCTCGAGGACTTACGACCTCACCGATTCCATATGGAGGCAGGACCTTCCAGATCGATTTCGATTTCGTCAGTCATCGGCTGATCGTGCAATGCAGCGATGGGGAAGTGGGTGGCCTGGCTCTCGAAGGACAGACGGTGGCCGCGTTCTACACACGACTTATGGCGGAGATGAACAGGCTCCAGCTGCAGGTAGACATCACGCGAATCCCCAACGAGGTCATGGACCCCATCCCATTCGACCGTGACGATACGCACCGATCCTATGACCCCTACTATGCCCATCGGTTCTGGCAGGTCCTGGTTCAAGCGGACCGAGTCTTCAAGGAGTTTCGGGCGCGGTTCATCGGCAAGTGCAGCCCGGTGCACTTCTTCTGGGGCGCCCCGGATCTCGCGGTTACGAGATTTTCCGGGCGTCGGGCTCCCAGACATCCGGGCGGCATCCCACATCTTCCCGATCGTGTAACCCGGGAGGCCTACTCACATGAAGTGAGCAGCTGCGGCTTCTGGCCGGGCGGGGGAGTGATCGACGATGCTGCCTTCTATTCCTACGCGTACCCCGAGCCGGCCGGTTTTCGCGACGCGCTGATTTCGCCGGATGAGGCCTTCTTCAGTCCCGATCTGGGGGAGTTCATCCTACCCTACGACGTCGTCCGCCGCGCGGCTTCGCCCGACGAGATGCTCCTTGGCTTTCTGCAGACAACCTACGAAGCGGCCGCCAATCTGGCGCATTGGGACCGGAAGTCCCTGGAGCGCGACCACGACCCCGCGCTCGACACGGGGGCGTGAGGCAGGTCGCGACGCAGCCCTCAATTCCAGCGGAACAGCTTAAGCGCGAGGAGGAAGGACACTCCGCCCCAGGCGGCGAGCACGAGAATCGGAAGTGTTTGGCTCGGTAAGGCGACACCTTCGAGGATCACCGCTCGAAGCGCGTTGATCAACTGAGTCAGAGGCAGCGCTTGAACGAAAGGCTGCATTGCGGCGGGAAACCGGTCGGCCGAGAAGAAGATCCCCGAGCAAAGCCACATTGGAAACATCGTCAGGTTGAGAATCCCCGTAATGCTTTCAATGCGTTGGGCTCGCGATGCCGCAAGCAGGCCCAGACCCGCGAAGGACAGACTGCCAATCAGAGCAATGATCACAATGTCGACGATGCTTCCCTGGACGGGAACCCCGAAGATCCAGTGCGCAGTCAGCAACAGCACGAACATCTCGGGAATGAAGAAGACGGCCCGCGTACCGATCGTCGCGAGAAGCAATTGCGGCCGTTTCATGGGAGTGCCGAGCATGCGCTTGAGCAGCTTCTTGATCCGCATGTCGACCAGCATGAAGCCGACCCCCCACATGCCACCACCCATCAGGTTCATGCCGATCAAGCCCGGCACCAGGAAGTCGACATAGCGTGCGCCGGGGACCGTCTGTCTGCGATCGTTCACGGACAGAGGATCTTGACGGCCCCAAGCCTTCTGCAGGGCATCGTCCAGCGCGGCCCGGGCTGTCCGCGCATCAGGATTGGAGGGATCGAAGTAGTACTCACAGACGCCGCGCGAGTCCAACTTTGCCACGATCTGAGTCCGATTGCGCCGAAGTCGCTGCATTGCATCGGCCTCGCTCTCGGGATGAATTCGAAAGAAATCATTGCCGGACAAGGCTTCGATGATCCTCCCCGACCCCGGTCCTTGAACGACATCGACGAGGACGGGGTTGGGCTTCGAGGTATCGAACGCGATCCCCAGGCCCACGACCATCAAGAGAGGAAATCCGTAGGTCCAGAAGATGGCCTCGGGTTCTCTGAGGTAGCCCCGAATATTGGCCAGAATCAGCTGCACGATGGGATGATGGCTATTCATCGCGAAGATGGCGTCCGGTCAAAGTCACGAACACGTCCTCCAGGTTGGCGTGCCGGGTGGTGAGTCGGTTCAATCTCCAGCCTCGTTCGCTCACTCGCTCGAGCAACGCGGGGATAGCGATATGCACTTGGCTCGCCGTCATGCTGAAACCTTCCGAGTCCGTTTGACATTGCGAAACTTCATCGAGGTCTGCGAAATCCGATGCGACCGGAATGCCGTTCGACCCATTGGAGTTCACACTGAACTCCACGATGTTCTCCCCGGCGAATCGTGAGATCAGATTGCGAGGAGAATCCTGAGCGATGATTCTTCCGTGATCGACGACGGCGACCCGATCACACAGTCGCTCAGCCTCATCCATGTAATGCGTCGTCAACAGGATGGTTCGACCGCGGCTCTTCAGATCCCCAATGACGTCCCAAAACTGACGACGTGCCTGAGGGTCCAGTCCTGTCGTCGGCTCGTCGAGAAAGATGAGATCAGGATCTCCGACCAGCGCGACGGCGACCGCCAGACGCTGGCGCTGTCCTCCTGACAGATTCCGAACCCAGGCTTTTGCCTTTTCGCCGAGAGAAACCAGATTCAATGCGTCCTCCGGTTGCAGGCCGTCGCGGTAGAAGCTCCGGAAGAGCGTCAGGATTTCCAGGCAGCTCAGCTTCTCATGGAAACGTGAGTCCTGGAGGGTCATCCCCATGCGTTGGCGGATTTCATCGTCACGACCCCGTCCCCAGGCCACCCCAAAGAGTTCGACCCGGCCCGTTGTGGGGTTCAGGAGACCTTCGAGAATCTCCACCGTGGTCGTTTTGCCGGCGCCGTTCGGACCCAGCAGCCCAAAACACTCGCCAGTCTCGACGGCAAGGTCCAAGCCGTTGACCGCGTCGACGGCCTTATCGCCAGACCCGTAGCGTTTGGTCAATCGCTCGCAGAAGATGATCGTTCCCATGAGTTAGTCAATGAATATAGCAAGTTTCGTTATGATGCAGAGATGAGGAGGTCGTTGGGGACAATCTCGCTTGTGCTCCTTTTCGGTTGTGCACAGCTTGGTGCGAATCCCCCGGTTTCCTCCGACCCGACGGATCCTCTTCAGCGGAATGAGAGGCTGTTTCGAGCACTCGAGGAGCAAGGCTTCCATTTCCAACTGGACTATTCGGTGGATTTCTTTTCCATCGTCTCGGGTGGTCTTCGCCGTCGCACTGACTATATCCACAACGTGGATGTGGTCGTCCGGATGGACGGTGAAAAGGCCCTCGGCTGGCCGGGTATGACGTTTCAGGTCTACGGTTTGAACATCGAGGGCCGCATACCCAGTGATGATGCCGGGGACGCACAGGGGCTGAGCAACATCGCCGCTCCCTCCGCAACAAGATTGTACGAGATATGGCTCGAACAGAGCCTGGCCCACGACAGGTTTTCCCTGCTGGCCGGTTTGTATGACTTGAACACGGAATTCGATGTGATCCAATCGGCCAACGTCTTTCTCAATCCGTCACACGGCATCGATCCGACCTTCTCCCAAAGCGGAATCAACGGCCCCTCGATCTTCCCATACACCACACTTGCTGTTCGCGCCAGAGTCAAACCGACCAGCTGGTCGTATATCGAAAGTGCAGTTCTGAACGGGTTGTCCGGGGATCCGGACGACCCGCGAGGAACCCATATCATCCTGAGTGGAAGAAAGGGCATTCTCTCGGCGACGGAAGCCGGCTACCTATTCCACTCAGAAAAGGCAGCGTCGCCCAAGTCGAAGCGAAGACTCCATCGACGGGTCATCACGAGCCAGGCACCGGCGATCCGGGGAACGATAGCCGCGGGAATCTGGTACTACACGAGCCGTTTTGATCCGATTGCACCGGACTCCCTTCCGGATCGGGCGACCGCGATACGCGGAGACCCGGGATTCTATCTCCTGGGTGAGCGTCGCCTCTTTCGAGTCGGAGACGATTCGAGCCGAGGGATGAGCGTCTTCAGCCGCATCGGGTTTGCCGACTCCAGAATCTATCGCTTTGCGTCCTACGTGGGTGCAGGGGCAGTCTATACGGGGCTTTTCGAGAGCCGCCCTCACGATCAACTCGGTTTTGCCATGGCGATCGCGCGCAACGGCGACGAGTATTTGCTGGCACGCCATCGCGCCGGTGCCCCGGCGTTCCGATCCGAATGGAACCTCGAGTTGACCTACTTCTCGAGAATCGGGAACTGGCTCAGACTTCAGCCCGATCTGCAATACGTCATCCACCCGAACACGGATCCATCCACGAGGAACGCGCTTTGCGTTGACTTGCGGATCGAGATCTCGTTCCGCTGACTGTACCGATCCCACGGATAGAGGAGACGCTCCCCTATTTGCGGATCAACGGAATCCTGATCGTACCGAAGCTCTGCTTGGTCTTGGCGTCCACCAACTCGAACTCGAAGCTGACGTTCGTGATCTCCCTCTTCACCCTTGGGAAATAGAGAAAACCGGTGATGTGGCCTCCGTCGCCCACCACCCCTTCCGGGATGCCCTGCTCGAGCATGCTTCTCGTCGGCAACGCACCAGGCCAAAACCCGTAATACATCTGGTAGTAATCGGGATCGTAGGGGAAATCTCCCGGCCAGGCTTCCAACCCGGGGCCAAAGACAGGATAGTAGTAAGGAGCGATCCAAAAGAGGCCGAAATGAAAGCTCGGTTCGAGCAGCGGCGAGTACGCCCTCGCCGAGGCGCCATCCATCGTGTATGGAGGCAGAGCCGAACTCTGGAAACCGGACTGATCCGTCAGAGAGAAGTCCTTGTAGCGAATGCTCAGCGACTTCCCGCTCTTGTTTTCGATACCGGCCTCCACTGGTGAGATCACGTCCGCCAGATCGACCGGATAGCCCCTCCAGTCGTTTCCGTTGACGACCAGGTGGACGCCGAACTCTTCCGCTTCGGCTGCGTCCTTCTGGTCGGGAACGACTTTGGCGTTCGGGGCCGGGACGAGATAAGGATTATGGCTGCAGCCTGAAGCCCACAGGGCCGTCAAGCTCAAGAGAAGAAGGGGGTTGCAAAGACCGGTTCTCATCTCTAGACCTCCTGAACCACTATACACACTTTGCCTTGGCCAATTGACAACTTGCCTGCCGTTCCAGTCCCGGGCCATAATTCAGGCACACGACAAACCGCCGCGGGAACGGAGGACACCACCATGAGAACGATCAGTTGGATCCTTCTGACAATCCTCTCTGTCCTGATCGTATTGGGAAGCTTGAGCTCACTTTCGATCGCCTATTTTGGAGCTGCCTCCAGCGACATGATCAGTGGATCGACTTCGCTGCAGGATTTGCAGGTCAGCCCTCAGGTCGCCAAAGCACTGAGAGGAAGGAGAGGTACGGCAGCAGCCTTCGCTTTGGGCTTCGGCACAATGCTCCTGTTCGTCATCCTGGGTCCATATCGAAAAAGAGCCGGCTGGGCCTGGTGGGCGGTGCTCGTCTCGATTCTGGCGATCAGCGTGGTCATACTCATCCGGATCGTTGCCTTGAGTATCGTTCAGGGCGGGTTTACAGCCTTGGTTATCCTGCTCGTGGCGATTCCAGCTCTGATTCTCGACGTGGCCGGCAGAGGCTCTGGGAAGGGGCGGGACGTCGTTGAGACGCCGAAGCCTCCCCATGTTTCGGAAGGCCCCTGAGCGGCCGTTGCGATGATCGACGAACCCGACAGCCTCAGTGTTTATCCGCAAACGGGGGATTTCAAATCCAGGACGGTGAGGATGAGCGGCGGGGTTGAGCGGCATCGTTGGGTCTTGTGACGATCCTCACAAAACCCTGTTGGTGTTGCCACTAGACTCCGCGACTGAGAGATTGTCCAGGAGAGAATCCCCGGATCCCAGGGCTATCGTGCCGTGTGGGAACGGCAGGAAGTGGAGAGAGGCTCTGGAGCCTGAGGGGCCGGGGTTGACTTACGCACCGGATGAGCCTTGAGCAGGCGCGGGGGAGGGTCCGTGCGGCATCGGCGCGGCCGGTCGACGGCCGGCTGCGATGGAGGCTCGATGATGAAGCGTATTCTGTTCTCGTTGTCCATCCCTTTTTTCTTCCTTCTGGTGAACGGCTGGGCGGCTCCCCTCGAGTTTTTCGCCACAGTGACCGGCAAGAGCACATCGGATTCCGTCACGATCCTGCAAGTTCAGGTGACTCCTTCCCTGTCTCTAGACGTCACCGTCACGACGGTCACTGAGCTCAAGGATGCAGATGGGAACCCCATTGCGATCGACGACGTGGACGAGGGTTCCACGGTCGCGATCGAAGCTGTCCACACCTCGGGAGGCTTCCTCGCCCTCGAGATTCAGCTTCAGGAAGTCGCTGAAGACTTCTCGATCAAGGGTTATCTGGAAGCGGTCAATGCCTCTGAGTTCACCATCAAAATCCAGGGTTTCACCATCCTCACGGACGAAAGCACGCGGATCCGCGATGAGAGCCGGGAGGCCATCACCCTCGACGACCTGGCCGCCCGTCTTGACGCGGCGGGTTCCTCCGGGCTGCTCGCCAGGGTCGATGGAGTGTACACGGACAGCGGCCTACTCGCCACCCGTATCAAGCTTCTGGAGAACGATCATTTTGCCCGGATCAGTTTGGAGGGTGTCATTTCCGAGTTCCTCTCAGAGGATCAGTTCATTCTCGATATCGGAGGTGGCACCCAGGCGACCGTCAATATCCTGCCCGAGACGGTGTTGGTTGGGGAGCCTGTGGCCGGACTCACGGTGAAGGTCGTCGGCCGGCTCGCGCCTGATCTGACCGTCAATGCGCTGCGGATTCGGGTGCTCGGTCTGTTCGAGCTCTCGCCCGACGATGTGGAGATGGGTTATGAAGAGACGCAGGACGTGACGGTGCTTCTGAGGCAACCGCTGGAGACTGATCTCACAGTGCAGATCACCTGCGCCGATCCGTCGGTGGCCTCATGTTCCGTGGACTCGCTGACGATACGCGCCGGAGAGCTGAGCGGCGTCTTTCAGGTGACTTCGGGAACGACCGACGGCCGAACGCTCGTCACCGTCGCGGCCGGTGATGCATTCGGAGGCTATTCCAGAAATCTGAAGATCGCGGTGGGTGAAGGTGTTCCCGGAACCCGTCCGACACAGATCCAGTGGACGCCATCGGTGGTCCGAGCCGCTCCGCAGGGGCACGTGGACGTTCACCTTATGTTCAAGTACGGGCGTGCTCAGGAAGACATTCCGATAGGTCTGGAGTTGATCGATGCGTCCGCCGATCTCGACCTGCAGTATCCAGCCAATGTGGTCATCCAACAGGGTGACAACTCCGTTGGAATCGAACTGTTGTTTGGTTCGCAAGCGGGTTCCGGCAAACTCGTGGCGCATCTACCGGAGGATATGGGCGGGGGGACAGCCGAGCTGGACATCGATCTGCGATCCAGCTCGCAGGCGCCGATGCACCTTTCCTGGAGTGAAAAGAAGATCGATGTTGCACCGGCAACGGATTTCACGATGACCCTTCGTCTGAGTAGAGTCGCAGAGGGAGAGATCCTCATTCTCATCACCCCGGTATCAGGAGACCGGGGAGTTCTCAGTTCGATGGAATCGGAGGTTACCGTCCCAGCCGGCAAGCAGACCGTCGATGTCCCACTTCAATCCTCGGAGAAGACCGGCAGGGTCAAGCTTCGCGCTGCGCTCCCTCGGGAGTTCGGCGGCGCCCATGCGGATCTGAGTATCACGGTGAAGTAGGCGCACGGTAAGACCAATCCGGTCGCGTGAAAGCGGAGGCGCACCGCCTCCGCTTTCCTTGCCCGACACGGGACGTGTCCATTGAGTGGAAACGAACTCAAAGCAGGGGATGGGGCCAACCTCAGCTGAACCCCAACCTCCTGGGAAAGATCTCCGAGCCTTTCTTCTCTAATCTGACAGCTCGCGCGGGCAGACGCCGGTGGCCCGCCCGGCCCAGCAGGTCGGTCCCGGGGCGCCCTCAAATCGAAAATCCTACGCCTTGTCCTCGGGGGCCCTCGGTACCTGGCTCAGGATGTTCTCGAGCAGCTTCTCCTTCTCCTTGAGCCGGTCTCGGAAATCCTTGATGTCGGTGGCCGAAATTTCCATACGCAGATCGGACAAGTAGCTTGTCAGCACCTCGTTGAGGGCGGCGGCTTCCTCGGACGACATCTTCAATTCGATCATGCTTGCTCTCCCATCGACTCAGCGGACCGCGCTTCCTCTCCGATTCGCATGCTGTAGAAAGATCGGTAAATGAAGACCAGCGCAACAAAGAGAAACACGCATCCGATCAGCGTCTTCGCAACCTGGGAAGTCATCGTGACGGCGATCTCCGTTGCCAGCAGCCCAAACAGGGTCGTGAACTTGATGACGGGGTTCATCGACACCGACGAAGTGTCTTTGAAAGGATCGCCTACTGTGTCGCCGACGACCGTGGCTTCGTGAAGAGGGGTGTTCTTCTCCTTCAAATCCACCTCGACGATCTTCTTCGCATTGTCCCAGGCGCCGCCGGCGTTGGCCATGAAGATGGCCTGAAAGAGCCCGAAAAAGGCGATGCCGATCAGGTAGCCGATGAAGTAGTAAGGGTTGAAAAAGGAGAAGGCCAGGGCCAGGAAGAAGATCACGATGAAGATGTTGATCATTCCCCGCTGAGCGTAGATCGTGCAGATCCGCACGACCTCCTTGCTGTCCTTCATGGAAGCCTTTTCCGCGTTCTCCAGGTTGATGTTCTTCTTGATGAAAACGACAGCGCGGTAGGCGCCGGTGACGACCGCCTGCGTGGAAGCCCCGGTGAACCAATAGATCACGGCGCCTCCCGAGATCAGGCCCAGGACCACTTCGGGCTGGACCAGGCTCAACTTCGCCACCGCCCCTCCGAACATCCGCTCTAAAAGGATGATGATTCCGAAGACCATCGTCGTTGCCCCGACGACGGCCGTTCCGATCAACACCGGTTTGGCGGTCGCCTTGAATGTGTTTCCCGCGCCATCCGCCATTTCGAGGTAGTCCTTGGCTTTGTCGAAATCGGGATCGAAACCGAATTGAGAACGAATCTCCGCCTCGACGTTGGGCACCCGCTCGATCATCGAAAGTTCATAAATCGACTGGGCGTTGTCGGAAACGGGTCCAAAGCTGTCGACGGCAATGGTGACCGGCCCCATCCCCAGGAACCCAAAGGCGACCAGACCGAACGCAAAGACCGGAGCAGCGAACGCGAACTCCGCCGGCATCAAAGCCTGGACGGCGGGGTGCAGGGAGACCAGGTAGGCGGCCAGCATCAGCACCAGGATGACCAGGCCCTCCCAGAACGCGGAAAAGTTGCCGGCGACAAAACCCGAAAGGATGTCGAGCGAGGCGCCGCCTTGCCGCGCCGAGTACGTAACCTCGCGAACGTGGCGGGAGTGGGTGCTCGTAAAGACCTTGGTGAACTCGGGAATCACGGCTCCGGCCAGGGTCCCGCAGCTGATGATGATCGACAGCGTCCACCACAGAGCAGCATAGCGTGAGTCGGCCAGGTGCGACAGCAGCGTGTAGCTGGCCACGAACGTCACCATGATCGAGATGATCGATGTCAACCATACGAGATTGGTCAGAGGTTGCTCGAAATTGAATTCCAGGCGCTTGCCGTACACCGAGCGGCTGATCCAATGGTTGATGAAGTAGGAGCAAAGTGAGGTGATGATCATCAGGATCCGCATGACGAAGATCCAGATGATCAGGATCCCCGCCATCTCGGGGCTCATGGCCAGCGCCAGGGCCAGGAAAGCGATCAAGGCGACTCCGGTCACCCCATAGGTCTCGAATCCGTCGGCCGTCGGTCCCACGCTG
Organism: Acidobacteriota bacterium; assembly: GCA_037388505.1. Classification (GTDB taxonomy): domain Bacteria; phylum Acidobacteriota; class UBA6911; order RPQK01; family JAPXNP01; genus JARRKC01. Next base: position 37,774 of record JARRKC010000007.1, on the reverse strand, counting down.
TCGCCGGCGTTGTCACCCGTACAGTCGGCGATGACACCCGGATTTCGCGGGTCGTCCTCCGGAAGATGAAAGACAATCTTCATCAGATCCGAGCCGATGTCGGCGATCTTGGTGAAGATGCCCCCGCAGATCCTCAGGGCGCTGGCGCCCAGGGACTCGCCGATGGCAAATCCAACGAAACAGGAACCCACGAGTTCCGTGGGGATGAACACCAGGATAGAGATCATGAAGAAGAGCTCGACACTGACCAGAAGCAGGCCGACGCTCATTCCGGATCGAAGAGGAATGCTCACGACGTCGAACGGACGTCCCCGCAGGGAAGCGAAGGCACTCCTCGAGTTGGCCTGAGTGTTGATGCGCATGCCGAACCAGGCCACTCCGTACGACCCGAGAATTCCGAAAACCGAACAGACCAGGATGATCAGAACATTGCCGACGGGCGCGCGCTGCAGACCGGCGAAATAGTAGATCATACAGAGCGCGATCAGACCCCAGAGGGCCAGCAAGAACCACCCCTGCTGGATGAGGTAAGACTTGCAGGTCTCCCAGATCAGATTCGAGACGTCGAGCATGGACCGGTGTGCGGGAAGCCCCGTGGTCTGATTGTATTGGATCAGACCGAACAGGAGGCCCAGTAAGCAGATGACCAGGCCGCCGTACATCAATCCGACGCCGCTGACTGGAGAGCCCAGGATCCTGAACTGAACTTGGGTCAAGTTGGGCAGGATGATGTCCGCTTCGCCTGCCGCGACCCGAGGGACGGCAGCCAGGGTCAGCAACAGCAGACCCCCGAATATGAGAACGGACCACACGCGATACTTGCTGATCAGTTTGAACATCAAGAACCCCCTGTGAATATCGGCATTGCTATTCTTCACGCCCCAGCAGGATGCTATGTCGGGGTGACACGGTCGTCAAGAAGAGTTCCGAGCGTGGGTAGGATAAGCATCCTTGCTTGTCTCTGACTGCGGCCGCGACCTCTCGAGCGTTGGCCACGCTGAGCTCCGGAGGCCAGCCGAAAAGGACGGGAGAACGAGAGAACGGGATGTGGGTAGGACATCCCTTCTTGTCTCCGGGATTTGCAGGAAGCGATGGAAGTGAGAATCTTCCGGTCGGGCAGGCGATCCTTGCCGAGCGTTAACAAGACCCCACTCCCGCACGTCCTGGTAGAGATTCACGAGAACGATCAGCCGAGCTTTGAAGCAGTCTACCGCCGCCATTTCAACGCCGATTAACGGTGGGTGCTGGCGAACACCGCAAATCGGGCCGATTGCGACGAAATCTCGGCCGTTCAATTGGTGACACGCACGTATTCGGATCGTAAAGCACCATGAATACGAGGTTTTATCGTGAGTCTGGCACCGATGCCCTGTTTCGGAGTCACGAGGGGAAGGCTCGAGCGAAGCATGTCTCGAGGGTGAGGAGCTCTGATCACGGCAGCCGCTAGAACGCGTGCGGAGATGACGGGTCTTCTCACTGGAATTCTGGAGTTGGTGCCAGACGTGGCTCAAAAGTCTTTTTTCATGGGGACTTATGACGTCAATCCGTGCGTGTCACCGATTTCTCGGGTTTCCCGGCTCTTGCGGGGTGAGAGGAGCTCGTCGAGAATGGGGCCATGCTGCCTCGAATTTTCGTGTCTCTTTTGGCATTGGGTTCCCTGATGGCCGGCGGCCAGACGATCTCTCTCTTCAACGGCAAGGACCTGACCGGTTGGGCCGCGGACGTTCCTGCGGCCGACAAGGATGCGTCGGTTCCGCCGAGCTTTGTCGTGCGTGACGGCCTTCTCGTCAGCATGGGGGAGCCACGCGGCCATCTGATTACGGACCGAATGTTCTCCAACTACCGCCTCGAGGTCGAGTATCGGTTTTCCGGGATGGCCGGGAACTGCGGCGTGCTCGTCCACGCATCCAAACCGCGAGCCCTCTACGATATGTTCCCCCAATCGATCGAGGTCCAGATGCAGTCGGGCGACGCCGGAGATTTCTGGTGTATCGGGGAGAATATCGAAGTGCCCGACATGGCAAAGCGTCGTCCCCGCGAGGAAGGCCAGGCCTACGGTGGTGGTCCGCAGGATGCTCGGCGGATCCTCAACCTCACCGATGGATCCGAAAAGCCCCTGGGTGAGTGGAACCGCATGGTCATCGAGTGTCGTGGGGACGAGATCAAGGTGTGGGTCAATGATGATCTGGTCAACGCCGGATTCAACTCGACCGCCTCGTCGGGCAAGATCGCACTCCAGGCCGAAGGAACCGAGGTTGAGTTCCGCAAGGTGGAATTGACCCCCCTCGACTGATTGTCTGCCAGCGAATCCCGGTCGACAGCCAGCGAATCACACGAATCCAGCGAAAGAGAGTGGGGGGTGGGTTTCTGCTGATCTTGAGCAATCGCCAGTTGGACGGGGTGTCGGGCGGCCCGCTCGGAAGTTCTGCCAGCGAATTTCGCGAGTCTCGCGAATCATAACCTGCGTCAGCGGAATTAGACCATGTCGCGGAAGGATCCTTGGCTCAAGTTCGATTCAGTCTCTTGCGTCCCCCTCATTGCCGCCGTCAGCTTCTCCTCTTCTCTGACGCTCGATCCTCGGGTGTTTCTGGAGTACACGCAAGAAATGCGGCCCGAAATCGCGAAGCTTCCGCTCGCCGACCCCGGATACGAGACTCAACTCCTCGAGACTGCCGGGATGGCGTCTGGCCATCTCTCGCAGGGTTGCATCACTGAAAACGAGGAACGCAGGAACCCCTCGCTCGTCGGCGATCCGCCGTCGTAAGGTCCGAAGCTTCTCGAAGAGCTCGTAGTCGACTTCTTCCCAGCCCTCGCTGATGGGGGCCCCTACCAAGGCCTTCTCTTCTCTGGGCTGACGGAAGAACACGGAACGGCGGCCTCTCAGAACCTCGGCCGACTCAGCGTTCAGCTGCAGCACAGGCCGGTCTCCGGCGGTCCGCTCGAGCAATTCCTGGTCGAGCAGTTGATGGATCAGGTCTTTGATGACCGGTCCGGAGAGATCCTGAAGGATTCCATACGTCGGCAAGCGATCGTGTCCCACACGACGGATGCGCTCGACGTCCGCTCCACGTAGAAACTCACCGACATAGTTCACACCGTAGCGCTGACCCAGCCGATAGACTCCGGAGAGGATCTTTTGGGCCGTCTCGGTCGAGTCTGGAAAAGTATCCACTTCTCCCAGGCAGACGTCGCAGGCGCCGCAGTCCACTTTGGAATAGGTCTGGCCGAAGTAGCGGGCAAGCATCCGATGGCGACAGTCGACTGCCCCACAAAAGCGCTGCATATCTTCGAGCAGCGCATGTTGAGCTTCCTGGACCTCCGGTTCGACCTCGTGAGCGTTGAGCGACAGGAGATGCTCCCATCGGACCACATCGGCGTAAGAGTAGAAAAGTACGCACTCGGCTTCCAGACCATCGCGCCCGGCCCGGCCCGTCTCTTGCTGGTACTGCTCGACCGACTTTGGCAGAGAAGTGTGGATGATGCAGCGAACGTTGCTTCGGTCAATGCCCATGCCGAACGCGACCGTCGCCGCGATGACGTTCATCTTCTCTTGTGCAAACGCCTCCTGGACCCGAGTCCGATCGGCTGAATCCATTCCGGCGTGGTAGTGTGCGGCCGAGATACCACGGCGGTCGAGGTAGGTGGCGAGGGTCTCCGTATCATCCCGGCTCAAGCAATAGACGATCACAGCTTCCCCGGGATGGCGCCGAATCACCGCTTCGACGCTCTGTTTGAGCCGGGCTTTGGGGCGAATCCGGTAAGTGAGATTTGGACGATCGAACGTCCCGACCAGGATCGCGGGTTGGTCGAGTTTGAGCTGGCGGACGATGTCCTCCCGGACGCGGGGGGTGGCGGTCGCGGTATAAGCGTGGATGCTGACTCCCGGGAAGGTCTCCTTGAGCGAATTCAAGCGCCGGTAGTCAGGCCGAAAGTCGTGACCCCAGTGACTGATGCAATGCGCCTCATCCACCGCTACCGCTGATGTTTGCAGGTCGGCGATCAGTTGCTGAAAACTTTCCATCTGGAGGCGCTCGGGAGAAACGAAGAGCAGGCGGTAGCTTCCTTCTCGCGCACGCGTACGAACCCGCTGCTGTTCTCTCCAGGGCATCCCGCTGTGGATGGCGGCGGCCGGATAGCCCAGCAGCCGAAGACCATCGACTTGGTCCTTCATCAGGGAGATCAGTGGAGACACAATGATGTCGACGCCGTCCCTGAGCAGCGGGGGAATCTGGTAGCAGAGAGATTTCCCGCCTCCCGTCGGCAACACAACCAGCGAGTCACGCCCGTCGAGACCGGCTTGGATGGCATTCAGCTGCAGCGGACGGAGGGTATCGAACCCCCAAAACTGGCGAAGCTTCTCCAGCACTCTGCCTTCAAGGCTCACTTCTGACTTCTCCCACTCACTTCCTGTTTCATCTTTACCTTAAATAACGTTCGAGTGTCGAAAAGCTGCAACCCAAAAGTTCTTGCCGATTTCCTCTGGGATGTGAGAGCCTGTCCTTCGGACGGTCCGATGAGAATCCTCTAGTCTCACGAGCTGACATCGACCTCGATTCGAGGACATTCCCGGGGGCTCTCTGCCTCCCGAACTCAAACCCATATCTGCTTACGGGTTTTGTATGTCTACAGCGACTGTCCGATTCTTCAAAGACCTCAGGCAGAGTCTGTCTGGAGGCGAGCAGGATTTCACGACCGGTAGCGTGGCACGTGCGATCATGCTCCTGGCCGTTCCCATGATCCTCGAGCTCTCGATGCAGGCCGTCTTCGGAGTCGTGGATCTTTTCTTCGTGGCGCAACTGGGTTCCCCTGCGGTCGCCGCCGTCGGACTCACGGAGGCCGTTCTGACGGTCGTCTTCTCCATCGCCACCGGGCTTGGCATGGGCGCCACGGCCTTAGTGGCCCGCCGCATCGGCGAGAAGCGACCTGAAGAGGCAGGCCTGGCGACAGGACAGGCGATCCTTGCCGCCCTGATGGTATCAATACCGATCGGTCTCCTGGGTCTGCTCTGGACGGCTCCGATTCTTCAGAGGATGGGGGCCTCTCCTGAAGTGGTCGTGGTCGGGGCTGGGTACAACCGGGTCATGTTGGCCGGCAATGCGACGATCATGCTGCTCTTCGTCATCAATGCCGTCTTCCGAGGCGCCGGAGACGCGATAGCCGCAATGCGGGTGCTCTGGATGGCGAATCTCCTCAACATCTTCCTCGATCCCCTCCTGATCTTCGGTGTCGGTCCCTTCCCCGAGCTCGGCGTCACAGGTGCCGCAATTGCGACCAACCTCGCGCGTGGAGCTGCATTGATCTACCAGTTGACCATTCTCTTCTCAGACAGGAGCCGCGTTCCTCTGACGACCTCGAGTTTCCGCGTTCGTCCGGGGCTTCTGTGGAAGTTGATCCGCATTTCCTGCGGCGGCGTGCTTCAGCTGTTGGTGGGAACCGTCAGCTGGCTGGGACTGGTCCGCCTGATCGCAATCTTCGGAGACGCCGCACTGGCCGGATACACGATCTCCCTGCGAATCATCGTCTTCGCGATTCTTCCCTCCTGGGGCATGAGCAACGCGGCCGCGACGCTGGTGGGCCAGAATCTCGGTGCTGGACAACCCGAAAGGGCCGAGCGGTGCGCCTGGCTGACCGCCTTCGCGAATATGCTGTTTCTCGGTTGTTTGACCCTGTTTTTCGTCACTCTGGCCGAACCACTAGGACGACTCTTCACTTCCCAAGATGTCGTGGTTTCCTACGCCGTAGACTCCCTGCAGTACATCAGTTACGGGTACGTCTTCTACGCTTACGGCATGGTCATCAGCCAGGCCTTCAATGGCGCCGGCGATACCTACACGCCGACACTCGCGAATCTGGTGTGCTACTGGTTGTTTCAGATTCCGCTTGCCTACTTCCTGGCGATTCCCGTTGGCATGGGGGCGCAGGGCGTCTTCGCGGCGATCGCTATCTCGGAATCCGTCCTCGCCATCGTCGTCGTGATCATCTTCCGCCGAGGAAACTGGAAATCGCTGCATGTCTAGTCGGTGGAAACAGTTCCGACGTCTGAGTTCGAGTTTCAAGTTCCGAGGGCGCGTCGCCCAAATCGTCTCAGCCCCGACTTTGTTTCGATGCTCGGCGGCAGCGCGCTACCTCGGCAACTCGATCTCGCGCGAAGTCGCCGAGTACGCAAAGGTCTTTTGTTTTGGAGCCCTTGGGGTGTCACCCCGAGAGCGCCGGTTCTCCTGTTCTCCCGTTCTCCATTCAGCTTCAGAGTTCGGCATGGAACACCCGGCAGGTCGCGGCCGCAGTCGGGGACAAGCAAGGATGCTGATCCTACTCACGGAACTCGGAACCTGGAACTGTCATCCCCCGATCAACTTTCATCCCTTCCCTGTTCGGGTGACCATCGGCTATCGTATTCCAGCGCTCAGCCGGTTCGGGGCTCATCAGAGGAGGGGACGTGGAGAAATACGTAGCGGAAGCCGTGGGAACGATGCTGCTGGTGCTTCTCGGAGACGGTGTGGTCGCCAATGTGAGCCTGAGGAAGTCGAAGGCCCTTGGCGGCGGCTGGATCGTCGTGGCGATCGGGTGGGGCATGGCGGTAGCCATGGCGGTCTATGCGGTCGGGCGAATCAGCGGCGCTCACATCAATCCCGCCGTAACCGTCTCACTGGCCACGATCGGGGCCTTCCCGTGGTCCGAGGTCCCCGGCTATGTGCTCGCACAGATGATCGGGGGTTTCCTGGGGGCGGGCGTCGTCTGGATCGCTTTCTTCGAACATTGGCAGGAGACACCCGACTCTGCCGTCAAATTGGGTATCTTCTCGACGATCCCAGCCATTCGGAAGCCGTTGGCGAATCTGGCGACCGAGATGATCGGAACGGCCGTTCTGATGTTCGGAATTCTCGCCCTGGGGGACCAGGCTCAGATGCTGAAGCAACCGGGCGACCTCGATCTGACCGTCGTCTACAGCGGCGCGATCTACCCCCTTTTGGTCGGTCTGCTGGTTCTTGCCATCGGCCTTTCCTTGGGAGGGCCGACGGGGTACGCCATCAATCCGGCACGGGATTTTGGGCCTCGCCTCGCTCACGCCGTCTTCCCCATCTCGGGCAAAGGAAGTTCGGACTGGGGCTATGCCTGGATCCCCATCGTCGGGCCGCTGGCGGGAGGGGTCCTGGGTTCGCTGTTGTATCGTTGGGTAGGCTTCTGAGGAGAGGACACGATGGCGGATTTCATTGGAGCACTCGATCAAGGTACGACCAGCACTCGTTTCATGATCTTTGACCAGGCGGGCGACGAGGTCGCCCGCCACCAACTCGAGCATCGGCAGATCCTGCCGCGAGCTGGCTGGGTGGAACACGATCCACTCGAAATCGTCGAGAACTGCCAGATTTGTATCGCGGGGGCTCTTTCCGAAGCTCAGCTTCAACTGCGAGAACTGGCGGCGATCGGTCTGACCAATCAGCGGGAGACGACCGTCCTCTGGAATCCTCGAACCGGAGAGCCGTGGTCGAACGCCATTGTCTGGCAGGACACTCGCACCGACTCCATCATCCACGAACTCGAGAAGAGCGGCGCGGGAGCTCTGGTTCGCGCGAGGACCGGCTTGCCGCCCGCCACCTACTTCGCCGGAGGGAAATTGCGCTGGCTTCTCGACAACATCGAAGGTCTGCGTGCGGCCGCCCGACGGGGCGAGGTTGCCTTCGGAACGATCGACACCTGGGTACTCTGGAACCTGACCGGGGGAATCGACGGCGGAGTCCACGTCACCGACGTGACGAACGCCAGTCGAACCATGCTGATGGATCTGCGAAAACTGAGATGGGACCCTGAACTCCTCTCGCTTTTCGACGTTCCGCCCGAGGTTCTGCCGGAGATCGCTCCCTCGGCACACGTCTTCGGACATCTCAGATGGCCGGGAGAGCCAGAGACGGGTACCGTCATCGCGGGGATCCTTGGAGACCAGCAGGCCGCGACTGTGGGGCAGGTCTGTTTACGGGTCGGGCAAGCCAAGAATACGTACGGGACCGGCAATTTCATGCTGCTCAATGTCGGTCGAGAAGCGGTTCCCTCGAAGGCAGGTCTCCTGACGACGGTGTGCTACCAGTTCGAGGGTGCGGCCCCGGTTTACGCGCTGGAGGGCTCGGTGGCTGTCACCGGCTCCGCCGTGCAGTGGCTCCGAGATCAGCTCGGCATGATCCGTTCGGCTCCGGAAATCGAAGCCCTGGCCAACAGCGTGGAGGATTCCGGCGGAGTCTACTTCGTGCCCGCCTTCTCCGGGTTGTTCGCTCCTTACTGGCGCTCCGACGCACGCGGCGTCGTCGTCGGACTCTCGCGTCACTCCAACCGGGGTCATCTGGCGCGTGCCACGCTGGAGGCGATCTGCTACCAGAGCCGGGACGTCCTCGAGGCGATGAAGGCCGATTCGGGCCTGGATCTCGAAACCATCAAGGTTGACGGCGGGGCAACGGCCAATGACACGTTGATGCAGCTCCAGGCGGATATACTCGGTGTGAACGTTGTGCGTCCCAAAGTGATCGAGACCACCTCCCTGGGGGCGTCTTATGCAGCGGGTCTGGCTACCGGCTTCTGGAACGGGACGGGGGATCTCGAAGCCCACTGGTCAGCAGATCGAAGCTGGCATCCAACCTGGGCGGAGGACCGCCGTCAGGAGGGGTATCGGAATTGGAAGCGGGCGGTGGAAAGGACGTTTGGGTGGATCGAGTTGGGATCATGACTAAGGTGAGTGAAGTTCCGAGTTCCGAGTTCAGAGTTCCAAGTTCCAGGTTTCGGGGGTGGGTTCTCTGCGGGCCTTCGGGAACGCGCCTTCTCCACCTTTGAGCGGCGCCGGCTCCGAGGAGGAAATGGACACGCGACAGAGCCTGGTCAATGAGCTGCGTTCACACGGGCGATTCGACGTGCTCATCGTAGGAGGGGGCGCGACGGGACTCGGCACGGCAGTCGAGGCCGCCTCGCGGGGGCTCTCCACGGTGCTGGTGGAACGCCAAGATTTCTGTCACGCGACTTCGAGCCGGAGCACCAAGCTGGTCCACGGCGGTGTTCGGTATCTGGAACAGGGAGACGTATTGCTGGTCCGTGAAGCACTCTGCGAACGGGGTCGCCTGCTCCACAATGCTCCCGGCGTATGCAGTCGACTGCCGTTGATCGTTCCCGTGTACGGGTCGTGGCAGAAGCTGTACTACGCTGCCGGTCTCAAGATCTACGACTTCATGGCGGGCCGACTCAGCCTCGGCCGCACCCGCCTTCTGTCCGCCGAAGAGGTCAAGAGCCGGATACCGACAGTCGACTCTCGGCGGTTGCAGGGCGGCATCCTTTTCTATGACGGTCAGTTCGATGACGCGCGACTGGGAATCATGCTGGTCCGCAAGGCCCGGGAGATGGGTGCGCTTCCGGTCAATTACATCGAACTCACAAGACTGATGGAAACGGGCGGCAGAATCTCCGGGGCACAGGTTCGCGACACACTGAGCCGTGACGAATTCACGATCGAAGCCGACGTTCTGGTGAATGCTGCCGGCACGGGTGCAGACGAGATTCGGCGGATGGCCGATCGGCAGGTTCGCCGCCGCATGGTTCTCAGTCGGGGCTCTCACGTCGTGCTTTCGGCGGACTGGCTGGGCGGAGGGACGGCGCTGCTGGTCCCGAAGACGGATGACGGGCGCGTGCTGTTCGCCATACCGTGGTGTGGCCGGACCCTGGCTGGGACGACCGAGGTCCCGGTGGAGGAGAACGATGAGGAGCCCGTCGCATCGAATCAGGAGATCGACTTCATCCTGTCACATCTCAACCGCTACCTGAGTCGGAAGACTCGACGCGAAGACGTACTCAGTGTGTTCGCGGGTCTTCGGCCTCTGGTCCGCCGAGGAAACCCCCGAGGAAGAAGAACGGCGGCCCTTTCACGCAGCCACGTTATCGAGGTGTTGCGTGGGAACGTCGTTTCCATCATGGGCGGCAAGTGGACGACGTATCGCAAGATGTCGGAAGACACCGTGGATCGGGTCATCGCGATCGGCGGGTTCAAGGCACGTCCTTCCGCCACGTCGGACCTCCGTCTCGAAGGAAGCGGCAAAGAGGAGATCTCGCCCTGCGGGATTCACGGCAGGTTCTCGTCCGACCGCCAGAGCCTCGATGATGCGGATTCTGCCGGACCGGATCGGCTGCTGCATCCGGCGCTTCCCTACACGAAAGCGGAGATCGCTTGGGCTGCTCGTCACGAATGGGCCTGGAATCTCGAAGATGTACTGGCCCGACGGACGCGGTGTCTTTTCCTGGATGCGAAGGCGAGCATGGAAGCAGCCCCGGAAGCCGCCCGCGTGATGGCGGAGGCTCTGGGCCGGGACAGCACGTGGCAGAACAGACAGGTCGAGCAGTATCGAGCGCTTGCCAGGAAATATCTGCCCGGCTAGCCACCGTCGCCTCAGAGACCACACCTCTGTTCCACGACGGCGGCCAGGCAGGGCTATCGGTCATTTCCGAATCTGTCGATCACAAGGATTAGTGCTCTACTCGCTCATAGCCGGATTCGGTCTGTCCTTCGGCTCGCTGCGAACCGGCGGGCCTCGCTCTGGAATGCTCCTCTTGCCGTCACAGCCGCGCCGAGGATCCGCCGGAGGGTCGCTCCGTGGATGAGGGAGAGCGCCTCTCGCCCGAGGAATGGCACCGAATCCAGGCAGCTGCGGGTCTGCCTTCCGATGAACGGATCGGCACTCACGCCGATACCTCCGGTCGCGATGCGTGGAGAAACGAGGACGCATTTTTCGAGTCTGTCGGAGTCTCCTCCGGCGACGCCCAGGGATCAGCAGACTCTCCGAGCGACCTGGATGCTGTTGGGGAAGTGATGGCCAAGAGGATCGGCGCCTACCGAATCGTCCGGCGGTTGGGGACAGGGGGCATGGGTGCCGTTTTTCTGGCCGTCCGCGAGGAGGAGTACCACGCCGAAGTCGCGATCAAGGTCTTGAAGTGGACGTCGAACCGGGAGATGTTTCATCGTTTTCGTGGCGAGCGGCAAATCCTTGCAGGTCTCGACCACCCGAACATTGCTCGTCTGCTGGATGGAGGCACCACTGAGGAAGGGTCTCCCTATCTGGTCATGGAGTACGTGGAGGGTCTCCCCCTGGATCGGTACTGCGCCGAGCACGATCTTTCGATTTCCGCCCGGATCCGTCTCATCCGGCAGGTGTGTGGCGCGGTCGATTACGCCCACCGGAATCTCGTTGTCCATCGCGACCTGAAACCCAGCAACATCCTGGTAACGGCCGACGGCACGCCGAAGCTGCTCGATTTCGGCATCGCCAAGTTGCTGTCGGCGGATGCCTCGGCCGGCTTCCTCGAGACACGCACGGGTTTTACCCCGCTCACTCCGCGGTTCGCGAGCCCCGAGCAGGTCAGGGGCGGCACGATCACGGTTGCTTCCGACGTCTATTCGCTGGGGATTCTTCTTTTCGAACTCCTCGCAGGGAGCTCGCCCTATGATCTCGAAGAGGTGTCGTTGAGCCGCCTCCTGCAGCTCGTCTGCGAGAGCCCTCCCCCGAAACCGAGCGAAGTGTGTGTGAAGCCGGAGTGGAGGCGACTCCTGGCAGGAGATCTGGACAACGTGGTCCTGATGGCGCTTCGCAAGGAGCCGGAGAGGCGCTACTCCACGGCCGGAGCCCTGGCGCAAGATCTGGAGCGCTATTTGGAGAACCGGCCTGTAGCGGCAACCGACGACACCTTCCGATATCGTCTCGCCAAGTTCGTCAAACGACACCGGAGTATCGTGGCGGCCGTCGTGCTCGCGGTCATTTGTCTTTTGGCGGGAACCGGTCTGGCGATCTGGCAGGCCGGAGTCGCGGAACGGGAGAGAGCCTCCGCCGAGCAGCGATTCCAGCAAGTTCGGCAACTGGCCGGCTCCTTCCTGTTCGAATTCGAAGAAGCTATCAAAGACTTGCCTGGTTCAACCCCTGTTCGGGAGCTGGTGGTCAAGCGTGCGCTGAGCTATCTGGACAGTCTCGCAAAGGACGCTACCGGTGATGAACAGCTCCAGCTCGAACTCGCCGCCGCCTATCAGAAGGTCGGCGATATTCAAGGGAATCCGTACCTGTCCAACCTCGGGCGGACGGAAGCCGCGCTGGTCAGCTACGGAAAGGCGCGATCCATACTGGAAGCGCTTCCCCGGAAAAGCGAGCCCCAGGCTCTGCTGGCGAAGGTTCTGGATCGAATGGGGGACGTACGAGCGGTCGGGGGGCATCTGGAGGAAGCATTGGACCTCCAGCATCGGGCACTTAGGATCCGAGAGCGCCTGGCCGCTGCGGATCCGGACAACCTCGAAGACCTTCTCGATGTCGCCGTGAATCAGGAGCGCCTGGCGGAGCTGTGGAACTGGAAAGGGAATGCTTCGCGCGCCCTCGAACTGCAGGAAAAGGCTGGCCGTTTCTATGATCAGGCTTTGGAGCGAGACCCGACGAACTTGAGAGCTCGGAGAGCGAAGGCAGTGCATTTCCTGAAGATTGGGGATCTCCATCGGGCCGATGATCTGGATGCGGCGGAAACCGACTACACATCCGCAGTCGAGATCTTCGATAAACTGGCCGGGGAACAGCCGACCAGTGCTCCGATGCAGCACGATCTATCCGCCTCGCTGAAGGCGCTCGCCGGCGCCGAAATGGCCACCGGAGCAACCGATCAGGCTCTGCGACACTATCAGCGGGCCCTATCGCTCACCCGAGGGCTCGTTCAGGCCGATCCCCGAAACAACCGGTTCCGGAGGGATTTGGCCGTATCTCTAGGGTCACTGGGAATGCTGTTCGATACGATCGAACGGACGGACGAAGCGTTCGTCTATCTCGTCGAAGCGAACCAGATCTTCACTCAGTTGGCTGAAAATGCTCAGGGCTCGGGCCCTCTGCGGGACCTCGCGCTGATCCAGGCGACACTGGGTGATCATTTCGACGCCATCTGGAGAACCTCACGGATGGGCGATGCGCGAAGCAAGGCCCAAGCCTGGTACGGGAAGAGCCGGGAAGTTTGGCGGAGGATCGAAAGGCTCGGCATTCTCCGCCAATCCGACCAGGCGAACTTCGACGCGGTCAACCAAGCCCTCGAGCACCTGCGGGTCTCGAGCCCGGACTAGAATCTCCCGAAGAAAATCCCTCCACAACGGGAGGATCGATCAAGCTCTATTCCAGCTCCCAGCTCCCAGCTCCCAGCTCCCAGGTCCCAGGTCCGAGCTTCCAGCTTCCAACGTTCTGCCCCCAAATCGAAAACTGCAAATTCCCGACTCTTCCCGCTTTCCACCCGGCTCTTGAGATACCATCCCTTCCAGGAGGTGATCGATGAAAGCGCTCGTTCTGAACAAGCCGTTGTCTCCCCTGGTCCTCGAGGAACGCCCCATGCCGACGCCGGAGAGAGGCCAAGCTGTGGTGCAGTTGAAGGCCGCTGCCCTGAATCGCCGCGACTATTGGATCATTCAGGATCGCTACCCGAGCATGGCCACTCCGATCATCCCCGGATCGGACGGAGCAGGCGTGGTTGTCAAGGTCGGTGCGGGGGTTGACGGTTCCTGGCTGGGGAAGGAAGTCATCATCAACCCCGGAATCCACTGGGGAGATGATCCCGCGGCCCAGTCCGATTCATTCGAGATTTTGGGCATGCCTCGCAACGGGACTCTCAGCGAGGCGGTCGTGATCCCCGCCGAACAGCTGCACGCGAAGCCCGCGCATCTGAGCTGGGAAGAGGCCGCGGCACTGCCGTTGGCCGGGTTGACAGCCTATCGGGCGTTGTTCTCCCAGGGCAGGCTGCGGAATGATGATCAACTACTCATATCGGGCGTCGGAGGCGGAGTCGCCACGTTTGCCCTGCTCTTTGCGGTCGCGACCGGAGCCCCGGTTTGGGTGACTTCATCCGCGCGGGCCAAGATCGATCATGCCACGAAGCTGGGAGCCGAAGGTGGATTCCTCTATTCAGACGAAGACTGGCCCGAGCAGGCGGCCAAACAGGGCCTTCGACCGTCGCTGGTGATCGACAGCGCCGGAGGCCCGGGATTTACCCGGCTGATCGATGTGGTCCGGCCCGGTGGTCGCATCGTGAACTATGGAGCCACGGCAGGTGCGTCCGAAGGATTGAATCTTCGCAAGGTCTTCTGGAAACAGATGCATCTGATCGGATCGACCATGGGGAGCCCCCGGGAGTTCGAAGAAATGCTGGCCTTTGTCAAGAAGCACGGGATTAAGCCCGTGGTTGATCGCGTCATCCCTCTGGAAAAAGGCAACGACGCTTTCGATTGCCTTGCGAAGTCCTCGCAGTTTGGGAAGGTTGTGGTCGGGATCTCTTGAGGTTGCGACTTTCGGTTTAGAAGGCAGAAGGCAGGAGACCGGAGACAGGAGACAGGAGGGACAGACAACACAAAGCGGCCACCCCTTGGAGGGGAGGTAAGAGCCGGGAACTCTTGGGGGGGCGTTGCTGAGAGAGAGACGGGGTTCCCGATTCGGGTGATTGGGGGGGCGTCCTTTCGGCTTGGGCGCCACCCGTTCTCCCGTCCCCGGTTCTCCCGGGTTTTACCGAAAACTTACGCTCGCCGGCCGGTCGGTCGTTCCCGCAGTCCATGGCTGCCGCGAACCAGCACAAAGTGCCAGACTCACACCATAACTCTGTGTTCATAGGCACTTACGATCGCGTTTCGTGCGTGTCACCTAATTCAACCGCCGAGGAGTTTCCGGAGAGGGCCTGGTTGGTTTCGGGTTCCGAGGTTCACGGGCTGGTCGACTACGTCCACCCTGTCCATCTCGTCCCAAGAGTCAAACAAGTCGAATCGGTCGGAAATGTCAGACCGGTCCGAACAAAATCCTACCCACTCCCAGCTTTGCCGTTCTCCGGCTCTCCCTCCTCATCGGGTGAGCTTCGGAGCTCAGTCTGTACAACGCTCGTGAAGCCACGGCCGCAGTCCAGAGACAAGCAAGGATGCTTGTTTGATGTCCTGCCCACGCTCCCGTCCCCCCGTCCCCCCGTCCTCCCGTCCTCCGGTTCTCCGGTTCTCCCGTCCTCCGGTTCTCCGGTTGACCTGGGACTCCTTCGGAACGAGAATCCTGAGTCATGAGAAAGGAAACGCTAGGCCTCCTTTTGGTTGTCGTCTTGTTTGGCTTTCCGTGCGGTCTGGCCGCTCAGGAGCAGGCGGGGCAGGATGTCCTCCAACTTCCGGCGCCACAGCGGGAAGGCGGAATTCCGCTCATGCAGGCTCTGAGCGCAAGGCATAGCTCGCGGGAGTTCTCCGATAAGCCGCTGCCGCCTCAGGTTCTGTCGGATCTGCTTTGGGCCGCTTTCGGTATCAATCGACCCGATAAGGGCGGCCGCACCGCGCCTTCTCCCTACAACCGGCAGGAGATCCACATCTACGTGACGAGGGCCGATGGCTTCTTCGTGTATGAACCCAAGCCGCACGTGCTTCGTCGTCTCGGGACCGAGGACGTCCGGGCGTTAACCGGAACACAGGCCTATGTCGGGAAGACGCCCGTCAACCTCGTCTATGTGGCGGATGTCTCGAATATCCCGGACAGCGACGCACCGTTGAATCTGATCTTCCTGGGAGCGAGCACCGGGACGATCGCCCAGAATGTATACCTGTTTTGCGCCTCCACGGGTTTGTCGACCGTTGTCCGGGGACTGATCGATCGGGACCGCCTCGCTCAGGCTCTCAGGCTGGGAGACAACCAAAGGGTAACCCTGGCCCAGTCGGTGGGTTACCCTGAGTAGGGACGCGCTTGTCTCGAGTTGCGGTCGTGATCTCTCGAGTGTTGGTCAGGCTGAGCTCCCAGGGTCAGCTAGTGAGAACCGGAGGACGGGAGAACCGGAGAATGGGAGAATGGGAGTGGAGTCTGTCTTCGATCGATCCATTCAGGAGGTTTTGCATGGAGGGGAAGTCTCGATGGGTGATTTGCTTATTGCTGATTCTGGGCATGGCTGCGCCGGCCTGGGGTGCGACGAAATTGCCCGAGGGCACCGTAATCATTGCCCGAACCACGGAGAAGATTGACGTCCATGAGGCGGAGAGCGGAGACCGCTATCACGCCGTCATCGACGAAAACGTGGTGGTCGATGGCCAAACGGTGATCCCGGAAGGATCGGAAGCCGAAGTACGACTCTACAAGAGCGACGAAGAAGACGACGCGCTCGGACTTCGGCTCTACAGCATCACGGTCCACAAACGATACACCCGCACCGCGAGCGAATTTGCGCAGGTCGCCCCCGAGAAAGGAGAGCGGCATACGGGTCGAAACACGGCCCTCGGCGCCGCTATCGGCGGCGTCATCGGAGCCATTGCCGGCGGCAAGAAGGGGGCTTTGATCGGAGCGGGTCTTGGCGCCGGCTCGGGGCTGATCCTATCGAAGGCGAAGGGGGGACACTCGGAAGTCCCCGCGGAAACCCGGTTGAGCTTCAAGCTAAGCAAGTCGATTCGGGTAAAGTAGGACCTGTGGAAGGTGTGACGACGCCATGAGGATAGGTCCGATCCGGTTCGAACGCCACCCGATCTTCCTCGCGCCCATGGAGGACGTGAGTGATCCGCCCTTCCGCATTCTCTGCAAGCGGTTCGGAGCTGATCTGCTCTATACGGAGTTCATCTCGACCGGCGGCTTGGTTCACGAAGCCGAGGATTCGCTGAAGAAGCTGGAGTTCAGTCCGCAAGAGCGGCCCATCGCCATCCAGATCTTCGGCGGGGATCTCGAACAGGTTCGCGCCGCCGTCAAACTCGTGGAAAGAGCCGATCCGGATATCATCGATATCAACTTCGGCTGTCCCGTCAAGAAGGTGGTCCGTCAGGATGCCGGTGCCGCGAACCTGCGCGACCCGGAGAAGATGCTTCGCCTGACGGAAGCCGTGATCGAGGCCGCCCGCCGGCCCGTCACCGTCAAGACCCGGCTCGGCTGGGACGACCGCTCCATCCGGATCGTTGAGGTTGCACGGATGCTCGAAGGCGCGGGAGTCCAGGCTTTGGCCGTGCACGCCCGGACGCGCAGCCAAATGTACAAGGGTGAAGCTCAGTGGCCCTGGTTGCGGCGGCTCGTGCAAGAGGGCGGACTGCACATCCCGGTGATCGGAAACGGGGATGCGACGACCCCCGAAAGGATCCGGGACATGTTCGAAGAAACCGGAGTCGATGCCGTCATGGTCGGACGAGGTGCGATCGGAAATCCCTGGATCTTCCGAGATGCCAAGGCCTTGCTCGAGTGCCGGGAATTGCCGCCGGCTCCGACTTTTCGGGAACGATGCGCGATGGCGGCCGAACATCTCGAGCTCAAGTGTCGCTGGCTCGGTGAGCGCCGAGGTGTTCTCGAAATGCGGCGGATGTACGGAGGTTACTTGAAGGGTCTGCCCGGGGGCAGTCGTCTTCGACGGCTGCTCATGCAGGAGACCGAGGAGCATTCGGTTCTGGAACTGCTCCGAAACTACGGTCCCACCGATCACGAGGAGCGGGTCGCAGTGTAAGTGACCCTGTGAGTCTTCGCCGGGTCGGGTATGCTGCCCCTGGTAAAATGAGAAGTCCACTCTCGACGGGAATAGGACATATGGGACCTATGAGGCTTCCAGATGAATCTGGTTGAACTCCATCTGTCTTGTAGGTCTCATATGTCCTATGCGTCCTATTTTTCACGAGATAGATACATGGCGATGACATACCACCCGGCCCATTTGGTTTGCATCTTCGGCGGCGCCGTCGCCGGTTCGGAGGCGGCCTACCAGTTCGCCTCACAGGGCATTTACTCGGTGGTTTTCGACAAGGAGGTCCTGCCTTGGGGGAAGATCGAACTGGGTCTTCCCAAGTGGCATTCTCGCCAGCGGGATCGCGAGGAAGCGGAAATCGACGAGAAGCTGTCGCATCCTTATGTTCGCTACGTTCCATCGACCAAGCTGGGGCGCGATATCCATCTGACCGAAACTCTCGAGTGGGGAGTCAGTGCCGTTCTCCTGGCAGTCGGCGCGTGGCGCGACCGCCCCCTGTCCGTGCCCCGCATCGATGAATTCATCGGTCGCGGCTTCTCCTATCAGAACCCTTTCGTGGCGCGGTTCAACCAGTACCACTCTCCTCACTACGAGGGCCCCGAACTCGAGATCCACGATGACGCCATCGTGGTCGGTGGAGGACTGGCTTCACTCGACGTCGTCAAGATCCTGATGCTCGAGAGCACCGAGCGGGCCTTGAGAAAGCGTGGGCATTCGGTTGATATCTTCACGTTGGAGAAGAAGGGAATCCCGAAGACGCTGGAAGCGCTCGGAGTGCGATGGGAGGACCTGGGAATCAAGGGATGCACGCTGTACTATCGCCGCCGGGCTCAGGACATGCCGTTGGTCCCTATCGACGAGGATGCGAGTCCGCAAAGACTTCGGCAGGCTGAGAAAGTACGCGAGAAACTGCTCCGCACTCAGATGGAGAAGTACCTGTTCCGGTTCGAGCCCTGTTCCCTGCCGGTTTCCGGTATCGTCGAGAACGATCGTCTGGTCGGTTTGGTCTTCCGGCGAACCCAGATTCGTGACGGCCGTGTCACGGAGATTCCCGGGTCCGAATATGAAGTCCGTGCACCGCTTGTGATTTCTTCCATCGGGAGCATTCCCGAGCCTGTCTCCGGGGTCGCCATGCACCGGGAGCTCTTCGGACTCAAGGACGTCGAGACCGGGCAGCTGCACGGTTTCGACAATGTTTTTGCTCTCGGTAATGCGGTGACCGGGAAGGGCAACATTCGAGCTTCACGCATCCACGGACGCGAGGTTGCCGCGTCGATCATGAAGGACTTTCTGAATTGGAGAGCAGAGGATTTTGAGAGACTCAAAACTGCAATCGAAGCATCCGGCAATGAGAGTCTGGCCCGATTGGAGTCCGAGAAACGGTTGCTTCCGGCTGAGACGATTCGGAACATCCTGGACCGAGTGGAAACCCGGCAGAAGATCGTGGGCTATCACGGCGACTACCGCAGGTGGGTGGAGGAACATCGCCCGGTTCGTCTGGAGTCATTATGAGTGATGCACCGCTTGCGCCCACGGAAGACCAGACACCCGAACTTCCATCTTCGGTCAGACGGATCGAGCTGGGCGACCGGGAGATCTTCCTGGTCGGGACCGCTCACGTATCGCGTGAAAGCGTCGAGGACGTTCGCAAGACCATCGAAGCGGTGCGCCCCGACTCCGTGTGCGTTGAACTGGACGAGGGTCGTTATCAGAATCTGACCGATCTGGGCCGTTGGAAGCGAACCAACATCTCTCAGGTCATCCGCAAGGGAAAGGCGATGCTGCTGTTGAGCTCCCTCATCATGACGGCCTTTCAGCGCAAGATCGGCAAGAAGCTTGGAGTCATGCCGGGCGCGGAACTTCTGGAGGGTGTCAAAGCGGCCGAGGACGTCGGAGCGCAGCTCGTGCTGGCAGACCGTGACATCCAAATTACGCTGAAGCGTACCTGGGGAAATTTCGGTCTGATCGAACGGATCAAGGTTGTCGGACAGCTGATGGCCAGCCTCTTCGTGACCGAAGAGGTCGACGAGAAAATGGTTGAGGAGCTGAAGAATCAGGAGAAGCTGGGCGATGTTCTGGATATGCTGGCTCGCGAATTCCCCGCAATGAAGGTCCCGCTGATCGACGAAAGGGACATTTACCTGTCCCAGAAGATCCGTCGGGCACCCGGAAGCAGGCTGGTCGCCGTCGTCGGGGCAGGCCACGTGCAGGGAATCGAACGTTCGTTGACCACGGACCATGACCTGACGCCCCTCGAATCGGTCCCGCGACCATCGATCACGGGACGAATCTTGAAATGGGCCATTCCCGGACTCATCCTGGCGCTGTTCGTCTATGCCTTTTTGACTGGTGGAGCCGAGAGGTCGATCGATTCGATCTACATCTGGTTTCTGGTCAACGGGATCCTCTCTGCCCTGGGTGCCGCCGTCGCGCTGGGGCATCCGATCACTATCCTGTCGGCATTCCTGGCAGCGCCGTTGACGAGCTTGAATCCGATGATCGCGGCCGGCTGGGTCAGTGGTCTGGTCCAGGCCATCGTGAAGAAGCCGACCGTCCAGGATCTCGAGGATCTGCCCGAGGCCATCAACTCGGTCCGGGGATTCTGGTCCAACCCTGTCAGCAGGATCCTGCTGGTCGTGGTCTTCTCCAATCTCGGAAGCATGCTGGGCACTTTCCTGGCCGGCAGTTGGATCGCCGCCCGCCTGTTCGGCTAAGCCCGTCGGCCTGTCTGGTCCTCCGGATTTGGCTGAAGCTCCGGGTTCCGCGGGCGTGTTGCCGAAATCCTTTGGCCCCTGCCTCGACCTTGACATTTGGCCGTCGAGACCTGCAGAAGCGATTTCACGCCAAGCCGCTACGGACGCCAAGGGCTCAAAAACAAAGACATCCTTTGCGTGCGCTGCGGCTTTGCGCGAGATCGAGTTGCCGAGGTCAGGCGCCGCTGCCGGGCGGCAGACCAAATCGGGGCTCCGATCCTCTGGGCGACACTTCCCCGGATTCCGAGCGGTGGGTTACTGGAGCTCTCTGAGTGCCTCGACCAGACGATCGACCTCTTCGGCGGTCGTGTACATCGACATCCCGACGCGCACCAGTCCGCCACGGTCGGCCAGGCCGAGAATCTCGACGGCACGAGCCGCATAGAAATCTCCGTCCCAGACCAGCAGCCCCCGTTCCGCCAGCCGGCCGGCTACTTCCCGGGGAGTCCGTCCCTCCACCGTAAAGGAAAGCGTAGGGGCGCGTCTCTTGGAGTCGAAAGCAGGTCCGTAAAGTTCGATGAACGGCAGGTTGGCGAGTTCATCGAAAAGCCGGCGGGCATGCCTTTGCTCGTGTTGTGTGACCTTGGCCATCCCGGATTCGACGCCGGCCCGAAGGTCGGTGCCGGTACCCCGGGAAGCGAGATACGCAACCGCCGCTCCAACGCCGGCAATTGCGGCATGATTCAACGTCCCGGTTTCGATCCGATAAGGAGGAACGCCGTCCTGCGTGCAGAGCCGGTCGGTATCCAATTGGGCGAGAAGATTCGGCCTCGAGTAGAGGATCCCGACGTGAGGTCCGTAGAATTTGTAGGCCGAGCACAGCAGGAAATCTGCACCAATTTCGCGAACATCGATGCAAAAGTGAGGTGCATAGTGGACGGCATCGATCAACAGAAGCGCTCCAGCTTCACGGCTGATCCGGCGGATCAGAGGAATATCGTTGACCGTTCCGAGCGCGTTCGACGCCCATCCAATCGCCACCAGGCGTGTTCGCTCGTTGATCTTGCGGGCGAACTCGTCGTAATCGAGGGTCCCGTCCGGTTGCATCCGGACTTCTCGCACCCGCAAGCCCGATTCGCGCAGCCTCAGCCAGGGACCTCGGTTCGCCTCATGATCCAGCTGGGTGATCAAGATCTCGTCGCCCGGCTGGAAGGATCGGCCCAAGGCGCGGCTGAGCATGAAGTTGAGTGTCGTCATGTTGGCCCCGAACGATATGGTTTCGGAGCTTTCCGCGTTGAGAAAGACGGCACAGTTTCGCCGGACCTCTTCGAGAAGATCGTCGGATTCCCGGCTGGTCATGAACATTCCGTGTGTGTTGGCGTTGCAGGTTGCGTAGTAGCGGCTGATCGCCTCGATCACAGGACGGGGGACTTGTGAGCCCCCAGGTCCGTCGAAGTAGGCGAGCCGCCGTCCACCGAGGACACGATTCAGTGAGGGAAAGTCCTGCCGGCACTCCTCGAGATCGGACGAGGGCGCCACCGCGGCAGACGGTTCGAGATCAGTCATGATAGTCCCTTTCACAAACGCCGGCCGCTTTCAACACTCTCTGTTTGGAACCCCCGGTTCACTCGCTGCCGGCGCGCGAGTTCCCCTGGAGAGACTCCAGGTACGTGGTCACGTCGAGCAACTGCTTGACGGTCATCCGGTCGGAGAAGTTCGTCATCCGCGAAGCCTTGCCGCTCATGATGTTGACATCCCCGGCCGTCATCCCGTCGGGAGGTCTTGGAGTCGCGAACTCGTGCGAAGGCGCGATAATCGATTCGACCAGAAAACCGCGTGACCTTGCGCCTTGACCCGTGCCAAGCGCCACGTAGGTCGGTGTGATGACCGTCGGTGCAGGAAAACTATCCCCCTTGACCTCATGGCACGTGTAGCATTCGAACTGGGAGAAGACGGCTCGTCCAGCCTCCACATCACCCTTCGGCAGAAAGACCGAAGAGGAGGTATTGCTGCCGCAAGCCATGAGAGTCGCGATGGCACCGAGAAGAAGATAAAGACTGCCCCTCATCTCACTTCCTCCTTTCGAACCCCGGCGAGAAATTCGGGCTCGTTGTTCCGTGTCTCTGAACGCTATTCTAGTCGCCCAGCCCTCGAAAGTGGACAGGAATTCAGTTTCTCTTCAGCAACTCGGCGATCTCACGAGCCACCGCTCGGACGAAAAGGTGCATCCGAGGCGGAGCTCTTCCCTTACCGGATCAAACGACGACCACTTTGTCCTGGTCCTTGTCCCAAATGACCGGCTTTCCCTCCCGGTACGAGATATTCGTCATATGGCCGACCGTGGCACACTGCCCACCGAACAGAGCATCTTCGAAGGGCTGTTTGTGTTCTCGGACATAGTTGAAGAAGTTCTTCATATGGGCCCCGAGGTTATCGCCTTCGACTTTGATCGTCTCCGGCTTCGCGCCCGATGGCGCATTCCGGGGACGGTTAGTTGCAGGATCGATGTCGTGGGCTTCGTAGTAGGCGAGTCGCGTCTCTTTGGGCCATCCCAAAGTCGAGTACCAATAGCTGTCACGGATCGGTTCGCTATAGTACGTGAAGCCCGTTCCATTCTCCTGGAACTCGATGGCTCCCTCCGTTCCCATGATGGTCAGGAAGGGCACCCGGTGAGCGGTGTTGGCGCTGGAATTCAAGGCCAGAACGAACCCCTTGTCATATTCCACCAACGCCGACAGGTGATCGGGCACCTCACGACGGTCCTTCCAGTTGTAGATGCCGCCCATGGAAATCACTCGCTTCGGTACGCGAACGTCCATCAGGGTGTGGGTCAACGTGATCATGTGCACGAAGAGATCCGTCGGGAGACCCCCCGAATACTCCCAATAGAGCCGCCACTGGAAGAACCGATCGAGGTCGAAATCGTGCCAGGGAGTGTCTCCGATGAAGCGTTTCCAGTCGACCGTTTCTTCGTTGGCATCGGGAGGGATGGGGTAGTACCAGGCGCCGGTCGGAGTGTTGCGAAGGATAGCGGCACTCAAATAGGTGATGTTGCCGAGTTTGCCCGAACGGATCATCTCGATGGCCTGCTCATTGGCCGGGTTGCTGGCCTGCTGGCTGCCGACCTGCAGTATGCGTCCGGTTCGCTTGACGGCGTCGACGAATTCTGCGGCATCCTGCCAACGGTGAGTCATCGGTTTCTCGATGTACACGTCCTTTCCGGCGGAGAGGCTGTCGAGGACGATCTTTTTGTGCCAGTGGTCCGGGGTGGCCACGATGACGACGTCGATGTCCTTGTCGGCGAGGACGTCCTCGTAGCGCCTCGTTGTGCTCACGTTGGGATGTCCGAGTTCCTTGATGCCCTCGAAGTGTCCGTCGTACAGGTCGCAGCAGGCCCGGATCTCCGCGTCAGGGATCGGCTCAACGGCCCTCAAAAGGAAGGGCCCGCGGATGCCGAAACCGATGAAGCCAACACCGATTCTGTCATTGGCACCCTGGATGGAGGCACCAATCGAGGATCGGGTCGATACTGCCGTGACACCGGCGCCGATTCCAGCCTGTTGGATGAACTGTCGACGGGAAAGGGATTTGCTGTTCATAGAAATGCTCCTCCAGCTCAGTTGAACTCTGCACTGCGAAAGTCACGGTGCCGGATAGTCGATCCTCCGCTACCGCGGAACGCCGCCCCGCTCGCGATATACAGGCGTCAGCAACTTTAGCAATTCCTTAACACCGAGTCACGCCCCGAGTTTACAGTCTCACCTGGCAGGCTCATAATGCGGGGTGCAAGAACCGGAACAAAGGATGGTATCCTTACACGTTTGATCGCCACCGGGCACTCTTGGTAAGCTGCCGGTGGCTTTTCTCGACCGGTCCGGACGGGATCTCCACGGGTGGAGTCCGAGGTGGGCTGTGCCGCCCTGTGTTTCCGGAGTGGTGTTGGGGACTCGGCAGATGAAGATTGAGAGTATTGGTTACGCTCTTCCCACTCGCAGGGTGAGCAATGATGAATTGATCGCGGAGATTCTCGAGCGGAATAAGGAGCACTTGTCGAGTTCCGATCTTGTATCCTTCGAGGAGAGGATTCGTCGGTTCTTCCGGATGTCGGGTACCCAGTATCGGTTCCATCGCAACAACGGCGAGAAGGCGCTGACCTTTGCTGTCGAAGCCGGTCGACGCGCTCTCGAGAAGGCCGGCCTGCAGCCGGAGGACATTGATCTGTTGATCTATGCAGGAGTCGGTCGCGGCTGGGTTGAGCCGGCGACGGCCAACCTCTTTCAGAGTGAGTTGCGATTGCGGTCGGCAACTTGTTTTGACGTTTTGGATGCTTGTGCGAGCTGGATCCGCAGCCTCTCCATCGCGCGCAGCTTTCTGGCGCAGAAGATGTACAAGAGGGTGATGATCCTCAATTGCGAATTCAACTTCCGCGAGTACGCGAATTTCGACATCTACAATGCAGAAGACCTCGAGAATTCCTTCTCGGCATTCACGATCGGGGAGGCGGCCACCGCGACCGTCGTCACTGCGAAAGAAGAGGATGACTCGGAGTTCACCTTCAAGACCTGGGGCGACAAGCACTCTCTCTGCAAGATCGCTTTGCCGAACGCCGGAGATTTCTCACCCAACGGTGAGCGCATGAAGCCGATGTCTTTCTTCACCGCTCCGGCAGAGCTCCTGTCGTTCACGGTTCGCAAGCTGGTCACCCATTTCAAAGAGAACCAGAGCCTGACTTCGCTGGCCTATGACATCATCATCGGCCACGCGGTGAGCGTGGCCTCGACCATGAAAGCGGCCAAGCTCATGGGACTGGATACCGCCCGCGTCTTCGAAACGCACGACCGATTCGGGAACACCGTTTCTGCGTCGCTTCCTCTGGGACTGGCCGTGGCCGAGGATGAGGGTTTGCTGCAAAGGGGCATGCGCGTGCTTCTCGTCATGGGAAGTGCCGGCGTGACCACCGCCCTGGCTTCATTCGAGTATTGACCGGTCGTTCGGGGATGCCCTTCGAAAAGAGACCGTTGCATTCGACCAGCCCTGCCTTCTTGAAAGGGATTCGTCACCTCTACCCGTTCGAATCGCACTACTTCGACTTTGGAGGCTTGCGGCTGCACTACCTCGACGAAGGGGCGGGGGACCCTGTGCTGCTGCTTCACGGGAACCCCTCCTGGTCGTTTATGTATCGGGACCTCGTCGGAGCCCTGAGGCAAGAATGTCGCGCCCTTGCTCCCGACCATATCGGCTGCGGCTTGTCGTCGAAGCCCGGTGAGGAGCGGTATTCCTACACTCTGGTCCAACGCGTCGCCGATCTGGAGGCCTTTGTCGAGCATCTGCGTCTGGAACGGCGGGTGAGCCTGGTTCTGCACGATTGGGGCGGATTGATTGGGATGGCTTGGGCAGCCCGTCATCCCGAGCGAATCGACCGCCTGGTGGTTCTCAATACCGCCGGATTCCTGGTGCCGTCAGGGGCGTCCCTGCATTGGACAATCCGTTTCTGCCGTAGATCGCAATTGGCGGCTTTCTTCATGACCTACTTCAATGCGTTCTCGCTGGGCGCGTGCCGATTGGGCAGTGCAAAGGGTATGCGCCGCGAGATCCGCCAAGGGTACCTGGGACCGTATGCATCTGCTCGTGACCGGACTGCTGTGACCCGCTTCGTGCAAGATATTCCGTTGCAGCGGGGCGATCCAGCGTACTCGCTGGTGGCGGAGACGGAAGATCGTTTGAAGCAGCTTCGGAGTCGCCCCGTGCTGATCTGCTGGGGAACACGCGACTTTGTCTTTGACCAGGCATTTCTTTCAAGGTGGCTGGACCATTTCCCTCACGCTGAGGTGCATCGTTTTGAGGCAGCCGGCCACTATGTTCTGGAGGACGCTGCCACCGATGCCATTCCTCTCATCAAGGAGTTCCTCTGTGGAGGATAGTTCGGATTCCAGCCAGACGCAGAGCATAGCCAGACATCTCGCCGCCCGATCGGTCGATAGTCCGCAACAGATCGCCCTGATCAGCCCGGGTGGAAACCTGACCTACGCTGAACTGGAGGCCCGCAGCGATTGGTGCGCCTCCGGTCTGTCCAGGCTCGGAATCGGTGCGGGGACCCGGGTCGTGCTCATGGTGACGCCCGGCCCCGAGATGGTGGTGGCGGCTTTCGCTTTGATCAAACTGGGTGCCATCCCCGTGCTCGTCGACCCGGGGATCGGCAGGGATCATCTCCGGCGCTGTATCGACGAGGCCGAGCCGGAGGCCTTCATCGGGATTCCGAAAGCCGCTTGGGCGGCGCGAATACTCGGATGGGGACGGGGGTCTGTTCGGATATGGATCTGCACGAGCCGGCGTCGGCCTCCAGGGAGCTCCATTCTGGCCCGTGTAATCGAGGACGGCAGGAGCCTCGGGCGTTTTCAGCCCGTGGCGCTGCGGGGCGACGACATGGCGGCAATCGTCTTCACCTCCGGCAGCACCGGTCCTCCCAAGGGGGTCATCTACACGCACCGGATGTTTTCCGCGCAGGCGGAACTCCTCCGCCGGGCCTTCGACATCCACGCGGGTGAAGTCGATCTGGCCACCTTTCCTCTGTTTGCCCTCTTCGACCCCGCTCTGCGCATGACGACCGTCTTTCCGAAGATGGATTTTTCCCGTCCGGGATCGGTCGATCCCCGACGTATCGTCTCGCTGATCGACGAACTTCGGATCACCCATATGTTCGGCTCGCCGGCTCTGCTGGATCGAGTGGGACGCTATGCGGCGGAACGGAAGCTGCGCTTCCCTTCACTGTGCCGCGTTCTTTCGGCCGGGGCGCCGGTGTCACCGGTGATTGCGGAGCGCTTCTCCAGATCGCTCAATTCCGAAGCCGCCTTCTTCACCCCCTATGGCGCCACGGAGGCCCTGCCGGTCTCTTCGATCTCTCTTGCAGAGCGCAATCGGTTGGGCGGGACGGACGAAGGAAGAGGGGTTTGCATCGGGAGGCCCCTCCCGGGTGTCTCGGCAGCCATCATCGGGATCAGCGACGACCCTGTCCCGGAGTGGTCCGACTCATTGCTGCTTCCGTCCAATGTCATCGGAGAACTGGTTGTTTGGGGTGCCAATGTCTCGAAGGAGTATTTCCGCCGGCCCCAAGCGGACCGTCTGGCGAAGATCGTGACCCCGGCCGGCGAGGTCCGGCATCGGATGGGCGACCTCGGCTACTTCGACGGCGAGCGAAGGATCTGGTTCTGCGGCAGAAAGTCTCACCGAGTGGTCACGGAGCAAGGGACACTCTTCAGCGTCTGCTGCGAGGGCGTTTTCAATCGGCATCCGGCGGTGTTCCGCTCGGCGCTGGTTGGGATCGGAAAGCCTCCTCGGCAGATGCCCGCCATCTGCGTCGAACTCGAAGCGCAGGCACGGAAAGCGGATCGCCAAACGCTTCAGGGCGAGCTTAGGGAGCTGGCGCTTCGGCACGAGATCACTCGCGGGATCGAGGTCTTTCTGGTTCATCCCGGTTTTCCCGTAGATGTTCGGCACAATGCAAAGATCGCCCGCGAACAGCTTGCCGCTTGGGCGCAGGAGCAACTCGGGTGAGAATCCTGGTGACGGGAGCAGGGGGGTTTCTTGGCCGAGCCATCGCGTGCCGGCTCGTGGAGCGGGGCGATTCCGTCCGCTCTTTTTCCCGGGGTTCCCATCCGGAACTGAAGCAGCTGGGTATCGAACAGCAGCAGGGAGATCTGGCCGACGCGCAGGCCGTCCTCGAGGCCTGTCGTGGAGTCGACCTGGTCTTTCACGTGGGGGCTAAAGCCGGCATCTGGGGTCGGCGCCGGGATTTCTACCGGACCAACGTCCTCGGGACGCGGAATGTTCTCGAGGCCTGCCGCACTCTGCGGATCGAGCGGCTCGTCTATACGAGCTCGCCGAGCGTGGTCTTCGACGGGAAGGATATGGAAGGCGTGGACGAGTCGGTGCCCTATCCCGCGCGCTTCAGAGCGGCCTATCCCGAGACCAAGGCAGCAGCCGAAAGACTCGTGCTGTCCGCGAACAGTTCCGCCCTGGCAACGGTGAGTCTGCGTCCCCATCTGATCTGGGGGCCGGGCGATACGAATCTGATTCCGGGCATCCTGGCCCGCGGACGAAAGGGTGGGCTGCGACAAATCGGGACGGCGAAGAAGCTCGTGGACTTCACCTACATCGACAATGCGGCGGAAGCGCATCTGTGCGCCGCAGATCACCTGGGCCCGGGCCGGCCCGCCGCAGGGAGAGCCTATTTCATCTCCCAGGCGGAGCCGATGCCGACCTGGGAGTTCGTCAACCGCATTCTGGCGTCGGCCGGCTTGCCGCCTGTGGAGAAGAGTGTCCCCCGGTCCGTGGCCTATGCGGGTGGGGCCCTGCTGGAGGTTCTCTACCGGCTGCTCCCCGTTTCAGGGGAGCCTCGCCTGACACGGTTCCTCGCCGAAGAGCTGTCAACGGCTCACTGGTTCGATATCTCTGCAGCCCGCCGGGATCTCGCCTATCAACCCGTCGTCAGCATGGAAGAGGGTTTCCGGCGACTCCAAGCCTCTCTGTCGCCACGGTAATCCAGTCATCCCTGCCTGGTGGGGGATGTGCTTCCAGTTGGTCTCCCTTAGCTCGACGCCGGTCCCCACCTCGGACAGGGACGTCCGGGGGTTACCCTGCACCTCGGACTGCTCAGCGCACACCGAGGTTGCGTTTGCCCGGGGCAACGGGTTAAATTAAGTGTCAATACAATTACCTTTCTTAAGAGTCCATTGCATCGGGGCAGCGGTGGTCGAACCTGGCGGGCGACGGCGTCCCGAGCGCAATGTCGAGTGGGGGAAGCCATGAAGAAAACGGTTCTCGACATTCTGCGGCGAAAAGGCCGCGACGTCTGGTCGGTGGGTCCCGATCAGAGCATCTACGAAGCTCTACAGCTGATGGCGGACAAGAACATCGGCGCTGTGCTGGTCCTTCGGGGGGACCACATCGAGGGTATCTTCTCGGAACGCGACTATGCCCGTAAGGTCGTGCTCAGGGGCAAGGCCTCGCGAGAAACCAAGGTCGGCGAAGCCATGACGCGGATGGTCGCGTACGTCGGGCTGAACAACACGGTGGAAGAGTGTATGGCTCTGATGACGGACAAGCATGTTCGGCATCTTCCGGTTCTTGAAGAGGACAGAGTGGTGGGGATGGTTTCGATCGGTGATGCCGTGCAGGCCAAGATCTCCGAGCAGGAGTTCATGATCGAACAGCTCGAAAGCTACATCACGGGCAGCTGGTAGGACGGAGTTCGAGATTGACGATTACGAAGCCGGAAGCTCGAAGCTGGAAGGACAGGAGACAGCATCCCATCCCCATGGAGGGGAGGTGAGAGCCAGAAACTCGGCGGGCCGTCCCTGGGATAGTGACGGGGTCTCCGATTCGAGTGACTGTGGCACGACGTCATTCCCGGCCGGGGACGGATTTTGCCGGCTTGGGCATGGCCCCGGTAGGGGCCGGACCCTGATAGCCCGGGGCCAAGCCGTCCCGGTGCGGCCCCCGGGTTGCCCCTGCCCCTTTCGGTCCCGGCGCTCCGGGCAGGGGCGCGATCGTGTGCCGTGGACCTTGCGCCATCGGGTTCCGCTAAGATCCTGCGCCTGACGGTCAGCCTTTCTTTTTTGCATTCGAAGGACGTCGTAATCCAGTTGAAGGTGCCAGACTCACACAAGAAGTGTGTGTTCATAGGTACTTCTGATCGCATTTCGTGCGTGTCACCGAGTTCAACCGGCGAGGAGTTTCTGGACAGGAGGAAGATCGTGTCCCGGCGGGTCTGACCTGTCCGACTCGAGGGACGAACTGGGAATTCACAACTGCGAAACCCCGGAACTCGGAACCTCCTGTATTCCAGCTCCCAGCTCCCAGCTTCCTCCGTCACGCGCTTGCCCCGTTTGCTTCGGGGCGGATAGAATGCGCCACGGCGGTGCTCACCTAATTCGAGAGGAGTGCATTCTGATGAGCGACACCTCCCAGATCTCCAGCCGAACGGAGGAGATCATCGCACTGGACACTCTGTACGGAGCCAGGAACTACGCTCCGCTGCCCGTCGTGTTGGAGCGCGGGCAGGGGGTCTTCGTCTGGGATGTCGAAGGCCGAAGATACTTCGACATGCTCAGCGCCTACAGCGCTTTGAACCAGGGGCACTGTCACCCCAGGATCGTGGCAGCGGCACGGGAGCAGATGGCCAGACTGACGCTGACCTCGCGAGCGTTCCACAACGATGTCATGCACCGGTTTCTGAAGAAGGTCTGCGCGCTCAGCGGCTTCGAAAAGGTGCTTCCCATGAATTCGGGGGCTGAGGCCGTCGAGACGGCGATCAAGGCGATGCGCAAGTGGGGATACCGCTTCAAAGGCATCGAAGACGGCAAGGCCGAGATCATCGTCTGCGAGGACAATTTTCACGGTCGAACCACGACCATCGTCGGTTTCTCGACCGACCCGGACGCCTATCTGGGATTCGGGCCGCCTACGCCCGGATTCACGGTCATCCCCTACAACGATTCGGCGGCCCTGGAAGCAGCAATCACGCCCCAGACCTGCGGGTTTCTGGTCGAGCCCATTCAGGGCGAGGCCGGCGTCCGAGTGCCGGATGCCGGGTACCTGCGTGAAGTACGGGAGATCTGCAGTCGACATCAAGTGCTCTTCTGCGCCGATGAGATCCAGACGGGACTCGGCAGAACCGGGAGGCTTTTCTGCTATGAGCATGAGGAAATCCGTCCGGACATGGTCATCATGGGGAAGGCCCTTTCCGGCGGGCTCTACCCGGTCTCTGCGGTCGCCTGTGACGACTGGATTATGCGGGTTTTCGAACCCGGGACTCATGGGAGCACTTATGGCGGCAACCCCCTGGCCTGTGCGATCGGTATTGCGGCTCTGGATGTGATCGTGGACGAGTCTCTACCGGAGCGTGCAGCGGAGCTTGGCTCCTACTTTTTGTCGAAACTGCACGGCCTCGATCACCCCTTGCTCAAAGAGGTCCGTGGGCGCGGACTGCTGATGGCCGTGGAATTCACCGAGCCCGTTGCCAAGTCCTTCTGCAAGAAGCTCAAGGAGAAGGGCATTCTCGCCAAAGATACACACGCCGTCACCGTTCGCTTTGCGCCTCCGCTGGTCATCAGCCGGGGTCAGATCGACGAAGCAATCGGGCTGATCCAGGAAGCTCTGGAGGCCTTTATTTGAGAGAGGTGTGCGAACCAATCCGCGCTCGACGGGGAAAGGAGCTCTCCGTGAACTTTCGCAGCAGGCACTTCCTGACACTGAAAGACTATTCAGCGGACGAAATTCTGGCGATTCTCGACTTTGCGCATGAGGTCAAGCGGAGGCAGAAGGCCGGCGAATCCTTCCAGCCCATGAAGGGCAGGATGATGGCCATGATCTTCCAGAAGCCGTCGCTACGGACTCGGGTATCCATTGAAACCGGCATGTTCCAGCTGGGGGGCGGCGCAATGTATCTCGCTCCTTCCGATATCGGCCTGGGCGCCCGCGAATCGGTGGAAGACATCGCGCGTGTGCTCTCCCGGCAGGTGGACGTGATCATGGCTCGGGTCTTTGGCCACTCCATCGTGGAGGACCTGGCCCGCTACTCGTCGGTACCGGTTATCAACGGTCTGAGCGACTGGACCCACCCGTGCCAGGTGCTGGCCGACTTCCAGACGATTCAAGAGAGAGGCAAGGAACTCCAGGGACTGAAACTGGTCTACGTCGGGGATGGAAACAACGTGGCCAATTCTCTGGTCTTCGGGGGAGTAGCGCTGGGAGCTCACATCGTGACGGCTTCGCCGGAGGGCTACCAGGTTTCGCATGAAGTTCAGAGCTGGGCAAAGACCGTGGCGGAACAGTCGGGGGGCTCCCTGACGGTGACGACGGATCTGAAACAGGCCGCCCGCGACGCAGACGTACTCTATACGGACGTCTGGGCGAGTATGGGTCAGGAGGGCGAGGCGGAGAAGCGGCGGAAGGTCTTCCGGGGTTTCCAGATCAACGAACACCTGCTCGAGTTGGCCAAGCCGGACGCGGTCGTCCTGCATTGTCTGCCCGCTCACTACGGTGAGGAAATCACGCGCGAGGCGGCGGATGCTCCGCAGTCGGCGATCTTCGACGAAGCCGAGAACCGCCTCCATGCCCAGAAGGCCCTGGTGGCTCTGCTCGCGGGCGACCTCTAGAAATGTAGGACAACCGTCCTCGGTTGCCCCGCTGCCCCGAATGAGCGATCTTGCGACTGCCCACACGGACGCCGGGACTTCGATGCGCCGTTTGGCGGTCCCGGTGGCCGCGATCTCGTCAGCCGGACAACCGGGGACGGTTGTCCTACCCGGAACTACCCCCTGACAATCGTCGTCCCCGCCCTGCCGGCCAGGGCTTCCCCGATCCGATCGGGTGCGGCGATGATGACCCGATCGCCGCCGGAGCGGAGGAAGTCGATGGAAGCCTCGATCTTCGGTCCCATCGAACCCTCGGGGAAATGTCCTTCGGCAAGGTAGCGCTGCGCCTCTCCCAGCGTCAGACGATCCAGATCCCGTTGTTGAGGCGTGTTGAAGTTGAGGGCGACCTTGCGGATGTCGGTCGCAATGATCAGCGTATCGGCGCCGGCCGTTCGGCCGATCAAACTCGCGGTCAGGTCCTTGTCGACCACCACGTCCAAACCCTCGAAATCGCCGTTCTCCTCGATGATGATCGGGATGCCTCCTCCGCCTCCGGCGATGACGACCACACCGGCATCGACGAGCATCGTCAGTGTGCGGTGCTCGACGACTTTGACGGGCCGCGGGGACGGCACGACCAGCCGCCAGCCGCGACCGGCGTCTTCCTTCATGACCCAACCCTTCTCGCGCGTCAGGATCTGCGCTTCTTCGCTGCTGAAGAACCGACCGATCGGTTTAGTGGGAATCTTGAGGCGTGGATCTTCCCGGTCGCAGACGACCTGAGTGAGAATCGTCACGACCGGTTTCTTGAGCTTGTGCTTCCAAAGGACGTTCTGCAGGCATTGTTCGATCATGTAGCCCATGCCGCCCTCGGTGTCGGCCACCAGAACTCCGAGGGGCAGTTCAGGTACTTCGCGCGATGCCGATTGTGAGCGAACCAGTTCGTGTCCGACCTGGGGGCCGTTGCCATGGACGATCAGCAGCCCGCTACCCTGCTCGACCAGTGGAACGACACCCTCCAGGACCTGCCTCGTGTTGGCGAACTGTGTGTGGATGTCGCCTTGCTGATTCCTGCGGATGATGGCATTACCGCCGAACGCGAGAACGGCGAGTTTGCGTCTCTTGGAGCCGTCACTCAATGTCGTCCCCTCCTGTTTCGAAGCCAGGGAGACAGTATATATGCGGGTCTTGAAGGCGACAATCGGCGCTCGGACTGGTCGGCGCGTTTCAGGCAGGATAAAGTATGCAGTGGAAAGTGACTTGTGCAAGGGCGGCGCGTGAGAACGTTCCGAGTTTCGGGTTCTGAGTTCCGAATTCCCGGGACGCGGAAGAGGCTCAACAGAGTCCGGCCCCGGACGAGGTTTCGACCATTTTCCCCAGCTGGGGGGAGGCAAGGGATGAACCCAGAGGTTTTCACACTGAGAAACGAGAGTGCGAACCTCTATGTTCCCGATGGAACGGACGTGCGAGACGCTCTGAGTCGGACGACTCATCTCTGTATCGGAGCCCATCCGGACGACATCGAAATCATGGCGTATCACGGCATAGCCGCTTGCTTTCAACGCCCCGACCGGTGGATGTGCGGCGTCATCGTCACGGACGGCGCGAGCAGTTCGCGTTTGGGGCCATATGCCCGTACGACAGACGAGGAAATGCGAGCAGTTCGGCGGCAGGAGCAGCGAAAAGCGGCCCACATCGGTGAGTACGGTGCTCAAATCCAGTTGGGCTACACGGCGAAACAGGTCAAGGCCACCGACCGTTCAGCGGTTGTTGAGGATCTGCTGCGCATTCTCGAAATCGCCCGGCCGCGGGTCGTCTATCTGCACAATCCCGCCGACAAGCACGACACCCACGTCGCCACCTTCATGTGTTCTGTGGAAGCGTTGAGGAGGCTCCCTGCCGGAATGCGCCCCGAGAAAGCCTATGGTTGTGAGATCTGGAGGAGTCTCGACTGGCTTCCAGACTGGGACAAAGTCGTCCTCTCCGTTTCGAGTCGTCCCAACCTCGCGGCGTCGCTGATCGGCGTCTTCGATTCACAGATCTCGGGAGGCAAGCGATATGACCTTGCCACCGCCGGACGGCGCTGTGCCAATGCCACCTATCTCGAAGCTCACGAGCCGGATAAGGAGACTGCGGTGACTTATGCGATGAATCTCAACCCCCTGCTCGAGGATCCGACATTGAGCGTCAAAGACTTCACGTTCTCTCTGCTGGAGCACTTCCACGAAGACGTACGGGACCGTCTCTCCCGGTTCACGTAGCTTCCCCACGGGCCGTCGAGTACCGGAATCCAGATTCGATTGATCTGCTGGATCGTCTTCCAGCAACGGGCGATACGAAAGAGAGACTCATCATGGCGAAAACCAGGAACGTACTGATCATGGGCGCCGCCGGGCGTGATTTCCACAACTTCAATGTCTGCTTTCGCGGAAATTCCGCAGAGCGCGTGGTGGCCTTCACGGCCTTTCAAATCCCCAACATATCCGGCCGGACGTATCCGCCCGCGCTGGCCGGCGATCTCTATCCAGAAGGCATCCCGATCTTCGACGAGGCCGAGTTGGCCAGGCTGATCGACGACCTGTCGGTCGACGAGGTCGTCTTTGCCTACAGCGATGTGGCCCACGAGCAGGTGATGCATCGGGCCTCGCTGGTCAACGCCTGCGGTGCCGATTTTCGCCTGATGGGTGCCAAGTCGACGATGATCAAGTCTGCCAAGCCGGTCATCTCCGTGGGCGCCATCCGGACAGGCTGCGGGAAGAGCCAGACCTCCAGGCGGGTCGCTGAACTGTTGCATGCCCGTGGGAAGTCGGTGGTCGTGATCCGGCATCCCATGCCCTACGGGGATTTGGAGGAGCAGGCCTGCCAGCGATTCGCGACGCTTGCGGACTTGGATCGCTACGACTGTACGATCGAGGAGCGGGAAGAGTACGAGGGCCATATCAACAAGGGCTTTGTCGTCTACGCGGGGGTCGATTACGGACGAATTCTCGCCGAAGCGGAGAAGGAAGCCGACATCATCTTGTGGGACGGCGGAAACAACGATATTCCTTTCTACGAGCCGGATCTGCACATTGTGCTCGTCGATCCGCTTCGTCCAGGGCACGAGTACCGCTACTATCCCGGCGAGACGAATCTGCGGCTGGCCGATGTGGTCCTGATGTCCAAGATCGGCAGTGCTGACCGGGAGAGCATCCAGAAGGTCCGGGAGAGCGTGCATCGGCTCAATCCGACCGCCCGCCTGATCGAGGCGGATTCGGTGGTGACCGTGCAGGATGCCGAGAAGATCCGCGGCAAGCGGGTCCTGGTGGTCGAGGACGGGCCGACGCTGACCCATGGCGAGATGACCTATGGCGCGGGCTTCGTCGCGGCCAGTGGCAACGGAGCCGCCGCGATCGTGGATCCCCGTCCCTACGCCGTGGGTTCGATCAAACGGACCTTTGCCAAATACTCCCATGTCAAGCAGGTTCTTCCTGCCATGGGATACGGCGACGAACAGGTTCGGGAACTGGAAGAGACGATCAACGCCGTTCCCTGCGATCTGGTCCTGGTCGGAACGCCGTTCGATCTGGGCCGCGTCATCAAGTCGGACAAACCACTATTGCGGGTCACCTACGAACTCGACCAAGTCGGTACCAAGGCGTTGGGAGAGATTCTGGACGAGTTTCTGAGGTAGTCCAGGCTGCCAGCCTGCCGGGTCAGGCAGTCTGCCGGCCGACGCCGCACCTCCGACCAGAGGAGAGAGATTAGGCAGCCCTCACAGGGGCGTTTCATGACGAAAGGGCCGGGGAGTCATCCCCCGAGCTCGGAGGGGGCTCCGGCACGCAACCAGAAGGACCGCCATCTCCGGATCATCTTGAATCGGCGTCTCCCGCCAGCGCGCGGTGCAGCTCCTCCGCGGTGCCGCTGAGCAAATCGCGCAGCACGGCGACCTCAGCGGTGATGCCCGTACGGAGTGCCGGTTCCACGTCGGGTGCAAAAAGGGGTGAGTGGTTCGACGGCAGTTTCCGGCCCTCTTTCTGCGCTTCCTCGAAGGCTTTCGGTTCGGCACCGCCCAAGGCAAAGTAGAAGGACGGAATGCCAGCCTGAATGAAGTACGAATAGTCCTCGGAGGCCATGATGGGTTCGGCGGCGACAACTCTGTCGCTTCCGAGTGCCGACTCCAGGACGCCCGACAGCCGCGTAGCGAGCACGGGATCGTCGTACAGCGCGTCGGTCGACTCGTAGTTCTCGACGGCCGGCGGGCGAGGTGCTCCGGCGGCTTCAGCTTCTCCTTTGGCAATTCGGGCGATCGCGGCGAGGACCTGCTTTCTCACCTCGGGCTTGTAGGTGCGGACGGTCAGTCCGAGTTCCGCCTCATCGGGAATGATGTTGTTCTTCAGCCCCGCGTGAACGTACCCGACCGTCACGACGGCGGCTTCACCCGGCTTCACCTCGCGAGCTACGATGGTTTGCAGGGCCACGACGATGCGCGCGGCGATAACGACCGGATCGACGGTGGTCTCCGGCGCCGAACCATGGCCGCCCTTCCCGTAGACCGTGATGCGCAGGGAATCGGCGCTGGCGTACCGGTAACCCGAACCGACGCCCACCGTGCCCGCAGCCTGAGCGTTGCTGACGTGCAGGGCAACGCCGGCGTCGGGTCGCGGAAAGCGCGTCAGCAGGCCATCGTCGAGCATCCTCTTCGCGCCGCTGATGGTCTCCTCGGCGGGCTGACCGATGAGCACGAGAGTGCCGTGCCAGGTGTCCTTCGAACCGGCCATGACGGCCGCCGTGCCGACCAGTGCAGCCATGTGCAGATCGTGGCCGCAGGCGTGCATGACCGGGACCTCGGTTCCCGAAGGATCCTTGGCGTGAACGGTGCTCGCGTAGGGAAGTCCGGTCTTCTCCTCGACCGGCAGTGCGTCGAGCTCGGTGCGCAGCATGATGGTCGGGCCGGATCCGTTCTTCAGGACGGCGACGATACCGGTACCGCCAACGTGCTCGGTGACGTCATAGCCAAGCGAGCGCAGGCGCGCGGCGAGCGTGCTCGCCGTCCGCGTTTCCTGCGACGACAGCTCCGGATGCTGGTGCAAATCCACGTAGAGCGCGTAGGCGTCGGGGTACACGACATCGAGTTCCCGGCTTGCCGTGGCCGTCTGGGCACCCGAAGGGGAGGTCAGGAGTGCAAAGAGTGAAAGTGACATGGCGGTCATAGTGACCGGATGATAGTGCTCCTGCCCTGTGACAGGCAACCGATCTTGGGATTTGTTTGCGGGACAGGTAGGCTTTGCGGGCACAAGTGTTCTAAAATCAGCCCTGCGCCGGAGTGGCGGAATTGGCAGACGCACCGGACTCAAAATCCGGCGGGTGGCGACACTCGTGGGGGTTCAAGTCCCCCCTCCGGCACTTCTTCGAGGTGCCAAGGGCCCAAGGGACCAAGGCCCCGAAGCCCCAGGCTGTAGGTTTTGTTCATAGCGGCTTACGATTGAAATACATGCATGT
>JARRKC010000006.1:101185-104988 GCA_037388505.1 Acidobacteriota bacterium | reverse complement strand
TGCGGTTATTTCCGGGCGGCCATTTGAAGATTGGCCTCCTGCTGGATCCCCTTGTTCTCTACGACCTTCACGATCTGGTTGACTGGCACCTGTGTGAGTTCCTGCTTCTCGCCTGAAGGCCACTGGATTTCGACGGAATCGATCTTCTGCAGTTTGCCGAGACCGAATGTTGCGCGCAGCTGCGACTGGCTGCAATAGCTTCCACCCGTCTTGACCAGCGTGCTCTGGACCACATCACCTGACTTGATCTTGACCAGCGCGCCTATACCATCGCGGTTGCTCTTGACCCCCTGAAGATCGAAGGCCACCCAGTTGTTGCTGTTTCCACCGTCGTTGCGGAACAGCTTGGCCGGTCCGCCGCAGGTCGTGACCAGCAGGTCGAGGTCTCCATCGTTGTCGTAGTCGCCGTAGGCTGCTCCTCGTGCCACTTTGGGTGCTGCAAAATCAGTTCCCAT
The DNA here is from genome assembly GCA_037388505.1 of Acidobacteriota bacterium. Lineage (GTDB taxonomy): Bacteria > Acidobacteriota > UBA6911 > RPQK01 > JAPXNP01 > JARRKC01. The sequence goes on along the minus strand of JARRKC010000006.1, from coordinate 104,533 downwards.
GTTCTTGGCCACTTCCTCAAACTGGCGGCCGTCCAGATTCTTGAAGAGCTGTGGCGATTGCTTGTAGGTCACCCGCTTTTGCACCTCGTTGACCGAGTCCTCGACATGCCCGTTGGCAGCGAAGATGTCCGGATATCCATCGAGATTGTAGTCGAAGAAGAAGCAGGCGAAGGTCAGTGACAGGAGACTGTCCGGCCCAACCGTCGAAGTGGGGGCATCGTCGATGAAGATGCCGTTCTTTTCGTTGTGATAGAGCGAGATCATCTGATTCGAGAAATTACCGATGATGACGCTCTGATACCCCGTCCGATCGTAGTCGGCCGCGTCGATGCCCATGGCGCCGCGAGCGACCCCGTCTTCGCTGAAAGCGATACCTGCGACCACGCCGACATCTTGAAATGTCCCGTTCCCCATGTTCTGCCAGAGCTTGTTCGGCTGTGTGTCGTTGGCCATCATGATGTCGGGCCAGCCGTCGTTGTTGTAGTCGAAGACCAGCACGCCCAGACCCTTGTTGGTGTCATCGTACAGGCCGGCCTTCTTCGTCACGTCTTCGAAGGTGCCGTCTCCCTTGTTGTGATAGAGCCGTGGGGATGCGCCATGATAAGCCTGGGGAGTGCAGTAGGACTTCTTCTCCCCGTCGAGGCTGCAGTAGATGTCGGTGTCGCGGCTCCACTTCACGTAGTTCGCGACGAACAGATCCAGATATCCGTCGCGGTCGTAGTCGAGAAAAGCGGCGCTCGTACTGAAGGACGAATCATCTGCCAGACCCGCACTCTTGGTCACTTCCTTGAACGTGCCATTTCCCTGATTCTGATAGAGCCGGTCCGCTCCCAGGGCGGTGAGAAACAGGTCGCAATCACCGTCGTTGTCATAGTCGGCGGCGGCGACCCCCATTCCGTAGGATTCCACGGCCAAGCCGGCCGCTTTCGTCACGTCTGTGAAAGAACCGTCCTTGTTGTTGCGGTACAACGCGGGGTAGCTTCGGCTCTTCTTGGTTCCATCGGGCCAATTGGTGCCGTTCACGAGGAAGATATCGAGCCAGCCATCCCCGTTGTAGTCAAAGAAGGCTCCGCCGGAACCCATTGTCTCTGGGAGGTATTTCTTCCCATAAGCCCCGTTGTTCTGTTCAAAGTGGATTCCCGCCGTGGCCGTCACGTCAGTGAACTTGACCTGGGCCCGGGAGGTGCCCACCAATGCGAATGCTATGGAAAAAAGGACTGCCGATCTTTTCATGGCTGAATCGTCCATTTCAATTTCGATTTGCGGTATTCGTTAGCGCCCACCTGTGTATCCCTGCGATCCCCGGTCCGGCTTGATCCCGGCCATCCGAAGGCTGGCTGGGATTTTGTCCAGCGGATAGCTGCCGTGCTCATGAATCGCCTGGCGTTCGTTGTTGTCGAATGGATGGTCACGGAGATAGGGCCCCGTAATGGCTTGTGAACTCTCGTCCGCTTTGAATCTCAGATAGAGAGTCTCTTCGTGCTTGGCCTTTTCCTGATCCCGCAGTGCGCGGTAGCAGAGCATCAGGTTGTAGTGTGCCTGCAGATCTTCCGGATCAACCAGCAGGACCTGGTTCAGAACCTGGACGGCATCGTCGAACTCGCGCTTCAGGAAGAGCAGCCGGCCGATTTGATTGAGAACGACACGGTCTCGGGGGTACTTGGAGTGGGCCTTTCGCAGGTGCTCGAGCGCGGTATCGTAGTCGCCCTCCGATTTGAATGCCATCCCCAGGAAGAATTGCGTCTTCGCCAGCTCCGGATTGAGATCCTGAGCTTTGAGCAGAACCTCCTTGGCCTCTTCGGGACGCCCCTCGAGCTCCCGGGCTCGAGCGATATTGACCCATCCGTCGGCGAACGTCGGATCGATCTCGGTAACGCGGGTAAAGACATCTTCCGCAGCCTTCAGGTCACCCTGAAGCAGAAGACCGATGCCGAAATCATTCCAGCGAATCAAATCGGACTTCTCCAGAACTGATTCCTGCTCGGGCATGGCTTCGCCCTTACCGAGGACCTGCAGCTCGGCTTCCGATTTCGCCATGGTGACGATCGGCAATTCCGGAACATCTTTCACCTTGCCCGCCACGTCCGAAGTGTCGCCGGTGAAGACCCACTTGCCGTTGTCGTGTCCGGGCGTGACGTCAGGGTGCGGATCGCTGGGATCCCGTACACCGGCGTATGCCCAATGAGTATTCCACCAGGCGAACTTTCGGTAGTTCACCTTGGCGGTCAGGAAGATCTTCTTGCCGACGTCTTTGGGGATATTCAGCCTGAAGTGGACCGTGTCGGCAGCCCCCGGAGGGATCAGCCGCACATAGGCCACCGTGCGTGTCGCCCAGGCGTTGCGCTTGTTGATCGGGTTCCCTTGACCGTCGAGCATGAGGGAACGGTAGAAATGTGCACTAGGATCGACCGGCCCCTTGCGTCCGTCAGGATATTCGGGAACGTAGCCGCTCCAGAAGATGACCTTGCCCGTATCATCGACGGCCTTGAGTTCCACCCAGACCTCGAAAGCGTCGACGGTTCCTCCGGGGAAGAAGTGGCCGACTCCCTTGGTTCGCACGACCACACTGATGCGAGTGGACTCGCCCGGGCGAACGAACGGCTTGACCTTATTGATGGGCGCCACGATCTTCTGGACCGCCGTGTAGCCTGCTCCGCGCCCGCCGACAGCGAAGCCGAGCTGGTCACCTTCGGCGAAAGTACTCGACGTCTGCATGGTCTGCCGAGCCGCGGGCGCCTGAGTCGGTCCAGCCTCCTCCGAGGCTTCGCTAAGGGCGAAGATATCGACAGCCACTTGATCGTTGGTGAGGAAGTTCTCGACCAGCTTCAATTGATCCTTGAAGCCGTTGGCCGTTGGAAGAGCCGTATTGGCTCCCGGGAAACGATGATCGTGGACGACACCGTCGGTGTTGCCGGCATCATGGGATTCGATCAGCGGCATGTGGCAATCGGGACAGGCTTTGGGGTGATCCGGGTAGTAGAAGCTGCGTGCTCCCTGGCCGGAAACGCCGCTGGCCTGCCAGCCGTCGTATTCGTTGAAGCCACGGAACCAGCGATAGTTGTTCACCGGCATATCCAGGTGGACCTTGTGGCAGGCCGAACAGAATTCTCCGGGCTGCTGGCGCATGAACGGCTTCATGAACGTCTCGCGGTGCGGACCTGGATCCAGTTTGACGACGAAATCATGCAGATACCGAATCAGAGGATTGCTGCTCGTTGCGAGATCGTGCAAGGGCGGATACTCGATGACGAAGCTGCCGTTGCCCATCGTGCTGTGCACGGACACGATCGAATGGCAGGACGTGCAGGTCAGACCCACGGTCGCTTCCGGTCGATCCAGCTGGTCCTT
>JARRKC010000006.1:0-101178 GCA_037388505.1 Acidobacteriota bacterium | reverse complement strand
GTCCTGCATATAGAGAATGGCCTTGCGATACCACTGATTGTTGAACGAGGCGAAATGGTGGGCGCTGGTCTGCCACTGCTTATAGATATCGGGGTGACAACCCGATCTCCCGCAACTGTCGGGCTTCATGAAGAATGTCGACGGAATGGTGTGGTTGACGTTCGTATCGGCGGAGGAAGGGAAGAATTCGCTGTCCGGACCCGCCCCCTCCTGCTGCATCGTCGTCGGAACCGTAATCGGATTCCGGATGACCGGAAAGCGATCGAGGCCACCGAGATGCACGATCAGCGGGATCGTCAGAGCTGCCGCCGTGAACGCACCGAGAGGCAGCCATCTCTCTCTGCGGAAGGCGAGGTGCAGAACCATCAGGATCACCCCCGCCGTGGAGACCGCAATGTGGGCCGCCAGAATCCAATAGTACGGTCGCGTGGCACCCGTGTAGAAGAGGTAGATTCCGCTGGCGCCCGATACCGCCAGGACGATGCAGGCGAGCTGACCATCCCAGTGAAGGCTCGACCCCTGCCGGCGCCAGAAAAGAACCAGCAGAACGATCAGAGCCACTCCGAGGCCGAGATGGGCGAAGACGTTCGCCACATAGAAAAGCGTCGGCGACTCGAGACTGTAGAGGTACCCCGAATTCAGAGCGAGTAACCCCAAAACGATGATTAAGAATCTTTTGATATTCATCATTTAGTCAACTCTCCGAACAAATCCTACCCTTTTCGGCAGTCTACTTCGGCGGAGATGGCCCTCGATGACTTCCCTCTTCCGGTACGGCTTCTCTAGTCACCCGAAAAACCGTAACCTCTCCCACTCCCCCGGCAGTGGTTTTGTGCGTAGGTTCGGCAACAGCTTCTCGGTTTAGGGTATCGGGCTTCTGGAAATTCTCATCATCCTAGCACAGGAAGGGGGTGAATGAAATGGGTACAACGAATCTTTTTTATATTTAGATGAAAATACCGGCTAAGGCTTTCGGACCTGGCTCGGGTCGAGATGCCGTCCCTCCCGCGCAAACCAGTCCATCTGACGCATGATGCCCCGAACGATTCGAACGTCGCGGGGAGTCAGATCGGCCCGCCCGAGGAACCGGCGGATCGATCGCATGATGTGCCCGGGATTCGCAGTGCTCAGAAAACCGATTTTCAGGAGAGTGGCTTCGACTTGCTCGAACATTTGGTCGAGGCTCGACTGATCCGCCAAATCCAGGTGCTCGTCGGGATCAGTGCCGGCACACGAGAAGATCTCGTACGCCACGATCAAAACCGACTGAGCCAGGTTCAAAGTAGGAAACGAGGGCGCGGTCGGGATATTGATCAGATACTGGCAACGGGCAAGCTGCGCCTCGTTCAGTCCGCTTCTCTCCGGACCGAACGCCACGCATACACGTTGGTTCTTCCCCAGGGTTCGGATTCGAGCCCCGGCGCTGTGAACGTCGAACAGACGTGTCCGGACTTTGCGGCCGCGCTTCGAAGTGGTTCCGAAGACGAGTTGCTGATCGGCGACAGCTTCTTCAAACGTATCGAAGATTCGGGCCTGCTGCAGCAGATCCACCGCGCCCACGGCGAAAGCGACGCTCTCGGGTGCCAGGGGATCGCAAGGGCCGACCAGCTTCAGGTGTCGCAGCCCCATGTTCTTCATCGCGCGTGCGGTCGCACCCACGTTCCCGGAGTTCTTGGGGGCGACGAGGAGAATCGAGATATCGGCCAGCCCTTCCATACTCTGATTCGCCTGTTCAGGGCCGGTGCAAGACGGCCGCCAGTCGATCGAAGGCGGCCTCCAAGAGTTCGCTGGGAGCGGCGTACGAGAGACGGATGTAGCCGTCAGCGCCGAAAGCGGAACCGGGCACCGTGGCAACCCGAGCCTCGCGAAGAAGAAACCGCGAGAACTCAACGGAATCTTCACAGCCCACTGCACTCATGGCCTCCTCCACATTGGGAAAGACGTAGAAGGCCCCTTCGGGTGGAACACAACGGAATCCGGGAAGCAACTCCAACCTGTGCAGAACGAGACTCCGTCGCCGTGCAAATTCCTGGCGCATCGCTTCGAGTTCACTCTCGCTGCGATGCAGTGCCGCGATCGCGGCCTTTTGGGAGATCGAGCAGGGGTTGCCGCTCTGATGGCTTTGAAATTCATTGACCTTCGCCATCAAATCCGTAGGACCCAGGCAATAGCCGATGCGCCATCCCGTCATGGAGTGAACCTTCGAAAAGGAACCCACGACCGCAAACGCGGCCGCTGACTCTCCGAGGTAAGCCGCCAGGGAAACGTGCTCTCTTCCGGCGTAGGTGAACTCACCGTATGTTTCATCCGAGAGCAGAAACAACCCCCGACTCCGGGTCCACTCGATGAGTTGTCCGAGTACCGATTCCGGGATGACGGCCCCGGTCGGGTTGTTCGGCGTGTTCAGGATCAGACCCCGTGTCCGATCTGTCAGAACGGATTCAAGGGAATCCATCTCCGGAACGAAACCGTTCTCCTCGAAGGTGGGAACCTGGACCGGGGACGCCCCCGTCAGCTTGACGACCTCAGGAAAGGTCACCCAGTACGGGGACGGTATGACGACCTCGTCACCATCTTGGAAGGCGGCCATACAAACATTGAAGACGGCCGGCTTCGCGCCGGCGGTGACCACGACGTTTTCTGCGCCGAAGTGCGTATCCCATCGGCGGTTGAAGGATTCTGCGATGCCTTCGCGAAGCTCGTCGAGACCGGCACTTGCCGTGTATCGGGTGAAATTCCGGATGATCGCGTCGATGCCTGCTTTCTTGATTGGCTCAGGCGTCGGGAAATCGGGCTGCCCCGGACCCAGGTCGATCACATCGATGCCCTGGGCCCGCAGTTGCTGCGCCTCCAGCATAACGGCCATCGTCGGGGAAGCGCTGATCCGTTGTAGACGATCTGCGATCCTCAAGCCTTCAAGTCCCGGCGCAGTGCCTCCCGCGCGTGCTCGACTTCGTCCAGGATCTCCTGAGGTTCCTTTCCGGTCATCATGGCCACCTCGTCCGAAGTGAAGCCCTCGAGAGCAAAAAGCACGAAGGATTCGCGGATCGAAGCAGGGAGTGCGGCGATTGCCCGTTGCAGCTGGGCTTCGGTTTCCTCGCGCTCGAGGAGTTGCTCCGGATTAGAGATGCTGCCGTCGCGCAGAAGATCCTCGAGGTGCATCGATTCATCGGGTTGGTAGAAGTCCAGATCCTCGTCTTCCCACTGCTTCTGCTCCTCGGCCTCCTCCTCCATGTGGGGCTCTTCCCGGTGCGTATCGATCTCTTCGAGATGGTCATGCAGGATCGTGCGTGCCACCTGAAACATCCATTGCTCGATGGTCAGCCCCTCCGGTCTCCCTTCAGGCCGGGACGTTACGAACAGGAAGACGTCATCGACCAGAGCCTGCGGCTCCAATACGCCCGGAGGAAGCTCACCCTGGATGACGAGATGGAAGACTTCACGGCGAATGTAGTTTTCGAGTTTCTCGAGGTGGGCGTTGGCCTCGCTCTCCACCTCCCATCGCGTCAAGGGAATGGTCGAGGCCGTGGGCAGAGGCTGTTTGTGCCACAACTTCTCTCGATTCAGCTGACTCTTGAATCGCTCGACTCGACGCCTGAGCTCCCCGAATGCGTGGACAAGACTGGTCGTCGGGTTGTTCTCGATCTCCTCCACCTTGATCACGCGCTGTGGGAGGGTCAGGACCAATCCGGTCTGAAACTGGCTTCCCCGGGGGAGTTTTGCGAGGCTCACGTCGATGTCCACTGTCTCGGGAGCAAAGGTCGGCAACATCTTGCGAATCTTTGCACACTGCCGATCGATGAGTTTCTCATGGCTCTTCAACAAATCGAGATTACGGGGGTGAATCTTTATGTTCATCTACAGCCGATTATACGGTGCCGCGATCAGATTGGGCAAACCTCCACTTTGCAGGGTGTTGCGGGAATGGAAGGAGGACAACCGACCGGTGCGTGGCTGCTCTTGGCGGGCGGACGCGAGGTGTAGAATGACTGTGCGATGGAGCTGGTTCCTCTCAAAGACTGCTCAACTGAGGACCTCGAACCGATCTTTGCGGAGGAGACTCGGCACTGGAACGATTACATTTTCTGGGACTACGAGCCGACTCTGGAGATTCTCCGAAAATTCATCGCGTCCCGAACCCTTCCCGGGTTCGTGCTGCGAGAGGGCAAGCGGGCCTGCGGATACTCCTATTTCGTCATCGACCGACCCGTCGCCTTCATCGGGAACATCTACGTATCTGACGACCACGCCTGCCCGCAGGCTTATTCTGCTCTGATCGAGCGTACCGTCTCCGCGGCTACCTCCGCTTCGAGAGTGCAGCGGATCGAAACCCAGATCTTCGAGTTCAACTGCCAGTTTCACTCCATCTTCAGTGCCTGTGGATTCCGAATCCTGCCCAGACACTTCCTGGTCTGTCCCTTGGCGGAATGCCTCGTTGAAGAGCCGGTATTGCCTCAGAGCGCACCCTGGCGATTTCGCCAGTGGCAGACGAAGGACCTTCTGCCTGCAGCAGAACTGGTGTTCGACAGCTACCACAACTCCATCGATGCCGGTCTTTGCCACGACTATCAGAGCCGCCAGGGATGCGTCCGGTTCCTGAGGAATCTCATCGACAGTCCGGCCTGCGGCCGCTTCCGCCCCGAGGACACACTGGTTGCGGTCGACCACTTCGACCAGGTCTCGGGAGTCCTGCTGGCCACTCGAACGCAGAAGACGACTGAGATGATTCCGCAATTTTCGGTACGCCGTCGATACCAAGGCAGGGGACTCGGAACGATTATGCTGAACTGTTTTCTTGCACAGTGTCGGAGTCAGGGTTTGGAACGGATTACGCTCTCGGTCTCGGAGGCCAATGCCCGTGCGTTTCGACTCTACCTCCGGACGGGCTTCGAGATACAGAAGAGCTTCAGTGCGTTCATCTGGGAGAGGTAAGACAAGCGTCCGCGCTTGTCCGGGTGACGAGAGGGTGGCCACCGGGAAAGCTGGAAGGGCCATCGAAAACGCGGCGTTCGTGGGGCGGCCGCAGCATCGTTTTTCCCCGGGGGCACTGGGACAACCGGGGACGGCTCTCCTATTCGTCCGCAACCACGGGATTCCTCAGAGTCCCCAGTTTCTCAATGGAAACCTCGACCACATCACCGGGCTTGAGAAAGATCTGGGGGTCGCGAAACACCCCGACGCCCGAGGGAGTCCCGGTGTAGATGAGGTCTCCCGGCTCCAGACTGATCGTCTCGGAAATGAACTCCGCCAGCACGTAGCTGTCGAAGATCATGTCAGAGGTGTTGCTCTCCTGCTGAACGCTGCCGTTCAGCAGGAGGGTGATTCCGAGGCTGTGGGGATCGCCGAGTTCATCAACGGTGACAATGGTCGGGCCGACCGGGGCGAATGTATCGCACGACTTGCCCCGAACCCACTGCCGATCCGAGAACTGAAAATCTCGGGCACTCACGTCGTTGCCGATCGTAAAGGCCAGCAGTGATCTGGCCTGTTGGCGATCGATGCGTCGACAACACCCCAAAACGACGGCGCAGAGTTCGGCCTCCACGTCCACCTGCCGGCTCGTGGGGGGAAGCTTGATCGGTTCATCGGGACCGATGACCGCGCTCGGAAACTTGGCAAAAAGAATCGGACGTTTCGGGAGTTCTTCCCCCTGTTCCTGCGCGTGCTGTCGATAGTTGAGCCCCACGGCGATGATCTTGCCCGGATTGGCAATTGGAGCGACGAGGCGCGTTTGGCGTCGCGGATAGGCTCCCGCTTTCAACCCGTCCTCCGCGGCTTTGGCGACTGCTGAGGCAACCTCCAGGGCTTCCTCCCCCGTCGCCAGCCAGGCTTTCAGGTCAGCGGCCTGGAGGATGCGTTCGTCGATTCCGCGAAGTGCGCCGTCGGAATAGAGCGCCCGACCGGCTTCGACCAGATCGACGACCATGTCGGAACCCGTCAGGAGGCCAAAGCGTTGCTCACTCTGGTGGAAGAAACTACAGAATCTCATTGGGTATCAGGATCCGCGATGAAAGCCGAAGCGATCGTGAGCTCGTCAGGGCTGTGCGTTCTGAGAGCGTGCCTCGGTCATGGACTTCTGCAACAACACCGTCACCTGCGGTAATCGTTCGATAGCCGTTTGAACCTGCTTGTCCAGATTCAGCGCGACACGGTAGCTGGCTTCGTCGCCCACGAGCAGCAGGAGCAGTTCCTGCTTCAGAAAATTCCGAATCACCGGCCTCGCCGAGTTCCACTCAGCGTCGGTGAAAGTGAGGGAATGATTCGCAACATACTTCCGAAAATGCTCGAGACTCTCTCCTCGAATCTGCAGGTCGGTGATGACTTCATCCGCCTGGCTCTCCTGTAGCTTATCCGGCTTCGCCGGCAGTTCGTTCAGCAGGCTCGAAGGGATCTCGCCCGAAACGACTTTTGAGGCATAGTCGCGAAACAGATTCTTGCGCTGGATCTTCCTGGCAGTCAGCGGTATCCGATCGAGGCCGACCTCCTGGTCCGGCATGATGCCCCCGCCTCCATAGACGATTCGGCCGCCGTCGGTGAAGTATTCCTTGCCATCATGATGCACAGAAGCCTGCTCGTCGCTCCGGCTGTTGTAGTAATCCCAGAATCCATGCGAGTAGTCGCGCTGGATGAGACGATTGCTCGGAGTGTAATAGCGTCCCGTCGTGAGCGCGAGCGCTCTCTGCCCGGCCAGAGGAAAGATCGTCTGAACCAGGGCCTTTCCGAAACTCGTTTCCCCCAGGATCAGAGCTCGATCGTGGTCCTGCAAGGCGCCCGAGACGATCTCGCTCGCACTGGCGCTGTTTCTGTTGATCAGAACTACCATGGGATAGTGGTAACGCTCGGTGCGCTCGGCTCGATAGACGCGACTTTCCTTCCCGTTGCGCGATCGAGTCGCAACGATCTTCTCCCCCTTGTCGAGGAACCGATCCGAAACAGCCAGAGCCTGGCTGAGGGCGCCACCCGGGTTGTCACGCAGGTCGAGGATCAGACCCTCCAAGGAGTCTTCACCGATTGAGTCCAGAGCCTTGTCCAGCTCCCGGCTCGTCGTCTCGGCGAAGCGGCTGATGCGGATATAGCCGATCTTGGGGCGAATCCGAAAAGCGTACTTGATGGTGTACAGGGGGATTTCATCCCGCTCCACCCTGAACTGCAACGGCTCATCCTCGCCCGGACGTTCCACTGTGATGTTGACAAACGTGCCCTTGGGCCCCTTGAGATTAGGAATAACCTCCTCGTTGAGGTCCCAGTCATCGATCGGTTTGCCTTCGATCTTCGCGATGACATCGCCGGCGTGAAGCCCCGCCTTATAGGCGGGCGTACCCGGAGCCGGAGGTTCGACGACGACCACGCGTCCGCTGCCCGGAGACTCGGAGCGGATCGTGATCCCCAAGCCGTAGTACTTGCCCTTCTGTTCCTCCTGCAGCCGATCGTAATCCTCCGTCGAGAAGTACGAGCTGTGGGGATCGAGTGTCCGGAGCATGCCGCGGATGGCATTCCCGACCAGAACGCCCGACTTCGTCTTGTCCGCGTAGTTCTGCTGAACGGTCGCGAGTACCTCTGTGAATGTCTTGAGAAGCTTCTGGCTGCCTTCCTCGAGCGGGGTCTCCGCGCTGACTTTTTCGCCGAGCAGTCCACCGAGTGCTGCGGCAAGGGTCACGATGAACAAAAGCAGCGTGCCGAGTCTGATTCGAATTCGATGCATCAGTCAGTTTCCTTGGCTGGGGCAGGTTTCAAGATGTTCAGTATATCATTTGAACCTCGGTGTTCTGCTGCACCGCCCAGCCGGCGTGCTCCGGTTGACTTGCCATTCCGGCGTGGACTACACTGACGTGGAAGAAGAACCGCTATGTGGAATCTCGGCTTCCCCGAACTTGTCGTAATCTTCATCATCGCGTTGCTGGTGTTTGGTCCGAGGAAGCTGCCCGAACTGGGCCGCTCGCTGGGGAAGAGCTTGGCCGAATTCAAGAAAGCTACCAACGAGCTGAAGAGGACATGGGAAGACGAAGTCAAGAACGAGCAGGAAGAACTCCGCAAGATCCAGAAAGATATCAAGCTCTGATCCTCGCCCCTCCCAGCATTTCACTCAATGAACGACTCGACGAGTCCATCTAACGGGACCCCGGATTCAGAATCGGCTGCGCCGACACCCGAGAATACCGTGCCTTCCGAGGGCACTCGGCCGCAGGAGTCTGCTGGTACCACAGCGGATTCACACCAGGGACAGCCTCCTCAGCCCCCGAGATCGTCCGGTGCTCCTCCTTCGGATCCCGACGACGATCCCGAAACGGGAGAAGCCGAACTCGGTGGTCGGATGACCTTCCTGGAACATTTGGATGAGCTCCGGCGCCGAATCCTGTACAGCATCGTGGCCGTCGCAGGCACCTTCGTGGTGGCCTGGGTCTTTCATACGGCCATCTTCAGATTCCTGGAAGCTCCGATCCTGGGCGTCGTCGACAAGCTGGTGGTGATCAAGCCGACCGACCCGTTCACGATCTACCTGAAGGTGTCCTTCACCGCTGCGATCTTTCTGGCCATCCCATTCATTCTGTTCCAGATTTGGCTGTTCGTCGCACCCGGCCTCTATCGCAAGGAGAAGCGCTACGTCCTCCCGTTTCTTCTGTCCTCGACGGTGTTGTTCGTCCTGGGAGGAATGTTTGCGTACTACATCGTCCTGCCGCCCGCTCTGGACTTCCTGCTGAATCAGTTTGGCAAGGATTTCCAGGCCATGATTACGGCGATGGACTACTTCGACTTCGAATTGCTGATTATTCTGGGAATGGGAGCCGTCTTCCAGCTCCCCGTGCTGGTCGCGTTCTTGTCGATTTTCGGCATCGTTACTCCACGATTTCTCTGGAAGAACTTTCGCTACGCCTTCCTCATCATCACCATCGTTGCCGCGGTCGTCTCCCCGACGACGGACCCCTTCAATCTTTTCCTGTGGAGCGGGCCCATGGTGATTCTCTACGTGGTGAGTATCGCCGTTTCCTGGATTTTCAAGAGACGGCGCGATCAGCGCAAGACGGCGCTCGACTAGTCCAAACAGGGATTCCCCGCCACCAGGCCGGCTAGAACGAATACAGGAACGTCGTCAGAAAAGCCGTGTCGTTCTTCAGGATGTTCGGCGACGGCGGGAGATTGACGAAATCATCGTCAAATTCGACCTTCAGCTTGATACGGTCCGTCAACTGGGTCGCGATCCCCGCCACGAAATGATAGAAGGCGTCCTGGAAGTTGTCGGTCATCCACAGCCCGGAAGTGCTTTGGTAGATTGAGGTCTTTTCGGCCAGCTGGATTCCCAGGGCCTGATGTGCGTTTACCGTCCCACTGGTGTTCACGTCGAGCCCCGGATTCTTCTCCCATGAAACACCTCCGCCGCCACTCAACGAGAAAGACCAGCGGTCTGTTTTGACGAGATTGTATCCGATGCCGGCCAGCGGGTTCACAAGGTACGTGATATCACTGAAAGGGTCACGCCGAAGAGTCACCGCTCCAAAGCCGAAGAGACGATCGGAAATGGTCTTCTCGTCGCGGAAACTGAGCCTCAGCTGATCGGCGGTTCTCTCCTCCTGAGCGGTGGAACGCAGATAGAGGCCATCCATCTTGATCACGTTCCCCGTCTTCGCATCGTGTAGCGCGTTGAAGGCGATGTTGTAGCTCGTCGTATTGGTGTTTCCTCCGGTCCGGGAAAAGCCCGCCCCCAGAGACCCGGTCCAGGGGTCCTCCGGCGAAGTATTGGCGCTCCCCTGACCGTTCGCAAACGAAGCACACAGAAGCAGAAACAGTGTGGAGACTATCCACCTGTGAAATCTCATCGTTGAATCCCTCCTTGGTAGGTTCTACACGGGATTGACGGACATCCCTCTAAATACTAGACTTTTTTCAACGATGAAGCCTCAAATCATTCGGCTCTCGATCTTTTTCGTTTTGGGTTGTTTGGGCTCGGTCCTCTTTGCCGCGCAGAGCGAGGGTAGCGGCTGGTTGGCTCCGTGGGGCGACCAGCTTGGGATCACGCTGGAAAAGACCCCGTCGCCGACCGAGAATTTCTCTGACTTGACCGGAACCGTCAAGAACGTTGAGAAGGCGAAGGCCCTCTTGGGTGAGGTCAGCGAGGGACAGAAGATCGCCCTGAAGTATGCAGGAAACGTTGCCTGGACGGTGGTTACCGAATCGGGATCCGTCCGACCGTGTGTAGTCAAGGTGACACCGGAAGGGAGCACCAAGACGGTCACACTGGTACCCGACTACAAGACACACCTGTTGAAGGTCGGTCCGCCGCCGTTCCGTGGGTCGACACGGGCACACTCGGGCGGACGCTAGAACTCGGCAGACGGGCCAAGGCGTTGATGGCGCCCGACTTCCGGCCGCCTTATTCGATGCGCAGAGCGTCGAGATAGAAGGTCAGACCTCTCTCGTTCTGATCCGTAACGCACTTCCAGCGCACTCCGAAGACGCCGGTTACCGGCTTCCCTGCTCTCTCTCCGATTTCGAGTTCGTAGTGCTTCCACTGAGTACCGAGGTGGGCGAGTTCGCCATGGGTCAACAATTCGCTCGAAGGGTCGGCCGGCATTCTGAACTCAACGACCTCTTCTCCGGTCTCACCCCTTGCCCAAAAAGCAATTCGGGAGTGGGCAGGGAACCGAACCGGCTTGCGCACACCCAGCTCTTTTTTCGTTTGCCAGTAGACGGCACCCCAATGTTGTTCGTGCGGGCGGTAAGTGATCCGGACACAGACGCCGTCGTCGTCCGCCGGGCGATGTTCTGCCTTGAAGTCTAGATTGAGGTCGATCCGATCGGCCTCTCCCCAGCGGGTTGGGACAAACTTCTCCGTGATTTCCGTCGGGACCTTCAGATCCTCTCCAACCGCAGAATCGTCGGCCGGCGAAGGCTCGTTCCCTCCTCGACAGGAAACCAGCATCACGACTCCACACAGTAGGGCCCGTATGTACATTGATCTCGGTTCCTCTCTCCCAAACTCCCGGCGACTTGCGGATCAGCGAATCGGATACAGCTCGACCTTCTCAACTGGACCTATTTGTATTAACGTTCCTAAGCGCTCGAGAGTTCACTCGACGGAGCTGCGAATCAGCAAGGAATAGGACGCATAGTACGTATGGGACAGATAGGACGAATGAACCACCTGACCAATGGCAGCGATCGAGCAACGGCTCGTCTTTTGTATCTCATGCATCCTATTGGCCCTGTTCCGATTCCTCCACTCAACGCGGCAGAACAGCCATGAGCAGGCCAAAGATCATCGGCGTGATTCCAGCCAGGTTAGAATCGACCAGATTGCCCGGGAAGGTCCTCCTCGACGTTGCCGGCAAGCCCCTCCTTTACAGGGTTTATGAGGCGGTTCGCGACTGCTCGATTCTCAACGAGCTCCTGGTCGCCACGGACAGCCCACGTGTTGCCGAGTACTGTGCGAGGAGTGAGATTCCCTGTTCGAGCACCGGGCGGCACCATTCCGGAACGGATCGACTGCACGAAGTGTTGCTGCGCACGGACGGGGATATCTACGTGAACATCCAGGGAGACGAACCCACGGTTGGCGTCGAACACCTGCGCCTGCTCGTGGATCCACTGCTCGAGGAGCGGGCCGACGTCGACGTATCAACGCTCTGTGTTGCAGTGGACAGCGAGCAGGCCGCGGATCCCAATGTAACCAAGGTCGTCTTCGACAAGCACCGGCACGCCTTGTACTTCTCCCGGTTGCCCGTTCCCTACTACCGGGAGCAGTCATCCACCCGGATCTTCTTCAAGCACATCGGTCTCTACGCTTATCGTCGTCGCGCCTTGGAGCGGTTCCACCAACTTCCACCCGGGGACCTTGAGCAGAAGGAGCGACTCGAACAGCTCCGCTTCCTGGAGAACGGCATCCCGATCGCGGTAGCCGAGACAAGACGGGACACGATCGGCGTTGACACGCCGGAAGATCTCGAGCGTGCAATCCGGTACTTCCAGGCCCGGGCGACCCGCACGTGAGGAGACAGTCTCGAGCGTTTCGAGTTCCGAGTTCCGCGGCCTTCAGCCCTGCATCCGTTTTTCGATCTTGGCCCAGGTGTCGCGGAGGCTCACGATCCTGTTGAACACCAGTCTCCCGGGTGCTGCGTCCTTTCCGTCGAGCACGAAGTAGCCGAGGCGTTCGAACTGGTATCGGATATCCGATTTGGCCTGCCCAAGGCTCGGCTCCAGTCGGCAGTCCTCCAGAGCCTGCAATGAGTCGGGATTGAGGGACTCTTTGTAGTCGCCCTCACCTTCCGTCGGATTGGGCTTCATGAAAAGTCGGTCGTACAGTCTCACCTCCGCCGGAACGGCATGCTCGGCGGAAACCCAGTGTATGGTGGCCTTGACCTTGCGACCGTCGGGAGCATCACCACCTCGGGTCTCGGGATCGTAGGTGCAGTGCAGTTCCGCGATCTCGCCGGTGGTCGGATCTTTGACCGCCTCGACGCACTTGATGAAGTAGGCATAACGCAGGCGAACCTCCCGTCCCAGCGCCAGACGATAGTACTTCGGAGGCGGCTCCTCTCGGAAATCGTCCCGCTCGATGTAGAGAACGCGGGAGAAGGGCACCTTTCGAGTCCCCATCTCGGCATCTTCAGGGTTGTTGATAGCCTCGAGCTCCTCGACTTGACCCTCCGGATAGTTGAGGATGACGACCTTCAGCGGATTCAGAACCGCCATGACGCGGGGGGCAACCTTGTTCAAGTCCTCCCGAACCGTGTGTTCGAGAAGAGCGACATCGATGATGCTGTCGCGTTTGGCTACGCCAACTTTGTCGCAAAATCGCCGAATCGATTCGGGCGGGTACCCACGCCGTCGCAGCCCCGAAATCGTGGGCATGCGGGGATCGTCCCATCCGGAGACGTATTTCCCCTGCACCAGTTCGAGGAGCCGACGTTTGCTCAGGACCGTGTAACTCAGGTTCAACCGTGCGAATTCGATTTGCTGCGGGTGATAGACGCCGAGTGCATCAAGGAACCA
Source organism: Acidobacteriota bacterium (assembly GCA_037388505.1). GTDB lineage: Bacteria > Acidobacteriota > UBA6911 > RPQK01 > JAPXNP01 > JARRKC01. The sequence continues at coordinate 88,194 of JARRKC010000006.1, read as the reverse complement.
ATCGTAAAGCGGGCGGTGATCCTCGAATTCCAGAGTGCAAATGGAATGCGTGATCCCCTCGATCGAATCCGAGAGACCGTGTGCGAAATCGTACATGGGGTAGATGAGCCACTTGTCACCGGTGCGGTGATGCGTCGCATGCTTGATTCGATAGACCGCCGGATCCCTGAGGTTGAGGTTGGGCGAAGCCATATCGATCTTCGCCCGCAGGACATGACTGCCTTCGGGGACTTCTCCCTTCCGCATTTTCTCGAAAAGCTCCAGGTTCTCTTCGACCGAACGGTCGCGAAAGGGGCTGTTGCGACCGGGCTCGGTCAAGGTGCCGCGGTATTCCCGGATTTCGTCCGGGCTGAGGCTGTCCACATAGGCCTTTCCCTCGCGGATCAGCTGCAGCGCATATTGATACAGTTGATCGAAGTAATCGGAGGCAAAGAACATCCGGTCGTCCCAGTCGAAGCCGAGCCACCGCACATCTTCTTCGATCGACTCGACATACTCGACGTCTTCCTTGCTGGGATTCGTGTCGTCGAACCGAAGATTGCACAGCCCGTGGTACTCGTCGGCAATGCCGAAGTTGAGACAAATGGACTTGGCATGCCCGATATGAAGGTACCCGTTCGGCTCCGGAGGGAAACGGGTATGGACACGCCCCCCGAACTTGCCCGTGAGGTTGTCCTCGTCGATGATCGCTCTGATGAAGTCCCTGCCCGTATTCGCCCCGTTCTCTGGCATACGTCGTTCTCTACCTCCAATGAACGTCCAAGATTCTGAGTCCAAGGACCGAGTTTACACGCACGGCAGGGGCTATCGGAAGTTCGGGTTGGGTCATGCGTCCCGCGAACGGTGGCAAACGAGGCTTTCTCAACCTGCTTCTCGAGCGAAAACGACTTCCCGGCATTTACGGGTCATGGCCAAGACCGCAGGGTGCCTCAGCTTGCGCTCGAGCGAAATCGCATAGAAACAGCCAGGAATTCAATCGCTTGCGAAGTGCAGTATTCCCCGCGGGGAGCAGGAAAGGCGCGCCATCGAGACATAAGGGAAAGTCTCTCCGGTACCGTGCCGCCAGATCCGGCACCGCGAACAAGCCAACCGGACTCTCTCCGAGCAGAAAGCTGAATGCACGGATGCTTACATCGGGCCCTACCGGGGTGTCACTAAGAACTGCATCGAGTTCGTGAATGGCCAACCGCCCCAGAAGATCGTTCGTTTTGCCCTCGTAGCAGCGCAACACCAGCGGCTTCGGCTGAGCGGTCGCTGTCTGAAGAATCCTAAAGGTCAGAAGCGCCGGTAGAACGTCGGACACTCCTACCGTCAGGCGCAGAGGTCTCCCGGTCGCCCGACCCTTGACGGCGTCGAGGAGTTCGGCCCCAAGGGAAAAGATGTCGTCTGCGTACCGATAAACGACTTCTCCAGTCTCGGTCAGGGTCAGGCTTCGCCCCGCCTTTTTGAACAGCGGCGCTCCCAAGCCTTCTTCGAGCTTCTTGATCTGGGCGGAAACGGTCGGTTGCGAGAGGAGTAGTTTGCGTGACGCGGCTGTAATCGTGCCCTCCTGGACAGCCACCCAGAAATAGTAAAGGTGGTGGTAGTTGAGCCAATCCACGGGGGCTCCCCGACCTTTCGGTCGAATAGATACGATCTATGCTATGAGGGGCTATTCTCGCAGATTCCCATCTTTTCCGTCTATAACTTTCGAAAACGGAATAACTGGGACGTAGGGGACGGCCTGGGACATATGCGACATATGGGGCATATGCGACAGACGGGTAAAGCGGTCTTCACCGCTCGAAGAACCCGACGACGCGTGTCCCAGGTGTCCGAGGCCGTCCCCTACGCTCCGGTCCGTCCCATCGCCCCTCATTTGACCGGGATCGGCTGGGAACCTTCGACCGTCAAAGTTCCCTGAACGACGTCCGTGGTTGCGGCGTTGGCGTGCCCGGAAAAGCCCGGCTGTTCACCGCCGACGCTAACCTCGAAGTCACCCGGCTCGAGGACCCGCTGATTCTGAGCGTTGATCAGTGAGAGCTGCTTTGCCGTAACGGGGAACTCGACCGTTCTGCTTTCCCCTGGTTCCAGCCTGACCCTCGTAAAGCCGGCCAGAGAACGAATGGGCACGGGCACGTCGGCTTTCAGATCCCGGACGTAGAGTTCCACGACCTCCTCTCCGGCTTTCTCGCCGACGTTCTTCACAACGGCCTTGATCGTGCCATCGCCGCCCTGGCTGATCTCCCCAGGATCGATCGCGAGATCGCCATACTGGAACCGAGTGTAGCTGAGACCGAATCCGAAGGGATACAGAACCGGGCCGTCGAAGTAACGGTAGGTTCGCCCCTTCATGCTGTAGTCGTCAAAGGGAGGCAATTCGCTGACGGACTCATAAAAGGTGACCGGGAGCCGACCGGCGGGGTTGTAGTCGCCGAAGAGAACGTCCGCAACAGCTTCGCCGCCCGACTGCCCGGGGTACCATGCCGTCAGGATGGCGCCCGCACTCGCGTCCGCCACCGCCGAGGCCACCGCGCTGCCGTTCAACAGGACGCACACGACGGGTTTTCCCAGAGTGACCAGTTTGGCCAGAAGGTCCTCCTGCGTTCGCGGCAGGCGAAGTTCCGTCCGGTCGCCACCTGAGAACCCTTCGATGTGGACGGGCATTTCCTCGCCCTCCAGATGCGGCGTCAAACCTCCCACGAAGATCACGACTTCCGCTCTTCGCGCGACATCGAGTGCCTCGGAGGCATAGTCGCTAACCGGCAGGGACCAGACCAGTTGGATTTGGGGAGCCGCACCGGTACTGCTGAACTCCAGAGCTACCTTGTAGAAGCGGCCCGCCTCCAGGTCGACGGACTTGAGCTGCTGACTGGATTCATGAATGCCCCGGTACGAAACGACATTCTGCCCATCCAGAGACAGTCTGTAGACGTTGAGGCCGTTCGCACCCAGTCGGTAAGTGCCCGAGACCGGAGGCACGAGGAATCCTTCCCACCGTGCCGAAAACTCGTCGGCCGGCCAGTTGCTGACCGGAGTCCGCTTCACCCAGGTGAAATCCACCACCGGATCGACACGGGTGACAACGGGCTGTCCCTCCGGCCTCGGGCCCTTGTAGTAGCTGGCGGTCAATCCGTGTTCCCTCCCGTCGCTTTCGAGGGGATAAAGATAAGTGGATGGAATCGTTTGCACAGGAGGTACGCCCGCAGCGATCTCACACCCCTGGGCAAAGTACACTTTCGTGGAGGGTGCGACCTTGTGGCGGATGCCATCGAGGACGGTAACGAGCCGCTCGGCAGAGCCGTAGTAGTTGCCTTCGAGAACCGAGAGACGGTTGGCGTTCGGACCGATGACAGCAACCGCACCGACCTCCTTCGACAAGGGAAGGAGACCGTTTTCATTCTTCAGCAGGACGATCGATTTCCGGCCGGCCTCCAGGGCCAGGGCCTTGTGTGCGTCACTGTTGTTGACCGAGTAGGGAATCGAGGTGTACGGAACCCGGCTGGGAGGATCGAACATCCCGAGACGGAATCGCGCCCTGAAGAGACGGCGGACCGACTGATCGATGGTGTCGGCACTGATCAGATCCTGCGAAAGAGACTGATTCAGCGAGGTGTAGACCCGCCCGCAGTTCAGATCCGTTCCGGCCTCAACCGCCAGAGCGGCGGCTTTGGGCGCTGAATCCACGATCTTGTGGCCCGCGAAGATGTCTCGGATGGCGCCGCAGTCGGACACGACGTATCCGTCGAACTTCCAGTCCCTGCGGAGGAAGTCCTCCAGCAGGAGTTTGCTCCCGCAGCATGCATCTCCGCGAAAAGCGTTGTACGCGCACATCACGGACTGGGCATTGGCTTCTTCGACGCTGGCTTCGAACGCCGGGAGGTAGGTTTCCAAGAGATCTCGCTGGTCGGTCTGTGCGTCGAACGTGTGGCGTTCCGGTTCAGGCCCGCTGTGGACGGCGTAGTGCTTCGCGGTCGCCACGAGTTTGAGGTATTTCTCATTGTCTCCTTGAAGACCCCGGATGAAGGCCACGGCCATGCGTGAAGTCAGGTAGGGATCCTCGCCGTAGGTCTCCTGTCCCCGGCCCCACCGCGGATCGCGGAAGATGTTGATGTTGGGGCTCCAAAAGGTCAGCCCCTCATAGATCGCCCGCTCGTCATGGCGCACGAACTCATTGTGTTTCGCCCGTGCCTCATCGGAGATTGCCGTCGCAACCTGATGCATGAAGTCGGCATCGAACGTTGCCGCAAGACCAATGGCCTGCGGAAAGACAGTCGCCAGGCCGGCCCGCGCGACCCCGTGCAGACATTCACTCCACCAGTTGTAGGAGGGAATTCCCAGTCGGGGGATAGCAGGTGCGTCGTAGACCGTCTGCGCGACCTTTTCCTCCATCGTGAGCCGCGACATGAGGTCATCCAGCCTTTGCTCCAAAGGCAAGTCCGGATTCTGAAACGGGAATTGTTGCTGTTGTGCGACGGCTGAACCCGTCAACAGTACGAAAACAAAAACGGCGGCGTGCCAAAGTCTCCGAGTATGCATCTCTCCTCCTCCCCGGAACGCAGTCCAGGACCTCGATGGAACGTCGACTTATATCCTGGCTACAATACTAGAATCTTTGCGGTTGCACCGCAGCCCTTGCATCAGAGAAACCGACAGGACCCCCGAAACAAGTCAAGTACCGGAAGCACTATCCGAGCTTGGGTGGGATCTCGAGCATCGGGCCACGCCAGAGCAGCTGCCGCTCGATGTCGCGATGAAGCCGGTATTCCTTGCGAACGTCGGCAATCTTGGCCCCACGGATGTCGATCCGGTCCAGGTCGTACTGGCCGATGCCCACCTCTCCGCAGTAGTTCAGATAGGCCGGCCATTCCGGATCGATGCCCATCGCCTCGATCCCTACTCGATCGGCGGCGACGAAGTCCGTCGATGCAAGAGCCAGTCGCGACGGCACCGGCGTCCCCGAGGCGGGGCCATTTCCTTCCATCCCTTCGAAACCATCGACCAAGGTTGCCCCCCAGAAGGGCGCCAGCTTCTGAGCGGTCTGCATGATGGCAAAGTGAGCCTGACGAACGCTTCCGTGGTACTTCCGCTTGTCGCTCCAGCGTCCCTTCTCGTCGGGCCCCTGGTGCAGGGGCGCACCCAGCGCCATATTCTTGATCGAGAGAGTGGCAACCACGGCATTGTGAGTCTTCAGAACACCTGCGTTGAGGATGAACGCGTCCGGATCGAGCAGACGTGAGGCCAAGCGAACCGGCGTAATGTGCATGTCCCCGTCCAGAATGTAGAGGATTTCGTAGCGGCCCTCTTTGTTCAAATCGACCAGCGAGACGTTGAGCTTCTTGTACTCGCCCGGAAGCCGCGTGTAGAGAAAGTTCTCGAACCCATCCCAGGTATTTCCGGCGGAAGACTCGGCAATCACTACATTGCCTTTGAATCGTTCCTGGAGATAATCCAGGATTCCGCGAAGGGCGTCGGCGTGCGTCGACGCCAATTGTTTGATGGTCGACACATTGTTGGGTTTGATGACCACCGATGACTTCTTGCGCAACTGCGGAGCCAGAAGATCGTCGACACCCATCAGGGCGTCATACACGTTCTTGCGGCGGTCCTCCCCCTTGATGAGAGAAACGACGGATCGTGGTCCGGGCTGCGAGCCCACTTCTGAAGCCTGGGACCCCGCGACCCCTGGAACTCCCTGAGCGGAGCGCAGTGCGGAGACTCCGATGCCCGCAGCCGCCAGGGTCGTGTGAAAGAACTTTCGTCTTGAGCAGGAAAAATCCATTGTTGTCCACCCCTTGAGAAGTCGATATAGTTGGCTAGTCGATTATAGCTTTAACCGGAAATACATCCCAGGAGAGGTTCGAAGTCCATGAAGAATCATGCTACTCGTCGCAGTTTCCTGGCCGCCGGCCTGAGTTTTCCAGCCGTCTCGTTGTCGGCGGCAGCACTGGGCAAGGCAGCCCCGTCCATCCTTTCGAGCCAGGATTCACAGGCTCCCGAATTGCAGTACCGGGTACTCGGGAAGACCGGCTTGAAGGTGACCACAGTTGGCTTTGGCTGCATGATTACTTCCGATCCGACCGTCATTCAGCGCGCCGTCGACGCCGGCATCAACTACTTCGACACTTCCCGTAACTACCAGCGCGGGAACAACGAGCGCATGGTCGGTGCGGCGCTGAAAGGTCGACGGAAGGACGTCCATCTCTCGACCAAGGCCGACACCAAGACTCGGGAAGGTGTGTTGGCAGAGCTCGAGACCAGCCTCAAAGAGCTCGGAACCGACTATGTCGACGTGTGGTATCTCCACGGCGTGCGCAGCCCTTCGGACTTTAACGACGACCTCTGCGGTGCTCTCGATCAGGCGAAGAAAGACGGGAAGGCTCGATTTACGGGTGTGAGCCTCCATTCGGGACACAAGGAACTGCTCCCGGTCTTGACCGAGAATCCCCACATGGACGTGATTCTGATGAGCTACAACTTCACCATGGACCCCTCCATAGGTCCCCTGGTCCAAAAGGCCGCGGATGCCGGCAAAGGGATCATCGCGATGAAGGTCATGGCCGGCGGACTGCGGCGATTGAAGCCCGGCGATGAGATGTACGACAAGTTCAAGACCGCAGGTACGATGCTGGCCGCTCTGAAGTGGGCCATTCGGGAGCCGGTTGTCCACACTTCCATTCCCAGCATGACGGGCATTGACCAGCTGCAGGAGAACCTCAAGGCCATGGCCGAACCTTTCGGAACTTCCGACGAGAAGCTGTTGGCGTCGCACCTCGACTATCTCCGACCTCTCTACTGCAGAATGTGTGGCCAATGCGACGGAACCTGCCCCAAGGGGCTTCCGGTCTCCGATGTTTTGCGCTACCTCACTTATGCGGAGGGATACGGTCAGTACGAGCTGGGGCGAGAGAACTTCCTTTCGATGTCCGGCGAGCTCCAACAGGTTCGCTGCGGAGATTGTGAGTCCTGTCCCGTACAGTGCCCCCACGGCGTTCAGGTCGTCCACAGGTTATCGCGCGCGCAGGAGCTGTTCGCGTGAGGAGAGGGGCCTTCCAAAACGCCTTGCTCCTTCTCCTGTTCCAACCCTCCGTCGCCTGGGGTGCGGATGCTCTGCAGTGCCCGAATGGCTGGGTTCAGCAGGGGTCTGCACGCGAATACGTTCCCGAGACACTCTTCGATTACATGGACGGTAATGCGGAGGGCTACCTGATCTACGGCTTCCAGAAGATGGACGGGATCACCTGCACCCGGGAGGGGCTGCAGTTGATCGTTGACGTATCGCTGATGGACAGTCCTGAATCTGCCTGGGGATTGTTTGCTTCGAACCGCGATCCCCGCCGGTCTGTCTCCGTCATTGGCATGGCGGGCCAGGTGCTCGACAATCGCGCGATCTTCGTGAAGGGTTCCCGTTTCGTCGAGTTCTCCGTCGCCCCTACGGGGAACCATCGCGAGTTGCTGGACCGCCTGGCGAAAGAGTGGGCCGCCCGATTCTCCGGGGATACGACCCCGCCGGCCGCTCTCAGTTGGTTCCCGCTGCCGGGCCTGAAGCCGGAGAGCATTCGATTGATCCCTTCCAGCGTTCTCGGCGTAAGCCAGCTTCGGCGAGGCTTTGTCGCCGATTACGAGTCCGGCATGAGAGCGTTCATCGTACCCGAAGCGTCGGCAGAATCGGCCCGTCGGGTCATGGAGGAGCTGTCCAAGCGTTTCGGGAGCGAACAGCCCGCGCAGGTGGGAAACCAAGGTTTTCTGGCTTCAGATCGCTACCTGGGTCAGATGTGCATCTTCCGCAAAGGTGACAAGGTGGCGGGAGTCGTCAAGGCGAAGGATCCCGCCGACGCAACCGAGCTGGCATCGGCATTAGCCGAGCAGATACCCTAGCGGCCCCTGGGGCGAGGGGACCAAGTCCCAGGGGACTAGGTTTCCCAAAGGCAGGACGGTTCAGCCTTTGGAGGGCGACGCGCGCCGGTGGAGCATCTCATGGATGAGCTTCAGCCAGTGTGCCACCTGCTCGAAAACCAGGTAGTGATCCATGACGTTGCGCTGACCGTTTCGCCCCATATGCTCGCGCCTCACCCTGTCCGACAGTAGACGCGCGAGGTTGTCCGCAATCTCTTCCGGGTTCTGCGGGTCATGAGTCAAGAAACCGTCGACCCCGTCGCGGATTTGAGCGCGCAATCCGCAGGCCCGCGTTCCCAGTACGGGTACTCGTTTCCACATGGCTTCGGTAGCGGTCAGCCCGAATCCTTCCTGAAGGGAGTTCTGAACGACAATGGTTGAGCATTGCTGCAGGGCATTGACCATCAGCGCATTTCGCTTCCTCGAGGACATGGGGAGGTTCAGGATGGCGATCTCCTCCTGCGTATCGCTGTCGAGATCGCAGTACGCCTCCTTCAACTCCTCGACCACCTCCAGCGCTTCCGGATCATCCTGGATACCGGCCGGATCCGGCCCGGCCAGTACCATCCGTCCGATTTTCACCTGTTCGACCCACCCCTCCTGATCGCCTTTCTCGAGTCGCCCCCGCAATGCTACGAAAGCCTTAATGAGAGGTGCCCACCCCTTCAATCGATCCCAGCGTGAGATCTGGCAGATGATCGGGCGAAATAACAGCCCGATTTCATTCTGCGTCGCCGGCACGAACTCCCCGCCGGGCGCCAGGCGCTGCGCCTGATCCTCCCAAGCCGGCGTGAGGACCGGGTGACGAGGCTTCTCGAGGCCTGCGTTGCAGAGGATTCCCACCAACTTGTGAGGAGAAAGGTCGCGGTTCTTGTGGCTTAGGGGGTCGATGGCCGGGGTGAGGACGGATGATCGACCGGCCAGGAACGCCGGGATGTAGTCGCTGGTCGAAAACGCGGCGCGGTCGGCCTTCTCAGCAAAAGGCCGAAGAAACTCCCAGGCGGCCTGGGTCGCCGGGGTCGTTCGGTCCAGTCCGATATGGGAACGCCAGATGAAGCCGACGTCTTTCCTGGACTTCAGGGCCGCGCCCATGCCGAGCGGTTGAGGATCGTGAACGACCAACACATCGTCCTTGCCGAGGTGCTGGTCGAAGTCATCCGCAAGTTCTCCACTGATCGACTCATAGAGGTCTCTATCACTTCGTTCGAGGCGGGCATCGCCTGATCCGTGGACGAGGTTGTGCAACCGTTTGGTCAGTTGGAAGAACTTCTTATCCCTGGGTTGGATGACGACCCATTTCGTTTTGACTCCGAGCTCGCAGAGAATCGAGATCAGTTTGGGCAGCATCTCGGCGACACCGCCGCCCTCTGCCGTTGAACTGACCATCCAGACCGTCCTCTCTCCGATCTGTGGCACGAACGTAGCCGCTTCGGTCTGCAGATCGTGAACGGCCGATCTCAAGTTCGCAAACTGTGCATACTCGGACAAACCGATTGATTCGTCCGGTTCGATGATCTTCAGCGAAGGTGATGCCATTCGATCCCCTTTCTGGTCTTTCCGGCAGTGGATCGACACCTGCCACTGATCCCGGTCTGTTTCGACGGCCGCCGGGCGCCCCCCGGTCTTCGGCCGTAACTATTTGAATGCAAAGGTTATGTATGACATTATAAACCTTGTACCGTCCTGCCGGGAAGACAACGGGCCAGACTGTCGCCCGGGATCGCGCGAGCCAGTCCGTGGCTTGCGAGGAGCTGAAAGAGTGAGTTTCAAGATTAAAGACTGCGCGTTGGTCGCCATCGCTACCGACTATCGGGCGCAGAATCTAAGTGAGTTGCGGAGCTGTCTGATCGATGTTCCTCCGGCCTCGATTTACTACCACTTCTGGGGTGGCCTGCTTCGGCCCCGTTTCGATGATCCCGAGTACAACAATGATTTCTCTGTCTGGGCCTATCGGTCACTCCATGACGTTGTCCTGGCGGAGCGTCTGGCGATCGTCGATCCGACTGAGTTCTCGAGCTTGGAGAGCCTGCGTGCCGACCTCGTGGAGATTATCGAGGATCGCTTGGATGAGAGCGGCTGGATCGGTTGGGCTCCGGCTCAGACAGCATTCCATTTCCTGCGATCTCAAATCGTGGTCTTCGATACGCACCGCCGAGTGGAGAGCCCGCAGGAACTCCTCAAGGTGCTTCCTTCCCTTTCCGGCGCGAGTATCTTCTACCACTTCATCGATGCGCGGCGGCGTATGCCCCTGGGGACCGATGACTTTCGCGCCTGGATATCCGGGCTCGGTGAGGAGTTCAACCCCCTATGCGATGATCTGGCAAGCGTGGATCCCTATTTCATGAGTCTGATCTCGCTGCGCGAACAGCTTGTGGAGGTCTTCATGCGTCACGTGGGCGGAGGTGACGCATGAGCGGCCTGCTCGAACGATACGCGGCGGTCGCCGGCGCCGATGCGGTGACTCAACTCCGTCAGCTGGCGGCTCCCCTGAAGGGTATCCGGCTGGTCCACGTCAGTTCGACCCGGACGGGAGGTGGAGTGGCTGAGATCCTGACCGAGTTCATTCCCCTTCAGCAGGAGCTGGGGCTCAATCCGGATTGGCTCGTCATCGAAGGAGATACCGCCTTTTTCAACTGCACGAAGTGCTTCCACAATGCGCTTCAGGGGACCAAGGTCGCACCCGCCGACGCCGATCTGAAGGCCTATGAGGCCACCAACGCTTACAATGCCGAGAAACTCCGCGGCGAGCTGCAAACGGCGGATGTGGTTCTGGTGCACGATCCCCAGCCGGCAGGTCTGCTGCGGAACACGCCCCAGCGATCGGGAAAGTGGATCTGGCGCTGCCACATCGATGTCAGCCACCCTCAGCGCAGCGTCTGGCGTTACTTGCGCGAGTACATCAAGGACTACGATGCGACCATCTTCTCGCTGGCCGATTTTGCACGCCCGTTGCCTCAGCCTCAGTACCTTATTCCACCTGCCATCAACCCGTTCAGCGAGAAGAACTGCGAGCTCGATGAAGCGGAGCTGGGGGAGGTCGCGGAGCGATTTCAGTTGGATCGCGGTCGCCCCTTACTCCTGCAAGTATCGCGTTTCGATCGTTTCAAAGATCCGCTCGGCGTCATCGAGGCCTACCGTCTCGTCAAACGGTTCAGCCCGGGAGTCCAGTTAATTCTTGCCGGTGGCGGGGCAACGGACGATCCGGAAGGGGAAACCGTGCTGCGCGAGGTCCGCGGCGCCGCCGGAGAAGACCCTGATATCCACGTTCTCATGCTTCCGAGTGACGCTCATCGGACGATCAACGGGTTACAGCGCCTGGCAGACATCGTGTTGCAGAAGTCCGTCAAGGAGGGCTTCGGGCTCACGGTCACGGAAGCATTGTGGAAGGGTAAGCCGGTGATCGGAGGAGATACCGGGGGCATCCGCCTGCAGGTCATCAATCACCATACAGGCTTCCTCGTCAACTCCCCGGAGGGAGCGGCGCTGAGAATTCGGTATCTTTTGCAGGACCCGGGGTTGACCGACGAGATTGGGGGGAAGGCTCGAGAGTACGTTCGCCAGAATTTCCTTCTGACGCGACTGCTTCGGGATCACCTGACCCTACTCGTCGCCTTGCTTCATCGGGAAAGCGAGCGAATCGATACGACGATATGGAAGTCCTGACGCCTCGAGGAGATCTCGAGAGATTCTTCGGAATGCTCCAAAAGGCTCCGCGGCCGATCTTGTTCACGGACTATGACGGGACGCTGGCGCCATTTCGAAAGGATCCGTCCAAGGCGACCCCCTATGTGGGCGTCCGTGAACTCCTGGACGAGATTCGAAGTCAGGGAACACGACTCATCGTGGTCTCCGGAAGAGCCATCGACGATCTTCTTCCGCTGCTGGCGCTCGATGGGGTCGAAATCTGGGGTTCCCATGGCCGGGAGCGCCAAATGGCGGGGGGGCGGCGCTCGATCGCACCGATCCCGCGCGAATCAAAGGCCGCGATGAGCCGAGCCGAACAACTGCTCCGAGAGAACGATCTGGAGCAGCGCTGCGAGAAGAAACCTGGCTGTATCGCTGTCCACCACCGCGGTCTCGATTCAGCGGATGCCGAACGCATCGAGCAGGAGGTCACGGAGATTTGGTCTCAGGTCGCTATGGAGGGAAGACTGGAACTCCGGCACTTCGACGGCGGCGTCGAGCTCCAGGTTCCCGGAATCTCCAAGGGGACGGTGATCCGCCGAGTGTTGAAAGAGGTCGACGAAGTCAGCCCGAGTATTGCATATTTGGGAGACGACCTGACCGATGAAGACGCTTTCGAGGAGCTTCGGGAAAAGGGTCTTTGTGTGCTCGTCCGCCCCGAATTTCGGGCGACTAGGGCCGATCTGTGGCTGACTCCTCCGGACGAGCTGCTCTCCTTCCTGGAAAGGTGGAGCGAAATGACGAAGGATCGACCATGAACGAAGGCGAGGATCCACGAGGACGATTGATCATCGTCTCCAATCGGCTGCCCCTGCGGGTGATACGGGAGGCCGGAGGTTCATGGCATGCTGAGTCTGGAACGGGCGGTCTCGTGACGGCACTGGCTCCGATTCTCCGGGATCGTGGCGGGGTCTGGATCGGCTGGCCGGGCGTGGTTGCGGAGGAGGCCCCTGCCGATCTCCGGGAAGGGCTGCAAAGAACCAGCCGGGAACTGGGTTACCGCATCAACCCGGTCCTTCTAACGCGTTGCGAGAAGAAGGACTTCTACGAGGGATTCTCCAACGAGATCATCTGGCCGATCTTTCATGACCTGCAGACGCTCTGCAATTTTGATCCGGGCTACTGGGATTCCTATCAGGCCGTCAATCGGAAGTTCGCCGAAGCTATCGCAGAGGAATGGGCACCCGAAGATTACATCTGGATCCACGACTATCACCTGATGACCGTCGCTCGAGAGTTACGAAAACTGCAAGTGCCCGGCAGATTTGGCTTTTTTCTCCACATTCCGTTCCCACCTCTCGATATCTTCCTCAAAGTCCCGTGGCGGTTCGAACTTCTCAAAGCGCTTCTCGAATACGACTTGGTCGGCTTTCAAACCGAGCGAGACCGGCGCAACTATGTTCAGTGCGTGCGCGCGCTGGTCCCAGGGGTCCTCTACAAGGGCCGCGGTAGAGTCGTGGCCGCTCGACTGGGGGGCCGGGAGATCCGAACCGGCAGCTTTCCCATCTCGATCGATGCCAACGGTTTCGCCCAAGCGGCGGATACCCGGGAGGTCGCCGAGGCGGCTTGGTACATCCACGAGAACCTACCCGAGCGCAAGATCATTCTGGGGGTCGACCGTCTCGACTACACCAAAGGGATACCTTACCGCCTGGATGCTTACCGAGACGCTCTCACGCGTTATCCGGAGTTGCAGGGAAAGGTTTCTCTCGTTCAGGTCGTCGTTCCGAGCCGAACCGGAGTTCCCGAGTATCAGGAGCTGCAGTCCGAAATCGAACAGCTGGTCGGCGCGATCAACGGTCGGTTCACTCGTTCCGGCTGGGTGCCCATCCACTACATCTTCCGGACGCTGGATCGGACTGAACTGCTGGGCTACTATCGAGCCTGCGAAATCGCTCTGATCACTCCCCTTAAGGATGGAATGAACCTCATCGCAAAGGAGTATTGTGCCTCGCAGACCCACAACGACGGCGTCCTCATCCTCAGCGAGTTCGCCGGAGCCGCGCCCCAACTCCAGTCGGGAGCGCTTCTCGTCAACCCCTACCACATCCGCGAGGTGGCCGATGCGATCTACACTGCCGTAAGAATGCGGGAGAGGGAGCGCAAGTCCCGCATGCGCCGCCTACGACAGGGCATCCGGCGCCAGGATGTCTTCTGGTGGGTCGACTCCTTTCTGAAGGCGGCCATTTCCAGAGATCTTCACGATTTCCCGGTCCTGGATGAGTACGTTCACAGTGCTCGTGCAGCCCACGTCCCGGCTGAGTGATCCGCCCTGCGGTTCTCCGGCATCGACGCATCCTCCGACTTACAATGATGTGAATGGAATTCAGGAAGGTAGGGCACTTCAATTCCCGGCTCGAAGCGGAAGCCATCGGCCACGCTCTGGATCAATACGGTATCCCCTACATCGTACGCAGCGAGGATCTCGGCATCTTTGGTCCTGGCCATACCGGTGCTACTCCTCAGGGAGCTTCCCTCTGGGTCCCGGACGAAGACCTTCCTGAGGTGAAGCGGCTGTTGACGTGTCTGTTCCAGGTACCTTCCGATCAGGACCCGGATGAGGGAGCCTGAGATTGACCGATTCCCTTCCTCACTCGAATCCGGTAGCCTTGCACCTGCCGTGAACCAACGACCGCCCTGAGGGCAGATGAGACCGCCGCAAGCGGTTGAACGCCGACCGGTCGTACAGGCAGAGAGAGGGGAAGAAGCGAGCCGATGGCAACTCATCTGTTCCGGGTAAAGAGTATCGACCGCCTGTTGGCAGAGGCCGAAAGACAAGAGAACCGCCTCAAGAAGACACTGGGTTGGATCAGTCTCACAGCTTTGGGGATCGGGGCGATCATCGGCACGGGCATCTTCGTGCTGACCGGCACAGCGGCGGCCGGAGAAGAGGTTCAGTTCCCTTCGATGCTCAAAGCACCTCTCCTGGACGTTTTGTTACACGGCAGCCAGGCCAGCGGAGTCGTCGGGCGGCCGGGCGCCGGACCCGCGATCGCGCTCTCTTTCTTCCTGGTTGCGGTCGTCTGCGGGTTCGCCGGTCTCTGCTACGCCGAATTGGCTTCGATGATCCCGATCGCCGGAAGCGCCTACACCTTTACCTATGCAACCCTCGGAGAGCTGATCGCATGGATCATCGGATGGGACCTGATCCTCGAATACGCCGTCTCGAACATGGCGGTCGCCGTGGGCTTCTCCGCCTACATACACAGTCTGCTCGAGAGCCTCGGGATCCATCTACCGGCCGCCCTGAGCAGTCCAGCCTACTCTCCGGCCGCCGGCTGGGCGCTGCATTTCAACCTGCCAGGATTCATCGTAGTCATGCTTTTGACGATCCTTCTGGTCGTCGGGATCCGTGAATCGGCCGGCGCCAACAGCATCTTCGTGCTCGTCAAGCTGACCGCGATCTTCGTCTTCATCTTCTTCGCCTCCAAGTATGTTCACCCGTCCAATTGGACGCCGTTCATGCCCAATGGCTGGCAGGGAGTACTGACCGGAGGCGCCATCGTCTTCTTCAGCTATATCGGATTTGATTCCGTTTCGACGGCTGCCGAGGAGTGCAAGAACCCAAAGAGGGACCTGCCGTTGGGCATCATGATCTCGCTGCTCGTCTGCGCGGTTCTCTACGTCGCCGTCGCGGTCGTGTTGACGGGGATTCAGCCCTACTCGATCTTCAGAGGTGACGCCGCTCCGGTAGCCACAGCGCTGCGCAACATCGGTCTGGACAATCTGCAGCGATGGGTCACGATCGGCGCCCTGATGGGTATGATTTCATCACTGCTCGTCTATCAACTCGGTCAGGCCCGGATCTGGTTCGCCATGTCGAGGGATGGCCTGTTGCCAAAGTCGTTCTCCCGCGTCCATGTGCGGTTCCGGACCCCGCACGTAGCAACCTGGGTAGCAGGAATTGCCGTCGCCGTCCCGGCCGGCATCTTTGACATCGGGACGCTGGCCGACCTCTCCAACATCGGTACCTTGTTCGCATTTACCGTCGTCTCACTGGCCGTACTCATCCTGCGCAGGACTCAGCCCGATCGTCCCCGGGGATTCCGCGTGCCGTTGGTGCCCTTGCTGCCGATCCTGTCCGTCGGTGCTTGTTTCGTGCTGATGGCGAGCCTGACGGTCGAGAACTGGATCCGTTTCTTCGTCTGGCTGGCTATCGGACTGGTCATCTACTTTTCGTACAGCCGGAAGCGGAGCGTCCTGTCGCACAGTGGAGAATAGCCTTCGGCGCGCGGCCTGGACGCTGTGCTAAGCTTTGAGCGCTCGAGTTTCGATGTATACCTCGGTATCAGTTTCAAATCTCACCAAGCTTTATCGTCATTACCACGGACCGCGTGCCCTGCTGAAGGGGCTGGTCCTGGGGCGACCTCCCCAGACCCTCATCCGGGCGCTCGAAGATGTGAGCTTCGAGATCCGGCAGGGCGAGTCATTCGGTGTCGTAGGCGACAACGGAGCGGGGAAGAGCACCCTTTTGAAGATTCTTACCGGAACGGCGGTACCGAATCAGGGCGAAGTCCGCGTAGAAGGAAACGTCGCCGCCTTGCTTGAACTTGGCGTGGGTTTTCATCTGGACTTCACGGGCAGGGAGAACATCTACTTCACGGGAGCGGTCATGGGCCTGGCCCGTGAGGAAGTCCGGGAGCGGGAGGAAGAGATCATCGCCTTCAGTGAACTGGAGGAGTTCATCGACCAGCCGGTCAAGACCTATTCGTCCGGAATGTACGTGCGGCTCGGATTTGCGGTCGCGACCGGCTTCGACTTCGCCGTATTGATCATCGATGAAGCACTGGCGGTGGGAGACCAGCGGTTTCAGAAGAAGTGCACCGACCGCATTTTGGGCTTCAAAAAGGAGGGTAAGACGATTCTGTTTTGCTCCCACAATCTCTACCAGGTACGAACACTCTGTGGCCGGGCGCTCTGGCTGCACAGAGGGCGACCGATGGCGATCGGGCCGGCCAGTGAAGTCGTGGAGGCCTACAATGCATTTACTCGAGAGGCCCCGCCCCCGACTTCTACCTCCCATAGACCCGGGCAGACGAGTCCAACCCAGGTGTGCTGGGTCGAACGGGTGGAGCTGACCGGGGAGGATGGACGTCCGCAGGACCAGTTTCGTTCCGGGGACACCCTCTGTCTTCGGATCGTGGGGCGTTTTACGAACGCCTTCATCGGAGTGCCGGCACTCGGGCTGTCGATCGTCCGGAACGATGAAGTCGTCGTTTATACGACGTCTACATCGATGGACGGTTTCGAGCTCCGGCATCTGTCCGACGGCTGTTTCACAGCGACCGCCGTGTTCGAACACTGTCCTCTGTTGTCCGGCCGTTATCATTTTCATCTCTATGCGACCGATCAAGCCTATCTCCAGTCCTACGATATCTTGGAGAAAGCCGCTTGCTTCACCATTTCCGATTCCGGCCCTGACGTGGGACTGGTCCGTCTTCCTCATACCTGGCGTTGGTAAGGACCCGATCAGATGAACTGGGGACGGATGTTTGGCAACTGTGACTACGGTTTCATCCTGCCTGCACTTGCCCGATTTCCGGTCCCGCTGGCTCATCGGCTGTCGGACCTCCGCGCGCGGATTCGATTCCAGCTGCGGAGAGTGTCCCGGGAACGGGCTGTCGAGAACCTGGCGCTGGCATTTCCTGAAAAACCCCCGGCGGAGTTGAACCGGCTGGCGCTCGAAAGCTTCCAGGTTCAGGCGCGGGATGAGATGGAGAGCTACTGGTTCGACCGCCCTCTTCCGTTTCTCCAGTCGCTGGTCGAGACTGAAGAACTCGAGGTGCTTCGCGAAGCCTGTCAGCGGCGGCGCGGTGTCCTCCTGTATACCGGCCACATGGGAAACCCGGGGATCTTCCTGGCTCTGGTCGGGCGCCTCGGCTTCGAGATGAATCTGATCTTCCGGTCGCTGGAAGACATCCCGTTGAATCCTCAGGCGTGGGTTCGCTTCGGAAACAAGCGCGTCTCCAAGCTCGAGCGTGCTTCCGGCCGAACGGTGCGCTATGCGGGCAGGGTCAGTTATTTCGCTCTTCGACGCCTCTTGCGCGATCATGAGACACTCATGATGGCGATCGACGTTGTTCCGTCGCTGGTAGGTCGTACTGTCACCGCACGGTTCTTCGGGCGCTCCTGTGTCTTCCCGTTGGGGTTCACGAAACTCTATCTGGACGCCCGCCCATCGGTCGTGCTCTGGAGCTCACACCACAGCGAGAACGGAAAGTACCGGTTTCTCCTCAAGGACATCACGAACGAACTGGAGAAGATGTCTACCCCTGAGGAGGTTACCCAATGTCTGGTCACCCGGCTGGAAGAGCGCCTTCGACTGCAACCGGGAATCTGGCTTCAATGGGACGCGCTGGACCAATTCTTCGCAGAACGGAAGGAGGGATTGAGGGATTAAGGGATTAAGGGATTCGGGGATTAAGGGATTCGGGGATTTTGAGGATTTAAGGATCTAAGGATCTAAGGGGTGGGGGAGACAGGATCATGCGGCGTTTGATCTCTGCCAGCTCGCAAATCGAGGATCACTCATCTCTGCCCAACTCGGCAACTCTCGATCCCCCGAACCCCCAGATCGCTTAAGTGCCTCAATCCCTTAATCCCTCAATCCCTCAATCCCTTAAATCCCCCAATCTCAAATTCTTCCTGATCTTCTCCCAGAGGGTGAGGCCGCGCGGGTGCAGGCCGCGCAGAGGATCGTCGAATCCTGCACAGCCGTTTCCCTCGAGAAGCCTCTCGGTTTCATTCCAGTAGAGACGCTTCTCCCGCTTCCAGTGTCGGCCGCGAACCTCCTTCCAGAAGGAGGCCTTGCAGCTGCTCATGCTTCCCAGAGTCGTGAATCTCACCATGAAACTACGCCGTGTCACCCACGGTTTCAGAATGCGCCGGGCTCCATGTACAAGGGCCGGATGCCAGATCACGACTTCCCCTCTCCTCAGCGTCAGATCCTCTTCGGGCAGCCCTTGCCGGTCCGCACCGGCCGCCACGAAGCGCCGGGCAGGCAGATGGTCCTCACCGTCGCGAATCCTGAATCGGCCGGGCTCGAACTCGAACAGCGGGAGGCGGTGAGATCCTGAGACGACGTAAAGTGGTCCGGCTTCCATCTCGATGTCCTCGAGAGCAATCCACGCCGTCAGCAGATGGGAAGCCGGGCTCGTCTCGATGTAAACGCCGTCTCGGTAGGGCGCTTCACTTCGGCCGAATTCAGTAAACGAGGACTCGAACGCCAGGGCTTTTCGATCGAAGATCAGCTCCACCCAGCTGAAGATCTCCGGATGAAGGTATAGACCGCGGGCGGCCTCGGAGTGGCCGTGCAGGTTCAGCAAGACGCACGGCGCCATCCTCTCACGCCTCTCGCTTGCGTCGGCCAGTGACGTCGGGTCGCCGACGAACCGATAGGCAATGTCACTCGGACGAGATTTCCAGAAGCCGTCGACGTCTGCCAGAAGACGCTCGAACAGGGCGGCCGGCTCCGAGAGTCGGAGGTGGAGATAACCCTTCTCGAAAAAGTGTCGCAGCCGTCGAGCCTCGTCCGAAGACAATCGATCCCGCTCGAGACGCTCTCGAATGAGATCGGCCCCGTCGGGCCGATCGAGCCATAGATCGCTGGACATATAGGTACCTTCGTTCAATCTGGTTTCCTCGATCGTCGAGCCACCATAGCACCAAGTCGGTCCGGTCGCGAGTCCGGCTTGCTCGAGTTGATCGGATGTCGATATCCTTACGCGGTGGTGAAAGGCATTCCCGGATTTAGACCCGGGTTCGGCGCCGAGGAACTCGAGGCTCTGGCCGACGTCTTCAAGAGTGGTTGGATAGGACCCGGCCCCCGGGCTGCCAGGTTCGAGGAGCGCTTTGCCGAGTTTGTCGGAGCCCGCTACGCCGTCTCGGTAACGAGCTGCACGGCTGCCTTGCACCTGACTTTGTTGGGCCTCGGTCTGGGGCCGGGAGACGAAGTCCTGGTGCCGTCCTTGACGTTTGCCTCGACCGCCCATGCTGCGGTCTATTGCGGGTGCGACGTCACGTTCGTCGATGTCGACCTCCAAACTCGCGGGATGGATCCTGCGGATCTGGCTGCGAAGATTTCTTCGCGCAGCCGGGCGGTCATTCCTGTGCATTACGGTGGTCACCCCTGCCGCATGGACGAGATCTGGGAGATTGCCTCGAGGCATGGCCTGCTCGTCGTTGAGGATGCGGCCCACGCTTGTGGAGCCCGCTATCGTGGCCAGCGTATTGGAGGACTCGAGCCGACGGTCGCCACTTGCTTCAGTTTCAACGCCCTGAAGAATCTTTCCACCGGTGACGGCGGCATGATCACGACGAACTCCGACGAGCTCGCCGAGACCGCAAGGCGGCTGCGCTGGATGGGCATCAACAAGAACACCTTCGAGCGTACGACGACACCCGAGCTGGACGGGGCCCCCGATTCCGCGGAGGAGAATCCGGTTCCCAAATACGAGTGGTACTACGAGATCAATGAGCTGGGATTCAAGTACATCATGAACGATGTCTCGGCGGCTCTCGGTCTGGTCCAGCTGGACAAGCTGCCCCAGGCAGCGAAGGTCCGGCGGAAAATGGCAGATCGATACTCGAGCCGACTGGCCTCACTGGACTGGCTGGAGCTGCCGGTCGAACGAGAGGAGGTTCGGAGTGCCTGGCATCTCTATGCCATACGGACGGAGTCCCAGGAACCATTGCGCAAGTACCTTCAGAGCGCGGGCATCGCGACCAGCGTGCACTACTTCCCACTTCACCTGCAGCCGTTCTATCGGCAACGCAAAAGGGTCAGCTTGCCCGTCACCGAGCGGCTGGCTCGGGAACTCGTAACTCTCCCGTTTCACCCGAATCTGCGCATGGACGAAATCGACCAAACCATCGCAAAGATCCACGACTTTCGCCAGTCTCAGCCCAAAGCCGCCGGGTGGCAGTAGGCACATGGCAAGTCCGAAACGTGCCACTCTGCTGATGATCAACTATAACGGGCGGCCGGATCTCCCGGAGTTGCTGACCTCACTCGAAGCTCAGACCTCGACGGACTTCGAACCCATCTTCCTCGACAACGCCTCGCAGGACGGCAGCGTCGAATACGTCAGGCAGCACTTCCCCGGCGTCCGCATCTGGTCGCAATCCGAGAATCTCGGCTATGCGCGCGCCGCCAATCTCGGAGTCGCTCGCTTTCCCACCGAATACACGATCTTCCTGAATACCGACATACGGATGGATCCCCACTGCATCGAAGAGATCATCCGGACCGCGGACTCGGATCCGCGCATCGCCTGCGTCGCCGCCAAGATGCGGCTGTTCTATCAGCCCGACTACCTGAACGGAGTCGGCGGAGGCATGAACTACCTCGGCTACACCTGGGACCGGGGGATGTTCGAGCCGGATCGCGGCCAGTACGATCGAGTGGAAGACGTGATTTTCGCGTGTGGAGGAGCGGCGTTGGTCCGGCGGGGGCCCTTCCTGTCCGCCCGCGGCTACGATGTCGGTTTTTACATGTACCACGAGGATGTGGATCTATGCTGGCGTTTCTGGCTCATGGGCCATCGCGTGGTGACTGCGCCACAGTCCGTCGTGTATCACAAGTTCAGCCGTTCGACCCGCGACAATCGTGGGATGGCCTGGCGCGAGTTGATCGGTGAGCGCAACAGCATTCGCGCGATGATCAAGAACTATGAACGGACGACTCTCCTGCGCTCGCTTCGCGACCTGGTTCGGCAACCCCGCCTTCCGGAGCGCCGTAAAGAAATGAAGAAGAACCTCCGCTGGAATCTGCTGCACCTGCCCGGGACCCTGCGCCACCGGATCTGGATTCAGCGCCGCAGGACGGTGAGCGATGCCGAACTCAGCCCTCTGATCGATCCGAGTCCCGAGGTCCCCATCGACACGTCGGGGTTCAATCTGAGCGAGATCAAAACGTACTAGTGTCTGCGTCGTCGCGCGTGTTTGACAGTCCGGCCGGACGGAGGAGAGAATCGTTCATTCTCCAATCACAGCCCGATCCGGAGAACAGACAGATGGCAAAAAGCAATTCATTCGATGTCACTTCGACCACGGACCTGAACGAGGTCCGAAACGCGATCAACCAGACCATGAAGGAAGTCCGCCAGCGCTTCGATTTCAAGGGCAGCTCCAGCGATGTCAAGCTCGAGGATACCGATCTCGTGCTGCTCTCGGACGATGAGTACCGCCTGAAGAGCCTGCTCGAGATCCTGGAGGCCAGACTGGTCAAGCGGGGAGTTTCTCTGAAGGCGCTCTCGGCGGATAAGCTCGAGGATGCGGCCGGTGGAAACATCCGGCAAAGAATCCACATTCAGCAGGGGATACCGACGGAGAAGGCAAAAGAGATCATTCGCTTCGTCAAGGACATGAAACTGAAGGTTCAATCCTCGCTGCAGGGAGACACGGTTCGCGTCTCCGGCAAGGACCGCGATACGCTGCAGGAGGTCATCGCGCGACTGCGCGAACAGGACTTCGGAATCGACATGCAGTTTACCAACTACCGGAGCATATGAGGCGCCCATGACTTCTGAACGAGAACGTCTGCTGCACCTGCTTAGAACCCTCTCGCTGCGACTCGGCAATTTCACCCTGGTCTCGGGGCAGAAGAGCCACTACTATTTCGACAGTAAATTCACCACCCTGGATCCGGAAGGTGCCTATCTCACGGCTGGCCTGCTCCTTTCAGAACTGCAGAAGCACGGGGTCGAGGCGGATGCCATCGGCGGTCTGACGCTCGGGGCCGATCCGATCGTCGCAGCCGTTGCAGCAATCAGTTTTGCTCGGAAGAACGAGTTCACACCACTACGGGCCTTCATCGTACGCAAAGAGGCCAAGCGGCATGGGACACAGCGCTTCATCGAAGGGTATGAACCCAAGCCCGGGACCCCGGTGGTCATCGTCGATGATGTCTGCACAACGGGTGGGTCGACGCTCAAAGCCATCCATGCAGCCGAAGAGGCTGGGATGAAAGTGGCGGCGGTACTCTGTCTGGTCGATCGCGAGCAGGGGGGACTGGAGGCCCTCTCGGGCTATCGTTTCCTTCCTCTCTTCACTTCGACGGAGTTGCTCGCGGAGCCGTCGATTCAATCCGAACTGGAGCGGTTGGCCGCTCACTAGTCGGCGGACTCGAGGCCGACCTCACCATGGATGCTCAGATCGTGGTCAGGTCACTGACCAAGCAGTATGGAGATTTCCCTGCGGTGCGCGGGATTGATTTCGAAGTCTACGCGGGGGAAGTCTTTGGCCTTCTCGGGCCGAACGGCGCCGGCAAGACGACCACCGTCGAGATCCTCGAAGGTTTGCGGAGCCGAAGCAGCGGGAACGTCTCCGTTCTCGACTGCGACCCCGAAACCCAGAACCGAGAGCTGAAAGACCGGATCGGCGTTTGTCTGCAATCGACCAACCTTCCCGAGAAGATCAGGGTCCACGAGGCACTGGAGCTCTTCGCGAGTTTCTATTCCCGAGCCCGACACCCGGCGGAGCTTCTCGATCGACTCCAGCTCACCGACAAACGGGACGCCTTCTATGGGCAGTTGTCGGGCGGGCAGAAACAACGGCTGGTCCTAGCGATGTCGCTGATCAACGATCCTCAGTTGCTGTTCCTCGATGAGCCGACCACGGGGCTGGATCCCCAGGCGAGGCAGGAAGTCCATGGTCTCGTTCGGATGCTGCAGTCCGAGAACCGCACGGTGCTGCTGACCACCCACTACATCGAGGAGGCGGAAAGACTCTGTGACCGTGTCGCCATCATCGATGGGGGACGCATCATCACCATGGGAACACCGCGCGAGATTCGGGAGCGGGCACTCGGCAGTTCTCTCATCGAGATCGTTTGTGAATCGCCCGTGCCGGACGGCGAACTTCCGCATTGGAGGGACGTGGAGAGGTCGTCGCTGTCCCCCGACCGCCGCCGGCTGACGGTCCTCTCCCGACATCCCGCACGGACCCTGGTGGACGTGGTGAAGTGGATCGATGCCCAGGGGATCGATCTGTCCGATGCCCTGGTTCGGCGCCCCTCGCTGGAAGACGTTTTCATCGAACTGACGGGAAGAAGTCTCCGGGAATGAGAGCCTACGTCGAGTTGACCAAGATCGACCTCCGCCTGGCGCTGCGCGACAAGAGCGTGCTCTTCTTCAGCTATCTCTTTCCGTTGCTGTTCTTCTTTGCGTTTGCGGAGTTTCTGGAGACAGCAATCTCCCACGTCGTCAGCATGGTTCTGCTGATGGGCATCCTTGGTAACGGCCTGTTCGGTGCGGGCATGCGGACAGTCCACGACCGTGAGGACCACATCCTGAGAAGGTTCAAAGTAGCCCCGATCACTTCGAGCCACCTGCTTGTTGCCTCGCTCATCACCGGTTGGCTGCTGTACGTGCCGGTGGTTCTACTCATCGTTGGGCTCGCCCATTTCATCTACGGGATGTCCTTTCCGGAAAGCCTGCTTGCCTTTACCGTGATCCTGACTGTCGGCGTCGTCGCGTTTCGGGCTCTGGGTCTCATTCTGGCGTCGGTCGCGAACTCGGCACAGGAAGCCAACATCCTGGTCCAGTTCTTCTACTCGCCGATGCTCTTCCTCAGCGGAGCGCTCTTTCCGATCGCCGTTCTTCCGCACTGGGTCCAGTTGTTCTCTCAGTACCTCCCGGCGACCTATCTCGTCAGCGGCCTTCAGGGCGTGTTTCTGAGCAACGAATCTCTCGCGGAGAGCGCGGTGCCCGTTCTCGCCCTGACCATGACGGTGCTGCTCGGCCTGTTCCTTTCGGCAAAGCTCTTTCGATGGGAAAAGCAGGAGAAGGTCCCCAATTCCGCCAAGGCCTGGGTGCTGGCGGTTCTGGCCCCGTTTCTGTTGCTGGGAACACTGCAGATCTACTCGCAGAACGAGTTGAAGAAGGCGCACATGCTGTACCGGCAGCTCCAGCGCAGTGAAAGCATTCTCATCCTGGACGCACGGATCTTCGTGGGCGACGGAAGAGTCATCGAGCGGGGCTCGGTCCTCGTCAGGAATGGCCGGATCCGTCGGGTATACACGCAGGGCGAGTCTCCCGGAACGTCGGCCTCCACCGTCATCTCGGCCTCCGGGAAGACACTTCTTCCGGGGCTGATCGATACTTTCGCCTATGTGGCCTCGACCAGCAACCAACTGCCCCACCAAAGTACGGACCCACGGCGCGTGATTCGGCAGGCTCTGAGCCGCATGCTCTATTGCGGTGTGACGGCCGTTCGGGCCGTAGATGTCCCGGTCGAGCTTCAAGCCGGGCTGGGGGAAGCCGTCGACACGGGGGAATTCCTCGGTTCGGAGATCTTCATGGTGTCTCCGGCCGGTCGGGCAGGCGGCCTCGGGGAAGGATCGAGTTTCATGGGAGGAAGCGCTGGTCCAACCGAGGCTGCCGATTGTCTTCTGTTTCAGGTTCCAGCTCGGCCACACCCGCCCTTCCTGGCGATGCTCCGTGCCATGGCCAACCGTGGGCGGCAGCAGAATGCGCATCTGCTGGGGATCCTTGAAGGGGCCGGCAGCGTGGATCCGGCGTTGGAAGTCGGCCTGGAGGAGCTCGTCTACCCCTATGCCCGCCAGCCATTTACTGAAGCCCAGTTGTCCAGCATCTCCAGGCGCTCGGCGATCCTCTCCGTGTCCCAGGGCTGGCCCGAAGTGGTACTGGAGCTGGTAAACCACGATTCTGAAACACTGGAACACTCGCTCGTGCAGCAAGTGACCGGCCCTGAGGAACTGGACTATCTGAAGGGGGAGGTCGAAAACGATCGGCTGGTGCCCTCGGAGTTGGATCCCGGGATGGCACCAAACGTCGTGAAAACGGCGGCGGCGTTGCTGAGCGAGGCCTGGAAGAAAGGAGTCGTCCTGGTTCCAGGCAGCCAGGCAGGCCGCCCGCTGCTGATTCCTGGTCCCAGCCTTCATCTCGAACTGCAGCGTTGGGTGAAAGCAGGGATCCCACCGGCGGCCGTTCTCCAGGCAGCGACCTCGAAGGCGGCACAAGTGCTGGGAGCAGGCGACCGCATCGGCCTGGTTGAGCCGGGCTATGACGCGGATCTCGTGTTGGTCAACGGTGATCCAACCTCCCACATCGAGGCCCTGGAGCGGATCTCCACCGTGATCTTCAAGGGCGAGCAGATCGACAGATCTGATCTGCTCGAACAGCGGTGAGCATCGACACCTGTGCTCTCACAGCCGCGTGATATCCACGTCGGTCTCCCAGTGCTGATCCGACGCCAACAGTTCGCCCCACGTTATCTCCTTGTCTTCGTAGGCCGACTGCCTGCAAAGGATCGCCGTCAGCGTGCTCTCGGCGCCCTGTTTGAGCTGATTGTGGTAGTTCCGGTCGATGATACTCTGGACGAACGCCTTGACCTTCAGCGGTGTGGCATCGCCGAGAGGGTCGACTTCGGGTCGCTTCTCGCCTGCTGTCGTTCCAGCAGTCGGCTCCCAGGGGTTCTCGCCCTTGATCACCAGGCCTCCGCTGTAGAACGCTTCCGAGAAGCCTTTGGGACCGAAGCAGCGCCAGCCCACAGTGCCCCAGAGCGGCAAAAACTGCGTGGAGGCGAAACTGGCCCGGACATCGTCGGGATAGAACAGAGTTACGGTGTATTCGTCCGATACGTCTCCGATGTCTTTCCGGACTTTGCGATCAGCCGAAGCTCGAACGCGGAGGGGGTGGGACCCGAGAATCCAATTGAAGGAATCGAGGATGTGGATATTCTGCTCGACGATGATGTCGCCGCCCAGAACCCGATCGAAGACCCAGTTGCGGATCTTCCTTTCGGCCGAGCTCATCGACGCATTGCCGCGACGGGGCAGATCTCCCGCAAAGTAGAAACCATGCACCAGGGCGATGTCGCCGATTGCGCCTTCGTGCAGGCGTCGGGTCTGCTGCACGAATTGACTGCCGTAGCGGATCTGAAATCCGACGTCGACGGAAGCCTTGCCCTCGGCGGCCGCCGCCAGCGACGCAACCTCCATGCATCCCCGAACGTGGGTCGAGACGGGCTTCTCCAGATAGACATGATGCCCCCCATCGAGCACAGCCCGTAGATGCTGCGGGTGGAAGTACGGGGGAGTGGCGATGATCACGATGTCGGCCTTGCTGCCGGCAACCTCCTGATAAGCGGTCGGCCCCACGAACCGCTTCTTGACCTTACTCCGTCCCATCCCGTCCTGGAGAGGATTGAATCGCTGTTCCGTGGCGTCCAACTGGTCCTGAAACAGATCTCCCAGGACGACGACCTGGACGTTGGTGTTTTTGACGAAATCTTCGGCGACAGCGTTGCCCCGGCCGCCGCAGCCGAGCAGAGCAACATCGAGCCTGGAATTGGCGTTACTACCGAATGCGGTTTCCGGTTTGACCAGCAGCAACCCACTCGTAAGGGCAGCGGATGATTTCATGAACTCACGGCGGCCGACTGGATTCGAAGACTTGGGCATGTTTCCTCCTGTGAACTCACGGCATGATACCAGGGGTCAAGAGGGAGGACCAGAATACGCATTGTTGCGTATCCAGCGGATGAGGCGAACACTGCTTGCCCAGGGATTCGACCAGGGGCTCGCCGCGTGCCTTCGCGGTGGAATCGTAGCCAGGGGCCTGAAGAGACTCCGTCTCCAGTACTGCCACAGACGACAAACCGAATTCACCAACAGGCCGGCCGTGAGGAGCAACTGGAATCGCTCGGAGATCCAGGGGCGGCCCAGACGAACACGCGCCTCGAGCAGTCCAGCAGCCAAGCGTTCCTTTCGAGAAACCGGTCTGCAATGCGGCCAGGTCGTTCCAAACAGCCGTTGCCCCAATTCGGCCGAGACACGAACCAGGGAACCAAATCCCTCTCGTTCGGCGCGTTCGAGAACACACCTGAACCGTCCGGCCAGCAGAGGGTCCTGAGCCGCCAAATGGAGATCATAGAACGAAAGGAGGCTGAAATATCCGTGTTTGAGGCTGTGAATGAAAAGAAACAGGAGAAAATCATCGTCAGAGAGGCGAAGCAGTCCCATCCCCCACGGTTCCGCCTTCTTCCAGATCTCTTCCGGAGACACCCGGTACGGCTCGAGGCGGTGGGTGATGTTCATGTGGAGATCGACTTCGAGACCCGGAGCAGTTCGCGGGACCAGTGTAATGGGCAGTTCCCAGCGACGCAGGACCTCGCTCGGAAGCCCCTCGAATGGACTCGACGCAAACCCGAATCCGGCCTCGACGAGCCGTCTCACCAGGAGATCGAATGACGATTCTTCGACCATGAGATCGAGATCGCGGAAGGGTCGGGAGCGAGGCGATTCATGCAGGCGTTCGGCAATATAGGGCCCTTTGAGGAGAAGGAGCGGTACGCGGTTCTCAGAGGCAATCGATCCGATGCGCCATAGCAGTTCGAGACAGGCGCGCCGCTTGACTGCCCAAGCCCAGAAGGAGTGATCCAGTTCCTGCCGTGCGCTCGCCGGAACCGGCAAGTCGGGCCACTTCTCGAGTCGCGCGCGTAGAGGGAGCAGCATCCGGTGCAACTCCGCCGTTTTGAGAACCCCCCACCAGTCAATATCGTCTGAAAAGGAGGCTCGGCCGGTCAGGAGGGCCAGCAGCATGGCGGCGTCCTGCTCCGAAGGCTGGTGGAGCTTCACAGCCTCAGTTTAGCTTCCACATACCTGCGTTTCCAGAAGCAGCGAACAGAGTCTTCGACGCAGTTCCGAGGGCGCGATGATCCCTGCATCTTTTTGAATGGCAATGACGAATTGGGATTGACGCCCAGAAGTACCTATGCTACACAGTGTTGCAGCAGCTGAAGCCTATGATGAATCAAGACGGAGAGAGCAAAGATCGGCGGCGGTTTGTGAAGCGGCTCGCTATCGGTGTGGGCCTTTCCGCCCCCCTGCTGGTGACGTTATCGGACCGCAAAGTGGTGGCGCAGTCCGGAGGACCGACTCCGACAGCGACGCCTGGTCCGACTCCTGTTCCGGACTAGCAATTCGGTTCCTCGAGCTACGAACGTCGCGGCGATATGGCGATCGGTAAAGAGCAAGCTTGGATGCCCTCTGTCCCTGAGGGTGTCGTCGAGGAGGTGGTCGACGACCAGTTGATTCTCTATGATTGTGGCGCCGACCGCGTCCACATCCTCAACCTTGCCGCTGCTGCCGTGTTCGATTTGTGCGACGGCAAGACTTCGGTCAGCGAGATCGTGCAGGAGCTCAAGGAAGCCGTTCCCGAGGGATCCTTCGATTGTGACCATGAAGTCCCGAGAATCCTCGGTGAGATGCTGGACCAGGGCCTTCTTGAGTAAGGCGGTCCGAATCCGGGCCGTCCGTCCGGACGCTGCGCGGATTCTCGATCAATTGCTGAGCACCCTTCCCGAGACCGACGCGGAGACCGCGTCGGAGTTCCTCCTCGAATCCTCAGCTACGGGCTGGATCCTGCAACGACCTGATCATTTTCGGCAATCCGTGGGTTCGCCGTTCGATGCCTTCGACGTCATCGAGTCCTTCGTCTATGACCGGCTGCTCCCCGATGCACGAGACTGCCTGATTCTACACAGCGCGGCATTGCTTCCTCTGGGGACCGATTCCGTCGTCCTGCTGGCAGGACCGAGTCATTGCGGAAAGAGCACGCTTTCGCTTGCACTCGTAGCATCAGGTGGATTCGCCTATCTGTCGGAGGAAGCGGTGGGCGTTGATCTGGACGGGCATGCCATTCCCTATCCGAAACCCTTCCGAATTCGGTTTGGGGCTGAGCGTCTGGTCGCCGGGAAGCCGGGCTGGCGTATCGCCGGCAGTTCTCGCAAGGGCATCCAGTACGTCGTACCTCCCCGAAACCTCTTGGCGCCGCAAGATTCCCGTCCGCGGATCCGGTACGCGATCTTCCCGGAGTTCGTCCCCGGCATTCGCTGTTCTTCCAGGAGAATGTCACGAGCGGAAGGGATTGCCTGGCTGGCCAACTGCTCGACCAACCATCCCGACTTCCTGGCCTCTCATCTCTCACGCCTCTCTGAGCTCTGGCAAGGGGCTTCGGCCTGGAGACTGTGGTGGTCACAACCCGAGGAGGCGGCTGAATTCGTTCGGGGACTCGTCGAGGAAGATCAACCTCCAGATCCGGTTCGAGCACGGGAGTCGTCTTCGATCCGCAGGAGTGTGACTTGAGTCGAGGTCTCGCCGATTTTCCGATCGGGGAGGTCGCCATCTGGTACCTGATCCTGCTCGCATGCCAGTGGGCAGTCTGGCCAACCCTCTACCGGTATGCGAAGAATCTGCCGGATCGAGGGTATTCCGTGGCCCGGTCGGCGGGACTGCTCATGTCGGGTTGGCTCTGTTGGTCGGGATGGGTCTACGGCGTTTGGCAATTCGGACCCGCGTCAGCCTGGTTCTGCCTTGCGGCCGTTGCGGCATTTGGCTGGGGGCCAACCCTCCTTGACACCGGAAAGAGAACCCTGGGCGCCCAGGAGAGATCCGGACAGCAGTCGGCAGATCCACCATTGAGCTGGGTCCTCCACAACCTCCGTCTGGTTGTGACCATCGAAGTGGTCTTTCTGCTGGCGTTTGCCTTTCTGCTGTTTCTCCGGGCCATGCTGCCGACTGCATCTCATACCGAACAACCCAGCGACCTGATGTTCATGAACAGCGTTGCCCACAGTCCGGTCTTTCCTGCTCGGGACGCCTGGCTGGCCGGTCTTCCCGTCAGCTACTACTACTTTGGCTACTGGCTGCAGGTCTTCGTCGGGAAGCTGGGAGGAATCTCTCCGACTCTCACTTACAACCTGGGGCTCGCGTCGCTGTTCGCGCTGCTCTGCTGTGCTTGTTTCGGAGTTGGGTACAATCTGGTGTCCGCCGGAAGCCACACATCTTCCTACCAGGGTTCATCGACCTCCAAGGGGGCTTGGCTCCTGAGCCGGGGGGTGGTTGGAGGAGGACTGTCGGTCGCGCTCGTCTGCCTGGCCGGCAATTTCCGTACAATCTACGATCTGGTACGGTATGCCGGTTCACGTTCCGACTGGTGGTGGTTGAGCAGTCGAGCGATTCGAGACATCGGTCTCTCGGGCCAGACCCTGCCCGCGATCACCGAGTTTCCGGCCTTCAGCTTCATTTTGGGGGACAATCATCCGCACCTCCAATCCGCGCCTGTACTCGTGTTGCTGATCCTGGTCCTGCTCAATGTCTTTCTGGCCTCGGATCGCACGGGATCCAAGACCGTCCGACGGCCGGCCGGCGAACTGAAGGTTAGGGACCGAGTCGTCCTGGGGTTCCTGCTGGGTGCGCTCGCGGCCATCAACAGTTGGGATATCGTGGCAGGAACGCTCCTGATCGGAGGGTCCGTGCTGTGGTCGGGTCTTCGGTCGATTGACAGCGGCTCGCCTGATCGGAGTGTTTCTCCCCGGGTACTTCGGGCGTTAGGGATCGATCTGGTGGCCATCCCTCTCGTGGCGTTCCTTTGTTTTGCCCCCCATCTGCTTACCTCCGACGCCGACGTCCGCGGACTGCTTCCCAACCTTCTCTTTCCGACGTACCCGGCGGATTTCGTGGCAGCTGTCGGGCCCGGATGGTTGGGCCTTGCGCTGCTTTTCTTCTTGGTGCTTCCGCCCTCGAGCCGGCGAATTCCGGGTCGCTGGCTGGCCTTGGCTGTGACGGCCGTTCCTGTGTACCTGGGGGGAGCGCTCCTTTGGGCTCATCACAGTAAGCGGATCGTCGACTGGATATCCAGCCTGGGTGGAGAGACGCAGGCTCTGAACAGTACAGCATTGCTCCGCTGGAGCAGAGAGCCGTTCGTTGCGTTGGGTCTTGTGGCTTCCATCTACCTCGTGCTGCGCGCACTTGGCGGCGGCTCGACGAGAATCCGAGCTCGCGCAGCGGTCGTTGAAGACGACCCGACCGGACCGATCCTCGGCTTCGTGTTGATTCTCGTTCTTGCGGGGCTCGCTCTGCTTCTTCTCCCGGAGTTCCTGTTCCTGCATGACGCTTTCGGCAATCGAGTCAACAGTGTCTTCAAGTTGCACTACGGGGCCTGGATCCTCATCGAGTTGGCCGGGGCCTACGGCCTCAGCTGGAGGCCGCACGGACGTATCTTCCGAAACCTGCGGACGGCGGCTCTACTGATTGCAGCCGGCAGCCTGCTCTACCCAGTGGCTGCTGCGAGTTCCCGCCTCGGCCAATCCGGCTGGCAGGTCCATGACCTCGATGCACTGAGGTCGATCCGAGACCAGGCCCCCGATCTCTATTCGACGCTGCACTGGATCGACGTTCATCTCCCGCCGCACTCAGCGGTCTTGGAATCGGTGGGCCGTCGGGAAGACCCTGCCTCCAACCGGGTCAGTGTTCTGACTGGTCACCCGACTCCTCTGGGCTGGATCGACCATGAGTCGCAATGGCGTTCCGGGGAAGAACGACAGCGGATGATCGAAGAGCGGGCTGCGCTCGTGGACACGACCTATTCCGCGCGCACTCCAACGGTGCTCGAACGAAGTCTGAGGGCACTCGGCGTTCGTTTCGTCTTCGTCGGCGAGAGAGAGCGGAAACTGTTCGGGCTCCCCGAGGAGTCTTCCATCTTCGACGAGAGCTGTCGATGCCTTTTCCGGAGCGGGCCCTGCCGGGTCTACGACTGTGCTCGCCGTTCGCTCGGACCGGAGGAAGGATCGCCATGAAGGATTGGATCCGGACCCGTGGTCTTCCCCGAGGCGGTACAGCGACCTGGGTTCTCCTTGCCGCCACAGCAGCAGCCGTACGCCTGGCAGGGCTCGGCGACCGTCTCCTGAGCTTCGATGAGGGCGTCCATGCCTTCTTCTCCTGGAGGCTGGCTGAGACCGGCGGGTATTTTCATTCTCCCGTCAGCCACGGACCGGTCCTCTTCTACCTGGATGCCCTGGTCTTCCGCTTCATCGGCGCGTCCGACTACACGGCTCGACTGGTGCCGGCCTTGGCCGGAATTGGGCTCGTGTTGCTCCCGCTGCTCTTCCGACGCTGGGTCGGCCGCGTTGGAGCCCTGACTGTGGCCTTCCTGCTGGCCTTCAGCCCCTTGCTGCTTTTCTACAGCCGGTATCTTCGAAACGACATCTATATCGCCGTACTCTGCACGCTCTGGATCTGGGCGTGTTTTCGATATCTCGAACGCAGCGCTCCGACCGATCTCTACGTGCTGGTCATTGTCTCGAGCCTGGCGGTGACCACCAAGGAAGTGGCTTTCATCTTCGCTGCCGTTATGACCTGCTGGCTGGCTTGGACAGCCCGGCGGCCCGGGTCCGCGCGGGTTCCGGCAACAGAGTTGGCGATTCTTCACATCACGCTCTTCCTCCCCTTTGCCGCGCCGCTGGCGCTCACCGTACCCGGCTTGAGTGCGTTTGCCGATCGAATCCACTCATCCCCCGAAGCAGCGGCCGGATGCGTGTCCCTGTGCGCTGTGCTTGCGGTGTGTCTGGCCGCAACCTGGTCGCGTCGCCGATCCGAACGAAGCCTGTTGGACTTCTCGCTCTGGGTTCGCCTCGCCGCCCTCGGTTGGGGCATTGAGGCGCTCTATTTCTCGACGTTCCTGAAGAACCCGTCCGGTCTGGTGAGCGGCTTTTTCGGAAGCGTCGGCTATTGGCTCGAGCAGCAACCTGTAGGACGCGGGGGGCAGCCGTGGTTCTACTATCTGATGCTGGTCGGTCTTTACGAGTTCGTGCCGGTCCTTCTGGCTTTGGTATCCGTGGTCCTCCACGCCAGAGTCAATCGGACGAAACCCAGAGACGGTCAGGTCAGCGAGGGGCCGGATCTGCAGGAGCGGTTCTGGTGGTTCTGCCTGTACTGGCTCGGTGCTTCGCTCATCGCCTATTCGCTGGCCGGAGAGAAGATGCCGTGGCTTGCGGTGCATGTCGTTCTTCCTGTCTGTTGGTTGGGAGGAGACGGCCTGCGACGCTTGTTCGAGTCGCTTCGGCGATTCTCCGTCGAAGATGCGGGTTTGCTGGCAGTACCGGCATTCCTGTTCGTTTCGTGGGTTTCCTTCTTGCACACGGGGGCCGAGATCTCGAGCGTCCTCGATCGAACGGCCGTGAACGCCGGCTGGCTGGGGACAGCGATTGGCATCGTAGCCGCGGTCCTGGTTGGCGTCCAGGGTTGGTCATCCTGCCGGTGGCCTCTCCGGGTCCTGGTGACAGGATTCTTGATCGTTGGAACGGCCGTCTGGCTGCGCACCGGCTGGATGTTGAATTTCGTCCACGCTGAGTCCCCAATCGAACCCGCCGTGTTTGCTCACACCGATCCCGGGATGCGGGGATTGCTCGTCCGGCTGGAGTCGCTCGACGCGGCCGCCGTCATCCGCGTCAGTGTCGATGCTGCTTACCCACTGCGCTGGTATCTGCGGGATCGGTCGGATGTAGATCAGACCACATCAGTGTCCGACGCGCTCGAGACAGATGCCCGTGTCATCCTCGCAAAGGCTCCGCTGACCGATCAACAGCAGGAGATGCTGAACGGTCGGTTCGAAGTCCGGAAGTATCCGTATTTGTGCTGGCCGGATGCAGGCTACAACGCCCTGACATGGGCTTCGTTGATGCCACAGCTGCCTCGACGTAGCCTCTTGCGAGGCCTCTGGGGAGCGTTCTACGAACGTGACTACCGGGACCTTCCGGGTTTCTCGGTCCCCCCGACCCAAGCCGTCCTCCTGCTGTTGCGGACTGCTGGAACCGAAGGCTCCTCTCCGGATCGTACAGGAAGGAAAAGGCCTTGAAACGTCGGCCGTACGTTCCGGCAGCAGCGCTGCTCGCCACTGTTCTGGCTCGAGCTTCGAGTGGCCTTTCCGGGACAGCCGGTTGGGGCCTGATTCCGGCGTTCGGGGAACTGTTTTCTTCATTGGCGTGGTGTCTGACAGTCGTGGCCCTTGGTTGGTTCACCTTCCCGCTCTTCCGTCGAATGTTCGGAGAATGGCCCGATCAGGGCTGGTTCCTGGCGCGCTGGGCGGGACTCTTCTTCGTCAGCTGGGGAGGATGGGCTCTGGCCGCGACACGCGTTGTGGCATTCTGGCCCTGGGGCGTGCTCATCGCCTTTGCTGTCTTGAGCAGTCTGGCCTGGGTTCTGTCACTCGACGGTTCCGGCTCCGAGACCGGTCTGTCGGCATTGAATCGAACCTGGATCGCAGGTGGAGAACTCCTCTTTTGGGGAGTATTCGGTCTCCTGCTCCTGGCTCGCTGTCTCAATCCGGATCTTCTCAGCGCGTCGACGGGTGGGGAAAAGCCGATGGAACTGGGCATCCTCAATGCCGTTGTGCGGACGTCCCATTTTCCGCCGGCGGATCCATGGCTGTCCGGTTATGCCCTGAACTATTACTATTTCGGATATGTTCCTTTCGCCCTTCTGATCCGGCTGACCGGTGTCCCCGTTTCCATCGGCTTCAATCTCGCCGTTCCGACGATCGGCGCCTTCGCAGCCGTCGGGGCCCTGCTGGTCGTCGGAGCATTGACGTCCACGGCCAACGAGGACGAGCCGGAGACCAGGCCAAAGGTGCAGCAACGCTCGTTCGTTCGGGCACTCTGGGGCCCTGTCCTTCTTCTGGGTGTTGGAAACCTCTATGAGCCGAGGCTGATCGTCTCCGGCTTCCGAAGGCTTGGAGAAACGGTGGGCGGCGTGACGGTTCCTCTCATCGGTCCCTTCTGGCAGACCGCACAGGGCTTCTTTGCCTGGCTCATCCGCGGGGCTGCGTGGCCGTACTCCCAGTCGTCGCTCTACTGGAGCGCAACTCGAGTCATCTCTCATCCTGCTTCCGAGGCGGCCCCTGTCTCTGAGTTCCCGCTCTTCTCCGTGCTGTTCGCGGATTTGCATCCACATCTGATCGCCTTGCCGGCGCTTCTCTTTCTGCTCCTGACGCTGGTCGGGGGGAAGGGTCGGGATCAAGGGCGGAGTGATCGGTCGTACGGGCCATCGAGGATGTTGGTCACCGGGGCTGTGCTGGGAACCGTGGTTCTCATCAACCCGTGGGAACTACCACTGGCGGTTTTGCTGACCGTCGGTGCGGTCTTCGTTCTTCCCCGTCTCGAATGGACACGGAGGAACTGGATGGAAGCCGGATTGTCGCTCCTGGTTGCGGTCGTGGTCCTCACTCCGCACCTTCTGGTCTATGAATCACCGATCGGTGGGGTGAGACTCTGGGAGGGGAGCCGGACGTCACTGGCGGCTTTTCTGTGGATTCACGGATTGTTCGTCCTCACTATGGCTTGGTGGCTTTGGAGCCGGCTTTCCGACGGAGACCGTCGTTCGGGGCGGCGTCAACTCCCAAGGTACATAGGGGTGTGGACCGGGCTCTTGGTCCTGATCATGGTGACGCTGCTCGAACAGATGGGTCTGATCTCGGGCGCTGTCTGGATGGTGTCCCTGTTGACCGCGGCTCTGCTCGTCCTCTTTGTGAGAACTCCCTCGATTGATGAGCGGAGAATCACCGGATTGCTTGTCGTCGGCTGTCTGCTTTCCCTGATCCCGGAGTTCTTCGCGCTCAACGGCGACATCGGGAGGATGAACCTCGTCTTCAAGCTCTACTTCGAGATCTGGTGCCTCTGGAGCGTGTCGTGCGCGGCAGGTCTGGTGCGGCTGTCTTCCGACACGGGCGCAGACGCTGCTCGGCGAATCGGAAACGGATGGCAAGTGGGTTTGGCTGTGGTTCTGGCTGCGGCCTTATTGTACCCGGTCCTGGCTTTTCGGGCTCGGGCGCTGGACCGCACCGAGGGGGCCTCCGGGTTCGGTCTCGACGGGCTCGCCGCATTAGCAGACGTCCGCTATCCCTGGCAGGGAAAGACGCTGAGGATGAAGACGGATCTTGCCGCGATTCACTGGCTGCAGAAGAAGGTCAGCGGAGCGCCGACTCTGGCCGAAGCCGTCACTGACGACTATGGCCCGGGCGGAAGGGTAAGCTCGGCCACAGGCCTGCCCACGATCCTGGGTTGGCCTGGACACGAAATCCAGCAGCACCAGGCGAGGGACTTTCGGGCTGAGGTACGGAGGAGGCGAGCGGACGTCCGAAGACTCTACTCATCGACGCGCAGCCAGGACATTCTTCCGGTGCTCGAACGATACGATGTGGACTTCATCATGGTCGGCGACCTGGAACGAGCTGTCTACGGAGAAAAGGGCCTGGCCAAATTCGAGGCCGACGCCGGCGTCTTCTGGGACCGAGTATTCACACAGGGAGATACGGTGCTCTATCGCGTGCGGAGTAGTCGGCAGTAATCGAGGGCGCCCTTCGTGCCGCTTGAACCGATCAAGTTCGGGCTCTTCGGGACACGGTCCGGAGCTCACCGAAAAGGGAGAGAAGCTTTCCGAACGTTACCGGCAACGGTCTCGATACACTGGCGATCCGGTGATTCTGCGAGATCACGGGGACTTCCCGGACCCGCCATTTCCCACGAATCGCCAGTCCCGTCAGGTGCAGATTGGGTGCAAAGGAATCCTTGGGGATCAACGGCAGCGACGATCGAACGAACTCTCCTCGCATCAGGCGAAAAGGGGAATTGACGTCTCGAACGCCGGATCCGTAAAAGAATCGAACTCCCAGTCGGGCGCATGCGGTCACGATCTTGCGGCCGAACTTGAGCTTTCTTCCGACGCGCCGACCGATTACGAAATCATAGCTGTCACGCAGCGGCCAAAGCTGATCGAACTCCCCCGGAGGAGTTTCTTTGTCGGAGTCCGTCTGCAGGATCCATTCACCTGCCGCAGCTTCGTAGCCGTCTCGGATCGTTGGCCCATGCCCGAGATGGGGTTGATGCACGACATGTAGCTCCGAGAAGTTCTCGGAACCTTGATCCAGAATCTCCCCACTGCCGTCCGTCGATTCATCGTCGTAGGCAAGGAATTCAAACGGAACCTGCAAACTCCGAAGTATCGTGATCCAGCTCTCGAGCGTGGATTTCAGGTACATGGCCTCATTATGAACAGGCATGACGACCGACAGCGTCGGCCGATTCCCGAGATTGACGTTCTCCTGCGCCCCCTGAGAGTGATCAAGATCGCTGCTCATGGCATGCTCCTGTGAAACTCTCGGCTGGCCCGACGTGGGCTTACCAGACCTACCGGGTCAATCCTATGGTAAATCCGTTCCCCGGTCGATGATACGGATCTCGATGTTCGGTCCGGGGCGTTCGACCCTACTCAGTTGCGTGAAAGGAACGAACAAAGCGTCGATCCTGTCCCAGGCAGCCTGCTCCGCTCCCTTACAGGATTGGAAGCTCACGCTCTCGAGAATCCTTCCTTGCCATCGTTCGGACTGATCGGGTGGCGTCCGCCCCATCCGCAGCGGGTGATCGCAGGTGACGACCGCAACCACACGGTTCGGACATTCGGACAGCTCGGGAAAGCGAAAGAGCTGCCATCCGCTGGCCTCTCTGCGCCGATCGGCGAGCTGATCCAGGTACAGGCGTGAGATGAACTCCCCGGCTGCTTCGCCGTAGCGTCGACGAACATACTCGGTCCTTCGCATCAGTGAGGCTCGGTGCTCGTAAACCTGGGGTTCAGCTTCGGGTGGGCACAGGATCACTACCGGCATCGCAGTCGGGACCCTTTTCTCGATCCATTCTCCGGCCAAAGTCCGAGTGTCGGTCGCGGCAAGGACTGCATCGATCTGAGCGGAACGGTAGAAGGTCGTCGTCAAACAGAACAGCAGAATCGCCGCCGCCCCCACCCGAACCGGTATTCGCTGCGTCGCTCGCAGCAGGTGCGGGAGACTGGATCCCGCGAAGACGGCAATCAGGGGCAGAATCGGCAGCAGGTATCGATAGGGAACCAGGTGACGGAAGGGAATAAGGGCAAGAACGTGAAGACCCAGATAACCTGCAAGTAGGATGGCGGCGGCGCGTTCCTTACGGTTCGAGCGTAGACTCAAACCAACTCCGAGACCACACAAGGCCAGACCCGCCAGACCTCCCGGGCCGAAACGCAGAGGCCTCAAGACCTGCAATATCGCTTCTCGAAGCGCCCAGGGAGGGTCTCCCGGCTGCCACAGATAGAAAATACGAAGGATGTCCAGCAACTCGTGGATGGTCGAGCGGAGATTGGGAATCACATAGGGATTGAGAGCAAGGAAGATGCCGGCCGGGAGCAGCGTCACGGCTGCAAGCCGTCGAAGACAGCGCGCAGGCGACTTTCCTTCTCGGAAGAGGACGGCAGTCAGAAGGCGGGGGCCGAGGAGGAAGGCCGTGTATTTACTTGCCGCAGCCAGCCCGAACCAGGCTCCCATGGGAACCGGACTTCGGGCGGAAACGTCGTCACTCGAAACGTAAGTGATACCGGCCAGAAGAGAGACGCTCAGGAAAAGGACCATGACGTTGTCGGTCACACCGAAGTGCGCATCTCTGACCGCCAGAGGGGACACTGCGTAAAGAAGAGCGGCAGCCAGAGCGGCAAAGCGGTTCCCCGACAGACGCTCGGTCAACCTGAAGACGATGTACACGGTGAGGATTCCCGCTAGAACCGAAATCCACCGGGTGGCAAGGAAATAGGCTGAAGGAGCTGCGGCGAAATCCTGCAGCAGCCGATCCTGCGATACATGTCCGCCGACACGACCCGTCCAGAACACAAGCTGGAACAGGACCGCCACGATCTCGATCACCAGGGCGGGGTAGACGTAGAAGAGAGGGTCGCCCCAACGCTCGAACAGATGGAGGCCGGGCTCGACCAGAAGGCTCTCGTCCGGTCGGATATAGAGACTCGACTTGATGGGAAGTCCAAAACCGACTCCCCAGATCCGGAGAGCCGCTCCCACCAGCACGACTCCCAGGAGAAGGAGGTTGGTCGTCCGGTTGGCTCCCCGTTCGCGCATGCTCTCTTCCCGTTCTCCCGTTCTCCCGTTCAACTTCGGGACTCAGAATGATCAACGCTCGAGAGGTCCCGGCCTTCGGGCAAGCAAGGATGCTTCCCCAACCGTCGCCCCCGCTTCCCTGAGCTAAACAATGCTCGTAGCGCAGCGGCCTCAGGTCAAGGGCCAACCAGGATGCCTATCCCACGTCCGCTCCCGGTTTCCGTCCGGCTAGATCGTAAATCTCAGATCTCGGAACTCGGAACTCGAAACGCCCTACGGTTCGTTCCCCCAAAGCTGGGGATCGCTGCCGTGCTGCTTTCGCCAGGCGTCCCTCCAACGATGGATGTCGACGACACCGATGAGGGGCTTCGGGGTCCGCTCCTCCTTGCTGGCCAGCGGTGGGAACTTCTTGTGAGGCTCGCGTTGATACCAGTACGCCACCGAAGCCAGGTCGAGCGTGAGATTGTTGTTATGTCCATGTTCGATCGTAAAGCGCAGCGAGCGGTTGAAGACAATAGGATCGGCAATGTTGAACCGATAGACATGGGTACGGCCCAGCCAGCCTGTACCGTGGTTGACTCGTGCATAGCCGTAATAGGGATGGGAAAAGAGCGTGTTCGGGGACCAGGACGTGTTGAAATAGTCTTCGGTGCCCGTCCCGTGCAGTGAGGGAGGCCAGGACTCTCCGTCGATGAAGATCATGTCGTCCCCTTCGCCGTACCACATGGGCGATGGCGACTGTACGTAGTAGTTGACCCCTACGAAGCGACCTTTCCCCTCGATGTCCGCAATCAGATAGTTGGCATCCCCCGTCGTGTTCTTACCCTGAGGGCCCAAAACGGACCATTCATTCTCTCCCTCGGGCAGAGCTTTCGTCAGTTCGTGGTGGTACCAGGCGTGGAAGCGGCCATAGTCCGCGGGCAGTTCATCGAGCTCGAGGTAGTCAACGTAGTAGTAGAAGGCATCGATGTCACGCCCCGTCTGGTTCTCGATCTCGATCCGGGCGCCGTTGGAAAAAGGCATGGCGAAGTAGCTCACCATGGCACGCCCCTCTCGAGGACCGGCTGCCAGAGGCAACGAAGCGAAGTCGTAACTCTCATCCCAGCCTTGACCAAAGAAGGGGCCAATCGGACTCTCGACGCAGGGCTCAGGATTCTTGTCCCAGTACATGCGCAGGATGATGTCGTTGCGACTCAATTCAGGAGGTGGCGGGGCGATCGTGACCCAGATATGGTTGATGACTCCCGCCCCTTCGACCTCGAACAGAGTGCGCCGCTCTCCATTCGCAATGTGTTCCAAGCGATCGTTGTTGCCGCCCGAGCGGTCATAGCTGCTCACGCGCTTGCTGCGACCCATGTCTGGAACCTTGGCAAGCTCCGTGAGATCGACGCCGGGGGCCTGGGCCCAGGCCAGACCGGCACAGAACACCACGACCATCAGGCTGATCATCCCTCGTCTCATTCCGAACCTCCTCTCGCACCCCACTTGAAGACATGCGGGCTGAAACACAAGGGTAATCCGATCTCGCCCGAAAACGTAGGTATGACTGCAATCACATGACGGCATGGTACACTCGGAAGCGCCACGGACTCCGGGTTTGCTGGAGACTACGAGATGAATGACTCGAAGCCTGTCGGCCTTGGCGGCCACATTCATGGGATCGAAATCCGGGCGATCTTCTTCGATCTGGACGGCACTCTGCTCGACTCGGAGGTCCTCTACGTCGACGCCGTGCAGTTGGCACTGGCGCGCGACGGCTGGTGGTTATCTCCGTCTGCCTGCCAGGACCTGGTCTACGGTCGTGGCTGGACAGATATCTTCAATGATGTGCGTCGTATGTTTCCGCGGGCCTACGAGCGCATGGAGGATATGGAGATCGCTGTCCGGAAGGTTTTTCTGGAACTCCAGCGATCGCGCGACATCGCGATCAAGAGCTCCGTGGACCTTTTGCGACGTCTGGCGGAGAAGTACCCTGTCGCCGTGATCTCGGGTTCCCCGCGTGAAGATGTGATCCGAGGTATCGACGAGCTCGGAATCGATGACTTGCTTCAATTCTTCCTTGGATCCGAAGACTACTACCCCGGCAAGCCGGATCCGATCTGTTATTTGACGGCAGCGGCCCGAATGGGGGTTCTGCCCGAGACCTGCCTCGTTTTCGAGGATTCCGCGGCCGGTGTGACTGCAGCCAAGGCTGCCTCCATGTTCTGCGTGGGATTACAGCGCCCTCAGAGACCGGAGCAGGACCTGCATCTGGCGGACGCTGTCTACGCAGACCTCGGGGAGTTCGATATCGTCGAATTCTTCCGGGGCCTTGCGGAACGAAGGACGGGTTGACTGGAAGCCGGGCGCGCCGGTGGTCCAGAAGTTCCGCTTTGGGAAAGGGTGGATCCCCGCAACGTCGGCGGGAGCGTCACTACCTCCCTCGACAAGCAGGAACCCTGACCGGTCGGCACATGGGCCCGAGGACTGAGATATATTGGTGTACAAAGAGGAGCACTCCGGATAATCGGAGGCGCCTGACACGAATGCCGAAAACGTTTGAACGGCTTCTTCTGATCTCTGTGGCCCTTCTCCTGGTGGGAGGGTTCCCGGTTGCGACGGTGGGGCCCGTTATGCGATGGGGACCGCTCCGCCCCGTGTTCGTCGACTCCGGAAGCCCGACAATCCTCGAAAGTGCCCTCGACGTCGTGCGGCTTCCCGTGCGGTTCAAGAATCCCCTTCAGTCGGCAGGTGGCTACTTTCAGCCGTCGACAGAAAAGCCGAAGCCTCCGCGACGAAATCCAGACGAGAGTGAGAGAGTCGGGCTTGCTCCGGCCGTTCTTGCGGTCCACTGTGATCGCTCTCCGCCACTCCACCTTTTCGCGTATTTGTCCCTTTCACGAACGAGCTGAGATGACATCTATCACGAAAGGTGTGGATTATGGAGTTTTCTGGATATCAGATTGCCGCCTGGCTGTTTATCGTTGCCGCCGTTGTGGCGGTCATTTTCCTGCGGCGTTCCGAGAAGAAGAAGCCGAAATCGTAGCACGGCTTCGAACCGCCTTTCCCGCCGGGATACGGCGCCCGCCCAAAGGCCGCCGGGGAAGGCGGATCCCACCAAACCCTCCACTGGAGCTGACTGATTCATGACCCAGCGATGGGGAACACGCGTCGGGCTGATCCTCGCCATGGCCGGTAATGCGGTCGGGCTGGGGAACTTCCTCCGCTTTCCGGCGCAAGCGATTCAGAACGGCGGAGGCGCGTTCATCATCCCCTATCTGGTCTCGTTCGTGGTCATGGGAGTCCCCTTGCTTTGGGTGGAATGGGCGATTGGACGGCATGGAGGACAGTTCGGCCATCATTCGACGCCCGGTATGTTCGATCGTCTGGGCTCGAGCCACTGGTTGAAATACATCGGAGTCTTTGGTCTGTTCACCAATCTGTGCATTGCCTCCTATTACGTCTATATCGAGTCTTGGGCGCTTGCCTACGTCTGGCACTCTCTGATGGGCACCTTCGGCCATATCGAAGCGTCCGTGTTCTTTTCCCACTACATCGGGACTGCGCCCGGCGGGCTGGCGGCTTGGCCGGCCGAGGCGATCTTCTGGTTCCTCCTGACCCTGGTGATGAACACCTGGATCCTCTCTCGCGGGCTGACCCGCGGGATCGAAGCAGCCGCCAGAATCGGAATGCCGTTACTG
The DNA here is from genome assembly GCA_037388505.1 of Acidobacteriota bacterium. Taxonomy (GTDB): domain Bacteria; phylum Acidobacteriota; class UBA6911; order RPQK01; family JAPXNP01; genus JARRKC01. The sequence continues at coordinate 45,245 of JARRKC010000006.1, read as the reverse complement.
ATCATGTTCGCCATCATCCTGGTCATCCGGGGTCTTTTGCTTGGGCCGGGTGACCTCCATGTCGTCGAGAGCCCACTCGCGGGTCTGAATTTCATCTGGCAACCTCGAACTGCCGGCTTTCTCAATCCCAGTACCTGGTTGGCTGCAGCAGGGCAGATCTTCTTCACCCTTTCTCTCGGCATGGGCTCGATTCACTGTTACGCCTCTTACCTTCGCGAGCAAGATGACATCGCCTTGAATGCCGCCTCGGCGGGCTGGCTGAATGAATTCGTCGAAGTCGTGCTGGGCGGCTCCCTCATCATCCCCATTTCGACCGCTTACCTTGGTCTTGCGGCTGTGACTGCAGCGACCTCGAGCGGGAGTGGTTTCACCCTCGGATTCCTGACCCTCCCGATGCTGTTTGGCAATTGGGGCTGGTTTGCACCTCTGGCCGGAGCCATGTGGTTCGGCCTTCTCTTCTTTGCCGGGGTCACCTCCTCTCTGGCCATGGGACAACCCATTGTGACCTTCCTGGAAGACGAGTTCGGCCTGCGCTCAGCCCGGGCCTCGCAGACTTTCGGCCTGGCGGCCGCCGGGCTCGGACTCTTCTGTGTCGTCTTCTACCCGTCCGGCGCATTCGACGAATTCGATTTCTGGGCAGGGACCTTTTCGCTCGTCATCTTTGCACTGGCCGAAGCCTTCGTATTCTCATGGATCTTTCCTTTGGAAACCGGCTGGGCGGAGATCAACCGCGGCGCTCAGTTGAAAATTCCCCACATATTTCGGGTGCTCATCGGCTACATCACGCCGGCCTTCCTGCTGGTGATCTTTCTCGGGGCTGTTTTCAAGCCTTCGCGCGAGTGGCCGACTGCCTTCGCGAGTCTTCTGGAAGGTCATGGCTGGGGGCTCTCCCCCGACAGTGTGCTGGGTCGGGTCATGCACGCTGGGGAGGCCCATTATGTCTGGTTCAACGTTCAGGGCATGCCGACCCGAGACTTCATCATCGACATGACAAGAGTTCTGCTGACGCTGGTTTTCGTCGGCTTTGCACTGCTGGTTCGAATCGCCTGGAAAAGGAGGTCTACGAACCCGTGACTCCCACGGCTTGGGTCCTGATGCTCATGATCTGGGCGCTTGTGATTTTCTTCGCCGGCCGCTTCTTCTGGATGGTGCTCAGGCTGGAGAAAAAAGAACGTAACGATGATGAACCGCCCGACAAACCTTGATTGGGGGAAGTGAGAGCGGGAGAACGGGAGAACCGGAGGACGGGAGAACCGGAGGACGGGTTGCAGATGTGCGCCACCTCGATTGCCGAAAGCTCGGCCACATGCCAAGCCGGTCAGAGCTGACTCCACGCAGAGCCGCAAGAACGCAACGGACGCCAAGGATTTCTTTGCTTTGGAGCTCTTGGCGATGTTTGCGGTCTTTGCGTGAAATCGCTTCTCCACGCCTTGATGACCGCGACTCCACTTTTGGAGTTACTGGCTCTCACCTCTCGCCTTCTGCCTTCCAAATCGCAAATCGAAATCGAAAAGCAGAAATCTCAAACCCTTCCCGGCAGGTGACGCCCAGAGTGTCTTCCTTTAGAGTAGGCAGGATGACCGGTAAACGAAACGAGCGTCCCATCAAAGGCTGGAATGAGGAAGAACTCGTCGAGATGCTCGCGGCCACCCGCCGAATCAATGGAGAGCAGGATCTTGCGGCGCTCCTCGAGGTCATCGCCAGGGAAGCGGCCCGCCTGTTGGATTGCGATCGCTCGAGCATCTTCTTTCTGGATCGTGACCGTTGCGAGCTCTGGTCGCGGGCCGCTCTCGGGACGGACGAGGACCTGCGCTTCGATGCCCGTCTGGGAATCGCCGGAGAGGTTGCGCTGACTGGAAGTGCCGTCGTCGTGCAGGACGCGTATTCCGACGCCCGTTTCAACCCCTCGATCGACGCCAGGCTCGGGTATCGAACCCGGTGCATCCTTGCGGTGCCACTGTTTGGGCGAGACGGTCGGGTCCTCGGCGTTTTCGAAGTACTGAACAAGAGGTCGGGGAGTTTCCACCAAAATGATCAGAAGATCCTGGTTGAGCTGGGAGGTCACGCTTCGCTCGCCATGGAGACGGCACTGAAGTTCGACGAACTGCAAAAGGAGAAGAATGCTCTCCAGAAACAGAATCGCATGCTCCTCGAGGAGGTTCGCGGACAGTTCTCGACCCGAAACATCCTTGGGATGACCCGCCCCATACAGCAGTTGATCCGCAAGGTCGAGGAGCTACGCGACAATCGGGTCGACGTCCTTATCACCGGTGAGAGCGGCACAGGAAAGGAACTCGTAGCCCGAGCCATCCATTTTTCGGGCGGTCGCGCAGGAGGCCCATTCGTTGCCCTGAACTGCTCGGCTTTGCCCGAGAACCTCGTGGAGGCCGAGCTGTTCGGGATCGAGAAGGGAGTGGCCACCGGAGTGGACCGGAGAATCGGGCGATTCGAGGCCGCAGACGGCGGGACGCTCTTTCTGGATGAAATCGGAGATCTGAGCCCGGCCGCACAAGCCAAGATCCTGCGGGTGCTTCAGGAGCGCGTACTGGAGCGTGTGGGTGGCCGCCGTCCAATTCCCGTCGACGTCCGCATCCTGGCTGCGACCCACCGTGATCTCGAGAAGGAGATCGCCTCGGGCCGCTTTCGTGACGACCTCTACTACCGCCTTCACGTCATTCACATTCGGACACCGGCCCTTCGGGAGATTCGCGAGGATATTCCCCTGTTGGCGCAACACTTCCTCCAGCGAGCCTGCCGCGAGTTACGACGGCCAGACAAGCGGATCTCACCCGAAGCCATCGACCTCTTGGGCCGCCACGACTGGCCCGGCAATGTCCGAGAGCTCGAAAACGAGATGAAGCGTCTGGCGGTTACGGTCCGCCGCGAGGTGGTACTCCCCGAAGATGTCTCCGAGATTCTGCGTGGTGACGACAGCGAGTCGAGGAGCCTTCACGAGGCGGTCGAGCAGTTGGAGCGCCGGTTGATCCGGGAAGCACTCCAATTCTGCGATCGGAATCGAGCGCAGGCGGCCAAAAGGCTCGGCTTGAGTCGCCAGGGACTGCTGAAAAAGATGCATCGCTACGGCATCGAGTGATTTCAGATTTTCCGATGACCTTCCCGAAGTTCATCCCGCGTCAGATCGATCAGGGATTTGAGGTTGCTCAGAAAGCGGCCCTCCCGATAGTGCGTGACGAGATCGGTTACCTGCGTGGCAAGGTCGCGTAGACGCACCGACTCGGACGCATCGATCAGGTCCAGTTTTTCCAGTTGTTCTACCTGCTCTGCGATCAAAGACAGCGTGCGCTTCAACGTGCCGAGCCCACCAACCACGATACGGGCTTGATGGCTCACTGCTACCTGAGGCGCCGTTTCATCGGCACCATCCGGCAGGATCGGGCGTGTCATCCTGCATCATCTCCTTCCCGCGGAAGTGGAACTCCGCGACTCATCCACCCCATACCAAGCAATCGATATGCCAGCGGGATCTGCAGTTTTCCACCGGCGTTCGAATCCTGATAAAGCTTTGACTGTGTGACAATTAGCAGCTCGATCCAAGGAAGGTTTGCGGCGTCGGCGGTCGAGTCGGAGTGACTACGTCGTGGACACCGGAGTCTCCGGATGAGGTGTAGCAGGGGCAGGCGAGAACGCGGGGAACCCGTCCGTGCGACGTTTCCGATCCGATTCCAGGTCAAAGGGCAGAGGTGTCAACGATGTGGACACCGGGTTCTCTCCAGAGCCCAACTCCCCAATCTGCTCAGTCTTTCGCCGTGATGAAATCGTAGGCCGCCCGTAGATTCTCGACGACGAAATCGGGTTGGGGCTCCGGCCCAAGGGCTTTCCGATCCTCCTCCGACTGGTGGATGAGCCCGGCCAGGCGAAGGCCGGCACTATGGGCCCCAAGCAGGTCCGTCTCATACTTGTTGCCGATATAGGCGGATTCTTCGGGACGGGCGTCCATTGCGGCGAGAGCAATGTGGAACAGACGGGGATCCGGTTTGCGAAATCCATAGTCCGACGAGATCACGATAGAGTCGAAGAAGTCTTCGATTCGAAGCATCCGCAACTCCGGACAACTGAACAGACGCTGAGCATCGGTTACGATCCCCAGCCGGTAACGCTTGCGGAACTCGGTCAGTGTCCAGAACGTGTCCGGAAACAGACCAAACCGCTCGCGGCTCAACGATCGGTACAACTGAGTCACGAGTACGGTAAGGAAGCGGTCGGCATTCCGACTCTGGTCGCTCAGCGCCCGTTCGAAAGCCCGCGCGACATCCACTTCGGGGAATCGCTCCCGACTCCGGGCAAACTGCTGGTGCAACTCGCTGAAGTACAGTTCCTTCAAAGCGGTCGGCGAGATGACGAGGCGCCGGTATCCCAGAAATCGGCTGAGAGTCTCGAAGATGTCGTCCCGTTGTTCATTGGTGTGGATGTCGATCAGGGTGCCGTAGATATCGAAGAGGATGGTCGTCAGATTGGCCATAGCTCGTGGTCTTCTCCCGGGGATATGCGGTCAGTCCGTCCAGCACGTTCCTTCCATGCCTCATAGTCTAAGACAGCGGCAAGCCTCGCAGATAAGCCAGAGACGGTGTCCCAGGGGCAACCATGGGTTGCGGGCGATGCGTAGTTCACCCATGGCCATGTAGAAGCGACTGCGAAAAGTCAGACCTCGGAAACCGGCTTCCCCGAGACCGGCATGGGAACCATAGCATCGCAAGAAACGGGATATGAATGGCTCGGCAGCCACCGCCTGGTGAATGCGCAGAGCGAAATGATGTTTCAATTCGGCGACCAGCAAGCCCAGGTCATGGGTGGGATCACCGATATGAGAACGCTCGAAATCGATAGCGGTCACACTGCCGGGGCTGTCGAAAATGAAATTCGTCGGAGTCGCATCACCGTGGACCAGGCTCGAGCCGTCGATCCACATTTCGCTACGATTCTCCCACTTGTCACAAAGATGCCGAAGCTCAGAAAGTTCATCCCCGGGAATTCCGTCTACAGTCGATAGGGATCGCACCAAGGCTCGGAAATCGCGGCAAGTTCGGTAGAAGTTGTGCGGGCGACAACGGACGGTCGACCCGTGCAGGCTCGCAAAGAAATGAGCCAGCAGGTCGAGCTTTCCCATCAATTCTTCGGTTCCCCCAAAGTGCGCCGCGAGTGCGATGAAGTGATCGAGATCCTTCCCGGCAATATACTCTTCAGCCAGCAGGCAACCCAGCGATTCACGTTTGCCCAGTGGACGGACGACACGGAAAGGTGCTTGCTCGAATCCCGCCGAACGGACGCTGGTCAAGGCCCGGAATTCGTAGTCCATCAGATGCAATGGTTCCCCTGCCGGGAGGTTGGAACGCGCCGAAAAGAACTTGCACACGATGCGGGCGGAAGAGTGAAGATCACGGCAGGCAAAGACCGATCCGGCATGATCCAGGGGACTCAGTTCGAAGAGAGGAGCACTGGACGAGACGCCTTCATCGGTTGCTGCCGTATTCGAGAGGTAGTCATAGAGGGGATGGTCTTCGCACACGAGAGCGTCCCGAAGGAACGCGGCACCGGCAGCATATGGGACGACAGCCACGACACTACTCCCCGGATAGAACCCATCTTCAAACGGAAGGCGTGGTTAGAGGGACATGCGTCTAATGTCTGAAAGTCGAGAGATTGCAGGGCGCGTTGAAGGGGGTTACGCCTTCCCAATCAGCCATCATATGAGACCGGGAGGATGGAGTCAAACGGGAACTGAGACTCAGTCCCCGAGACAGGTCCCGACGTCCCGAGCACATTGGATCCACGGATGATCCAGAGGTACTTCGTGTCGCTTCCCGGCGACTTCCTCCAGGGGAACCGGTTCAGTACCTTCACCTCGGGCCGCTACCATGACACCGTGGACATCGTCGCGGATGAGCTGGGCACAGGCCGTACCCAGCCGGGTCGCCAGCAGTCGATCCGCCGCCGATGGAGTTCCCCCTCGCTGCAGGTGGCCGAGGATGGTTACGCGGCTCTCCAGGCCCGTCAGTTCTTCCAGTCGCTTGGACAGCGACAGGGTTCGATTCGCCAGCCTCAGTTCCAGATGGGCAAGCTCCGAATCGGCATCCTCGCCTTCGTCGGGTTCTTCCGCCCCGCCCCTGCTCTTCTTTTTTTGGTCGTGCGCCTTCTTTTTCTTCTTCTCGTCCACTTTCTCAAGGGCGGCGGCATCTTCCCTGGACATTGCACCTTCGGAGAGGGCGACGATGCTGAATTGCTTACCTTGGCTGCTTCGGCTTCGGATCGCCGTCGCCACGGCGTTGATGTCGTAGGGAATCTCAGGAATCAGGATGACGTCCGCCCCGCCGGCGATACCGCTCCCCAAGGCCAGCCATCCCGACCGGTGGCCCATGATCTCGACCACGATGATCCGGTGATGGCTGTGAGCCGTACTGTGCAGGCGATCGATCGCTTCCGTCGCGATACCCAGAGCAGTGTCGAATCCGAACGACACATCCGTCATGGCCAGGTCGTTGTCGATTGTCTTGGGCAGAGTGACGATCTTGAGTCCTTTGTCCTTCAGTCGCAGGGCATTCTTGTGTGTGCCTCCTCCACCCAGACAGACGAGCACATCGAGATGGTGTTTTTCGTAGGTGGTCACCATCACATCGGTCATGTCCAGGAGACGGTTTCCCACCGGCATCTTGTGAGGCTTGTCGCGGCTTGCCCCCAGGATAGTGCCGCCCCGGGTGATGATGCCGGAGAGAGCGGCGCTGTCCAGCCGCATGATCCTGTTCTGCATCAGCCCTCGAAAGCCGTCGCGGAAACCGATGACATCCATCTCGTATGCGCCGATTGCAGCCTTGCCGACGCCGCGGATGGCGGCATTCAGTCCAGGACTGTCCCCTCCCGCGGTGAGTATTCCGATGTGCTTTGCCATTCAGGAAGCCGCCTTTCGGAGGTGGCGTTTGAGGAGCTTCATTTCCGCTCGAACTTCTCGAAGTTTCTTGGAATCCTTCGCTTCGAGCGCTTTGTTACGCTCGAGCTTGAGCTTGCGAATCTGGCCCTTGATCTCGGTCTTCTTGATTCCTTTGACATCCTGCTGAGCATGCATCGGGATGCCCAGCGCCTCACAAAGCTTCGCAAGGAGATCGGCCTTGTGCAGTTGCGTATACCCTTGCAGAGCTTCGTGCTCCATTCCGGAGGCGAGTTCCCGAAGCTGCGCAACCGTCTTCTTACTCAATTCTTCGTAGGTATAGTTCTCTTCCATTAGGTCCTCCCCGAGTTGCAGGCAAATCGATGGAAACGATTATAACCCCTCAGGTTGGGAATCTCTCCCCTCGATCGGCGGATCGCGGGAGACGTCGCGATTGCGGTGGGTCGAGAAGCGCAGTACTCTACAGGAGGGCCGGACAGGGCCTGGGTTCTCTTGTTTGCCGGGGGTTAAGGATCATGGCAAATCCGTCTCATCTCAAGAGGCTTCTCGAGGGCGTAGACGGCTGGAACGAGTGGAGGAGACAGCACCCTGAGATCAAACCGGATCTCAGCGATGCGCGCCTTGTCAACGCTGATCTCGAGCGAGCCGTTCTCGATAATGCGGATCTCCGACGGGCTGATCTGAGTAAAGCACAATTGAGCCACGCATCCCTGCATTCCGCCGATCTGGAATCGGCAACACTGATTCTGGCGGACCTGCTGGGTGCGGTTCTGAATCAGGCGAATCTGACCGGTACGAGTTTCTTCGGTGCCTTCCTCTTCGGTACTCGACTGAAATCAGCGCGTCTCAATGGTGCCAATCTCTTAGGGGCCATGCTGATGGGGGCCGATTTGTCCGGTGCTGATCTGACTGGGGCTCATCTGATGAGTGCGAACTTCCACGAGGCGAACCTCTCGGATGCGCTTTTGGAGGGAGCCGACTTGACCGCCGCCTCTCTGGTTGGAACCCGTATCCAGGGGGCTCGCTTGTCCTCTTGCTGGGTGCACGGCATTGCGGCCTGGAAACTGGAAGGAGAACCCTCTGTTCAGTCCAAGCTGATGATCACCCCCAGAAGTGATCCGCCGATATGGGTGGGCGATCTCGAGACGGCGCAGTGCATGAGTCTCCTGCTGTACGGCCGACGCCCGATACCATTCGCCTCGATGACGTCGGAATCGCGCGTGCTCCTCGTGTTGGGACGCTTTCGCGGACCCCGGCAGGAGGTGGGTGACGCGTTTCCTTCGCTGGTCGGAGACCTCGGATTCGTAGCTGCCGTCGGCGATCTGGACCGACGCGGCGGACCCGGAGGAGGCGTCGATCCGGTAAGGAACGTCGGACCGCTTTTGAGGGCATCCCGCATGCTGATCCTGGACACGACGGGACTAAAGAGCAGTGCGCGTCTCCTGGAACAGCTGACTGCAGTCGTCTCTGCGTTTTCGGTCCTTCTGGTCGGCGAAGATGCTCCGGCGGCGCTCGACCCCGCCCCAGCCGGAGTCCAAGTCCTGGCATCGGAGCGCTACGGCGAGATCTCCGAATTGAAAACCAAGCTCGCAAAGACATTGGGAAGTCTGGGTCGGACCGTCGAGTAGCGCCTGCCACAGGAACCGACTCCATTCAGGCCCTCAACGCTGGTGTCATCACCCTTAGTCTATAATCTCGATACATGGCTGGTCGTGAGGTCTTGGTTCCGTGTCCACACTGCCGATCGGTTCTGCGTTATCGAACCGCTTCGACAGGCGAACTGCTCTGTCCCACCTGCCTGTTGTGTGGGCACCCGTTCCCTGCACACCTCATCGAGGCGATCGGGAGTTTCCTCGCGGAAAACTCCTCTGCGCGGGTCTTCGAAGAAGAGACTCCGGACCATCTCGGGTTTTCCGACACTCTGGCCGAGCAATGGACGGGGTGAACCGTCCGCCTCCCATGAGACCCTCTCCCAGTGCTCGTGTCTCGCTTGTTGACGGTTGCACACACGCCACATAGACTCAGCTTAGCGTGCGCCTCTCGGGAAGAGTCCTGAAAGGGCGCCGACAACGTGGAGTGGGCATCACCCATGAGTCGAAATTGCCTGATCGTGCTGATCGTCGTCGGTTCGTTGTTCACCGCATCCGGCCTTGCCGCATCACAGGTTGCCTTCACATCGAGACGGGTCACTGAGCTCACGGAAAGCCTGGACGATCTCTTGAATTCTCGTGCCGTCCCGGGACTGAGCGCCGTCCTCGTCGGCCCGAGGGGCGAGGACCGGTTCATCTCACTGGGCAAGGCGAACCTCCAAAGCGGCGTCTGGGTCGGACCGGATACTCGTTTTCGTGTCGGCGAGATCGCGGAGACGTTCCTGGCCCTTGGGTTGCTGCGCATCGCCGCGGCGGGGAAACTTGATATCCAAGCCGACGTTGGCTCTCTCATCCCCGATTTGACGATTACCAATCCATACAAGCAGGAGAGCCCAATCCGCCTGGACAACCTGATGGAACAGACCTCCGGCCTGCAGGACATGCCCCTTTGGGAGTACGCTCTACGGCAGGAGACATCGAAATCTGTTCTCGACACTCTGCAGAGAAACGAAGCTGAGTTGGTCGCGCGTTGGCGCCCGGGTCTTTACGCTCTGCCCTCTACCCTGGGAGCGATGCTGGCGGTTCGTATACTCGAGACGCAGACCTCCGCGCAGGATTACGCGACTTGGATGACCCGCGAAGTCTTCCAGCCGCTCGGCGTCAGGGCCTCCTTCTGGTACGGTCCCGGGGAATCTTTCCCGGATGACCTCGCCGTCGGCTACCTGCCCGAGGGCTCGCCCGTGTTTCGACCGGGCGGGGCGGATCTCTGGCCCGTACTCGGGTTGACCGCGTCTGCCCGGGATCTTCAGCGGCTCTTGCGACTCCTGCTCAATCGGGGAAGGCTCGCTGACACTCAGTGGCTGCCCGAGTCATCCATCGAGCGGATGGAGACACCCTCCACTTCCATCTCAGCGCAGCAGGGTTTGCGAGTAGGAGATGGCTTTGGGTTGCGGACCTTTCTTTCCGGAGGGTTCGTCTTTTACGGCTTCGCAGGCAGTGTCGACGGCGGGTGGGCTTGTTTTCGCTACCTGCCCGGCGATGGCCTCGGCTATGCACTCATGATAAACGGGGGAAGTCGTGGCGATTTTGAGTCGGCCGAGCATTTGCTCAGCGAGTTTTGCACGGACGGGTTGAAGCAGCCTCAGCCCCTGTTCTCTGATCTTCCGGAGTACCGGATCGCAGCGGTCAGCGGCTACTACCGGCCGGTCACCCCCCGCTGGACCTGGTTGAGTTTTTGGGACCGCATCGCTGGAGTACTCTACATCCAGAACGCCGTGGGGAAGCTCGAGGTGGACAGACTCGAGGGTCCTGCGGTCGAGCTCTTCCCGGTGACGGATCGCCGCTTCCGTGCCGAAGGAGAACCGCTGCCGACCGTTCTGTTCTTCCGCACCGGGCCGGGCAGAGCGGGAATGCAGGCTTTCAGCGAGTACCTGCAGGGGAACTACGTGAGGGCCTCCGGGCTTCGGGTCTGGGTGGAACGCATTGTGGCGGTGTTTGCTTTGATCTTCTCCGCCATCTGGGTGATCGCGATTCTCGTTCGCTTGATCTCCTCGCTGTTTGGCCGCGGGGGTTCCCGACCGGGCTGGCGGCTGATCCTTTTTCCGACCCTGGCACTGGGCTGCCTTGCCGCCGGGATCTTGCCGCTGCTTTGGCTGCCGGGCCCTCTGGTGCGGACTTACGGGGTCGCCGACTTCTGGTCGGTTTCGCTCTTCGTGCTGACGATCTTGTTTGCCGTGGCCGTCGCTGGCGCACTCACGGTGACAGTATTGCAGTGGAAAGCGCATCATGGAGAGGCCCTGTGGAGCCTCTCCCTCGTGGTGAGCGCCCTGTATTTGACCATTCTGATCTATCTCGGGTACTGGGGAATCATCGGGTTCCGAACCTGGCAGAGCTAAGGTCCTTGGGAGCTCAAAGCTGGGAGCTGGAGGCTCGACAGTGTCTTGGTGAAACGGGTCGAACCTGCCGGGCTCGTCGGACGGAGTCGACGATCGGAACTCTGGAGCCAAAGCACCACCTGCCACAGAACCGTTCTATCGGGGCAGGGACAAGCAGTATCCTCCTCGGTACCCGGTTTGTACCCCCGGAACTCGGAACTCGGAACTCGGAACTTCCTGCCTTCCGATAAGCGTCGGATCTCAAATCCTTCCGCGTTCCCCCGGGACATTATGCCAGGCATGATATTGCTCCGGATGGTCCTTGACGCAGGACTCGAGCAGTCGTGCAAACTCCGCCAGCGTCCTCCGAGTCGCCTCCTCTCGCTCGATTCGCGGCGGGTGGGCCAGAGGAGGGTCGATTCTGACTCGAAAGCGGCCATCCGTTTCGCGGTAGCAGAAAAGGGGCATCAGAGGAGCACCGGTGAGTCGTGACAAGCTCACCATCCCCGTTGAGAAGTGCCGTACACCTCCCAGAAAGGGAGTCGCCATGGTCTTTTCGCCCCAGTTTCCGTCAGCGGCGCTGCAGATGATCTTGTTGGCGCGAAGTCGGTGGCGCAGAGTTCGGGCGTAGGCCAGCGAACCATCTCGAGGCAACCTGATGATCTCCTCGAGGTACTCCATCTCACGGGCCTCCCAGCATCGGTTGAGGACCTTCTCACGCAACCAACTTCGATCGAGCCCGTCGTTGTGCAGCCCGCCCAGATGGTTCTCGATATGGAGCTGAACGAGACGATGGCCGTGCGACGCCAGGATCTCTTTGGCCAGCGCACGCCTCCCGAAGGAATTGCTTTCCCACAGAATGGCGCCGTTCCCACGCACCAGCGCAGCATCGAGGTGTTCTTCCCCCTCGAGCAGGGCCCCGCCCTTTCGTTCCGGGCGTTCGACTCCGAGCTCCAGGAACAGATCCTCCCAGAAGTTGAGGAAACTTCCGGTAACGATTCTCCGAGCTTCATGACGCTCCAATGAACCGAAGGCCAGCGCAAGCGCCCTTTCCTTCTGCCTGCGCCTGACCGGAGAGAGCCCGTATGCGGCTGTTGCCGCCGCCTTGCTGAAGAGTCGACCGAGAGTGAGTGACCCGGTCATCCTGACGGACTCCATGAGCGCTGTGACCAGTGCAAAGTAGAGATCTACGGGGCGTGCCGGTAATCTCACAGGTGCCTCAGATCAACAACTTCTTGCGAACCTTACCGGTCGAGCTCTTGGGAAGGGAGTCCCGGAACTCAATGGTGGCCGGGATCTTGAAATCGGCGATCTTGCCCCGACAGAATTCCACCAACTCCTCGGTGCCGACGTCGCTTTTCTTGACAACGACCGCCTTGACCTTTTCGTCTTCGAACTGGGTCGGAACCCCGACTACGGCAACCTCTTCGACCGCAGGATGTTGCTCGAGCAGCTGCTCGATTTCCTGTGGGTTGATCTTGTAGCCGCCCTTGTTGATGAAGAATTTCTTGCGTCCGAGCAGGTAGAGGTATCCCGACGCATCCTTTCGACCGAGGTCGCCGGTGAGGAAGTAACCGTCACGGAAACTCTCCCGATTGACCTCGGGCAGGTCCTCGTACCCGGCAATCGCGGCAGGGCTGCGGACCACAAGCTCGCCCATCTCATCCGCCGGCACGGAATCACCTGAGTCGGACAGCACATCGACCGAAACACCGCGAATGGGCAAGCCCACCGACTCCAGTGAATCCGAGGGATCGTCCGTCAGATTGACGCTGATCGTCCCCGTCTCGGTGGATCCGTAGAGTTGGCGAACGAAACGTCCGAATTTGCCATGAAATTGGAGATTGAGATTCTTCGGCATCGGAGCGCTTGCCGAGACACAGAGCCTCAGGGTCGAGAAATCCGGAACCGGATCGAAACGGCTCTTCGCCAGCATGCCGAACATGAAAGGCACCGCGATCATGATCGTGATCCGCTCGCGCTCGATGACCTCGGCAACCCGCTGCCTCTCGAACCGCTCGAGGGGATACAGCGTGGCGCCCGCAAACATCGAGGTCATCATGCTGCGCATCAGTCCGTTCACGTGTGAGAAGGGCGCTACGCCCAAAAAACGATCATCCGTGCGGATCCCCAGAGTCCTGACGAAGCTCTCTAGTTCGAAAAGGAGGTTGTGGTGCCGTCGGGCGATCCGCTTGGGTGTACCCGTCGAGCCGGACGAAAACTGGAACATGACCGGGTTCTCGGCATCGACCCAGTTCACATCAGCGCGAGTCCCCTTCCCTGGCTCAAAGACCCAGCCCTCCATGAAGAAGGGGCGACATTCGCTTCGACCTCCGGCCAAGACCCGCCGACACAATTCTTCGTGACGTCTGGAAGTGACCAGCAGCGAGATGTCGCAGAGCCGCGTGAAGTACTCGAGTTCGGTCTCCTGATAGCCATCATTCAAGGGGACGATGATCGCCCCGGCAGCCGCGATTCCGAAATATGCCGTAACGAAATCGATGCCGTTGGGCAGCAGAAGTGCAACCCGACTTCCCGTCTCGATTCCCAGCTCTCGCAGCGTCCGGCCCAGCGCCTGCGCCCTGGCACAAAGCTCGCCGTAGGAGAGACGAGTATCACCTTCGACCAGCGCGGTTTGGTTCGGATCTCTGGCGGAGACTTCGGGAAGAATGTCGGCGATTGTCTTCATCACTCTATTCCCTCTGGGCCAGGTTCCGGCGGGCCAGTCTTGGCTCGGATGAGCGCAATCAATGAACTCAGACTTCGAAACAGCTCGGAAGTCAGCTCTGCGTCCGCCACCTGGATCGAGAAGCGCTCCTCGAGCGCAGTGGTCAGAGTCAGCACCTCCATCGAGTCCAATCCCAGACCCCGTCCCAGGAGCGGCGTATCCACGGAAAGTGCTGCCACGTCGGCGGACTTCAGTTTCAACTCGTCGACCAAAACCTGGCGTATGGCTGCTTCGATTTGTGCCGAGTCCATGGGCACTGGTTATTCTTGCGGCTGGTCCGAAGGCTTGTCAATTCGGGCCGAGGGTCCCGGATCCTTCCGGCGCTCCTCAACGGCAGTCCCGCCGTCCGCCACTGACCCGGTCCAGTCATAACCGATGACGCTCCTGACCTTGCCGGACCGGTCGCGGATGAGGTCCGCGTCCTCAACGATCCGGACTCTGACGTGCATTCTCTCACCGACGAGACGGCGTGTATGAACCAGCAGGTGCCGCGACGTCTCGTCTGAGAACATGGGGGACGGAACCAGTCGGACCTCGAGTTGGTCCTCTCGGTCCTGTACGAACTGGATGAACCTCACGCCCCGAACCAGCTCGGGTACGATGAAGAGCGCCGTCACGTAGTTCCCCTCCGGAGTCAGGATGATGTCCTGACAACGACCGCGAATTGCGGCCACCAGCGGGAGACTTCGCCCGCACGGACACCGCCGCTCATCGGGCAGAAGTTCGACCTCGTCGCCGACGTCGTATCGGATCAAGGGCATCGCGAAGTTGTACAGAGACGTGCCGATCACGCGGGCGAGCGTCCCGGTTCCGTCTTCGCTCGGGCGAAGATCCTCGAACTGCATCAAGCCATAGTCGCTATTGATGTGATAGCCCCCCTGCGGACACTCTGAGATCGCCACTGTACGCTCCATGTGCCCGTACGAATCCAACAGCCGGCATCCGAAGACCGATTCGATCAGGCCGCGGTGCATTTTGGTGACCAGCTCCCCGGTCGAGAACACGCACTCGAACCGGATGTCCGAGATGTGCGCCTCCTGGAGGGTCAGTGCGAGAAAGTAGAGGGCGGAAGCCAGTCCCTTGAGAAAGCGGGGCCGATATCGGCGGATGGCATCGGCCAGGATCCGAGTGCGCCCCCGGGAGATCTGGCCGCTGTTCATCAAGAGGCGTCGCAAGTGCGGCTGGTAGCGAAACGGAGCATCGGCCAGTGCTGGGCGCTTCAGAAAATAGTGGCTGTTCAACTCCGCGAAGCGATTGCCCAGCTTGAATCCTCCCCAACTCCAGTGTCGCCAGTAGTAGGCAAATTCAAGAGCGTTGGCTCCACGGTCGAGATAGAAATGGAGCGGCTTTCCCGAGGTTCCGCTGGTGTTGTAAGTGGTTGGCGAATAGCGCGGAGCATTGGCAGCCACCAGCGCCTCCGACCGATTCTGCACCGTGTCTTTCGTGAGCACCGGCAGATGCCGGAGGTCCCCAGCCGAGCGAAAATCAGATCGCTGAAGACCGAGTGATCCGAGGAGATCGCGGTAGTAGGGAACCTGTCGAAAGGCCTGATCCAGGACCCGGGCAAGGCGGGATTCTTGATACTCCTCGAGCTCGTCTGGGGGGAGCCACTGGGTGCGCTCGAGGCTCCGGTGGATTTGCCAGATCGTGTGAGGATGGAAAAAATCCCGAATTCGGAAGTCAATCGACATCGTTGCACATCCAGAGGAACGCCCCCCGCTGCTGTCCAATAGGGTACACGGGAACTTCCGCTCACAGAAGTGACATGCTCCACTTATCGAGGGTCCGCAGCGCCGGCCGGGCTTGCGCCGTGCCGCGCGGGCGGATATCCTCGCGTCAGCCGCCACACGGCAGAGAAGACGAAATCGATGTGGATTGCCGAACCCTCGACCGCCTTGACTGACTACCTGTTGACGATTGAGTGTTTGTTCTTCAGCCTGAGGCTCTACCGGATGGCTCCCTCCAGTGGAGGCAGACTCTGGATGCTCGGATTCCTGGCCTTGGGCATAGGCGCGCTGGTCGGGGGCAGCTTCCACGGTTTCCGGCCCTTTGTCTCCCCGCGCCTGTCCACGTTCCTGTGGAACGCGTCAATGGTACTGATCGGAACCGCAGCCGGCTTCATGATTTCGGGCCTGGTGGCATCGACAGTGTTCCCGGCACGTCGCTGGATGTTGGCAGGATTGGCCATCTCGGTCGCGGGCGCCCTTCTCCTGGCCCTGAAAGTCGGTATCCGGGAAAACTTCAACCATAACGACCTCTTCCACTGCGTGATGCTCGTCGCGCTTTACAGTTATTATCGCGGTGCATTGTTGCTTCAAAGTGCCGTGTCGTGATGTCCGACAGGGTCTTCCTGAAGCGAGCGCATGAGGTCTGCAGACTGTGGGCAAAACGCGCTTTTCGGGAAGATGAGAAGTGAGGGAGGAACGCAACGATGGGGTGGAGAGTAAGTCGATCGATGGCGCGCAAGAGGAAGCTCAAAGGCCGCATCCGTCCGGGGTCACCTCCTGGAACGCTCGTTTATGTGGGAGAAGAGCGTCCGGTCCGGACCCACGTGACCCTCATCGACTACGGCCCCGACCACGTGAGCGAAGAGGTTACGAAGCAGATCGATGAGCTGGCCCGTAGAGCCGGCAGTGATTCTGTAACATGGATCAACGTCGAAGGGGTGCAGGACACCAACCTGATCGCGGAGTTTGGTGAGCGGTTTCATCTCCACCCGCTATTGCTGGAAGATATCCTCAACACCGATCACCGGCCAAAGGCGGAGGTTTACCCGAATCACATCTTTTTCGTGCTTCGGATGCTCCGGGTTGGAGACGATCAAACGGAGCTGCACTCCGAGCAGGTGAGCCTGGTCCTCGGCGAAGGCTATGTACTGTCCTTCCAGGAAGCGCCCGGCGACGTCTTTGAGCCGATTCGGACCCGCCTGCGCAGCGGTCATCAGCGAATCCGCTCGATGGGGCCCGATTACCTCCTTTACGCCCTGATCGATGCCGTCGTGGACCACTACTTCGTGGTCCTCGAGACGATGGACGATCGCTCCGAGCGCCTCGAGGCCGCGGTCTTTGGGGATGCTCAGCAGGACACCCTGCGCGAGGTACAGAAGCTCAAATCGGATCTCGTGCCCTTGAGGCGGGCGATCTGGCCTCTTCGCGAAGCGCTGAACAGTCTAATGCGTGACGAAAATCCGCTCATCCATACGGATGTCCGGGTCTTTTTCCGGGACGTCTATGATCATTCAGTGCAGGTCCTCGACACGGTTGAAGCCCTCCGAGACACGAGTTCCAGTCTGCTCGACATTTATCTCTCCGCGGTGAGCAACCGCATGAACGAGGTTATGAAGGTTTTGACCGTTATCGCTACCATTTTCATCCCGCTGACGTTCATCGCAGGAGTCTACGGCATGAACTTCCAATACATGCCGGAGCTGAGGCTGCATTGGGCCTATCCGGCTCTTTGGGGGGTGTTCGCGGTCGTTACGTTGGTAATGATCCTCTACTTTAGGAAACGGAACTGGCTTTGAGAGATGGACTCTTTGAAAAACGAAGAAAGACTCTCATGAATGTACTTCTGATCGGCTCGCAGGGTCAGCTTGGTTTCGAACTTCTGCGGACCTGCCCCACCGATGTGCGTGTCGCCGGCTGCGACATGGCCGAGGTCGATATCCGAGACGCCGAGAGTGTCAGCAGCCTGGTTCGCGATCTGCGTCCCGACGTGATTGTCAATGCCGCTGCCTACACGGCCGTCGACCAGGCAGAATCGGAGAGAGAACTGGCGTTCGCAGTCAACGCTTCCGGAGCTGCTAATGTGGCGGAAGCGTCCGCTGAAAGTGGTGGGCGGCTGATTCATCTGTCCACCGACTTCATTTTCGATGGCGAGAGGGGTCGCCCATACCGCCCCGATGATCTTCCGTCTCCGATCAGCGTCTACGGCGCATCCAAGGCGGAGGGAGAGGGTCGCGTCCTGGACTGTCTCGGCGAACAGGTGACCGTGCTACGGACGTCCTGGCTTTATTCCATCCATGGCCGGAATTTCGTGAAGACGATCCTGGGACGGATGGCCAGCGGCGACGAACTGCGGGTCGTTACGGACCAAGTCGGAGCTCCGACGTGGGCGCGAACACTGGCTGAAGTGATTTGGAAACTCGTCGGAGCACCGTCGACGCCGAGAGTGCTCCACTGGTCGGACGCAGGGGTCGCTTCCTGGTACGATTTTGCCGTGGCGATTCAAGAGGAGGCCCTGACCTGTGGTCTTCTCGATAGCCCGGTTCAGCTGAGACCGATATCGAGCAACGAATTCCCGACGCGAGCGCGACGCCCTCACTTTTCGGTCCTGGATTCGAGTGAGACTTGGCGATTGCTGGGCCGCCCGGCGAAGCACTGGAGGGCTTCCCTGAGAGCGATGCTCGCAGAACTGCGGACTACGAACAGCATATCCGACGACCTCGCGAGGTAGGCGCGCAGACTCGGTTTTCAGTCGGCCCTGTTTCTATGCGTCATCACTCGCTCGTTCACGTGCTGACTCGCTCCCTCCCGCTCGGTCGGAAGAAGCGAGGAAGTCTCGCAGTGGACGCGGCGTCCAACCACCACGTCAGTTCTCCCTCAGTCGGCCGGACGCCTGAAGCCGGACATTGCTCGACAGTCGGCTCCTCGACGAGGATCTTTCGAACGATGTCTGCCTTCTTCTCACCCGCTACCAGAAAGAACACGTGCCTGGCACGGTTGATGAAACCGAGAGTGACGGTGAGTCTCTGAGGAGGGGCCGCATTAACCCTGACCGCAGTGGCCCAGCGATTCTTGTCCGAGAGGGCCGGGGATTGGGGGAACAGCGAAGCCGTATGCCCCTCGGGTCCGAGACCCAGCAGCACCAGATCCGGACGCGCAACCGGTTCGGCGAACTGCTCTCTCAAGAGGCGGTCGTACCGGGCCGCGGCCTCTTCCGGAGCTCCGTCCGTGGGAATCGGAAACACATTCCGTGGTGGAATCGGAACCCTTGCGATGAGGGTCTCGCGCGCCATGCGCTGATTGCTCAGGGGATCGTCCGGTTGCACCCAGCGCTCATCGCCCCAGAACAGTCGAATCCTCTCCCAGGGGAGCTTTTGCCCGAAATCCCGCGCCAGGAGTTCGTAGATCGGCCGCGGTGTCGAACCGCCGGCAAGGAAGACTGTAGCCCGGGACCGTTCTTGAAGTGAATGTTCCAGCACATTCACCACTGTCTGGACGATCTCTCGATTCATTTCCTCCGGATCGTCTCTCATCAAAACGCCGAGTCGCATGGATGTCACCTTTCGGAAGGTTCGAGATTGAACGATAGGTCGGTACCTTCATCCTGCGATGCGGCAGCTTCCAAGTCAACCGCTAGGCAGCAATACCGGCGGACGCGGAGGAAGACCACCGTCCGGCTCCCGCTTCCTCAGCTCGAGACGGGTTCCACATGAGCGGCCCTGTAAATGTAAGCTCTTATTGATACGAGACGTGACTTGACGTAATATCGCCAACGGTATTCCGCATGTCGTGTGCATTTCGGTGTGACTGACGGTGTGTTCTTACCCGTCAGGAAGGGAGGTAGGCAACAAGATGTATCGACGTGGAGCAGGGCTATTTCTACTGGCCGGATCGATTCTCGTTTTGGCGGGTTGCGCTTCTGCGCCCACCGAGGAGTTGAATACGGCTCAACAGGCTAAGGATGAGGCTTCCAGCGCTCAGGCCGAGAAGTACGTTCCCGACGAGTTTCAGAAGGCACAGTCAACTCTGGATCAGGCGCAAACCGCTATGAACGCGGAAAACAACAAATTCTCTGCGTTCCGGAACTACGATGCGGTGAAGACGCAGCTGGCCCAGGCGACCCAGGAATTCAAAACCGCTGCACAGGATGCGCAGACTAAAAAGGACGAAGTGCAGAAACAGGATCAGCAGGATTTGGCCGATGCCGAACAGGCTTTAGCCACTGCCCAGTCCGCCTTGGAGAAAGCACCCAAAGGGAAGGGAACCCAGGCTGACTTGGAGGCGATGAAGGCCGATCTGGATGCTGCCAGCAGTTCTTTGGACCAAGCGCGCCAGCATATGCAGAGCGGCGACTACCTGGAAGCGCAAACTGAGATCCAGGCGGCGAAATCGAAAGCCGACTCCGTCAACTCCCAGATCGAGGAAGCGATCAAGGCCAGAAGGGGACGGCGATAAGTGTCGTAGACTCGCCGGCGGTCGGGATGCGAAGGCGTAGGGAACCATCTGGGATTTCGTGATCCTTGACCCAGTTCTCTAAACGGCCCATCTGGTCCGTCATCCAGCCCGTCCGCGACAAGAGTGGGGCTGCCGTTCGAAAGAGATCGGCAGCCCGCAAGGCGTTTCGGCACATTCCTACAGTGACATTTCACTCCCTTCCCTGGCGCAGTCGAAGCCGACAGACAAAACATCCGGTCAGGAATTCACGGGTGAATTGGCGCCATCTGGTCTGGCTGTGTCTCCTGATTTCCCTTTCCTCGTGTCATTCTCTGCCCGTCGAGGGATGGGTCCATCTCAAAAGTGTGCGGATGCGCTTGCTCTCAGCCGAGGCGGACCGTTTCACTCCCTCTCAATACACCGAATTCGAGCGACACTTCCTCGACATTCAGACCGATTTCGTTCGGCTGGAGGGTCGGTTGCCGCTGTTTCGCTCGCCCAAACGAATCGAAGCGCTCAACGACGACATTCGGGCGCTCGAGCAAAGCGGAGAGGCCCTGATCAGTCAGGCGGAAAGCACCAGGCAGACGAAGCTCGAGCATCTTCGTCTGGAAATGTCGCTGCTGAAGAATCTCCTTTCGGACGGCGGGCCGAAACCCCTTCTGGAAGACTCGGATGGGGCGATACGTACGCTCAAAATGCAACTTGCGCGGCTTCAGCTTCTCATAGAAGAAGGGGACGACCGTTCTGCGGAGGCCGTGCTCAATGTATTGAAGACATCGAGTATGGACGTGCGGAAGCGACTCGCGGAACTGGAAGGCCGATTCTCGGACCCCAGGTTGCTCAGAGTCTGGTCACGCTTGTGCCACAGGGCGATCGAGTCTTCCCGGGAGACCGGGGAGTCGGTACTTCTCGTTGAGAAGTACCGCCGACGGGCCCTGCTGCTGCGGGACGGATCGACTGTTCGTGCGTTCCCGGTGGATTTGGGGTGGAACGGTCTCAACGACAAACTGAGTCAGGGAGACGGCGCAACGCCTGAGGGTGAGTATAAGATCACGAAGAAGAAGAAAGGGAAGCACACTCGCTTTCATCTTGCTCTGTTGCTGAACTATCCCAACGAGGAAGACAAGGCTCATTTCGAGCGCGCCGTACAGGATGGGGAATTACCCCCAGATGCACGGATTGGCAGTATGATCGAGATACATGGCGACGGGGGACTAGGCCAGGACTGGACAGACGGCTGCATTGCACTCTCCAATAGGGAAATCGACCTTCTCTATCGGGACGCATACGTCGGAATGCCGGTTTTCATTGTAGGAAGATGTCAATCACTGAAATAGCAGCGATCACGGAACGCCGGAGGCGTTGGCCCACCCTCGTCCTGGTTTCGTTTGCCCTGATCGGATTTGTGTTGCTGGGCGCCCTTGTCATCCAGCTCTTCCAGACCCCTCCCGTCGACGATTCTTCCCTACCCACGGCCAGGAAGCTCGAGGGAAAGATTGCGGCACGCCGAGCCCGCGGATTGTTCATCCTGATCGATACGGCCAGCAATCGACTGTACCTGCGCCGGGGAGACAAGGTGCTCATGGAGGCGGTCTGCTCGACCGGAAGTGGTGTCCAACTTGTTTCGGGAGAAAAACACTGGACCTTTCGAACGCCCAGAGGGGAGTTCCGGATTCGCAGCAAGACTCGAAATCCCTGGTGGAGGAAGCCGGATTGGGCCTACCTCGAAGAGGGCGAACCGGTGCCGAAGAACGAAAGTGATCGCTTCGAGAGAGGCGTCCTCGGTGAATATGCCCTTGGTCTCGGACACGGATACTATATCCACGGCACGCTCTATACACGCCTCCTCGGTACGAACGTGACCCACGGATGCATCCGCCTGGGCCGCAAGGAACTCGCGTACCTGGCTCGGAACGCTCCGATCGGAACAAGAGTTTACATCTACTAGGCCGAAAGTCTGCGATGCGTCTTGCGCTGGCATTGATCGTGTTGAGCTTGTTTTCTGCTCCGTCGGAACAGGGGCCGGATCCGGCTCGCTTGTCCGCTCGGCTCCAGCTCATGAAGCAAGGAGGAGTCTTTCTCGAGACCACGAACGACGGCTTGGAGGTTTTCGCCGGAGGCTGGAAAGTCCAACGTTTTCCCGCCCACATCATCGAGATCTCCAGAGGCAAACCGGCAGGTGTTTCTCAGGTTGAAGCGTTGACGCCCGTCAAGCCGGTTCCGAATGTCGTCATTGACAGTGAAGAAGTCGCGGAAGAAGCGGGCGACACGAATGCCGACGTCTCGACACTCGACCAGATCATCGGGGTCGACAAGATGCCGGAGTCCTATGTGGCGTACTTCGATGATGGGTCGATCTGGGTCGTGAACCCGGGCGACTGGCTGGGAGTGTCCCGGCTCTGGCGGAAGGGGAAGCTTCAGTTCCAGGTGGTCAGCCGACTCGTTCGCGAGATCATAGACAGAGAGGGCTTCAAGGTGTCCTTCGTTTCGATGGATCCCGCGGCCGCGCGGCATTTGTACTGGATCCTCGAAGGCCAGATGCCGGTCGTTCAATGATATGAACTTCAATGGCCCGGCTCGAGCTTTGACCGTCCGATATGTCCTGTTGGGCCTCGGGATGCTGAGCCTGTTCATCTTCAGCTCCTGCAAGCGTTCCGACGAGAATTCCCTGGTGGTCTTCGCAGCTGCGAGCACAACCGATGCCGTGAAGGAAATCACTGCGTCGTACGGGAAGTCATCGGGCATTCAGGTCTACTGCAATTTCGCCTCCTCGGCAGCGCTGGCGCAACAGATCCAGGCTGGGGCCGACGCTGATGTGTACCTCTCCGCCAATCGGCAGTGGGTGGACGCACTTCGAAAGAAGGGCTTCACCGGAAAGGCGGTGGATCTCGTCGGGAACTCCCTGGTTGTTGCAGTCCCCGGACAATCGAGCTTCGTCCTCCAGCGGCCCGAGGACCTCCTGTCCTCTGAGGTTCGCAGGATCAGCATAGGACAGCCCGATTCGGTGCCGGCCGGCATCTATGCGCGACAGGCTCTGACCAAACTCGGCGTCTGGAAAGATCTCGAGCCGAAACTGGTGTTCACCTTCGATGTCCGTCAGGCCCTGGTTTACGTCGAAACCGGGGAAGTCGATGCAGGACTCGTCTATGCAACTGATGCGGCCATCAGCCCGAAGGTCCGGGTGGCCTGCGTGTTCCCTGCGGGCCTGTCGGATCCCATCAGGTACCCCCTCGTGTTGCTTCGCCGGGCAAGGCCAAAGGCGGAGGACCTGTTCCGTTTCTTTTCATCTCCCAGTGCGATGAAGATCCTCGAGAAATACGGCTTTCAGCCTCTGGAGACCGAACCGGCGAATGGGTCTTAGGGCCGGATGGGAGAAGGTAGGAGTCAGACAAACCGGGAAGCTCAGACCGACGCAAGCAAAAGCCTCCCAACTCCCGTCCTCTGGTTCTCCCGCTCTCAACTGATCTTCGGAGTTCAATCTTGGAACTCGAGTCCTCGTTGCATTCCCCGTCCGGGTTCTGAAAAGATTGTCGGTCAGATGTTTACGGCAGAAGAGTGGGAAGCGATCGAGCTCAGCCTCTGGGTGGCGACCTGGGCGGTTGTGGCCAGCCTGCCCCTGGCGATACCGCTTGGGTATTTCCTTGCCCGATGGAAGCGACCCAGCAAATGGCTCATCGAGACCGCCGTTAACCTTCCGCTCGTCCTTCCACCCGTCGTCACCGGCTACATCCTGCTCGTTCTGTTCGGGAGTCAGGGAGCGCTCGGCGGCCCGCTCGAACATTGGTTGGGCATCCACATCGCCTTTTCCTGGATAGGCGCCGCGCTGGCGGCGGGAGTGGTGAGTTTCCCACTGATGGTGAGGACCATTCGCATTGCGTTCTCGGGTGTGGACGAGCGTCTGGAAGGAGTGGCGCGTACGTTGGGCTCGGGCCCCCTTGATACCTTCCTCTCCGTCAGTCTACCTTTGGCTTTTCGGGGCGTACTGGCGGGATCGATGCTGGCCTTCGCTCGGAGTCTGGGAGAATTTGGAGCCACGATCATGTTGGCCGGGAACATCCCCGGACGAACCCAGACCATTCCGACGGCGGTTTTCTCGCTGGTCCAAACCCCCGGCGGCGTCTCGCGAAGCGGCCGGCTGGTTTTGGTCTCAGTGCTTCTGGCGTGCCTCACCCTGGCGGTGAGCGAGATTCTGGAACGAAGGCGACAGAGACGTGAGTCAGCTTAGTTTCCGGGCTTCCCACTTCTATCCTGGTGGCTTCAGGCTCGATCTCAGTTTTCGGACCACCCGGTTGGTGACGGCGATTTTCGGGCCGTCGGGCAGCGGCAAGACCACGATCCTCGAGATTCTTGCAGGATTGAAGCATCCCCGGGAGGGCTTCGTACAACTCGCAGACAGGGTGCTCGTCGATACCGCCTCCGGCCTGTTCGTTCCGGTGCAGCAGCGGGGTGTCGGAATGGTCTTTCAGGATCAACTCCTGTTCCCTCATTATTCGGTCCAGGGAAACCTCCGATTTGGAGAGAGACGCCGTCGAAGGTCTCTGAACGGTCGGGTGACGTTCGAGCGGGTAGTCGAGGTCCTGGAACTGAACGGTCTGCTGGCCCGGCATCCGCGAAATCTCTCCGGCGGTGAGCGGCAACGCGTCGCGCTGGGCCGAGCCCTGCTCAGCAGCCCTGATCTCCTTCTGCTGGATGAACCGTTGACCGGTCTGGACGAGGAGCTGAAGACTCGTGTTTTGGACTATATTCGCCGGGCGATTCGGGAGTGGCGCATCCCGACCCTTCTGGTGGCGCACGACTTCTTCGAGGTCAAGCGCCTGGCGGACTGGGTCATCTCGATCCGTGACGGGGGTCTCGAGAGGGAGGGACCTGCCGAAGAATTCAAAGTTTAGCTGGTTTCGTCTCCTGCGTCCTGATCAGTAAGACCGATGAGACTCATCCAGTTCTGGCGAGGCTCCTCTGGCAATTTGCCAAGCAGGTCGCGATGTTTCGCAAGATAGTGCAGCAGCCGGTAGGTGACGTTCATCGAGGCCTGACGTACAGACTTCGAGGTTCGCTGCCCGGTGATGCGCACGCAGAAAGCGACCGTTGGTGCCGAAATCGGTCCGAAGCCGATATAGTTCGTGTGGTAACCCAACCCCGGTGCGGAGGCCGTACCTGTCTTCATGGCGACCTTGAAGTCTCCCGGCTCCACACCATGGACGGTCCCGCCCCACTCGACCACCGCACGCATGGCGTTTCTCACGATCGGCAGCCACTCCTGCTGCACGATCGGGTGACCCAGCGCAGGTGCGGCAGGGTAGGGGCTCGAGACTCCCAGCAGACCGTCTCGGGCTGAGAAGAGCGTCGGCTCGGGCATGCGTCCGTCACCGGCGAAGACTGCCGCGATCAAGGCCGCATGCAAAGGCGTGATCTCGGTCTCCTCGAGACCGATGGAAAGATCGGCAAGAGCACGTTCGCGGAAACTCCTGTGGAGTAATCGGCCGAACCGAATGCCCCATTTCCCGGGGCGACCGAACCCAAAGAGGTACAACTCCCGGATCAAGCCCGGAGCACCGACTTCCACGCCGAGATTCGCAAACGCGATGTTGCAGCTGATGGCCATGGCCTGGTTCAAGCCTTTGAGCCTTCCCGCCGGGAAAGGGCAATAGAGGAAATCGCCCTCAAACCTCTCTGCTCCTGTACAGACCGTTTTAGAGATTTCCCGATCCACGTCCAAACCAGCTCTGAGGGCCGCCGTTGTGGTGATCAGTTTCGCGATCGACGCCGGCTCCCTCAGCTCGCGAAAGGCGGGGTCGACGATCCTCTTTCGAGAGCGGCGATCTGACACAGCCGCCAGGATCTCTCCCGTGCCGGGATCGAGCAGGACGATGCTACCGCGATAACCACGCAGCGCTCGAGCGGCGATCTGGCTTAGCTCGAGATCCAGGCTCAACCGAACGCTCGGAGCAAGATCTTCCGCGATCGCGGACTGAATGGTCGTGACGGGGAGCAGCGCCGTGTCGATTCCATCCAGAAACCGGATCTTCTCGTTCGTCGTGATCCATCCGATGGGGGTACCCCGGCGGTCCTGGAGAATCGCGCGGGCATCTTCCGCTAGCGCGGAAAGGACACGGGCGATCCGACGCCCCAACGGCCCGTCTCGAAAGGGCTCAGTGGTAGAACACAGAACGCTCCTGGCCTCGTCGGGACGACCGAGCTCCAGCAGGGCAGCCGCGCGATACAGAGGGGCGAAGGGAACCCGGGCCTCTTGGGCAAGACCGGCCAGCCTCAGGCAGGCCTCATAGTGTCGGTGGACCAGCGCCCGGTGCAAGAGGACTCGCAGGGGGAACTGGCGCAGGCCGGCGCGGATCCCCGGGCTGATACGAGAGACTCGAGCGCCCGGTTCCAGCGCATCACAGATCCTCAACCCGGCGGGGACGTCGTTGGACGACCAGTACGTATCCTGCAATGCGGTCCATCGGTGCCGGGCTTCGTCGACTCGACCGTTGAGCAGATCGAGATAGGCCTCCGAGCGAGAGATGGAGGCATCGAGCGCGTCGAATATCAGCAGACAGACGACAACCAAGAGCAGCGGTGCCGTCCACAGAGCCAGACGCTTCAGAATGACGTGTCGCGGGCGCTCATCAGCATATGGACTCAATCCTCCGCTCTCCTCCTTGCCTCCCCGGTGAGACTGAACCGCCGCCAGGGGTTGCGAAGAACTTTACGGATCCGCCGAGTCGCAATCAAGTCCCTCTTTTGTGACCACCGTCATGGAAATGCCGACTCGAGCCTTCGTATCATCATCCTTTGAACCGAATCTCAGATGTCCGTTCTCGAAAAGGAGGAGGCGTGGAAGAGCGAAGAAGATTCCATCGATGGGACTGCAGCGTTCCGTGCCGATTCTCGATTGCTGGCCATACCTTCGAGGGGTGCGTTGTCAATCTGTCCTTCAACGGGGCACAGGTCGAGGCCCAGGGGGCGTCCCCGGCCGTCGATGCCCGCTTCGTGGCCACTCTGAATCCCGGCTCGGAGGATGTGCAGATCCCGGCTCGTGTGATCTATTCAACTGACGAGGCCTACGGCCTTCTATTTGAGGCTTCCCGAGAGGAACTCGTGCGCAAGTTGATGCCCTTTTTTCGCTCCCAGATCGACTCCCAGGATCTCGAACTCGGCTTGGATCAGGCCGCTTCCTAGCCCAACGGGGAGAGGCGGATCGGGAGCGAAACCGCGAGCCTGTATAATCACCCTATGCAGACGAAACGTGCCTCATGGGTGATAGATGTCGCGGAGCAGGACTTTCCCCAGCAGGTCATTGAGCGCTCCAGAGAGGTCCCGGTTTTGGTCGACTTCTGGGCGGATTGGTGTGCGCCCTGCCGCATGCTCGGCCCGATGCTGGAACGCCTCGCCGATGAGTTCAATGGTGCCTTTGTTCTGGCCAGAGTGGACACTGAGAGTGCACCCGAACTGGCCCAGGCATTCCAGATCCGCAGTATCCCGTATGTCGTGATGATGAAAGACGGGAAACCAGTCGACGCATTCGTCGGCGCTCTTCCCGAACCCGAACTTCGAACTTTCATTCAGAAACACTGCACGACGGAGACCGACGAGATCATCCTGCAGGGAGAACGCCGCCTCGAAGCCGGCATGATCGGTGAGGCGGAGAAGCTCTTCAAGCGCGCTCTCGTGGAACAAGACCAGAATCCACTGGCCACCGTCGGACTTGCCGAAGTCGCCTTTCGCAAGGGCGATCTCGACGAGGCGGAGCGCCTGTTGAGCCGCGTCATACCGACCGACGGCATCGGTGAAAAGGTGGATCGATTGCGATCGATCCTGTCGTTCCGAAGGCAGGCCCTCGGATTTGGACCGCTCAAAGCGGTACGGAAGAGCTACAAGAACGAACCGGATGATGTGGAGCGCCGCTATCAGTTGGCCATTTGCCTCATCGATGCCGGGGAGTACAGGGAAGCCCTCGAACACCTGCTCGAGATCGTGAAGAAGGATCGTAAGTTCAGGGATGACGGCGCGCGCAAGGCGATGATCGAAGTCTTCCAGATCATCGGAGTCCGTGCCCCGCTGGCAGACGAGTATCGCAACAAGCTCTCGACACTGCTCTTCTAGGCCGGTTTGGGGTACAGATCGAGAATCCGGTCCCGCAGCTGTCGAGCGATCTCCTCGGGGGTTTCGCCGACCGTCGGCTCCAGGAGATCGCCGAAACCGATCCAGACGGGTCGGGGCTTTGGCCAACTGCTTGTCGGGGGCATCACGTCGAACAGCCCCTCGATGCGGATCGGCAGAATCGGAACCTTCAATTCCTTGGCCATCAAGGCTACGCCGGCATGGAATTCATGAATGCGGCCGTCTTCGGTCCGGCGCCCTTCCGGGAACACCAGCGGGCAATATCCGCGATCCAGCAGCGCTCCCGTATAGCGAAGGACGGTTCGAAACCGGGCACCACTTTGCGGCAGCGGGTACGTGTTAAAGAGAAGACAGGCCAGCAAATACTGCCCGTGCGCCGATACTCTCGATGAAATCGGCCGACCTGCAGGCGAGAAGTGGGCGGCAAAACGTTCCATCTGCATGGCCGGTGCCAGACGTTTCCGCCAGACGGGAGGAAGTGCCGCGAGCAGTGCCACCGTATCGAGGTGACTCTGATGGTTTGCCGCCATGATCAGAGAGGCTCCCTGCAGCGCTTCCAGTCGGCTCAGACCCACTACGGTCAGAGGAAGGTAGTGTCGCAAGAGCGGCAGGATCATGGTCCGTTGAGCCACAGCCCGAAAGAGGCGAACCGGAGCCCGAGTGGCCCATCGCGGCATCCGAAGCCGGGAAGCGGCGGAAGCTCGGGACGAACGATCCAATTGCGCAGACTCTTCCTCGGGCGTTCGCAGCCACCGTTCGATCTCGCTCACGGAGTGGAGCCCGGAGAACTCTGATTCATTCAGCCGGCGACCGGAGAGCTGCTCCAGGTCCTGCAGCAACTCGATGCGATCAAGGGATGAGAATCCCAGATCCTCTTCGAGACGATCCTCTGGGTGAATCGTGTCGGTAGGCCGAGAGGCGAGGTGGGCAAGAATCTCCTCCGTAGATCGATACGAGGAAGCCCTCGGGGAAGAGGGAGCTCGACCCGACTCAATCTGCGCGCGGATCTCATGCCGTCGCAGTTTGAGGGTCGAGGGTGTTCGGGGAAGCTCGTCACCTTCCCACACGGACCAGTGCTGGATCCGCTGGTAGCCCTCGAGGCGAAGATTGGCACTCCGAATCACACTTTCAGGATCCACTGAAGCGTCCCGCAGAACCAGAACCGCGTGTACTTCTTCTCCGCGGCCCGAGTCGATCCCGACCGCAGCGGCTTCTCGGACACCCGGATCGACCAGCAGCGCCGATTCGACGTCCTCGGGAAAGACATTGAGCCCCTCGGCGGTGATGATCACATCCTTCTTGCGGCCCTTGAAGTAGAGATTCCCTTCGGCATCCAGCTCTCCGATGTCCCCGGTCGGAAGCCACTCGTGCTCAACCTCGGCTCTACGCAGCTTCCCGTCTTCCAGGTACTCCAGACTCACGTTGCCGCCTCGAACCTGGATCTCTCCCTTTTCGCTCAGCCGGATCTCTTGTCCCTGGAGGACGTGACCGAGCGAGCCTCGGTGGGCGTGGAACGGGTGGTTGACGCTGATGATTGGGCCTGCCTCGGTCAAGCCATATCCCTGGATGACGAGGACCCCTATCTGAGACCAAGCATCTTCCAGTTCCCGCGCCAAGGCAGCTCCGCCTACGACGACGGACCAGAATTTCCATCCAAGACGGCGGTGAATCGACCGGTAATGCCACCAGCGAGTCGCGATTCCGGGCAGTCCATGGAAGCGTGGTTGAAACGTCGTTCTCTCCCGGTCCAGCTGCAGGAACGACGTAATTTGATCCAGGATCCTGGGGACAGTCACGAGTACCGACACTCTCTCTGTTCGGAGGTGCTCGACGACATGGCCGGGAATCAGGGAGTCGACAAGAACGAGTGACCCTCCCAGCAACGGTGGAATGAAGAGACTCATGACCTGGCCAAACAGGTGACTCAGTGGAAGCAGGCACAGAATACGAATTGGTTGAAAGGGAGCGGCAAGGTAACGGTACCGGTGGAATTCCGCTTCGAAGGGTCCAAGGTTCGAGGTCAAACTCCGGTGACGATGGAGGATTCCCTTGGGTGTTCCGGTGGCACCCGAGGTGAAGATGATCTCCGCGATGTCTTCGGGAGAAGCCCGCCCCGACGGAGGCGCGACTGGGGCGAGTTGGGAGGGAGGCGGCAGCCGCAGCGCCGGCAGATCAGCCGACAGATCCGGCATGTTCTGTCCAAGCAGGATCAGCCGACTGTCCGACTGGCTGGACAGCCGGGTCACGAGTTGCGGGGATGAGCCGGGATCGACGGGAACGACCTGGATGCCTCGTGAGATGGCTCCCCAGAACGCAAAGACCCACTCGGGGCGGTTCTCGGACCAGAGAAGTATCCGGTGTCCCTCCCTGAGTCCTTGAGCCGACAGGAAACCACCATAGGCCCCCGCGTGAAGCCACAGATCCCGATACGAGTAAAGTGAACTCCGATAGTCCGTGGTGAACCGAATCGCCTCGCGTGTTCCGAGGCCTTCGAAACACCGGAAGATGTCGAGGAGTGTCTCGATTACCAATCGGATTTGTCGATTTCGGTCCCGTCTTCGAGGTACCAGCGCTGCGAACCATAGTCACGGGAGACAAAGACGTACAGCTTGTCGAACTTGTCGGCCGCCGCTTTCGGCAGCTTGAACTGGAGTAGAAGCGATTGGCCCTGCGCCGGGATTGCGGGACCGCTGACAACGTAGCCGATACAGCTCAACTGATCGACCTTCCACCAGCCGCTGGTGTTCCCCTGAGTGAAGTTCGTCGCTTCGATCGGTACCGGCTTGTCATTAGTCGTGAGTGTCGTCGTCGCTTGCGGCGCCTGGTCTCCTGCAGCGCCCAGACCGATCCGATAGGAGCGAGAAGGGGCCAGCTTCTCGAACCGAACGGTGATTACGACTTGTTCCGCGGACGAACGAATCACCGGAGCCGACATTGTGGCACGGTCCTGCGCAAAGACCGGAGCCGCGAGGAAGAGAACCAGCAGCGTCGCGAAGAACAGTATCCCAATCTTGTTTTTCATGTCGTACCCCCCAAACTCCTTACTCATTTGCACATCCATCGATTCATCGGGCCGGCGTCAGAACGATGTTCCGGAATGAAATCGGGCCGTGGTCGCCCTGGAGCATGATCGGCCCTGGCGCACCTTCATCGGAATCCAAGGCGCCGCCGGTGATTCCCGGTATCTCCTCATCGGCGATGATGGTCTGATCATTGAGATTGACGGTAACGCGGCGTCCGACGAGTGTAATGTCGTAGGTCTGCCAGTCACCGGCAGGCTTTCCGGCTTTGACGGTCGGCGTCAGGAATCCATAGAGCCCCCCGAGTCCAACACTGGTCGGCTCCTCTCCGGGGTCATCGAGGATTTGGACTTCGTAGCGCCCCCGAAGATAAATGCCGCTGTTGCTTTCCTTTGGGTATTTGAACTCGATGTGAAGCCTGAAGTCTCCGAACTTCTGGTTGGTGACCAGGTCGGTGCCCGTCGCCGAACTGGCCAGTACGCCATCCGAAAGCGTCCAGTTATCGGGTGCCTCCGGAGAGCGGGCGTGCCAGTGATCGCTGATGCTCCCCGAGAGAAGGTCGATCGACTCTCCCCAGTTCGGAGGGCTGGTGCGCTCCAGTGAGGGGGCCGGCACCGCAGTCCAAGTCAAAGTCGAGCCGTCGGCTGCCTTTGTGGTGCCTTCGATCTTCCCCTGCGCCAGTTGTCCTTCGAATCTGATATCTTCCGGGTTCGATTCGTACTGAACCGGAAGACTGAACGTCAACTGGTTGCCGTTGACCTTGAGCATCTGGATGGGGCGGGCGCTGCCTACGCGTCCAACGAATCTTCCGGTCAGTTGATCGTCCTGTCGCGTGATCTCGAACCAGGAGGGATAGGTCGTCTCCTTCCCCTGGACGGTCACATCCCACTGCCCGAGAAAATCGTCGCCACTGGTGTTCGCGACCTGCGCGGACTCTTGTTGCACCGTGCAGGCGAATGTCCCGAGGCCCAACAAAAACAGAAACACGATGGTTCTCGTCATGCTGATCTCGCTCCCCCGTCTTTCAGCGTCGAATCCGTCCTTGAGGAACCAGCGCTACTGATTTTGGAGCCGAAACTCATCATATACCAAGCAATCATAGGGAATGCCAGCCAAAAACACCACACTCACCGGTTTGGCGCCAGCCCGCCGGACTGGTGTATGTTGGTCATGTCCGAGCGATCGGTCGACTCGGTTGGGAAGGTGGTGTTGAGCGTTTGAGGAAGACAATCATCCGGTCTCTGTTCCTGTGTGTTCTCAGTCTGCTCTACTGGAATGTGGGAGTTGCAGCTCCAGCCTCGAAACAGATCGCCCTGACCTTTGACAAGCTTCCTTACATGGAGCCTCTCGGTTACTGGACACCGCGTGAGGTGAGCAACATGGTCCTGCGCGCACTGGCCGGCCGGAAGATCCATGCGATGGGTTTCGTGGTCGAGCAGAAGCTCGATCAGAAGCCTGGTTCCTACGTCGTCTTGCTCGACTGGGTGCAGCAGGGTCACAAGCTGGGCAACGAAACGTTCGGCTATGTCGATTTGAATGAACTCGATGCTTCGGACTTCCTTGCGCATGTCGCGGACGGCGAGAAGTACACGAAGCGGGCCACACACAATGTCTCCGGCTGGCTGGTCCGCTACTTTCGTTTCCCCATGCTTCATGAGGGGAACACCGAGTCGAAGAAGAAGGGGGTTGCTCAACGCCTCCGTGGAGCCGGCTATGTGCTGGTTCCGGCAACCGTCTTGTTCACGGACTATGAATTTGACTTCTTCCTCGACAACACCGCCGATCTCGATCGGTCGAGCCGCCTCGAGAAGCTCTACCTCGACCGTCTCCAGAAAGCCATCAGCTATTCGGAGAGTCAATCCGACGAGGTGTTCGGACGTCAGATCCCCCAAATTCTTCGACTTCACTTGGGCCTTGCGGCGGGCAACTTCATTGAAGGCGTCCTGGATTTGCTGGAACACGACGGGTACAGCTTCACGACGGTCGAGGAGGCTCTGAAGGACCCTGCGTACAGCACCGAAGAGAACTACGTCGGCCCGCTTGGCCTGAGTTTCATCGATCGTGTTGCCGCGACAAAGGGACTGCCTTACGACGAAAAGGCGGGCGAGATTTCGAGGAACGAGATCTCGAAGTATCTCTCCTCTGATGGTGCGCAGTGACAGGACGCTGATTCGTACCCGTCGTCTCAAAGCGGGGCGCGATACGGCAAACGGGGACAGAAGACCGCTGCCCCGGGGCCCTCTGCGAGCCCCGGCCTCGTCACCGACGAGACATCATTTGACACATGCCGCGCTCTGCAGCGCCGCATGGGCAAGGACCTGGTTCGGGTGCGGCCTGACCGGCACCCTTGGAATGTGCGGCAAAGCTCGACAAGAGCTTCTCCGTGTGCACACTGCCACACTGTGGACACTCGGCGGGATTCTCCTGACCAAACACGATCTTCTCGAATTCGGCGGCGCAATCCTGGCATCGGTATTCGAATATCGGCATCCCGTAATTATAAACGCGATCGAGTGGACGTGCTTCACGCCGCAGTACCAAAGTTCAGTGGGCCATGATCGTAACCCGCGCACTCCTCCCTTTTCTCCGGCCTCCGCATTCCATTTCCTTACTTGATAATCCGTCGGGCCATCAGGTCAATGGCAATATTGGCCGCGATGAACGTGACGACCAGCATCCAGAGCAAATCGAACAGCAGGTGACCGTTCAAGTGCCCCAGCACCAGCGCCCGCTGCATGGCCACGGCATGAGTCAGAGGTGAGAACCAGGCCAGGATCTGGAGCCCCCGTGGAAGGCTGTCGATCGGAAAGAAGACGCCTGAGAACAGAAACATCGGCGTCAAACCAAGCGTGATGTAGTAGTTGAAGCTGTCGATGGCGGGCGCCACAGACGTAAAAATCATCGCAAGGGAGGCAAACATCAACCCTTCCGCGAAAGCGACCGGAAGGGTCAGGAGCGCCCAGGGGGAATGGACCAGTCCGAAGAACGCCAGGATGACCAGAACACCGAGGGAAGCGAAGACGGCACGACTCCCGCCCCAGAGGATTTCCCCCGAAATCACCTCCTCGACGTTCACAGGCGTGGCCAGGATGGCATCGAAAGTCTTTTGAAACTCCATGCGCACGAAAGAGCCGAAGAGGCATTCGAACGATGCCACGAACATCGCGGCGGTCGCCACGAAAGCCGGCGCAAGGAACTGCAGGAAGGACAATCCCTCGATTCGGCTGACATAGCCGCCCAGGCCCAGGCCCAATGCAACCACGTACAGAATCGGTTCGACGAAGGGGGGCCAGGTTTCCGTCTTCCAAAGACGCAGCAACACGCTCAGGTTGCGCTGCCATACTCGCACTGCCCGATAGCTGACCTTCAGAAGCGGAAGTCGCAACACACTCATTCGCCTAGTCCCTCAAGACCCTACCCGTCAGCTTCAGAAAGACGTCTTCGAGGCTGGCCCGGCGACGAACGAGACGGTCGACCCCCGGTTCACTGGAGAGCGCTGTCTCCCATTCGCCGCCCTGACGCGCGTAGATGTAGGCCACGTCGCCGACAGCGTCGAATTCGAGTGAGAGCTGCTGGAGCTTCATTATGAGGGGCTCCATTCGCCCGACGGCGACACGGACTTCCACCACCTCGGGCAGGACATACTTGTCGATCAACTCCGACGGCGTTCCGATATCGAGGATCTTTCCTTGATCCATGATTGCCACGCGGTCGCACAGGTGAGCCGCTTCGTCCATGTTATGGGTGGTCAGCACCAGGGTCACGCCCTCGGACTGAAGCTGCCGCAGTTTCTGCCAGACCAGATGGCGAGCCTGAGGGTCCAGACCGGTAGTCGGCTCATCGGCAATCAAAATCTCGGGTTCATTCATCAAGGCGCGGCCGATCGTCAACCTGCGCTTCATGCCGCCCGAGAGGAACCGGATGTGCTCTTCCCTTCTCTCCCAGAGCTGAACGAACTCGAGCACCTCATGAGCCCGCGCGACGGCCGCCGCTTTCTTGATGTCGAAGTAGCGAGCGTAGACGATCAGGTTTTGTAGGACCTTCAGATCGGGATCGAGATTGTCCTCCTGCGGTATGACGCCCAGCCGGCACTTGATCGACCGTATCTCGGTCTTCACGTCGTATCCGAGGACGTTGAGCTCCCCGTCGGTGACCGGCGAGAAGCCGTAGATCATCCGCATGGTGCTCGTTTTGCCCGCTCCGTTGGGACCGAGAAATCCAAAACACTCGCCGGCCCGAATCGCGAAGTCAATGGCATCGACGGCTGTGAACGAGCCGAAGCACTTAGTCAGCTTCCCTGCAGAGACAGCCGGTTCACTCATCGGAGAGATGAGATTCTTCCACGAAAGGGTCTGTTCATGAAAGGCCACAGGGCAGTCTGGTAACGCCCGCGAGGCCGCGGTTGAGCTCGACCCGTAGTTCGCACTTCGTACCTCGCAAGTCGCACCTTCCCTTCGACTTCCTCCAACTCGAGCGAGGAAACCGAACGGCGAGGGCGTGTTGCTGAAACCCGGGGCGTCTTTCGGGCGGTGCCTTGCTTTGGGCGGCTGCCCAAAGCTCTCGGATGAAACGACGCCCTTGGCGTCTCACTCCCGTCGTGTCTGCTTCGGCGGCAACAACCTATCACCTGGGAGGAGCGCACACCCGGGTTTCGCGTCCTGATCTCGTGGCGTGAGTCTCCGCCGATGCTGTTTCGCCGGCATGCCCGTAAAGGGCCAAGTGCGAACGCCTAGGAAATCCCCAGTTCCTTCTTCGCCGCATCGATGAACTTGGCGGCGTTCGATGTATCCCCGTACTGGGCCTTCAGGAGGTTGTAGAGCTCCTTGCGAGCATCACGGGCACTCGAACCGTTGATGGCAACCGCTTTGGCAAAGGCGTTGATCGCGTCGATGGTCTTCCCCTGCCGCCAGTAGCAGTATCCAAGCTGCATATGCGCGAAATCGTTCATCGGATCGAGCTCTGCGGCCTGAGCGAAATTCTTCTGAGCTTCAGTCGTGTCATTGGCGAGGAACGCCTTCTGACCCAGGGCCCGATACGCGTAGGCCTTCAACCCGGCAGTCTGGGGATCATTCTTGCCTTTGAGGGCCGCCAGAACCTTCTCTCCGTATTCCGCAGTCTTATTGAGGTCGCCCTCCCGCCAGGTGATCGTCATCAACGCGACCGCCATGTCCACGGCATCCGGGGAGTGCTGCAGCGTCCGCTCGGCCCACTTCTTGAAGTTGACTGTGTCGTTGATCGACTGATAAGCCTTCGCCACAAGATAAGCGGTCGCTCCGCTGGGGGCTTTGCTGTAGAGACTGGTCCCGAACTTGATCAGCTTCTGTGTCTGGCCAAGCTTGCTGTAAGCCTCGACGGCCAGAGCCGCAACGCGGGAATCCCCCGGCCGATACTGCAGGAACTTCTCGGCTTCCGATACGACCTGATCCCACTTGCCCTGATCTCGCAGACCCGTGAGGTAGGTCGCGTACAGGTAGGAGATATTCGGGTCCAGTTCAGACTTCGAATAGGTCGAAACGAACTTGAGCACGAGCTGGTTGCGCTTGGCCACGTCAGTCGCCTGACTCGCCTGCTGATACAGCGCATATTCATCCGCATAGGTTGGGCTTTGCTGCGCTCGGATCACTCCGGGCAAAGACAAAGCCAGAACAAAGGATACGATCGTGGCGACGCGCGAGAATCTCATGGCATCCTCCTCAAGATGCAGAGGTAACAAGCAACATTCATTCCGAGACGATGTTACCGCTTTGAGGCGAAAGAATACAGTCCGGGGCGCCTTCACGCGTGCGCGGAAGGGCTCGCGGACCGACCGGGCCCGCGCGATATGCCCCACTTCCGAGATTGCTCGGTCGGGTCGTCAGTTTCGGCGAGGAGTGACGGAGGCGTGATAATGGTAGACTCTCCACCCGTCATCCGTTCTATGCCAAAGGATGGTGGCGCGACCGCGTATATGACGGGCCGTCCCGTCCGGCTGCATTTGAGTCTGAGTCCAGGTTCCCGTCTCCAATGCCTGGTCAGCGTCGACGTCAACGCGCAAATCGTCCCCGAATTCGAAGCTGGTGAGGCGGCCGCTTCGAGTTGCCGCGCCCCAGACTCTCTTCAGGCGAGGGAGCCCGATGAGTGGTCCTTCATTGATGTCGTAGTAGACGTTGGAGGCACCTGGATCGAAGACGCGGTCCAGGATGGACAGATCGCCCTTGACGATCGCAGCGCAGAATTCCGAGGTCAGCTCACGAATCTGTCGCTCGTCGTCTTGCTCGCCCTGGGCGGTCAGGGTTGAATACACGAGACCGAAAGACAGGACTGCCACCAGGCACACAATTCGTTTCATGGCGAATCTCCGAGAGGCTGTTTTGGACTTGAAGAAGAGATTACCCTTCGAGACTCCAACGGGTCAAATCCAGCAACACAGCCTCGTCGATTCACCCTGTCTCAGGTCAGATGGACCAGAAAATGACAGGTCTTGCCCCCCCGGCGAAGGGACTCGAGCACCTCGACCCGAATGGGTCGACCCAGAGCGGTTTCGAAGATCGTCTGATGCGTCGCTCGAGTGCACTCGCAGTGGAGGTCGTTCGGCTTGGGGGGCCGATAGTTCGCCGCAGGACAGTAACAGCGGTTCGACACCTGACCGTAGCGGATGTGCACTTCATCCCCGTCACGCCAGATTTCGAAGTTCCGCTTATAGGCCTCGATCAGTTTGTTGATGTCTCCCTTTCCATCTCTTGCGATGTTCTGCTTGAACTCGTGGCGCCGATAGCAGCCTCGCCCGCATCCTGCGATCAGCTGCTCCGCGGTCTTTCGGTCCAATTCCGCCTCGATGGTGTCCAGAAGATCCGTCAACCAGTTCTGAATGAACTCCTTCTCCTGTGTTACTCGCGCCAGATCACCTGCAGGCTCCTGCATCGTCTCCGAAGCCGATTCGGCGGCTCCCCCCAATGCAACCAGCGCCCCCGAGCACAAACCGAGCTTCAACGACTTCTGGACGAACTCCTTACGATCCATCATTTCGCATCCCTCCTGTTGCCGGCACCTTCCCAGGACTGAAGTTCGATGATATTTCCCTCCGGGTCCGCCAGATACACGAAATGCACGGTCCCGGCGCCTTTCACTCTCACCGAAGAGACCTCGCCGACCAATGCTCCTCCGTGACCCAACACGCTCTTTACCGATTCTTCCATCGACTCAACTTCGAAGGCAATGTGACCGAACCCCTCACGGTTCGCCTTCGGGGGAAGGTGGGGCTCACTGACGGAAAACTGAAAGATCTCCAGCGTCGGACCGTCGCTCGCGCACCCCGGAAGAAGCAGATGTGCACCCGCAAGAGCCGCACCCGGCACACCCGTTCCAAGCGAGAGTTCAGGCCCCTCGAGGGACCGCTCAGGACCCCACCTCCTGCATCCAAAGACCTGCTCGTAAAAGGAGGAAAGCTTCCTCCAATCCCGTGCCACGAGGTTCGTATGTTTGTATTTGGCTTGCATGGCTTCGTCTCATGGGCAACATACTCCAAACTCTCGATTTCCGGGAGTGGAAAAGGAGCATGCTTGAATCGGAAGTAGGCACCGGGACACAGGAGCCCCGGTCTCGTAGTGTGAGAATCTCACGCAGCACTCCGCAGAAAGTCCACGGAGGGGTTGCTCGTACCGATTTCTGTCGCAGCTGCAACAGAATTCTTCCTCTGCAAAAGGAAGTACTGATGAAAATTGAACCATACACGATCTTAGACTATGCATTTAGGAGTAGAATTTCTCCTATTGAAAGCGTAGCTATATGGAAGACACCACCATCTTCGTCGCCCGCCAGCCGATCTTTGACCGGTCACGCCGTGTGCAGGGATATGAGTTGCTCTTTCGCAGGAGCCAGGAGAACGTTGCCCGAGTTACCGACGGCCGAAGTGCGACCGGACATGTACTATCGGCAAGCTATCTGGATATCGGGATCCAGGAACTGACGGCGGGTATGCCTGCGTACATCAACTTCAGTCGCGATCTGCTGCTGGACGGTACACCCTCTATGATGCCTCCCGGGCAGGTCGTGATCGAGATTCTCGAGGACGTCGTGCCGGATGGCGAAGTGCTCGAAAGCGTCCGTTCACTCAAGAAGCTGGGCTACCGCTTTGCACTCGACGACTTCACTGGGAGTAACGCCTTTGCCCCCCTGATTCCGCTGATGGATATCGTCAAGGTCGACCTGTTGGGTTTGGATCGGCAGAGAATCGCCGACATCCTGCGGTCGGTCCGATTGGCGGCCGGGCGGTCCACCACGCTTCTCGCGGAGAAGGTCGAGACTCACGATCAGCTCACCGACGCCAGGCTGCGCGGTTTCGATCTCTTTCAGGGCTACTTCTTCAGCATGCCTGAGGTCCTGCGGAGCACCCGAATCTCGGAATCCAAGCTCGCTCATCTCAAGCTGATGAAGACCTTCCAGGACCCGTCGATCGACTACCGGCGCATGGAAGAAATCGTCAAGAGCGATGTGGCCTTGACGACGAAGCTCCTGAAGTACATCAATGCGGCTGCCTATCCCTGGGCTGGGCGTGTACAGTCGGTCAAACACGCATTGGTGCTACTGGGGGAGAGCAACATTCGAAGATGGGTTTCACTGGTCGCACTGGCTGAGATGGCGCGGGACAAACCTTATGAGCTGGCCGTGACATCCAGCTGCCGCGGCAGATTCTGTGAGCTGGCCGGGGGTGAGGCCGAGGAAGACCACTCTGAACTCGATCATTTCCTTCTGGGCGCCCTTTCCACGCTCGACGCCATGCTGGACGTTTCCATGGAGTTGGCAGTCGAGCCGCTTCCCATTTCCTCGGAGTTGAAGGCCGCGCTCTGTGGCGAGGGCAACTCGCTGCACAATCTGCTCGAGTTGACCACGGCGTATGAGCGAGGTGACTGGCTTCGTCTGGCTCCCCTGTGTCGCAGGGCCAACCTCCGCGAATCAGCGCTTCCGACGCTCTATCGGGAAGCACTCCGCTGGTCGGACCGCGTCCTCAGGAACTGACTCGATCTCGACTCGGGGTATCCAAGGTGGGATCGCAAGTGCGACGGCCTCAGACTGACCTGCGCTCGATCAAGCCGAGGATGGCCAGTCCGACACCGAGTCCCGCGCACACCCCTATCACGAAACCCAACATGAAATCCCAGGGCTTTCCGAAGTCGGTCCAGCCGAGCAGTGGTGCCAGCACCATCCCCACCCCTCCTAGAACGGCCAACACACTGCCGAACCCAAGTTTCTGCCCCACACTCAGAGTCATCTTCGTCTCTTCCCCCATCTCCAGTCCGTCCTCAATACTTACGCGGCTCGATGGCCACTTGTTCAGTCTGAATTGACGGCCTCCTCTCGAGACTGCGCCAACTGGCCGAGCCTTTCGGTGCTTCAGCGAGTCTGATACTCTGGATTCCAGTCGATCGGTTCAATAGAAGGGGGGGCATCTGCGAAGCTTATGCAGAAACCGGACCTGAAGCGACTGAACGAGATCTTCTTCTCCTGCGACAAGGCCGAGCTCCTGCGAATCTTCGAGGAGCTTCTCAGCGCCATGGAAGCCGAGGAAACCGTTCCGCCGGCCAAGACCATGTCTCAGAACTACGAGACGGCTCAGGCCAACCCCGAGATCAATACCCTGCCAGGAAATCTAAAGGATGCTCGAGACGCCATTTTCCCCTTCTTTTGGGGAACGGACGGCTGGTACTCCAAGCTTCACCTCGAAAATGTGAAAGGGCCGGCCAACTTCGCCTCCCTCGTCGGTGTGCTGGCTTGCCTGCTGAAGAACCCGAATCTGTGCGTCGACACCTACAGTCAACGCTCCAACGAGCTGGAGGTCAAGGCGATCACCTCGCTGGCCAACCTGCTCTTCTACCACATCGAATCTCCCTGGGGAGTCTTTACAGCAGGAGGGACCATTTCCAACTTGTACGCCGGCAAGATCGGCATCGAGAAGGTTTATCCTGCGGCCCTGCGGGCCGGGCTCGGTGGAGAGAAACTGGCCGGGATCGTTTCCAGGGCCGCTCACTACTCGAACACGACGCTGGCGAGCTGGCTGGGGATGGGAACCGACAACCTGCACGCGATCCCGACCGACGAGAATTGTGCCATCCGTCTGGATCTCCTGGCCGCAAAGCTGGATGAGCTCTACGCTTCCGGCGTCAAGGTCGCTTTCATCATTTCCACTTTCGGTACGACCGATGCATTCGGCGTCGACGATGTCGAGGGCGTCCGTAAGACGACAGAGGAGAAGGCGGCCAAATATGACATGCCCATGCCCCAGATCCACGTCGACGCCGCCGTGGGCTGGACCCTCTGTTTCCTTATGGAATATGACACCAAAGCGAACCCGTTCGGATTCAGCCCCGAGGTCCTCCCGCTCATCGACCAGTCCCGCACTTTTTGTCGAACCCTTCGCTATGCCGATTCCGTGACCATCGATTTCCACAAGATGGGCTGGGGCCACTACCCGGCCAGCGCCTTCGTCGTCAACCACCGGGACGATCTCGTCCATCTGTTCCGCAGCAAGGAGGAGATCCCCTACTTCTCGGAGGCCGAGTACCGGCGGGATCCGGCGCTGTTTACGCTGGAATGCTCGCGACCCGGCATCGGTCCTTACTCCGTTATGGCCAGCCTGAACGGCATCGGGCTCACCGGTTTTCAAATCCTGGTGGCCCACTCCCTCGAGATGGCGCACTACCTGAAGCAGAGGTTGGAGGCTCTCGACTACTGCAAGGTCCTCAACGTCAACACGGTGGGGACCAACGTGGCCTGGTGGGTGCTGCCCAAGGGACGGAATGCAGGCGAGATCCTGCGTCGTCTGGAAACTGGGGAACTCTCTGAGAACGATCGCCTCCGTTACTTCAAGGAGATCCGTCATCTCTTCGACAAACGGCGGGAAACGCTCGATCCGAAGAAGGACGCCCACCTCAGCTTTACGACCTCCATGGGCTATACGCCCCACGGCATCGCTTTACCGGCGTGGAAAGCTGTTTTCTTCAATCCGAAGACCGACTGCGAAGTCGTCGATCAACTCATCCACAGCATCGAAGAACTCTGAGAAGAAAACCCGCAGCTTCATCCATGGCCCTGCGACCCAGTTCGAGCACCCCCGCCATCTGAAAGAATCCATGGACTGCTCCTTCGTAGCGTGTACTGACGACCGGCACTCCCGCCTCGCTGAGTCTTCGGGCATAAGCTTCCCCCTCATCCCGAAGCGAATCGTACTCGGCCGTCTGGACCAGGGCCGGCGGTAACCCGCGCAGATCCTCGGCGAAGAAGGGAGAAGCCAGTGGATTCTTCGGATCGACCTCACCACCGAGATACGCGCGCCAGCCCCGCATCATGTCGTCGCTGCCCGGCCCGTAGCCCGAAGCAAACGTCCGATGGCTCTCGCAGCTGCAGGTCGCATCGAGCATCGGATAGACGAGCATCTGGCACCTCAGGGCGCTCCCCCTTCGGTCCCGGTCGAGAATCGCGACGGCGGCGGCAAGGTTGGCGCCGACGCTGTCTCCTCCCACACCCACATGCCCCGGTTGGATACCCAGACCGTTCGAGTTCGCCATAACCCAGGTCGTGGCGTCGTAGGCATCATCGAGCGCAGCAGGGAATCGATGCTCGGGGGCCAGTCGATAGTCGACCGCCGCGATGATGCATCCGGAACGGACAGCAAGATCGCGGCAGACGGGATCGTGAGTCTCGAGGTTGCCGCTGAAGAACCGCCCTCCGTGGAAGTAGACCAACGATGGAAGAGACGAATCGGTCGTTGCTGCATAGATCCGAATCGGAATCGGACCCCAGCGGCCCGGGACCGTCCGATTCTCGACTCGCTCCAGCTCCCGGGGCGGACCGGCCAGTGTGCGCGACTGCAGG
Source organism: Acidobacteriota bacterium (assembly GCA_037388505.1). GTDB lineage: Bacteria > Acidobacteriota > UBA6911 > RPQK01 > JAPXNP01 > JARRKC01. Next base: position 2,509 of record JARRKC010000006.1, on the reverse strand, counting down.
TACTTCTCGCGCGTCTCGGCTACGCTCAGCGCGCTGCGTGGTCGAGGGTCGGCGGCGTGCAGCCGTTCGAGCAGCGCTTTGACTTCCGTGGCGACCGGCATGGTGCCTAATCGGATTCGAGACAGCGGAAGACTTCGCGATAGAACTCGGGATGGGACTGCCAGGTTTGACCCGTGACGATCTTCCCGTCCCGGACGGCCTCCGGAGTGCCGAAAGTCCCGCCGGCCAGCTCCAGTTCGTTGCGGACATTCTCATAGCAGGTCAGGTGTCGCCCCTGGACCAGCTCGGCGGCGATGAGCAACTGGATCCCGTGACAAAGGGAAAACAGCCACTTGTCCGCCGCCGCGAACTCCCGCACGACCTGGATCAGCTTCCGGTCGTTGCGCAGGTATTCCGGCGCTCGACCGCCCAGCAGCAGAATCGCGACGTAGTCGGAGACCGACACCTCTTCGAAGGTCAGGTCGGCTTCGAGCCCATAGCCGGGACGCTCCACGAAGGTATCCCAGCCCGGCTCGAAGTCGTGCATCACCAAATGGAGCCGGCGTTTGCTCGGCGCCGCAACGACCGGCTCGTAACCGGCCTCCCGAAATCGATGGACGGCATAGAGAGCCTCATAGCTCTCTCCCGCGTCACCCGTAACGATCAGAATCTTCTTTCCCAAAGTCACGCTCCTTCCTTTCCGAGTGGCTAGCGCAGTTCGCTTCGCAGCCCGAACGTGTCGGGGAGATTATGCCATGGCTGTCTTCGCCCGGGGTTGGAAGGGTGGAACCAGACCCAGTCACCACACGCGATGCACTCCCCAGATGTCCACAGCGGAATCCCGGGAGAGGAAGATCATGCCTTCGGTCAGCGCCTGCGCCGCTAGCATCCGATCGAAAGGATCGCGATGAGCAAGATCGAGCGTGAGCGTGCAGTAAATGGCTTCCCTTCGGAGCTCGAGAATTCGCAATCCGGCGTCGATACCGCTGTTGACGGCCTCTTCGAGCGACACATCGAGCTCCAGCCTGCCCAGTTTGAGTTTGATCGCCATCTCCCAGACGGAACAGAGGCTCAAGAAAAGTCGGCTGTCGTCTCGATCGATCAGGTCCCGGGCATCTCTCCCGAGCAGAGAAGCATCCTGCGACAGAGAGAGAAACGCATGGGTATCGAGGAGGATCTTCACGAGTAGTCAGCCAAATCATCCAGAGGAGCATCGAAGTCGTCGGACCACCGAACTTTCCCCTTCAGAAAGCCGGGGCTCACGGATTCCGAGCGTCGATAAGGAATCAGCCGTGCGACGGGCTTCCCGTGCCGGGCGATGACGACCTCTTCTCCGGCCATCGCCTCTCGAATCAACTCGGACAGCCGGGTCTTGGCTTCGTACAGATTCACCTGCATCATGACAAGATTATTCATCCAACCAACTTAGTTGGTCAACACCAACTTCGGACATACATGTATTTCAATCGTAAGCCGCTATGAACAAAACCTACAGCCTGGGGCTTCGGGGCCTTGGTCCCTTGGGACCGTGGCACTTCGAAGAAGTGCCGGAGGGGGGACTTGAACCCCCACGAGCATCGCTGCCCGCCGGATTTTGAGTCGTCGCGGGGGCCGCAAGGCCCCCGCTCTAATCTCCTGTAAGTACACAAATTACAAAGACTTACCAAAAGAGCCCAAATCGGTGAAGTCAGCTGGAGTCAACTCATTTCAGCCCCGGTCATGTCCTGACGGGCACAATTTGGGCACAGTCAGTTCGACGTTTGTGGGCATGGTTCCGATGCCACAGGGGCCTGCCGGATTCTCTTCGAAAAGGGTGCAGCCGGGTCCGTAGGGCACTGCGGAACGCGGGGCTCCGGAAGATCCGGTTTCACGAGCTACGGCATACCTTCGCGACCGTGCTGATCCAGGGCGGCGAGTCGTCGGCCTACGTGAAAGACAAACTCGGCCACAGGAAGATCAGATGAAGGTGGAGACCTACACGCACTCTGGCCGCGTCCTTCGCCCCCGGAAGAGGTAGCCGATTGACGGCCTGTCGGTCGGCCATGAACGATTTCGACTTGAGAAACATCTGCTTGGATGGCAAGATCTGCGCGGCGTGAGTGATCGCATTCAGGCTCCCGACTCACGAGAAGGAGACCGGCCTGATGAGCATACTTCAATCCCTTTTGGCGTTGCTTCTTCTGCCTCAACCGGTCGTGCCGCTCCAACGAATCGTAATCCCGGGATGGGTGGCAATTTCCGGTCCACCCACCGAGGAGGAACTACGCTGCACGTATTTCAGCGAGGATTTCTGGTCCCTCTCCGTTAAGGATGGACACATCATCCCCGTGCCCTGCCCCATTCGTGAGCATGCGGACCCGCTACCCTTCTCGTATTCGTCTGGGCCGGACCGTAAGGGTAATCGCAGTGTTCGAAGACTTCGAGGCGGCTGGCTGGTAGGGTTCGACGACGGCGAGTTCGGTGGCGGCCTGTGGTGGTTCAGCCCCGACGGTCGTGAGTCGCGCCGTTTGCGCCCGCCTGCCGACGCACC